>JAXMDW010000002.1:0-175000 GCA_046348605.1 Sphingomonadaceae bacterium | reverse complement strand
ACCCCAGCGATTATGGCCTGCTCGCCATGACTCAGGCGATTCTGTCCTTCATGCAGTTCCTCAACGGCTATGGACTCGTGAGTGCACTGGTGCAGAGCGAATCGCTCGACACACATAAATTGCGGCAAGCGTTCGGCATCATGTTGCTGCTGAATGGTACGCTCGCCCTGCTCCAGCTCGGCATCGCCCCGCTCGCGGCCGACTATTACGACCAGCCGCTGGTGGCGGACATGCTACGCGTGCAGGCGCTCGTCTATCTCGCGACACCGTTCATCTCGATCCCTGAAGTGCTGATGGGCCGTAGCCTCGATTTCCGCAGGCCCGCGATCGTGAGCCTCGTCGCCTCGGCATCGGCAGCAGCAGTAGCCTTATGGGGCGCACTATCAGGCTGGGGCGTCTGGACCCTCGTATGGGCGCCGATCACCCTCTTCTGGGTGCGCGGGCTAGGCTATATCATCGCGACCGGCTTCCTCCCCATCCCCAGCTTCGACTTCAGGGGAACGGGCAGCATGATCGCCTTCGGTGCGGCGATGCTCGGCAGCCAGTTGCTCTGGCTGGTTCAGACGCAGTCCGACATCGTGATCGGCGGGCGCACTCTCCACCCGCATGAGCTCGGCCTCTATGCCGAAGCGCTGTTCCTTACCCAAATCATCGTCAGCAAGTTCATCCCGCCACTGAACGATGTGGCCTTCCCTGCCTACGCACGCATGCAGGCGGATACGTCCGCGATCTGCTGGTCGTTCCTGCGTGCACTTCGGCTCATCATGCTGGTCGCCTGCCCGCTCTATCTCGGTATGGCTGCGACCGCCGAGCCACTGGTGCTCAGCCTGTTCGGAGAGAAGTGGCGGGACATGGCGCCGTTCGTAGAGCTGCTCGCGCTCGCGATGCCGTTCATGACCGTGCAAGTGATGTTCCCGCCGGTGTGCAATGCGCTGGGTCGGCCCGGCCTCACGACCGCGATTTCCGCAGCCGGGGCGCTCATTATGCCGCTCGCTTTCCTTCTAGGCATCCGATTCGGGGCGATTGGTCTCGCATGGGCGTGGCTTTTGGCCTATCCCGTGTTCACACTGGTGACCATACGCATCGCGGGCAAGCCCTTCGGCCTACGTCTCAGTGCCCTGATGCGCGCGGTGGCCCCAGGGGTAATATGCTCTTCGGCTATGTCTCTTATCGTGCTCGCCTTCGACTATGTGCTCCCCGCAGATTTCGCAGCGCCAATGCGACTCGCGATACTGGTTGCTGCCGGTGGAGTGAGCTTCGCGCTCTTACTCCTGATATTCGCGCGCGCGACCTTCAATGATCTGATTCGCCTAATAATCAGGCGGCAGGCGGAAGCAGCCTAAGCGCTCTGGATATAGTCCCGCATTGCGGCGGCCTCGGCCTCGATCTTGTCGATACGATATTTAACCAGATCCCCGATAGAGACGAAGCCTACCATGCTGCCATTTTCCATGACCGGCAGGTGGCGAATGCGCCGACGCGTCATCAGAGACAGTGCGGTCATGACAGGAATGTGCGGTTCGATTGTGACGATCGGGCTGGTCATGACCGAAGCCACAGTGGCGTCGAGTATCGATGCACCCTTTTCACCAAGCGAGCGCACCACATCACGCTCTGACAATATGCCAACCACTTCCCCACTATCGACGACTGGAACACAGCCAATGCGCCGCCCAACCAACAGCTCGACAGCCTCCTTGACGCTTGCACTGGACGACAGCGAGACCACTTCATGACCCTTGCCCGACAAGATAGTAGCGATCGTCATACAGCCTTCTCCCTATAGCCTGATTTATGTTTGCTTGATGATCCCACTTTCCTGCGCCAAAGGGAAGACCAAAGGAAAACGATGTCTCCTAAAAATGCACTTGACGATCCGATCATAGCGGCGACCGCCTGGGGGCGGTTTCGGCGGCTGATGAAATGGATGGCATTGTGGGGAGCGCTGGTAGTGCTGATAGTGCTCGGCGCTCTCTATTGGGCGGGCACTCCGATGCCTATCCACATGGTCATCGCCACCAGCGCGGGGGTATGGTTCACCTTCATGCTGGGTACGGCGCTGATGAGCCTTGCGTTCCTCTCCAGCGGCACCGGGCATGACGAACAGATTGAGGATTTCCTCAGAAAAGAGGCAGGATATGACAATGACTGAGGAACCCATTTTACGCACTGTGCCGATGCCCGGAGATATTAATACCAACGGCCATATTTTCGGTGGGTGGGTATTGTCGCAAATGGATATAGCCGGCGGCATCATCGCACATCGAAGAGCAGGCAGCGCGGTGGCAACCGTTGCCATCGAGTCGATGCATTTCATTGCCCCTATCCTGTTGGGCGATATCATCTCGATCTACGGGCATGTAGAGCGCACGGGCCGCACTTCCATCGCGGTAAGCCTGCGGGTAATCGCGACACGCGGACGCAAACAGTTGCAGGTGCCAGTTACGAGTGGGGTATTCACCTTCGTTGCGCTCGACAAGGAGCACAAACCGAAGCCGCTGCCGGAAGTGTAATCAGTTTTGCTTGAGGCTATATTCCAAACTGGCCGTGCTATTGGCTGGCACGGTGAGCACCCATAGCCTGTCTACGCCCTTTGGAGCGAGCTTCGCTGAGAACTTGACACCACCATAGTTTTCCAGCCCCGAGAGAGTGATTTCCGCGGGAACGGGGTGATCCAGCGCGTTGGTCAGCGTGATACGGAAGCGCCGCAGCTTGCTATCGCTACTCAGTTCGTTTTGCTCGATCCGCACCTGTTCACTCTGGCCCGCATCCACCTCGAATTTCTCACCCACCGCACGGTTGAGCATAAGCGACTGACCAAGCAACATATCGGTATCACCCTGCGCCTGCATCACGACGACTCCGCCTGCGGGCAAGGGTAGCCCCAAGCCGTCCTTCGCCTTGTTTTGCAGACGAAGGAACTGATACAGCGGGCGACTATCCTCTGTCGTATCATCAATGCCGACGGTCATCCCATAGAACCGCGTGAACGGAACATGCTCCTTGCGGAGCAATGCCACTTGCTTCTGTCCATTGGGATTGATGTCGACAGGAACCGGCACACGATAGAGCTTCAGATCACCCAGTTCCTCCTGCGCCGCAATAACATCGCGCATAGACTCTGAACGCTTCTGCGCAGTGACGATAATCTCTGAGGCAGCCATGGGAGACATCACAGGCATAGGGGGAGGCGGAACAAGGCTTGGCATAGGCGGCATGGATGTATTGCCTATCGGCCAGCACCGAAGGTTGAGTTGAGGGGATGGCTGATCCTCCACCAGATCCTCGTAGTTGCTCACCCTGTTGGGTTTGCCCGCCACGGCGAGCAGTTGCGCGCCTTCATAGGATGCTCCGTTGCCGTTGGCGACGGTGAGCCATGCGGAGAGGTCCAGGCTCTTGCCGTCCTCTGCTACCTTCGCGACATAAGCCGCCCCCCAGTCGAACCCCGTCGCGAGATAGGTGAGCGTCACGTCGAAGGTCGCAGCCTGTGCGCTGTTCGTCTCCACTGAGAAGGTCGGCTTAGCCGAAAGTTCGTCCGGTACCGCATCATACGCAATAGTTTCAGGAAGCCCAGAGCACCGCAGCGCCTCCACACCTTCCGCCGTTTGCAGCACCACCGCGCCGTCTGCACCGGAGCGAATGACGGCTTCACCCTCCGTAACCTTGCCCGTCGCGGGATTGGTGCGGCGGATGTGGACGCGGTTGCCGAGCGTACCATCCAACAGCGCGGCAGGCGAGAGCAGCTTCGCATCGCGGTTCTTCTCGATCACACCGCCCGGCAGGCCAGATACGACTGCACTCACTGCGAGCATGCCATCCGCCACGCCCTCGAACCGCACGACCGATTCGCCTGCGGGCAGAGAAACGCGCCGCGTCTCCGAGATCAGTGCATAGCCCTGAAGCCAGTCGAGGTTCATTGCGCCACCCGTCTCTCCAGCGCCGCGATAGACGGTGACGGAAGCAGAGAGCGGCGCACTGCTCGTCACCACGCTCCGCGCCAGAGCAGGTGTTGCAGTAAGACAGAGAACTAGGGCGCAGAATGCGCGCATGTTCAAGGCCTCAATACCGGGTTTCAAAGGTCGCGGTGACGGTAGCCGATCCATTCGCGCTCACCGGCACATGCCAGACGGTGCTATTGGCGTCCTTGCGTTCGCTCTTCATCGATTCGGCAGTGATACGGGTATCGGTCCACCACCAGTCGAGCCCTGACTGGACGAGATCGACTGTCACGGCGTCCGGCTTCGCATTGGTCAGCTCATAGCGCATCGTCGTGCGCCATTTCGAATCGCCCAGCTTCTGGCGTTGTTCGACAACCGCCTTCACCTTCACATCGAACGCGTCGCCGGTCTTAAGCGCGAGCGAGCTCCCCATCGGCGTATGGCCGATGCTGTTCTCGCCTATGAACTGCGGCGCCCCGCCAGCGTCCTTCATATAGAAGCGCACCGTGCCCGCCGGGAGCGCATCGCCCAGACCACCAGTCTTCGAGGTCGAGAACTTGACCACGCTCGCCGCACTCTGCGGTTCATCGCTGCCAGAGAGCCAGCCGTTGGTAAATTCATATGTCGCCTGAGCAGGCACGGCCTGCACATCGAGAAAGCTCACCTGCTTGGTCTGAGCGGCAGCAATCGTGGTCCGTCCTGATATCGGGTAGAGATAGAAGTCGCCCAGCCGCTCTCGATTCGCGGTTTCGGTGCCAGCCTTCACCATGTTGGACCGCCCCGGTGCATATTGGGGCCGCGCATAAGGCTGATATCCCCCTCCGCTCTGGTTGACCGCACCTGCCACCAACAGGGTGTTGGCATTAGTATAGGTGGTGCCGCTGTTGTTGTTGAGTGTCACCCAGCCCTGCACATCGACCTTGCCCGCTTTGCTGTCGAACAGCGCGACATAATCCGCATTCCAGCCCAACCCCGGGGTCAGATAGCGGATAGAAGCGGGGCGCACGCCCGCGCGGTCGCTGTCTACCTTCACGGAGAGCGTCGGCTTGGCGCGCAGGTTTGGCGGCACCTTGTCGAAGATCACGCGCACCGGCAGGCCATCGTCGCGCAGCACCTCGATGCGGGTGCCGATCTGGAGCACGACGCCGCCGTTAACGGCGAGCACCTTCGCCTGCTCCCGCGTCTCCGCGCCGGTCGCGGGGTTGGTGCGGACGATTGTCACCACCTGCCCGACGGCTTTTTCCATCAGCTTGTCCGGCGAGAGGAGGTCATAATCGAAATTCTGCTCGATGATCGCCGCGCCCGGCGCGGAGAAAGAGAGCGTTTCGGGCCGGATCTGCGCCGAGACATCGGGAAACTCGATCCGGCTCACACCCGACGCGATGTTGAGATTGCGGACATCCTGCACCAGAGCGAGATTATTGTTGTAGATAGTGACCGAGACATCACCCTGCGCACTCGGCGCGACCGGGTTAGCACTGTCCTGCGCCAGCAGTGGAGAGGCTGCCAGAGCAAGCGCCAGCGCCACAGAATTACGCATCGTGGGGGTAAACCGCATGGACCTCTCCTTTTGCATCTCCGCCCTCAAAACGAAAAGGGCGGCGCATTGGTTGCACCGCCCTTTCATCACCGTTGCGAGATTATCGCAAGCTGAACGAGTTGGTCTTTATTCGGCAGCTTCCGCCACCACCTTGCGGGGGCGGCCACGACGCTTGGGCGCGGGCGCCTCTTCGGCGGCGGGTGCGACCGGCGTCTCCTCGTTGTTGGTTTCGACCTCGATCTTGGAAATGGACGGCGGCAACACCGCCAGATCGAGACCGGGCGCATCGGCTGCGCTTTCCTCTTTCTCGCGACGCGGGCGACGACCACGTTGTGGGCGGGGCGCTTCTTCGCGAGCCACCTCTTCGCGAGGAGCCTGATCGTTGGGCTGCTCAGCCTGTGGTTGTTCGTTGCGCTGGCCGCGATCTTCGCGTGGTTCCCACTGGCGCGGTTCACGTTGCTGGCGCGGTTCACGATACTCGCGCTGCTGACGCGGTTCGCGCGTATCACGGCGCGGGCGCTCCTGACGCTGCCCACGGTCAGAATAGGTCTGACCCATATCGGATTCTGCGGAATTGAAACCGTCTTCACCCTCACCGCTTGGCGAAGGCTGCTGGTGCCGATCCGCCTCGGTGGTCATCAGCGGGCCATCGTCATAGGAAGAGAAGCCGCGCTCGCCTTCATCCTCATATCCCTCGTCGGGGCGGCGGAAGCGAGCCTGCTGCTCTTCCTGACGGGCGCGATTGTCCGCGATCACACGGAAATAATGATCCGCGAACTGCAGATAATATTCGGTATTGACCCGATCCCCCGCAAGCTGCGCATCGCGCGCCAGATTGCGATATTTCTCCAGCAGCTGAGGCGCATTGCCCCTCGCGCGGCTGTCAATCCGGTTGCCGTTTTCGCCGTTGCGATTACCGCCGTTATTCGGGCGACCATTATTCCGGCCACGGTTGCGGCGGCCGGCCTGACGGTTATTCATCAATGGTGGATCCTTGCTCTCAATGCCATCCTTAAACGCACTGCCCCGGCAACGCTGCGCTACACGCATTCAGCCTCGCTCGGGTTCGGGCAAACCCTTGCCCGGACCTCCATCACAGCACCAGACGCCTTTCCCGCGTCCGACGATTATGGGAGCCGATTTCACCCCGGTCATCCTGACCTCTGGGCTACGTCTGCCTCCTCCTAGACGTTTCGCGTAAAGAAACCAAGAAGAAATAGCCGCGCAGATCGACTGAGCAGCAAAATCTCATGCTTGCGGCAGTTTGAGACAACGCGGGTTGCCGCCGAGGTCGTTGAGAACCGAGACGGAAAACCCCTGTTCGGCGAATAATACAGCGGCAGTTTCGCCCTGATCGAAGCCGATTTCTACTGCCGCCATTCCGCCGAGCGCGAGATGCGCGGAGAGAGCGGGTGCGAGGATGCGGTATGCGTCCAGCCCATCGGCTCCTGCGAAGAGCGCGAGATGCGGCTCATACTCCGCCACATCACGCGGCAGCATGGCATCGGTAGCGATGTAAGGCGGGTTAGCGAGGATAAGATCGAAGCACTCGTCGATGCCCTCAAACCAGTTGCCAATTCTCAACTCGGCCCGATCTGAGAGGTCGCAGCGCTCTGCATTGCAGCGCGCCACGTCCAGCGCCGCCGCGCTGATGTCGATGCCGAGGCCGGTCGCTGCGGGCCATTCGCTGAGCGCCGCGAGCAGCAGCGCACCGGAGCCTGTGCCGAGATCGAGGATGCGGCGCGGGCCCGTTGTGCCAGCAAAATGCGCGACCGCCGCCTCGATCAGCGTCTCGCTATCCGGCCGTGGGGTGAGCACATGGGGCGTGACATTGAGCGTCAAAGTCCAGAAATCGCGCGTGCCGATGATGTGCGAGACGGGTTCATGCGCCAGCCGCCGCTCCACCAGCGCGGTAAATCCTTCCGGTGCCTCCATGTCACGCAAGCCAAGGATCAGGTCGCCACGCTCCATGCCAGCCGCATGCGCCATCAGCAGCTCTGCATCGAGACGCGGCGTGTCGGATACAGCAGCGAGCCGCAGCGCCGCGTCGCGCAGCGCGTCTGTGGCGTTCACCCCACCCCGTCCAGCTGGGCGAGGCGCGCGGCCTCGTCTTCGGCGATCAGCGCGGAGATCACCTCCTGCAATCCCGGCCCTTCGAGGATTTCTGGCAGGCGGTGCAGCGTCAGGTTGATGCGATGATCTGTGACGCGGCCTTGTGGAAAGTTGTATGTGCGGATGCGCTCAGAGCGATCGCCCGAGCCGACCATTGCTTTGCGCGCTCCCGCCTGCTCGCTGTGGGTGCGCTCCCGCTCCAGCTCATAGAGGCGGGTGCGGAGCACCTTCATCGCCTTCTCTTTATTCTTGTGCTGGCTGCGCTGATCCTGACAGATGACCACCAGACCGGACGGCAAGTGCGTGATCCGCACCGCCGAATCGGTGGTGTTGACGTGCTGACCGCCCGCGCCGGAGGCCCGGAAGATGTCGATCTTAAGGTCGGTCGCCTCGTTGATCTGCACATCCACATCCTCGGCCTCGGGCAGTACCGCAACAGTCGCTGCAGAAGTATGGATACGCCCGCCGGATTCCGTAACCGGCACGCGCTGCACGCGGTGCACGCCACTCTCGAACTTCAGCTTCGCGAACACGCCGACGCCGTTGACGGACGCCACCACTTCCTTGAAGCCGCCCTGCTCGGATACGGACGCGGAGATCACCTCGATCTTCCAGCCCTGTTCGTCGGCATAGCGCTGATACATACGCAATAGGTCGCCCGCGAACAAAGCCGCCTCGTCACCGCCGGTGCCAGCGCGGATTTCGAGCATCGCGGGGCGCGCATCCGCCGCATCCTTGGGCAGAAGCTGGAGCGCAAAGGCGCGTTCTGCCTCTGGGAGCTGGGCGCGGAGGGACTGCACTTCCTCTTGCGCCAGCGCGCGCATGTCCGCATCGGCCTCACCGGTGGCGAGCAGGGTTTCGAGGTCGGTGATCTCGGTTTGCAGGCTGGATAGCGCGCGGGCGGCCTTCACCACCGGCTCCAGCTCGGCATATTCCTTGGAGAGCTTCACAAACTCGGCCGCGTCCAGATCCGGCCGCGCCATCGCCGCCTCGGCCTCCTCATAGCGCCGCTCGATCTGGGATATGGTGGCGGGGGAGATGTTCATGGTCGCTCGACGTTAAGTCCACCTAGGCCAGGACCCACGGTGTGAAGGACCGAATTAATGAACTCGTTATTCGGATCATCCTTCAGCAAAGTGAGATGGTAACGGGTGGCTCCCGCTATTTCCGGTTCCCTAATGAATAGTGCTGCATCGGCTCCAAATTTACGGGCCACCTCCACACGACGCTTGGCATTACCCTTATAGGCAATATCTACAGCGAAGCCTTCGCCCCGGAGTCTAAATGCCAAATTGCGTGCTTCGTCTTCCAAATTCGGCTTGTCAGGGATGATCGCTATGCTTGGACTCAATGCAGGTTGCTCCACCAACATAGCCAGCCGCTCGATGCCCGCCGCCCAGCCGACAGCAGGTGTCGCGGGGCCGCCCATATTTTCGATCAGGCCGTCATAGCGGCCGCCGCCGAGCACCGTGCCTTGCGCTCCGAGCCGATCCGTGACGAACTCAAACGCGGTGTGGCGATAATAATCGAGCCCGCGCACGAGATGCGGATTGATCGTGTATTTCACGCCCGCCGCATCTAGTCCCGCCTTGACCTTCCCAAAGAAGTCTTCGGCTTCCGGCGTCAGGAATGAAGTGACGCCCGGCGCGCTTTCGGCAATCGGCCGGTCGCGCGGGTCCTTGCTGTCCAATATGCGCAGCGGATTGCGCGCCAGCCGGTCGAGGCTGTCCTCGCTCAACTCACTCTTATGCGCCTCGAAATGCGCGACGAGCGCCTGCCGCCACGCTTCGCGGCTCTCCGCATCGCCCAATGTGTTGAGCGTCAGCGTAACGCCTTCGCTTACCCCCAGCTCCTTCAGCAACTGATCGGCGAAGCACAACAGCTCCACGTCCGCCAGCGGTTCCGCCGCGCCCAATATCTCGGCATCGAGCTGGTGAAACTGGCGATAGCGGCCCTTTTGCGGGCGCTCATAGCGGAACAAAGGCCCGTGCGTCGCCACTTTGAGCGGCGCATATTGCTGCCACCCCTCCGTGATATAGGCGCGGGCGATGCCGGCGGTGAATTCGGGGCGCAGCGTGACGCTATCCCCGCCGCGATCCTCGAACGTGTACATTTCCTTCGCGACGACATCCGTGCTCTCACCCAGCGAGCGCGCGAACACCGCCGTTTGCTCGAACACCGGCACCTCGATGCGGCGGAAGCCATAGAGCTTGCGCACCCGCTCGAACGTCTCGACCACATGAGCGAAGCGGTCCGCCAGACTATCGGGCGTGCCGCCGAGCATATCCTGCGTGCCGCGAATGGGGCGTGGGGTTTCTATGCGTGCTTTTTCTTGGGCCATGAGGTGCGCCTCTAGACGGATTTGAGCCCCAAGAAAAGCGGGGGTGGACGGATGGGCGCAAGGGCGGCATTGTTGGCGCTATCAGCTCTGTCGGGCGTCTCACATTTCAGAAGGTAGCTTCATGCGTCATCTTGTTTCGCTTTCCCTGTTGCTCAGCACCGCGATTGCCCTGCCGCTCAATGCGCAGGCTACACCCGCCGTGACGCGCTCTACCCCTTCCGCGCAGCCGATCGTCGATACGATCCCTGCGGCGCGGGACATTCCCTATCCCGGCACAATGACTCTCTCCATCGACGCGAGCGACACCACGCAGCGCATATGGCGGGTCAAGCAGACGATCCCTGTCTCCTCCTCCGGCCCGCTGGTGCTGCTCTATCCCGAATGGCTCCCCGGCAAGCACGCCCCGCGCGGCGCTATTGATCGGCTGGCGGGATTGAAGATAAGCGCCAACGGCAAGGACATCGGCTGGACGCGCAATCCATTGGATGTCTATGCCTTCCATGTGAACGTACCCGAGGGCGCGCGCGAAGTGGTGGCGGAGTTTCAGTTCCTCAATCCCACAACGGAGGCGGTGGGCCGCATCTCCGTCACCGACAAAATGCTGAACCTCTCGTTCGACATGGCCTCGCTCTACCCGGCGGGCTATTATGTCCGGCAGATCCCGGTGCAGGCGACCGTTACCTATCCGGCAGGATGGACACCCTACAGCGCACTGCGCGGCAAGATGACCGGCGCAACGATGGCCTATGATCCAGTCGATTATGAAACGCTCGTCGATTCGCCTGTGTTCGCGGGCAAATATAGCAGCACCACTGATCTGGGTTCCGGCGTTGCACTGAATATCGTTGCCGACAGCAAGGAGGAGCTCGACGCCAAGCCTGAGCAGATTGCCATGCACAAGAAGCTGGTCGCGGAGGCGCTAGCGCTGTTCGGAGCACGGCACTTCGATCACTATGACTTCCTGCTCGCCATTACCGACGAGATGGGCGGCATCGGGCTAGAGCATCATCGCAGCAGCGAGAACGGTGTCGATACCGGCTATTTCACCAAATGGGCCGACGGGCCAGGAGACCGCAATCTACTCCCTCATGAATTCACGCATAGCTGGGACGGCAAGTTCCGCCGCCCGGAACTGCTGTGGACACCCGATTATCGCACCCCGATGCAGGACAATCTGCTGTGGGTCTATGAGGGGCAGACGCAGTTCTGGGGTTATGTATTGGGCTCGCGCTCTGGGCTGTATAGCAAAGAGCAAACGCTCGACGCCCTCGCTTCCATCGCTGCCCGGCTCGATCTCGCTAAAGGGAGGAGCTGGCGCGCGCTGGAGGATACGACGCACGACCCGATCATCTCCGCCCGCCGCCCGAAAAGCTGGCTGAGCTGGCAACGCGCAGAGGATTACTACAACGAAGGCCTGCTGATGTGGCTGGAGGCTGACGGCATCATCCGCAAGGCCAGCAGCGGCTCGAAGGGGCTGGACGACTTCGCCAAGGCGTTCTTCGGTGTGAAGGATGGCGACTGGGGCCAGCTAACCTACACACGGCAGGATGTGATTGACACACTGAACGCGGTGCAGCCCTATGACTGGGCGGGGTTCCTTGCCTCGCATGTCGACAAGACCACCAGCGAAGCGCCCAAGGCGGGCTTCACGCTCGGCGGCTACAGCCTCACTTATACCGAGACACCCAACAGCACCACCAAGGAAATCGAAAAGGCGATCAAGGGTCTGGACCAGACTTATGGCATCGGGCTGGCGATCAAGAGTGATGGCGAGGTGATCGGCACTATCTGGGATAGCCCGGCTTTCAAGGCCGGTTTCGCCAACGGGATGAAGATCATCGCGGTCAATGGCACCGAATATTCCGGGGACGCCTTCAAGGCCGCGCTCACGCAGGCGAAGGCTGACAAGAAGCCGATCCAGCTGATCGTCCGCCAAGACAAAAGTATTAGGGTTATCGGACTCGATTATTCGCTCGGCTTGCGCTATCCGCGCCTCACCAAAACAGGAGAGGGTGCCAGCAGTCTCGACAAGCTGCTGGAGGCAAAAACAACATCGCCCTAACAGCAACCGAACAAAGTCAGGCTTTTAATGCGTATCGATCTAATCCCGGTGGGCTCCAATCCTCCGCACAGCCTCAATGTCATCATCGAAGTACCGACCGGCGGTGAGCCAGTGAAATATGAATTCGACAAGGCGTCCGGCGCGTTGTTTGTCGATCGTATTCTCCACACGCCGATGCGCTATCCCGCGAACTATGGCTTCGTGCCGCACACACTTTCGCCCGATGGCGATCCGCTCGATGCGCTGGTCGTTGCGCGCTCGCCGTTCGTGCCGGGCTGCGTGGTGCGCGCCCGCCCGATCGCGGTGCTGAACCTTGAGGACGAGCATGGCGGCGACGAAAAGCTCGTCTGCGTGCCGGACGACGCGACCTTCCCTTATTATAAGGACGTGCAGCAGAAAGAGGATCTGCCTGACATCGTGTTCGCGCAGATCGAGCACTTCTTCACCCACTACAAGGACCTCGAAGCCGAGAAGTGGGTGCGCGTGGGCCATTGGGGCGACGCGGCCGAAGCGCAGCGGGTGACGCTGGAGGCGATCGAGCGTTACAATAACGAGAAATAAGTCATACGAGGGGGCGCTATTGGCGCCCCTTTTTCATCCCCGCCCGCGGTAGGGAGCAACACCCTGATCGGGCACCCATATATCGGCGGGCGGCGGGCCGGATTGCCAGAACACGTCGATCGGGATGCCGCCGCGCGGATACCAGTAGCCACCAATACGCAGCCAGACAGGCTTCATCTCATCATAGAGGCGCTGCCCGATACCGACCGTGCAATCTTCGTGAAACGCAGCGTGATTGCGGAAGCTGCCCAGAAACAGTTTCAGCGATTTCGATTCGACGATCGTTTCGCCCGGCACGTAATCGATCACCAGATGCGCAAAATCGGGCTGGCCAGTGACGGGGCAGAGCGAAGTGAATTCCGGCGCGGCGAAGCGCACGAGATAGCGCGCGCCTGCCCTCGGGTTCGGAACATAATCTAGCACCGCTGCCTCTGGGGAAGCGGGAAGTGCGCTGGTCTGGCCTAAATGGATCGGGTTCATGGCTGGAGCCTATAGATCATGCCCGCCTCAAGCGCAAAGGGGCTGGAAACCTTGGCCCTGCTCGCCTAATCGGGAAAAGACGAGTCAAAACGGGAAAGCGGTGACAATGGACATTTTGGTGAGCACAGACTGGTTGGCAGAAAATATGGGGGCGAGCGATCTACGAATCGTCGACGCCAGCTATTTCCTACCCGAGATGGGCCGCGACGCCGCCGCCGAATATGAAGCGCAGCATATCCCCGGCGCCGTATTCCTGAACCTGAAGGAACTGGCCGACATGACAAGCCCGCTGCCCAATACCGTGCCCCCAGCGGAAAAGTTCGCCAGCCGGATGCAGGCGCTTGGGCTGGGCGATGGTAGCCGCATCGTACTCTATGACAACAGCCCGCTGCGCACCGCCGCCCGCGCGTGGTGGCTGTTTGAGATCATGGGCGCGCCCAATATCGCGATCCTCGATGGCGGCCTTGGCAAATGGCTCGCTGAGAAGCGCGAGGTTGAAAGCGGCAAGACTCAGCTCCGCCACCGCCACTTCACTGTGTGGCGTGACGACAAGGCAATTGCCTCCAAGGCACAGGTGCTCGATAACATCAGTAGCAAGGCGGCGCAGCTGGTCGACGCGCGCACCATGAGCCGTTTCACTGCCGAGGAGCCGGAAGTGCGCCCCGGTATGGCGTCCGGCCATATACCGGGTTCGGTCTGCCTGCCCTATTCGAAGCTGTTCAACGCGGATGGCACATGGAAGCGCGGACATGAGCTGAAGGGTCTGTTCCTCGAAGCAGGCGTCAATCTAGACAAGCCGCTGATCACATCATGCGGCAGCGGGGTGACTGCAGCCTGTGTTCTGTTCGGTGCGCGGCTGCTCGGCAAGAAGGATGTAACACTCTATGACGGCAGCTGGAGCTGCTGGGGTTCAGATCCGGCAACGCCTAAGGCCATCGGAAAGCCATGAGCGAACCCGGCGGCGACAAGCCGGACACACCGGAAACCCGCCTCGCACATCTTGGGAGCAGGCGCGAATGGACATCGATCCCCGGCCAACGCGGTGGCGTCGTCAATCCGCCTGCATGGCGCGCCTCGACCATCCTTTATGACGATGTGGCGCATCTGCGTTCTGCGCGCGGCAATATGCACGAGCGCTGGTATTATGGCCGCAAGGGTACGCCAACGCACTGGGCGCTAGCGGATGCGTTGACCGAGCTGGAGCCGGGTGCGGCAGGCACGATGCTCTACCCCTCCGGTGTCGCAGCGATAACCAATACCCTGATGGCGCTGCTGAAACCCGGCGACCAGCTGCTGATGGTCGACAGTGTCTATGATCCAACCCGCAGCTTTTGCGACAAGGTGCTGAAGCAGCTTGGCATAGAGACGGTCTATTACGATCCGCTGATTGGTGGCGGAATCGAGGCACTGGTGAATGAGCGCACCAAAGTCATATTCCTCGAAAGCCCAGGCAGCCTGACCTTCGAAGTGCAGGACATCCCCGCCATCGTCGCGGTGGCGAAGCAGCACGACATCGTCACCGTGCTCGACAACACATGGGCGACGCCGTTGTTGTTCTCCGCGCTCGCGCACGGCGTGGACATATCGATCGTTGCGTGCACCAAATATATTGTCGGCCACAGCGATGTGATGCTGGGCAGCGCGACTGCCAACGACGCGCTGTGGCCGCGTATCCAGAACGGGGCATGGACCTTTGGACAGATCTGCGGACCGGACGACGCATGGCTTGCATTGAGGGGCTTACGTACTCTCGCCGTGCGGCTGAAGCAGCATCAGGAAACTGCGCTGGCCATCGCGCGCTGGCTCTCTGAGCATTCCGAAGTCGGCACAGTCTTACATCCCGCGCTACCCTCCTGCCCCGGCCATGAAGCATGGGCTCGGGATTTCAAGGGATCGAGCGGTCTTTTCAGCTTCACCCTCAAAAATGCGGATGACGCTGCGCGGGTAAAATTCATCGATGCGTTGCGTCTGTTTGGCATCGGCTACAGCTGGGGCGGTTATGAAAGTCTCGCGCTTCCAGTTGACCCGCAAACGTGCCGCAGCGCGACAAAATGGGGCACACAGGATCCACTGATACGGTTGCATATCGGCCTCGAAGGCACGGAAGACCTAATCGCGGACATCGAGCATGCATTCGATAAAATTTCGTGATAAATCATAAATGCTTATAATATTGCTCGTTTTCTCCCTTTAACTTTACCTTAACCATATCTCGTACATTTGGGTGCACCCGGCAACATCGTTGCACAAAAGCAACAGCATTGTGATAAATTGGATTGTCCGTTGCGATTTGTTCTTGTGCACTGCGATGCGACCGGTCATCAAAAGCGCGTTCGCGGTGACTGGCCCAGCTCTTGATCAGGGCATCCATAGAGGCAGCGGCCCGAACGCAGGTTGGGACGATCAATTGATCGACTCTACGAAGGGAAAACTATCTATGCGTAACATCATTCTTGGTATGTCGGCGTTCGCGCTGGCAGCTGTAGCCACGCCTGCTCTCGCTGAAGAGGCAGCTCCGGCCGTCACCGTTTCGGGCAGCGCAACCGTTGTCTCCGACTATCGCTTCCGTGGCATCTCGCAGACCGACAAGCGCTTTGCAGTTCAGGGCGGCTTCACCGTCTCTCACGAGTCTGGCCTCTACGCCAGCGTCTGGGGCAGCTCGATTGACGAGTATGTTGCAGGTGCTTCGGATCAGGAAATCGACCTGATCGCCGGTTACACCAAGACAGTTGGCGCCGCGACTTTTGATGTCGGCGTGCTGTACTACTACTATCCGGGCGCTGAAGCCATTGTTCCGGGCTACAACAGCGACTTCTTTGAGCCCTATGCCAGCGTCAAGGGCACCTTTGGCCCCGTCACTGCCAAGGTTTCGGCTGCCTATGCTCCGAAGCAGCATGCAATTGCAGGTCTGCACACGAAGGATGACAATCTTTACGGCGCGCTGGATCTCTCCGGCTCTGTTGGTGACACTGGCGTGTCGCTCAGCGCTCACCTCGGCCACAACTTCATGGACGACAGCTTCCTGTCGGCTGGCAAGGACTACACCGACTGGTCGCTCGGCGCTTCCTATACCTGGAACCACCTGACCTTCGGCGTCTCCTATGTGGACACCAACTTCTCGAAGGGCGCTCTGACGTCGCCGTTCACCGGACGTGACATCGCCAAGGCTGGCGTCGTCGGTTCGATCGGCGTTTCCTTCTGATCATCTGATCGGAGCGAAAGCTTAAAGAGGGTCGCGATCTTCGGGTCGCGGCCTTTTTTATTGCTGCCCGTTCAGGCGGGCTTTGCCTGCTTCGCGAACAGCGCCCTATCCTCCGGCCCGAAACCGAAGCGCCAGATAACGGCGCAATAGGCGGCCAAAATGCCAGGTACACCAATAACCAGCTCCACCCATTCAAACTCGTGTGGCAATGAGACCACAAGGCTGCCGACGATCACCGCGACCGCTGAAGCCATAATGAGCGCGGGGCGCCAAGTCGCAATTTTATGGCGCAGCAGGCGCTGGAGCAGTTGCGATTTCACCACCGAGTTAAACGCCAGAGCGAGAGCCAGCGCCAGCGCAGGCGCAACCGCCATCGCGATCTCGGTATAGCCGCCCTTGCGCATCAGGAAGAGCAATACCAAGGTCAGCCCAATCTGAATGGCGATCATCATCATCGAGAGAACCAGATTCTTGTGTCGCGCCATATAGACCAGCGCACTTTCGCTCACCACCGCAGGAGCCGCAGCAACCTCCGCCGCCAGCAGAAACCCGAGCGCCAATGTCCCGGCCACAAATGCCGGCCCGACAAGGCCCATCACCGCTTCGCCCGGAATCCCCAGAGCCAGCGATATACCCGCCTGCGCCGCCAATATCCAGAAGCCGACCTGGCTCACCTGCCGTGCAATGGCGGCCATATTCCCCTCCTTGAGATTACGGGTAATGACCGGGCCGAGGATAGGTTCGAAGCTGGATTTCAGCTTCTGCGGCAGTGAGGCGACCTGCTGCGCGACATAATAGATGCCGACGACCTTGGGCGAAACGAACAGGCCAAGCAGCGCGAGATCAAGCCTGCGTGAGCCCCATTCCACCGCATCCGCAGCGGCCAGCGGCAGATTGATCTTCGCCATGCGCCATAGTCGCAGAGGGTGCGGCCGCCAACCCGCTTCCCAGCCGAAATGCTTCACCATCGCCCAGAGCGCGACCACCATCGCCGCGATCATCGCGACAACATAGGAAATGATGAGGCCATCCCGCAGCGAATAATAAGAGAGCAGCCATGCGGCGATGCTGATCGTCCACGGCTCGACCAGCGCACGGGCGCGCACCGTAGCCGCAATATCAAACCGCCACGCGCAGGCGGAGAGCGCAACATCCGTGCTGGCTATCGCGATGATGATGAGCGGCAGCAGCCTGTCCAGCCCGTTGAGGCCGCTGTTCGGGAACATCACCTGCGGGAACAGCATCAACACTCCCGCGGTAAGCAGCGAGAACAGCACGGTCAGGACCATCGCATCCGCCAGCACATGCGCTTCGTGCCGCTTCGTCTGCGCCAGCGCGCCCGCAAGACCACGCTTCAGCCCCACGGTCGCGATCTGCGCCGCGAACTCGACGATGATGACGGCATAGGCAAAGCGCCCCAGCACATCCGCGCCATAGATGCGCCCGGCGATAAACAGGAACGGGATGCGCGCGGCAAGGCGTAGCAGGAAGCCTGCCACATTGGTGCGTCCACCCTTGGCGAGCGCGGCAATATCGCCCTGCTCACTTGCTTCGCCGGATGACGGCTGGTTTATCGCCAAACCGTTGCTCCTTCCCCCTGTTTGGGGCGATAATAGGCGAGAGACACGCCCAAGTATATCGTCATTCGCTGCGCAGCGGACGTGCGAGCAAAGCGTCGATCATGTCGGCGAGTGTCACCTTGCCCTCAAGCAGTGCACATACCCCCTCGACGATCGGCATCTCTAAACCAGCCTTGCGCGCAACATCGCGCAGAACGGGGGCAGTGGACGCGCCCTCAGCCACAGTACGGCGGTTGCCGAGCAGGTCGGCTGCGGATTGCCCCTCGCCCAACCCTTTGCCGAGCGAAAAATTGCGCGAATTGGTCGAAGAGCAGGTGAGAACCAAATCGCCCAGTCCTGAAAGGCCCGCCAAGGTCTCGGCTTTGGCTCCCAATGCCAGTCCAAAGCGGGTCATTTCGGCAAAACCGCGGCTGATGAGAGCTGCGCGCGCATTAAGGCCCAACCCGGCACCCTCCGCTACGCCACAGGCGATGGCAATGACGTTCTTGACAGCGCCGCCGATCTCCGCGCCGATCACGTCATCGGAGAGATAAGGCCGGAAGGTTGGACGAGCGACCCGTGCAGCAAGCTTCTCCGCCAGAGAAGCATCCGCGCAAGCCAAAGTCACCGCAGTCGGCAACCCGGCCGCCACTTCATGCGCGAAAGTCGGGCCGGAAATCACTGCGATGGGCGATTGTGGGCGAACTTCCTCTACAACCTGCGAGATGAGTTTGCCGCTGCCTGCCTCGATGCCCTTGGCGCAAAGGATCAATGGCGTAGCGGAATCCGGCAGCGCGCCCAGAGTAGCGCGAACGTGCTGGGCAGGCGTAACGATGAGCAACGCGTCGCATTCCGCCATATCGGCAAGATCGCCGGTGGCGCGGATCATGGGTGAAAGCTGGATTGTCGGCAGATAATGATCGTTCACATGATGCGTATTGATCGACGCAACAACATCTTCCTCCAGCGCCCAGAGCAGCACGTCGCCACCTTGCGCCATCACCTGCGCCAGTGCCGTGCCCCATGCACCCGCCCCGACAACGCCGATTTTCATGCCGATCCCCTCACGCCTTCACACCCGCGCCGCGCACCTTCTCGCCCTCCGGGTCAAGCGGCCAGCGCGGCCTAGCCGGTACATCCATGCCATCAACCAGCCCCAGCGCAAAGCGTTCCGCTCCCGCCCATGCGATCATCGCGCCATTGTCGGTGCAGAGCCATAGCGGCGGCGCGATGAAAGGCAGGCCATGACGCTCCGCCAGCGCGGCGAGCGCACCCCGCACCCCCGCGTTCGCCGCGACACCTCCCGCGACGACGAGCGCGGTGACGCCTTCGCTCTGTTCCAGCGCCTTTGCCGTGCGATCGACCAGGCAATCGACCACAGCCGCACTGAAACTCGCTGCGATGTCGTCAACTGAATACTGCCCGGATTGCTGCGCGCGCATCACCGCACTCTTCAGCCCCGCAAAGGAGAAATGCGGCTCAGCACTACCTTTCAGCGGGCGGGGTAGAGGTACGGCTTTCGGATCGCCCCGCAGCGCAGCCTTCTCCACCGCAGGGCCGCCGGGAAAACCCAGCCCCAGCATCTTCGCTGTCTTGTCGAACGCCTCGCCCGCTGCATCGTCAATCGTCGTCGCGAGGCGCCGGTAGCGCCCTACACCCTCGACGCGCAGCAACTGGCAATGCCCACCAGACACCAACAATAGCAGATAGGGAAACTCAAGCTCCGGCGCGGTGAGGCGCGGGGAGAGCGCATGACCTTCCAGATGGTTGACCGCTACCAGCGGCTTATTCGCCGCATGGGCGAGCGCCTTCCCCGTCACCAGACCGACCATAACGCCACCGATCAAGCCCGGTCCGGCGGTCGCGGCAATCGCATCGACATCAGCCAGAGTCATACCGGCATCGCGGAACACTGCCTCAATGAGCGGGGTCAGCGCCTCAGCATGCGCGCGCGCCGCAATCTCCGGCACCACACCGCCAAAGGGCTGATGCTGCGCCTCCTGCCCCGCGACGCGATGCGCCAGCACACGCCGGTCGTCCGTCACCAAAGCGGCGGCGGTTTCATCGCAACTGGATTCAAGGCCGAGGATGATCGTCATTTCCGCTCTTTCCTCTAGTGGCCGCGCAGATTAGAGCAAGCGCCTATGACATCATCTCTGCCTTTGGGCCGACCATTCCGCCTCGGTACCCGCGCATCCCCGCTCGCGATGGCTCAGGTGCATCTGGTTGCGGATGCATTGATGGCTGCACATGGCTGGAGCGCGGATGCCATCGAGATTGTGCCGGTGACGGCGAGTGGTGACAAGGTGCTGGACCGCCCGCTAGCCGAGATCGGCGGCAAGGCGCTGTGGACCAAGGAGCTGGACCAGTGGCTGCTGGCAGGTGAGATCGACGCCAGCGTGCATTCGATGAAAGATGTCGAGACGATCCGGCCTGACGCGCTGGAGATCGCGGCAATGCTGCTACGCGCGGATGTGCGCGACACACTGGTAGGCGCTACATCGCTAACTGCGATTCCGGCGGGTGGGCGGCTCGGCACCAGCTCGCCGCGCAGGTCGGCGCAAATAAAGCGAATACGACCGGACCTCGAGATCGTGTTGTTTCGAGGCAATGTCGCGACACGGCTCGGTCGACTGGAGCGCGGCGAAGCGAATGCGACCCTACTCGCCACGGCAGGCCTCGTGCGGCTCGATATGGGCAATGTCGGAACACCTGTGAATATTGCCGAAATGCTGCCTGCCCCTGCACAGGGTGCCATCGGCATTGAAATCCGCCATGACGATCCGAATGCCCGTTCCATCGTCGGGGCCATCAACCACAAGCCCACCAGCCAGTGCGTCAAGACTGAGCGTGCCTTACTCAGGGGTTTGGGCGGCACCTGCCATTCGCCAATAGCGGCCCTAGCTGTTGTGGAAGGGGATGCGTTGCGACTGCGCGCCGAAATCATCTCTCCCGATGGCACTGAGACAGTATCAGAGGAGCGCCTGCTGCCGAGTGAAGCAGCCGAGGCACAAGCGGAAGCGCTAGGTCTGGCAATGCTCTCCCGCGCAAGCGCGGACCTGCGCGCGCTGTTCGAACCATGAGCCGAGTCATCATCCTGCGGCCCCAGCCGGGCGCGGATGCTACAGCTGATCGGGCGCAAGCACTGGGACTGGAGCCGGTGATCTATCCGCTGTTCACTGTCGAGCCGCTGGCATGGGAGCCGCCCGACCGCGCCCGCTTCGATGCGCTGATGCTCACCAGCGCCAATGCCGTGCGTCATGCTGGGCCGGAGCTGACGCGCTTTGCCGCGCTGCCGATCTATGTGGTAGGTAAAGCTACCGCTTCCGCAGCGTGCGACTTTGGCCTCGCCCCCCATCATATTGGCGACACTGACGCTGCGGATCTGCTTGAGGCAATGCACCGAGAAGGTCGCAGGGCGGTTTTGCATCTATGTGGTGAAAACGTGGTCGATAGTGGCGCCAGTGGCCTCGATATTCAGCTTATTCCAGTATATCGCTCTATCGAGCACGATAGTGATGACGATCTCATCGCAGCACTACAGCCCTACGACATTCTGCTCATCCATTCGCCACGTGCTGGAAAGCGCCTCAACGCCCTCGTCGGTTCCGAGAGCCGGAGCGGGCTGTCTGTGATAGCGATCTCTCAAGCGGCTCTTGATGCTGCCGGAGATGGCTGGACCGCAGCGCAAGCCGCACCTTTACCTACCGATACCGCGATGCTGGCATTGGCACTGGAATTGTGCCACAAATCCTGCGATTGAGCGCAGGACGAGGCACGAAGGAACGAGATGGACAGCGACACTCCTACCTCAGTGCAGACGGCAGCCCCGCATCGGGCGATCCTGCACCCGCGCAAATCTCGCTCGATCTGGACCCTCCTTCCATTTGCCCTAGCCTTTGTCGGCGGCATAGCCGCCACGATCTGGGCCGCGCCGACCATCAAGGGCTGGTTCAGCCAGCGAACCGAGACGAGCACGGACACTCTGTTATCCGACAATGGCACCGGAACCGTAGAGGACGCTGCATCGGTCAGCCCGCAAAACGTTACCGATCTGGAGACGCGGCTGGCGGCGGTCTCCGCCAAGCTGGACAGCATATCCCAGCAGGCAAATGATGCGGGCAGCAATGCGGGCAGGGCTGAGGCTCTGCTGATTGCTTTTGCCGCGCGTCGCGCGCTCGACCGGGGAGCGTCACTTGGCTATCTGGAAGGCGAACTAAGGCTGCGCTTCGCCGATGCCCAGCCGCGCGCGGTCGCCACCATCATCAATGCCGCCGCATCGCCAGTGACCATCTCCGATCTTCAGAGCAAGCTCGAAGATCTGACGCCAGCGCTGGTTGGCGCGGATACGAAGGCGGACTGGTGGGCCTCCGCCAAACAAGAGCTTTCGTCACTCATCATCGTGCGCAAAGCAGGTGCTCCCTCAGCGGAACCCCAGAAGGTTCTCGAGCGCGCAAGCCTGCTGCTGTCCACGGGGCGGATCGATACCGCAATCAAGGAGATCGAAAGGCTGCCCAACCGCGCAAAGGCCGATGGCTGGCTGCAAATGGCACGGCAATATAATGAGGCGCGCCGCGCGCTCGACGTGATTGAGGCGGCGGCGATCCTGGAGCCGAAGCGACTCGCCACTCTTACGCCAGTAAACGGAGCAACCGAGGCCGAATAAGGGCCGTCAGGCGGGCATCTGCCAGAGGATGAAGGCAAACTCCTCGGCGGTTTCGCGTAGGGATTCGAAACGCCCGGATTTGCCACCATGCCCTGCGCCCATATTGGTCTTGAGGAGCAGGATGTTGCTGTCCGTTTTCGTCGCGCGCAGCTTGGCTACCCATTTTGCCGGCTCCCAATAAGTGACGCGCGGATCGTTGAGGCCAGCCGTCACCATTAAAGGCGGATAGGAATGCGCGGCGACATTCTGATAGGGGCAATAGGACGCGATCAGATCGAACGCTTCACGCTCCTCGATCGGATTGCCCCATTCCGGCCATTCGCCGGGCGTCAATGGGAGCGAGGCATCCAGCATCGTGTTCAGCACATCGACGAACGGCACATGCGCGGCGACCGCGCCCCACAGATCGGGATCCGAATTCACCACCGCCCCCATCAACTCGCCGCCCGCAGAGCCACCCGAAATGCTGATCCGCCCGGCACGGGTAAAGCCTTGCGCGATCAGTTCCTTCGCCACATCAACGAAATCGCTGAAGGTGTTGGTGCGCTTGTCGAGCTTGCCATCGAGATACCATTGCTGGCCAAGATCATCGCCGCCACGGATATGCGCGATGGCATAGGCAAAGCCGCGGTCCAACAGCGAGAGCCGCGAGGTGGAGAAGCCCGGCTCCATTGCGATGCCATAAGCACCGTAGCCATAAAGATATAGGCGACCGGAGCCATCCAGCGGAAAACCCTTCGGATATACGATCGAGACAGGGATAGGCGTCCCATCCCGCGCCGCGATCATCAGCCGCTGCGTCTCATAGCGCGCAGCATCGTAGCCGGAGGGGATTTCCTGAACCTTGAGAACTTCCCATTCTTTGTTCTCAAGATGATAGTCGCAGATCGTGTCCGGCGTGACCATCGACTCATAGCCGATGCGCAGCTTGGTCACGTCATATTCGGGATTATCGTCGAGCGACGCGGTGTAGCTCGCCTCAGGGAAGCTCAAGCGCTTTGGCGTATGCGTTTCGTAATCACGGATCTCGATCTGGTCGAGGCCATCCAAGCGACCCTCGGTGACATAGAAACTTTTGAACAGGGTCATGTCTGTCAGGTAGAAATTCGCGTCCGCCGCGATCACCTCATGCCACTGGCCGGGCGTCTCGACCGGCGCCTTCACCAGCCGGAAATTGGGATGCACGTCGTTGGTGCGGATATAGAGCGTGCCTTCGTGCTCATCGACGTCATATTCGCGACCCGGAAGCCGCGCGGAGACGAGGCGTGGGCTTGCGAAGGGATCGTCGGCGGGGATCAGCCATGCCTCGCTCGTCACATGATCGCCGGTGCCGATGACGATCCATTTCTCCGACGAAGTAAGGCCGATGGAAACGCGGAAGCCCTCGTCATCCTCATGGAAAATCTCGCGGTCCTGCTCAATCGGCTGACCGAGCACATGCACCCGCGCATTGTCGGTGCGCCAGTTCTCGTTGGCGAGGCTGTAGAGGATCGCCTTGCTGTCCGACGTCCACACCAGCGACGAGAGAGTGCCGGGAATGACATCGGGCAACATCGCGCCGGTGGAGAGGTCGCGGATGCGCGCCTCGAACCGTTCGCCGCCATCGGTATCGACAGCGAAGGCTAGATAGCGCCCGCACGGTGAGACGGAGACCGCGCCCAAGCGGAAATATTCATGCCCCTCGGCGAGTGCGGGCTCATCGAGTATGAGTTGGTCTGCGCCGGTGCCGCTCGCAGGCTTGCGATACCATTTGCGATATTGCGCGCCGACCTCGAACGCGCGCCAGTAGATCCAGTCGCCATCCTTCTGTGGCACGGAGCGGTCGTCCTCTTTGATCCGCGCCTTCATCTCCGTGAACAGATCGTCGATCAGCCCGTTGTGCGGGGCCATTGCCTGCTCGAACCACGCATTCTCCGCCTCCAGATAGGAAAGAACATCCTTGTCCTTCACATCCGGGTAGCCGGGGTCACGCAGCCAGAAATACGGGTCCTCGATCACCTTGCCATGGTGGCGGATTTCGTGCGGGCGGCGTTCGGCTTGCGGTGGGGCAGAGAGTGAGGCGGGATCGGTCATCAGGCTTCCGTTTTT
The DNA here is from genome assembly GCA_046348605.1 of Sphingomonadaceae bacterium. GTDB lineage: Bacteria > Pseudomonadota > Alphaproteobacteria > Sphingomonadales > Sphingomonadaceae > Sphingobium. The sequence continues at coordinate 150,451 of JAXMDW010000002.1, read as the reverse complement.
CGGCTCTGGCGGGATCGACCGCCGATGCCTATGTTGTCTGCCCAACGCCATGCTTCAAGGATGACCGCTTGTCCACCTCTGCCGCCCAATACAGCGAACGCCTTGCTTCTCTCCGCGCCGAACTTGCCGCGCGCAAACTCAATGGGTTCGTGATCCCGCTCACCGACGAGCACATGAGCGAATATGTCGGCGGCTATGCCCAGCGCCTCGCCTGGCTGACCGGTTTCGGCGGATCGGCGGGCAGCGCGGTGGTGCTGGCTGAGAAAGCCGCGATCTTCGTCGATGGGCGCTATACATTGCAGGTGCGCGATCAGGTGGACGACGCGCTCTATGCCTATTGCGACCTCCCCGCGACGCAACCGGCGGACTGGCTGGCGGACCATGTGAGCGCGGGTGCGCGCATCGGCTATGATCCTTGGCTGCATACACGCGACTGGGTTGCGAAAACGCAGGCTACGCTAGAGTCCAAGGGTGGGGAGCTGGTCGCAGTGGATAGCAATCCGGTGGACGCCGTATGGCGAGACCGCTCTGCCCCCAGCCTCGCCCCCGCCACGCCGCATGGGCTGGAATATGCGGGCAAGGCGCATGAGGAGAAACTCACCGACATCGCAGCATGGCTCACGGCGCGCGGGGCGGACGCTGCCGTCCTCTCCGCGCTGGATAGCATTGCGTGGGCATTGAATATTCGCGGATCGGATGTCGCGCGAACGCCGGTTGCGCTGTCTTATGTCGTGGCAAAGGCCGATGGAACGGTGGACCTGTTCATCGCGCCGGAGAAGGTGACGGCAGAATTACGCGCGCATCTCGGCAACCGCGTGTCGATCCGTGACCGCGCGGATTTCGCCAAGGCGCTGGGCGCGGAGTTCGCGGGAAAGAAGGTCGCAGTCGATCCCGAACGCGCGGTTGCGGCGATCTTCGCGGCGCTGGACGCGGGCGGTGCGAAGGTGGAAGCGGTGCGTGATCCGGTCGTGCTGGCGAAGGCGATCAAGAACGGGGTCGAGATTGCGGGCCATGACGCCGCGCAACTGCGCGACAATGCGGCGCTGGTGCGCTTTCTCCACTGGATCAATGTCGAAGGACCGAAGGGAAGCCAGACGGAACTCTCGGCCGCCGCGAAGCTGCTCTCCTTTCGCGAGGCGACGGGATGCCTGCGGGATTTGAGCTTCGATACGATCAGCGGCGCAGGGCCGAACGGCGCCATCGTCCATTATCGCGCCGAGGAAAAGACCAATCGAGTGATCGCGCCCGACATGCTCTATCTACTCGACTCGGGCGGGCAATATCGCGACGGCACGACCGACATCACCCGCACGCTCGCCATCGGCACGCCGACTGCCGAGATGCGGCAGCGCTTCACGCTCGTTCTGAAAGGCCATATCGCGATTGCCCGCGCGGTGTTTCCGCAGGCGACGCGCGGCAGCCAACTCGATGCGCTCGCCCGGCGCGCGCTGTGGGAACATGGCCTCGATTATGCCCACGGCACCGGGCATGGGGTGGGCAGCTTCCTCGCGGTGCATGAAGGGCCACAGCGCATTGCAACCTTCGGCGGCGGTGATGAACCTTTGCGCGCGGGCATGATCGTCTCCAACGAGCCGGGTTATTACAAGACCGGCGAATATGGCATCCGCATCGAGAATCTGGTGCTGGTGGAGGCGCGCGAAGTGGCAGGCGCGGAAAAGCCGATGCTGGGCTTCCGCACGCTTTCATATGTGCCGATCGACCGCGCACTGGTGGATGCGGACATGCTGGATGCGACAGAGCGGGACTGGCTCAACGCCTACCACGCCGACGTGCTGCGCCGCGTGGGGCCATTGGTGGAAGGGGAGACGCTGACGTGGCTGGAGGAGGCGTGTGGGACGATTTAGCGCAAAAGCTTTCTGTTCGTATACAAAAGTAGCTATGCCGCCAGCCAGACGATAACGACTACGACAAATACAATGACGAGTGCACATCCCCAGCGAGGAACTGCAGTCCCGACATCGTAATCGCCATGATCCACGAAGCGGCGAACTTCGCGCCTTTGCCGAATTGCATACGCTTCGTCACGGGCACGGATGTCCGCGTCATCGAGATAATGGTGCACAATCTCAGGCGTAGCATCGATATATATTTGCGGCTGAAGTTCGTTTATCAGGCGCTCCACCTCCGACCAGTCGGGAAGCTCTCGCTCTTCGGCAGCGAGAATGACTTCCAAGCGTCGGCGTAGCTCGTCCAGTTCCATCGGGACATACTACAATCAAGCGCTAGTCGTGCAATCTCGTTAATCCACCCTTGCTATAGCTACCGCTACCCCTGACATACCCCACAATAAAAGGTGCTGCGGCCGCCTTCCGCGCGCCTCAGCACTACTCCTCCACATTCCAAGCAGGGCTCACCTTCGCGGCCATAGACGCGCCATTGCTTCGCAAAATAGCCTAGCTCGCCATCGGGCCGGGCATAATCACGCAAGGTTGATCCGCCCGCTGCAATCGCCGCTGTCAGCACTTCTTTCACTGCCGCGACCAGCCGCTCCGCCTCAGCCTTTTTGAGGCTGCCCGCCGCGCGGCCGGGCGCGATATGCGCCATGTGCAGCGCCTCGCACACATAGATATTGCCCAGCCCCGCGACATTGTGCTGATCCAACAGTGCGAGCTTGATTGCGGTCTTTTTGCTGCCGAGCCGCGCGCGCAATTCCGCGCCAGTGAACGCATCGGATAGCGGCTCCGGCCCCATCGCCATGAAGGCGGGATAGGCGTCCAGCGCATCAGCCCGAACCAGATCGACAAAGCCAAAGCGGCGCGGATCGCACAAGGCCAGTTGCCGCCCGGCGTCCGTCTCCAGCAGCAGATGATCGTGCTTGCCGATCTCCTCCGGGTCCACGCGCCAGCGGCCGGACATGCCGAGGTGGAAGATCATCGCATCGCCCCGGTCCGTCTCGACAAGGCCATATTTGGCGCGGCGGCCGAGGCTCGTCACCCGCGCGCCGGTCATCCGCTGGCGCAAGTCCGCCGGGAACGGAAAGCGCAGGTCTGGACGCCGCGGCTCGACGAGGGTCAACACCTGCCCCTCGATCACGGAGCGCAATCCGGCGACGGTCGTTTCGACTTCAGGAAGTTCTGGCATGGGCGATGCTTAACCGCTTCCCAGCCGCGCGAACAGAGGTTAGAGGCGGAAACCATGAACGAAACAGTTTCCTTCGGCTATCGCGAGGTCAATGCCGCCGACAAAGCGGGCATGGTGCGCGATGTGTTTTCCGGCGTAGCCTCACGCTATGACCTGATGAACGACGCGATGTCGCTGGGCGCGCACCGGCTGTGGAAGGATCAGTTCGTATCCCGCGTCAAACCCCGCAAAGGTGAAGAAATTCTCGATATGGCGGGCGGCACGGGCGACATCGCCTTCAGGATGCACGCAAACGGCGCGCATGTAACGGTAGCGGACATCAATCCCGAAATGCTCGCCGTGGGGCGGGAACGCGCCGAAAAACGCGGGCTTTCCGGGTTGGAGTGGTCCGAGCAGAACGCGGAAAGCCTCACTTTCGCGGACCGGACGTTCGACGCCTACACCATCGCCTTCGGCATCCGCAACGTCACCTTCATCGACAAGGCGCTGGCCGAAGCGCACCGGGTATTGAAGTTCGGCGGGCGGTTTTTCTGCCTTGAGTTCTCGACCTGCGTGTGGCCGGGCTTCTCCGACATATACGACGCCTATTCGCACCGCCTCGTGCCCAGGCTCGGCAAAATGCTGGCCAAGGACGAGGAGAGCTATCGCTATCTGATCGAATCGATCCGCCGCTTTCCGCCGATGCCGGAGTTTGAGCGCATGATCCGCGCCGCAGGGTTTACGCAGACCAAGGTGGAGCCGATACTGGGCGGGCTGGTCGCCATTCACAGCGGCTGGAAAGTCTGACACGCCCGCCATGACATCCCACGTCACGCATCTCTGGCGGCTGCTGAAATGGGGCCGCACCCTCGCCCGCCACGGCGCGCTGATGGGGATCGAGCGTGATATCAACACGCCGATGCCGGTGCGCCGCCTCGTACGCCTCGCCCGTCTCGGCGCATGGGTGCCGAAGCAACCGCGCTATGCGGAAGCGTTTCAGGCAATTGGCCCCGCCGCAATCAAGCTCGGCCAGACGCTCGCCACCCGGCCCGATCTCGTCGGCGAGCATGCTGCGCGCGATCTGCTGACACTACAGGACGCGCTGCCCCCGGTGCCGTTTCCGCAGATCCGGCAGGCGGTGGAGAGCGCGCTGGGCGGCCCGCTGGAGCAATTCTACGCGCAGTTCGACGAGCAGCCAGTGGGGTCAGCCTCGATTGCGCAGGTGCATCGCGCGGTGACGACCGACGGCCGCGACGTTGCGGTCAAAGTGCAACGCCCCGGCATATCCGAGCAATTCGCGCGCGACATCGAGACCTATGAATGGGCCGCCGCGCATCTGGAGCAGCTGGGCGGCGAGGCGAAGCGGCTGCGCCCGCGCCTCGTGATCGCGAACTTCAGGCGCTGGACCGCGCGCGAGCTTGACCTTCGGCGCGAGGCAGCCTCATCCTCCGAACTGGCCAAGGCGATGGCGGCGGAGGATGGCTATATCGTCCCGGCGATAGATTGGGACCGCACCACCGGCCGCGTGATGACGATGGCGTGGATAGACGGCATCAAAATCTCGGACCGTGATGCGCTGATCGCTGCGGGGCATGACCCGAAGGCGCTCGCCGCGCGGCTCGTCAACACCTTCCTACATCAGGCGATTGCCGAGGGCTTCTTCCACGCGGACATGCATCAGGGCAATCTGTTCGTCACGCCGGAGGGCAAGATCGCCGCGATCGACTTCGGCATCATGGGGCGGATCAACCGGCAGGCACGGCTGTGGCTCGCCGAAATCCTCTATGGCCTCATCACCGGCAATTACCGCCGCGTGGCGGAGATCCATTTCGAGGCGCAATATGTGCCCGCACACCATGATGTCGCGGAGTTCGCGACGGCGTTGCGCGCGGTGGGCGAGCCGATGCGCGGCAAGCCGGTGAAGGAGCTTTCCGTCGGCCAGATGCTCGACGGGCTGTTCGCCATCACGCGTGATTTCGACATGGAGACGCAGCCGCATCTCCTCCTGCTGCAAAAGACGATGGTGATGGTGGAGGGCGTGGCGAACGCGCTCGATCCGGACATCAACATGTGGGAGACGAGCGGGCCTTATGTCTCCGCATGGCTGCGCGATGAGCTGGGGCCGGAAGCGAAGGCGGCGGACGCGCTGGTCGATACCGTCCGCACCATAGCGCGGTTGCCGGACCTTTTGCGCCGGATCGAGAACAAGTTCCCCGCCCCCGGCGGCGCCCCCCCGCCCCCGCCTCTGCCAGAAGTGCGTTTGATCGACTGGCGGCCGGGTTGGCTTATCCGCTATAGCACCGTTGCGATCATTGCGGCGGCGCTTGGCGCAGGGGCAATGTGGATGTGGCAAATTGGATGATGAGTGCGTTTAAGCGGGCGATACGCCTGTTGGTGGCATTCCTTTTAGCTTGCCTCTCCGCTTCTACTTTTGCTGGAATCACTGCAGGGATAGAAGTTACGATTTTAACCGCCGTTCTTGAAAGTAAGTTCGAGTTTATAATGATGCTACCTTTTGTGGTTGCTGTCAGTGCGCCTGTTGGAGCGATATTGGGCCTACCTTCGGCAATCATCGGTATCGGGTCGATTGTTTGTTTTGAGAAATATTATGCTGCAATGCGCAGACGGGATGTATGGATGATCGCTGGTTTCCTGTGCGGAAGCCCAGTGGCCCTTTCGTTGGGGTTGGCATGGACTAAAGATGAACCGCTGTTTGTGAGGGCAGGCTTTTGCATCGCTTTATTACTGGCCGGAATTGTCGGTGGCTTAGCGGGGCATCTAGCGTGGGTGAGCAATCCATTTCTTCCTTTGCAAAAGCTCGACAGTGGCAACGGGGCTGTGGCAGATAGTGAATTATGACCACCCCTCGCATCCTCCTCATCGTGTCCGGCGGAATCGCCGCATACAAGAGCCTCGAACTCGTGCGCCTGTTGAAGCGCGACGGGATCGCGGTGCGTGCGGTGTTGACCAAAGGCGGGGCAGAGTTCGTGACGCCGCTCTCATTGGGCGCGCTCACCGAGGATCATGTCTATTCGGACATGTTCGATCTGAAGGACGAGCGCGAGATCGGGCATATCCAGCTTAGCCGCCAAGCGGTCCTCATCGTTGTGTGCCCGGCCTCGGCGGACATCCTTGCCAAGATGGCGGCGGGCATAGCGGACGACCTCGCCACCACGATCCTGCTCGCAACTGACAAGCCGGTACTCGCCATCCCCGCGATGAACGTACGCATGTGGGACCATGCCGCGACGCGCCGCAACATCCGCCAGTTGCAGGCGGACGGCGTGACGATCATGGAGCCGGACGAGGGTGACATGGCATGCGGCGAATGGGGCAAGGGCCGCCTACCCGATCCAGAGGCGATCGCGGGCGAGATCCGCCGTATGTTGAGCGGGGCGGCGGCGGGTGATGTCATCACTATGCCGCCCGCGCGGCTGCTGCCAGATGCATCCGGTCCGTTATCGGGCAAGCATATCCTCATCACCGCCGGACCGACGCACGAGCCGATAGACCCGGTGCGCTATATCGCCAACCGCTCGTCGGGCAAACAAGGCTATGCCATCGCCGCCGCCGCCGCCAAGGCAGGGGCGCGCGTAACGCTTGTTTCCGGACCTGTCGAGCTGCCGACTCCGCGCGGCGTAACCCGCATCGACGTGCAGACCGCGCGAGAGATGCTCGCTGCGGTAGAAGACGCGCTCCCCGCCGATGCTGCGATCCTCGTCGCGGCAGTGGCCGATTGGCGCGTGGAGCAGGAGGCCGGGCAAAAGCTCAAGAAAGATGGCTCCGGCGCGCCCGCACCGCTGCCGCTCACCGAGAACCCCGACATCCTTGCCACGCTCGCCATTTCGGCGGAGCGCCCACGCCTGCTGGTCGGCTTCGCGGCGGAAACTGAGCACGTGATCGAGCACGCGCAGGCCAAGCTCGCGCGCAAGGGCTGCGACATGATTGTCGCCAATGATGTATCGGGTGATGTGATGGGCGGCGCGAACAACCGCGTCCATCTGGTGAGCGCGGACGGCGTCGAAAGCTGGGACGAAACATCGAAGGAAAATGTTGCAGCAAGGCTGGTGGAACGCATCGCTAGTCGTCTGACTGTTTGATCCGAAACAGACAGCTTCGCTGAGTTTCGGATATGCGGTGCCAGCCCTCTCCCCCACCCAACCTCCCGACAGGGTAAACTATTGGGAGGTTGGGTGGGGGAGAGGGCTGGTGCGGCGATACGAAATTGCCCACTGGCGAATTTCGGATCACACCATTAACAAAGACTCCATGACTCAGCCGATCACCATAGAACTGAAGCGCCTGCCCCACGGCGCTGACCTGCCAACCCCCGCCTACGCTACAGCCGGTGCCGCCGGGATGGATGTGGTTTCCGCCGAGGATGTGATCCTGCCGCCGGGAGGCCGCCATGCGGTTGCGACCGGCTTTGCGATGGCGATCCCCGAAGGCTATGAGATTCAGGTGCGCCCGCGCTCCGGCCTTGCCTTGAAGCACGGCATCTCGCTGCCCAACACGCCCGGCACGATCGACAGCGATTATCGCGGCGAGCTCAAGATCATCATGATCAACTTGGGCGAGGAAGCCTTTGTCATCCGGCGCGGAGACCGCATCGCGCAGCTTGTCGCCGCGTCGGTGCAACTCGCAGCCTTCACGGAAGTGGCCGAACTCTCCGATACCGAGCGCGGGACGGGCGGCTTTGGCTCGACCGGTGTGGCGAGCGCGGCATCATGAGCCTCGATGATGTGCTGCTCGATCGCTATGCGCGGCACATCGTGCTGAAGGAGATCGGCGGCGCGGGGCAGATGCAATTGATGGCCGCGCATGTGACGGTGATCGGCGCGGGCGGTATCGGCTGCCCCGCGATCCAGTATCTTGCGGGTGCAGGCATTGGCACGATCCGCGTGATCGATGATGATGTGGTCGCGCTCTCCAACCTCCAGAGACAGACCCTCTTCGCCAGCGAAGATATCGGCAGCCCCAAGGCCGAGGCCGCAATGCAGGCGGTCGCACGACTCAATCCGCATGTAAAAGTGATCCCGATCGTTCAGCGGCTGGACGCCGACAATGCCGAGACTTTGCTGCGCCACTCGGACGTTATCATCGATGGCTGCGACAATTTCACGACGCGGCTGATCGTCAATGATATGGCGACAAAGCTGCGCATTCCGCTCGTTTCCTCGGCAGTCGGGCAGTTCGAGGGTCAGCTCTCGGTGTTTCGCGGCTGGGAGGCGGGCAAGCCCTGTTATCGCTGTCTGGTTGGCAGCGACCCCGCTCGCGCCGAGGCGAGCTGCGCCGAGCAGGGCGTGCTGGGAGCGCTGACCGGCGTAATGGGCAGCCTCGCGGCGCTGGAGGCGGTCCGCGCCATCGTGCCATTCGGCGAGGACAGCGCGGGCAAACTCTTGATCGCAGATCTGATGAGCTTGCGCTTCCGCACGCTCACTCTGCCCGCCGACCCGGCATGTGCCGTCTGCGCCGCAGCCGTCGAAACCGCTGAGCAATGCCCGGCCTGAACATCGTCATCCTCACCGATGACGCAGAGCGCTTTCGCGGTGCACTGACACTGGCGCTCGCTAATCGGGCGTTGGGAGCGCACAGCCGCATATTCCTACAGCTCGATGCGGTGTGCCTGTTGGCTGGACCTTACAACGCTCCCCGCGATGCCAATCACAAGGCGCAGGGCTTGCCCGACTTGCGCCAGCTGATCGACGAGGCTCTGGAGGATGGCGTTACCCTTATCGCATGCCAGAGTGGGTTGGCTTTGACCGGACTGGAACTCCAGTCCCTTGATCGGCGCATCGAGGCAGGAGGGCCGGTTTCTTTCCTTCAAGCGCTTGGGGCGGATGACCAGCTGATTATTGCGTGATAGCCGATGCTACATAATTGAATGTTTTGACGCCGTTTCGGACAAGACTGAACATTAGTATCCGTGTTGTTTTACCGTAATCTCAGGGTTTTACAGCCTATTATCCGGCCCGATCGAATGCAAAATGGACCAAGTCCCGGATTCAAACCCCGTATTCATCCTATAATATCCCTATCGCAGACCATTAACACGCGGGGGAGAGAGTTCCGTGGCGGTCAGAGCACAATACGCACCGACTTATTCCGAATTTGATGCGAACCCGGGGGACCGGAACGAGGGTCTTCTCTTGCGGGGGCGGCATGAAATAGCTGAATTCACCAGAGCGCGGCGCAAGCCAGTCGAAACAGAAGAAATTCGTTCGACACGCGCTATCATCCACAAAAAAATACGGCCTGCCACGGATTTCGATTTCATCGAAGCTCCCCCAAGCGCAGGCCTCGTGCATGCCTATCTGATCGATGCCGATGAAGATCGGCGTACTATGGTGCACAAGCTGCTGAGCGGCAGATCAAACATGGTTGTGCGTACCTATCGCAATCGTGCTGCCTTTTTGGCCGAGGCGGAGTTGCTCGATGAAGGCTGCATAATTCTGTCGGATCATGTGGAGGGCGAAGACACCGCGCTGCTCGACTTCATACGCCAGTCGCGGGCAAATGGACGCTTCGCCTGCATTCTATTGACCTGTGAAGGGCGTATGCGCCTTGCCATTGACGCAATGAAGGCAGGTGCGGTCGATTGCCTGCTCACGCCCTGTGCTCCGGATGCGATTCTGGACACGCTGGAGGATGCGCTGATAGTAGTGCAGACCGCAAGAACCCTCAATGACGCCAGCAGCGAGGCGCGCGAGCAGATCGACCGACTGACCGCACGGGAGCGCGATGTACTGCATGGGCTGTTGCACGGCCAATCCAACAAGATGATTGCAATCCATCTTGGCATCAGCCCACGCACTGTCGAGATCTATCGCGCACACCTGATGGAGAAGCTGGGTACACACTCGCTGTCCGAAACGCTACGAATCGCCTTCACCGCCGGGATGGCTTGAGCATCCCCTGAACCGAAAATCGGGCAGCTTATTTCGTCTGTATCGATTTCACCGCCGCGAGTGTGTTCTTGACATGATCCTTGTAACTCATCGCACTATGCACATAGACGATACGCCCAGTGCGCGAGATCACATAAGAGGTGCGATTGGTCATGCCGCCAGGCACCGGCAGCGCGACGTCATAATCCTTGACGATGGCCGGACCTGCTGACGCGACCGCGAACTTATCCCGGCATTCTTGCGTGGAGAACTTTGCGAGCTTGTCCACCGGGTCTGCCGACATGCCGATCACTGTTGCACCCGCCGCCTTGAAATCATCTGTCGCTTCGGCAAACTCATGCGCCTCCGCCGTGCAGCCGGGCGTAAACGCCGCCGGGAAGAAATAGAGCACCACCGGTCCTTTTTTGAGGTGCTCAGAGAGTCTCAGCGTGAAGAGCTTGCCCGCAAGTGCGCCGCGCGTGGTGAAATCGGGCGCCTTTGCGCCTACAGGCAGCGCACTCGTCGCGGCTTGCGGCAACATCAGCAGCGCCGCTGCGCCTAACACTCCGGCAACAGCCGTCCATTTCACCCAGCGTTTCATTATGCTCTCTCCTCGCTCAGCGGCGCAGCATAGCAGACGTGAGTGATAAAGCGACTCTCCTTGCCCTTTCACCCGCCCCAAGCTAAGCGCGGGCAATCATGACCGCACCGCTCATCATCGCCGTGCCCAAGGGGCGCATATTGGACGAAGCGCTGCCCCTGCTCGCAAGGGTCGGCATCGAGCCCGATGCGGAATTTCATGACAAGAAGAGCCGCGCACTCAAGTTCGCCACCAATCGGCCGGATACGTGGTTCATCCGCGTGCGCGCGTTCGATGTCGCGACTTTCGTGGCACATGGCGCGGCACAGATCGGCATCGTCGGCTCGGACGTGATCGAGGAGTTCGACTATTCGCAGCTCTATGCCCCGGTTGACCTCAATATCGGCCATTGCCGCCTCTCGGTAGCGGAGCCGGTGGATGCTGCAGCCGAAGATCAGGCGAGCCTCAGCCATGTGCGCGTCGCCACCAAATATCCGCATCTCACCCGCCGCCACTATGAGGCGCAGGGCATTCAGGCCGAGTGCGTGAAATTGAATGGCGCGATGGAGCTGGCGCCGTCGCTCGGCCTCTCGCGGCGGATCGTCGACCTGGTGTCCTCGGGCGCGACGCTGAAAGCCAACGGCCTCGTCGAAACCAGCGTCATCATGCAGATTTCGGCGCGGCTGATCGTCAACCGTGCGGCGTTCAAAATGCGCGCGGGCGAGATCGTGCCGCTTGTCGAGCGCTTCCGTAAAGCCGTGGAGGCGGGCGATGCAGCGGCTTGACGCGGAAGCCGCGGATTTCGCCGAACGGTTCGATGCGCTGGTCAACGCCCGGCGCGAGGCAGATGCGGATGTGGCGGACGCGGTGCGGGCCATCATCGGCCGCGTGCGCGACGAGGGCGATGCGGCACTGAAGGAGCTGACGGCGCGCTTCGACCGACACGACCTCGACGCGACCGGCTGGCGGGTGGACGCGGCAGAGATGGACGCGGCTCTCGCCGGATTGACAAGCGATCTGCGCGCCGCACTCGAACTAGCGGCAGAGCGTATCTCCGCCTATCACGCCAAACAACGCCCTGAGGACCGAGATGAAACGGACGCCGCAGGGGTTCGCCTTGGCGCGCGCTGGAGCGCGGTCGATGCGGCGGGGCTTTATGTTCCCGGCGGTCGCGCCGCCTATCCCTCGTCCGTGCTGATGAATGCAATCCCCGCCAAAGTCGCTGGCGTCGAGCGCATCGTGATCGTCACGCCGACGCCAGGCGGCGAGATCAACCCGCTGGTGCTGGCTGCGGCGAAGATTGCGGGTGTGAGCGAAGTATGGCGGATCGGCGGTGCGCAGGCAGTGGCCGCGCTCGCCTACGGCACCGAAAAGATCGCACCTGTCGATGTGATCGTCGGACCGGGCAACGCATGGGTCGCGGAAGCGAAGCGTCAGCTTTACGGCGTCGTCGGCATAGATATGGTCGCCGGGCCGTCTGAGATTGTCGTGGTCGCGGACGAAAAGAACGATCCTGAGTGGATCGCTGCCGATCTGCTCTCGCAAGCGGAACATGACCCGACCAGCCAGTCGATCCTGTTCACTGACAGCGACTGCTTTTCCGGCGAAGTCGCGACTGCAATCGAACGCCAGATCCCTGAACTCGCGACATCGAAAGTGGCGCGGGAGAGCTGGGAGAATAACGGCGCGATCATCACCGTGCCTACGCTTGAAGCTGCGATGCCGCTGGTCAATCGCCTTGCACCGGAACATCTGGAACTTGCGGTGGACGACCCGGACGCCCTTTTCGCCAAAGTGCGTCACGCCGGTTCGGTCTTCATGGGCCGGATGACGCCTGAAGCGGTTGGCGATTATGTCGCGGGACCGAACCATGTTTTGCCTACCGGCAGGCGCGCGCGTTTCTCCTCCGGACTTTCGGTGCTCGATTTCATGAAGCGCGCCAGCTTCCTCGCACTAGACCGCACGGCAATCGAAGCCATCGGCCCGGCAGCTGTGGCGCTCGCTCATGCCGAAGGCCTGCCGGCCCACGCCAACAGTGTTGCCAACCGGCTGGGTACCATCCCCGCCAGACAAGGAGACTGACGATGTCCATTTCCCTCTATGACGCGACCGTCCCTTCCTTTCTGCAAATATTGGGTGCGGCGTCAGGCATGATCGACAAGGCCGAAGTCCATTGCGCGGAGAAGAATATCGAGGAGAAGGTCTTGCTTGGCGCGCATTTCGGTGAAGACATGCTTCCGCTGAGCTGGCAGCTCAAATGGCTTTCGACGCATTCTGTCGGCGCAATTAAAGGTGTACGCGCAGGGCTTTTCCAACCGGATCGGTCCCCACCGGCCGAGACCCTCGCCGCCTTCCGCGAGCAGATTCAGGCCACCATAGCCGCGCTCAAGACTGTCTCTCGCGACGAGATGGAAGGCTTCATAGGCAACGATATGATTTTCTCTGTCCCTGCGATGAATCTCGAATTGCCCTTCACGGCCGAGAATTTCCTGCTGTCTTTCTCGCTGCCCAATTTCTACTTTCACGCCACAACCGCCTATGACCTCTTGAGGGATCAGGGAGTTTCAATCGGCAAGCGGGATTTCCTTGGCGCAATGCGGATTAAAATGCCCGCATGAATGATCGCGCGAAATCCCGCTCCGCAGCGCGACTGGCAGCTGTGCAGGCGCTCTATCAGAAGGAGATGGAGGGCACGCCGCTCGCCCAGTTGCTGCACGAATTTCACCAGCACCGGCTAGGCGCGACCATCGAGGACGTGACCTATGCCCCCGCCGAAGTCAGCTTCTTTGATGACGTGGTGAGCGGAGTGGACGCGCGACGCGAGGAGATTGACGGGCTGATCACGGCCCGGCTCTCCGAAGGCTGGTCACTGGAACGGCTGGACAAACCAATGCGGCAGATCCTGCGCGCTGGCACCTACGAACTCATCGCGCGTGCCGATGTGCCGACCGCGACCGTGATCAGTGAATATGTCGACGTCGCGAAAGCCTTTTACGACAAGCGCGAAAGCGGGTTTGTGAACGGCCTGCTCGACGCGGTCGCGAAGGCCGCGAGAAGCTGAGCATGGGCGAGGTCGTCAACCTGCGCTTGGCCCGCAAGGCGAAAAAGCGAGTGCAGGCTGAGGCGAAGGCAGCTACAAATCGCGCCCTTCATGGCCGCACCAAGACCCAGAAGCAGGCCGATGCGCTGGAAAAGGCTCGGGTGGAAAAGCTGCTGGATGGTACTAAGCGCGACCCGGGCGGTGTGTCATGATCGGCATGCCTTGAGCGGAGAAGTTGAGTTCATCGCCCTGATGCGCAGCCTTGCAACCCACCCAGGCGCGCGCGGATTGCAAGACGATGCAGCTGTGCTGGATGTCGGCAAGGCGCAGATCGTACTCACCCACGACATGCTCATAGAGGGTGTGCATTTTCTGAGCGACGATCCGGCCGAGACGGTCGCTTGGAAGCTTGTTGCGGTCAATATGTCCGATCTCGCGGCGAAAGGAGCAACACCGCTCGGTATATTGCTTGGGTTTTCATTGACGGGCAACAGCGGATGGGACCGATCATTCACGGTAGGGTTTGACGCGGCCCTCAAGCATTTCGGCGTCCCCCTACTCGGCGGCGACACGGTGGCGCTGCCTGACGGAACGCCCCGCGCGCTAGGGCTTACGGCAATAGGTAACGCACCCACATGCGGCGCCCCCTCCCGCTCCAGCGCAAAGGCTGGCGATGTGCTCTATGTCAGCGGCACAATCGGCGATGCGGGCGCGGGGCTGGCCCTTCTCCGCACAGGGCAGGCGAAACCAGCACCCTTGATCGAAGCCTATAGCCGTCCGATGCCGAGCCTCGCGCTGGGGCAGGCGCTCGCCCCGCTGGTCAGCGCTATGGCCGATGTTTCGGATGGCCTCCTGATCGACGCCAGCCGGATCGCGCAGGCTAGCGGCTGCGGCCTGGAGATCGACCTCGGCGCGGTTCCGCTTTCATCCGCTTTCATTCTGGCACGAGGGGACAGCTGCGAAAGCCGTCTGTTCGCCGCCACATGCGGCGATGATTATCGGCTGATCTTCTCGATTGATCCTGCGCACATTGACGCATTGCCTGAGCTTGGCATTCCGCTCACCTGCATCGGCACATGCACCGATGCGACCGGTCTTAGCCTCACATATCAGGGCGAGAATATACCGCTACCCGACTGTCTGGGCTACGAACACGGCGCCTCCATCACCTGAACGCGCGATTAACCGGCTTGACGCGGCGAAAAGCGCCGATAGGTTCACCGCCCAACGACAATCAGCATTGGTCAGGATCTGAATGACCGGAAAGACGCTGAATGCAGGAGAGAACGCCCGTGGTGCTTTTGCGCCGGGGATCGTTCGCGCCTTAGCCCGTCGTTTCAATCACACACAAAGCAGCGCCCGTCATACCCCGGCGGAGCGCACGGCATGCAACAATCTGGGGGAGAGGATAATTCTATGTCAGTCGTGATGATTGCCATAGCGTGCGGCATCGTGGCCGTGCTCTATGGCCTGATTACCAGCCAACAGGTGCTGAAAAGCTCCCCCGGCAATGAGAAAATGCAGGAAATCGCTGCAGCCATTCAGGAAGGCGCCAAAGCCTATTTGGGGCGGCAATATACGACCATTGCCATTGTGGGCGTTGTCGTCGCGGTGATTCTGGCAGGAACGCTGGGCACACTCTCTACCGTATCGTTCCTGATCGGCGCGGTGCTTTCGGGCGTTGCAGGCTATGTCGGCATGAACATCTCTGTGCGAGCCAATGTGCGCACGGCGGAAGCCGCGCGCGGGAGCCTTCAGGGTGGTCTGACGCTGGCGTTCCGGTCTGGCGCAATCACCGGCATGCTGGTGGCTGGCCTCGGTCTGCTCGCGATTGCCGGACTGTTCTGGTACCTGACCGGCCCCGCTGGCCTCGCCCCAAGCGACCGCGAAATCGTCGGTGCGCTGACTGCTCTGGCTTTCGGCGCATCGCTCATTTCGATCTTCGCACGTCTGGGCGGCGGCATCTTCACCAAAGCGGCGGACGTCGGTGCAGACCTTGTCGGCAAGGTCGAGGCGGGTATCCCGGAAGATGATCCACGCAACCCCGCCGTGATCGCGGACAATGTGGGTGACAATGTCGGCGACTGCGCGGGCATGGCGGCCGACCTGTTTGAGACTTATGTGGTGACTTTGGGCCTCACCATGGTCTCCATCGCGCTGCTGGTGAAGGCAGGTTCCGCCGAGTTGATGGCACTGATGTCGCTCCCGCTGATTGTCGGCGGCGTATGCATCCTGACCTCGATCATCGGCACTTACATGGTGCGCCTTGGCGGATCGAACAACATCATGGGCGCGCTCTACAAGGGCTTCTGGACCACAGCGATCCTGTCCGTCCCCGCAATCTATTATGTCACCATGCGTACGCTGGGCGACATGAACGCGGTGATCGGCGCGGACCTCGAAGGCGCGGGCGGCTATACCGGCATGAGCCTATTCTGGTGCATGATGATCGGCCTTGTCGTCACCGGCCTGTTGGTGTGGATCACGGAATATTACACCGGCACCAATTATCGCCCAGTCAAGTCCATCGCGCAGGCGAGCGTTACCGGCCACGGCACCAACGTCATTCAGGGCCTCGCAATCAGCCTTGAGTCGACTGCACTGCCGACCCTCGTGATCGTTGTCGCGGTGGTCGCGACCTTCCAGATCGCGGGCATCATCGGCGTCGCCTTCGCGGCGACCTCGCTGCTCGCACTTGCAGGCATGGTCGTGGCACTAGATGCCTATGGTCCGGTGACGGACAATGCGGGCGGCATCGCCGAAATGGCGGGCCTGCCAGATGACGTGCGCACCCGCACCGACGCGCTGGACGCGGTGGGCAACACCACCAAGGCCGTGACCAAGGGCTATGCCATCGGTTCCGCAGCGCTCGCTGCGCTGGTGCTGTTCGGCGCGTACACGACCGACCTCAAGGAATATTTCCCTGATGTCGCGGTCGATTTCTCGCTGAGCAACCCATATGTCATCGTTGGCCTGCTTTTGGGCGCGCTGCTGCCTTATCTGTTTGGTGCGTTTGGCATGACCGCCGTTGGCCGCGCGGCGGGCAGCGTGGTGGAAGACGTGCGCGAGCAGTTCCGCTCCAACCCCGGCATCATGGAAGGCACATCGAAGCCTGACTACGCCCGCACGGTGGACATCGTCACCAAGGCGGCGATCAAGGAAATGATCGTGCCGAGCCTGTTGCCGGTGCTCTCGCCTATCGCGGTCTATTATATCGTGACTGCGGTTGCGGGGCAGGGCGAGGGCTTTGCAGCTGTTGGCTCGATGCTGCTCGGCGTGATCGTCTCCGGTCTGTTCGTCGCGATCTCGATGACGAGCGGCGGCGGCGCGTGGGACAACGCCAAGAAATATATCGAGGACGGTAATCACGGCGGCAAGGGTTCGGATGCGCACAAAGCGGCCGTGACCGGTGACACCGTGGGCGATCCGTACAAGGACACCGCGGGGCCTGCCGTCAACCCGATGATCAAGATCACCAACATCGTCGCATTGCTGATGCTCGCGGCACTGGCGCACGGCGGGATGTGATAAACGGATAACGAGCGCGGCCCGATACGAGGCCGCGCCGATGGCCGAAAGCCAAGGGGGCTTCGGGTCGCACTCCGCCGGATTCTCTTATGAGAGTCCGGCGGTTTTCTTTTAACCCTGTTGCGCTATAAACGCTCTCATGTCTGTGCTCGATCCTTACACACGCCAGCTTGCCGCGCTGGAGGCGCGGGGCAGAGCGCGGCGCTTGCAGGCTCGCGCAGGGCTGGACTTTTCCTCGAACGATTATCTGGGGCTGGCGAGCGATCCGGCGATTGCAGCAGCGATTTCTGATGCCATTACACGTGGCGTGCCAGTCGGCGCGGGCGGATCGCGCCTCTTGCGCGGTAATGCGCCCGAACATGATGCATTGGAATTTCAGGCCGCCAGCTTCTTCGGCGCGGAGGCCGCGCTCTTCGTGGCGAATGGCTTCGCCGCCAATCTCGCTATCCTCTCCACCCTGCCGCGCCCCGGCGATCTGATCGTCGCGGACGAACTCGCCCATGCCAGTATGCATGACGGCATCCGCCAATCGAAGGCCCGGGCTGTATTCGTCGCACATAACGATGCGCAGGCATTCGAGGATGCGATTGCCGGATGGCGTTCGACTGGCGGCACCGGCAGGCCGTGGATCATCGCCGAAACGCTCTATTCGATGGACGGAGACTGCGCACCCGTCGACGCACTGGCCGCAATCGCGCGGCGGCATGATGGCTTTCTGTTGTTCGATGAAGCCCATGCGACTGGTGTCTATAGCGCAGACGGACGCGGCCTTGCCGCACATCTCGAAGGCGCGGAGAACCTCCTGACACTCCATACTTGCGGCAAGGGGCTGGGAGTCGAGGGTGCACTTGTCTGCGGCGCGAAGGCGTTGATCGACACGCTCGTCAACAAGGCGCGACCGTTCATCTTCTCGACCGCGCCGTCGCCGCTGATGGCCGTGGCGGTCGGCGCGGCATTGGAACGGATTGCGGGTGCGGAAGGCGACCATCTGCGTGCCGAGCTTCACTCACGCATCGATGCAGCTGCCCTGCACATCTGCCAGCCGCTCGGCCTGCCCCGTCCCGCCAGCCAGATTCTTCCCGTTATCCTGGGCGATGATCGACGAACGATGCATATTGCGGCTGCCTGCCAGAACGCCAGCTTCGATGTGCGCGGAGTGCGCCCGCCCACGGTGCCCGCTGGAACCTCGCGCCTGCGTCTTTCGCTCACCCTTAACATCACGACAAACGACATCGCCGCGCTGGCGCACATACTGGTGCCGCTTATCCAATCGCGCACCGAGGCGGCGGCATGAGCGGTGCTATCGTCATCGCGGGGACAGACACCGATGTCGGCAAGACGCTCGTCTCCGCCGGTCTGATGCTGTGCCTGCCGCAGGCGTTCTACTGGAAGCCGGTGCAGGCAGGAACGGAACCGATGACCGACACCGAGGCGGTGCAGGCGCTGACCGACCTGCCGGAGGAGCGCTTTCTTCCCGAGGCCTATCGCCTGGCGACGCCTGCCTCGCCGCATCTTGCCGCACGTATGGAAGACACGGTGATTGCGCCGTCCGATCTGGCATTGCCGCAGATCAATGCGCCACTCATCGTCGAATCCGCCGGCGGTGTGATGGTGCCGTTGACCGACAATTATCTCAACATCGATCAGTTCGCGCGTTGGGGCAAACCGGTGATCCTAGTCGCGCGCACCAGCCTTGGCACGATCAACCACAGCCTGTTGTCCATTGCTGCCCTCCGCGCGCGGGACATACCCATCGGCGGCATACTCTTCAGCGGTGAGGCCCATGCAGAGAATGAGGCGATCATTCCGCGCCTCGCCGGGGTGTGGTCGCTTGGAAGGTTGCCATATCTCGAGTCGCCCGACGCCGCGCGTCTGCATCTCGCGATGCAGGCCCATGTCGACATCGCTGCCATCGAGGCACTGCTGGCGTGACTTCTTCCCCTGTTTGGCATCCTTTCACCCAACACGGGCTGGGTGAACCTATCCCCAAGGTGGAACGCGCGGAGTGCGCGCTGCTCTATTGTGCCGATGGCTCCACACTGATTGACGGCATATCGAGTTGGTGGGTCATCACCCACGGCCATTGCGACCCGCGCATCGTCAATGCAATTCAGGATCAGGCGGCGCGGCTCGATCAGATGATCTTCGCGGGCTATACCCATGAACCTGCGGAAGACGTGGCGCATGGGCTTATCCGCCTGACAACTGCCGCATTGCCCTCCACCGATCCGCTCGCCCATGTGTTCTTTTCGGACAGCGGATCAACAGCAGTCGAGGTCGGGTTGAAGATGGCGCTAGGATATTGGCACAATATCGGCAGCCCGCGCGGCCGGATCATCGTGATGGAGCACAGCTATCATGGCGACACTATCGGCGCGATGTCGGTCGGCGCACGCGGCGTGTTCAATCGGGCCTATGCGCCGCTGCTGTTCGATGTGGATACGATCCCGTTTCCGGTCGCAGGGAACGAACAAGCTACGCTTGATGTGCTGGAGGCGTTATGCCGATCCCCGGACAAGCCAGCCGCGCTGATCGTTGAACCGCTTATTCTCGGCGCGGGTGGGATGCTCGTATATTCTGCGGAAGTACTGCGCAACATGGCGCAGATATGTGCTGCTCATGATGTTCTGTTCATCGCCGACGAGGTGATGACCGGATGGGGGCGCACCGGCACGCTCTTCGCCTGTGAGCAGGCTGGGATCACGCCCGATATTCTCTGCACCGCCAAGGGGCTGACCGGCGGTAGCATCCCGCTCGCCGCCACGCTTTCGACTGCGCGCATTTTTGATGCGCATTGCTCGGAAGACCGGGCGCAGATGTTTTTCCATTCGTCGAGTTTTACAGCTAACCCGATCGCCTGCGCCGCCGCCGCCGCCAACATCGCCATCTGGGAGCAGGAGGATGTGCGCGGGCGGATCTCGGGCTTGAACGCACATATGGCTGCGAGGCTTGCGCGCATCTCTGACCATCCAGCCATAGAAAACCCTCGCATCCTCGGTGCTATCGCGGCGGTTGATCTCAAGGTCAGCTCCGGCTCCGGTTATCTATCGAATATAGCGCCTGCCCTGCGCGCTTTCTTTCTCGAACGCGGACTGCTGTTGCGCCCGCTGGGCAACACTATCTACGTGATGCCACCTTATTGCATTTCGCCGCAGCAGACTGACCAAATCTTTGACGCAATTGAAGCGGCTGCCAAGCAGTTCGGCGGATAAGCTTCCCTTTTGTAATATTTGTCGCTATGGCGGCGCCAATTCTCCAAATCCAAGGACTTTATGGCTAAAGAAGAACTGCTCGAAATGCGCGGCACGGTTGTGGAATTGCTTCCCAACGCGATGTTCCGCGTCAAGCTTGAGAATGATCATGAAATATTGGGCCACACCGCGGGCAAGATGCGCAAGAACCGCATCCGCGTGCTGGTCGGCGATGACGTGCTGGTCGAGCTGACGCCCTATGACCTGACCAAGGGTCGCATCACCTATCGCTTCAAGTGACGGGGCGCGCACTATGCGCCTCATCCTCGCATCCGCATCCCCGCGCAGGCTGGATCTGCTCGCGCAAATAGGCGTGAGTGCAGACGCTGTTGACCCCGCCCATATCGACGAAACACCGCTGAAGGCCGAGCTACCCCGCACCTATGCCGCACGCATGGCGGCTGAGAAAGCGGCTTGCGTGGCACCGCGCCATCCGGGCGCGCTGGTCCTAGCGGGCGATACTGTCGTTGCATGCGGACGCCGGATATTGCCCAAGGCGGAGGACGAAGCCACTGCGCGCCAGTGTCTCGCCCTACTCTCCGGGCGGCGGCACCATGTTTACTCGGCGGTTACGCTGATCAACGCGGATGGGCTGGCAAGGCACAAGCTCTCTGACAGCATCGTCACCTTCAAGCGCCTGCATGAAAGCGAGATCGACGCCTATATTACATGTGGCGAATGGCACGGCAAAGCTGGCGGCTACGCAATACAGGGGCAAGCCGCAGGCCTCATCCGTGCTTTGTCCGGCAGCCACTCTGGCGTAGTCGGCTTGCCGCTCTATGAAACGCGGGCGCTACTGCTCGCCGCAGGATATACGCTCTAATGGAATGGCTTTACGAAGAAGGCATCGGCGAATGCCGGGCCGCACTTGTGCATGCGGGACGCATCCTTGAGGCGCAGATCGAGCGCGAGAGCGACCGCGTGCTGGCTGGCGCAGTGGCGCAAGGCCGACTCGTCAAGCTGCTGATCCCGAAGAAGCGTGGCATTGTTCGCCTACTCTCCGGCGAGGAGGTCTTGCTCGAACCGATACCTCCGAAGCTGGCCGAAGGTGGCAATGTGCTGGTCGAGATCCGGCGCGCTGCTATCGGAGAGGCGGGGCTTGACGGCGAGCGGCGCGACAAGCTTGCGCTCGCCCGCGCGGCCCAACCCGGTGCCAAACCGCAGCCCGGCCCCAGCTTACTCCAGCGCATCCGTGAGACCGGCCTGCAGATCATCCCGTGCCCAGCACATGAGGAAGACCGTTTCGAGACACATGGCTGGTCTGAGTTGCTGGACAGCGCGATGCGCGGAGAGTGGGGCGCGGAGGATGCCGCGTTGCGCATCTTCCCGACGCCTGCGATGGTGCTGATCGACGTCGACGGCAGCCTGCCGCCCGCCCAGCTTGGCCCCAAGGGAGCAAAGCTAGCGGCGCAAGCGATCCGCGCGCTTGGCCTTACCGGCAATATCGGCATCGACCTGCCGACGATGAACAACAAGGACGAGCGCGCCATCGCTGCCGCGCAGATCGACAAGCTCCTACCCCTCCCGTTCGAGCGCACCGCCGTCAACGGCTTCGGCTTCATCCAGATCATCCGCAAGCGCGAGCGCGCCTCGCTGATTGAGTCGCTGCGCGAAGATCCGGTACTGAGTGCCGCGATGGCGCTGCTGCGTCTCGCCGAGCGTGCGCAGGGCGCGGGACCAGCGGGCGGAGGTGCCGTAACTCTAAGCGCGAATCCGGCTGTGATCGACCGTATCCATCGCACGCCGGACTGGATCGCGCGGTTGGAAAAGCGGCGCGGAGGACAAGTGACGCTGAAACTGGACGCCTCCCTAGCAATAGGAAGCCATCATGCAGGCTGAACCCGCCGCCTCGAAATGCCCGCTGTGTAAGGCGCCAACAGTTCATGAATTCCGCCCCTTTTGCAGCAAAGGGTGCCGTGATCGGGATCTCATCGGCTGGATCGACGAGGGCTATCGCATCCCCGCGCAATCTACCGAGGACGACGAACTTCATAAAAGCAGCGATTATAGGGTGGACAGCAGCCACGAGTGATGCTTATAGCGCGCACTCCTGTTTGCGCCGCTTGTCTGCCGCGCGAAAGATGCCCGGGTAGCTCAGTTGGTAGAGCATGCGACTGAAAATCGCAGTGTCGGTGGTTCGATCCCGCCCCCGGGCACCACTACTTTTCCCCAATGAATAGCGACCTATAATCTGGTTCAGAAACATGTTCATTTGCGCGCATGAGCGCTTTGCGTTCGTGTCTTGCACTCCCTATAGCCACCTGATGTCTCCCGATCCCAGCCAGATACTTAATGACATATTCGGATTTGAACGCTTTCGCGGCGTGCAGAGTCAGGTGATCGAACGTGTGCTCACCGGCGCGCATACACTGGCGGTTATGCCTACCGGAGCAGGAAAATCGCTTTGCTATCAGTTGCCTGCTGTCACTCTTGAGGGATGTTGCATCGTCGTTTCGCCGCTGATCGCGCTGATGCATGATCAGCTCCGTTCTGCCCACGCGCTCGGCATCCGCGCTGCGAGCCTGACGTCCGTAGACAGCGACTGGCGCGAAACGCAGACCCGCCTGCTGGCGGGCGATCTAGACCTTCTCTATGTCGCGCCTGAGCGGGCGAGCGGAGATGGGTTCCGCGCCTTGCTGGAGCGCGCCCCGATATGCCTGTTCGCCATCGACGAGGCGCACTGCGTATCGGAATGGGGCCATGATTTCCGGCCTGATTATCGATTGCTGCGTCCATTGCTGGATCACTTCCCGCATGTGCCGCGCCTTGCGCTCACCGCGACTGCTGATGCGCACACGCGGCGTGACATATTGGCGCAGCTGGGTATCGATGAGAGCGGCCTCATCATTTCCGGGTTCGATCGCCCCAATATCCGCTATGCCGTGCAACCGCGCGACGGGCTGACGCGGCAGATAACCGACATATTACGCGCCAACCCTGGCCCCGGCATCGTCTATGCGCAAACGCGCGCCGCGACCGAGAAGCTCGCCGCCAGCCTCGGCAGCGTGGGACGGCAAGTGCTGCCCTATCATGCAGGCCTCGCGCCTGAACAGCGCGCACACAATCAGGCAGCGTTCATGGCGAGCGAGGATATGGTTATGGTCGCCACCGTCGCCTTCGGCATGGGCATTGACAAGCCAGATGTCCGCTTCGTCGTTCATGCCGGGCTGCCTAAATCGATCGAGAGCTATTATCAGGAGAGCGGACGCGCGGGGCGCGATGGCGATCCGGCAGTGGCAACCCTCCTTTGGGGCGCAGAGGATTTCGTACGCGCCCGCCAGCGCGTTTCCGAGGTAGAACCAGCACGCAAAAAGGGTGAGCGTGCGCGCATCACTGCAATGGGCGCTCTGGTCGAAACCGGCGGATGCCGTCGCGCGGTGCTGCTGCGCCATTTCGGCGAAGACCCGAGCACGACCTGCGGCAATTGCGACAATTGCCTCGCCCCTCCCGCCACTATCGATGCGACCGCAACCGCGCAAAAGCTGCTTTCCGCTGTCTACCGCACCGGGCAGAGCTTTGGCCTCGGCCATATCGAGGCGGTATTGACCGGCAAGAGCAATGAGCGGATCGTGCAGCGCGGCCATGATGCGCTCTCAGTGTTTGGTATTGTGGAGGCCGAGGAAGCTGCGCTGCTCAAGCCCGTCTCCCGCGCATTGATGGTGCATGATGCGCTGGAAACGAACGAGCATGGCGGGCTGATGTTCGGCCCTGCCGCGCGGCCTTTCTTGCGCGGTGAGGAGATGGTGTCGCTGGTCCTGCCGCCCGCACGGGTGAAGCGCGGACGGCGCAATGCCGAAGCCAACCCGCTCGGCGATCCACTATTTGAGGCATTACGCGCATGCCGCCGCGAGCTGGCGATGGAGGCTGGCGTACCGCCTTATGTGATCTTTCACGACAGCACGTTGCGCGAAATGGTACAGAAACGCCCACGCTCATTCGCCGATCTTGCCCATATTTCGGGCATTGGCGAGCGCAAGCGGGAGGCTTATGGGCAGGCATTTCTGAACGTGATTGGCGCGTTCGAGAGCGGAATTCTGGAGCCGGGCTGAACCGCCTCAGCCCATCTTGTCCACTATATCCATAAAATCCCGCGCCGCCTCCCGGTCGGCTTCATCCTTGAAGGCGACATCGAGATCGGGCGCATCGCCAAGCATATACATCAAAGTCCACAGGCCAAAGCGCCGACCGGCATGTTGCTCCAGCCCGAAATCGACCCGCATCCGCTCGATCCCGGCATCCAACGCCACGGCAGGCAGCGTCTCGATATCGGCTTGTCCAAAATAGCGGATGAGAAGATCCTGAAAGTCCATATCTTCCTTGTTACGTGATTGCTCCCTCGATCAAAGAAAAAAAGCCACCCTTTGTGCGTATGCTGTGCTAACTGCGCGCAATGCTGACAATCAACGACATCAGCGTCCGCCTCGGCGGCCGCACGATCCTTGATCGCGCCAGTGCCGCGCTGCCGCCCGGCGCGCGCGTAGGGCTGATCGGCCGCAACGGCGCGGGCAAGTCGACCCTGATGAAGGCGATCATCGGCCAGATCGAGCCGGATGGCGGCGGTGTCGATATGCCGCGCGGTGCACGCTTGGGCTATATCGCGCAGGAGGCGCCGAGTGGCACCGCGACGCCGTTCGAGACCGTGCTAGCGGCTGATACCGAGCGCGCCGCCCTGCTCGCCGAGAGCGAAACCTGCGAAGACCCACACCGCCTTGGCGATGTGCATGACCGGCTGATTGCCATCGACGCCTACAGCGCCCCAGCGCGGGCCGGACGTATCCTTGTCGGGCTGGGGTTCGACGAAGAGATGCAGCAACGCCCGCTCGACAGCTATTCCGGCGGCTGGAAAATGCGCGTCGCTTTGGGCGCTCTGCTGTTTTCGGCGCCTGATATATTGTTGCTCGACGAGCCATCGAACCACCTCGATCTCGAAGCGACGCTGTGGCTGGAAAATTTCCTCAAGGACTATCGCGCGACGATCCTCGTCATCAGTCACGAGCGTGACCTGCTGAACAATGTCGTCGATCATATCCTCCATCTGGAGGGCGGCAAGGTTACGCTCTATCCCGGTGGCTATGACGCGTTCGAGCGGCAGCGTGCCGAACGGCTGGCGCAGCTTGCGGCGGCGAAGGAAAAGCAGGATGCGGAGCGCGCGAAGCTGCAGGACTATGTCGCGCGCAACAGTGCTCGCGCGAGTACCGCGAAGCAGGCGCAATCTCGCGCCAAGGCGCTTGCGCGGATGCAGCCCATCGCTGCCGCGCTGGAAGATCCCAGCCTTTCTTTCACGTTTCCTGATCCAGACCCGCTTCGCCCGCCGCTCATCACGCTCGATATGGCAACAGTTGGCTACAGCGAAACGCCGATCCTCCAGCGCTTGAACCTGCGCATCGATCCCGATGACCGCATTGCCCTGCTCGGCAAGAACGGCAACGGCAAGACGACGCTCGCCCGTCTGCTCGCGGCGCAACTGCCCGCGATGGAAGGGGCCATGACCGCATCCGGCAAGATGAGCGTCGGCTATTTCACCCAGTATCAGGTGGAAGAACTGGATACGTCCGATACTCCCCTCGATCATATGACGCGGCAGATGAAGGGCGCGACTCCCGGCGCAGTGCGGGCGCAGCTTGGCCGCTTCGGCTTTTCGGGCGAGCGGGCAACGCAGAAAGTGGGATCGCTGTCCGGCGGGGAACGGGCGCGCCTCGCCCTTGCGCTCATCACCCGTAACGCGCCGCATTTGCTGATTCTTGACGAACCGACCAACCACCTTGATGTCGATTCGAGAGAGGCGCTGGTGCAGGCGCTCAACACGTATACTGGCGCGGTGGTGATCGTGAGCCATGACCGGCACATGATAGAACTGGTGGCGGACCGACTTGTGCTGGTCGATGCCGGGCGGGCGAATCCCTATGACGGATCGTTGGAAGATTATACCGATTTCGTGCTGGGACGCGGCGGTGCCGCAAGCGGATCGGCCAAGGTAGCCAAGTCGGATCGCAAGGCAGATCGCCGCAACGCCGCCGAAGCGCGACAGAAAGAAAAGGAACTGCGCAACCGCGCAAAGAAGGCTGAGACCGAGCTCGCCCGACTGACCGAAGCGCGCAGCGCGATCGATCGGGCCATGTTCGATCCGTCTTCTACCGATGCTGCACTTGCTGGCCTCACCATGACTGAGCTGATGAAGCGCCGAGCCGACATTGAGACGCGCATCGAGGCGACTGAGTTGGCTTGGCTGGAAGCGAGCGAGAGCATCGAAAGCCTTGGCGATGAAGAAAAGGCCGCGTGAAGGCGCAAAATGACCGACCGCTATGACGCAATCATATTAGGCGCGGGCGCCGCCGGGTTGATGTGCGCGGCTATTGCGGGTCAGCGCGGGCGCCGCGTGCTGGTGGTCGAAAAGGCCGAACAGTCGGGCAAGAAAATACTGATCTCCGGTGGCGGGCGCTGCAACTTCACCAATATTCACACCGCGCCTGACCGCTATCTCTCCGCCAATCCGCATTTCGCACGCTCCGCGCTGAGCCGCTACACACCGCAAGACTTCCTCGGCCTTGTCGAGCGACATGGCATTGCGTGGCATGAGAAAACACTGGGCCAGTTGTTCTGCGATGGCTCCGCGCGGCAAATCGTCGAGATGCTGTTGGCGGAATGCGAACAGGGCGGCGTGGAGCTGGTCTGCGGGCAGTCGGTAAGCGAGGTCGCTCATGCCGATGGGCTGTTCAGTGTCGAACTTTCCGGTCGGACGGTGACAGCGCCCGCTTTTGTCATAGCCACCGGCGGGCCCTCGATCCCGAAAATGGGCGCTACCAGCTTTGCCTATGATCTCGCCCGCCGTTTCGGCCTCAAGGTGGTTGAGCCGCGCCCCGCGCTTGTGCCGCTGACTCTGGGCGGAGACGATGTGTTGTTCCGTGACCTCTCCGGCGTCGCGACCGAGGTAATCGCACGCACCGGCAAGGCCTCCTTTAAAGAGGCCGCGTTGTTCACGCACAAGGGCCTCTCCGGCCCCGCGATCCTGCAAATCTCTTCCTACTGGCGACATGGCGAGCCTGTCGGGATCGATTTCCTGCCTGACCGCGAGCAAGGTTGGTTGATCGAAGCCAAACGCGCCAAGCCTCGCAACAATATTCGCAGCCTGCTTCGAGAGCCGCTGCCCGATCGGCTGGCGGCTACGCTTGCCGAACGGCTTGAAGTGGAAGGTGAACTTGCGAACGTACCGGACCGTGTCTTAGCTCAGGCCGAGGCAAAACTGGCCGACTGGTGCTTCCATCCCAACGGCACCGAAGGCTTCGCAAAAGCCGAGGTGACGATAGGCGGCATCAGCACCGCCGAACTTTCTTCAAAAACAATGGAAGCCAAACGCGTTCCGGGGCTGTATGCGGTCGGCGAAGCCGTCGATGTGACCGGCTGGCTGGGCGGATATAATTTCCAGTGGGCCTGGGCCAGCGGATGGGCCGCCGGACAAGCCTTATAAATTCACCCCCGCCCCGGCGGGCCAAATAGATTTGCGAGATTTATGCCTTTTACCCAACTGACGCCTTTTCTGGCAGAAGCCCTTACCGAGCGCGGTTACGCACAGCCCACCCCCGTGCAGGCCGCGGTGCTGGAGCCACAGGCGAAGGGGCGTGACCTTATCGTCTCTGCGCAGACCGGATCGGGCAAGACTGTCGCCTTCGGCCTCGCGATGGCTGACGACCTCCTCGATGAGCGGGGCGCCATGCCTGCTGCTGGCACGCCGCTCGCACTGGTGATCGCACCGACGCGCGAACTCGCATTGCAGGTAAGCCGCGAACTGATCTGGCTCTACGGCAAGGCGGGTGCGCGCATCGCCACCTGCGTTGGCGGGATGGATCCGTCAAAGGAACGGCGTGCACTCAATCACGGCGCGCATATCGTCGTTGGCACGCCGGGGCGTCTGCGCGATCATCTGGAACGTGGCGCGCTCGATCTGTCTACGCTGAAGGCTGTTGTGCTGGATGAGGCAGACGAGATGCTCGACATGGGTTTTCGCGAGGATCTGGAAGAAATACTAGATGCCACGCCGGAGGAGCGGCGGACCCTGCTCTTCTCCGCGACCATGCCCAAACCCATCGTCGCATTGGCGAAGCGCTATCAGCGTGATGCCCTACGCATTTCGACTGTTGGCGAAGATCGCGGGCATGGCGACATCGCCTATCAGGCCGTTACCGTCTCACCCTCCGAGATCGAGCAGGTTGTGGTAAACGTGCTGCGCTTTCATGAGGCGGAAACGGCGATGCTTTTCTGCGGCACCCGCGAAAGCGTGCGTCACCTGCACGCGACCTTGCAGGAGCGCGGCTTCGCGGTCGTTGCCCTCTCCGGCGAACATTCACAGTCTGAGCGCAACCATGCGCTTCAGGCGCTGCGCGATCGGCGCGCGCGGGTCTGCGTCGCCACTGACGTAGCCGCACGCGGGATCGATCTGCCCACGTTGAGCCTCGTCGTCCATGTCGAGATACCCCGCGATGCAGAGACACTGCAGCACCGCTCGGGCCGTACTGGCCGCGCAGGCAAGAAGGGAACGGCGGTTCTTGTCGTACCCTATCCGCGTCGCCGCCGGGTCGAATCGATGCTGCGCGGCGCGAAGATCGACGCCGAATGGATCAGCGCGCCCACATCCGAGGCGATCCGGGAACAGGATCGGTCACGCCTGCTCGATACGCTGCTTCAGCAAGTAGAATATGATGAGGAAGACCGCGCCCTTGCCGAGCGCCTGATGGACGAGCGCTCGCCTGAGGATATTGCCGCCGCCTTGGTCCGCGCCCACCGCGCTGCCCTTCCCCAGCCCGAAGACCTGATCGAGAACACACCCGAAGCCCGCCGCGCCGCGCAACAGGAACGTCACCGCCCCGGCTTCGAGGATACGCTCTGGTTTCGCATGGACATCGGTCGCCGCCAGAACGCCGATCCACGCTGGCTCCTGCCGCTGCTCTGTCGTCGCGGTCACATTACCAAGAACGAGATCGGGGCGATCCGCATCGGCACGCACGAAACCCATTTTCAGGTGCCGCGCGCGATTGCGAAGAAGTTTCAGGATGCTCTCGCACGCACGTCAAATCCTGACGCGGACGGCAATGACGAGAGCGGCATCAGGATTGAGCCTTCCGATGGTCCCAGAGAACAAGCGCGCGAACATGCCCGTGAAAACCGCAAGGGTGAGCGGCGGGATAACCGCTCCGGTCCGCCGCCACATCATGGGAAACCCAAACACAGCCCTCACCCTAAGCCACACGGCAAGCCTCCATTCAAAGGCAAGAAGAAACGGCCGGACGGCGGCTCCCGCAAGCCATGACAGGCGTGGTCAGGATATTGGTGGACGCCGATGCCTGCCCGGTGAAAGACGAAATATACAAGGTGGCGTGGCGCCATGAGGTGCCGGTGACGATCGTCAGCAACAGCCGTATCCGTATCCCCGAACATGCGCTGATTGATCGCATCGTTGTGGGCGACGGCTTCGATGCTGCCGACGACTGGATTGCCGAGGCGAGCGGCGCGACGTCTATCGTCATCACATCGGATATCTTGCTGGCCGACCGCTGCCTCAAGGTCGGTGCGACCGTGATAGCGGCGACCGGTAAGCCGTTCACAACCAGCTCGATTGGGGCGGCGATCGCGACCCGCGCTATCATGGCTGACCTTCGGGCAGGCGGCGCGCAGATTGGTGGACCCGCGCCCTTCAGCAAAACGGATCGGTCGCAATTTCTTCAGGCGCTGGATCGCGCGGTGGTTCAGCTCCGCAGGCGCTGAAGCGCAGTCTTATTCTCAGACCTTGTCCACATAGATGAGGCAGCCCGGCGCCAGTGCCGACAGCACCGCATCCAGATCGCTATCCGCCACCGCCAGACAACCCTGGCTGCGCCCCAGCTTGCCCTTCTCGCGCGCCATGGCTGGGCTGACATACCATGCGCCATGAATGACAAGCGCGCGCGCCTCCGCATTGCTGTTGCTTTCATCCAGCCCGATCAGGCGGCGCGAGCGGCCATGCTTGCCTTCGTAGAGCGCACCGGTGAGATAGGCGCCTGCGGACGAGGCCTCCGATCCCGGCTCGTTCGAGAAGCGCTCAACCCAACCGCTGTGATCCGGGTCCGATCCCTTGCCGTGCGCGACCAGAAGCGTCTGTCGCACGCCGCTCATCATATCCATAATGTGGAAGCGTGGCTGTCGCGAGGGCAGTGAGAAATCGACAATGCCGACCCGGTCGCGTATTGTGATGCTGGACTGATGGCGATCGAGCGCCGCGCGAACGCGCGCTTGCAGGCCTTGAATGCCGCCGTCAGGAAGGGGTGTCGCGCGCGCAACAGCGGGAGCGAGAAAGGCGGAGAGCGTCACTCCGGTGCAGAAACGACGTCGAGAAATCATAAGACGATTCCTAACAAATCCGGGTGAAAAAATCTTGTTTCGAAATTCACAACCGCCAAACGCAACAACCAAGCTGATTATGATGCACCCGCGCTCTCACTTATGTAAGGCGCTGTTCCGTGGATTTTTAGCCCTGTCGCTGATCTTTTTGTTAGGGAAGCCGGATCAGGCGGCACAGGCGCAGACCCTGCCGCCTCCGCATTGGACATCCATGCAGGTGGAGCGCCTGATACAGTGGCTGGAGTTTTCGCGCGACGATGCGCTACGGATCGCTACGACTGAAATTCCCAAACTTCGTGCAACCCAGAGGTCAAACGACGGCCCGCAGATTGACCGACTGGCGACGGAAGCGGCGGTAAAACTGCTCGACGGCTATTATGAGGGCTGCTGCGACGCGTCGCTGCGCAGCGGCTGGCGGATTGCTTCGGACAGACCCAAAACCGATCCGCGCGTCTTGGTGGCCGACGCGCTGGCACGTAATGCACTCGATCCGCTGTTCATTAGTGCCGAGCCGCATCATCCCTTTTATCGCGCGATGCGCCGGGCCTATGCAAAGGAAACAGACGCCACACGTCGCGCCACCCTCGCGGCCAACATGGATCGCTGGCGCTGGATGCCGCGCGCGCTGGGGCAGCGCTATCTGCTGGTGAATGCTGCCTCGTTCGAGGCGATGCTGTGGCAGGAGGGCAAACTCGTCGGGCG
This sequence comes from Sphingomonadaceae bacterium, assembly GCA_046348605.1. GTDB lineage: Bacteria > Pseudomonadota > Alphaproteobacteria > Sphingomonadales > Sphingomonadaceae > Sphingobium. The sequence goes on along the minus strand of JAXMDW010000002.1, from coordinate 119,014 downwards.
CTGGGAGGTGATTGTCGGCAAGACCAAATCGCCCACTCCGATTTTCGGGGCGCAGGTGACGGGCGTCGTGCTCAACCCATGGTGGGAAATCCCATCTTCCATCGCGGCAGAGAGCATTGCCAGCATGGTCAGGCGAGATCCCGCAGGCGCGGCAAAGCGTGGTTATGTCTATGAGAACGGACACTATCGCCAGAAGCCCGGCGCCAATAATGCGCTCGGGCGGATGAAGCTGGTGATGCCCAATCCCTATAATGTCTATCTGCACGATACGCCGTCGCAAGGCCTGTTCGATCGAGATGTGCGAGCGTTCAGCCACGGCTGTGTGCGCGTGGGGGATGCGCTCGGACTCGCGAGTGAGCTGCTTGCTCCTACAGGATTGTGGGATCGCGCACGCGTCGATGCGGCGGTCGCCAGCGGGGATACACAGACCCTGTCGCTCGCCGCGCCGATCCCCGTCTATGTCGCCTATTTCACCGCCGAACCGGACGATGAGGGCAATATGCGCTATTTCCCAGACATCTATAAACGCGACAAGGCGGCAATCGCGCCGGATAACGGGCAACCCTGCGGTGTGTAGCGGACTGCCCGCCTAGTTCTCGCCCTCGCGCCATGCGCGTTTGCCCGCTATCCAGTGCTCAGTGATTTTGGTTACGGCGATCGCATCCGGGGATGCGGTCGTGATATCGCGATCAACCAATAGGAAGTCCGCCCACTGCCCCGGCTCCAGCGAACCGATGCGCTGCTCGGCAAAGGCATCGTAGGCTGGTCGGGCGGTCATTGCCGAGAAAGCCGTTGTAAATGAAAGCGCTGGACGCGGAGGCGATGCCTCCATCAGCTTAGCGAGAGCCGCGAACGGCGAGCTGGGCAGCGTAGCCTCACCTATCGGGCCATCGCCATTTTCAAGCCTCAGCCGCAGCACCTTGCCGTAGCTCTCCTCAATTTCGGCAATCGCCATCTGCGCCTCGACCAGCGCGGCATCGCCATGCGCGGAAAGAGCGATCTGGAAACCGTCCATCGCCGCGCGGCTCATCTGGTTGCGCAGCCGTGTGCTCTCGATCCTCGGACCGCCGGAGGGCGGCGCCTTATTCCATGCTGTGCCGGAGGCGCGCATTCCGTCCAGTGCAAAATGCACGCCGTTCAATTTCAGATGATCGTCATAGAGCCACGGCGTCGGACCCGGCCCGGCGATGGTCAGCATATTCGATACACCGTCCGCATAGCCGACGATCCTTAAACGCAGCGCGCCCCGGTCACCCGCGCGGCGATAGGATTGCCAGTCGTCAATGGTCGCCCCCATGTCGGTGACGGTGGAATAGCCGAGCGTGACGAAACGGCGCTGCGCCTTGTCGAACGCGATGTCACGATCTTTCGGAAGCGGCGCAGGCGCGGCGCGCATAACCTTCTGCATCGTATCGCTGGTCATCGGCGCAGCGGTAGCCTTGACGACCGAGGCCCCGGCGAGTTTCAGCGCTGAACTGTTGGCCCAACCCAATTCGCCATCGGCGCTCAGCAACAGCGCCGGTATGTCAGGGCTGACCGCATCGAGATCGGCGGCTGTGGGAAGGCGTTCCCCGCTTCCCCAGCGGACAGCGTCCCAGCCCTGCCCCAGTATCCATTTCTTCGAAGGGTTGGCGCGCACATAATCGGCAATCTTGGCCTGCGCTTCTGCGAGAGAGCGGGTGTCGGACAAGTCCAGCGTGATCAGCGCCAGACCCGCAGCCATCAGCCTGACATGTGGCGCGACGAAGGATGGGATCAGCGTCTCGCCCTTGGCATCCATGCGGAACGTAAGACGATCCGGCCGCGCTTCCCCGGCTGCAAGGCGACGCGCGACGCGGCCCTCCTTGTCGATCAACAGGCCGGTGAAGCGTTCGATCCTGCCATCCTTGCCTTGCGCAAGGCCGTTGACATTGTCGATGAGGCCGCTTGTGGCGGGTGGGAGTTCGGGCGGCCTCTTGCGTGCCGATACGGGTATCGCCAGCATCGCGCAGGCTATCGCGGCAATGCCGAGCAAACGGGCCACACTGTGGCGGCTCACCTCTTTGCAAGCCTCCGCACCAGCGAGCTCGTATCCTGCCTGCCGCCACCCATTGCCTGCACCTCGGCATAAAATTGATCGACCAGCGCGGTAACAGGCAAGGTCGCGCCGTTGCTGCGCGCTTCTTCCAGCGTCAGGCCCAGATCCTTGCGCATCCAGTCCACCGCGAAGCCGAAGTTAAACTCGTCTTTCGCCATAGTGTTCCAGCGGTTCACCATCTGCCAGCTTTGGGCCGCCCCGCCGGAGATCGCCTCAAAGACCATGTCGAGATCGAGATCCGCCGCCTGCGCGAACCGCACTGCCTCGCTCAAGCCCTGAAGCACGCCCGCTATACAGATCTGGTTGACCATCTTGGTCGTCTGCCCCGCACCCGCGCCGCCAACATGCACCACGCGCGCCGCATAGCTCTGCATCACCAGCCGCGCCGCGGCGACTGCAGGCTCCGTGCCGCCACACATGACGGAGAGCGTACCATTCTCCGCGCCCGCCTGCCCGCCCGAAACCGGCGCGTCGACGCAGTGCAGGCTGCGGCTCTCGCCCTCGACGAAAAGTTGTCGCGCGATCTTGGCGGAAACGGTAGTGTGGTCGATGAACAAAGCGCCCTTCGCCATGGAGCGGAACGCGCCCTCCTTGCCCAAAGTCACCGAGGCAAGATCGTCATCATTACCAACGCAGGTGATGACCACCTCTGCATCCTCCGATGCCTGAGCGGGTGTGACCGCCAGCGCGCCGCCATAAGCCTCGACCCACGCGGACGCCTTGCTCATGGTGCGGTTGTAAACGGTAACCTGATGCCCCGCCCGCGCCAGATGCCCCGCAACAGGACCACCCATGACACCGAGGCCGATAAACGCTATTTTTGCCATTGCCGACGCATAGACATTCCGCGCGTGCAAGCCTAGGGCTGTTTCGCGCGAATTGGCATGAGCCATGCGCATTTTATGGAGATATTGGATATCATGGTGCAGGAAACTGACGTGCGGGAGGTCGAAACGGCGGCAATGAGCTTGCCCGTATCGATTGACGACGTGCGTGCCGCCCATGAACGCATTCGCGCCTCTATCGTCCGCACGCCGACTTTGCTCAGCAAGACATTGTCGAAGATCGTCGGCGCGGATGTGTATCTCAAATTCGAGAACCTTCAGTTCACTGCCGCCTACAAGGAACGCGGCGCATTAAACCGCCTGCTGCTGCTGAGCGATGAGGCAAAGGGGCGCGGGGTGATCGCGGCGTCTGCGGGCAATCACGCACAGGGGCTTGCCTATCATGGCGCCCGCCTCGGACTGCCCGTCACCATTGTGATGCCGACATCCACGCCAACCATTAAGGTGGCGCAAACGCAAGGTCATGGCGCAACCGTAGTGCTGCATGGCGACACGTTCGACGAAGCCAACGCATACAGCCGCGTGCTCGAAAAGGAACGCGGCCTTACCTATGTCCATCCGTTCGACGACCCGGACGTTATCGCAGGGCAAGGGACTGTGGCGCTCGAAATGTTGGAGGATGCGCCGCAAATTGACACACTGGTCGTGCCAGTCGGCGGCGGCGGGCTGATCTCGGGCTGTACTATCGCGGCCAAGGCTGTGAAGCCGGGCATCAAGGTGATCGGTGTGCAATCCAACCGCTACCCGGCGCTCTACAGTCTCAAGACCGGCAAGCAGATCGAGGGCGGCGGGGATACGCTCGCCGAGGGCATTGCGGTCAAGTTCCCCGGCCAGCTGAGCTCGCAATTTGTGGTTCAACTCGTTGACGAAATGCGGATCGTCAACGAATCGATCATTGAGAGTGCGATCTCGCTACTGCTCGATATAGAGAAGACTGTGGTGGAAGGTGCTGGCGCCGCCGCGCTCGCCACGCTCCTGCCGACCAAGGACGGCAACCCGCGCCCTGAGTTCGCGGGCCGCACGATCGGCATTGTCCTTTCGGGCGGCAATATCGATCCGCGCTTCCTCGCCAATGTTATCCTCAGAAACCTCGCCCGCTCAGGCAAGATCGGGCGGCTCTCTATCGTGCTGCCGGACAAGGCCGGCGCGTTGATGGAAGTCGCAGGTATCTTCACCCGCTTCGATGCCAACATCATCGAGGTGGCGCACCAGCGCGTCTTCGGTGTGCCCTCGGCCAAGAGCACCACGACCGAAATCGAGTATGAGATTAAGGATCCGCAGGCGGCGATGGCGCTGGAGCAGGCCTTGTCAGACGCAGGGTACAGCTTTGACCGGCTTACGATTTCCGGTACGCGCAAAGGGCCGCGCGGTTCACGCGGCTGATCATGGTTATTCTCACGGAAAGATATTGAAAACGCTTCATAAATCTTTTTGTGGTAAATCCCCTTTTAATGGCGGCGGATGCTGGGCATTATAGGGGTAACAGCATGGCAAATGCTGTTGGTCGCACACAAGATTTAAGAGGGTGACAAGACGTTGACCGCGCCGTTCCGTTTCCCCCGTTTTTTCGTTACCAGCCCCAGTGTTTGCCCTTATTTGCCGGGCAAGATGGAGCGCAAGGTGTTCACCGAGCTATCGGGTGAGAACGCCAATGAGCTTAACGACGCGCTGGGCCGGATCGGCTTTCGACGCAGCCAAAATGTCGCCTACCGACCCTCTTGCGCGGATTGCGCCGCCTGCGTTTCCGTACGCGTGGTGGCGGACGAGTTCGAACCCAACGGAAGCCAGCGCAAGCTCCTGAAACGCAACAGCGACCTCGTCGTGAGCGTCTGCAAGCCATGGTCAACCGAGGAGCAATATGCGCTACTCCAGCGCTATCTCCATACACGCCACCCCGGCGGCGGCATGACCGAAATGGATGAAATCGACTATGCCGACATGGTCGAGCATTCGCCGGTCGATAGCTATATCATCGAATATCGTGAGCCGACCAAGGACGGCACACCCGGGCGGCTGGTCGGTGCCTGCCTGACGGACAAACAGGGTGACGGCCTCTCGATGATATACAGCTTCTTCGAGCCAGACCCGGATGTGCGCCCCGGCATGGGCAACTTCATCATCATGGATCATATCCTGCGCGCGCGGAAATCCGGCCTGCCCTATGTCTATCTGGGCTATTGGGTCGATGGGTCTAAGCGGATGCAGTACAAGGTCAAATATCAGCCGCTGGAGCGGCTGGGGCCGGGTGGCTGGACGCGCTTCGAGGAAGGCAGCGCAGGAGCGGGCGCAAACCCTGCCCCGATGCCCATGAGCGCGGCGACAGACGCCAGCCCAATGCCGATCCAGCCGCGCGAACTGGCGGATCTGTTCAGGAAGTAGGGCTAGGCCGACTTCAAATAATCAGTCTGCGGTCCAAATTTTGACAACTCTTGTCAGAATAAAACGGGTAAAGCCTTCACCATAACTGACCATGCCTTCACAGGTGCAATAGGTAACTTTTCCAGCGTGAGTTTTTAGATACTGTTTGGTGGCCGTCTCATTCAGTTGTTCAAAACCGGAAACTTTATTCCCGCCGCCACTATCGATAGCAAGATACCCTGTGCCATCTTCTTTATCTTTGCAACTTCGGTCGGTGAGATACCAGCCGTGTTCAAAATTGTAATAGGGCACAGCCGTGATCGAAACAAATCGGGGCAGGACCTTTCGCTCGGAAGGTGTCGCATTCTTTAGAGCGCATATAGAAGTATTTTGCACGATCCGCTGCTCGTCGCTTCGGGCTGGTTGGGTCGCATCGACTGCGGCAGCAAGAGCGAACAGCAAAAGAATGGCTGGGATTCCTTAGCTTCTAAGCCGCAACATCATAAGGCACGATCTCGCCCTCAAGATAGAGCTTGCGCGCCTTGGAGCGGCTCAATTTGCCCGATGAGGTGCGCGGCAGGGTGCGGGGCGGCACCAGCTCGACCACACAGTTCATGCCAGTGATCGCGCGGACGCGGTCGCGGATTTGGTCGCGCAGCTTGGCGCGCTCGGCATCATCAGACGTGCGGCAATGCACCAGAACGGCGGGCGCTTCCTCGCCACCCGGCGTGGTGATCGCGAAGGCCGCGATGTCGCCCTGCTTGAAACCGGGGAGCTGCTCCACCGCCCATTCAATGTCCTGCGGCCAGTGGTTCTTGCCGTTAATGATGATCATGTCCTTGGCGCGACCGACGATGTAGAGATAGCCGTCCGACATATAGCCCATGTCGCCGGTGTCGAGCCAGCCGTCCACCATGCAGGCGTCGGTCGCTTCCTGATCGCGGAAATAGCCGACCATCAGCGATGGCCCGGTGGTCCAGACCTTGCCGATCTGCCCCTCACCCAGCAGGCCACCGTCCTCGTCACGGATTTCGACGACCATATCCTTAACCGGCTTGCCGCAGTTGACGATGGCGCGATAACGTTGCGGACGGCCCTCGGCAGCGTCTCCGCCGGAAAGGTCCGTCTCCTCGACCAGCTCGACCATGATGCCTTCACCCGGCGGCATAATGGTGACGGCGAGCGTCGCCTCGGCCAAACCATAGCTCGGCAGGAAAGCGGAAGGGCTGAACCCGGCATCGGCGAACGCATCGACAAAGCTCTGCATCACATCGGGGCGGATCATGTCCGCACCATTGCCCGCAAGGCGCCAGCGTGACAAATCGAAGCGGTCGGACGCCTTGGTCTGGCTCGACATGCGCCGCGCGCAGATGTCATAGCCGAAGGTCGGCGAATAGCTGATCGTCGTGCCATCGTTGCGGCTGATTATATCGAGCCACGCGAGCGGGCGGCGGGCGAAATCCTCGGTCTTCATATAATCGACCGACACCTGATTGGCGACCGGCGAGAGGAAGCAGCCGACAAGGCCCATATCATGATACCAGGGCAGCCAGCTTATGCAGCGGTCGCTATCCTGAAGCTCCATGCCGTGGCTGTGGGCGGAAAGGTTAGAGAGCAGCGCCTTGTGCGTTACTGCGACGCCATGCGGGAAGCGGGTCGAGCCGCTCGAATATTGCAGATAGGCGATCTCGTCGGTGTTCGCCTGCGGCAAACGGCAGGGAGTGGCCTCGCGGGCGATGAAATCCTCGAACGCCAGCCCTTCGACCTTATTGAGCCGCGCGGCCTCGCCCGCCATCTCGGCAAGCTCCGCCGGGAAAAACAGAATTTTGGGGTCGCAGCTTTGAAGCTGCACCGAAAGCTGATCAATATAGCTTTCCTTGCCGCCGAAGCTGGTGGGCAGCGGCAGCGGCACCGGCCAGGCGCCGGCATAGATCACGCCGAAGAACATCTGCGCGAACTCGACGCCCGTTTCCGCGACGAGCGCAATGCGGTCCTCCGGATTTATGCCGTGGGCGATCAGGCGATAGGCGCAGGCGAGCGCATCTGCGCGCAGCTCGCTATAGGGATAAGGTCGGGCGAGATTGCCGCGCGCGTCATGAAAATTAAACCCGCGCGTGCCAGACGCGGCATAATCGAGCGCCTCGCCCATGGTCGCGAAATCGGAGAAACGGCGGGGCAGAGCATCCAGCGTCGGCAGCGGGCGCAGCGTATCGTCAGCCGCCTTCGGCCGGGCGATCACTGTGCTGTCTGTCATTTCGATCCCGGCCAATATGCGTTCCCTTGTTTTCGTTTGAGACCCAGAGCGCAGTGCGACACTTAGGCTGTCTGCCCCCTGAATGGCGGCCCGCTAGCCCAAATGAACCCTTACCGCAATGTTTACGCCCTTAGCGCACAACTCAAGTTCAAATTCAGACGCGACTGTGGCACAAAAGTGGCGCATGGCACGATATGGCATTGAAAACAAGCGACCGGCCCTCGACGAGACGGCACTGAGGGATCTGGCGCTGGCCTATGTCGGGCGCTTTGCCACCAGCGGCGCGCGACTGGTTCGCTATCTGGAGCGTAAGCTGCGGGAACGCGGCTGGGCAGGCGAAACGGAGCCCGACCCGCAGGCGCTGGCTGCGCGCTTCGCGGAGCTGGGCTATATCGACGATGCATCCTACGCGCGGATGAAGGGCGGCTCGATGCAGCGGCGCGGGCTTGGCGTCGCTCGAATCAAGGGCGCGTTGGCACAGGACGGCATTAAGGAACCTGATCGGGAGGAGGCGCTTGATGAGGCGCGCGGTGCGATTTGGGATGCGGCGGAAATTCTGGCGCGGCGCAAGCGCATCGGCCCGTATGCAACTGAAAAGGCAGCCCCCGCATTGCGCGAGAAACATATGGGCGTATTCCTGCGCGCGGGTCATGATATGGGAACCGCACGCGTCTGGGTGAATGCGAACCCCGGTGAATTTCCCGAACGGAGTGAGTGAATGAGATACATCCCGATGGTGCTGGTCTGCACGGTGCTGGCCGCCTGCTCTCCCGCGCCGGAGAAGGCAGGAAACACGAATGCGGCAAGCTCCAGTTCAGGACAGCATCTGGAAAAAGTTCCGCTGGTCATCACGCACGCCAATGGTCAGCCGCAGACACAACTTTCGATCGAGATCGCGCTGGGCAAGGAAGAGCAGGAAGCAGGCCTGATGCACCGCACGGATCTGAAGCCCGGCGACGGCATGCTATTCCCGATGATCCCGGCGCGCATGCCGAATTTCTGGATGAAGGATACGCCGACGCCGCTCGATGTGCTGTTCATCGCGATGGACGGGCGCGTGGTGCGTATCATTTCCAATGCCAAACCCAATGATCGCACGCCTATGTTCGCCGAGCAGCCTGTGGCTGGTGTGCTGGAGCTGGTGGGCGGCGATACGGCCCGCCTCGGGATTAGCGAAGGCGATAGGGTGGCCTGGGGAGAATGCGCAACAGATAGCGCGCAGGAGCCTAGCCGCGAGCTGGATAATTTCTGCCCAGCTTGAACTCGCTCCACTCTTGCCAACAGGCCGCGCTGGGCTTAAGCGGCGAGGCATGGGATTGCTCATGAACATCTTCACCTGGTGGGAAGGCGCCACCATCGGCACATCGCTCTTTTCGGCCATGAAGGGCTCGAAAGTTGGCGAGGATCATATGGGCAACCGCTATTTCGAAGGCGGCAAAGATGTGCATGGCAATCCGCGCCGCTGGGTGATCTACAACGGCCCCAACGACGCGAGCCGCGTGCCCGCCGAATGGCATGGCTGGCTGCACGGCAGCCTCGACGGCCCGCCGGAAAGCAATCTCCCCCCGGCGCGTATCTGGGAGGCGGATTACACGCCGAATCAGACCGGTACGGCGCAGGCCTATCGCCCGCGTGGTGCGATCGAGCAGGGCGGCGTTCGCGCCGCCGCCACCGGAGATTATGAGGCATGGACGCCCGACGCTTGAGGAAGGGCGAGATGTGCCTGCGTCGCGCCGTGTTGGGATGTGCGCTATTGGGGGCACTCAGCAGTTGCGGCGATGGCTCCAACCAGCTCCCTCAAGGTAACGCGTCAAAGCCGGTCGCGGCGGATGGCAGCCCGCTTAACGTCGAAGCCCTCGGCAATATGGCGGGCGTGACACCGATGAACGAGCGCATTGCTGTCATTGGCCTCCTCAACAAGCGCAACGGCATCACCCGCGACCTTACCATGAAGCCGGGGCAGGCGTTCCGCGTCGGCGACGCCATCGTCCGCCTGCGCGCCTGCGAGACGACCGCCCCGTGGGAGGGCGAGAAGGAGGTCGGCGCGTTTGTGCAGCTCGACGTCCGCACTCCGCGCAAGGAGGAATGGCGGCGGGTGTTCTCCGGCTGGCTGTTCCGCGAGCGGCCCGAGCGCAATGTGGTGCAGCACCCGGTCTATGACGTCTGGGTCAAAAGCTGCACGATGACCTGGCCGGACACAGGCCCGGACACGGTCAAGGCGGCGGACAGATCGGGCGCGAACGCCAATCCCGCTGCTGGCCCCGCCGACAACAGCGCCGATTCGTCGGCCAGCGAAACACCCGACAGCGCCGCATCCAACAGCGTTCGGTAATCGCGCTGGCTTATCTCGGTCGCGCCCAGCGAGCGCAGATGATCGGTCATGAACTGACAATCGAGCAGCGTCATCCCGCCGATCTTCATCCGTGCCACCAGCCATGCGAGCGCGACCTTGGAGGCATCGGTGCGGCGCGAGACCATGCTCTCGCCGAAGAAGGCACGGCCCAGCGACACGCCATAAAGCCCGCCGACCAGCTCCTCCCCCTCCCAGCACTCCACAGAATGGGCGAAACCGAGGCGGTGCAACCGCAAATAGCTTCCCTCGATGTCATGGTTTATCCAGGTCGTCGGCCGGTCCTGCGCGGCTTCGGCGCAGAGCCGCACCACACTCAGGAAATCGGCATTTGCCGTAACGCGAAAGCGATCGGACCGAATCGTCTTCGCCAGCGAATGCGAGAGATGAAAATCATCCAGCGGAAGAATTGCGCGCGATTTCGGCTCAACCCAATAAATCTCTTCCGCGTTCCTGTCGTCCGACATCGGAAAGACACCGATGGCATAGGCGCGCAACAGCAGGAGCGGATCAAGAAGCATGCCTTAACTGTGTGACAGAGGCGATGCGCCGTTCCAAGGGGGTATTTCCGGTTGCGCTCAGCTGCGCGCGGCGGTAAGGGACGCCCCTTCGCCGCACAGGAGTGTAGCTCAGCTGGTAGAGCGTCGGTCTCCAAAACCGAATGCCGGGGGTTCGAGTCCCTCCACTCCTGCCAAATCTTGCGCTTTTCGTAAGCGGAGGCTAAGGGCGGTGGCGATTATGTCGCGGGGTAGCGACTCTTTTCCGGGCCTGCGGGGCCGGAGGGAGGCGTTTGCTCCGTAATTTGGTGTTTATTGGAACAGGCGGAACAAGCGTGGCGAAAACCAGCCCCGGCGAATTCATCAACCAGGTGAAGGCAGAGACGAAGAAGATCGTCTGGCCCACCGGGCGCGAAACGATGATGACGACCGTGATGGTGCTCATCATGACCAGCTTGCTTGGCGTGTTCTTCTTTGGGATCGACAGCTTCTTCGGCTGGGTGGTCACGATGCTGCTGCAACTGGCCGGTGGTCAAGGTTGAGTGGGCTGGACTGAACGAAACGGACGGGTGGAACGATAGCATTATGGCGCGTTGGTATATCATTCATGCCTATTCGGGCTTCGAGAACAAGGTCCGCGATTCGATCGTGTCCGAGGCCGAGCGTCTGGGCCTGTCCCAGCTCGTCGAATCGGTCGAGGTGCCGGTTGAAACCGTGACCGAGGTGCGCCGCGGCAAGAAGGTGCAGTCCGAGCGGAAATTCTTCCCCGGCTATGTGCTGGCGAAGCTGGCGATGAACGACGATGTCTATCACCTCGTCAAGAACACACCGAAGGTGACGGGCTTCCTCGGCTCCTCCGGCAAGCCGCAGGCGATCACCGAAGCCGAGGCCGCGCGCATCCTCAATACCAAGGAAGAGGCCGCCGCCGCGCCCAAGCACAAGATCACCGTCAACTACGAGATCGGCGATCAGGTCAAGGTCACCAGCGGTAACTTCGCGAGCTTCACCGGCACTGTGGAGGAGCTCGATTTCGACAAGAACCGGGTCAAGGTTTCGATCTCGATCTTCGGACGCGCCACACCGCTGGAGCTGGCCTTCGAGGACGTTGAGTTGGTAAAGTAATTTAAGGAATTTCCGGCCAATAGCGCCGGGGATAAGCGCGGGAGGGAGGCTTCGGCCGACCGCTAACACCGCTAAACTTGAACCGGGATGCGGGGCCGCGAGGCCGCAATTCCCATCTATAGAGTGAGTGAAACATGGCTAAGAAGATTACGGGCTATATCAAGCTCCAGGTGCCTGCTGGCGCCGCCAATCCTTCGCCGCCGATCGGCCCGGCTCTGGGTCAGCGCGGCGTCAACATCATGGAATTCTGCAAGGCGTTCAACGCGGCGACCGAGAAGATGGACAAGGGCACTCCGCTGCCGACCATCATCACCGTCTATGCCGACCGCAGCTTCTCCTTCATCACCAAGCAGCCCCCGGCGACATACCTGATCAAGAAGGCGATCAACATCAAGTCCGGTTCCAAGGAGCCCGGCAAGGTGTCTGGTGGCAAGATCACCCGCGCCCAGCTCGCAGAGATCGCGCAGGCGAAGATGCCTGACCTCAATGCCAATGACATCGAGGCAGCGACGAAGATCATCGAAGGCTCCGCACTCGCGATGGGCCTCACCGTGGTGGAGGGCTAAGACATGGCAAAGCAGAGCAAGAAGGCGAAGGCCCTCGCAACCGCAATCGACCGCGACAAGCTGCACGGCATCGACGAGGCGATCTCGCTGATCAAGGGCAACGCGACCGCGAAATTCGATGAGACCGTCGAGATCGCGATGAACCTCGGCGTCGATCCGCGTCATGCCGATCAGATGGTGCGCGGCGTCGTTACGCTCCCCGCTGGCACGGGCAAGGATGTCCGCGTCGCGGTGTTCGCCCGCAACGACAAGGCCGCCGAAGCGACTGCCGCCGGTGCGGATGTCGTCGGCGCTGAAGACCTGCTGGAGAGCATCCAGAACGGCAATATCGACTTCCAGCGCGTGATCGCGACGCCGGACATGATGGGCCTCGTTGGCCGCCTCGGCAAGGTGCTCGGCCCCAAGGGCCTGATGCCGAACCCGAAGCTCGGCACCGTGACCCCGAATGTCGGCGAAGCGGTCAAGGCGGCGAAGGGCGGCCAGATCGAGTTCCGTGTCGAGAAGGCGGGCATCATCCACGCCGGTCTTGGCAAGGCGAGCTTCTCGGAAGGCGACCTGCGCAAGAACTTCGACGCGTTCGTGGACGCCATCGTCAAGGCGAAGCCCTCGGGCTCCAAGGGCAAATATGTCCGCAAGATCGCGCTCTCGTCCTCGATGGGTCCGGGCGTGAAGGTCGATGTCGCTGCGGTGAGCGGCGTTATCTGATCGCTATTGCGACAGCATAAAATAGAAAACCCCCTTGGGCCTGGGCCCGAGGGGGTTTTGTTTTGCCCAGAGTTTCCAGGTCCTTACCGCGCCAAGGGATTCGGCGTCGGCTCCGCGATCTTCTTCAGCAGGTTAGAGTCGCGGTGGTGGAACGGTTCCGCCTGCCCTTTGATAGTCAGCACAGTGTCTTCGCTATAAGACCATGTACCGTTATCGTTCACCGTCACGGTGATGGTGAAGCTGTCGGTGCGGAAATTCTCCTCCAGAAACGGGTTGGAGCAGATGCCGTAGGCGGTCGTGCCGCGCTCTGCCTTCAGGGTGAAGCTCTTGGCGTCTGCCGCAGCCGTGCCGACCGCCAACGCCGTCTGTCCACGCGGAATGGTGAGGCTGTGCATCACCGTGCCGGTCGCCGGTTCCCACAGCCAATAGCCGACCTGATCGTGGAAGGTCTTGACCTGTCCCGGTTCGGTGATGTGGGTGTGATAGCGCAGGCCATAGAGCAATTGCGGGCCATTATTGCCCGGATCGATCGGTTGAAGCTCGATCCTCTCGATGAACGCCTTGCGCGATGGGCCATCGGCCTCGGGCGCGATGTCCGTGCCCTTCACACCTTCCCATATTCCTGCAAGCGGCGCCAATGGCCCGAGATTGGCGAGCGTGTTGACATCTATTACTGGCGGATCGGAGAAAATATCGGAAGAATATTCAGTCATCGCTTTTTTCCCTCTTGGCTAGCGGGCAGGATGCCCTGTCGTAGCGAACGTCGCAACAGCATTGGCGAACACTTCTCTCAATTAGTCATTGATCTAGTGCACGATCCGTGCGCTTTACGAGCTTGAAACGAGCGGAGAGCGCATGGAAAAACCCTCATTTCAGGAGATGGTGCGACTGTTTGGCCGCATAGGGCTCATCAGCTTCGGTGGACCTGCGGGGCAAATCGCGCTGATGCACAAGGAGCTGGTCAACGACCGGCAGTGGATCGGCGAGGAACAGTTTTTGCGTGCCTTGAATTTCTGTCATCTGCTCCCCGGCCCCGAAGCACAGCAACTCGCGACATGGATCGGCTGGCGGCTGCACGGCGTGCGTGGCGGGCTGGCGGCGGGAGGGCTGTTCGTGCTGCCCGGCGCTTTCGTGATGCTCGGCCTGTCGATGCTCTATGTGCTGACGGCAGGCGTCTCATGGTTCTCGATCCTGTTTCTCGGTATCAAGGCCGCGGTTCTGGCGCTGGTGGTGCAGGCGGTGCTCAGAATTGGGGGCCGCGCGCTTAACACGCGCTTCAAGCTGGGCCTCAGTATCGCATCGTTCCTCGCTCTGGCGCTGTTCGATATCCCGTTTCCGGTTGTGGTACTCGGCGCGGGCATCATCGGTGCATTCGTAGCCGCGCGTCATCCCGAATGGCTGAAGCTCAAGGATATTGCTGCTTCTACGGACAAGACACCCGTAGGCCGAAGACTGTTGGGCACGGTGGGCGCCTTGGCTGCCGCATGGGTGCTGCCATTCGTATTGATCGGCCTGTTCCTCGGCCCGCATCATGTTTTGATGGATATCGCCACGTTCTTCTCACGACTCGCGGTAGTCACATTCGGCGGCGCCTATGCGGTGCTCGCTTACATGGCGCAGGAAGCGGTGCAGGGTTATCAATGGCTAAAGCCCGGTGAAATGGCCGATGGCCTTGGCCTCGCGGAGACCACACCCGGCCCGCTCATCATGGTGACGCAGTTCGTCGGCTTTCTTGGTGCCTACCGGATGCCAGCACCCTTCTCACCTATGGTGGCCGGAATACTAGGTGCGGTCGTAACGACATGGGTCACTTTCATCCCCTGCTTCCTTTGGATATTTTCGTTCGCGCCATGGATCGAACGGCTGGAGCACGCGAAGCGCCTACAGGGCGCACTCTCGGCGCTCACAGCCGCCGTAGTCGGCGTGGTGGCGAATGTGGCCTTGTGGTTTGCGCTGCACGTCTTGTTCTGGGAAGTGGGAACGGCGACGATTGGACCACTAAGCTTCGTTTTGCCCGATATTCATGCGCCGAACCTGCAGGCAATCATCCTATCGGCACTCGCGTTTCTGCTGCTGTTTTGGATGCGGATGGGCGTACTGGGCGTATTGGGCCTATGCGGCGCGGCGGCACTTGTACTCCGCGCGATGCTCTAACCCTTCGCGAGCCGCCGCTCTATCGCCTGCCAGAGATAGTTGAATCGCCGCGCGGCAGGGCTGTTCGGCGCGAACTCGCCAATCGGCATACGCTTGGACGCCATCTGCTCAACTACGCTCGCCATCGGCACGGCAGGCCAGTTGGCGTTCTCATCCGTCGCGGCACGATGCAGCTTCCGGCGGCGGTCGACCATTGAATAGACCGGCAATATCGGCGAATGCCCGTCGCCACGCTGGACCAGATAGCGCGCAACCTCACCCAAAGCCCTTTGCGACAGCGGCGAGGGGATTACCGGCACGATCACGATGTCCGCCGCGCGCAGCACTTGTTCTGAAGTCTCGGTCAGCCCCGGCGGGCAATCGAGAATGATGCGGTCATAGCGCTTGCCCAGCCCCTCGATCAGCTTCGCCAGCCGCTTCTTCTTGCCCAGCTCGAAGAACAGGCGATCCAGCCCACGAAGAGATGTATCCGCCGCGATCAGGTCGATCCCTTCCACAGTGGATGGACGTATCAGCGATTCGACATCGACATCCTTGGTGAAGATTGCATGCGCCTCGTCCCGTCCTTTGGCGTTGGCGGAGAGCATCCAGGTGGCTGCGGCCTGCGGGTCCAGATCCCATAACAGCGTACGGCGGGCGCTTTTTCTCGCAGATGCCCACGCCAGATTGACCGCGAAGGTCGTCTTGCCGACCCCGCCTTTCAGGGAATAGACCGCAATGGTCGCCAAAGAGTCGCCCTCGCTCATGCTGCAGATGCTAACGCGCTGGGCGCGTTCCGCAAGAGCTAGATCAGACGAATGTTACAATACCGAGACTCTGTTTACAGAATCTCGCGCACTACATCCTGCGGGCGGCAGAAGCGCACGCCCTTGTCTGTCTCGACGAAGGGCCGGTTCACATAGGCAGGGTTGGCAGCCATCGCATCGAGGATCGCATCATCGGCCATGTCCGGCAGGCCGCGCTCTTCGGCATCGGTTCCCATTTTGCGAATAGCCTGTTGCGGCGTTACCCCCGCATCGCGAAACAACTGCACCAGCTTATCGCGCGTATAGGGCGTCTTCAGATACTCGATCACGGTAACGTCGACACCCGGAGTTTCCTCAAGGATCGCCAGCGTCTTGCGTGAGGTGCCGCATGCGGGATTATGCCAGATGGTCGCCTTCATGCTGCGCCTTCGTCCTTCGCCAACCACTCTTCCAGCCACTTGATCGTATAATCGCCGTTCTGGAATTCGGGGTCTTTCAGCAGCTTCTGGTGCAGCGGGATCGTGGTCTTCATCCCCTCGATCACATATTCCTCCAGAGCGCGGCGCAGGCGCATGATGCAGCCCTCGCGCGTGCGGCCATAGACGATCAGCTTGCCGATCATGCTGTCATAATAGGGCGGCACCTTATAGCCCTGATAGAGGCCGCTATCGACGCGGACGTGCATGCCGCCCGGGACATGATAGCTGGTGACGGTGCCGGGGGATGGCGCAAAAGTCTGCGGATCTTCGGCGTTGATGCGGCACTCGATCGCGTGGCCGGTGAAGCGCAAATCCTCCTGCGCTACCGACAGCGGGCGCCCTTCCGCGATGCGGATTTGCTCGCGCACGAGATCGACGCCGGTGATCATCTCGGTGACGGGGTGCTCGACCTGAAGCCGGGTGTTCATCTCGATGAAATAGAATTCGCCGTCTTCCCACAGGAACTCGATCGTCCCAGCGCCGCGATAGCCCATGTCCGCCATCGCCTTGGCGACGATGCCGCCCATGCGGTCCCGCTCCGCCGCCGAGAGGATCGGCGAGGGCGCTTCCTCCAGCACCTTTTGGTGGCGACGTTGCAAGGAACAATCGCGTTCGCCCAGATGGATCGCACTGCCATTGCCGTCGCCGAACACCTGAAACTCGATATGGCGCGGATTGCCGAGATATTTCTCCATATAGACGGTGTCGTCGCCAAACGCCGCCTTCGCCTCGCTGCCTGCCTGCTGCATCAGCGTTTCGAGCTGGCTTTCCTCTGGCACCACCTTCATGCCGCGCCCGCCGCCGCCGGACGCTGCCTTGATGAGCACGGGATAACCGATTTCCCTGGCGAGCTTCTTCGCCTCCGCGACATCGGTAATCGCGCCGTCCGAACCAGGTACGAGCGGCAAGCCCAGCGCGCCCGCAGTGCGCTTCGCCTCCACCTTGTCGCCCATAGTACGGATATGTTCCGGCTTCGGTCCGACGAAGATCAGCCCATGCGCCTCGACGATTTCGGCGAACTGCGCGTTTTCGGAGAGGAAGCCATAGCCGGGGTGGATCGCATCCGCGCCGGAGATTTCGGCGGCGGAGATGATGTTGGCGATGTTGAGATAGCTGTCCCGCGCGGCCGGCGGCCCGATGCACACAGCCTCATCGGCAAGGCGCACATGCATCGCGTCCGCATCGGCGGTGGAATGCACCGCCACCGTCTTGATGCCCATCTCGTGGCAGGCGCGATGTATGCGCAGCGCGATTTCGCCGCGATTGGCGATCAGCAGTTTCTCGATCCCCATATCGGGCGCTTACTCTATAACGACCAAGGGCTGATCGAACTCGACCGGCTGACCGTTCTCGACCAGAATCGCCTTCACGGTGCCGCCAGCGGGCGCGGTGATCGGGTTCATCACCTTCATCGCCTCGACGATGACAAGCGTGTCGCCTGCCTTCACCTGATGGCCCACATGGATGAACGGCGCGGCGCCGGGCTCGGCGGCGAGATAGGCGGTGCCAACCATCGGCGATTTGACCGCATTGCCGGAGGCTGCGGTGGGCGCGGCTTCCACGGCGGGGGCAGCGGCGGCAGTAGCGGTCGTGGCTTGCGGTGCAGGTGCGGCGACAAATGCAGGCGCCGCAGCGGCAGCATGTACCTTGCGCGCGACACGGATCTTGCGGTCGCCGTCTTCCACCTCGATCTCGGTCAGGTTGGTCGAATCCAGCATATCAGCCAGTTCACGCACCAGATTGACATCGATCTGCATTGCGCCCTTATCGGTTTTGTCGTTCATAAACCCTCGAAATTCAGCAAATCGCTTATGCGCCTATTGCGGTTTTCCCTGCATGGCAACCAGTTAAAGCTCTAATGCGGCCTCAAGCGCCAGCATGTAGGACATCGGCCCAAAGCCCGCGATGGTGCCTTTCGCTCCCATGCCGACATAGGATTTGTGGCGGAACGGCTCGCGTGCGTGCGGGTTGGAGAGGTGCACCTCGATCACCGGCACCTTGATGCTCTTGATCGCATCCAGCAGCGCGACCGACGTGTGCGTCAGTCCGCCGGGGTTCAATATCACAGCGTGCGCGCCGACTTCCGCTGCCTCATGCAGCCAGTCGATCAGATGACCCTCATGATTGGACTGGTGGAACTCGATCTCCACATGCGCCCGCGCAGCAACATCGTTCATACGCTCGGCAATGTCGTCCAGCGTGTCATAGCCATAGATTTCCGGCTCGCGACTGCCGAGCAGATTGAGATTGGGGCCATTCAGCACCCATATTGTCCGGTCTTCGGCCATATTTTCCCCTGTCCGCAGTGATGAGCGGTTGCGGTGCACCCTCAAGCGTCCCTATATGCAGCGCCTTGATATTGAGGTTTGTGTGGAAGGTCTAGCTTTGAGCGTCGATGGCAATATTTCGATCCGTATCAACGGCGAGCATCGGCGGGTGCGCGAGGGGCTTAGCCTTGCAGCGCTGGCAAGCGAGCTGGGCTTCGTGCCGGAGAAGATCGCGGTGGAACGCAACCTCGCAGTCGTGCCGCGCTCGACGCTGGGCGATGTCATGGTCGAGGATGGCGACGAGCTGGAGATCGTGCACTTTGTCGGCGGCGGCGACCATACCGCAACAGCCGACGATAGCTGGACGGTTGCGGGCAAGAGCTTCCGTTCGCGCCTCATCGTCGGCACAGGGAAATACAAGAGCTTCGAGCAGAATGCGGCTGCGGTCGAGGCGTCCGGCGCCGAGATCGTCACGGTCGCGGTGCGGCGAGTGAACGTGTCGGACCCCAATGCGCCGATGCTGACCGATTATATTGACCCCAAAAAGATCACTTATCTCCCCAACACCGCAGGCTGTTTCACCGGTGAGGAAGCGATCCGTACACTGCGCCTCGCGCGCGAGGCGGGTGGCTGGGAGCTGGTGAAGCTGGAAGTTCTGGGCGAGGCGCGCACGCTCTACCCCGATATGGTCGAGACGCTGCGCGCGACCGAAGTGCTCGCGAAGGAAGGCTTCAAGCCGATGGTCTATTGTGTCGATGATCCCATCGCCGCCAAACGGCTCGAAGATGCAGGGGCGGTCGCGATCATGCCACTGGGCGCGCCGATCGGCTCCGGCCTCGGTATCCAGAACAAGGTAACGATCCGGCTGATCGTCGAGGGCACGCAGCTTCCGGTGCTGGTCGATGCCGGTGTCGGTACCGCATCCGAAGCGGCGGTCGCGATGGAGCTGGGCTGTGCTGGAGTGCTGATGAACACCGCGATTGCTGAGGCGAAAGACCCGGTGCTGATGGCCCGCGCGATGAAGGCAGGCGTCGAGGCGGGACGCATGGCCTATCTTGCCGGGCGCATGGGCAAGCGCATGTATGCGGACCCTTCCAGTCCGCTTGCGGGCCTCATCTGACGCCAGCACCGCTTGATCGTACAGCTCAACGCTCCAACGCATTTCGCGGAACGCGGCTGGTTTTCGGATGTTTCTCCTGCACCCCCAAGCCAAGGAGAAACATCATGGGTGAAGTAGTCGACAAGGTCAAAGGCGCAACCAACGAAGCCATCGGCAAGATGAAGCAGCAAAGCTCCAACCCCGAAACGCGCGGCGAAGGCCGGGCGCAGCAGATGAAGGGCGAAGCTCAGAAAATCTCTGGCAGTGTCAAAGGTGCGATGGGCAACAAGCTCTGAAGCAATCCGATGAGCTTATGCAAGAGGCCGTCCCTGCAGGGGCGGCCTTTCGCATATTCAAACCGTCGTGATAGCGGGCAACGACAGCTCGCTGATGTCCAGCCCGCCTGCTCTCTCGAAAATGTGCAGGATCAGGGGGTCCATCTCTGCTGCGCGGATGGCGACCTGAAATTCGACCGGAGGAATATCCGTCGCTCCGGGTATCGGCTCCAGTCGACCCTCGGCAAGCAATTGCTGCACCATCGAACTCGGGAAAATCCCGATCCCGTCGCCCGCCATCACGATGTCAATCATCATACGCGCATTGTTGCACAGATTGACCGTACGTGACGCAAGGCCCGTGCGGGAAATCGCTTCCTTCATGATCTGGTAGAGTGGAGAATGACTGGAGAGCGACCAGAGCGGGAAGCGGCCCACATCGCCCTCTGACTTCAGCGCCGCTACAGTTGCGGGGCTGGCAAGCAGCAACAGGTCAACCGTGCCGATAGGCGTGGTTCTCAAAGCCGGATGGGCGATCCGCCCCGCGCCGAACACGAGATCGGTCCGACCGGTCAATATCTGCTGAATAAGATCCGCGGTGAGCGCGATCTCGATCTCGAGCGAGACATTCGGCAGCTCTTGCTGCAGGCCCGCAACGAATCCGGGCAAGCAACTCGCCGCTGCAATCTCACCCGCACCAATGCGAACGATACCGGATGAATCCGCGATGCTGCTCGCGCCCTGCATGATGTCCTGAAAGCGGGCCACCAGCGGCTCGCTCTCCCGCACAAGCTGTCGCCCGGCAGGGGTGAGCGTCATTGTCCGCCCCTCGCGGCGGAACAGTTGTTTGCCGACCAAATTTTCAAGCTCGCGCACGCGCGCGGAAATAGCCGGCTGTGTCGTGTTCAATCGTTCCGCAGCTGCGCCGAAAGTTCCCAGACGGGCTATCCACAACAATGTTTCAAGATGGTAGAGTGCGATTCTACTAATAGACATTTTTTATGAATATCACAAAAAATAAATAATTGGTAATTATGGATAGGGGTGCCTAGTGGAGGCCATTCTCGTGCACAGGAAGGTTCTGCATGTCGAAAAAACTCTACCCCGATGCCAAGACGGCCCTCGATGGGTTGCTGAAGAATGATTTGCTGATTGCCAGCGGCGGCTTCGGCCTGTGTGGCGTTCCGGAGCGTTTGCTGGATGCCGTGCGCGATAGCGGCGTCACCGGCCTTACCTTTTGCTCGAACAATGCGGGCATCGACAATGAAGGCATCGGTAAGCTGCTGCGCACAAAGCAGGTTAAGAAGATGATGGCGTCCTATGTCGGCGAGAACAAGGAGTTCGAGCGGCAATATCTCTCCGGCGAACTGGAGGTGGAGTTCTGCCCACAGGGCACGCTCGCCGAGCGCATGCGCGCAGGCGGCGCGGGCATCCCTGGCTTCTACACCAAGACTGGCGTCGGCACGCTCGTCGCAGAAGGCAAGGAAGTGAAGAACTTCGACGGTCAGGATTACATCCTCGAGCGTGGCATCGTCGCCGATCTCGCGCTGGTGAAAGCGTGGAAGGCGGACGAAACCGGCAATGTCGTCTTCCGCAAGACTGCGCGCAATTTCAACGTACCTGCTGCCCAGTGCGGCAAGGTCTGTGTGGTCGAGGTCGAGGAAATCGTGCCTGCGGGCAGCCTCGATCCTGACGCGATCCACCTGCCCGGCGTCTATGTGCAACGCATGATCGTTGGTGCGCCCTATGACAAGAAGATCGAGTTCCGCACAGTGCGCGAAAGGGAGGCCGCATAATGACGACGCATGATGGCATCACTAAGGGCTGGAGCCGTGACCAGATGGCCGCCCGCGCCGCGAAGGAACTGCAGGACGGCTTCTATGTAAACCTCGGCATCGGCATTCCGACGCTGGTTGCAAACCATGTGCCCGAAGGCATGACGGTCACGCTCCAGTCGGAAAACGGCATGCTCGGCATCGGTCCGTTCCCTTATGATGATGAGGTGGACCCAGACCTCATCAACGCTGGCAAGCAGACGATCAGCGAGCTGCCCCACTCCGCCTATTTCGACAGCGCGGCGAGCTTCGCGATGATCCGCGGCGGCAAGATCGACCTCACTGTGCTCGGCGCGATGGAAATATCGGAAGGCGGCGATATCGCCAACTGGATGGTTCCCGGAAAGATGATCAAGGGCATGGGCGGCGCGATGGACCTCGTCGCGGGCGTCAAGAAGATCATCGTCGTGATGGAGCATTGCGCGAAAGACGGCAGCCCTAAGTTCATCCCCAATTGCACGTTGCCGCTCACCGGCAAGAATGTGGTGGACATGGTCATCACCGACCTCGCAGTGTTTGCGCGGCCTGATCACGATAGTCCGTTCAAGTTGCTTGAGCTTGCTCCGGGCGTGACCAAGGAAGACGTTGCCGCGAGAACGACCGCTCATTATGTAAGCTGACCGGGCAAACGCCCATCAGCTGGCCCGCCTGCACGGGGCCATAGGAGGCCCGCCCTGGCAACAAGCCCGGGGCGGGCCTTTCATTTTAGCGCCATGAAGACCAACTAATCGATCCCCATCGAGTACAGAAAACTCGATAAATCCAATATTTACCCTTGCTCGTTACAAAATCCGGTCAGCCAATCGCCTGGGCACCGGAGAGATGAAAAAACAAACGCGCGCCAATGAGCTGTTCAGGCCATTAATTATATTATCGGTCGTTGCATCGATCATGCTGCTGTTCGGCGGCTATGATCTGGCGATGAGGATGAATGCCGATGCCAGGCAGCATGAACAGAAACTCATAGCGAATGGCTTCACCAACAAGATCATAGAAGTCGACAAGAATACGGTGCCACAGACAGTGTGGGACGATGCGCTTGCCAATCTGGAAGCCAAGAATATTGAATGGGCGCAGAACAATATCGGTCAGTTTCTCTACGATACCGCCTTTTTCCAATACAGCTTCGTTCTCGATCATGACGACAAGCTGTTTTTTGCTGCCGATACCGGCGAACATGTGCCGCTTTCCGCTTATGATGTATTAGCACCAGCGATGCACAAAGCATTACAAACTGTTCGTGAGCGGGAAGCGCAGCGCCACAAAGCGGGTGTAGTGCTTGGTTCGCTGAGGGATCCGGTGCTGGCACACAATCTTGTGCGTTTGCGGGGCAAGCTCTTCATCGTCGTTGCCTCACTGGTCCAACCGGATTTCGGCACCGTCAGCCAGAGATATGACCGCGCGCCCATAGTGATTGCGGCGACAGAGGTGAATGACCAGTTTCTCAAGCAGTTCGGTGAACGCTATATGCTGCCGGATCTGAAGCTGCGCCAGGTCCAGATTGATGATGTGACAGACATCGCCCAGATCGACCTCAACAACGACGAAGGGCAATATGTCGCCAGTCTGGAATGGACACCGCAAAAGCCCGGAACCGCTCTTGCGCTCAAGCTGCTTCCTCCAACCCTGATCATCTTCGCGACGTTCTTCACCGTCATGGCAATCTTTCACCGCAGGAGTTGGCGCGCGGCGCAAGAGCTGATCGCCAGCGAGGCCCGCGCATCGCATCTGGCCTATCATGATCCTTTGACGGGTCTGCCCAACCGGGTAATGTTTTTCGACCGGCTCGGCATAGCGCTAGATCGGCTGCGGCGCGGTGGCACACCCATCGCCGTACACTGCCTTGATCTGGACCGGTTCAAGGATGTCAATGATAGCTTCGGCCACCAGATCGGCGACGAATTGATTGTCGCTGCATCGAAGCGGATTGCCGAGGTGTGCAGGCGGTCGGATACATTTGCACGGCTTTCCGGTGATGAGTTCGCAATCGTGCAACTCGATGCCAGCCCCAATGCTGCGGCACGTCTGGCGGAGCGCATCGTCGAGGCTATTTCGCAGCCAATGGACCTCTCCAGCGGCCGTGTGCATGTCTCATGCTCTGTAGGTGTTAACCTGCTATCAGAGGGCGATGTGTCGGCTGCGGACGCGCTACGGCATGCCGACCTTGCCCTTTATCGGTCGAAGAATAACGGGCGCGCGCAATATAGTTTCTTCGAGCCTGAAATGGATGCCGCAATGCGTCTGCGGCGCGAGCTTGAGACCGAACTGCGTGATGCGCTCTATAATGGCGACCTGAAAATGGTGTATCAGCCCCAGGCGGACCCCCAAGACAGAATATCTGGCGTGGAAGCTCTGTTGCGCTGGCACCATCCAGTGCGCGGAGAAATTTCCCCCGCCATGTTCATCCCTATCGCCGAAGAATGCGGCCTGATCAACGAGATCGGCATGTACACCCTGCGCGAGGCCTTCTGCGACAGTCGCAAATGGGACGGTCTGAAAGTTGCTATCAATATCTCCGCAGCGCAATTGCGTATGGTGGATTTCCCGGAGCGCGTGGGCGCGCTGCTCAAGGAATGCGGCGTCGATCCCCGGACCTTCGAACTGGAGATCACAGAGGGGCTATTGCTCGGCGATGATCCCATTACGCATGGTGTACTGCGAGAGTTACGTCAGATGGGCTTTTCGATCGCGCTCGATGATTTCGGCACCGGCTATTCCTCGTTGAGCTATCTGCAACGCTACCCGATCGACAAGATCAAGATCGACCGCTCCTTCATCGCCAATCTGGGTGTAGAGCGGGAATCGGTCGCTGTGGTGCAGGCGATCGTCAGGCTGGCGCGGGCGTTGCGTTTGGATGTGATTGCGGAGGGCGTCGAAACGCAGGGGCAGCGCGATCAGCTCGTCGATATAGGATGCGAAGAAATTCAGGGTTATCTCTATAGCCGTCCCGTCGACGCAGAGCGCATCAACGACATGTATAACGGGAAAGCCTCGCTAACTGCCGAGCACGCTTGACGTAGCACATATCCCGCCCTAGCCGCAGTGCGGAAAGGCGGGCCGGATGGGCGGATTGCTGAAACTGCTGCTCTTGCTGATTGGCTTCATTGCCCTCCACACTGCAGCGTCCGCACAACAGACATCACCAAACCCGCTCGGCAGCAGGGATGGACGCACGCACATCTCTGCTTCGTTGCAGGCGGAGACTTTGCGCCCTGTCGCGGGACGACCGGTCACTCTCGCATTTGTGATGACCCCGGAACCCGGCTGGCATGGCTATTGGCTGAATCCCGGCGATGCGGGCAAACCGATAGAGCCAAAATGGTCTTTGCCGAAGGGTGTGACGGCCAGGCCACTGCGCTATCCGGTGCCGCAGACATTGCTCGTCTCGGGCCTTATGAACCATGTTTATGAAGGGCCATATGCGGTGCTCGCTGAGGCGCAAGTGCCGCCGGGATTGACCCCCGGCACGCGCCTGCCGATCCGCGTGCATCTTGAGTGGCTGGCCTGCACGGATGCGATCTGCGTACCGGAGCAGGGCGATCTGGCAGTGGACCTGGTAGTTGCCACTGATCAAGCGGCCCCGCCGGAGAACCGCGCCCGCTTCGATGGATACCGGATGAAATTGCCAAGACCGCTGGGCGGGAAGGCGTTGTTTGCTTCAGATGGCGCAGGCGGATTGCGCCTCTCAATCCCCTATCCAGCCGCCGCGCCGCTCGATGCGCCACATTTCTTCCCAGCCTATGGCGGCGCGAAAAGCTATGCGGGTGCACAGAGCTTCGCGCACGACGGAGACAGGCTGATCGTCACGGTCAAGGATCTGGCGGCACCAACGAATGGTGTTGCGAATGGCGTACTGAAGATCGGTGCTGACAAGGGGCTTGAGATCGCCGCCCGGCCCGGCGCGGTGCCGGAACCGCATGGCGAGGAAGGCTGGCGCGGTGTGCTGCTCGCGCTCGTCGGCGCAATCGTAGGCGGTCTGCTCCTTAATATCATGCCCTGCGTTTTCCCGGTGCTGAGTTTGAAGTCGATGAGCCTGCTACGCGGCGCGACCAGCCCCGCAGCTACCCGGCATGAGGCATGGGCCTATGCTGCGGGCGTGATGATCGCGTGCATGGGGCTTGGCGGTGCGGTGATCGCACTGCGCGCGGGCGGCGCGAGTATCGGTTGGGCATTTCAGCTGCAAAGCCCTGCTGTGGTGCTGGTTCTATTGGCCTTGAGCATTGCGATTACGTTGGAACTGCTTGGCGTCTGGCGGCTGGTAGCTTTGCAGATCGGCGGCAACCTCACCACCCGTCGCGGCCTCGTCGGCGATTTCTGGAGCGGTGTGCTGGTAGCGTTCGTCGCGACGCCCTGCACCGGCCCGTTCATGGCGGGGGCGCTGGGCGCGGCGCTTGTGCTGCCGGTGACGCAGGCGCTTGCGGTGTTTGCGGGGCTGGGGCTAGGCATCGCGCTGCCGTTTCTTCTGCTCGGCCATTTTCCTGCACTACGTCGCCTGTTACCGCGTCCCGGCGCATGGATGGAGCGAGTGCAGCGCTGGCTAAGCGTCCCGATGGGCCTCACCGCTGCCGCGCTCGTCTGGCTGCTGTGGCGGCAGGCGGGGATGACGGGGCTGACCATCGGGTTGTCGGTTGCGACCGGCGTGGTACTGGTGTTCTGGTGGTTGGGCCGGGCGCAGAAGAGGGAGGCGCGCTTCGCTGGGATCATTGCGCTGGCGCTGGTCGTGGTTATCGGCGTGGGCGGCGCATTTCCTCTCGCGCAGGCGCACCGCGCGGCGCAGGCGCAAGCCGCCAACAGTTTCAGCGAGGCCGCTCTGACTGAGGCACGCGCATCGGGAAAGCCTGTGTTCCTCTATTTCACCGCCGACTGGTGCCTCTCCTGCAAGGTGAACGAGGTGGGCGCGATCGACCGCGTCGAGGTGCGCGCAGCATTCGACAAGGCCGATGTGCGCGTGATCGTCGGCGATTGGACCAACGGCGATCCTGTTATCACCCGATTCCTCGAAGCGCATGGCCGCTCTGGTGTGCCGCTCTACCTGTGGTATCCAGCGGGGGAGGACGAGCCGCAGGAGCTTCCGCAAATCCTCACCCCCGCGATGTTGATCGCGCGCGCCGAAGGCAAAAGCTGAGATGGCCAAGATGCGTGTCGACCAGCTGCTTGTAGAGCGTGGCCTCGTCGAAAGCAGAGCGCGGGCGCAGGCGCTCATCCTCGCCGGGCTTGTGTTCAGCGGTGAGAAGAAGATCGACAAGGCCGGGCAAGCATTGGCGGAGGATGCGCAGCTGGAGGTGCGCGGGCGCGACCATCCCTGGGTCTCGCGCGGCGGGATCAAGCTCGCGCATGGTCTAAAGCATTTTGGCTGGGATGTGACGGGGGCCATAGCGATGGATGTCGGCAGCTCAACCGGTGGGTTCACCGATGTATTACTCACCAATGGTGCAGCGAAAGTCTATGCGGTCGACAGCGGCACCAATCAACTCGCGTGGAAGCTGCGCTCAGACCCCCGCGTGATTGTGCATGAGCAGACCAGCGCGCGCATCCTCACCGCCGACCATATCCCGGAACCGATCGACATCATCGTCTGCGACGCAAGCTTCATCTCGCTCGCCAAGGTGCTGGATCGCCCGATGGAATTTGCTGCTCCAAAAGCCCGCCTCCTCGCCCTTATTAAACCGCAGTTCGAGGCTGGGCGCGAGGAGGTCGGCAAGGGCGGCGTGGTGCGTGACCCCGCTATCCATGGGCGGGTATGCGATGAGGTGCGCGCATGGATAGAAGGCAAAGGCTGGATGGTTGAAGGCATAGAACCCAGCCCGATCACCGGGCCGGAGGGCAATGTGGAATTTTTGATTGCGGCATCCAAGGGGTGATCCAAAACGGGGCGCTTGACGCGATGGAGCAGGTCAAGCATCTTGCGATGCAGCGAAATTCTTTTCAGTATCGGCTGGTGGGAACTCCGGGATTCGATATGAAGTTATGCGCTGTGAGCGGATATACAGGCGGAAAGACTGTGTGGGATGAATGAAATAGCTTCGCAGAGCCAGCTTCGCATGTCCTATGTGCGTTGGGCGCTGTTCACAGTCCCGGCTATCGCCTTTCTGGGCTTCCTCTCAGGCCAGATCGCCAACAGTGGCTATGGCAATCTGTGGTTTGCCGGGCTGGCGAAACCCAGCTTCATGCCGGAAGGCTGGGTTTTCGGAGCGGCATGGACTGTGCTCTATGTGCTGATGGGCCTCTCTGTCGCGGTGATCCTGCATGCGCGTGGCGCAAAATTGCGCGGCCTCGCCATCCTGCTTTTCCTGATCCAGCTCGCGGCGAATTACGCATGGTCGCCAGTGTTTTTCCGCCTGCATATGGTGCCGGAAGCCTTGTGGCTGATCGTGTTCATCTTCGTGGTTGCGGCGCTGACAACGATCCTGTTCGCGCGTATCCGCATGATCGCGGCTATCCTGATGCTGCCCTATCTCGGCTGGCTGGTGTTCGCAGGCATCTTGACGCTCAGCATCGACACGCTCAATCCCAACGCGGCGAACCTTGTCGGGCCGGGTCTCAGCACCCATATCTGACACATTGAACGAAATCCCTGAGGACAGCATGCAGAGCGAAAACCGTTTCTTCGACGACCTGAGCCGTATCATCAATGGCGCGGCGGGCACTCTTGCAGGCGTGGGCCGGGAGTTCGAGGCCAATGCGCGCGAAAAGGCGAAGCAATGGATGAACGGCATGGATTTCGTCAGCCGCGAGGAATTCGAGGCCGTGAAGGCGATGGCCGCCACCGCACGAGAGGAGGCCGAGAACCTCAAGGCCCGGCTGGACGCACTGGAAAAGGGCGCAGCGCCTGTTGCCGCTTCTGCATCGAAAAAGACCGCATCACCCGGCAGGCCCAAGAAATCTGCCAAGACCGCCTGAGACTGTCCCATTTCCCCACAGTCTATCCACAGCTTTCTCCACAGTTTGCCAGTGTCCTTTCATGGGCCGTAGTGATATAACTATGAGGACAAGGCCGGGGATCACATCTGGACAATGATGGAAAACGACGAATTTGAGCAGCATGATCAAGAGGCCGAGCCGCTGGACATGCTCGCCAGCTATTTCGAGGCGAACGGCTGGTCATACGAACATGCGGGCGAGGATGAGATCGCCGCGACCACGCAGGGCAGCTGGACGCAATATGAGATCCGTGCGATCTGGCGCGAGGAAGATCAGGTGCTGCAACTGCTGGTGCTGCCCGATATCCGCGTGACCGACGAAAAACGCGGTGCGATCTACGAGACGATCGGCCTCATCAACGAACAGCTGTGGCTCGGCCATTTTGAGATGTGGTCGTCGACCGGCGTAGTGCTGTTTCGCCACGGCGCGCTGCTGGCGGGCGGCGATACGCTGACGATCGATCAGGCGCAATTGCTGGTCGAGGCGGCGCTCGATGAGTGCGAACGCTTTTATCCGGTGTTCCAGTTCGTGCTGTGGGGCGGAAAGTCGCCCGCGGATGCCATTGCGGCCAGCATGATCGAAACGCGCGGCGAGGCATAAAGCGGCCATCATGACCCTAGCCGCTTTTTCACGTCCGCTGGTGATGATCGGCTGCGGCAATATGGCAGGCGCGATCCTGACGCGCTGGCTCGGTGCGGGTCTCGATCCTGCATCGGTCAAGGTGGTTGATCCCGGTCGAACCGCACCGCCCGCCCCCGGCGTTACGCTGCTCGCTGCTCTACCCGATGCTCTGCCCGAAGGGGCGGTCATAACGCTGGGTGTGAAGCCGCAATCACTGCCCGATATTGCGCCCAAGCTGGCTCCTCTGCTGAACGAAGGGCATCTGGTTATTTCAATGCTCGCGGGTGTGATGGTGGAAAGCCTGCGTGCGGCGCTTGGCTCCAGTGCGGACATAGTGCGGATCATGCCGAATACACCAGTAGCGCTGGGCAAGGGTGTAGTAGCGCTCTATACGGATGAGGGAACTGCCGCCGCTGCCGTAACCGATGCGCAAACGCTGCTTTCTCCCCTTGGCCTTGTCGAACGCATTGCCGATGAGGCGCAGTTCAACCTCATCACAGCATTGACCGGTTGCGGCCCGGCATTCGTATTCCGCTTCATTGATGCGCTCTCTCAGGCGGCGGCGACGCTAGGGTTGAATGAAGATCAAGCCGCACGGCTCGCGCTCGCTACCGTCGAGGGCTCTGCGGCGCTTGCCGCGGAGGCTGACGAATCTCCCGCCACGCTTGCAGACAAAGTCGCGAGTAAGGGCGGCATGACGCGCGAAGGGCTGGACGTGCTTGATGAAAACGGGCGGCTCGTGACCCTGCTCACCGACATGATGCGCGCAGCGGAGGACAGGGGCGTTGAGCTGGAGCGGCTCGCGGCTGGCTGATCAGCCCCGCAGCGCGAATACCATCTTGCGATCTTCCGGCGGGATCAGCCCTTCCAGCACCTGCCAGAAACCAGTGACCGAGCCTTGTCCCGCCTGAACATAGGCCGCCGCCATGCGCGAACGCAGCGCCTCGAACAATTCGGACTCTAATGCCGCGCCCTTGGCCGTGAGCCGCAATTGCTTTTGCCTGCGATCACGCACCCCAGGTCGGGTTTCGACCATGTCACGCTCGATCAACTCATTGAGAACGCGCCCCAGAGACTGTTTGGTAATCGCCAGCAGCGCAAGCAGTTCGCTCACAATCAAATCCGGCTGGCGTGCAATGAAATACAGCGCGCGGTGATGCGCGCGACCCAACCCCTGCTCCGACAAGCGCTCGTCGATCGCGCCCGTCATGCGGGTATAGCCGAAATAGAGCAGCTCTACCCCGCGGCGAATTTCGTCTTCGCGCAGGAACAGCGGTGATGCAGTCGATCCGGTAGTGGCCATAGTCCGCCCTGTTGGCGATTTTCAGCATGGAAGGCAAGTAGAACCGATCCGGCCCTGTATAACGCCTGCATGATTATCACGAGGTGCAAATCGGATATTCCCTTTCGCGCGCCAGCCGCTATATGCGCCTCTTCTCTGCGTCATGTCGCGCAGGCATGCTGGGGCGTAGCCAAGCGGTAAGGCAGCGGTTTTTGGTACCGCCATGCGGAGGTTCGAATCCTCCCGCCCCAGCCAAACAGCATCCTTGTTCGTTAAGCGTTTCGCGCCTAGAGCCTCGCTATGGCAGAGAAATTCGAGCGACACCGGCAGCCGTGGAAGGCTGATGAAATCCAGAAACTGCATACGCTGGCGAAGAAAGGTATGGCCCTGAAGGCCATTGCCAAGGCGCTGACGCGCAGCGAGGAATCGGTGAAGGAGCGCGCCAAGGCAGACGGTCTCTCCATAGCCAAGCTGCGCTGATGCTGCGCCTCTCCGGCCTCTCGCTGCCACTGGATCATCCACCAGAAGCCTTGGGCGAAGCAATCTGCGCGCGCCTCGGCGTAGATAGTGACGCATTGCGAGGTTTCACGATCTTCAAACGCGGCAACGATGCGCGACGCCGCAACGCGATCCTGCTCGTCTATACGCTCGACATAGTGCTTGACGCAGCGGCGGAAGCCGAGGTGCTGACGCGCCTCGCGGGCGACAAGGATGTGCGGCGCACGCCAGACATGGCCTATCGCTTCCCCACCCGCGCACCCCAAGGCTGGGATGGTCTCCGCCCGGTCGTCATCGGGGCTGGGCCATGCGGGTTGTTCGCGGGGCTGATCCTCGCGCAAATGGGTTTCCGCCCGATCATCCTTGAACGCGGCAAGGTCGTGCGCGAACGCACCAAGGACACATGGGGCCTGTGGCGCCGCTCGGTGCTGAACCCGGACAGCAACGTGCAGTTCGGCGAAGGAGGCGCGGGCACTTTCTCGGATGGAAAGCTCTATTGCCGCGTGAAAGACCCGCGCTTCCTCGGCCGCAAGGTGCTGGAGGAGTTCGTGAAGGCGGGCGCGCCGGACGACATCCTCTGGGAGGCGCACCCGCATATCGGAACCTTCCGGCTCGTGACGATGGTGGAGAGCATCCGCCGCACGATCGAGGAGCTGGGCGGCGAATATCGCTGGCAAACACGGGTGGACGATATCGAGCTTACCCCCCTACCCGATGGCCGCCAGCGCCTGCGGGGGTTGCACCTCAACGACGGCAGTTTCCTCGAGGCCGATCATGTCGTCCTCGCCGTCGGCCACAGCGCGCGCCCGACTTTCGAGATGCTCCACGCGCGCGGCGTGCATATCGAGGCCAAGCCCTTCTCCATCGGCGTACGCATCGAGCATCCGCAAAGCTGGGTCGATCAGGCGCGCTATGGCAGTTGCGCGGGCCACCCGGATCTTGGTGCGGCGGCCTATAGCCTCGCGCATCACTGCGCCAATGGCCGCACGGTCTATAGTTTCTGCATGTGCCCCGGCGGACGCGTGGTCGCGGCGACATCGGAGGAAGGCCGCGTCGTCACCAATGGCATGAGCCAATATTCGCGCGCGGAGTTCAACGCCAATTCCGGCCTCGTCGTCGGCATCGACCCGGCGCGGGATTATCCCGATGGGCCGCTTGCCGGGATTGCGTTCCAGCGCCATTGGGAATCGCTTGCCTATGAAGCGGGCGGCGGGACTTATGCAGCACCGGGGCAACGGGTGGGGGATTTCCTTGCCGGGCGCGCCTCAACCGCGCTGGGCGAAGTCACGCCATCGTACAAGCCCGGTGTGACGATGACGGACCTCTCGCATTGCCTGCCCGATTTCGTGATCGAGGCGTTCAAGGAGGCGCTACCCGTCTTCGGGCGCCAGATCGCGCGCTATGACCACCCGGACGCGGTGATGACCGGCGTCGAAACCCGCACCTCATCCCCCATCCGCATCACGCGGGATAAGGATTTCCAGAGCCTTAACACCGAGCGCCTGTTTCCGGCAGGCGAAGGCGCAGGATACGCCGGCGGCATCCTCTCCGCCGCGATCGACGGCATCAAGGTCGCGGAAGCGGTGGCGAGGAGTATATTGGGGTAAACCAAACTTTTCCACATTCCGCTGTCCTACATCCCCTTCCTTTTGCTACCGATTCGCTTATCCGCCAATCCCGAAGGCCAAGGGGTAAGCGGTTAGGCCTTGGGTGGCGGCTTGGTTGCTGTGCAAGGCCGGAGACTATCGGTCGGTGCGGAACCATCCGGCATTAATCGGATATCCGTCCCTCCTTGGAAGCCCCGTGTTTCCGAGCGGTGGTTTTCATATGGTGTCCTGTAGGGGCGTCGGGGCGCGAAGGTTGGAAATAGGTGTGGGGAGCAGCTTGCTGCTCGCTCGCAAACCCTTGCTTCAGGCGTGAACCGGCTAACCAGAATTGCCTCCCAGCTCCACACTTGTTCCCCGGAACAAGCGCTCCTCGGCTTGAAGTGGGAAGAGCAGGACCCGTGAAATACCGCCAAACCCCAAGGAGCCCAGCCCGTTCGAGCTCAGCTCCCGCTCTAAACCAGCGCGTGATCGAACCACCCGGGTGTTCGTGGCAGAGACGCCCGGCCGATAGTCTTTTCTTCCGTAATTCGCGGCTGGGGAAACCGCGCGCGCCGATCCTACAGCGGATCAGTTTCTCGGTTCAGAGCGCCACCTCGTGCACCCAGCCTTCCGGTCCCGGCGCCTGTCCGCGCTGGATAGCGGTGAGGCGGTTGCGCAGCGCCTCGGTCTTGAGGCCCGTGCCGCCATTGCCGATGGTGAAGTCGCCCTTGGAGGATTTGACCTGACCGACCGCCGCCAGCACTGCCGCCGTGCCGCAGGCAAACACTTCGGTGAGCTTGCCGCTCTGCGCATCGGCGCGCCAGTCGTCGATGGAGTAAGGCCGCTCCTCCACACTGACGCCATCGGCGCGCAGCAGGTGGAGGATCGAGTTGCGGGTGATGCCGGGCAGGATCGTGCCACCGAGTGGAGGCGTGACGACGCTACCGTCCTCGAACAGGAAGAACAGGTTCATGCCGCCCAGCTCCTCGACCCATTTATGCTCCGAGGAATCGAGGAACACGACCTGATCGCATCCCTTCTCAATCGCTTCAGCCTGCGCGATGAGGCTCGCCGCATAATTGCCGCCGCATTTCGCCGCGCCAGTGCCGCCCGGCCCCGCACGGTTGTAATGATCCGACACCCAGATGCTAACCGGCTTTGCGCCGCCCTTGAAATAGGCGCCAACGGTGCAGGCGATCACGCAGAAGATGAACTCGGACGCAGGCTTCACACCCAGAAACGCCTCGTTCGCGAACATGAACGGGCGCAGATAAAGGCTGCCGTCGCCACCCGGCACCCATTTCTCGTCGATGCGGATCAGCTCCTCGCATGCCTGCACAAAGACGTCCTCCGGCAGCTCGGCCATCGCCATGCGGCGCGCTGATTGGTTGAAGCGGGCCGCATTCTGTTCAGGCCGGAACATGGTGACGCCGCCATCGCCCGCGCGATAGGCCTTCAGTCCCTCGAAAATCTCCTGCGCGTAATGCAGCACGGCAGAGGCGGGATCGAGCATGAAGGGTGCGCGCGCACTCACTTTCGCGTCATGCCAGCCCTGTTCTGCGCTCCAGCGGATCGTCACCATATGGTCGGTGAATACGCGCCCAAAGCCAGGGTCCGCCATCAGGGCTGCGCGCGCTTCATCGCTCTGCGCATCGGGGTTGGGAATGATTTCGAACTGCATGACACCCTCTTCCGATAGTCGACTCTATGGCAGCGCTATGCAGCGTCTCTGTCAAATTATCAAGCACAATAGGGAATGAAGACTGACCTTTTTATATAATTTTATTATTAATGATTATAATTTAGCGTAACTATCTTATTATTCTGAGGTGAATCGGTAAGACTTCAAGCCCTCAATCATCCCGATCAGCAATGAGATATCGCTATCACGAGAGAGGCGATGATCGCCATCCTTGACGAGCACAGTCTGGACGTCCCCAGACACCAACTGCTCTGCCGCGCGCAACGGTATTTGCCACGGCACGACATTGTCCGCTTGCCCATGCAGAAACCGAACGGGGCAGATGATGGCGATTTCTCCATCCAGCAATCGGTTCGCCTCGCCCGATTGCCAGAAGCCGTATGTGGTAATATAGCCCGCATCATCATAGTCTGAAGGCTCGACGATGCGGCCTTTTTCCTGCAGCTCCGCCTTCTTCGCATCTGTGAAGCCCCAGTCGGTAAAGTCCGGCGCGGCAGCGATACCGATGAGTCCCGCCACACGCTGCTTAAGTTCCAACGCCACCAGCAGCGCCAGCCAGCCGCCCATCGAGGAGCCGATAGGGATCACTTTCCCATCAGGCCAGACATGGTTGATGAGCGCGAGCACATCGTCGCGCCAGATGTCCAGCGTACCGTCCTCAAATGCACCTTCGCTCGATCCGCAACCTGAATAATCGAGCAACAGGCAAGCTTGGCCGCGCGAATGGGCATACGCGAACACCGCCTGCGCCTTGCCACCCTCCATGTCAGACATATAGCCGGGCAGGAACACCAACAGCGGTCCAGAGCCGGATGTAAACCTGTAGGCGAGCTGCACACCATCGGCGCGGGTGAAGAAATCCGGTGCTTCAATCATATCCGATTAGTGCCCGGATCAGCCGCGGCTTACAAGCCGAAGTCGCTCGCCGGCTTCACCCTCTTGTCCGAGGCGCACATCGTTTTGAGCGCCTGCCACTGCGAGGAGGCGAGTGCAGGCTGGTAACTATGCTTCTTGTCGTATGCCTTGGCGAACAGCGCAGTGCGGCTGGTCGAGGAGGGGTGGCTGGCAAACCAGCTCATCGCCTCTTCTGCTTTCTCGAGCGTGTTGGCTGCATCCTTGTCCTTGGCTTTGTCCTGCTTCGGCAAGGCGGGCGCCATGCGTTTGAAAAAATCCGCCGTCGGCAATGGCGAGACATTGGCGGCCCTCATCTTCGCGATCGCCGTCAGGTCCGCCTCATGTTCCGCCTCGCGCCCATAGCTCAGGCTCAGCAGCGCATTGATATTGGAACCCGCCGTGCCGTTCATACCACCCAAAACGACCGAAAGTCCGAGCTGACGGAGCAGGGCCGCCATCGTATCGCGGTGCGCGACATGGCCCAGCTCATGCCCTAGCACGCCTGCCACTTCGTCCGGCGACTTCGCCTGCTGGAGCAAGCCGTCGAAGATCACAATACGGCGGCCGGGCAGCGCGATGGCATTCACCATAGGGATGTTTGCGACCTCTATCGAGCGCGCTTTTCCTTGCGGGTCCATCCGTGCAGCGAGCGATGTCAGCGCCGCATCGCCTTGTGGGGTAGCGCACAGGTGCCCGCCAAAATCCCCGACCATCGCGTCGCCGAGATTATCTTCGAAACTTTGCGGCACCAGCGGCGCGAGCCATCCGGGCGCCGAGACACCGATAAACACCGCTAGTGCCGCCCCGCAGGCGAGAACTAGGCTGGCCCACCACAGCCCGATCCTGTCGATGAAACCGCCATAGCGGAGCTTGTGTGGCAGGAGCGCGGCGATTTCATCGGGCATCGCACCCCCCGGAAAACCGATGCGCCATCCGGGCATGCCCTTGAGCTGGAAGATCGCATCCGCCCCGGCATGATCGAGCACCTGCAGATCGGCCCAGGCATAGGGACCGGATTCCCACCCTTCCCCAATCAGGCTGAAAGCAGTTGCGTCCCCCATAAGTCGCGGCTGCCAGCGATTGGCGTTGCGGCCATCATAATGCCAGACCTCCGCCTCCACGCTCACGGTTCAAAACGCCCCCACATCCATTGCATCGAGCAGCCCTTCGCCGTGGCGGGATTCGCGCGTGGTGGATTGGGTCAACGCATTGAGGTCAATCTCGCCATAGGCTTCGAGATGGGTGATGAAGAACTTCCAGTGGCGATATTGAATGAATATCCAGCCTATACCCAATGTGCCGACGACAAGAAGAATGTCTCCGAAGAACAGTTTCAGCCAATCATCGGTCGTCGCCTCGAAGCCGAAATCCAGTCTTTCCAGTTTTAGGGTGTTAATGCCTTCACGCAAAAATGCGGCATAATAGGCTAGGGCGATCAGACCCAATATCGCGTAAACACCCAATATGATGACCACCAGTGCAATAGCTGCGATTGCGGGCGGGTAGTTGGTACGCAGCCACACATTCCCTATCATGCCGCCGATTGTCGCAATATAAGCCAGCACTACCAGCACGATCAGAAATGGTGCCAGATAAAACAGCAGGAACCGCTTGAACACAGGCTTCACCCGAGCACTGCACTGAAAGCCATGCGGGCCAAAGCTCATCTTGTTCCAGCGCTCGTTCCACAGGCTGATCATCGCCCAGGGGACCATGAGATAGAGTGGGATCATGCCCACGATATTGCGCCACATATACGACCAGCCATAGCTCCAGCCGCCATCATCACTGCCGCCGCGAATACCGTGCCAGTAGGTGCGGCTGAGACGATAACGCAGCGCCCGAAACCGTGCGACACCACCCAGATAGAAGATAAGGACGAACGCAGCGAAGCCCATCACCGCTGCAACCTTGGGGAAGCCTCGTATCACCAGCGCCTGCACGCCGAACTGTAGGAACAAAAACGGCAGGCCCAACAACACCAGCACCATGATAAAGCCCTTGAACAGCTCCTTGCCGGTGCCGGTCCACTCCAGCCGGTCATCAATGAACTGCGTGCGAGACCATAAATAGCGCCTCGTGCGTGTCGTCGCCCAGAAGCGGTAAAAGCCCAAGGTCACGATTGTCAGCAACAAGTTGGTGAACGCTATCGGTGCATATTCCCGCCAGCTTCCGTCAAACGCGAAAGCGCTGCCGCTCTGATTGTCCATTGTTATCCCCTCTGCCCTGATCGAGATGAACAGCGCACGCCCTGTTTCGTCAAGCATAATGCAGAGATAGTGGCTGAAATGGATGCTTTAGGTTGACAGGATAGCCGATTGCCCGCTTAAGAACCGCGATTATTCCACCCCGCAAAGACAGCTCATAGCCATGACCGCGCTTATCACAATCACCCTGCCAGATGGATCGTCACGCGAAGTCGCGCCCGGCACAACTCCGGCGGACATCGCGGCCAGCATCGGCCCCGGTCTTGCCAAGGCGGCGCTGGCGGCGCGGGTAGATGGCGCGCTGGTGGATATCACGCTGCCGCTGAAGGCCGACGCCCAACTGGCACTCGTCACCGCTCGGGATGAGGCGGACGCGCTGGAACTGGCGCGGCACGACTATGCGCATGTGCTGGCGGAGGCGGTGCAAGCCCTGTGGCCCGATACGCAGATCACCTTCGGCCCCTCGACCGAGGACGGCTTTTATTACGACTTCGCGCCGGGTGCGCGCGGCCCGTTCACCGAGGATGACCTGCCGGTGATCGAGGGCAAGATGCGCGAGATCATTGCAGCGGACCAGCCCTTGCGGCGCGAGGTGGTGGCGCGTGATGATCTGATCGCGCAATGGAAAGCCGCTGGCGAGACGTTCAAGGCCGAGTGGGCGGCGGAACTGCCGCAAGGGGAGGAACTGACGGTCTATTGGTCCGGCGACAAATGGTACGACATGTGCCGTGGCCCGCACTTGGCCTCGACCGGCAAGCTCGATGCACAAGCCTTCAAGCTGATGCGCGTATCGGGTGCTTACTGGCGCGGCGACCAGAAGAATGCACAACTCTCGCGCATCTACGGCACCGGCTGGCTCAACAAGAAGCAGCTCGACGCACACCTCACCCGCCTTGAGGAAGCTGCCAAGCGCGACCACCGCAAGCTAGGGCAGGAGATGAACCTGTTCCACCTCCAGCAGGAGGCGCACGGCTCAGTCTTCTGGCACCCCAAGGGCTACATCATGTGGCGCGAGCTGGAAGCCTATATGCGCCGCGCAATCGACGGTGCGGGCTACAAGGAGGTCAAGACCCCTCAGGTGATGGACGCGCGCCAGTGGGAACAGTCCGGCCACTGGGGCAAATATCGCGAGAATATGTTCGTCATCCCCGACGAAGCGCCGAACACCGAGGACGAAGGCCCGCTGGTGTCGGACGACGCCGAGTGGATGGCACTGAAGCCGATGAACTGCCCGGCGCATGTGCTGATCTTCCGGCAGGGCATCAAGAGCTATCGCGATCTGCCGCTGCGCCTCTACGAGAATGGCTGCTGCCACCGGAATGAACCGCACGGCGCGCTCCACGGCCTGATGCGCGTGCGCCAGTTCACGCAGGACGACGCGCATATCTTCTGCCGCGAGGACCAGATCGTCGAGGAAGTCCGCGCCTTCTGTGCGCTGGCGGATCGGATCTACAAGGACTTCGGCTTCACCTACTCGATCAAGCTCGCGCTGCGCCCGGAAAAGCGCTTCGGCACTGAAGAAATGTGGGACAAGGCGGAGGAAGAGCTGCGCGCGGCTGTGGCGGCGGCGGGCCTCGATACGCCCGAATATGGCTGGGAGGAACTGCCCGGCGAAGGCGCCTTCTATGCTCCCAAGCTGGAATGGCACCTGACCGACGCCATCGGTCGCACCTGGCAGGTCGGCACGATCCAGTCCGACCGGGTTTTGCCGGAGCGCCTCGATGCGGCCTATGTCGGCGAGGACGGTGACAAGCATCGCCCGGTGATGCTCCACCGCGCGATCTTCGGCAGCTATGAGCGTTTCATCGGTATATTGATCGAGCATTATGCCGGCAAGGTGCCGCTGTGGCTGTCGCCGGTTCAGGCCGTCGTCGCGACAATCGTTTCGGATGCGGATGACTATGCGCGGGCCGTAGTTGAAAAGCTGAAAAGCGCTGGCATCCGTGCGGAGATTGACCTCCGCAACGAAAAGATCAACTACAAGATCCGCGAACACAGCCTCGCCAAGGTGCCGAACCTGCTCGTTGTCGGCAAGCGTGAGGCGGAAGAGAGCAAGGTCGCGCTCCGTGTGCTGGGTGCAGACCAGCCGCAGCAGATCATGACATTGGACGAAGTGGTCGCCGCCCTTGCATCCGAGGCCAAGGCGCCCGATATGCGCTGAGGCATTTACGCCACACAGCGGCCACTTGGCGACACCCATCGCCATGCCCCCTTTTCGTGGGCGCAGAAAGCCGCTAAAAGCCCGCCGTTAATCACTATAGGAGACATTGCTATACCACCCCCAATGATGCGCCGCCCTCTGGCGCCGCCACCGCCCAAATCCGGCCCGCGATATAATGAGTTCATCACCGTGCCCAAGGTGCGCGTGATTGACGAAAACGGCGAAAATCTGGGCGTTCTTTACACCCGCGAGGCGATTGAGCAGGCCGCAGAAGTAGGCCTTGATCTGGTTGAGGTATCCCCCAACGCCGATCCGCCGGTGTGCAAGTTTCTCGATATCGGCAAGTTTAAATACGAAGCCCAGAAGAAGGCGAATCTCGCCCGCAAGACCCAGAAGACGCAGGAGATCAAGGAGATCAAGATGCGTCCGAACATCGACGATCATGACTATGATACGAAGATGCGCTCGGTCGTGAAGTTCCTCGAAGAGGGCGACAAGGTGAAGGTTACGCTGCGTTTCCGCGGCCGTGAACTCTCGCACCAGCAGCTCGGCATGCAGCTGCTCCAGCGTGTAGCCGAGGAAACCGCCGAGGTGGCCAAGGTCGAAGCCTATCCGCGCATGGAAGGCCGCCAGATGCTGATGGTGATTTCGCCTAAATAAGCGAAGGCAGGCACATCACTGTGCCTTCTGGAAACGGGTTTTGGCCTTCCTATCTTCAAGGCATGACCCAACCCACTCTTTATATTCCGCACGGCGGCGGGCCTTGCTTCTTCCTCAATGAGGACGGCAGTTGCCCGCCGATGTGGCGCGCGATGCAGGACTATCTTGCCAATCTCATCAGCAGCCTTGCCGAGCGCCCCAAGGCGATCCTGCTAGTCTCGGCGCATTGGGCCGAGCCGCAATTCACGGTGCACGTCGGCGAACGACCGGGATTGCTGTTCGATTATTACGGCTTCCCGCAGCATACCTATGATCTGCGCTGGGATGCACCCGCTGCGCCGGATGTGGCGCGCAGGGCTGGCCAGCTGTTGCAGCAGGCGGGCTTTCAAACGGCTGAGGAATCCGAGCGCGGATGGGATCATGGCGTATTCATCCCGATGATGGTGGCGCTACCCGATGCGGATATTCCTGTCGCGCAATTGTCGCTTTGCGTGCCAAACCGTCACGCCGATTATGATCCTGCGCTGCATATCCGTGCGGGGCAGGCGCTCGCGCCGTTGCGCGACGAGGGCGTACTCATCATCGGCTCAGGCATGAGCTTTCATAACCTGCGGCTGATGGGCGCGCCGGTGGAGCACGTGTCCGAGGCATTCGACGAAGCGCTGACAGGAATCGTAACCCTGCCGGGGGCGCAAGACCGCAACGCCGCGCTCGTGAGCTGGACCGACCTTCCCCATGCGCGTACCGCCCACCCACCGCACGGCGGCGAGGATCATCTCATCCCGCTGATGGTAGCCGCAGGCGCGGCGGGCGAAGATATTGGCGTGCGGACCTACAAGGACAGCGTACTGGGTTGGACGGTGTCCGGCTATCAGTTCGGCTGATTGACTAATCTGGAGGCGGGAAAGCCCGCCTCGCTCATTTCAGTGCGGCGCAGGCTTCCTGAATGCGGGTGCACGCCTTTTTCAGCACCTCTTCCGACGTCGCATAGCTGATGCGGAAGGCAGGGCTGAGACCGAATGCGCCGCCATGCACCGCCGCGACCTTCGCCTCGTCGAGGAAATAGCCGATCAGTTCCTCGTCCGTCGTGATCTTCGCGCCCTTGGGCGTGGTCTTGCCCATCAGGCCGCTAGCGTCGGGATACACATAAAACGCGCCCTCCGGCACCGGGCAATCGAGGCCGGGCGCGTCATTCAGCATCGCTACCACCATGTCGCGGCGCTTCTTGAACGCGGCATTGCGCTCTTCCAGAAACTCCTGATCTCCGGTCAGTGCCGCCACGGCGGCCGCCTGACTGATCGAGCAGGGGTTGGAGGTCGATTGCGACTGGAGCTTCGACATCGCCTTGATGATCCATTCCGGCCCGCCCGCGAAACCGATGCGCCAGCCGGTCATCGCGAACGCCTTGGAACAGCCGTTGACGGTGAGCGTACGCTCGTAAAGATCCGGGCACACCTGCGCGATGGTCGCGAACGGCGTCGGCGCATACCAGACATGCTCATACATGTCGTCGGTCATCACCAGCACATGCGGGTGCTTGAGCAGCACCTCGCCCAAGCCTTTAAGTTCCTCGGCGCTGTAAGCCGCACCGGAGGGGTTGGAGGGGGAATTCAGCATCACCCACTTGGTGCGCGGGGTGATGGCTGCATCGAGCTGCGCCGGGGTAATCTTATAGCCCTGTGAAGCCGGGCCTTCGATGAACACTGGCGTGCCGCCCGCGAAATTGACGATATCCGGGTAGCTTACCCAGTAGGGCGCGGGGATGATCACCTCATCGCCCACATCCACGGTCGCGACCAGCGCGTTGAACAGGGTATGTTTGCCACCTGCGTTGACGCTGATTTGGTTGCGGGCATAGACGAGGCCGTTGTCGCGCTTGAACTTGTGGGCGACCGCGTCCTTCGCCTCGGCGGTGCCATCGACATCGGTATATTTGGTCTGGCCCGCGCGGATCGCCGCGATCGCGGCGTCCTTGACGAAATCAGGCGTGTCGAAATCCGGTTCACCGGCGGAAAGGCCAATCACATCGACGCCCTCGCTCTTCAGCTTGTTCACCCGCGCGCTCATCGCGAGCGTGGCGGAGGGCTGGATGCGACCGAGTGCGGCGGAAGTGCGGGTCATGCTAAGGCTTTCTCTATGGATGCGCTTGTGTTGATGCGCGCCCTTTAGCGCTGCTTGGTCGCGGGGGCAACATGGTGCGCCTGCGAAATTAGTGGTGTCACATTACAGACGCATAAGCTGCGCCGCCACCATGCCCCGCGCGGCATTACCGATGAAGAAACCGCGCTCAAGATCATAGGGCCGCAGCTCACCCTCTACCGCCTCACCCAGCGCAAGGAGGCTAGCGCGCAATACACCGGGCAACAGCCCGCGTGCCAGCGGCGGCGTCACCAGCTTGTCGCCCCGCTCAACGAATATGTTGGTGAAGCTGCCCTCTGTGAGGTAGCCCTCGTCATCGACCATAAGCACTTCATAAGTG
Organism: Sphingomonadaceae bacterium; assembly: GCA_046348605.1. Lineage (GTDB taxonomy): Bacteria > Pseudomonadota > Alphaproteobacteria > Sphingomonadales > Sphingomonadaceae > Sphingobium. The sequence continues at coordinate 76,374 of JAXMDW010000002.1, read as the reverse complement.
CCGCCGGAATGAAGCGCGTCGCGATAGATGTCTCGCTCGGTCGTTTTGTGATGCAACCGCCAGTCGCTCGAGGACACAGGGCGTTTGACAATCGCCACCTGCATGATCGGCTGCGGCCAGCTGATGTGCGGGCGTACTTCTATCGCGACAGAACCACGACGAGATGCGAGCAGACGTACGCGGCTTTTCACGCGCAGGCGGAAGGTCGCCGCCTGTAACTCGTTGCGCACACTGTGCCGGTCGAACGTGAAATCCAGCACATCCGCGCTACGCTTCAGCCGTGCTAGGTGATAATCGAGCAAGGGCATGCCCTCTTCGGGATCGAGGGCAATGGTCTCGACCAGATCGAACAGCGCGTCACCAGCTTCAGTCATGCTTTAGGCTGACCAGTCACCGGCTCGGAAACCGTTCCCAAAAATCGCCCCTTGTCGAGACATTCATTCCACTCGCTATCAGCCTGGGAGTCTGCAACCAGGCCCGACCCAAGCCCGATCACCCCCTGTGTGGCTCCCTTTTCCACGCAAACGGTGCGGATGGCAACATTGAAGCATGCATCGCCTTTCGCGTCTATCACTCCGATCGATCCGGTATAAGGCCCTCGGGGCTGACGCTCTGTTTCGTAGATGATCTCCATTGCCCTGATCTTTGGTGCGCCGGTGATAGAGCCGCAGGGAAATAGTGCCTTTATGGCATCCACCACATCCAGCCCGTCGCACAGGTGCGCGGTAACGGTCGAGGTCATCTGGTGTACTGTTGGGTAGCTCTCGATCGTAAATAGCTCTGGCACATTCACGCTGCCGGGGACGGAGACGCGAGAGAGATCGTTGCGCAACAGATCAACGATCATCAGATTTTCGGCGCGCTGCTTAGGGTCGGCACGCAGTGCTTCGGCATTGGCGGCATCGCGTGCGGGATCGTCGTCCCGCAAGGCTGTACCCTTCATCGGCCGCGTCGACAGCAGCCCGTCTTCCAGCATGAAAAACAACTCGGGTGAAAAACTTATCAACCAGTGTTCGCCGGTAAACAGCAATGCGCCATGCCCCGCCGCAGCGCGTGAACGGACCGCGCCATAAAATGCGGCAGGATCATCGCCGATCCCGACATGGCAGGGGAAGGTGAGATTGACCTGATAAATGTCTCCGGCGCGGATTTTTTCCTGCACGCCATGGAATGCAACATCGTAATCGGCGCGCGCTATCAACGGTTCCAGAACACCGGAATCAATGGGATGTGTCATTCCCGGAAAGAGGTTGGGAATATCCTCCCGAGCAATCTCTTCATCGCACTCGAACAACCCGAACCACAGCAAGGGGGCTCCATCCGCCTGACCGCATGGCTCGAGGGCAGCAAGGCGCGGCTCCAATGCATAGCCCGCTTCATATGCGATATATCCTGCCGCGTGCAGGCCACTTGTTCGGGCAGAGCGCAGTCGTTCCAGTGCTGGGACGACATCCTCCAGTCTATCCGCGCACACTATTTCACGGGCATCACGGTAGAGGCGCGCAGGTTTGATGCTGCCTGCCCGCGCATCGTCGAGCAACACGAACGGTGTCGAGGGTAGGCGCACATTCATGCTGCGCCTATCGCAGCACAGCGTGCTCGCTCCAACCATTTTCTTGGATCTGCGCTTGATTATCCTGCATTCGAGGCACTAAGGCACCCGCATGAAATCGGCACAGACTCAATCGACCGAGCGCCCGCTCGGCCCCGCGATCAGACATGGGCTGGCCGGGCATTGCCCAGCTTGCGGCGAGGGTAGGTTGTTTGCGCGGTTCCTGAAGCCAGCAACTGTGTGCAGCCAGTGTAGCGCAGCGCTCGATGGTCATCAGGCAGACGATTTTCCGGCCTATATCGTTATCCTGTTGCTGGGGCATATCATCGTACCGACGATGATCGAGGTGAACATATTGTTCTCAATCCCGCTGGGTTGGCAGGCAGTAATCTGGCCGAGCCTCACAGCCATACTTGCAATTGCCATGATCCAACCGGTCAAAGGCGGGGTGATTGCCTATCAGTGGGCGAGGCGCATGCATGGCTTCGCTCAGACCGGAACTGCGGGGAGCTAGGCCGCTTCTATCAGACGATAGCCTATCCCCGGCTCGTTACGGATCAGTGTGGGCTGAGCCGGGTCCACCTCCAGCTTGACCCGCAGCGCGCGGATAACCACGCGCAGATAGTCGATATCGTCACGATGGGCCTTGCCCCACACCCGCTCGAGCAACGCGGTGTGTGTGAGAATGCGCCCCCCCGCCTCCATCAGCGCCTCCAGCACCGCAAATTCGCGCGGCGTCAGGGTAACGGGTTCGCCCCGGCATGTCGCTTCATGGCGGGTCCGATCCAGCGTGAGCGGACCGAAACTCAGTACTTCCACAGCCTCGGCGGCAAGCCCCGCCCGGCGCAACGCGGAGCGGAGTCGTGCCAATAACTCATCGCTGTCGAACGGCTTGGTGACATAGTCGTCCGCGCCTAGATCGAGCGCGGTGATCTTCTCGGCGGTGTCGTCCCGCGCAGTGACAACGATGATCGGCAAGCTATGCTTTGCGCGGATCGCCGCAATCGCTTCCAGCCCGTCACGGTCCGGCAGGCCAAGGTCGAGCAGAACGGCCCCCACCTGCCCCTGCTCGACGATACGGAGCGCCGCACGCACAGTGTCCGCCAGTTCTACCTGATAGCCGCCGCGCTCCAGCACGCCAGAGAGCAGGCGGCGGATCGCCGGTTCGTCATCCACGACAAGGATGTGCGTCATGAGACAACCATCTGGCGCGCGCGCAGTGTGAGCCGGAATCTTGCGCCGCCCATGTCGCCATCTTCCACGCCTACACTCATGTTCATCGCATCGGCGAAACCCTTGACGATGGCAAGCCCTAGCCCGCTGCCACCTGTGCGATCAGTGCTTTCGATCCGCGCAAAGCGATCGAAAATCTGCGCCCGCTGCTCTGGCGCTATGCCGGGGCCATCATCCTCCACCCAAAGGGTAATGGCCGCGCCATTCACCGCGGCGTCTATAATGACAGTCGAACGCGCATGGCGGGCTGCGTTGTCCAGCAGGTTGATGAGGATATGGCGCAGCAACACCGGATCGGCATCGACCAACGGCAGTTGGGGGCTGACCTGCTGGCTCATCACAACCCCCTCGGGCAGGCTGCCGAGCGCCGAGCGCGCATCCGCCACCGCATCGACAAGGTCGACTGCCTCGAGTTGGGGCGCAAGTGCGCCGCTCTCGATTCGCGCCGCGCCGACAAGATCATTCATCATCCGCTCTACCCGACGCGTGGCTATGAGCGCATCTGCTGCGCCGTCATCCCCATCCGCGAGCCTTGCAAGCGCGCTGGATACGACTGTTAAAGGCGTGCGGAAATCATGCGCCACCGATGCAAGCAGGACATGGCGTAGCGCATCCCGGTCTTCCAGACGCTCGCGGGCATGCCGCTCCTGCTCCAACGCCAGCCGGTCCCGCGCCTGACCGATAAGCCGAGCAAGTACCTGAAGCTGGGCCAGATCCGGCTCGCTCCGAGTAGAGCCGGTGTCGGGCCTGGCGATGGCGAGCAGGTCAGTCCCTACCTGCTTGCGAGGACTCAATGGCAGGAATGTCCAGTCCGAGGCAGGCATAATCGCCGAGCCGTGGCCGGTAATATCGCCATTGTGCATCGCCCAAGCACTGGCGGAGAGATCGAGCGTGGAGAACCCAGAGACCTCCACAGGTATCGCATCAAGCGAGATAAGTTGCGCTTCACCATAAGTGGTACTGAGCCAATGCAAAGCTTGAGCAATGCCTTCCTGCAGCTCCCCTCTGCCTAGCAGGGAAGAAAATGCCGCGGTCTGCGCATTGGTCTCGGCGCGTGCGTCAGCCTCTGCTTCACGTAGCTTTAGCGCTGTAGCGAGGCGGCTCGTCACCACTGCCACCGCGAACAGCACGAACACGCTCACCAGATTGTCTGTGCTGTGGATGCGAAAGGTAAAGCGCGGCGGCAGCAGGAAAAAATTATAGGCGAGTGCGCTTCCCGCAGCGGCGACCAGCGCTGGGGCGATATCGCCGCGCGGCGCGACCAACAACACAGGCAGCAGGAACAGCAAGGCACTCGAAGGGATTCCCAGCACTGGGTGCCACATCGCTGTGATCGCGGCGACAACCGCGACGCTGCCAATCGCCAGCATATAGGAGGTGAGCGTACCGCGCATCATACACCTCTATAGCTCGATTTGCGAACCGAGTTCGACCACGCGATTGGGTGGGATCGCAAAAAAGGCAGTCGGGTCGGCGGCGTTGCGATGCAGGAAGCTGTAAAGTAGGGTCATCCAGCGCGGCAGGCTTGGGTGGGCAGCCCGGCGGATCGCGTTGCGACCAACGAAGAAAGACGTTCCGCCGGAGCTTTTAAGCAAACTGCTCTGTGCGAGATCACTCGGCACATCGACCCGGTCCATATAGCCATAGCAAAGCTGCGCAGTGACGAAATGCTCGTCAATCCGTTCGATCGAAAGGCGTTCTTCCGAAGCAACATAGGGCTTTGGTTCTGTGACGACCGTCAGCAATACATTGGTGGCATGCAGCGCCTTGTTATGCTTGAGGTTATGCAGCAGCGCCGACGGCGCGACGCTGGCGTCCTGTGTCATGAATACCGCAACGCCCTCGACGATTACTGGTGGACGAGCGGAAAGTGCTGTTGCCAGCTCGCGCATCGCCACGCCTTGTTCGGCGGTTCGGGAGAGCGCCGCGCTACGCCCACGCATCCAAGCAATGATGACGACACCCACGATAGCGGCTACCAACAGCGGCACCCAGCCACCTTCGATTACACGCAAGATATTCGCACCGAAGAAGATGAGATCGATGGCGAGGAACGGCAGGAACAATAAGGCAGCCCATAATCCATGCCAGTGCCACCCGCGCCAGGCGACGATGAAAGCGAGGCAGGTCGTCACCACCATCGTGCCAGTGACGGCTATGCCATAGGCTGCGGCCATTGCGGTGCTGCTCTTGAACGCGAATACCAACACGAGCACCCCCACAAGCAGTGCCCAGTTGATAAAGGGCATATAGATCTGCCCGATCTGGTTCTCGGAAGTCTGGCGAATGGTGAGGCGCGGCAATATGCCGAGTGCTATGCCCTGTTGCGTAAGCGAATATGCCCCGGTGATGACCGCTTGACTGGCGATGATCGTGGCCAATGTCGCGAGAAATACCAGAGGCGCGCGCAAGATATCGGGCGCCATAATGAAGAACCAGTCTGCATTGGAGAAACTCTGCCCACTCGCCTGCGCCGCGTGCAAAGTAGCAAGGGCCAGCGCACCCTGCCCTAGATAATTGAGCGTCAGCGCGGGCCATACAAAGCCGAGCCAGCCGAGTTGTATAGGCAGGCGACCGAAATGCCCCATATCAGCGATCAGTGCTTCGGCGCCTGTTACAGTCAGGAACACTGCACCCAACACAAACAGGCCCGGCACGCCATGGCCTGTCAGAAATTCCACCGCCTCAAGCGGATTGAAGGCCAGCAATATCTCGGGTGTTTGCAAAATATGCCACAGCCCCAGTGCACCGATGCTCAAGAACCAGATCGAGCATACCGGGCCGAACAGACCTGCAACCCGTGCAGTGCCCTGTGCCTGAATCGCGAACAATCCGACCAATATGCCGACAGTCAGCCCCAGGATCGTTGACAGGCTCATCCCGCCAAGGCCGGGGATGGTCCGCAAGCCTTCGACCGCAGAAAGCACTGACAGTGCCGGCGTGATGATCGCGTCACCATAAAACAGGGCTGCACCAACCGCTCCTAGCAGCAATACGACCGGCCATTTGGCATCCGTCGCGCGGCGGGCGAGCGCCATGAGAGAGAGCACTCCGCCCTCGCCTCCATTGTCCGCGCGGGTCAGGAACAGCACATATTTCAACGTCACGACAATGATGAGCGCCCACAGCGCGAGGCTTAACACGCCGATGATCTCGCTGCGGTCAATGCCGCCGTCAGCCGTCTGCGCCAGCGCTTCTCGAAACGCGTAAAGCGGGCTGGTGCCGATGTCGCCATAAACGACGCCGATGGCACCCAGCGTCAATGCGGCCAGTGTCGATTTGTTGGGCATTGTTTGCGCGGACATTGGGCGACCTTTTGTGGGTAGGAACGCCAGATATATCGCGCACAAGGGCGTTAAGCGGATATGGGGATATCGCTCAAACACATTAAGCGCGCATAAAAAGCTCCCGCATGTGTTTATGCGAAGAGCCCGAAAATATTGCTTCGAGAAAAGTGGTGCGCGACCCAGTCTGTGGCGAACGGGTCTCGGCGTGTCGTTCCCTGTTTATCAGGGAGTTTACAGGGAGTATTGCATTTTTCCGTCGAGATTTAGTCGATATCGACCGATGCAAGTGCGCAAAAGGGCTGAGAATTTTATGTGCACTCCCTATACATCGAACAGCGAGTGTTTCTGATTGTAACAGGGAGCGGCAGAGAGAGAGCAGGGAGACTGAGCAAGCAGCGGGCCAGTTATCCACACTTTAAATGGTTAGTTCTCCAACATTACTATCCTGCAGGTGGTGGGGAGCGCTTTCGGTGACTGGCAGACTGATATATCCTTAAACGCGCTGTTGCAGGTCTTGTTACAAGGATAAAATGAAAGTGGCGCACCGCAGCCTTACCAACAATCCCTTGGGTGTTTCCATGACTCCGAGGCTCGTCTCGGATCCGGCGCGCGAACAGGAGTTGCTTCGGAAGTTTATTTCGAAAGTGAGGTATATCGTTGACAATTATCGCTGGTGTTCCGCTATTGCCGCCGCGAGCGTATCGATCAACCAGTCGCTCGATATGGTGCGCTCCGCACTAGCCACTGGAACTCCCATCGACCTTGATGCTCTGCATCCCGATGTCGGCGGCTTCCTTATAGGGTTGGCGCTGAAGAATGCGGGAAAGCGGGAGGGTGCCCTCCAGACCGGATTCTCGGATGCCGACCTTGAAGCAGCGGCAAGGATGTTAGACGAAAAGGCCAAACCCCTGAGAGGCAGACCTTCATCTAATCTTTTGCGTCACCACATCGAAGCGCTCATGGCGCTAATCCAGGAATATTGCGGCAAGCCGGTTGTACTCGCGATCGAGAGAAACAGTGTCTACGATCCTGGTGCCGTCGACCCGATGGGCGAACTGCTGTTGAGCCTCGCCATGCATATGGAGCCGAGTGCGACGGCAACGCAGATAGCGACGATCGTCAAGAAGGCGCGGGCACGCTATGCGGGCAAGGCCATGCGCTTCCAGGACTATTGTCCTCTATACGGCCATCGCGTGATCGTCCACTGACACACCCCCGCGCCGCTGCGGTTGCAGCCCTTGCTATTTATTTTCCTGATCATTGCCCCGGGTCACTGCTAGCTGACTGAGCTCCCCTTTTCCATGAGGAGCAGAAGATGGCACAGTTCACTAAGCATGTTGAGGTCGAGATGATCGGCGTTGATGCGCTGCGTCCCGATCCTAAAAATCCCCGCAAGCATAGCAAGAAGCAGATCGAGCAGATAGCCGCGAGCATCCAGCAGCTGGGTTTTCACGGTGCACTGCTCGTCGACGAAGAGAACCGCATCGTTGCGGGTCATCCCAAACGATCACTGCGGCCGCCGCCACAACCAAGCCTGCCAGCCGTGCGACAAGCAATCCTCGACACACTCACCAAGCCGCCGCCAGCGCAATGCCCGCATTGCCGCAAAATCATCTATCCTGAAAATCTGCCAAAGTAGTGCTAGGTGCGCATCTCATATTGACTGGGCGACGACGATGTCTGCGTACGGCAGAAGTCGCTCCCAAGTCCCACAGCGCAATCGCCAGTACAATACGCGTTCGTAGTCCTAACCCAACCATCTATCACCCCTCTATACATGCGGTCAGTGACATGACTAGTGCTCCACCTCGCTGATAAGTCAAGTCGATTGTCACCGATCGTCTGTAGATTGATCGTCGACCGGCGTGCTCATCATACGGCATGGATATCCGCCAACGCCTCGCCGCCAATCTGCGCCGTCTCCGCCATGAGAATGGCTGGAGCCAGGAGGATTATGCCGACCGCGCCGGCATACACCGCACCTATGTCAGTGACATCGAGCGCAGCGCACGTAATCCCACCATCACCGTGGTTGAGAAGCTCGCCAAGCCTTTCGGGATCAAGCCTGGGTCGCTGCTCGACTGAGCCGTATCGCTGCGGTCGAGACGGCCCGCCTGCGCCGACGCAGCGCGGCGCCAGTAGCTCCCAGTCCTAATATCATCAGTGCCCAGGTTGCAGGCTCTGGTACTGCACCTGCGCGTCCGGCTTTGAGCGACGTCACGGTGAAGTCTACCGGGCGTTCAAGCCCTTGGAGATCAAACTCATAGAAGAATGGCCAGGCTCCGCCTTCGGCCCAACCACCTTCTTCGGCATCCCGAAACTCGCCTTTGGTAGTGAGTGTAAAGATCCTGCTCTTCTGGCGAGTGAACATGCCTCCTGCAGCGACATCGCCATTGTCGTCATTATAGAGATTACTATCGGCATCATAATAATCGAGATAGACTTGACCTATCCCAAGGAAGCTTCCCGTCACTGGGCGACTGAAGCTCACCCGGAATCGTCCCACCAGGGGATGGATGAAGTTCGTATAAGGTGACGGCCCCTCTATCGACTGCCATGGCGCCTGTGGTGTGATCGTGCCCTGCAAAAGGATCGTTGCCGCAGAAACCTCGCTCGAGCACGCCAAAACGGCTGCTGCCAGCATCGTTTTCATCTTCACCATCCGCATAACTTACCCTTCAAATTGCATTCGATCAGTGACATCGACATGTGCTCAGGTCACCTAGGCCAGTCAAGGCAAATGTCACCGATAGTATGCAAGATAATGGCCCGAAATGGGATTAGACGTAGGCTGAAATCTTTACCCGATTGGTAAGCTGCATATGGACTAGTGCTGTGACTTAGGCCTTGGTGTCGTTCATGGATGACAGGACGGACATTATCGGCGCACTGCTCTCGGAAGCTGCAGGACTACTCGAAGAAGCTGCCAGCCTTGCGCCGCTCGGCGATAGAACTGAGCTAGCACAGCGGGTCCACAGGATCGAGGCTTACGCGAACGATGCGCTTAAGGTCCTTATGTGTAATGGCGTTATGAGCGAGAATGGCGTGACGTGCGGGATCAGAGCGGTGTCACCGAAGTGCCATTTCGTACCACCGCCATCCTGTTCGGTCTCCGCTGCGACTCATCTGTAATTAAGAGCATTGTCAGGTTGTTGAGCGATCATCCGGCAGTCAAAATATGGCAGGTGTTGCCCAAGAACGATGGCTTCGGATTACGCCGTTATCAGGTTGATCGCCAAGAAATTGAGGCGCTCGCCATTCAGGAACCCGGATTCTTGATGTTCAAGGACATCGTATGGGACGATGAGGCCTTGGAAGAGCTGGAGGATCTTGGACCTATCCCGGAAATCCCGGACGAGCTCGACAGGAGCTAGCTATTACATCCTCGAGTGGGCGTGTGGAAGTTACGCGCATATGCTTGTTATTATTTTCCAACAATATGAATGGATGGCAAATACTAGGACCTGCACCGGTCCACGCGAACGCCAGCTTTGTTGGCGGTCAAACCCCTGAGTTTGCGCGCGCCAACCGTTGTTCGAGACGATGGGCCAGCCACTGGAAAGAGTGATCCACGGTAAGCGCAAGCTCTTCGCACAGATCGTGGAGCTGAACGGCCGCGTCACGCTGCTGTTGATAGAAACGCTCTACGTAGGAATGCTTCAGCGGCTTGCCGTCGCTGTCGATGTCAGGCGCGACCACCTGTACATAGCGGATTGGGATATTGGCGACGAGAGTGGTACCGCGGCCAACAAAGCAGCTTGGCTGAATATGGCCCGACATCATATTGTGGGTCAGATCGTTTCGCATCGCTCGCAATGCGAAGAAATTGCCCGGCGCTGTATTCGGCAACGCGTAAGGAAGGTCGGCAGCGCCAATATCCGTTGGTTCAGCTTTAGCACCCTTCGGGAACGGCTTATAGGCTTTGCCCGCCTCATTGTAAGGAAAGTGGAGCTTGCCCGGGAGATTCGCCATTCCAAAGGGCTCGCTCACCAAGTAGACGAAAATCCGGTACAGGAGATCAAGGGCGGTCGCCACTGTGCTGACCCCATCCGCAAAAGCACCATGCACCCGCTCAGCGGTCATCGAACTGTTAACGATCTCCTCGCCCGGCGCGAGCGACAAATAGTATCGCTCCCCCTCGTTCGCGAGAAGGATCTGCGCCTGTGCCATCATCCGGTCGGCATGATCGAAGGCGCGTAGCAATGCGGTCCGGGTTTGCTCGATGAGTATATGGGCGTTGCGCGCGAACAGGTGATGATGGCCGGCTGTTCCAGGCGAGAAGTCCGGCTTCGCTACGCGGGCAGCAAAAGCGGCAGCATCCACCTTACCATCGCGCACGCCGTCGATGATCTCGAGCAGTTCCTCTTCCAGTTCCAGCGTCCATGCCGTGCCGGTCATGACCTTGGTGAGGTCGCGCAGCGAATTGTCGATCCTATTTGCCGCGCCTAGCAGCGCTTCCACAAAGTATTGGGCTGAAATGATGTGGCCCGCCGGTTCAGCGACTTTGAAATGCAGGCACCCGTCCTTGCCGTGCAGCCGACCGCTCAGACGTCCCTCCACCCAGTCAAGTAGATCATGTCCCGAAAGTGGTACCGTAGCGCTCAATTCGTCCACGCCGTCGGTGAGCTGTAGCGGGTCTGAAAGCTGGACTTTTGGCCCAGTGGTCAAGTCGTACCAGCTCGTGGAATTGAGCGGTTCGCATAGATGTTCAGCAGTAATCTTCAGATGAGCTTTAGTCGACATCGGATATCATGTGACTTTCCTTGGGGCAGCGAACTCGTCATTTTATTATGCTGGCGGCATGAGAAGCGCTAGCCGGATTTACGAGTTTAAACGCAAAGGCACCTGCCGCATGGCTCGCCGCAGCACCAGGTGGCAGATGAACAGACGGCAGCTAAAAGTGGGTCAGAAAAAGCAGCCGAAGGTCGGCTATGTTGGCGAAATTGATACTTCACGAAGCGTGAAGCACAGCGTGGCACTGTGGCCCAGCATTGAGCTATCGGTTCGTGGCCACTTTTTGGCGGGCAGAGACAGAACCGAAAATTCGGAAGAAAATGCCCAATGTCAGAGTGCTCTCTGTCGACGAACGGGATTTGCAATGCCCAAAACCCCGCAGAACTGCGCCGTTTTTCATCGCCATTCCGTAGGAGGCCGGAAATTCTCTGTGTCGTGAGACTGGGTGGTGCTGCTGGAGAGGATTGAACTCTCGGCCTCTCCCTTACCAAGGGAGTGCTCTACCACTGAGCTACAGCAGCGTCCGTCACGCTGGCGAGTCTGCCTGACATGCCTGCGGAGCCGGGCCTATGGCCCCGATAGCGGCGGAATGTCAAGCGAGGCTTGAGTCGCCCGCATGTTTTTGGTTAACGCTCCCCTATGACAGAAACGGTAACAGATCGTAAAAAACGCCTGGCAGAGCAACTGCGCGCCAACTTGCGGCGTCGCAAGGCGCAAGGGAGAGAGATGGAGGCGCAGGAAAACCTGCCTTCAGCCAAGGTCAATGGCGAATAAGGATGTGAGCTGCCTCGTTTAGCGCGGCTCGATCAGCGGCAAAGTGCGGCGCCGCCTTCCAGTGAGAGTAAATAAAGCACCAGCCAGTGCGGGCGCCACTGCGGGCACTCCAATCTGCCCCACGCCTGCCGGATCCCCCTCGCCTGGGATCAGCTCGACCGTTACTTCGCCAATGTCGGCAAGTCTTGGCACGCCCAAGCGCCCCATGATAGTGCGCTCAGGCATTCCGCCTTTATAATGCGCAGCACAGCCCAGCGCGGCGGCGAAGCCGAAAACGATTCCACCCTCGATCTGCTGGCGGGCGATGTCCGGGTGCGGGTGTGCGCCAAGGTCTGCGACCGCCGTGATCCGCTTGGCGCGGGGTGTGCCGCTACTCATATCGGCCTCGACCAGAACCGCGATGAAGCCGCCATCCATTGCATGGATCGCAAGCCCCTGTCCGCTACCCATCGCTCCGCCCTGCCACCCGCCTATCGCGCCCACGGTAGTAAGGCAGCGGGCTAGGCGCGTCTGGCCGGATAGGTGCTGGAGGCGGAACGACATCGGTTCGATTCCTACGCGCTGCGCCAGTTCGTCCATGAAACATTCGGTAAAGAAGCAATTATAACTGTTCGCATTGCCGCGCCACCGCCCGACGGGCAGGCCGGTATGCGCAGGATAATGATCCACCGTGACATGCGGGATGGCATAGAGCGGCGGGAGGCCTGAAATCGCTGCGAAGTCTGCTGTAGCGCTATGTTTCTGCGCGGCCTCGGCGGGCGTAGCACCATGCGCGACCCGATCCCATACCTCGCAGTTGGCTGAAGGCGTGGCGACCTTTGCAGCGAGAGCCTCAATCCTGCCATTGACGGATTGCTTCGCCCATAAACGTGCGTGCGCCGGTGGGCGCGGTCGGTCCGAAATCACGTCTTCGAGCCGGGAATAGAGCAGTTGCACCGGCTTGCCGATTTCACGCGCGATGAGAGCCGCCTGTACCGCTGCATCATGATCGAAGCGCCGCCCGAACGATCCACCCGCACCAAGCGGATACAGCATGACGTCCGCCTCGCTTAGCCCAAGCGCATCCGCCACAGCAGCGCGACAGAAGGCCGGAGTTTGGCTCGCTACCCATATCTCCGCGCGGCCATCGGATATGCGGGCAGTGGCGCAGGGAGGTTCCACCGCGAGATGCAATGCAGGGGCCACTGTAAAGTCGGCGCGGACCAGTTGCGCGCCTGCAAAGCGGCCCGCGACATCACCCTGATCGAAAAAGCGGCGGCCATGCTCGCTCTCGAACGCGGCATCCAGCGCCTTGCCGATCGTCGTATCCGAAACCGGAGGTGATCGCATCTCGAACACCGGATCGAGGAGATCGAGCGCCTTGTTTGCGGTCCACCAGTTGTTCGCAATGGCGGCGACCCATCCCTCCTGCTTCACGATGTCAATGAACCCATTGACCTTCTTCGCAGCCGCCTCATTCACGGATTTGAGCCGGATCGCACCCACAGGGCCTTGCCGGATCGAAGCATAGACCATGCCGGGCAGACGGATATCCGCCGCAAAATTATAGGAACCATCAACCTTGGAGGGCAAATCGATCCGCGGCACATCCTGCCCCACCAAACGGTCATCGCTGTCATCATCGGCGCGCATCGGCACGATATCGGGGAGCGTAAAGTCCGCCGCCTCCGCCGCCAGTTCACCAATCTTGAGGCTGCGCTGCCCATCGCTTACCAGCCCCTTGGAGATCGTGCAGCGCTCCCACTCGATGCCCCAGCGCGCCGCCGCCGTTTTGCACAGCAACACCCGCGCCGCCGCACCCGCTTCGCGGTACGCCTGCCCGAACATGCGCAACGATGTCGCACCTCCGGTGAGCATCATCGCGCCGCGCACCGCATATTGCTGCATCGCCCAGTCGCCAGCGCTACCAACCAATTGTGCCCAATCGCTGCCCAGAAACTCTTTGGCGAGCAGGGTATCCGCGTAGAGGGGGTTCACCGGCGCGCCCTGCACCGCGACCATACGCCAGTCCGCGCCTAGCTCGTCGGCCAGTATCTGCGGCAGGATGGTCGAAACGCCCTGCCCCATTTCGAGCTGAGGTACGACGACAATGATCTGGCCCTTGTTGTCGATCTTGAGGAAGGCGTTGATGAGCGTCTCGGTATCCGACACCGCAAGATTAGGTACATAGTTGCGCGGCCATCCCCCCCAAGCGAGAAGCAGCCCTGCCGCAGCCCCGCCGCCAATCAGCAGCGAACGCCGGTCCAGCTTCATGCCCTTGCCTTGCTTCGGAGTATTCGTGCGACGCATCCTGACGACCTGATACGCAGACGAGCGATAAAGGCAAAGGCGTAAAACGCGTTATGCTGCTATGCGCGCAATCCCCAGACGCGGTATCTCTATCGCAGGGCAGCGGTCCATCACCACCTTCAGTCCGGCGGCTTCTGCTCTCTCGGCGGCGGCCTCGTTGATGACCTCAAGCTGTGTCCAGACCGATTTCGCACCGACAGCGATGGCTTCGTCGATTGCTGCGCCCGCCGCCTCGCTATTGCGAAAGATGTCGACCATATCGATCGGCTCGGCAATGTCAGAGAGTGCGCCAACGACCGTCTGCCCGTGAATGGCCTGACCCGCCAGACCAGGATTAATCGGAATGACCCGGTAGCCGTGATGGAGTAATGTGCCCATCACACGCCAGCTCGGTCTGTCTTGCTTGGGTGATGCTCCTACCAGCGCGATCGTGCGGACGCTATTCAGCAGATCGGCAATCTCGGCGTCGATGGTCAGCGGCATGGCGCAATCTCACTTTTATCAGGATAATTATTTTGCGGGGTATAGCTGTTGATGACATGGGTCAATTCACGCGGCGCATTCCTGTTTCATGCTCTTTTCGACGGTCGGCTATGACTGAACCAACAGGAGACAGACATTGAGTGAAGCAGGACATGATCTGCACAGCATTTTCCCCGAAGCTGCAGAAGCTCTGCACAGCCTGAAACTGGGCAATGCACATTTTCGTTCGCTTTCGGATCAATATCATGACCTCACCCGAGAGATCGTCAGGATCGAGGAAGGGGTCGATGCCGCAGGGGATATCCGGCTTGAAGACATGAAAAAGCAGCGCCTCGGCCTGCTTGACCAGATTTCCGGAATGATCGCTACGGTGTAGGCTTTGTCAGCCCTTCTGCGCTGACAACCAGTCTTTGACCTTCGTGGCGAGGGCCAGAAATGGCTCAGCGTCCGCATCTGTTCCTGCGGCAGGCGGTGTGCCTGCGTCGGAAGAGGTGCGGATTCCTATGGAAAGGGGAATGCGACCGAGGAACGGGATGTTCATCTGGCGCGCGGCAGCCTCAGCGCCACCCGTACCGAACGGATCCGATATTTCGCCGCAATGTGGGCAAGCATAGCCCGCCATATTTTCAACGAACCCAATCATCGGCACGCCGACCTGCTCGAACAAGTTGACCGCGCGGGTCGCATCGATCAGCGCCAGATCCTGAGGTGTCGAGACGATAACGACGCCTGCGGGCTTGTGCTTCTGCACCATCGAAAGCTGAATATCGCCGGTGCCGGGCGGCATGTCGACAACGAGGACATCCACGCCATCCCAGCGCGCGTCGATAAGCTGCGAGAGCGCATTGCTCACCATCGGCCCACGCCATGCGATTGCCTTGCAGGGTTCGACCAGATGCCCCATCGAGAGCATCGGCACGCCGCCCGCGCCGCGAATCGGGATCATCTTGCTATCTTCGGCCAGCGGCTTCTGCCCTTCACTCGCCAGCAGGCGCGGCTGGGATGGGCCATAGATATCGGCATCGACAAGCCCGACCTTCACGCCCGACCGCGCAAGTGCGATGGCGAGATTGGCGGATACCGTGGATTTTCCAACCCCGCCCTTGCCGGATGCAACCGCGATGATCTTCACCGCGCGTTTCTCAGCGGTTTCCAGGATGCGAACTTGGGTTACAGAGGGGTAACCACGCCCTTCCCCCTCGATTGCGGCGGTCATCGCCTTGCGCTCCTCCGCGCTCAAGCCGCCGATATCGAGCACCAGCGAGACAATGCCGTCCTTCATGCGGACAGCGCTGGCGCGGCCTTGGGAGAGGGTGGAAATGCGGTTCGAAAGGGCATCAAAGTCACTCATGGCGCGGCCCATATGCGATTATCATGGCAAAGGCACTGTTTTTCCGCCCCGCGGCTTCCTATAGAGACAACTATGCCACAGAATATAATGCCGATCCTCCGCCGCATGATCTCCCTGCTTCCGTTTCCCGGTCTTGCCATGGCAGGACCATGGGGCGGCAAGGATGATGAGGAACGGAAAGGCGGAAGCGGTGGCGAAGGCGGCACGTCTTCAGGTCCTCGCAACCCCTGGACCCACCCACCACGCAGCGGGGGGCAAGGCTCAGGCGGCGGCGAAGGCGGTGGCGGACGGCCCTCGCTGATCGACGACCTGATGCGGCGCGGGCGCGAGAGCTTTGGCGGCGGTGGCGGCGGTTCATCGGGTGGTGGCGGGTTCACTGGCGGAGACGGTCGGTCGCTCTGGTCGATCGCTTTAGCCATAATCCTTGTGTTGTGGATCGCGCTCACCAGCGTACATCGCATCGGCCCGCAGGAGCGCGGTGTGGTGATGCTGCTCGGCAGCTACAGCCGCACGATGACGCCAGGCATCGGCCTGACGCTGCCTGCCCCGCTGGAGACGGTCGAGACCGTCGACGTCGAGGAAATTCGCACCGTCGATGTCGGCTCGGTAAGCGGCGAGGGCCAGAATTTGGTTCTGACCGGCGACCAGAACATCATCGACCTCGCTTATTCGGTGCGCTGGAACATCCGCAGCGCCGAGCTTTATAAATTCGCGCTGAAAGACCCGGACGCGACCGTGCAGGAAGTCGCGGAAACCGCGATGCGCTCTGTGCTCGCCACTATTTCCCTGAATGAAGCACTGGGTGCGGGACGCACCGGGGTCGAACAGCAGGTTGCATTAAGAATGCAGGAAATCCTCGACAGCTACCGCTCCGGCATCCGTATTCAGGGCGTGGCGATCAAGCAGGCCGACCCACCCAATGAGGTGAACGATGCCTTCAAGGAAGTTTCCGCCGCAAAGCAGGACGCTGATACCTATGTCAATCAGGCGACCGCCTATGCGCAGCAGCTAAAGGCACGCGCGCAGGGCGAGGCGGCCGCATTCGACAAGGTTTATGAGCAATACAAGCTTTCGCCTGAGGTAACGCGTCGGCGCATGTATTATGAAACGATGGAGGCCATCCTCGCCGATACCGACAAGACCATCGTCGAATCGAACAATGTGATGCCTTATCTTCCGCTGCCAGAGATCAAACGAAAGGCTAAGGAACCGGGGAATACGACCGTCGTTGAGGGGAACCGCTGATGGAACGCATCATCCGCAACCCCATGCTCGCGGCACTGGTGGCGCTGGGCTTTCTCATCCTCCTCGGCAGCACGGTTTCGATCGTGCCGGAAACACAGCAGGCAGTGATCGTCCGCTTCGGCCAGCCGGTGCGCATCATCAACAGCTATGAGCCGAAGGAGCGTTTCGGCCAGACCGGTGCGGGCCTCGCGGTGCGCATACCGTTTGCGGAGCAGATCGTATGGATCGACAAGCGTATTCAGTCGGTCGAGATGGAGCGCCAGCAGGTGCTCTCCACTGACCAGCTCAGGCTGCAGGTAGATGCCTATGCGCGCTATCGCATTACCAACCCCTTACGCATGTATGTCTCCGCAGGTAGCGAAGAGCGTGTAGAGGAAGCGCTGCGGCCAATTCTAGGATCAGCGCTTCGCAATGAGCTGGGCAAACGCCCGTTCGCGGCGCTGCTCTCGCCTGAGCGAGGCTGGGTGATGCACAATATCGAGGCCGGGCTTAACCGCGTCGCGCGGCAATATGGCGCCGAGGTGATCGATGTACGGATCAAGCGCGCTGACCTGCCCGATGGCACACCGTTGCAGAGTGCGTTCCAACGCATGCGCACCGCGCGCCAGCAAGAGGCTCTCACCATCCGCGCGCAGGGCGAGAAGCAGGCGCAGATTATCCGCGCAGACGCAGACGCCGCCGCCGCTCAGGTCTATGCTGCGAGCTTCGGCAAGGATGCCCGCTTCTACGATTTCTATCGCGCGATGCAGGCCTACCGCCGCACCTTCAACCCGCAGAACGCTGGGCAGACTTCCGTGATTCTGTCGCCGGACAATGATTTCCTGCGCGAATTTCAGGGGCGATAATCGAAGGGTGGACGCCGACTTCATTCAATTGAGGTTCAGGCGAGACTTGTCATTCATCGGGCCGTAATCCCCCTCGGGATGGGCCTGTATTTTATGGACAGAGAGGAAGTACAGCAGTGCGTTATGTCTATGGTTTAACCGCCGCTCTCCTGCTGGGCGGCACAGCCGTCGCAATCAGCTCGCATGAGCCGTTGGTCGCGCAATCGGCTCAGAATGAAGGCAATATTGCCCCACGCGGCGCGCCGGGCAGCTTTGCGGATATGGTGGAGCGGCTCCAGCCCGCCGTCGTCAATATTTCCACCCGCCAGCGGGTGCAGGTGCAGAATCCTTTTGCCGGCACGCCCTTTGGCGAGATGTTCGGCGGCGGCGCACCGCAGACCCGACAAGCGCAATCGCTTGGCTCGGGCTTTCTGATTTCGGCTGATGGCTATGTTGTTACCAACAACCATGTCGTATCGCCCGGTGCCGAAGGTGCGAGTGTCGACAGCATCACGGTGACACTCAACAACCGTGAGGAATATACGGCTCGTCTCATCGGGCGCGATCCTGCTACCGACCTTGCGCTTCTGAAGATCGAAGGCAAGAAGCCATTTCCGTTCGTGAAATTCGGTGACAGCACCAAGGCGCGGGTTGGCGACTGGGTGGTCGCGATCGGTGAGCCCTATGCACTCTCCGGCACAGTGACGGCGGGCATTATTTCTGCCGTGCATCGCAACACTGGTGGCACCTACGACCGCTTCATCCAGACCGACGCCTCGATCAATCAGGGCAATAGCGGCGGGCCGATGTTCGACATGAGTGGCAATGTGATCGGCATCAACAGCCAGATCCTCTCACCTTCCGGCGGCAATGTCGGCATCGGTTTCGCGATTCCGTCCGAGCAGGCGGTTCCGGTGATCGAGACGCTGCGCAAGGGCCAGTCGGTCAAGCGCGGCTATCTCGGCATCCAGATCAGTCCATTGGGTGATGACCTCGCCGATTCGCTCGGCCTCGCCAAGAATCGCGGTGAGTTCGTGCAGGGCGTCGAACCGGGCGCTGGCGCGGACAAGGCCGGGATCAAGCCGGGTGACGTAATCGTCAAGGTCAATGGGCAGGAAGTGACGCCGGACCAGACGCTTTCGTTCATTGTCGGCGGGCAGCCTATCGGATCGAAGATCCCGATCGATCTCATCCGCCAAGGCAAACCGCAAACAGTGTACGCGACCGTTGGCGAGCGTCCATCCGAGGACAAGCTGCGCCAGTTCGGTCAAGATCCAGATCAGGATTTCTCCCAGCCGAACAAGCAGGATAACGCACAGGCCGCCGAGCAAGCGCTAGGCCTTGCGGTGCTGCCGCTGAACGGCAACATCATCCGCCAACTCGGCATCCCGCTGGAGACACGCGGCGTGGTGATCTCTGCCGTTGACCAGTCGACCGACGCGGCAGCCAAGGGCTTACAGCGCGGCGATGTGATCCTCACCGCCAACAACATGGCGACCACCACCGAAGCTGAACTGAACAACGCGGTGGCGGGCGTGCGCAAGGCAGGGCGTAATGCTGTGTTGCTGCAGGTGCTGCGGCGCGGCCAACCCGCCGCCTTCATTGCGGTGCGGCTGCGCGACAAATAGGGCAGCAGAAGGTATACTGTAAATTCTGATGATGGCGGCGGCGGTGATCTTTTCACTGCCGCCGTCGCGCGTTATGCCTATTGGTGACAGTTAGAGGCGGGGAGTCTTCGCATGAGTGACGGTATTTTCATTGGCGCTGCAAACGGCCAGCCGCAGATGCTCAATTTGAAGCGCGCCAACCGCCACGGCCTCATCGCGGGCGCGACCGGCACCGGCAAAACTGTGACGCTACAGGGCATTGCGGAGAATTTTTCCCGTGTTGGCGTGCCCGTGTTCATGGCAGACGTGAAGGGCGATCTCGCCGGGATCGCCATGCCCGGCTCGCCCACCTTCAAGAACGCGGCCATATTGGAGGCGCGCGCCAAGGAAATCGGCATGACCGATTATGCCTATGCCGACAACCCGGTGATCTATTGGGATCTCTATGGGCAACAGGGCCACCCGATCCGCACCACGGTCTCGGAAATGGGTCCGCTGCTGCTCTCGCGCCTGATGGACCTCAATGAGACACAGGAGGGCGTGCTCAATATCGCCTTCCGCTATGCCGATGAGGAGGGGCTGCTGCTGCTCGATCTCGGCGACTTGCAATCCATGCTCGCTTACTGCGCCGAGAATGCAGATATGCTCTCCGCCAAATATGGCAATGTGACTAAAGCGAGCGTCGGCACGATCCAGCGGCAACTGTTGAGCCTCGACAGCCAGGGCGGCGCGGCATTTTTCGGTGAACCTGCGCTCGACATCGACGACTTTCTGAAGCTCGACGACAAGGGGCGCGGCTATATCAATGTGCTCGCGGCCGACCGGCTGATGCAGAGCCCCAAGCTCTACTCCACCTTCCTGCTGTGGCTGCTGTCCGAACTGTTTCAGGTGTTGCCGGAAGTGGGCGACCCGGAAAAGCCCAAGCTCGTTTTCTTCTTCGACGAGGCGCATCTTCTGTTTGATGACGCGCCCAAGGCTTTGACCGACAAGATCGAACAGGTCGTGCGCCTCATTCGCTCCAAGGGCGTTGGCGTCTATTTTATTAGCCAGAACCCTATCGACATTCCGGAAGCAGTCGCGGGGCAGCTCGGTAACCGCGTACAGCATGCGTTGCGCGCCTTCACCCCGCGCGACCAGAAAGCGATCAAGGCGGCCGCAGAGACCTTCCGTATCAACCCCGATCTCAATGTCGAAACCGCAATCACAGAACTGAAGGTCGGCGAAGCGTTGGTGAGCTTGTTACAGGACGATGGCAGCCCCAGCATCGTGCAGCGCACGCTGATCGCGCCACCACGCTCACGCCTCGGCCCGGTCGATGCCAAGGAGCGCGCGATCATCCAATCCGTCTCGCCGTGCGCAGGCAAATATGACACGACCGTGGACCGGGAAAGCGCTGAGGAGATATTGGCGGCGCGAGGGCAGGCCGCTGCTGCTGCGGCTCAGGCCGAAAAAGCTCAGGTCGAAGCGGACAAAGCCGCAGCCGCACAGGCCAAGATAGATGCGAAGCAGAAAGAGGCTGAACTTAAAGCGCAAGCGCGCGCTGATGCCGCTGCTGCACGCGAGGCCGCAAAGCCAAGCAATTTCGACCGCGCGATCCAGTCTGCGACCCGCTCGGTCGGCTCCTCGCTTGGCCGCCAAGTCGCGAACGAGATCGGCAAGGCGGTGCTCGGCGGCGGATCCCGCAAATCGAGTGGTGGCGGGCTGATCGGTGGCCTTGTACGCGGCGTTCTCGGCGGGCTGTTCAAATAAGGGAGAGGGCGTTTTGCAACGCCCCCTCCCGATTGCATTACAAATCGGCCAGCCGGAACCGCACTGTCATCACACGCTCACTCGCGACAGCTTCGCCATCCCGCGTGGCCGGACGGAACCGCCAGCGCTTCAGGGCCTGATCCCGCGTTGCCTTCCAGAAGGCGCTGTCATTGGTATCGACCAGCTCAACCTGCTCCACGCGGCCTGATGCGGAAATCCATACCCGCACTGTGGCATAGCCTTCCATCTGCGCGCGGATCATAGCGGGCGGATAAGCGGGCTGAAAATCGCGCAGGCGGCTGGGATCGGGTACAGCGCTGACCAGAACAGGCTGCTGGAGTGTCGTCGCACCGCCTGAGCCAGTGCCAACGCCGCCATTTCCACCGCCATTACCCAGCACCTCGTCTGTCGTGTGCGTATCGGTATCGGTAAGCGTCTTGGTATCGACCAGAGTCTCCTGCTTGGTCTCCTCGCGGCGCTGAAGAGGTTGCTCCTTCTTGTCCTGTTGTTCTGGTGTGGCTTTCGGCGGAGGGGGTGCCTTCACAAAATGCACCCATATTATAGGCGGCACGACCTTCTGCATCGTCCCCGGCGGCAGCATCCATACGAGGCCACCAATGGCCATATGTACCGCAATCGTCGCGCCGATCGCGAGCGGCGAGGCCTTGCTACCGCTATACCCAGTTTCCAATGTTTGCTTATGGTTCAGGATCGACTGCATGAGCATCTCCCTCCTGTGGCCTGCACAGGATCACGCAGGATCCACGAAAGTGATGCTATCACATCGCCTGTCAGGCGGAAAGACGCTTAACGGCTTCGTCTTTGCCGATGAGCGGCAGCAGGGCTCCCATGTCCGGCCCGTGATCCAGCCCGGTGAGCGCGCGGCGGAGGGGGAGGAACAGGTCCTTGCCCTTGCGGCCGGTCTCCGCCTTGAGGCGTTCGGTGAGGGTGCGCCAGATATTCGCATCAAAAGGGAGGTCCGAGAGAGCGGCTGCGGCGGTTGAGAGATAGTCCGCTTGTTCGGGTTGTTGTTCGGCCAAACGAAGGGGGCCGGTGACGATCTGCCACCATTTTGTAATGTCTGCTACAATTTCAAGATTGGGGCGAAGCGCATCCCAGGCTTCTGGCGTCACGCCCGCAGGCAGGCGATCCTTCACCGCGTCAAAACCCAGCATATGCACGATCTTCTGGTTGAGCAGCGTCAGCTCCGCCTCATCGAAGCGCGCGGGCGCACGACCGAAATGCGCGAAGTCAAACGCCTCCACCAGTGGCGTGACGTCCGTCACCGGGATAACCGGGTCAGACGTACCAATCCGCGCCAGCAACGCGATCAACGCAATCGCCTCCAGCCCCTGCTCGCGAAAGGTGGAGATGCCCAAAGACCCCAGCCGCTTCGAGAGCTTGCCTTCGCTTCCCACAAGTAGAGCCTCATGCGCGAACTGCGGCGGCTCCGCACCCAGTGCGGTGAACATCTGGAGCTGCGTCGCGGTGTTGGAAACATGATCCTCGCCGCGCACGACATGGGTGATCGCCATATCGACATCGTCGATCACCGAGGGGAGCATATAGAGCCAGCTCCCGTCCGCGCGGCGGATCACCGGATCGGAAAGCAGCTTGGGGTCGAAATGCTGCGTCCCGCGCACCATGTCGGTCCATTCGATCGGCGCATCATGATCGAGCTTGAATCGCCAATGTGGCGAGCGGCCTTCCGCCTCATATGCCGCTATCTGATCAGCGGTGAGCGTTAATGCCGCACGATCGTAGACTGGCGGCAGGCCGCGCCCCAGCTGCACTTTGCGTTTAAGATCAAGCTCCTGCGCGGTCTCGTAGCAGGGATAGACCCGCCCCGCGTCACGCAATTCTGTAAAGCGCGCTTCATAAAGGGCGAAGCGGTCCGACTGCTTCTCTTCGGCGTCGGGCATCAGGCCCAGCCACATAAGGTCCGCACGGATGCCCTCCGCATATTCTTCTTTCGAGCGCTCGGCATCGGTATCGTCCAGCCGCAGCAGGAAACGGCCATTATGACGGCGCGCCCACATCCAGTTGTGGATCGCGGTGCGCAGGTTGCCGACATGGAGATGCCCGGTGGGCGACGGCGCGAAACGGGTGATGACGGTCAATGATCTTTCCTGTGTTTTTTGCCATGCCGGCGCCAGAAAACGAGCCAGCGCAGGACCATGCCCAATATGGAGAGGCTTACACCCGCGATAACGAAAGTGCGCAAGGGCGTATCGGGCGCGGTGCCTTGCCACGCGGCATAGCCCAGCATGATAACGCTGAAGATCGACACGAGATAGCCGAGCGCTTCGGTGTTGCGATCGCTCATGATGTGCGGAAGGCATTGGTGATGGGATAGCGGCGGTCGCGCCCGAAATTGCGGCTGCCGAGCTTCACGCCGGGCGGCGCCTGACGCCTTTTATATTCGGCGATATATAATAGCCGCTCGATCCGCGCGACCGTATCCCGGTCAAAACCCCGCGCGACGACCTGCTCGACAGACAACTCGCTCTCCACCAGCCCATGCAGGATGGGATCGAGCACCTCATAAGGCGGCAGGCTGTCTTCATCCTTCTGGTTTTCACGCAATTCCGCCGTGGGCGGCTTGGTGATGACGCGCTCCGGCATTACCGGGCCGTCTGGCCCCAAGCCGATGGCGGGCTTATGTTCATTGCGCCAGCGCGAGAGATCGAACACGGTCGTCTTGTAGGCATCCTTCAGCACCGAATAGCCGCCTGCCATGTCGCCATAGATGGTGGCATAGCCGACCGACATCTCGCTCTTGTTGCCGGTGGTGAGCAGCATGTGGCCGAACTTGTTGGAGAGCGCCATCAAGGTGACGCCGCGGATGCGCGACTGGATATTCTCTTCCGTCAGATCGCGGCCGCGCCCGGCGAAAACATCGGCCAACATGCCATCGAAGGATTCCATAGCGGGCGCTATGGAAATACTGTCGAGCCGGACACCGAGGAGCCGCGCACATTCCGCCGCGTCATCGAGGCTGTCCTGACTGGTGAAGCGCGAGGGCATCATCACGCACCACACCCGGTCCGCGCCCAACGCATCCACGGCGACGGCGGCGGACAAGGCACTGTCGATACCGCCCGAAAGACCCAGCACCACGCCGGGAAAGCGGTTGCGGTCCACATAGTCCCGCAGGCCCACGATCATCGCGGAATAAACATCTTCAGGATAAGGTGCGAGTGAGGTGATCTCGCCCGGAACACAGGCCCAGCCATCCGCGCCCGCTTCCCAGCGGGTGAGGCGCAGTTCCTCGCGCCAGTCCGTCATCTGGTGCGCCAATGACCCATCGCCATTCAGCACGAACGAGGCGCCGTCGAACGCCAGCTCATCCTGCCCGCCGACGCGATTCAAATAGGCGATGGGGAGGCCGGTTTCCTGCACCCGCGCCGCGCAGACCTGCGCCACGCGGCGCTCGTCCTTGTCAATCTCATACGGGCTGCCATTGGGCGAAAGCAGGATTTGCGCGCCGCGATCCTTCAGGTGCGCGCAGACGAACGGGAACCACACATCCTCGCAGATCGGTACGCCCAGCCTAAGCCCACGAAACTCGATCGGCTCCGGCAAGGGGCCGGGCGCGAACAGACGCTTTTCGTCGAAGGTGCCGTAGTTCGGCAATTCGCGCTTCTGCCGCACCGCCTTTATATCGCCACCATCCAAGAGCGCGACGCAGTTGAACAGCGCGCCCTGATTGGCGATCACGGTGCCGACCAGCATCGCCGGGCCGCCGTCAGCAGTCGCCTGCATCAGGCGGAGAAGCTCGTCGCCCGCGCGCTCGACCAGCGCGGGTTTCAGTACCAGATCCTCCGGCGGATAGCCGATGAGCTGCAATTCGGGGAACAGGATCAGGTCCACGCTTTGCGCCGCCGCACGGGCGCGCCATTCGAGCATCATGGCTGCGTTGCCAGCAAGGTCGCCGACCGATTGGGTGGTCTGGGCGAGCGCGATGGTGAGAGACTGCGTCATACATGCGCCGTTAGAGTATTTTTCTGTTCGGCAAAAGCCTTGCCCTTTACGGATCGCCCGCTAAAGGGCAGGCATATCTGAGCGTCACGGGACTGTAACGAGGGGCCTTCCATGAAATTGATGACCGGCAACAGCAACCGACCCCTTGCCGAGGCGATTGCCGACTATCTCGAAATGCCGCTCACCCAGGCTTCTGTGCGCCGCTTTGCCGATGAGGAAGTGTTCGTAGAGGTGCACGAGAATGTGCGCGGCGAGGATGTGTTCCTGATCCAGTCGACCAGCTTCCCGACCAACGACAACCTCATGGAGCTGCTGATCTGCATCGACGCGCTGAAGCGCGCGTCCGCCAAGCGGATCACGGCGGTGGTGCCTTATTTCGGCTATGCCCGGCAGGATCGCAAACCCGGCCCGCGCACGCCGATTTCCGCGAAACTGGTGGCGAACCTCATCACCGTCGCGGGTGCGGACCGCGTGCTCTGCGTCGATCTACACGCCGGGCAGATTCAGGGCTTTTTCGATATCCCGACCGACAATCTCTTCGCCGCGCCTGTCATGTCCGCCGATATTCAGGCGCGCTTCGGCGACAAGAACATCATGGTCGTCTCTCCAGACGTCGGCGGCGTGGTGCGCGCCCGCGCTCTTGCCAAGCGCCTCGACAACGCCCCACTCGCCATCGTCGACAAGCGCCGCGAACGGGCGGGCGAATCGGAAGTGATGAACATCATCGGCGACGTGAAGGGTCGCTTCTGCGTGCTGATCGACGACATCGTCGATTCGGCGGGTACGCTCTGCAATGCGGCTGCCGCGCTGAAAGCTCAGGGCGCGGAGGATGTCGTCGCCTATGTGAGCCACGGCGTGCTCTCTGGCGGCGCGGTCGCGCGGGTCGAGGCGTCGCAGTTGCTGGAGCTGGTGATTACCGATTCGATTCTCGGCACGGATGCGGTGCAGGCGAGCGCGAAAGTGCGCCATCTCCCCATCGCGCCGCTGCTTGGCGAAGCGATCAAGCGTATTTCTGATGAAAGCTCGGTCAGCTCGCTGTTCGATTAGAGTCTGATCCGCTCACGCGGATTTACGGTACCAGCCCTCTCCCCCGCCCAACCTCCCAATAGATTACCCTGTCGGGAGGTTGGGCGGGGGAGAGGGCTGGTACCGCTATCCGAAACGCTGCAAGGCAGCCTGTTTCGGATCAGATAATCATCCCGCGGGGACGAGAACAAGTGGCAGCGCCAGCATCAGTGCGATGCAGGCGGCGGCGCGCATCTTGCCGTTCATGAAATCCGAGAGCGGATAGAATTTCCACAGGAACGGGCAGGCAAAGAAGCTGGCGGTGAACAAGCCGGTGGAGATGGTCTCGCCCAGATGGCGCGACAAGTCCATCTGCGCGGCGAGGCCACCCAGGAAAGTCGCAATACAGATGATCCATCCGAGCATGTGCGGCCAATTCTCCGTTCCCGGCTAAGAACGGCTCTGCCTCCGTAAACTTTACCCCCTTGCACCCCGCCGCCCCCTCGCCCAATGAGGAGATATGAGCCTTTCCGACGATCTTGCCCTCGCCCATGCCCTTGCCGATGCCGCAGGGAACGCCATACGCCCCTTTTTCCGTGCGCGTTACGACACGGAGTTCAAGTCCGACGCGTCCCCCGTGACGGAGGCGGACAAGGCGGCGGAGGCCGCGATCCGTACGATCCTCGAAAAAGAGCGCCCCAATGACGGCATCATTGGAGAGGAATATGGCGCGGTGCGCGAGGACGCGGAACGCGTGTGGATATTGGACCCGATCGACGGCACGCGCAGCTTCATTGCCGGGAGGCCGATCTTCGGTTCGCTGATTGCGCTCTCCCAAGCCGGTTGGCCGGTGCTGGGTATCATCGACCAGCCGATCGCGAAGGAACGCTGGGCGGGCGCGACCGGCTTCGGCACGACCTATAACGGCAAGCCTGCCAAAACCCGCACCTGCCGCGAGCTGGGCCAGGCCATCCTCGCCAGCACCGCACCGCAACTCTTTCCCGGCTGCACCGGCGAGCATTTCTCGCTCCTCGCGCGCGATTGCCGTGACACGATCTGGGGCGGGGATTGCTATAATTATGCCCTCGTCGCCTCCGGCCATGTCGATATCGTGGTCGAGGCAGGCCTCAAGCTGCACGACATCGCCGCGCTGGTGCCGGTGGTAGAGGGCGCGGGCGGGCGCATGTGCGACTGGGCGGGCGACCCGCTCACCGACGCAAGCGATGGCAAGGTCATCGCCATCGGCGACCCGGCAAGGCTTGATGATGTGCTGGAAGCACTGAACGCGGGGCATGAGCACCACTAATATGACCACCATGCACATCACCAATGCCACGGTGGAAACGGAGCGGCTAACCCTGCGCCAGCATCGGGTAGAGGATTATGATGCATTCCGGCTACACCGGCAGGACCCTGAAGTTTATCGATATATTGGTGGACATCTTAGCGATGAAGAATGCTGGCATCGCCTGATGCGCTATGTCGGTCACTGGAGTTTGCTGGGCTTTGGAATATTTGGTGTCTTCGACCGACATTCGGGAGCCTTGCTGGGAGAGGTCGGTTTCGCCGATTTTCATCGCGGTCATGGCGAGGGATTTGATGGGTATCCCGAAGCCGCCTGGAATCTTGCGGTTGCCGCCCAGGGCAAGGGATATGCGCTGGAGGCGGTGCGCGCGGCTCATGATTGGCATCAAAGCCAGTTTGGCCCGCAGCGCACAGTCTGCATGATTGATCCTGATAACACTCCCTCGTTCAAACTTGCCGAAAAACTCAGCTATCGCGTGTTTGACCGCCGCAATTATTGGAACAAGGACATGGTCCTCCTGGAACGCGTCGACCAATAGGCCGTTATGCGGTCATTCCCCTTGCTTTCCCGGTACTTCCTCCCTATAGGCGCGCCTTCGTCCGGCTTGCCGGATGATTCTTGATGGGACGAGCAGGCTAAAAGGGCTGCCTTGTTCGTCCGCAACCGTCAAAAGGCCAAGGCCTTCAAAGAAGGAGACGAAAATGCCCAAGCTCAAGACCAAGAGCGGTGTGAAGAAGCGCTTCAAATTCACCGCGACAGGCAAAGTGAAGCACGGCGTCGCTGGCAAGCGTCACCGCCTCATCAGCCACAACGCAAAGTATATCCGCCAGAACCGTGGCACTTCCGTGCTGTCCGATGCAGACGTTGCACACGTCCGCCTCTGGGCGCCCTACGGCCTCAAGTAAGGAGTAGAGAGATATGGCACGCGTAAAACGGGGCACCACCACCCGCGCCAAGCATAACCGCATTCTTGATGCGGCGAAGGGCTATTATGGCCGCCGCAAGAACACGATCCGCATCGCTCGTCAGGCCGTTGAAAAGGCTGGACAATATGCGTATCGCGACCGCAAGGTCAAGAAGCGGAACTTCCGCGCACTGTGGATTCAGCGCATCAACGCCGCCGTGCGCATGGAAGGCCTGACCTACGGCCAGTTCATGCACGGCCTGAAGCTCGCCGGAGTCGATCTGGACCGGAAGGTCCTCGCCGACATCGCGATGCACGAGGGCGAGGCGTTCAAGGGCATCGTAGCACAGGCTCGCGCAGCTCTGCCTGCTGCCTGATCCGCACAACAGCACACAAGAAAGGGCGCTGGAGGCAACTCCGGCGCCCTTTTTTCATTTCGGCACGAATCTTAACCCTATACCTGCGTTGACCACGCCTTTTTTGCAGTGCAGAACCCGTGCGGAGCAAGGGTATGAGCCTAAAACGCTCTAAGGGGCTTAGATGAAATATCGCACCGAGATTGACGGTCTTCGCGCCATCGCCGTGATGGCGGTCGTGATTTTTCACGCGGGTATCGACCGGCTTGCTGGCGGATATCTGGGCGTAGATATTTTCTACGTGATTTCCGGTTTTCTCATCACCTCGATCATCCTGCATGAAAATGAGGCCGGTGCATTCAGCCTGATGAGTTTTTACCGGCGGCGCATAGTGAGGATATTGCCCGCGCTGTTCGTGATGCTGCTGACTGTACTGGCTGTGGCATGCGTGGTCGCGATGCCACCCGACATCGCGGCTATTGGCAAATCCAGCGCCGCTGCCGCCGCTTTTATCGCCAACATGCACTTTTGGCAGACGACCGGATATTTTGACTCCGCCGCTGAGGCCGCGCCGCTGCTCCATACCTGGTCACTTGGGGTGGAAGAGCAGTTTTACATCCTTTATCCACTGCTGCTGCTGGCGATCGCCCGCTGGCGCAAAAATCCGGCGCCAGCCTTGTTCGTGCTATGCATTGTCTCCTTTGCAGTCGCGCTCTGGCTCGGCACCTGGGAGAACGAGTCGAACTTCTATCTCCTGCCAGCGCGGGCATGGCAACTGGGCCTTGGCGCGCTGGTCGCTACCGGATTTTTCCCGGCTGTGCGGGCGCCGCTGGCGCAAGGGCTTGCGATTACCGGCCTGATCGCAATCACAATATCCTTCTTTATAGATGCGGATTTTTCTGCGGAGTTGGCCGTGCTGCCATCACTGGGCGCGGCGTTGGTCATTGCCTATGGCGCGAGCGGCTTCGTATCCAATCTGCTGAGCCTGCGTCCGGTGCGCTGGATCGGCATGATCTCTTATTCGCTCTATCTGTGGCACTGGCCGATCATGACCTATTATCGGATATTTTATGGTCTCGATCTGGGCATGGCAGAGGAAGCGGGGCTCATAGCGGCGTCATTTCTGGCTGCGGCGCTGTCTTACTATCTCGTCGAACAGCCTTTCTTGCGCCGGTTCCGTTCTGCGGACTCGCGAAAGACGGCGCTGGTCGGGGCGGTCGCTATTATCGCGATGATCGGAACATCTCTGGCTGTCGCCGCGCGCGCCTATGAATGGCGCGCCATCCCAGCGGAAGCTGCGCGGGTGGCGGAATATGTCAATTATTCAAAATGGCCCGAATTCAAGGGTCAGGGCCGCAAGGGCGTTTGTCTGATCTCGACAATTCGGCAGATTTACAAGCCAGAGGAATGTGCCCGCCTTGACAAGACCAAGCCGAATGTAGCGTTGATCGGAGACAGCCACGCGGCGCATTACTGGCATTCGCTCGTCAAGCGCTTTCCCGGTAGCAATATCATGCAGGTCAACGGCGCTTCCTGCGCGGTTTTGATCGACGCAGCGCGGCTGGAGCGCTGCCAGCCCATTCGTGATTTCGCTTATGGCCCGCTGATCGACCGGGGTGGGCTAGACCATGTCATCCTCGTGCACAGATGGACCCGAAGCCATTTGCCGCAACTCAGGAAAACCATTCTCTATCTCAGGCAGCGCGGTATTTCGGTTACGGTGATCGGCCCGGTCGTGGAATATAGCACGCGCTTCCCGATCGCGTTGGCCCGGTCGATGGAAACAGGAAACCCAGCGGATATTGACCGCTTGCGCCGTAATGAAATCGCACGGACGGATACACTAATTCAGGAGGTGGCGCGAGAGACCGGTGCATCCTATTATTCCGCCTACAAAGCCGAGTGCGATGGCACGCGCTGTGCCTATGTGAACCCGCGCGATGGTGCGCCGATCCATTTCGATTATGGCCATCTGACCGAGTCTGGCGCTGATTATGTGCTGCGCGATTTTCAGCTTCCGCACTTAAAGGCCCGCCAATAGTCCATAATCCGCCCGAGGTCGGTTCGGCTGGCCTTTTCCTTTGGACGAAATTGGGGTAGCGCGCGCGCATGAGCGAAGTAACTGCACTGAAGGCCGGTTTGCTGGCCGACATCGAGGGCGCGCATAATCTTGCGCAGGTGGAAGAGCTGCGCGTCGGCGCGCTGGGCAAATCCGGCGTCGTGACGGCGCTGCTGAAGACGCTGGGTGCGATGTCTCCCGAGGAACGGCTGGAGAAAGGCCCACCGATTCAGGATCTGCGCGAGAGCGTGACGGCGGCGATTGCGGCGAAGAAGGCGGCGCTGGAGGCTGCGGAGCTGAATGCGCGGCTTGCGTCCGAGCGGCTCGACATGACGCTTCCCGTCGATGCGGCGGCGCAGGGGAGCGTCCACCCCGTTTCCCAGGTGATGGACGAGCTTGCGGAAATCTTCGCCGATCTGGGCTTCGCGGTCGCCACCGGGCCGGAGATTGAGGACGACTGGCGCAACTTCACGGCGCTCAATATCCCCGAGACGCATCCGGCGCGCGCGATGCATGACACCTTCTATTTCCCGGACACGGACACCGAAGGTCGCGCGATGCTGTTGCGCACGCATACCTCGCCAGTGCAGATACGCACCATGACGTCAAACCCGCCGCCGATCCGGATCATCGCGCCGGGCCGCGTCTATCGCTCTGACTCGGACGCGACGCACACGCCGATGTTCCACCAGATCGAGGGGCTGGTGATCGACAAGGGCATTCACCTCGGCCACCTCAAATGGACGCTGGAGACGTTTTTGAAGGCGTTCTTCGAGCGCGACGATATCACGCTGCGCCTGCGCCCCAGCTATTTCCCGTTCACCGAGCCTTCGGTGGAGGTCGATGTCGGCTATAGCATCGAGAAGGGTCAGCGCGTGATCGGCGGCTCAGGCGATGCGCCCGGCGGCGGCTGGATGGAGGTGCTTGGCTCCGGCATGGTCAACCGGCGCGTGATCGAGAATTGCGGACTCGACCCTGACGAGTGGCAGGGCTTTGCATTCGGCACCGGGGTCGATCGCCTCGCGATGCTCAAATATGGCATGAACGACCTGCGCGCCTTCTTCGACGGCGATTTGCGCTGGCTGCGGCATTATGGTTTCAGCGCATTGGATGTGCCCACGCTGTCCGGGGGAGTAGGCGCATGAAGTTCACACTGTCATGGCTCAAGGAGCATCTCGATACGGATGCCAGCCTCGAAACGATCCTGAAGGCGCTGAACGACATCGGCCTTGAGGTGGAAGGCGTCGAGAATCCAGCGGAGAAGCTCAGCGGCTTCAAGGTTGCCAAGGTGCTCACTGCCGCGCCGCACCCACAGGCGGACAAGTTGCAGGTGTTGACCGTCGATCAGGGCGACGGCAATCCGTTGCAAGTCGTCTGCGGTGCGCCCAATGCGCGGGCTGGGCTGGTCGGCGTGTTCGGTATCGAGGGCGCGGTGGTGCCAGCGAACGGCATGGTCTTGAAGAAGGCCGCGATCCGTGGCGTCGAATCCAATGGTATGATGTGCTCCACCCGCGAGCTGGAGCTGGGCGACGACCATGACGGCATTATCGAGCTGCCCACTGACGCGCCTGTGGGTAGCGATTTCGCGGACTATGCCAGCCTCAACGATCCGGTGATCGACCTCTCGATCACGCCCAACCGGCAGGATTGCATGGGCGTGCGCGGCGTGGCGCGGGATCTCGCGGCGAAGGGTATCGGCACATTGAAGCCGCTCACCGTGCCGGAGATCGCTGGGGTTGGCCCCGGCCCGGATGTGCAGACCGATGACGCCGAAGGCTGCCCCGCATTCTTCGCGCGATCCGTGCGTGGCGTGAAAAATGGCGCGGCGCCGGAATGGATGGCGCGGCAACTGAAAGCCATCGGCCAGAAGCCGATCTCCTGCCTCGTTGACATCACCAATTACATCATGATCGACCTTGGCCGCCCGCTGCACGTCTATGACAAGGGGAAGCTCTCCGGCGGGCTGGTCGCGCGCAAAGCTCGGCCAAGCGAGCAGGTGCTGGCCCTCAATGGCAAGACCTACACGCTTGACGAGAGCATGACCGTGATCGCGGACGACGCGCATGTCCACGACATCGGCGGGATCATGGGCGGCGAGGATTCTGGCGTCAGCGAGACGACCACGGATGTTGTCATCGAGTGCGCCTATTTCGACCCGGCTCATATTGCGCGCACCGGGCAGAAGCTGGGCCTGACGAGCGACGCGCGGCAGCGGTTCGAGCGCGGCGTCGATCCGGCTTTCCTGGACGATGGCCTCTCGTTCGCGACCACCCTCGTGACGCATCTGTGCGGTGGAAGCCCAAGCGAAGCGACCCGCGCGGGAGCGCCGCCAGTTGCGCCGCGCAACTTTGCCTATGACCCGGCGCAGACCGAGAAGCTGGCGGGTGTGGTGCTGGACGGTGCACAGCAGCGCGCGATCCTCGAAAAGCTGGGCTTTGGCGTGGCTGCGGACTGGACGATCACCGTACCGACATGGCGGCGTGACGTCGATGGCGCGGCGGACATCGTCGAGGAAGTGGTGCGGATTCATGGGCTTGAGAATGTGCCATCCACCCCGCTGCCGCGCGCGCCGGGCGTCGCGAAACCGACCGCGACACCGGAGCAGATGACCGAGCGCCGTGCGCGCCGCGCTGCCGCTGCACGCGGGCTTTCCGAAGCGATCAACTGGAGCTTTATCTCCGAGAAAGAGGCCGCGTCTGTCGGCGGCGGCGACTGGACTCTTGCAAATCCGATCAGCGAAGACCTGAAGGTCATGCGCCCGTCGCTGTTGCCCGGATTGCTCTCGGCGGCGGCGCGCAATCAGGCGCGCGGCGCATCGTCCGTGCGCCTGTTCGAGGTCGGGCGACGCTATTTCCGCGCCGAGGACGGCAGCAGCATCGAGAGACTGACGCTGGGCCTCGTAATGGCGGGCGACAAAACCCCGCGTGGCTGGCAAGCGGGCAAGGCGCAGGGCTTCACTGCCTATGACGCAAAGGCCGAGGCGCTGGCGCTGCTAGGCTCGGCGGGCGCGCCGGTTGGCAACCTCCAGATGTTCGGCGAGGCGGGCGATGCCTATCACCCCGGCCAGTCCGGCACGCTGCGCCTTGGCCCGAAGACGATGCTCGCCGAATATGGCGTGCTGCATCCGGCGCTGGCGAAGGCGTTTGACCTTTCCGGCACGGTGGTCGCGGCGCAGCTGTTCCTCGATGCGATCCCGGCGAAGCGCAAGAGCGGCTTCATGCGCGCGCCTTATGCGCCACCCGCATTGCAGGCAGTGACGCGCGATTTCGCGTTTCTGGTGCCGGAGGATCTGGAAGCGGATGCACTGGTGCGCGCGGTCAAGCAAGCGGACAAAAAAAGCATCGTCGATGCGCGGCTGTTTGACCTCTTCACCGGCGCGGGTGTCGAGGAAGGCATGAAATCCCTCGCGGTCGAAATCACGCTGCAACCGGGTGAAAAGAGCTTCACTGAGGAAGAGCTGTCGGCGGTCAGTACGGCTGTGGTGAAGGCAGCAGAAAAGCTGGGCGGCACCCTGCGCGGTTGATCAGGCGCGCCGGGCCGCACCCACCAGCGGCTCGTGCGCCTCATAGCGTTCCATCGCATCGATCAATGCGGGCAGCGTATCCCGCGCGATCATGATCCCGGCATGCTGCGGCCGGATGAAGCCGCTCTCCGCCATGTGGCGCGCGAAGGCGAGCAGCGGCTCATAGAACCCCGCAAAGTTGAGCACGCCGACGGGCTTTGCATGATAGCCCAATTGCGCCCAGCTTATCGCCTCCCACAGCTCGTCCATCGTGCCGACGCCGCCGGGCAGCGTCAAAAACCCATCGGACAGGCTGGTGAACAGCGCCTTGCGGCTGTGCATATCCGGCACCACGTGCAGCTCGGTGAGGCCGCTATGGGCAAGCTCCGCATGGACCAGTGCCTCCGGGATGACGCCGATCACTTCGCCGCCCGCGCTCAAGGCGCCATCCGCCAAAGCGCCCATCATGCCGACGCGCCCGCCGCCATAGACGATGGCGATGCCCCAGCGGGCCAGTTGCTCGCCCACATCATGCGCGCAGGCCATGAATGCACCATCCGCGCCATCGGATGAACCGCAATATACCGCTAAGCGCTTCAGCTTTCTCATATGCCTCCTTGCAACATTAGCCCGGCCGTCACTTTCGCACCTGCCAGCACTTGAGGGATGCCAGCGCCCGGATGCGTGCTGGCGCCGGTGAGGAAGAGGTTGCGGATCACAGCGTCTCGGTTGTGCGGGCGCAGCGCGAGGCTCTGGCTGTTCAACGGGGCGAGGCCGAAGGCGCTGCCCATATAGGCGCGGATGTCGCCAGCGAAATCCGGCGGGGCGACGTGAAACTGCGTGACGATCCGCTCGCGTATGTCCGGGATCAGGCGGCGTTCGATTTCGTCGAGGATGCGATCCGCGAAGATGGGCGCCATATGCACCCAGTCGATCGGCAGCTTGCCCATATGCGGCACCGGCGCATAAGCGCTGAACACAGAGCATCCCTCCGGCGCGAGGCTGGGGTCGGTCACGCTGGGGTGGTTGAGGAATATCATCTGGTCCGCAGGCAGCACGCCGTGCTGGAAAATGTCGGTCAGATAGTCCTCGTAACGCGGCCCCATCAGCAGGCTGCGGTGCGGGATGCCCGGCCAGGTGCCACGTATACCGAAATGGACTGCGAACATCGCCGGAGTCCATGCCTTGCGCGCCAGTTTCTCCGCCGCACGCGGCCCGCGCGGATGCTGGCCCAGTAGGTCGCGATAGCAGTGCATCAGGTCGGCGTTGCTGGCGACACAGTCCGCGTCGCCGCGCCATCCGCCCTGAGTCACGACGCCGGTCGCCTGATCACCCATCATTTCAATGCGCGCGACCGGATCCCCCAGCCGGATCGTGCCGCCAAGCCGCTCGAACAGCGCCACCAGCGCCATCACCAGCTTGTTCAAACCGCCACGCGGATGCCACAGCCCGGTGTCCCGCTCCAGCCGATGCATCCAGCCATGCAACGCGTTAATCTCAAGCGGATTGCCACCGGAAAGCAGGCATTGAAACGAGAGCGCCTGTCGCAGCGCGTCATTGCCAACAAGGCTGGCAACCAGCCCATGCAGGGATCGCCATCCGCTGTTTTGCAGTAGCAGCGGCACGGCATTCAACATCGCGCGAAAATCGTGGAACGGCTGGCGGCCCAGTTGGCCCAGCCCCACCTGCACCGCATCACCGCCATAATCGAGAAGACGCTGATACCCAGCCACATCGCGGCCATCGATGCGAATGATCTCTTGCCGCATCATGGCGTCATCTGCGGAGAGATCCATCGAACTGCCGTCAAGCCAATTCAATCGCCATAGCGGCGTTACGGGATCGAGCGTGATGTCAGACGCCATATCCTGCCCGGTGAGCCGCCACAGCTCGGCAAAACTGTCCGGATCGGTGATCGCGCTCGGCCCATGATCGAATGTGAAGCCTTCGCGCGCATCCCAGGAGGCGCAGCCGCCCGGCTTTTCCCGCGCCTCGAGGATTGTAGTCGCGATACCCGCCGATGCCAGTCTTATCCCGAGCGCGAGCCCACCCAGCCCCGCGCCGATTACGATGGCTTTCCTGCCCGCGCCGCCCTGATCCGATGTCAGGGTCATGCGCGCTTTCGTCTCATCGTTCGCTGCATAGCGGCCTTATGGCCAGAGGACGCGCCGGAGACAAGCCCATGCAAGCAATTGACGCGGGCGCGCGGGTGGGCATAGTCAGCATCCATGACCGCCCAGCCCCCCGAACATAGCCATTATTACGACCATATCTATCTGCCCGAAACGCAT
Organism: Sphingomonadaceae bacterium; assembly: GCA_046348605.1. Classification (GTDB taxonomy): domain Bacteria; phylum Pseudomonadota; class Alphaproteobacteria; order Sphingomonadales; family Sphingomonadaceae; genus Sphingobium. The sequence continues at coordinate 39,839 of JAXMDW010000002.1, read as the reverse complement.
GATCGCAACGCGCGGCGTACCCATTGGGTGATCGGGCTGACGACATTGACGATGGTGGCGGAAATACTCGCGGGCTGGCTCACCGGTTCGATGGCGCTGCTGGCCGACGGCTTTCACATGGCGACACATGCCGGGGCGCTGGCGATTGCGGGCCTCGCTTATGCCTTCGCACGCCGCCATGCACGCAATGCCCGCTTCACCTTCGGCACCGGCAAGGTGGGCGATCTCGCGGGCTTCACCTCGGCGATATTGCTGGGGATCGCGGCGCTGGGCATCGCCATCGAATCCGGCATGCGGCTGTTTGCGTTACGCGAAATCGATTTTTCGAGCGCGATTTTGGTCGCGGTGATCGGGCTGGCGGTCAATCTCGTCAGCGCGTTCATGCTGATGGAGGGCGGGCATCATCATGACCACGGCCACGACCATCATGGTCATAGTCATCACGGCCATGCCGATACAAACCTGCGCGCGGCCTATCTACATGTGCTGGCGGATGCGCTGACATCTGTGGCAGCGATTCTGGCGCTGCTCGCGGGGCGCTATCTCGGCTGGTTGTGGCTCGATCCGGTGATCGGTATCGCGGGGGCGGTCATCATCGCGCGCTGGGCATGGGCCTTAATGCAGGATGCGGCCGGTATATTGCTCGACACCGCAGAGCCGGAGCATGCCGCCGCGATCAAGGTCATCGTAGAAGATGCGGGCGCGACTATGGCCGATCTGCATGTCTGGCGGCTTGGTCCGCATGCCCACGCCGCTATCGTGAGCCTGCGTAGCGCGGGCGGCGATGAGCGGCATATCCGCGAGGCGCTGCACAAGCTGCCGAATTTCGTCCATGTAACGGTGGAGCGATTATAAGTGTCTGATCCGAAACAGGAGCGGAGTTGCCAAACCGGTTAACGACATTCCGCAAGGAACCATTATCCTAACTCGCTCATTATCCTACCAGTCAGGAGCCAAGCAATGCGACGCGGACTGGGAAAATACGCTGTTTCTGCTGCACTATGCGCAATGAGCTTTGTCGGCCATGCGCAGGCGCAGGACGATGCCAGAGACGACAACCAACTGACGATCGCAGTCGGCGCGGCGGCGATCCCCAGCTATGACGGGTCTGACGACACAGTCGTCACTCCCGGCGCGATTGTACGCGGGAAAGTGTCAGGCCATAGCTTCTTCTCCCGCGGCACCAGCCTCTATTTCAACCTCATCAAGGACAAGCCCTCCTCTTCCGGTCTTGATGTCGGCTTCGGCCCGCTAACGACCGTCCGCCTCACGCGGACCCGCAGCGTCAAGGACAGCCAGGTGAAGGCGCTGGGCAAGCTCGATCCCTCCGTAGAGATTGGCGGCTGGGGCGAGATTGGCAAGACGGGATTGTTTAGTGGAAAATATGACTCGCTCTCGTTCCGGCTGACCTACGCACATGACATTGCGGGCGCGCATGACAGCTATTTCATCAAACCCTCGCTGGAATATGGCACGCCGATCACCGAGACGACATTCTTCGGCGTCTCCCTCTCCGCCGATTATGTCGGCAAGGGCTTCGGGCGCTATTATTATGATGTTACGTTGGCGGAGAGCCAGAAAAGCGGCCTCGGTGTTTATGGCGCTGCGGGCAAGAAGGCCGGATTTGCCAAGCTCAATGTGGGTATAGTGGGCGCAAAGTCACTGTCCGGCGACCTGCGCAAGGGCTGGGCGGTGTTTGCGCTCGGCGGATATGGCCGCCTGCTGGGGCGTTATGCCGCCTCGCCGCTGGTCAAGGATGCTGGCAGCCGCAACCAGTGGCTCGGCGGCCTTGGTGTTGCCTATAGTTTTTGAACGCGCGCTACTCAGGTCGATACGTCGCCATCGGCTTCGATCTCGCGGCTCTGTTCCGCCTCTATCATGCTGTGTTGGGGGTGCAGCGGCGCAAGGCGCAGCAATATGAAACCCATCACTGCCGAAATCAGCGAACCGACCAAAATGCCGATCTTCGACTCTTCGACCAGCTCGGGCGCTGTCGGGAAGGCCAATGCACCGATAAACAGGCTCATGGTGAAGCCAATGCCGCACAGCAGCGACATGCCATAAAGTTGTGCCCATGTCGCCCCGCGCGGCATTTGTGCGACGCCGGTTCGTACGCTGAGCCATATAGCAGAGAAAATTCCGACCTGCTTACCCAGCACAAGACCAGCGGCAACGGCCAAGGGCAGAGGCGCGAGCAGCCCGTTCACGCCCAGACCGCCAAGCTCGACGCCTGCATTGGCGAAACCGAAGAGCGGCACGATCAAATAGGCGCTCCATGGATGCAGGCCATGCTCCAGCCGGTGCAGCGGGCTGTCTGTTGCGTCGGGTGTGCCGGGCGTCGTGCGGATCGGGATTGTCAGCGCCGCCAGCACACCCGCGATGGTAGCATGCACGCCTGAGAGCAGCACCGCAGCCCAGAGCGCTATTGCCAGCAACAGATAGACAGCGAGTGATTTGATCCCCCGCCGGTTCAACCCCCACATCAGGGCAAATATTGCCGCCGCAGAGCCAAGCGCGAGCCAGTTGAGTGCGCTCGTGTAGAAGAAGGCGATGATGATAACGGCGCCAACATCATCCATTATGGCGATAGTTGTCAGCAGCAATTTGAGCGCGGTCGGCGCACGAGAACCGAGGAGCGCCAGCACGCCGAGTGCGAAGGCGATGTCTGTCGCGGCAGGGATCGCCCAGCCATTCACTAGCGTCGGATCGGAGCCTGCGAAGGTGAGATATACGAAAGCCGGCAGCGCCATTCCTGCCGCCGCTGCGATGGCGGGCAGGATACGGCGGCCCCAGTCAGACAAGCGCCCGTCGAGAAATTCTCGTTTTATTTCAAGACCAACGAGCAGGAAAAACAGGGCCATCAAACCATCGTTGATGATGTGATGCACCGTCATATGCTCGCCCACGCGCATGTCGACGATCAGGTGATAGAGGTGCGCGCCATCCGCGCCGCTGTTGACCAAAATCAGTGCCAATGCCGCCGCGGCGATAAGCAGCAGGCCACTCGTAGCCTCCCCGGCGAGGAAGGCCATCAGGGCGGATCGGGATGTCAGTCTGGTAATCATGGCCTAACCCTATCGGTGGTTTGGAGCCCGGTCAAACCCATCGAAGACGTTAACAGGCTTGGTTGCTGCAATGCCTTATGCCTATGTTTTTCCATAACGAATCATCGGGTCGCTTGTTGAGAGTTCCATGCCAGGGGGCGTGCTTGGAATTATTGGGAAGCGTCGCTGGCCTGGTGTCAGCATTACATTATGAATTCTTGCTGTTTGCCCTTGCCGGTCTGTTGATTGGTGGGATCGATGACTTTGCATTCGATGTGATTTTTCTTGCGCGCGCGCTCTGGCGGCGGCTTTTCGTCTATTCACGTCATGAGCGTATGACGGGCGCGAGCCTGCCACCTTCACGCAAGCCTGGCACAACCGCGGTGTTTATACCGGCCTGGCACGAGGCGGAGGTGATCGGTGCCATGCTGCGCATATGCCTTGCGCGCTGGGCAGGTGCGGATTTCCGGATTTTCGTCGGCACCTATCCCAACGACCCTGCCACGATCCTCGCAGTCGCAAAGGTGGCAGAACAGGATACGCGCGTGCAACTCGTGATTCTGCCGCATGAGGGCGGGACCACCAAGGCCGATTGCCTCAATCATGTCTGGGCGGCAATGCTGCGTGCGGAGGTGGCGGAGGGCCGCCGCTTCAAGGCCATTGTGCTGCACGACGCCGAGGATGTCGTCCATGCCGACGAGATCCGGCTGTTTGACGTCATGATCGATCGTTTCGACATGGTGCAACTGCCGGTCCTGCCGCTGATCGCGCCACATTCGCGCTGGATTGCGGGCCATTATGCCGATGAGTTTGCCGAGGCGCACGGCAAACATCTGATCATGCGCGAGGCGATGGGCGCGGCGGTGCCATCGGCCGGCGTGGGCTGTGCTTTTGCGCGCGACATGATCGGGGCGATCGCCGAGGAACGGGCCGGCGCTCCGTTCGATGCCGCCTCGCTCACAGAGGACTATGAAATCGGCCTGCGCATCGCCGAACGCAAGGGCCGCACTGTCTTCGTCTCGATGCGCGATGCGACAGGCGCTCTCATCTGCACGCAGGAACATTTCCCCGACACGCTGGAAGCCGCGATAAAGCAGAAGGCGCGGTGGTTGACCGGCATATCGCTCGCCGGTTGGGATCGTCTGGGCTGGAGCGGCACCTGGCGCGAGCGCTGGATGCGGATGCACGACCGGCGGACCAGCCTCTCTGCGCTGGTGCTGTTCGCCGCCTATTGCGCGACAATCGGTTATGGCATTGCGCTGATACTGGAATATCTGGGGCTGGCATTCGCACCCCGGCACGACGCATGGGTGGATGCTGCGCTAGCTGTCACGGCGTTCCTGATGGCGTGGCGGCTCGCCTTTCGCGCCTATTGGACGGCTCAGGCCTATGGCTGGCGCGAGGGCGTCCGATCGGTTCCGCGTGTGATCGTGTGTAATATAGTGGCGATGATCGCCGCACGGCGGGCGCTAGCCAACTATATCCGGCAATTGCGGACCGGCAGCGTGGTGTGGGAAAAGACCGCTCATCGCTTCCCGGCGGAAATGGACCTGCATGGCCACACGGCGCGCTGAGGAAGCCAAGCCGCCAGCGAGGGGCCGCCCGTTGCGTTTTCTGACGCTGGTGCTGTCGCTGTGGATCAGCGGACGCATTGTATTGGCGTCATCGCTGACGGAGCACGATGCTCTCTTCGCTGGCGCGCGCCTGCGCTTCGGGACAGCATTTGCAGAGACGCAGGACCGCCCCGCTAAAGCCATCGCGCGTATATTCCATATAGAAAGCCCCAGCCGACAGCAGATATGGGCGCCGCGCATCGACAGGGTGCCGATCTCCGTACCGCCACGGTCATGGACCCGAAGTATCGACAGGGCGCCGGTCGTCCGCTTGGCGGAGGCAATGGCGGCGGCGTACCCGGAGAATATTGCAATCAGCCGGGAAGGCCGGAGTTCTGCACCCGATATGACAAATTCCCCTTCGGCCCCGGCGCCACTTCCCATGGCTATGGCACATTCCCGGCGCTGGAACGGCAGCGCGTGGGTTTTCTGGCGTGAAAAAGGGAATGGTATCACCCTGACAAGCTCAGGCCAGCTTGGCGGATCGCAAGCGGGCGTTCGTCTCGACAGACGCCTGACGGGTCTGGGCAAGAACAAACTGCCTGTCTTGCTCTATGGCCGGTTGACTGCCGCTTTGAAGGCTCCCCATCAGGGCGAAGCGGCCATTGGTATGGCGCTGAAGCCGCTATCTGGCCGCCTGCCGCTCACCATCGGGGCTGAACGGCGGATCGCGCTTGATAATAGCGGGCGCAATGCTTTCGCGCTGGTTGCCGCTGGCGGGCTTAACCCAACGCATGTTGTTGGCCCGATCATGGCCGAGGGATATGCGCAGGCGGGCATGGTCGGCTTTTCGCGGCGAGATGTGTTCGTCGATGGCCGCGCCTCGCTCTCTATCCCGCTGGACAAGGCCGCCCGCACGAAAGCGGGTGCGAGTATTTCCGGCGGTGCGCAGCCCGGCGTTTCAAGGCTGGATATAGGGCCGATGGTGGAAACGCGCCTGCCGCTTGGAGCGATCCAGCCCCGTCTGGTGGTGGAATGGCGTCAAAAGATTGCCGGCAATGCCCGGCCCGGCTCCGGCCTGACCGTCATCCTCGCCAGCGATTTCTGAATTAGATCGGTGAAACGGGTTCCGTTACCCGCGATTTCGGGTAAATGGCTAGGGCATGGATCTCTACCTCCCCATCGCCAATCTGCCAGTCAATATGCTGGTGATCATCGGGCTGGGCGGACTGGTGGGTCTGCTTTCCGGCATGTTTGGCGTAGGCGGCGGTTTTCTGACGACGCCGCTGCTGATCTTTTACGGCATTCCGCCCACTGTAGCGGCCGCCTCCGCAACCACGCAGGTTACGGGTGCAAGCGTCTCGGGCGTGTTTACGCATTTGTCACGCGGGACAGTCGATCTGCGCATGGGCTGGGTTCTGGTCGTTGGCGGCGTGGTGGGCGCAATCATGGGCGCAGGATTACTCAACCTGCTCCAGACGATCGGACAGACCGATACGGTGATCGCGCTGCTTTACGTAGTCCTGCTCGGTTCGATTGGCGGACTGATGGCGTGGGAATCGATACAGGCCTTAATGCAACGCAAGCGCGGCATGGCGCCGCAGGCCAGCAAGCGGCGGCACCACCCGCTGGTCGCCGCGTTGCCGATGCGCTGGCGGTTCTACAAATCCGGTCTTTATATTTCTCCGCTCGCGCCGCTGATCCTCGGCATGGCGACTGGTATATTGACGATGCTGCTGGGCGTAGGCGGTGGCTTCATCATGGTGCCGGCGATGATCTATCTGCTCGGCATGCAGACGCAGGTGGTGGTTGGAACGTCGCTGTTCCAGATATTGTTCGTCACCATGGCGTCAACATTGGTGCACAGCCTCACCACCAAGGCTGTCGATCTGGTGCTGGCGATCATGTTACTGATCGGCAGCGTGACCGGAGCGCAGCTCGGCACCCGCATCTCGCGCAAGATGCGGCCTGAATATCTGCGCATCATCCTCGCCTTCATCGTGCTGGTGGTGGCGATCCGCATGGCGCTGGGGCTAGGCTGGCGCCCGGATGAAATCTATACGATCGAGGCGGGATGATGGACAAGCGCCAGCGCCTCTTGCCCCTGTTGATGCTACCAATATTGGCCTTTGCGCTGACCGGGGCGAGCGCGCCCGTGCTGGTCCCCGATGTATCGCAGCGCCAGATCGACATTCAGTACAGCTTCAAAGGCGCAGAGCTGCTGCTATTCGGCGCGATCCTCTATCCCGGCGGTCGCACGCCGGACAAGAAAACCGATGTCGTCGTCGTGCTGAAAGGCCCGGAGCAGCAGATCCGCATGCGTGAGAAGCAGAAGATCGCGGGCATCTGGGTGAATGCGGACAGCCTGCAATTCCAATCCGCGCCCAGCTTTTACGCGATCGCCAGTTCTCGCCCGATCAAGGAGATCGCGGACGAGCGCACCGCCGCCATTTATGAGCTGGGGATCAACAATATCCAGCTGTCTCCAACAGCATTTACGGATACGACCGAGATCAGCCGGTTCGAAAATGGTCTGGTCGATCTGCAAAAGCGCAAGGGCTTGTTCATTCAGGCACCGGGGACAGTCGAAATCACGGATGGCGTGCTCTATCGTGCGCATCTGCCCCTGTCCGCGCGGGCGGTGGTGGGTGATTATACGGCGGAAACCTTCCTGATACAGGATGGCCGCGTGGTCGCCGCCGCCGTGCGCGATATTGAAGTGCGCAAATCCGGGCTGGAGCGGTTCGTCGCCAATGCGGCAGAGGACTGGTCGCTGCTCTATGGCCTCGCGGCCATGACGGTTGCGGTGTTGATGGGAATATTGGCAGGCTGGATTGGTCGCCGTTTATAAGAAGTCTTGCCGGTAAATATTTTCCGTCGTCTAAAACTCTTCTTTACCTTGTTCTATTACTTCAGTGCTGCCGCGTTTTGCGCGACTGTGGGGCAGCAAGGTATATTTATGAATGATATGACGGGCACTTTTTCGTTAGCGGCGCAATTGCAATCTGCGAAGCTTGAGGAGGCAGGGCAGCCGAATATCGTGCCGGTTGGTGAGATCGGTTTCGTCTTTCAGATTGCCGGCAGCAGCTCACAAATCCTGATCGACCTCAAGAGTATCGAGGCATTGGCGCGGCATTCTGACCCCTGCATCGCGATGACCGGTCAGGTCGGCAGCCAGGTCAAGATGCGCTTGGGGCAGATGTGGATCATCGCCAATATCCGTTCGATGGTGCTTGATCGCCGCGATCCTACGCGCGTTGTCGCCGATGTCGATTTTCTTGGTGAAGGCAATGAAGAGTTCGGCACCGGGCGCATTATCAATTTCCGCCGCGGCGTCACGCGTTATCCCACGCCGGGCACCGAGATTTTCCCGGTTTCCAGCGCGGATATGGACCAGATCTATGCCGCGAGTGATACACCGCATGTGCAGATCGGCACCATCTATCCCACATCGCATACGCGCGCCGCGCTCTATGTCGATGCGATGCTCGGCAAACACTTCGCATTGCTGGGTTCGACCGGTACCGGTAAATCGACCTCCGCCGCACTCATTCTGCACAAGATCTGCGATCTGTCGCCCAAGGGCCACATCGTGATGATCGACCCACATGGCGAATATTCCGCCGCGTTCACCGACAATGGCGCACTTTACGACGCCAGCAACCTCGCTCTGCCCTATTGGCTGATGAATTTCGAGGAGCATTGCGAGGTTTTCGTCACCACAACCGGCTCAGAGCGCAACATCGACAGCGAGATTCTCGCCAAGTGCCTGCTCGCGGCGCGCGCCAAGAACCGCGCGGCGGAAGGCATGTCGCGGCTTACCGTCGATTCGCCGATCCCCTATCTGCTCTCGGACCTCACCACGATCCTCTCCAACGAAATGGGCAAGCTCGACAAGGGTACGACATCTCTGCCCTATATGCGCTTGAAGAGCCGGATCGACGAGATCAAGGCCGATCCGCGCTACAGCTTCATGTTCTCCGGCATGCTTGTCGGCGACACGATGCAGGAGTTCATCGCCAAGCTGTTTCGTCTGCCTTCAGATGGCCGACCGATATCGATCGTCGACACATCGGCCATGCCGTCCGAAATAACCTCGGTTGTCGTGTCGGTTCTCTCGCGCCTCATTTTCGACTACGCGATCTGGGCGCGCAACGAGCCCAAGCGCCCTATCCTGCTCGTGTGCGAGGAAGCGCACCGCTATATTCCCAATACCACGACCGGCGCGGGCCAGTCGGTGCGTAAGATATTGGAGCGCATCGCTAAGGAAGGCCGTAAATATGGCGTTTCGCTGGGTCTTATCACGCAGCGCCCGTCCGACCTTGCCGAAGGCGTGCTCTCCCAGTGCGGCACGATTATCTCGATGCGCCTCAACAACGACCGCGACCAGGCGTTCGTGAAGGCAGCAATGCCGGAAGGCGCGCGTGGGTTCCTTGATTCTATTCCGGCGCTCCGCAACCGCGAGTGCATCATCTGCGGCGAAGGTGTCGCGATTCCGATCCGCGTGTCGCTCGACGATCTCGAAGAGCGCCGCCGTCCGGCCTCTGCCGATCCGAGCTTCTCCGAACTGTGGAAGCAAAGCGGCGGCGAGGAAGACATCCTGCTGCGCACCATCACCCGCTGGCGCAACCAGGGACGCTGAAATAGCTGAAAAACTATATGCGCGCCTTTAACCGGGCGCGCTGAATCCCTATTTACCTGTTCATCATGTCATGGGCAGCATAGGGAGCAGGCTATGGACACACCAGCCACGCATTTTCAGCAACCCGCATACTCTGAGGCGGCTCAAAAGGCGCTGGACCGCACGCCCGCTCTCTTCATCAACAACCAATGGGTTGTAGCGAGCGGCGCCACCATCCCGGTGGAAGACCCATCTACAGGCAGGATCATCTCCCAGATCGCGGATGCGACTGATGCCGAGGTCGACCGAGCGGTAGAGGCAGCGCGTACAGCCTTCGACGATGGCCGCTGGTCTGACCTGCCCCCGATGCGCCGTGAGCGCATATTGCATCGGCTCGCGGATTTGCTGGAGGCCCATGCCGACGAATTCGCCGAGCTGGAAGCCATCGACAATGGCAAGCCGCGCGACATGGCGGCGAAGGGCGATGTGCCGGGCTCGATAGCGACGATCCGCTATGCCGCAGGCTGGGCCAGTAAACTGGCGGGCGAAATGATCGAACCGGCGGCGATGCCGCGCGGCGCCGTCCATGCCTATGTACGGCGCGAACCGGTGGGCGTCGCCGTGCTCATCGTACCGTGGAATTTCCCGCTGGCGATGGCGGTGCAGAAGGTCGCGCCAGCACTGGCCGCTGGCTGCACCATCGTACTTAAGCCCGCCGAGCAGACATCCTTGACGGCGCTGCGTCTGGGGGATCTCATCGCCGAGGCAGGTTTTCCGGCGGGTGCGGTTAATATCATCACTGGTGACGGCGCGACGGCAGGCGCGCGGCTCGTCTCGCATCCCGGCGTGGACAAGGTCGCCTTCACAGGGTCAACCGAGGTCGGCAAGATCATCAACCGCGCCGCGACCGACAGTATGAAGCGCGTGACGCTGGAGCTGGGCGGCAAGTCTCCGGTCATCGTGCTGCCGGATGTCAATCTCGATGAAATGGCACGTGGCGCCGCCGCCGCAATTTTCAGGAATTCCGGGCAGGTTTGTGTCGCGGGTTCACGGCTCTATGCGCACCGCTCGGTATTCGATCAGCTGATTGAGGGATTGTCGGAGGAGGCGTCAACGCAGTGGCGACCGCGCCCGTCGCTGGAGGAAGGCGCGCTCATGGGGCCGCTCGTCTCGCGCGAGCAGATGGACCGGGTGATGGGCTATGTCGAGGCGGGGCAGAAGGCAGGCGCTACGGTCGCCGTCGGTGGTGACACCCCGACATCGAACGGCGGCTATTATGTCAACCCGACCGTGCTGGTGGACGTGAACCCGGAAATGTCAGTGGTGCGCGAGGAGATATTCGGCCCGGTGGTGGTTGCGCAGCGCTTCGATGAACTGGACGAGGTGGTGAAGGCCGCCAACGACACCAGCTTCGGCCTCGGCGCCAGTGTCTGGACAAAGGACTTGAGCCTGATGCACAAGCTCGCCGGGCGCATCAAATCCGGCACGGTGTGGGGCAATTGCCATAGCATGCTTGACGTCGCATTGCCATTTGGCGGCTACAAGCAATCGGGCATCGGGCGAGAAAAGGGCCGCGAAGGCGTCGAAATCTTCACCGAGCTCAAGACCGTCTATATCAAGCTCTGACCATGCCCAAATATCTCCACACTATGATCCGCGTGACGGACCCTGACGCGACCGTCCGCTTTTTCGGGTTGATTGGCCTGCGTGAAGTAAACCGCATAGAGAGCAAGCAGGGCCGCTTCACGCTGATTTATCTCGCCGCGCCGGACGATGAGGATGCTCAGGTCGAGCTGACATACAACTGGCCGCCGGAAGATGGCAGCGCGGCGGAAGCCTATTCCGGCGGGCGCAATTTCGGCCATCTCGCTTACCGGGTCGAGAATATCTACGACACCTGTCAGCGCCTGATGGATGGCGGCGTGACCATCAATCGCCCGCCGCGCGATGGGCATATGGCGTTCGTGCGCACGCCAGACGGTATCTCGATTGAGCTGTTGCAAGATGGCAAGCTCCCGCCGCAGGAGCCGTGGGCATCAATGCCGAATACAGGAGAATGGTGATGACGATCGAAATCGTCGGCGTGCCGGTGCTTAACGACAATTATGTCTGGCTGATGCACGAGGAAGTGACCGGCGAGACTGTGGTGATCGACCCTGCCGTGGCAAGCCCGGTGCTGGAGGCGGCGTCCGCGCGCGGCTGGACCATCAGCCAGATCTGGAACACGCACTGGCACCCGGATCATGTCGGCGGCAATGCGGAGATCAAGGCGGCGACGGGATGCACCGTGACCGGCCCGGCGGCGGAGGCGGCGAAGATCGACACGCTCGATGTGGCGGTGAAAGGCCATGACATCGCGACGATCGGGGGCTTGCGCGCCGAAGTGTGGGACGTGCCGGCGCACACCGCCGGGCATATCGCCTACTATCTGCCGAGCGCGGGGGTGATCTTCGTCGGCGATACGCTGTTTGCAATGGGCTGCGGGCGGCTGTTCGAGGGGACGGCGGCGCAGATGTACGACAATATGCAGCGGCTTGCGGCGCTGGATGGCGCGACAAAAGCCTATTGCGCGCACGAATATACGCTCTCCAACGGCAAGTTCGCGCTGGCGATGGACCCGGATAATGCGGACATTCAGGCGCGCATGGCGCAAGTGACCGCAATGCGCGAGCGCGGCGAACCGACCGTACCAACTACGATAGCGCAGGAACGCGCGACCAATCCGTTTATGCGGGCGGGGAGCGTGGAGGAACTGGCGCGGTTGAGGGCGGCGAAGGACAGTTTTTGAGGGGGTTAGGTCTGCTTTGTTGGGGGGAGCGGACATTAAGCTCAAATATAATCGGACAACCACCAAATCAGTATGAAGCACAATGCGGTGATGGCGGTCCAGAAGTGCCAACGCTTCCATTGCTCAAATGCATTGTGAGTTGGATCATCTTCGTCCGGTTCGCTGTAGCCCATGCGCGACCAATAATTGCCTGAGCGAGCGTACGCAATGTTGTCGTGTCCCGACAGGCAGCTTCTTCCCTAAACCCTATCCGCCTGCGCGACGCAATCGAGCGCGCGGAGCGCCGAGATAATCCGCATCAGGTGCTGCGCGTCGGCTACTTCGATGTCGATGATATCGGTGTGGAACGGCCCTTCGCGGTTCACCAGTTGCAAGTTGAGGATGTTCGCCTTGTTGACGCCGAAAATATGCGTCACGGCGGCCAATGCGCCCGGCTGGTTCTTGACGATCACCTGCAAGCGCGCGGTGCCGCCCTTGGATTTGCTGTCCCACGCAAGGTCCACCCAGTCCGCATCCTGCCCGCTCTCTAACGCCAAGCAATCGATGGTGTGGACCTCGATCGGTTCGCCAGTCTGGCGCACGCCGACAATGCGGTCGCCCGGCACCGGGTGGCAACATTCGCCGAGCTTATACGCGATGCCCGGCGTGAGGCCGCGAATCGACACCGGCTTGTGCTGCCCGTGGGGATCAACGCCGGTGCTGCCGGTAGAACCGGGGATCAGCGCCTCCATCACCTCGCCGTCCGTCACCCTATGTGTGGCAATCGCGATCATCAGCGCGGCCTTGTCCTCCAGCTTAAGGCGTTTGAGCGCCGCCTTCACTGCCTTGTCACCGATCTCAACGGGTAAGCGATCGGTGATGTCCTCATAGAGCTTCTCACCCAGCGCAATAGTTTCATCGCGCTGCTTGTGGCGGATGTAGCGGCGGATCGCGGCGCGCGCCTTCGCCGTGATCGCGAAGGTGAGCCAGCCGGGTTGCGGCTCCTGCCCGTTGCTCTTCAATATTTCGACCTGATCGCCATTTTCGAGCACGGTGCGCAGCGGCACCACGCGGCCATTGACCTTGGCGCCGACGGTCTGGTCGCCAAGATCGGTGTGGATCGCATAGGCAAAGTCCACCGGCGTCGCGCCCTTGGGGAGCTGATGCAGCTCTCCCTTCGGTGTGAAGGCGAAGATGCGGTCCTGATACATGGCGAGGCGCGTGTTTTCGAGCAGCTCCTCCGCGTCATGGCTCTGGTCGAGGATCTCAATGAGGTCGCGCAGCCAGCCCGCCTGCCCATCGGGCCGGATGATGTCGCCGGTCTTGTAAGCCCAGTGCGCGGCCAGACCGAATTCGCTTTCCCGGTGCATCTCCGCGCTGCGAATCTGGATCTCGATACGCGCATTTTCAGCGTGGATCACGGTGGTGTGCAGCGAGCGATAGCCGTTGCGCTTCGGCGTCGAGATATAGTCCTTGAACCTGCCCGGCACCATCTTGTAGCGCCCATGAATGATGCCCAATGCGCGGTAGCAATCATCCGTGCTCGCGGTGATGACGCGGAACGCCATGACGTCAGTCAGCTGCTCAAAGCTGATGTGCCGCTCCTGCATCTTGCGCCAGATCGAGTAGGGGTGCTTCTCGCGCCCCGACACCGTGACTTTGAGCCCCGCGCTGCCCAGTAGCAATTGCAGGCCGGATGCGATCCGCGCCACCTTGTCGCCGCCGCCTTCCTTCAGCCGATCGAGGCGTACTGTGATGCTGTCATAGGCTTCCGGCTCCAGCTCCTTGAAAGAGAGGAGCTGCATCTCGCGCATGAAGTCATACATGCCGATGCGCTCGGCGAGCGGCGCGTAAATCTCCATCGTCTCGCGCGCGATACGGCGGCGCTTGTCCGGGTTGGATATAAAATGCAGCGTCCGCATATTGTGCAGCCGGTCGGCGAGCTTCACAAGTAGCACGCGGATATCGTCCGACATCGCGAGCAGGAACTTGCGCAGGTTCTCCGCCGCGCGCTCATTTTCGGATTGCGCCTCGATTTTGGAGAGCTTGGTCACGCCATCGACCAGTCGGGCGATTTCCTCGCCGAACAGCTCCTCGACTTCCTCATAAGTGACGAGCGTGTCCTCGATCGTGTCATGCAGCAGCGCGGTGACGATCGTCTTGTCGTCCATGTAGAAATCGGTGAGGATACCCGCGACCTCGATCGGGTGGCTGAAATAGGGGTCGCCGCTCGCGCGCTTCTGGCTGCCGTGCTTCTGGACGGAGAAGACATAGGCGCGGTTGATCATCGCCTCGTCCGCATCCGGATCGTAGCGCTTCACTTTCTCGACAAGTTCATATTGACGCAGCATCGCAATAACGATGCGGCCTCAGCCTGTTGTGATGCAACAAAAAAATCGGCTTGTGTGCGCATCGGCTGGGTCTTGCCTCGATTTCGGTGGCAAAGATGCATCAGAAACGGGTTCGCAACGCCGCAATTCATGGCTATGACTATGCCCAGATGTCTGTGAACCCATTCCAGCCCAAGCCATTTTTTCAGGACAAGAACCGCGCGTTCTGGAACCTTCAGTTGCTCGGCTGGGCGGGTGCGTTCATCCTGCGCGGCATTTCAGGCCTCGCCAATGGGCAGCCGATCTCGTTCCTGATCCCGGTGCTGATCTCGACAGTAACGGGCTATTCGCTTACCCTCCTCATGGCGGTGATCTTCCGCCTGTTGCTTAAACAGCGTCCGCTCATCACATGGACCGTCTCGATCCTTGTCGTGCTGGTCGCGGCCGGTATTGGCGCGTTTATCGACGCATGGGTGTTCACGATGCAGAACCGGGGCGGCGGTCTGGCGAGCCTGCAATTGCTGCTTGGCGCTTATTATCTCACTGTGACTTTGCTCTTCGCATGGTCGGCGCTCTATTACGCGATCAACTTCTACCTTACAGTCGAGGAGCAGGCGGACCAGTTGCTCCATCTGGAAGCACAGGCCTCCTCCGCCCAACTCGCGATGCTGCGCTATCAGCTCAATCCACATTTTCTGTTCAATACGCTGAACAGCATCTCGACGCTGGTATTATTGAAGCAGACCGAACGCGCGAACGCGATGCTCTCGCGCCTCTCTTCCTTCCTGCGCTATACGCTCATCAACGAGCCGACAGCTCTGGTGCCCCTCGCGCAGGAGGTCGAAACCCTGAAGCTCTATCTCGAGATCGAAAAAATGCGCTTCGAAGACCGTCTGCGCCCCCGCTTCGAGATCGATCCGCAGGTCGAGAAAGCGCATCTGCCTTCGCTGCTGCTGCAACCTTTGGTGGAAAACGCGATCAAATATGCGGTTACGCCGCGCGAGGAAGGGGCGGATATCAGCATCACCGCCCAGCCTGCGGGAGAGAATGTGCGCATCACCGTGGCGGATACCGGCCCCGGCTTTGGAGCCGATAGTGGCGAGGAAGTCGTTTCCACTGGCGTGGGCCTCGCCAATATCCGCGACAGATTATCTCAGGCCTATGGGGAACGACATCGCTTCGAAACGCGTTCTACCCCCAGCGGCGGGTTTATTGTGACGATCGAACTGCCGCACATGAAGCAACAACAAGAGTGACGCCATGACCATCCGAACCATCCTTGTCGACGATGAAAGCCTCGCCATTGAAGGCTTGCGACTGCGGCTTGAGCCACATGAGGATGTCGAGATCATCGAAACCTGCCAGAATGGGCGCGAGGCGATCCGCGCGATTAAGACCCACAAACCGGATCTGGTGTTTTGCGACATCCAGATGCCCGGTTTTGACGGCTTTTCCGTTGTGCAGGGGACGATGGATATCGAACAGCCTTTGTTCGTGTTCGTCACCGCCTATTCCGAGCATGCGCTGAAGGCGTTTGAGGCGCAGGCAGTCGATTATATCGTCAAGCCCGTGGACGAGCAGCGCCTTGCCGACGCGCTGGAGCGGGTGCGTCAGCGTCTAGCCGACAAAAGGCAGGCGCAGGAGGCGGAACGCCTGCGTGAAGTGCTGGCCGAGGTCGCGCCCGATGCGATGAGCAGCTTTGAAGCGACCGAGGACGACGCTCCTGCCGCCAATCGCTATGAAAAGCTGATCAATATCAAGGATCGTGGGCAGATTTTCCGCGTCGATGTCGACAGCATCGAGCGGATCGACGCCGCAGGCGATTATATGTGCATCTATACCGCCGACAATTCATTGATCCTGCGCGAGACAATGAAGGATCTCGAAAAGCGCCTCGATCCGCGCAATTTCCAGCGCGTGCACAGGTCGACCATCGTCAATCTCGGGCAGGTGCGGCAGGTGAAGCCGCACACCAATGGCGAATGCTTTCTGGTGTTGCAATCAGGCGCGCAGGTGAAGGTCAGCCGGTCGTATCGTGATGTGGTGGCAAGGTTTGTCCATTAGGGGCGCGAGCTATCTAAACACCCACTTCTTATTGAGTACGAACACCAGAGCGGGCGTTACAAAAATCATCGCGGGGATCGGCGTCCATGTCGGCCAGTGACGCCATGAGACGCAGAGCCAGACCCAGAGCGCGTTCAGCCCCCAGCTTATGAGCGAGGCGGCGACGAACTTGCCACCGCGAGCCGCATGTGCCGCCTTATTCCCGGGGCGCGCTGCTCCCGCAAATGTGTAGCGGCCGTGCAGGATATAGCCGGAGCACACCGCCACCAGATACCCCGCAAAATTGGCGATCTGGCTGTGGATATGCGCCTGCTCAGCGAGCAGCCAGTATACCGCTGCCTGCGCGCTGGTGACAGTGAGGCCCACCATCCCATAGTGGACGATCTGCATCAGCAATGCACGCCGTTCCGCCGCCATCCCGTTCCAAAATCCGGCCAGACGCACCTCATTCCTCCAGATCGCGCTGCAATAGTCATTGCGCTTTACCGCAAGGCCTCTAATTCCTGTTGTCCATGAGTGGAAGCGCCATCATGATACGACAGGGGCCGCTTGCGCGGCGCGCTACCGCCGCGATGGCATGGGCTGACGCCAACTGGAAATTCCTCGTCTTCCTGATCTGGGTCGGGATCAGTGCTTATTATCTGAGCCTGCGCGCGGATGCGATCCACTGGTTCGCGCTGGGCGATACCGACGACAATATGCGCTACCTTCAGGTGCGCGACTGGCTCAACGGACAAGGCTGGTTCGACCTCAGGCAATATCGGATGAACCCACCCGACGGCGCGAATATCCACTGGTCGCGCATCGTCGATCTGCCGATTGCCGCGTTGATGCTGACATTCCGGCTGTTTCTGAGCGAGGGGCAGGCCGACCGCTGGGCCTGCGCGGTGGCGCCACTGCTGCCCCTGCTGCCGCTGATGTTCGGCCTGTCTTTCATCACGCGCAGGCTCTCGCGCCCCGGCAGCCTTTCGTGGATTATCGCAGCGTTTGGGCCATTGGGCGCGCCGATGGGCCTCAACATGTATATGCCGCTCCGTGTCGATCATCATGGCTGGCAGCTCGCGCTGGTGGTGGCGATGCTCGCCGGGATCGTCGACCGCAAATGGCTGCGCGGAGGGCTGGTCGCGGGCATGGCGAGCGCGCTTTCGGTGGCGATCGGTATGGAGATGATGGTCTATCTCGCGGGTGCGGGCGGCCTCATCGCGCTGCGCTGGGTGTTCAAGGAGGGCGCGGCGCGGCGAATGGCGCCTTATGCTCTCGCTTTGGGCAGCGGCACCGGCCTGCTCTACGCCGCCTTCGCCAGCACCGACAATCAGGGCATCGCCTGCGACGCGATCTCGCTTAACTGGACAGCGACATTGATCCTCGCCGCGGGTGGCATGGTGTTGCTCAGCCTGCTGCGCTTGCAGGGCTGGCCCAAACGGCTTGCGGCAGGTGCTTTAGTCGGCGCTATCGTCGCGGCATTTACCTATCATTTCTGGCCGCAATGCATCACCAGCGTCTACCAGATCGACCCGGAGCTGGACCGCCTGTGGCTCTCACACATCCGCGAGGCGAAACCGATCACGGCTCAGTCGCTATCCTCCGCCATTCAGATCGTCGCGCTGCCGGTCGGCGGACTGATCGCGGCGCTGGTCGGATGCTTCGCCGCGCGCGGCGACAAGGAGCGGCTGTGGGCGTGGGGCAGCGTGATGCTGATGGTCGCGTTCGCGCTCGGCCTCACCTTCTGGCAGATCCGCTCCGGCCCGGCGGCGCAACTGGTCGCGATCCCGGCGGTGGCATGGGTGGGCTATGGCGCGCTCGAATGGCTGGTGCGCGGGTCCATCGGCGAAAGGCTGAGCGCGCTGCTGGCGCTGCTCATCGCGCTGCTCTCGTTCAACGGCGATTTCATCTATCCACAGTTGCAAAAGGTCGGATTGGTTGCGCCGCCCGCTCCCGCTACGGCCGCCACCAAGGCGCGTGACGCCCGCTTCAAGCGTATCAACACCGCGAACGGACGCTGCCGCACCCAGCCCGCGCTGGTTGCCTTGAACCAGCTCCCCCCGGCGACGATCATGACGATGGTCGATCTGGGGCCGCGCCTCATCGCGATGACGCATCACAGCGCGATTGCCGGGCCGTATCACCGCAACGGCAAGGCAATCCTCGACCTCCACCATGCCTATGATGGCGATGCGGCGACCTTCCTCGACACCGCGCGGCGGCACCACGCGACCTATTTCCTGCTCTGCCCGGATTTCCCCGAAGGCACAATCTACCGCGCGCGCAGCCCCGGCGGCATGTATGACCAGTTGGAGAAAGGGCAGATCCCGGTATGGCTGAAGCCGGTGGAGCTGAAGACCGGGTATAAGCTGCCCTATACGCTGTATCGGATTGAGGGTGGGGCTCAGAGTGTTGAGAATCTGGGCGATAGGATCGAGCCTGGTTCAAATCTTTCAGCTGTTGGCAAGGAACGTGATGTACCGGCTCGATGAAGTTCAGGGCGCGGGTGTTGTTTTGTTACATGGGCACGGACGGACAGCCCGATCGATGCGCATATTGTCTCGCCGCCTTCAGAGTGAGGGCTATATGACATATGCGCCCCGCTATAGTAGCTTCCGACATTCTCTTCCTGAGATCGTTACGCGGCTGCAACCGGGTATCAGTGATTTCCAAGCTGCGTTGTCAGGGCCACGCCATTTCGTCACGCATTCACTGGGAGGTCTGATCGCGCGCGGTTTGATTAATGCAAGTAGGCCGAAATCGTTAGGTAGAGTTGTGATGCTTGCCCCTCCCAACGGAGGCAGTGAGTGGGCCGACCTCGCTATACGTCTGAGACTGGGCAGGGTTGTGCTCGGTCGTGTCGCTACGATGTTGCAGACACGCCGGGCAGCGATGGATGAAGCGCAGTTGGGATCAGTCGACTTCGATCTTGGCATTATAGCAGGCGACGTGGCCTTCGATCCCCTTTTTCCCCGGCTCATTATGCCCAAGCCAAATGATGGCAAAGTCTCCGTAGCAGCAACTAAGATTTTTGGCATGCTGGATCATATCACGCTGCCCGCATCGCATCCTTTCATGATGAACAACCGCATCGTCACACAACAAGTGTTGGCTTTTCTTCGCCGGGGTCAATTTGACAAGTCGTGAGTGAACCTCGGCCTATTCTCTCTTCCCCCCAAAAAAGCTCCTGAGAAGCCCCGCAGCCTCACCTTCGCCCAGCCCACCATAGGCCTCTGGTCGGTGGTGGCATTGCGGATGGGCGAAGACGCGCGCGCCATGTTCTACGCCGCCGCCTTTTTCGTCCGCCGCGCCGTAATAGAGACGCTCGATGCGAGCGTGGGAGATCGCACCCGCGCACATTGCGCAGGGCTCCAGCGTTACGTATAGATCGCAGCCGGTGAGGCGATAGTCGCCCAGCCGCGCCGCTGCATCCCGAATCGCGACCATTTCGGCGTGGGCGCTGGGGTCGTTGTCGCGCCGGTTGCGGTTTTCGCCCTCGCCGATGATCGCGCCCTCGCGCACCACGACCGCGCCAATCGGCACCTCGTCCGCATCTGCTGCCGCGCGGGCAAGCTCCAGCGCGCGGCGCATTGGGGCTGGCAAGGGGAAGGGCTGGGCCATATGCGCCCTATCGGCGGAAAAAGCCCGATCTGCAAGCGGGAGCGGGTTGACGGATAGCGCCATTCCCGCTATCGGCCCCGCTTCCCGGAGTTTCCGAGCAACAGGATTTTGATTATGTCGCGTATTTGCGAGCTGACCGGCAAGGGCCGCCAGGTGGGACACAATGTATCCCACGCCAACAACAAGACCAAGCGGGTATTCCTGCCCAACCTTCAGAACGTCACCCTGATGTCTGAAGCGCTGGAAACCAGCGTTAAGCTCAAGGTTTCGACGCATGGCCTGCGCTCTGTCGAGCATAATGGCGGCCTCGACAACTGGCTGCTGAAGACCTCTGACGACAAGCTCTCGCTGAAGGCGCGCCGCCTGAAGCGCGACATCGTGAAGAAGAAGGCTGCTGTCGCCGCCTGATTCGCGCGAATCGGATTAGATCACGAGGAAGCGGCTTTCGGGCCGCTTTTTTGTTTGATCCGAAACAGGTGGCTACGCCGCGTTTCGGATTATACGGTGCCAGCCCCGTGGACGAGTCACGCGCCTCGGCCACGCCCCACCCAACCTCCCGATATGGTATGATATGGGAGGTTGGGTGGGGGAGTGGGCCGGTGCGGAATCCTATAAAGAATCATCCAACGCGAATTTCAGCAGCAGCGTGCGTTGTAGGAACAGATGGTTGTCGTCCGACACTATCCACAGGATGCGCTGGTTGCCGATCCGCTCCAGCGCCAGCCCCTCTAAATTATCCGCAAGGATCGGCGGCGCGAAGCGGGCAATCTCAGGTCCGTTGATGATTGCGCCCGGCTTTATATGGCTGATGTCGATCAGCTTCAGCACAGCAGTAAAGCCATCATACAGTGTCGCGCGGCGATTGAGCACCAGCAGCTTGCCGTTGCCTATATAAACGGCGTCGGTCGGGTCATAGCCCGTCGGCGGCATATAGCTCATGCGGGTCGGGGCGGGTGTCGTCGCCTCGACCGGATCGCCAGCGAAGACCAGCATATCCCGCCCGCCATCTTTCCCCGGCGCGCCCTCGGCAATCGAGACAAAGCGGCCATCGGGAAGGCGCGCCAATGATTCGATGCTCTCCGTCTCCGGCCAGTCCGCCATTGCCTTCGGCGCGCGGCAGGTGCCTTTTTCGTTGAGGTCGGCAGTGTAGCGGCAGATGAGCTGCATCAGCTCATAACCGACCCAGACATGGCGAAAATCCGGGTCAACGGCGGTCGCTTCGCTGTCTTCCGGGCGCGGCATCCAGCTTTTTTCGGGCTTTGCAGTGCGCAGCACCCGCGCGAGGCCGATAAACTTGTCATGGCCCGCTGGTTCGGGAAACTCGAACATAACGCCGCCGTCGCTCAGCGCCCATATTTCTCCACCCGGGCGGATCGCCATTGACGACAGGCCGCCGAACAGCGTGCGTCTGCTCTTCAACTCCCAGCCGCCGAGATAATGCAGCGGGCCGAGCTTTACCTGCGCGGGATCGGACGCATTGAGCACGAGCGGCATCGCCTCGATCGCTACTGGCCCGTCCGCCGGGCGGCCCGGCTTGGTGTTGAGGGAGACGCCCAGTCCAGCAACGACCAGGCAGGCGAAGATGAGGGTGATCGTCCAGCGCATGCGTGGCCTGCCATAGGGTATACAGACGCGGATTTCATCCCATAAACGCGCCTACAATGCTGAACCTTTGCTGACAGGGCCATTCAGTATAGGATCAAGCGCGCGGGGCCATACAGGGCATAGACGATGGAACGGTGATTCGGTTTTAGCCAAGTCAGCGCTCCGGGTCGGGACTGGCAAGGAGCACAACAATGACAATGACTGTCGGGAAAAAGTTCATCACCGCCCTCAGCCTGAGTGTGGTTTCGCTTACCGGGTTCGCGGCGACGCCCGCGCTCGCCCGCCATCATGATTATCGCCCCGGCGATTATTATCGCGGCTATGACTATTCGCGCGGCGGCTATGACGACCGCTATTATCGCCGCGGCAACTATGATGACAATTACCGCAGGGATCGCGGCTATTATGACCGCGACTGGAACTATCGTTGCCGTGACGAAGGCAAGGGCGGCGCGGTTATCGGCGCGATTGCGGGCGGCCTGCTGGGCAGTGCAGTGACCGAACGTGGCAGCAAGACGACTGGCACCGTGATAGGCGCCGCTGTGGGCGCTGTTACCGGCCACCTCATCGACAAGAGCGACGGTCGCCGCTGCTAAGCGCAGCGATGCCTTCTATGCTCTTTGCCCTGCCGGGGTTTGCGTTTAGCGCGTGAAGCCCCGGCCCACCCGCTGCGGCGCTTTGGGTGCGAGGAAAATAGCCCCAGCCGAAACATGGCTGCCGCGCATGACCAGAACGACCTGATCCCCCGCCATTATTTCGACCGTTTCACCCGGATGCGTGATGCTGGGTCCACCGGGCCGGTCAATCTGTATGATAAAGAAATTGCCGCAGGCCTGCTTCTCGGCATCGCCAACCGTACAGCCGGTGAGAGCGCCGCCAGCCGCAGCTGTCACAACCTCCATTTCGAGGCCATATTCGCGCAGCCTGCGCTTCATCTCGCCCATCTGCTCAGATCCGCTCGCAAACCGGTCTGTCGAGGGATAGAGAATCATTTCCGCGATCCGCTCCGCGCCGATATGGGTGGGCAGCACCACCTTGTCCGCCCCCGCATGAAAGAGCTTGCCTTCGGTGGAGGGTAGCTCGCCACGAGCGATAATTTCCAGCTTCGGATTGAGATTGCGGGCGGAGAGGGTGATGAAGACATTCTTCGCGTCGTCCGGCAACACCGTCGCCAGCACTCGCGCACGTTCGATACCGGCTTCGCGCAGCGCGTCCTCATCGGTCGCGTCACCTGCGAGGCAGAGATAGCCCATCGCCTTCGCCGTAGCGATCTTTGCCGGATCACGCTCCAGAATCACGAACGGGCTTTTTGCCGTCGCGAGTTCCTTCGCGAGCTGATTGCCGATACGGCCCAGCCCACAGATGATCGCATGCCCGGAAAGGCGATCAATTTCACTATGCATACGGTCCATCCCCAATAGCCGCGCGATCTGATAATGCGCGAATACTTGCACCAAGGCACCGGTGGTGACAATCATTCCGGTGCAGCCCAGAATGATCGTACCCATGGCGAGTACGCGCAGCCAAGGGGTGTCGATCGGGTGGACCTCCCCATAGCCGACCGAGAAAATGGTGAGCGTCACCATGTAGAAAGCGTCGGCGATGCTCCAACCGGCGGCCACAAAGCCTGCCGTCGCGAGTATGTATATAACGCCGACAAACAGGAGCGCGCGCTGCAGGTTTTGCATGGGCGAGCCGAAGACGCCCTGCGCCGCTGCTTCCAGACTATAAGGGGTGTCGCTCATACGCCTTGCCTAACGTGCCTTGCGCGTCAGGCCAAGAGCAACGATCCGCAAGAGTTAGTGGCGCAGCGCGTCTTCCACAGAAACAGCCACCAGCACCGCCATAAAAAGACCGGCCGCAATAATCGCTCCCAGCACTGGAAGTTCGTTCAACATGCTCATCTAAACCTCTCCATTTTTTTGAAGGGCGGAACATGCGCAAATGAGGCTGCTAATTCCTTGATTCAGGTCAAGCTACGGGAGGGTTGAGCGCATTGATCCGCTCCTGGGCGATTGCCTCCGCTTCCTGCCTGGGGAGGCCAGGGGGAATGATCTCGCCCACCTTGTAGGTGATGGTGCCGGGACGCTTCAAAAAGCTGTTTCGCGGGGAGACGCGCCCGCTATCGACAGCGACCGGCACGACCGGCAGCTTGAGCAATTGATAGAGCGCCGCAAAGCCGGAGCGCAGCGGTGGACGCTCGCCGTGCGGCACCCGCGTCCCTTCGGGGAACAGGCATATCGGCCTACCCGAGCCCGTTGCCTTGCCGATCTCGCGGCGCAGATGGAGAATCGCCTTGGCGCCGTCGTCGCGACGAAGGCCAATCACGCCATGCCGCCGCGCGACCCAGCCCCAGCCCGGTATATCGACCAGCTCCTGCTTGGCGATCACAACGGGTTCGCGGAACAGGCACAAGAGGTCGATCGTCTCGAACATCGATTCATGCTTGAAGACGAAGAGCATCGGTTCCTGCGGCAATGCCCCGACGATGCGGATCTTTTGCCCGAGCACGATCCGGCACAGCCAGCGATGCGAAAACCCCCACAGGCGAACGACCCTGCGCATCAGGCGCGCAGACAGCAATGAAGTCAGCGCGCAAGTGCTCACGAATAACGCCGTCACCGGATAAAAGAACAGCGCAAACAGCAGGGAGCGCAGAACCAGAACGGGCAGGCTATTCATGCCGGGTCAGATCCCGAGCAGCGCGGCGATACGGCGCAGCACATATTTGTTATACTCGCGGAACAGGGTGGAAAAGCTCGGCTGGCTCGGCACCGCATCATAGACCAGCACGATGTCGGATGGCAGAGCGAGCCGCAGCTCAAACGCCGCGCGGCGCATATGCCAGTCGCTGGTGATGAGGCGCACGGTGTCATAACCGCGCCGCTCCAGCCATTGAGCGGTCTCGATGCCGTTGGAGCGGGTGTCGATCGCCTCGCGGCCCAATGTGATGCAGCAGTTGAAGAGCTTGTCCGGCACATCATAGCGCACGGCGAGCTCATGCGGCTTCACGCTGCGGTCCACGCCGGAAATCAGCATGCGCTTCGCGGCGCCGTCCTGCATCAGTGCGAGGCCGCGATCGAGCCTGCCCTCCCCGCCTGTCAGCACCACGATGGCGTCCGTCGTACGCCCGTCGAGCGGCTGCGGCAGCAGCAGCGCAAACCAGCCGAAGCCAAGACCCCAGACCAACAGGATGAGGGCAGCAAGGCGCGCGGTCACAGGTTGCGCTCCAGCGCACGCATCACCGTGAACCGTGCCGTTAATGCTGCGACCAGCAGTGCGAACAGCGGCAAGCCCAGCAATATGCCGATCGATCGCCACGGCAGCCGGATAAGCCCTGCCAGCTCGGACTGGCTGGCGTGGAGGCTGCTGTCCAGCGCCCATAGCAAGATCGCGGCGGTGATCGTCCCCACCGCAGCGCCCAGCAATACATCAAGCGCGATCCGCTTCTGGAACAGCCGGGCGATCTGAAGATCCGTCGCGCCGAGCATGTGAATGATGTCTATGGTGCCGCGATGCGCAGCATGCGCGCTGTTCGCCGCCAACACCACAACCGCGCCCGTCACCAGCATCATTAGCGCTACGAGGCCGCTCGCTAGCCACATCAGCGCGCGCATCAGCGCCTCGACCGGCTCCAGATAGCCCTGATGCGCGTCGATCCGCGCGGAAGGGGCGAGCTGCTTCACTGCCTGCTCGATCTGCTGAACCTTCGCGCTGCCCGCCGCCGGCTTCATCGAGAGGTCGATCAGCGTCGGGATCGGTAGCTCATCCGCGCGCACATCGTCACCCAGCCATGGCGAAAGCTGGGCCATCATCTGCTCTTCAGGGATGATCTTATGCGACCGCACGGCACGTTGGCCCTCGAGATAATCCGAGACGCGGCGCACCAATTGCGCACGCTTGGCGGCATTCGCCTCAACGATCTGGATCGTGTAGCCGCCCGCGAGATCGCCGCGCAGCTTCACCAGCGCATGATTAAGGCCCAGCGCGCAGGCTGCGGAGAGCACGGTAAGAAACATCATGATCGCGATGATCCAGGGCATCGGCCCGCGTCGCCCCTCGGGCAGCCAGCGGTTGCGTGCGGCGCTGGTTAAAGGCCATGTGCTCATTGCGGCTTGCCCATTGAGAGACCGTGGCGCTCGTCGCGCGCTCCTCCTGATGCGGGTGGGAAGCGCAATGATCCGGTCGGATCGATGAGGCGCCCCTTGTCCAGCCGCATCATCTGCGCATGGCCGATCTGGGCGATGAGAGGCAGATCGTGCGTAGCGATAACGATAGTGGTGCCGAGTCGGTTCAAGGCCTCAAAAAGCCCCATCAGCCGCTTCGCCATTTCCGCATCGACGTTGCCGGTCGGTTCGTCCGCCACCAAAATATCGGGTCGCCCTATCACCGCGCGCGCAATCGCCACCCGCTGCTGCTCTCCGCCCGAAAGCGAGGCGGGCAGCGCATCCTGCCGGTCGCCCAGCCCAACCCAGGTCAGCATCTCATCGACCGGGCCTGTTATTTCCTTCTCCTCCATGCCCGCCAGCCGCAGCGGCAGCGCGACATTATCGAACGCCGAAAGGTGCGGCACCAGCCGAAAATCCTGAAACACCACGCCGATGCGGCGGCGGAAGCCAGGCAGGCGGCTGCGGTGCATCATCACCACATCCTCGCCGAAGAGTTTCAGTACCCCGCGCGTAGGCCGCTGCGCCAGATAGAGCAGTTTCAACAGCGATGTCTTGCCCGCGCCGGACGCGCCGGTGAGAAAATAGAAGCCGCCGACCGAGAGGGTGAAGTTGATGTCGCTGAGCACCTCGGCATCCGCGCCATAGCGCAGGCCGATATTCTCGAACTGGATGACTCTATCCATCACGGCGACGTTTCGACCCTGCCAAACCCTCTCGAAATGCCATCGCACATGGCCTTGCGCAGGTAAAGCCCATGCTTCCCGACACGCAATGGTTAACAACCTCTTAACATGGCTTGCGCCCGCATCCGATGCGCGCTTAATAAGAGGCATGATCCTGATCTGCCCCGAATGCGCGACACGCTATCTTGTGCCAGACGAGGCGATCGGCGTGAGCGGGCGGCAGGTGCGCTGCGCCTCCTGCAAACACAGCTGGTATCAGGAGGGAATCACCCTTCCCACTCGCGAGGCCGCGCCTGTTGCTGCCCCGCCTGTCGCAGTGGAAGAGCCGCGGGCAACAACCAGCAGTGTGGCGGAAGCCCCTCGCCCGGTGGACAATGTGGCGGAAGATTTCGGCTTCGAGGCAGTTACGGATAGCGCGAGCGCGTCGCCGCCGCAGGGTCATGTTCAGGAGGTCGACGTTGAGAATGTCGGCCCCACCAACCCGCGCGTGCTCGATGAAATGGCGGGCAAGCGCGCTGCCGATCTCGCCGAGGCAGATGATTATGCGGATGAGGACGAGGCGCCTTTCCGGCCGCGGCGCAATCCGGCACGGCTCTGGACCTATGCAGGGATCGCCTTTGCCTTGATCACAGCAGTCGCGGGCGGCGCATTGGTCTATTTCGGTCCGCCACAATGGGCAGTGCGCGCCGGCCTGCTTGCCGACGCCGAGGAACCAGCGCTGCTCTTCAGCCTGACCAAGCCCGCGGAATGGCGCACACTCCCCAATGGCGCCGAATATTTCGCCTTCAGCGCCCAGATCCACAATGGCGGCAATAATGTCGAACCTGTGCCGCCCGTTGAGGTGCAGCTGCGCGACCGGCAGGGACGGCTTGTATTCAGCTGGATAACGCGTGCGGACAAGGCTGAGCTGAAGCCTGGCGAAGAAGCGTCGATCAACGAAAGCCGGGTCGATATCCCCAAGAGCGTCGAGAATATTTCGCTCGCGTTCGTCAACGCGCAATAGATCAGCAATATTCCCGATAATTGCTGCGCACGAATCCTTGCAATGGGCGCTTGCATGGCCTTCCCCCCTTTGCTAAGGGCCAGCGCCTACCGGGTGCCGGGCCTCAGCGATGAGGGCGGTTTCCTCTCCTGATGTGCGGTCGTGGCGGAACTGGTAGACGCGCAACGTTGAGGTCGTTGTGGCCGAAAGGCCGTGGAAGTTCGAGTCTTCTCGACCGCACCAATCAGTGCTAAGTTCTTGTAAAAGAACGATATTTTGTTTCTGCTCATAGCCAGAAGTGGGCTTATCGCTTCTTCGTGAGCGCCGAAAGGGATCATCCCCCGACAGGCTCCAAGAGCCAATTTTGTCCACATGTTATCCGGCAGGATAATGGAATGACAAAAGTTGCGGCCATTTTGTCATTATGTTCGAGAATTCTCGAGAGCACCAATCAGTCTTCGTGTGAACGGGATTTTCGCCTTCGGGCGTGCTGAGCGGCGCAAGTGGCGCAGTTCTGCGGCACTCCGGTGATATGGATTCTGCCGTCGGGGACAGAGACCAAAAGCTTTGAGCATGAATACCCCTCATTTCGCGCGGATTCTCCGGAAGCAAAAAGCCCGCCTCTCGAGGGGCGGGCGCGATGCAAGACAGATGCTGGCCTAGCCGTTCATCCTCAGAAGCTGTTCCTGTGCCTTCCATTCAAAAGGCAGCTCAATATTCAGGAGCCTATTGCGGGTCAGCGATGCAGGCTGACGGCCTTCCAGGATGGTCTCCACGATGCGGGGGCTGATCCAGCTCAGCCGCAACAACTTCGTCATCTGCTTCCGGCAGCGCCCTTCGCGTTTCGCAATCTCGGCGAGAGGCAGATCGGGTGAGTTTGTTGCCAACTCACGGACCTGAAAGGCGTCTTGCAACAGCCTGACAAGAGGTGCATCGACCTGACCCGCTGCGGTACCTTCAGGATCGATGCGCAGTCGTGCTTCGTTGAGAGGCTTGCGCTCGGGCAACGGCAGTTTGACCGTCCATTGGCATGTCTCGTTGCCCGGCATGAGTGAGGAAGGGTCAAGTTTCAGCAGCAGATGATCGTTCTGCACATCGATGGCCGTCACAAGTGTGCGAACCATCTGTACGTTGCCGCTTGTGGCCAGAAGGTTCAGAGCCCCCTTGCGCAAGGCCTCCAGACCAGCGGCATCGGTCAGCCCAGGCAGACGCCGCAGTGCATGCTCGTCCCCGAGCAGCTGGCGAAGCTGGTCGATGATGTGGGTGTCGAGAAGCGGCATCGGGAAACGGGTCGTTGATACCTTATCGGCACCCACGATATCTTTTCGTGTCTCGTAGTAGCGATAACGACGTGTCCCTTTACAGCTGAAGGTCGGGACGATCTGGCGGCCATGAGGATCAGTGATGAGTCCCCGGAGCAGCGCATCCTGAGGATCATTGGTCGGCCGTATGCGCGGCGGAGCCTTCTCGGCGAGCCGTCCCTGAACCGCGCTCCATAGCTCGTCATCGACAATAGCCTCATGCTCTCCAGGATGGCAGGTGCCCTTGTGCACGATCATGCCCCGGTAGACCGGGTTCTTGAGGAGATAGAACAGACTCCCCCGGCGAAATGGAATGCCGCCCCGATGTGGCCCACTCACCCGGTGCTGGATCTTTGTACGAACACCGTCCCGTTCCAGTTGCTCGACAAGGGCATTTGCCGATGAAGACTCTATATAGCGTCGCATGATATGGCGCACCCGTTCGGCCTCCTCCGGTACCACCACAAGCTTTCGTTCTATCACCTGATATCCGAGTGGCACCGGCCCACCCATCCAGAGACCTTTCTTCTTCGACGCTGCAATCTTGTCCCGAATGCGCTCGCCTGTGACCTCCCGCTCGAATTGGGCAAAGGACAGCAGGACATTGAGGGTCAACCGTCCCATGCTGGTAGTGGTGTTGAAGGCCTGCGTCACCGACACGAAGCTCGCTTCCCGTGCATCGAGGCGCTCGACGATCTTGGCAAAGTCGGCAAGGCTGCGCGTCAGCCGGTCGACCTTGTAGACGACGATCACGTCCACAGCGCCAGCCTCGACATCAGAGAGGAGAGATTTCAGCCCCGGCCGGTCGATATTGCCACCCGAAAAGCCGCCGTCATCATAACGGGTGGCAACAAGTACCCAGCCCTCATGGCGCTGACTCGCGACGTAGGCTTCGCATGCCTCCCGTTGTGCATCGAGACTGTTGAACTCCTGTTCAAGGCCATCTTCTGTCGACTTGCGCGTATACACGGCGCACCGCACCGGCTTCATGGTTTGCTCCCTGTAAGGCCGAAGAAGCGTGGACCATTCCATTTCGTGCCGGTAATCGCGCCTGCTATTGCAGACAGCGATTTCCACTGCCTGCCATCATATTCGAAGCCATCCTCAAGCACTGTCACACTGTGGCCTGTCCCATGCCAGTCGCGCACCAGCCGTGCGCCCGGTGCAAGTTTGCGTCGGGGTTGGGATGCATTGCCTCTTTGCTTCTCCGGGCTTCGCTTGAGAAAGGCGAGCGCTGCCCGGTCGAGACCGCCCTGCTGCTTTTCCTGTACCCGATAGGCCAGGCCCATACGGATAAGATCGGCGGACAATGCCGGAGCGGGCACACCATAGAGGCGCGCCCATTCCTTTTTCATGTGCTCGACGTCAAGATTGTCCAGCTGCTCCAGCTTCAGGCGCCGTGGTCCACCCATCAGCTGTTCTCCAACGGGCTGGGCGCATCCGAGGCTGAGACCTGCTCCTGAACCGTAGCCTGTGGTTGCGAAGAGCCAAGTCTGTAACGGCTTGATCCGTCCTTTCGCTGGTCACGAACAATGATGTGCCCTTTCTTGCGCATGCCGGTCAGAAAAGCGCGACAGCTGTGTGGCTGCCAGCCGGTGGCTTCTCCGATGTCGCTGATGCTGACTCCATTGCGTGACTTCAGCAACCGTTCGACGATCGTCGCCTTACTGGGTTGCGCGAGGTTCCGTCGTATTTCTTTTATCGATGTCATGGATGGGTTTCCTTTCCGGAGCGGCGCTATGCTGCTCCCACCACCCACAGCCCCGCCGATCGCTCGGTCAGGGCAACGCCGGGATTTTCCCCAGCGCGATTCAGTAAAAACACCAATGCTCTGCTTGCACAGGAAGTCGAGCAGAATGTCGGAAACATTGGATGGTTCAGCTGTAACTATCAGCGTAGTGCGGCAAATCAGCCGCTGCTGTTCTACCGAGGGGAAGAGAAGCATGTAAGGTCCTCTGAGAAGAATACTGGTCCTTTTAGACGCATAAGCTATGTGTCTTTCAGTTTGGCGAGGCTGATTGATTAAACTCTTGACGAAGCCTCCTAGGCCGAACCATTCAACAAATTAACATTGTCAAAATTCAGAATAGCGGTGGGGTAAAGTGAATGAGTGAAGTCTTTTTCCGATCGCCAATCCTGAATTCGCCATATGAAGAGCCAAGCCGTCACTGGGAATTAGATGCCAGTGGGCAGCCAACCAGCATTATTATTCCCAGACGTAGGAATAGTGCGCTTGTTTCGCCAATTCCCAAGCCGAAAAAGGTGCGGGGCAAGGCCACCCAGACTGACTTTCTGGCAGACGAGGGGGGGCAAGAATATAATCCGACCGAAGTCATCAACGGCATTCGCTCTGCAGTAGAAAGTTGGCGCTATTTGCCAGAGAGCCAGTGGCAAGTGACGCCAACAACGGCGCGATTGCTGCGTCATTGGCGCACTCACCAATTTGCCAATCAGCGACCGTTCTTCTGTCAGGTCGAGGCTGTTGAGACAGTCATCTGGCTGACCGAGGTTGCGCCGCGCACCTCGTCACAGGGGCGCCGTTTCTGGACGCATCTTGAGGCAGCGAACGCCGCGTCGAATCCGGAGCTGATGCGCATGGCACTCAAGCTCGCTACAGGGGCCGGCAAGACGACTGTGATGGCAATGCTGATCGCCTGGCAGACGCTTAACGCCGTGCGTCATCCTAATGCAAAGCGCTTCTCCAAGGGTTTTCTGGTCGTCGCGCCGGGTATCACCATCAAGGATCGTTTACGCGTCCTTCAGCCAAACGACCCGGAAAGCTATTATAAGAGCCGTGAGATTGTCCCTGAGGACATGCTACTTGATTTAGGACGCGCCAAGATCGTCATCACGAACTATCATGCCTTCAAGAAGAAGGATGAATTACCGTTAAACAAAGTTCAGCAGGCTGCGCTGCGTACTACGTCAAAGCCTGAGAGCGATGGTGCGATGATCCGGCGCGTCGCTGGCGAGCTAATGGGCCTCAAGCACATCGTCGTTCTCAATGATGAGGCACATCACTGCTATCGCGAGCGCCCGCCGCTGCCTGGTGAGGAGTTAAAGGGCGACGAACTCGCCGAGGCAAAAGAAAACAATGAAGCTGCCCGCCTGTGGATCTCTGGCATTGAGGCGGTAAAGCGCGAGCTAGGCGTGTCGATGGTTTATGACCTGTCGGCTACTCCCTTCTTCCTGCGCGGATCGGGTTATCGCGAAGGTTCGCTGTTCGGTTGGGTGATGAGCGACTTCAGCCTGATGGACGCGATCGAATGCGGCATCGTGAAGCTGCCCCGCGTCCCGGTCATGGATAATGTGCCGGGAGGCGACACGCCCATGTTCCGGAACCTGTGGGAAGAGCTTCAGAAAAACCCCGTGAAATTACCTAAAAAGGGGCGAGCATCGGGGCAGAAACTCGATCCGCAAAAGCTGCCGAATCCTCTGCTCACCGCCATCGACGCTCTTTATGGCCATTATGAAAAGACCCATGCCTTGTGGCACGAGGCCCGGATTGGGGTCGATCCCGTCTTCATCGTAGTTTGCAATAACACGGCCACGTCTAAGCTGGTTCATGACTATATCGCCGGCTATGAGATTGAGGATGCGGACGGCAACATCACGTCGATAAGGGGGAAATGCCCGCTCTTCCGCAATTTCGATCCTGACGGCACAGCACTTCCTCGGATGCGCACTTTGTTGATTGACAGCCAGCAGCTCGAAAGCGGTGAAGCCATCAGTGCCGAATTTCGCGATGCCGCAACCTCCGAGATTGCCCGCTTCAAGGACGAGCTGATTCAGCGTACAGGTGATCGGGCCGCCGCCGACAAGATCGATGATGCGGCGATCCTACGCGAAGTCATGAACACTGTTGGTCGTAAGGGGCAGCTTGGCGAGGGTATTCGCTGTGTCGTCTCCGTCTCGATGCTGACCGAAGGCTGGGACGCAAATACCGTCACTCATGTACTTGGTATACGCGCTTTCGGTACGCAGCTGCTATGTGAACAAGTGATCGGCCGCGCTCTGCGGCGCCAATCCTATCAGCTTCAGGGCGATGGTCATTTCGCTGTCGAATATGCCGATGTACTAGGCATTCCATTCGATTTCACCGCACAGCCTGTTGTTGCTCCGCCCAAGCGGCCGGAGAACCTGGAGCGCGTTCATGCGATCAGTCCGGAGCGCGACCAGTCCGAGATTCGCTATCCGCGTGTCGAAGGCTATCGCACCGAATTGCCTAGCGAGCGCCTGACTGCCGCCTTTTCGAATGACTCTACGCTGGACTTGACGCCGGAACTCGTTGGCGCGACTGAAACAATCAACTCGGGCATCATAGGCGAGACCGCGGATTTGACGGTCGAGCATCTGGCCGACACCCGTGCAGCGACGATCCATCTCAAGCTGGCCGAATGGATCGTGAAGCGGAAGATGACCAATGCCGGTGATCGGCCGAATGTAGGCCTCATCGTCCAGATGAAGTCGATCGTTCGGCAGTGGATGGCCAATCATCTTGTGCTGGCCGGTGGCACGCAGGCGGCGCAGCTACTCTATTACAACATTGCTGATCGCGTTGCAGACCGCATCATGGCTGCCATTACACGCGGCCAGGAAGGCGGTGGCCGCGTCCTCGCCATGCTCGACCCCTATAATCGTGAGGGCAGCAGCCGACACGTCAGCTTCATGACAAGCAAAGATCGTTATGAAACCAGTGCGCGCTGTCACATCAACTATGCGGTGATCGATAGCGACTGGGAGGCGGAGTTCTGCCGCGTGGCCGATAGACACCCACGGGTCATCGCTTGGGTGAAGAACCACAATCTCGGGTTCGAGGTGCCCTATAGTGCGGGCGGCGAGGTACGCCGGTATCGCCCCGACTTCATTTTGCGGATTGATGATGGCCATGGCACAGAGGATGCACTCAACCTCGTCGTGGAGATCAAAGGTGCTCGCGATGAGGACGACAAGGACAAGGCAGAGACCATGCGAACCCTTTGGGTGCCCGGTGTAAATGCGCTCGGCGAACACGGCCGTTGGGATTTTGCCGAGTTTAAGGATGTCTGGACCATCGCCACTGAGTTTTCGGGAAAGATCGAGGCTTGGCTCGATGTTTTGAGTTACGGCGGAGCCGCTGCATGACTGACATGGCGATGGCATATTGCGCCGTAATCGAACATCATAGGTTGTGGTTAGCATCGGATGGCCCGAGTTTTCTCGAAGTGCATTCAGCCGGGAAGCTTACTCTGCCCGTCGCCAAGAGAATTGTCCGTGAATATAGTGTCGCTCGCAATATCGGCGACGTCGCTGACGAAGGTGGGTTGCCGGTAAGTGGTCTTGAATATTTGATCGAGAAAATCAATGAAAGCGAATGGCCAGATGATCTGCCGGGACGCGCAGAAATCTGCATTCGGCTTGCAGAAAATCATATGACGAGGAGCAAGAGCCTCGGTCAGGCAAAACGCGCGGCTCAAGCGTGTTGTCGCAGACCTCGCATTGGACAAGGCGATTTTGCAAGAGGCATCGAAGCTGACTTTTTGAGTCCCTCCCGTCGCCGCGAGGCGATTGATCAGGTCCGTCGTGTATTGCCGATATCGGAACGGCGGGCCTGCCGCGTTCTGGGTCAGCATCGCTCGACCCAGCGCCACCCTCCGAAGGATGATGCCGAAGAGCAGCGTCTGACGGCGGACATCATTGCCTTGGCGAAGGATTATGGCCGATATGGCTATCGGCGGATCCATGCGCTGCTGGGTGATGCAGGTTGGCAAGTTAGCCTGTCGGTCGTGGAACGGATATGGCGGCGGGAGGGACTCAAGGTACCAAAGAAGCAGCCAAAGCGACGACGGCTGTGGTTGGGTGACGGATCATGCATCCGGTTGCGCCCGCTATATCGCGGGCATGTGTGGTCCTACGACTTTGTCGAAGATCGGACACACAACGGCCGGAAGTTCCGCATGCTCAACATCATCGACGAGTTCAGCCGGGAATGCCTGGCGATGGTGCCGCTCCGGCGGTTCCGATCGAACGACGTCATCGACGTGTTGGCCGACCTGTTTATCGAACATGGGCCACCCGAGCACATCAGGTCCGATAATGGCCCGGAGTTCGTTGCTCACGCGGTACGCGAATGGCTGGGCAGGCTCGGTGTCACCACGCTCTACATAGAACCGGGAAGCCCGTGGGAGAATGGCTATATCGAGAGCTTCAACGCCCGTCTGCGTGATGAACTACTGAATGGGGAGATCTTCTACAGCCTTCAGGAGGTGCGGATCGTAACCGGCTGGTGGCGCGAACATTACAACCGAAAGCGGCCACACAGCAGCCTTGGGTACCGTCCACCGGCCCCAGAAACAGTCAAGCCAGTGTGGCCACTCGGCTCCGCTACGCTCCGCCTCCCGCCCACACTGGCATCCGAGGCAATTATCAACTAACTACGCTACCGGACCAGTCATCGCTGGCAGTCCAAGGTGCGGGGCGCATTCCAGCACTTCGCCTAGGCGTCTCCCCACCGTGGCAGGTGCAGACCGCCTGCACTAGACCTCCCGCCCAGATCGACCGACAAACTCTTCTGTCGCCTGCACAGGATCGATTAATCCGAGGCCTGCCGTTGGGCACCGCATACCAATCCATCCCAGGGTTAAACCGCACATCCAGCGAACCTCGCCGACTATGCCTTCCAGGCATGGCCTGCCACTCAGCGCTGCGCTATATTCGGGCCAGTTGGTCATGCAATATTTCGGCGGTGTCGTTCTGGGTATCCCGCCCACATATACGAACCGATTCCTCATGGGAAACGAAGTTCAGCGAAGCCAATCCATTGCCTTGCTAGGCAATAAAACCCTTTCAGAGTAACTACCAAGAGCCGATCTTGATAAAGTCGCTTAATCCTAGCCTGTTCGCCAGAACCAGTTGACAAGTAAGGATGGCCTAGCCTAATGCGCGCCTCCTACCCCGTGCCCAGATGGCGGAATTGGTAGACGCACCAGCTTCAGGTGCTGGCGCTCGCAAGGGCGTGGAGGTTCGAGTCCTCTTCTGGGCACCAGATTTTTGTTCGCGCACAGCCACCAACAGTTGCAAAAGTCGCGAAAATCTGCCAAAAACCTCCTGACATCGTTCAGGAGCGTTCGTCCATGTTCACGTGCTATCGGGCCAATTTGGGGGCATGGATGGGGGCATATGGTGCCGTTCATGCGCATTTCTCAAAAAGTCATGCCCCCAAATGGCAGTGACAGACGCGCAAATCAGGGCTTTCCGGCCAACTGATACCCCCTATAAAAAGGGAGTGGGCGGCGGCCTGTATATTGAAGTGTTTCCGAATGGCTCGAAGCTGTGGCGATGGAAGTTTCGTGTCGCTGGCAAAGAAAAGCGCTTGGCGTTGGGGGCATATCCTACAGTTGGCTTGGCCGACGCGCGCAAGCGTCGTGACGCAGAAAAGAAGAAGCTGGAATTTGGCAGCGATCCCGCTGTTGATCGGAAGCGTGCCAAGGCTGCCGCCAAAATCAGCGCGGCCAATACCTTCGCAGCCGTCGCGAACGAGTATATCGACTCCAAGATGGTGGGCGAAGGTCGTGCCGAGGCCACTGTTTCCAAGGCCCGATGGTTTCTGGAACAACTGGCCCCCGCCATCGGCACAATGCCCGTTTCAGATGTTGACCCGCAGATGCTTTTGGGTGCGCTCAAGCGGCTGGAAGCCAAGGGACGACACGAGACCGCCAAGAAATGCCGCTCCTTTGCCAGCCGCGTCTTTCGCTATGGCGTCGCTACGGGCCGCTGTAAGGCCGATCCGGCGCAACTACTGAATGGCGCGCTGATCACGCCAAAAGCCCGTCACTATGCAGCGATACTAGAACCTGCAAAGCTGGGCGAACTATTGCGCGCAATTGAGGAATATTCCGGTGGACCGATTACCAAGGCGGCTCTGCAGATCGCGCCGCATGTATTTGTCCGGCCGGGCGAATTGCGTCACGCCGAGTGGAGTGAGTTTGACCTAGAAGAAGGCATTTGGAATCTACCCGCCGCCAAGATGAAAGCGCGCCGTGCCCATGCCGTGCCCTTGTCCCGGCAGGTGAAAGAAATGCTGATCGAACTTCGGGGGCTTACTGGCGCTGGCAAATATGTGTTCCCCTCAACTTATGGCGCAAGTCGCCCCATGAGTGAAAACACCTTGAACGCCTCTTTCCGGCGTATGGGCTTCGGGAAGGATGAGGTCACGGCGCACGGCCTGCGAGCCACGGCATCAACCTTGCTGAATGAAAGCGGACATTGGAACCCCGATGCTATTGAACGTGCCTTGGCTCATGGAGAAAGCAATGCCACGCGCGGGGCCTATCACCGAGGACTCTATTGGGATGAGCGCGTGAAGATGGCAGAGTGGTGGAGCGATTATCTGGAAGTAATCAAAAGCGGAGCAGAGATAGTCGATTTTCAGCAGGCCCGTTCGAAGAGATAAACTCATCCGCTGATTTCCGTACGCACTTGCGCTCGTCCGGCCATCTGGCAAGATCTCGCCCATGATCGACCAATGGATTCCTGCTGCTGAGGCCTTGTCAATCGTTATCAATCCGCCAAGCGAATTGGCCGAGAGGAGGACCCTATGCGCAAGGGCGCACAATGGATTGATCCGAGCAAACGCTCGGCTTTTGATTGTAGGAGATGATCGCAGAGAAAACGTAGTGCTTCCTACGAAGTTTTGGTGGGCTGGGGGCAATGGTGCCTTGGAGCAGGACTGGCAAAGAGGCGATTTTTCAACATGTATTGACCGAAAGGAGCATTGGAAAGCGTTTGGAGTGAGCTTCGATTTACAGGGTTTATTGGAAATGCTCCCGCTCGAAAGACGGGCGATTATCGCTAGGCAACATTCCGTTACAAGTAACCCTGATTGGATCTCCGCTTTGGCAGCAAGGCGCATCGCCTATGAAACAGGAGGTGTTAACCCGGCCAATGCGGCTTCATCCTTGATTGATCAATGCCGTCTGGGGTTCGTGTCGGCACGTGCCGTTCTCATGCAGTGGAGTGTGGGAGCGAAGCCCAATGAGTGGACAACCCAAACACGCGAATGGGATATTCCGCAATGGTTTTGGCAGGATTTCACTATCTCCGGGTCATCTTCTCAGGATTGGGAGCGAGGCGTGTTTTCCGGCAAAGGCGTAAGCCCAAAGGGATACGGATGGATTACACTCACAGGCGTTCATTTCCTTGAGAAGTCATTGCCGTGGACACGGCAAGGCGCAGAAACGCTCGTAGCAATCGACTCTGCACAATCTGACGAGGCAGCAAAAGGAGTGCAAAGGCCCGCTTCGAACGCGGAGTTGCTCAAATGGTGGAAGAAAAAAGAATCGATCGCTGCCGATTTAACTCAGGAGGAATTACTGGCACTGGCGCGTGTCCATTTCACTGACCACTATGTTTCGCGAGATCGTATCCGCGATTTGAGCAAAGGCCGAAAGCGCGGACCTAAGGCATTAAGCGGGAAATTCTCCGCGTAATTCCCGCCGAAATAGACCGCGAAATTCGGCCGATTCACAATCACTCCCGCAACCGCTTGAACACAGGCGGCACAACAGGAGTGAAATATGGAACCGTTTGTTGTCTCGATAACTGAGGCAGCCCGCGCTTTGGGCCTGGGTCGCACATCAGTCTACGCAATGATCGCCGATGGCCGTTTGGAGGCAATCAAGCTCGGCTCGCGTCGCTTGGTCAAAACCGAGTCAATCCGCCGCCTGATCGACAACGCGAAGTAAGCCGCCGATTATGGCCATCCGTCGCATCAACTCTCTGCTGATCACTCTGCATCATATTGCAACGGTGGATGAAACCGCGAAAATTTTGAGCGGGGAAATGAATAGCCGTGGCTAAGCGACGGAGTAAAATGAAGCTCAACCAAAAGGGCAGAAATGTTCATAGGCGCTTTGTAATGGTTGAGCATACTATGCTTTTCTGCCCTGCTCACATGGCGCTCAGCCCGAGCGCTCGCTGTCTCCTGATTCAGTTGATGTCGATGTATAACGGCGAGAACAATGGTAGCCTCTATCTTAGCGTAAGAGATGCCGCAGACCGGATAGGGGCTGCAGATCCACATGTCGCGGTAAATGCATTCAACGAGTTGCAGAATATGGGTTTTATCGTCTGCACTGGGGAAGCATTTTTCTCACAGAAAGCCTCATCCCGTTCCAGAGCGAGGATGTGGCGTTTAACCTGTTATCCAGGGCCGGGGAATCTCGGACCGACAATGGATTTCCTGAAGATCGAGCCACCTCCCGGAACGCGCGAGCGGAAGCGCATGGAAGCAGGGCAAAAGGTCCTCAAGAGATACCGTAAAGACCATAATAGCGGCAGATTACCGGTGTGGGATTCCATAACGGACGATCCATTAGGGCACCTCGCGCCTGAAAACCGGTAGTGGATTCCACCACCGGTTTTACAGAAATCTGCGCTTCTCCGGGATCGAATTGCGTTGTGGATTTCAACACACATCTAGATAACCATGGGGTATGGGGGCACACATTGATTGCGCAGGCTGTCTGCACCCTCCTCGGTGAAGCAGAGCTGAAGGCATAATGGCCCAGGCGGAGAGACGCGCCCAGCCGAACCATTGGCCTCGCCGTGATGATCGGCCATCGCGACCGGCGAGATAGAGAACGAACGCGATGATTTAAAAACCGCCGGTGATGAAGCGTAGGCGCGACATTTGAACGCGACCGAGCGCAGCGCAATCGCGAAAAGGTTGCATCTGCTATGTGGAAAAAAGATTCCCCTGCTCCGGCTGAGAAAGAGCGTTCATAGCATCTACAGAGAGAAAACCGTCTGTAATTCCGCGCATTATAACGTAAGGTTGCATCGCAGGGTTGCGAAAGCGATAGCGATGAGTTCGCGCGCCGCCTTGTTGGGTTAAAACGCTTCCTCTTTTTGGACTCGCTAACTCCTTTAGATTATCGTTGAAATACTCAACTTTAGTCTCTTTCTTTAGAACAGATGAAAGAGGAATTTCCACCTCCTTCGGTGTAAAATAGCCCACCTCATCAGACTGCGCCATCGCGCAAGCCATTAGAATTTGTCTATATCGTGCGCGGGCATGATTGCTATGAGTAGCCACTTGATATTCGGTCTTTAGACTATTTTGGTTGCTATTCACAACA
>JAXMDW010000001.1:0-1061433 GCA_046348605.1 Sphingomonadaceae bacterium | reverse complement strand
GGGGATTTTCAGGTTCAGCGTGCCTACCCGGGTATCCAGCGAACGGTCGCGATAGCCGTTGCGCCAGGTCGCGCGCTCGCTGCTGCGTTCGTGGCGACCCGCGCCGATCAGGCCATCAACGTCGGCCTCCATGATCAGCTGCAGCACGTTCTCGGCGATGGTGCGCAAAAAATCCGGTTGGCCGCCCTTCGCAGCAAGCTCTTCGATCAGTAATCTGTCCTCGGTCATCGGGAACTCCTCTTCGTCACGGTTGAAGTGTGCAAACTCCACCATAACGATGAACCCGGTGGCCACCAGCGACGCCGCATTCCGGGGTGGGGCATGCCCCACCCCGGAATACACCATCGCCTACACCGGAAATTACACCACGAGCGCGGACGCTAACCCGATAGGGCATAATAGAGCAGATTTTCGACTTCAGCGTCAGGATGTTAGGCGAAGCATTCAGTTGCACTGGACGTTCCCCTTGGCCCAATTCAGCGACTTGCGGATGGTATGGAGCCCTAGCTGATACATGCAGGGCACATAAACGTACCTCCCATCAATCATAATCCGAGCTTAATATCTGTTAGGCTCTTCGATTCCCCGCTCCACTTCATCCCGCAGCTTTGGTCCTGCCTGCATCCGCCGGGAAAGCGATTCCACGAATCCTTGCCACCGCCTCTTGCCCGTCGCCTGCGCTGCCTTCATCGCGGTGTCGGGCACTGGTGGATTGCTGGCAAGCCAGAAGCGGACAAACAACGCGAAGGCTTCATTCGACAAATCTAGGTGCCACTCGAGCCGGTCGAGCTGCCGTGACATCCGGTCGAGTCTCTTGGCGAGAACCGCTTCTGCGCGTTCATCCTGATCCGATATTAGCAGCGACATCAACGCCGCTTCCACCACTTCGGTGCGCGAGACGCCGCGGGCATGCGCGCGTTCCTCCAGCAATCTTGCCAGTTCGATGTCGAGCCGGAAGGTTTGTTTGCTGTGGGGCTTCTTCCTCACAGGTCGATGCCGTCATCGGGGTCGAGCGATGCATTGCGGGCATTGCGGTTCATTGTGCGATCAGCTTCCCGTTTCGCCCTGGCTGCGTCATCCTCGGGCGCATCGCGATCAAGATCGAACTCGTTGACCGGTGGCTTGGGGACGGGAACGACATCCTCATGTTCGCCCAGTTCGGGTTCTCGCCTGATCCCGGAGTTCGCCGTATCATTTTCGGATTCGGCGCCATCGGCATCTGACGGCACATCCGGCTTTGGCTGAGCGGCTGACGGCTGTTCGGAGCTTTTCACTTCTGCCTTGGCTGGTTTAGTCGGCTGCGGTGCCGCAATGGGTGCGAGCACAGACCAGTCGTCCTTTGGCCGTTTTTTCGGGTGCAGCGGTTTGGGGGTCGGCGCAGGCAGAAGACGCTCGCGAAACCGCGGGTCGAGAAAGTATTTTGCCTTTTCCGCGCGGATCGGCGGCGTGCTGGCCACCAGAACAATCTCCTCGTGCTCAGAAAATTGCTGAACTTCGCCGGGGGTCAGCAGCGGCCTCGCGGTCTCAGTACGTGAGACCATGATATGGCCGAGCCATGGCGAGAGGCGATGCCCAGCATAATTCTTCATCGCCCGCATCTGGGTTGCGGTGCCAAGGGCATTTGAGACGCGGCTGGCGGTATTGTCATCATTGGCCGCGAACGCGACGCGGACATGGCAATTGTCGAGAATGGCGTTGTTCGATCCGTAGGCCTTTTCAATCTGGTTGAGCGACTGCGCGATCAGGAATGCCTTGATCCCGTAGCCTGCAACAAAGGCCAGGGCGCTTTCGAAGAAGTCTAGCCGCCCCAGAGCCGGGAATTCGTCGAGCATGAACATGACGCGTTGCCGGCGACCCTTGGCTCTCAGCTCTTCGGTCAAACGGCGACCGATCTGATTGAGCATCAGGCGGACGAGCGGCTTGGTCCGGCTGATATCGGAAGGAGGTATGACCAGATAGAGCGACACAGGTGCCGCTGAATCGACAAGATCGGTAATGCGCCAGTCCGAGGCTCTGGTGACCTGTGCAATCACAGGGTCGCGGTAGAGGCCGAGGAACGACATGGCGGTCGACAGGACGCCAGACCTCTCATTGTCAGACTTGTTCAGCAGTTCCTGTGCTGCGGCAGCCACGACGGGGTGAACACCGTCTTTGCCGAGGTGCGGGGTCGTCTTCATCCGGTGCAGCGTGGTTTCTATCGAACGGCGCGGATCGGAAAGGAAGCCAGCGACCCCGGCCAGCGACTTGTCCTTCTCGGCATAAAGGACGTGCAGGATCGTGCCGACGAGCAGCGAATGACTAGTCTTCTCCCAATGCGTGCGCTTTTCCAGTGACCCTTCTGGGTCGATCAAGATGTCGGCGATGTTTTGGGCGTCACGCACTTCCCAATCGCCCTTCCGGACTTCGAGCAGCGGGTTGTAGGGATTGGATGCGGGATTGGTCGGATCGAACAGCAAGACGCGGCCATGCCGAGCGCGAAAGCCCGCCGTCAGATCCCAGTTCTCGCCCTTGATATCGTGGACGATGCAACTGCCTGGCCAGGCGAGCAGCGACGGGATGACGAGACCAACGCCTTTGCCGGAACGGGTCGGCGCAAAGCAGAGAATATGCTCGGGGCCGTTGTGCCGCAGATACCGGTTCTTGTGCGAGCCGATCACCACGCCGTCCTGTTTCAGGAGGCCTGCCTTGCGGATTTCCTTGTCGGTCGCCCAGCGCGCGGAACCATAGGTCTCTGACTGCTTCTCCTCCCGCGCGCGCCACACCGACATGGCGATCGCAATGACTATGGCGGCCATGGCACCCGAGACCGCGATGAAAGCGCCGGTCTGGAAGATCTTTGGCGCGTAGGCGTCGAACGCAAACCACCACCAGAAGAAGGCATAGGGCGGGTAGATTGGCCAAGGTCCCAGCCAGAACCAAGGCTGGCCGAGCTCAGGTTGGTACGCAAGGGCGTGGGCCGTCCATTGAGTGGCAGACCAGATGCCAAGCAATGTGACGCTGATGACGGCTATGACCTGACCCCAGAGAATGCGGGTGGCGTTCATTGGAAGTTGCTCCTGATAAGGGGGTGAATGAGGATCACAGGCTGATCCCGCGTCCGCGGCCCAAGGCCCAGTCGACAGAACCGCCCGGCGACATGGTGCCGGTGATGTGCTGGCCGAGGTGCTGATCGAGCGCCGGGCGCCAGGGCACGAGCTGGAAGCCCAGCCCTTCGTCGATCATCGCGAAGCGGCCCGTCGAAAGCGTCACCCGCTCCCGGTAGATGCCGCTGACATAGTCGCCTGCGCCCGACGGTTTGTGCTCAAGTCCTGTGCGCGCGGCGATGGCCTGCGTGGCGGCCGTCAGTTCCTGATTCTTCAGCGTTCCGACGAGATCCTGAGCAAGGATGACCCGCTGGCCCTGCCGGCGGGCCAGCCCCTGCGTTTCAAGATGGCTGGCGCGGGCATCCAACGCATCGCGCACCTCGCGCCCGAAACCATTGCCCGTTGCCACGGGATCGCGGGCCACAAGCTGGCGATCAAGCCAAGTCGCGCCGGGTGCTTTGATCTGTGCCTCGAGAGGTATGTCTGATCGTGTGGCGAGCGACAGCCGGTCATGCCCTTTGGCATCCTCCCACGAGCGCAGTTCGACAATCGATCCGGCTTTGGCGTCGCCGGTCATCTCCATGTCATTGAACCGCAGATGGTGCGTGCGACCATCGACACCGTCGACGATGGCATAAGCGCTGCCCGTCAACTCGTCGTGGAGGCCACGTTCGACCAGGCGTCCGATGATCGGTTCGCTTGGAACGTCGT
Source organism: Sphingomonadaceae bacterium (assembly GCA_046348605.1). Classification (GTDB taxonomy): domain Bacteria; phylum Pseudomonadota; class Alphaproteobacteria; order Sphingomonadales; family Sphingomonadaceae; genus Sphingobium. Next base: position 1,057,639 of record JAXMDW010000001.1, on the reverse strand, counting down.
GATGCAGGGCCAATGCCGATAGATCAAACCGCCCGCCGTCGCGGCCCATGGCATTGTGCATCGTCTTAATGATGTCGTTGCGCACCGAAAGATCGCGCAGTGTGTTTTCGGCACCGGGTTCAAGAGCCCACACCGCAGGACCTTCGCGCGCCGCCAGCCCCAGCTGTTCCAGCTTGGCGGCGCGGCCCAGAAGCAGCCGGCGCATTTCGGGATCGGCATCACCTCCGGGGCGCAAGTCGACAAGGCCTGCAGTATCCTGCCCCAAGCGTTCAAGCTGCCGGTCAAGACTGGTCCAGCGCTCGGCATCGACCTCGCGTTCGAGCGCGGTGCGGATGTCCAGCTCGGTGCGCGGCCCCAGTTCGAGCGTCACCCGCTCTTCCGCCCGGAACCGCAGCCCTTCGCTTATGTAGCCCCGGTCAATGACAAGATCGGTGCCGTCACTGGCAACGCCGCGCACCAGCACATGGATGTGCGGATTGTCGGTGTTCCAATGGTCAACCGCGACCCAGTCCAGTTCGGTGCCAAGATCCTTGGCCGCGTCGGCCATCAATTCGCGGGTGAAGCTGCGCAGGTCTTCCATGTCCCCGGCATCTTCGGGCGAGACGATGAAGCGAAAGTGGTGCCGGTCATCTTCGCAACGACCTGCAAAGGCATCCCGATCAGCCCTGTCGGTCTGGGCATCGAACATCGAGGCGTCGCGCCCGTCGCGGGACACGCCGTCACGCTTAAGATACTTGATGTGCTTTGCCAGCGGTGCGGCGCGGTAATGCGCACCTTTATGGCGAGCGATGCGCGCCATGACAGTAACGCGGCGTTGGCCAGGTGTGCGGCGCATCGCGGCAACCGTCCGACGCCCGCGCGCGGCTTTGCCGCTACCGCTGCCGCGTTTCAGACCCGCTCGCCGTGAACCCGCATGGCCCGCCTTGTTGGCGGCACGCTGGACCTGAGCCGCCAGCTTCTGGCTCCGCCGCCCAGAGGCTGCACCGCTGTCCCTGCTTCTTCCCGGCCGCACCCTAAATTCATTGTCGTCGCGGCTCATTTTGAAGGTGCCAGACGATTACGCCGCAGTTTTGCGGGTGATTGGGAAACATCGTATGGCAGGCTTTGCCCGGTGCCATACGGAATTGTCGCGCTACAACAACCACATGAGGGCCAGGTGCTGGCACTCCTTTTATCTTGCCCTCCAATATTGCCCTCTCGCTCAAACACACGCCTCCCTGCCGTACCTTTCCGACACGACGCCCGAACCGTCAGAGATGCGCTGGTGTAACCCATCACGGATTTCGCGGTGAAAGCGACACAAACAGGGGGTGCGGCGCGGGGTTCGGTGACGGCAAAGAGGCCGACGGCGACGCAAGCTGGGTGCGCCGTGGCTGCACATCGGCAGCACCGTCAGTGCTGCTCGCTTCTCCATCGCCGCGCGGTGTGAACAATGTAGCCTGACGCCAGGGATGAGCATGGGCAGGTGGCATGGCAGCAGGCGAAGCGATACTAGCCATTCCAAGACTTGGCGCGATCTGGGCGACGTAGTTGACGGTTTCTGCCGGAAGACTGCGACGACCGGCAGCATAGTCATCGGCACGGCCTGGTCCCGCATTGTAGGCCGCCAGCATCAAGCTGACATTGCGATACCGATCCCACATGGCGCGCAGATAGGCCGCACCTCCAAGGATGTTCGCACGCACATCGAACGGGTCAGAGCCAAGGCCATGCTGCGCGCTCAGCATAGACCAAGTGCCGGGCATGATCTGCATCAGCCCTATGGCTCCTGCAGACGAAACCGCGCGCGAATTGCCGCGACTTTCCGCCCGCATCACCGCCCATATCCAGAGCTCGGGAATGCCGAAGCGTTGCGATGCCTCTGCGACATGCGGCGCGTAAGGATGCGCTGCAAACTGGTCAGGCACCGTCGCAACTGCGGCAACCGGAGAAGTCGCCGCTGCCAAGCCGAGAGCGAAACAAGTGCCGGGAAGGAGAAGGTGAAGGCGCAGCCGAACGGCAATCCGAACTACGGAACACCTGCGACGGCGAAGCGAATCAACGGTCATGGCCTATTTCCGATCGCGATTGGTCGGACGCGACCAGAGCAGGTGATGCTCGTCGTCACCGGACATGGAGCGAAGCAGGTTGGCGCGCAGGGGTTGGGCAAAGGCCGGGTCGTCGATCTGCACCGCGACAAAGGCACCGGCGCGCTCGCCTGTGCGGTTCCAGCCAGCACCAATTTCAGTGCCGGTTTCGGCATCGCCGAGCAGCACGCGCCAGTCGGGTGCATTGTCGCTGTCGTTCGATGGAGCCGGGACGAGCGTCACGACAGCATCGAGCGTGAGGGTCCGGATTTGCCCGGTGAAACTGTCCTGCGCGGAATGAAAGACGCCGATCATCATGGTCTGTGCTCCTGGTTGGTGGTTGGGGAAGCGGCGGATGCACCAAAGCCACGCCAGCGCAGGGGCTGGTCAGGTGCATCACGGGTAAGGATGGGGTGTGCCGTGCCGATAAGACCGGCTGCGGGCAGAGCGCCGAAATAGCGCCCGTCAAGGCTGTCGGGCGCCGGGTTCAACAGAAACAATTCGTCTGTCCGAACACGGTGACAGCCCTGCCAGCTTGGCAAAGGCCGACCCATTCTGTCGTGCGATTTGGCTATGGCGACACGCTTGCCGTCCACCGAGACGACAGCGCCGGCGCGGCACGCCCATTGCCCGGGCAAGGCCGCGACATGTTTCATGAGCGGCACGCCGATCGGCAGATAGTGGCGCTCGGCCATCATCCGTGCGGTCGCTGTCGGCGGCATAATGGCGACCAGTTCGCCGAGCCTTGGGCGTGTGTCGCTCACGAGGCGATAGAGGCCGACGGGCGCACTGGCGCTCGCGTTCCACATCAGTCGCGGTCGCGGCGACAGCATGGCGACTGCTGAGAACCCGGCGCTGAACAAGCCTGCCCACAGTATCGTGGCGCGAACATAGCGGCGGCGGCTCATGCTTCGAGCGCCTTGCGCCGGAGCCAGGCCGCGTGCCGCTCCGCTGTGTAAGCCCTGAACGGCATTCCGGCATTCAGCCGGTTGCCGACGTGGCGCCAGTGATCGGGCGATGCGTCGCACGGATCAACACCGGCGGCTTCGACCGCATCGACGGCCTGCAACACCTGTGCGACCTTGGGCCAGCCCTCGATGTGCAGCAGAATGTCAGCGCCGGGACGGACAAACGGCAACGTCGTGTAGGCCTCGCCCGGTGCCACTGCCGTCACGATGTCGATGCACGAATGGATGGTGCCATAGTCGTTCGACGACCAGCGCACGAAGGCGAAGACCGCGCCGGGACGGAAGGCGATGACGCGCGTGCGGCGGTTGATGATCGTGTCTGCCGCGATGCGCCCGAAGCGGATCCATTGTTCGTAGCGCTTCTCGATCCAGGTCACTTCGACCTCGGTCAGGGCGCTGGCTGTTGCTGACCTGATGGCGTGCGAGGAGCTGTGCCGCTGCGCAGTTGGCTCGCTCATGGCCTCGCTCCTGCCACCGCGAACCCGACAAGCTTGACGTGGGCGTTCAGCAGGCCCGTCGCACCGAGATTATCCACAGGCTGCAAAAGGGTTAGCAAGAATCCGAAGGATTCTTTTCTATTAGCATCGTTAGAGGAGCGGCGATTTGCCGCAGAATTCTGCGGGTTTCCGCATGGTCCCGGTTTTCGATAGGCCGAGAATCGGGTTTCCGATGGGCCGAGTCCGACGGTTTTTAATAGGCCGAATGTCATGCCAACTTCTCCACAGGGAAACCGACGCGCCGAGCAGCGGCAACGAACGGGTCGACGGGGATGGGTTTGAAGATCAGCCGCTCGCGGCCGAAGCTGTGCTCAAGGCTCAGATGGTAGCCCGGGAGAGACTGCCGCCGGACGATGGTCCGCAGCTCGAATGCGAATTGCTTGAGCGGCGAAAGCGCACCTGATTTGAGATGAAGGTGCGGAACGTCGAAGCTCCAGCCACCGCGCTGGTGTCCACCGTGCTTGCGCACGATACGGTAGAGCCAGCGCTCGACGCCGCCAGTCAGCGCAAAGTAGGCGCGGTCGATCGTCAGGATCAGGCCGCGATCGAGCACACCCGCATAGAACCAGTCGGGCAGGATGAGCTCGATGCCAACGGCTCGGCCACGGTCGTCGAGTGTCTCCCGCCATTCGTTGATCCAGGAGAAGCGGTGGCGTCGGCGCTGATGTTGCTGGCGGATCGACGTAGCAACGGTCGTCGATTGCAAGCGGTCGAGCGCTGCGCGCAGCCGCTCATAATGGTCCTTGCCAGTCCCGCGCCCGATGAAGGTCAGAATCTCGTGCGGACGGGCGGCGATGTGCCGAGATGTTGGGCGGCCTGCGTCGCGCGCTTCGACGAGCTGACTCGCCGCCCAAATCAGAATGTCGGCATCCCAGATGGTCGCCATGCCGTGCTCGGCCACGGCTTCGACCGAGATCCATGTGGCCCCCATTGCGAAGTCGATCGGCGCGGAGCGCCGCGACTTGGCAAGGCTGAAAAAGGGCCAGGACATCAGATCCTGAGCATCGCGCGCGGCAATGTCACCGGGCATCGAGTAGAACAGGTCGAGCTGTTGCTGGGGGCTCACCGAACGCATCAACGGCGCACCGGTCGTGCTGACAGGCAAATGCCTTGTCCGGGATCGGATGTTGAATTGCGGCGACCATTTTGCGCCCAGGTATCGAGATCGACTATGGCATAGACAATCCGCCGACCGAGCTTGTGAAAGGCCGGCCCTGTCCCATAGCAACGATGCTTTTCAAGCGTGCGGGCTGAGAGACCCAAATGCACGGCAGCATCTGGCGTCCTGACATAACGCGGGAATACCGGGACGAAATCTCCATCCATGAAACGTCTCCTGTGAAGTGCCGGACACAAGGGGTTGGCCCGGCGAGCAGGAGGCGAGATTTGAGATTTTCAGGGACTTGGGTGAACGGACATAAGGCGTGGCTGCCGAATGTCCCGATCAGTGGCCGCTCAACAGGGCGAGATAGCCGCCGTCGCGCATAGCGAGCGCCTGTCGCTGCCAGCGAGCAATCCGTTTGCGCTCGCTCGACGTGTCCCATTCTGCGGCCGAATATCGCCCGGCATCGCGGGCGATAAGTTCGATGGCCAATTCGCGCGTGGTTGCACCGCCGGACAGCGCATCGAGCAACCGAAGCCACTGAACTAGACGCCAGTGCTCTGACGGACCGGGCGCAAGGCAGAACGGGAGCTTCTTCACATGTCCGAGATGGCAATGGTTATGAAAATCGGAAACGGCGGCCTGCCGTGTTTCCCAAAATGCGTCGCCCGGAAGAACATAGGCGAGCGGTTCGGTCTCTTTTGTCTCGCCGCAAATATTCAGGCGGTAGCGGCGCTTCGCCGTAGATAGGACGAGATGCCGCCCTTCCTCATTACGGTGCTCGGCCGCGATATTCATGCTCCCGACAATTTCGGCTTGGCTGCAGCCGTCGCAAGGGAAAGGAGCCGGGCGCAAAAGGATGACGCTGGCCGCGGTAGATGGGTGCCAGATGATCGGGAGATGGTGGGCCGGGAGGTCAGGGTCCGCAGCGAAAGACCAACCCCCAGTGCCGGGCCAGACGCCTCAGCGCGAGTGGCGCAGCGTCAACGGCCTCAGCATATTGGTCGCGGTATTCATGATTGCGGCGCAGGAATTCCTGCGCGAAATCGGTCCGGTCATAGGTTTCATATGCTTTGGCGTAATTCTCCGAACGCCAGTCGGGCGGCTTCTCCATCGCACCTCTCCTATGAGGTTTTTTTGGAGTCGAACGATCATGTCGGAGCCGTGACGAGAGAAGTGCTAGAGTCAGTTCCGGGCTCCCCCGCGGCAGGGCACAATCGATTGCGCCATATTGGTGTTAACTGCCCGGTTTTATTGGGTTCGTGGGACCAGAAGGTGTTTGTAGCCGTGTTTTGTCATCCACTTGGCGCGGGCGAGATGGGTATCATAGACCCTTCGCGCGCGCTCCGGCTCACTGACAGGATCGATGGCGAAGATGATTGAAACCGCCTCTTCCCATGAAGCCTCGTCCTTTTCGGCATCCAGCAGGCGAAGATACGTGACGAGGTGGCGCTCATCATAAGCGCTCAATCGGTCTGACTGCGGTGGTTCATCGGCAAACTCAGGAGCCGACATGGGTCTCTCCTTGTAGCAAAACCTGTTTAGTGACTGCGCCCCTGCAACGCGCGCAGAGAAGCAGGGTGACCTTATCCCCAATCGGGCAGTGCGCTATCCCCGGCACGGGATAACGCTGAGCCCGGCTTGCGGGGACAAAACATTCCCAGAGGCAATGATCTGCCTGTTGTAGTTGAGAAATTGTAAAATTGCTGCTGAGATTCGGTGAACGGCGGTGGGTTTGCGTTCAATGTCCGGCAGACTCGTCGAAGAAGCGGACCGGTTCGACTGCAAGCTCAGTGGCGAGTCGTTCGATCGTGTCGAGCGTTGGCGAATTGGCTGCGCGTTCAAGAAGACCGACATAGTTGCGGTTGAGTCCGGCACGGTGCGCCAATTCCTCCTGCGAAAGCCCACTGGCGTGTCGCAATCGCCTTAAGTTAGTAGCAAAAATCTCCCGAAGCTTCATGCCTCGTGGGTCGGCGTAACCCTAATATACTGCCACCCAATATACTAGGGATTCGTCATCGCCCGGTGTGACCCGGGCGATGACTTGGCCGATTCAATGGTCGTTGCGGCGGCTCGGGCGGTTCCAGACCAGATCGTGACTGCCGTCTTCGGCTTCGAAGAGCTGCGCGAAGATTGCGGCAGTAAAGCTGGGGTCGTCGAGCTTCACCGAGAGGTAAGGCCGGTCGTCCTGGGTGTGCTTTTTCCAGGCTGCGCCGATTTCGACTTCGCCGATGAGGACGCGGTGGGTGGGGGCATTGCCGCTGGTGTTTTCTTCCGCGACGATCCTGACTGATTTGGCCTGGAGGGCGAGAGTGACGATCTGGCCCCGGAGTTCACCCGAAACCATTTTGAAGTTGCCGATCTTTGCCATGGGTATTTCCTTTCTGTTGAACGGGACCGCGCCAGTGCGGCCTCGATGCGCGGATTAGGGTCAGCCAGTGGCAGGCGCCGCAGCGTCAGCCCGCAGCATTAGCGAAGGACGGTGTGGCCGGGCTTTCTTGTTTCGCGAGGAACGGCGGAACGCCGGGGGAAGAAAGTTCGGCAAGCACCGTTGCGGCAAGCCTGCCAAGCGAAGCGTCTTGCTGACATGGGCGCGGATCGAAAGAGGACGTACTGGTCGGTTCTGTCGGGAAGGACGCCAGATGCTGATCGGATGCACTAGCTCGGATGAACGCTGGCCCTGAACCCTCGGTTCAAAATCGGCAAAGCAAAGGAAGCGACTGGACCACCGGTATTGCGCCCTCACGCCATCACTCGGCCGACATTGCTTGGCCTGTAGAGGCTAGCCCACCGACGGGACCTGCAAACTGTGAGGTGACGCACGTATCACGCTCCGACATCGTCACGCTTCGCCATGCCGAGAGGGATGTCGCCATAGCAGCGATGGATCCAAGGATCGCTAGCAGCATGCTGTTGTCCGTTGCCAGTGATCCAAGGGCGTGCGCGGCCTGAAAACCGGCGAAGCCCGCGGGTATGGCAAAGAGGAGCGCGATCCCGGCACGGAGCATGGGGGAGCGGATAAAGGCAATGAGGCCCTGCCCAATCAGAAGCGTGGCAATGCCTGCCGCCAGTCCGCCTAGGATTGCTCCGAGATAGCCAACATCATGGCCGAGCAGTAGGAAAGCACAAGTGAGCCCGGCATAAACAGGCAGCGCGTAGCTGGCGAGGCGGAAGAGTAGCGCGAGCACATACAGGCCAGCAACAGCCCCGAGGATGAGAAAAATGGTCATAAGCGTCCCTTGTCTGGACGCGCTCGCCACCACCACCTCAGCGCAATCTGCGGTGCAAGAATAGCACGGCAGGGTGCAGGCCGAAAAGGCGAAATGTGCCTGAGACTAGCGGCTGAAGGGGTCATATTCGCGAACCACCTGTTCGGGGTCGCCATCAAATTCGTCAGCGGGGATGACGAAGTAGCCTTGATTGGTTTCAATGAGGACGATGACCGTCATCAGCGTCCGGGAGAGGTTCCAGCCAAGCGATTGTGCGGTTGCCAGTGGCATGTTGCGGCTCCTGCCTTGGAGCGGGACCACCCCGCTCGACAGTCGCCCCACAGGCCGGGGGCTGGCCGCAATCACCGCAGCAAAGCTGCGGCCGCACGCGCACGCGTAGCGGACCCTTCACGGGTTGATTGAAGGAGGACAGGCTTCGAGCCCAGGGATTAGCGGCTAATGCGAGTGGATGGTTCTGCGGCGGAGCGAGCGATCCGCCTACCAGTGCCTATGCCAAAGTAGCTCACTCGGGCCGACAGGCTTGAGATCGGCGATCGATGCGATCAGTCTAAGCTGAACTTGGGAGAACGCCTGACCAGCCCTGAGTTGGATCTGAATTGGTGACAATGTGGTGACAACGGCGAGCGGTTGGAGCTTTGTCACCAAGCCCTCGCGAGCTACGCGAGGTGCAACTAATTAGTTTTCTTGGGGAAAACTGGAGCGGGCGAAGGGATTCGAACCCTCGACCCCAACCTTGGCAAGGTTGTGCTCTACCCCTGAGCTACGCCCGCTCTGGCGGCCGGTAAGTTGGAGGCTGAGCCTTCACTCCGGCGGGTGAGCGGCGCACCTAGCATCGGTATTCACGTCCGGCAAGCCCCTTTTACGCATCTTGGTAAAGTTCGTGCGCAATGGTTGCGCATACGCCTTTCGCGTACCACATAGGCTGAGGAATTATGGCTGTGAACAGATAGCCGATCGAAATATGGGAGTAGCAGGCGTGGCAAGCTTGGGGCTGAGCGAGGCAGACAAAAAGGCGGTTGAAGATTTCAAGCGGGATGTGGTCGATCCATCTCGCACATCGCTGATAGTGGTTGATTTCTGGGCCGAATGGTGCGGCCCTTGTAAACAGCTTGCGCCGGTTATCGAAAAGGTCTGCGCCGATTACGCGGGCAAGGGCGTGAAGCTCGTCAAGATCAATGTCGACGAGAACCGCTTCATCGCCGCCCAGTTTCGTGTGCAGAGTATACCTACTGTCTACGCCGTCTTTCAGGGTCAGCCGGTTGCTGACCTTACTCAGGCACGCACAGAGGGTCAGTTGAAGCAGATGCTGGATCAGATTCTGGCTCAACTCCCGATACAGTCTGACGAAAAGGCTCTCGAAGCAGAAATCGAGCCGCTGGTGGCAATGGCAGAGCAGGTTCTCGAAGATGGTGATGCAGAGCGCGCGCTGTCTATCTTCATGCAGATCGCAGAAATGGCGCCTGATCATCCAGCAGTCATTGCAGGGCAAGCGAGGGCGCTGGTTGGTCTTGGCCGACTGGATGAAGCGCAGACTGTGCTGGAAACCGCGCCTCCTGAAATCACGAAAGATCAGCGGATAGAGCGTGCGCGGGCAGGGCTGTCCATTGCGCGCGATGCGAAACCGGTAGCGGACCTGTCTGCAATAGAGGGTCGCGTAGCCGCCAATCCCGACGATCATGAAGCGCGGTTTGAGTTGGCGGGTGGTTTAATGGCCAACGGTGACCGTGATGCCGCCGCTGACGCTCTGCTGGAGATTATCGCGCGTGACCGTGACTGGAATGACAGCGCGGCACGGGCGCAGCTATTGAAGCTGTTTGAAGCCGTAGGGCTCGAGGACCCTTGGGTGTCGGCCCAGCGCCGCCGCTTATCGGCTATCCTGTTTACCTGAAGATAGGGGGAGGGCACGGTGACTGGTCAACGTATCTCGCTATTCCCTCTCGCCGGTGCGCTGTTATTCCCTGGGTCGCACCTTCCGCTGCATATCTTCGAGCCGCGCTATCGGGCGCTGGTCAGCGATGCACTGGCGCGGGACCAGATGATCGGTATGATCCAGCCATACGAAGAAGGCCCGCGGCCAAAGCTCTATCAGGTTGGATGCCTTGGGCGAATCGCGGAATGCGAGGCACTCGAAGACGGGCGCTATAATATCATCCTGGCGGGGCTGGCGCGCTTTCGTGTCATTCGTGAGCTGGATGTTGCGACACCTTTTCGGCAAATTGAAGCAGAAATCGAGTCTGAGGGCGTGTGGAACGATCAGGAAGCACTCGCTCCGGTCATGCGTGCAGCGCTTGAGCAGGAAGCACGGCGTTTTGCGGAGCATCTGGGCTATATTATCGACTGGTCTGCCGTTTCCCGTCTCGATGACATGACGTTCGTTAACAGCGTCGCGCAGGTCGCGCCGTTCGATGTCGCTGCCAAGCAGGCGCTATTGGAGGCAGATAGTCTCGCGGAGCGTGCGGAGCGGGCAATGCAACTCATGCAGTTTTTTGGTCATACGGATACGGACAAGCCATCCACCCTGCAATGATGCGCTGACACTGACCTCTAACCGAGGGCAGCGCGAAGGGCGTTTACAGCCAGCACAATCAGCGCAGTGCTTGACAGCAGAAAAAGCATGAACCGCACCGGGATGGTGTTCACCTTGATCTGCCATAGGCTGTGGACGATGCGCAGCGCGACATAGGCCCAAGCTAGACCAATATTGAGCGGGTTTGCTGCGCCCAGTAGAGCCAACACGATGACGGTCGCGTAAAACAGCGTCGGCTGCTCAACCAGATGGCTGTAATTATGGGACGGCCACATGATGGGTTTGGGCAGAATGGATTCGAGGTCTTGCCCACGCCCCCCAGGCGGTACCTTTCTCAGGTCTATGTTCGCTGTCTTGAATGCTGCAAAGCGCATTATAGCCGTGTAGAGCAATATGATTAGCGTCCACAGCACCAGCGCAGCCGCAGGTGCGAGCATCTCATGCGAAATTGTTAGTGTCATACTTCGCCCTCCAGTCATCCCCATATGCCGGGGAAGCTGATCCTGCGGGCAATAAATGTCAATGATCGCGTATAATGCCAGGGCGGAGCAACGTACTCGCGTTGCCCCAACTCCTGATCTTACTTGCCGATCTTCACGACGTTGGCACGGCGCGGCGCGGCGATGCTTTCATCATAGAGGCTCGCCATCGGTGCGTCCGTGACCTCAACCTGCGTTTCAGAGGTGAAACCGTTGAAGCCGGTACGCATCGCGCAGCCATAGGCACCCAGCATGCCGATCTCGATATAGTCGCCAGCCTGTACGTCGGCCGGCAGCAGGAACGGCCCAGCCATATGGTCCATATCGTCGCAGGTCGGGCCATAAAAGCTGAATGGCACCATCTCTGCATCGTTGGCGTGGCTTGCACGCAGCAACTTCACTGGGAAGCGCCAGCCGATATGCGCGGCATCGAACAGCGCGCCATAGGCGCCGTCGTTGATGTAGAGTTCGTCGCAACGGCGACGCTCCACCCGCACGATGAGCGAGCTGTATTCGGCGGAGAGGGCGCGACCCGGCTCGCACCACAGTTCGGACGAATAGCTGACCGGCAGGCTCTCGAACGCGCGGTGGATGGCGTCGAAATACAGCTCCAGCGCGGGCGGCTCCATGCCGGGATAGACGGACGGGAATCCGCCGCCAACATCGATGATGTCGACCGTCACCGCCGCGTCGACGATCGCGGCGCGCACGCGCTCGATCGCCTGCGTATAGGCATGCGGACTCATCGCCTGGCTGCCGACATGGAAGCAGATGCCGAGCGCGTCCGCCACCTGACGGGTCGCCATCAGCAGTTCCTTCGTGTCCGCGAGGTCGACGCCGAATTTGGCGGCGAGGCTCAGTTGCGCGTGGTCGGACGAGACGCGCAGCCGCACGCACAGCTCCAGATCGGTCGCACCATTGGTTGCGCGGACGATCTTCCCCAGCTCATCCATGCTATCGAGCGAGAAGGTCCTGACGCCATGCACATGATAAGCCTCTGCAATAGCCTCTTCCGCCTTCACCGGGTGCATGAAGCAGAGCTTCGCCTCAGGCAATGTCTCAGCCACCAGCCGCACCTCGGCAATCGAGGCGACGTCATAATGCGTGATCCTGCTGTCCCACAATGTGCGGAGCAGGGCGGGAGACGGGTTCGCTTTCACGGCATATAGCGACTTACCCGGAAACTTCTCAGCGAAGAATCGGGCGGCGCGGGCTGCTGCCTGCGGGCGAATAAGCGTTACCGGTGCTGCCGGTTTGAGGGCGGTTGCTACCCCCAGCGCGCTAGGATGCTTGTGCAATTCAAGGGACCTCCAGGGTATTAGCCAAAACAAGCTGCCTTGCGGTGGAAGTCCCATGGGGCAGCGGACGCACGATATATGGCGAAGGGGGGGGCGTGTAAAGTGGCTGGCTTAAGATTCCGTGTCGGCCCGTGTATCAGGAAAGACGGGTCTTGAATTCTGCATAATCGAAGGTGCGAATGGCGCGCAAATCCGCCGTTTCGCTATTCCACAGATATATGGCTGGTAAGGGAACGCCGTTGAATGTGTTGGTCTTGACCATCGAATAGTGCGCCTGATCGAGGAAAGCAAAGCGTTGACCGATAGCGGGGATCCCGCCGAATCGGTAATCGCCGATGATATCCCCCGCAAGGCATGAGGGGCCGCCAAGCCGAGTCGCAGGGCCGTCCGCTGCCTCATGCAGCATCGCTGGGCGATAGGGCGCCTCGATCACATCCGGCATGTGGCAGGTGGCGGATATGTCCGTGATGGCGACCGCCATGCCATTGTCGATCACGTCTAGGATCTCGCCGACGAGGATGCCCGCGTCCAGCGCGATGGCCTCACCCGGTTCGATATAGAGAGTGAGGCCGGTTGCGGCATGCGTGTCGCGCAGGAAGGCGATCAGTTCCTCGCGCTGATAATCGGCGCGGGTGATGTGGTGGCCGCCGCCGAAATTAAGCCATTTGAGGCGCGGGAACCAGGGCGCGATGTGCGGCTCCAGCGCCGCCCATGTGCGGGCAAGCGGCGCGAAATCCTGCTCGCACAGGGTGTGGAAATGCAGGCCGGAAACGCCATCGAGATGTTCGGGCCTGAGCTGGCCGACCGGAAAACCAAGGCGGCTGTGCGGCTGGCAGGGGTCATATTTCGCGACCTCGCCTTCCGCATGCAGCGGGTTGATTCGGAGGCCGACGTCAAAAGCATGCCCCGCCGCGCGAGCCGCATCGAGGATCGGACGGAACCGCGCATGCTGGCCCGGCGAGTTGAAGATGATATGGTCGGAGAGCGCGCAGATTTCCGGCAAATCCTCGGCCTTATAGCCCGCGCAATAGGTGGCGATTTCACCGCCATATTCTTCTTTGCCCAGCCGCGCCTCGTAGAGGCCGGACGCGCACACGCCGTCGAGATAGTCCGCCACGACTTCGCCCAGCGACCACATGGAAAAGGCTTTCAAAGCCGCCAGCACCTTCACCCCCGGCCCGGCCCGGTCGCGCACGTCCTTGAGGATGGCAAGGTTGCGCCGCACCGCCGCTTCGTCCACCACGAAGGCGGGCGAAGGGACGGAGTTCAAATCAAAGCGCGCGAAGGCGCCGGGGTCGCCCGCCCTAGTCTCCATCAGAAATCCAGCGGCCCCGCCAGTTCCTTAACCTGCCACGGCAGGCCATGCTTGCTGAGCATATCCATATAGGGGTCCGGGTCCATCTGCTCCATGTTATAGACGCCCGCGCCGCTCCACTGCCCGGTCAGCACCATCGCCGCGCCGATCATCGCCGGAACGCCGGTGGTATAGCTCACCGCCTGATTGCCGGTTTCGGCATAGGCGTCCTCATGGTCGCAGATATTGTATATGTAATATGTCTTGGCGGAGCCATCCTTGGCGATACCGGTCGCGATGTCGCCTATATTGGTCTTGCCCTTGGTGGTGGAGCCGAGCGTGGACGGCTCCGGCAACACGGCCTTCAGGAACTGGAGCGGGATGATCTCCTGACCGTTGTAGATCACCGGATCGATGCGCGTCATGCCGACATTCTGCAACACTTCGAGGTGCTTCAAATACGCGTCGCCAAAGGTCATCCAGAAGCGGATGCGTTTCAATTCCGGCAAGTGTTTCGCGAGGCTCTCCAGCTCCTCATGATACATGAGGTACATGTTCTTGGGGCCGACCTGTTCGAAATCGAAGCTCTGCTTGTGGGAAAGGGCGGGGGTCGTAACCCACTCGCCATTCTCCCAGTGTCGGGCAGGCGCGGTCACTTCGCGGATGTTGATTTCCGGGTTGAAGTTGGTCGCAAAATGCTGGCCGTGGTCGCCGCCGTTGCAGTCCAAAATGTCGAGCGTGTCGATCCGGGCGAGATAATGCTTCTTCAAATAGGTAGCGAACACGGATGTGACGCCGGGATCGAAACCGGAGCCGAGCAGCGCCATCAGTCCGGCCTTCGCGAAGCGCTCCTGATACGCCCATTGCCACGAATATTCGAAATGCGCCTCGTCGCGCGGCTCATAGTTCGCGGTGTCCATATAATGTACGCCCGCCGCGAGGCATGCATCCATGATGGCGAGATCCTGATAGGGTAGCGCGAGGTTGACGACCAGCTTGGGCTCAACCTGCTTGATCAGCGCGGTGGTCGCGGCGACATCGTCGGCGTCGATCAGTGCGGTCTTGATGGAAACGCCAGTGCGCGCCTTCACCGATTCCGCAATCGCATTGCATTTGGAGAGCGTACGGCTCGCCAGCGTGATGTCGGAAAATATGTCCGCATTCATCGCCATCTTATGCACCGCGACAGACCCGACGCCGCCAGCGCCAATCACCAGAACCTTGCTCAATGCGCGCTCCTATGGAGGGAAGTAGAGTTGAGTCCGACCATATAGTCTGGCTGTGTGACAGTGCAATGGCAGGTTGGCGCGCCCGGCAGGATTCGAACCTGCGGCCACCCGCTTAGAAGGCGGGTGCTCTATCCAGCTGAGCTACGGGCGCATGAGCCGTTGATGGCATGGCGCATAGCGTGCTTTCCCCTCAAGGCAAAGCGGGATATGCAGAGGCCATGAACGCGCCCCCCTCTCATGTCACTGCCGCCAGCCTGCATGGGCGCCCGTTGCGCTATTATGATTTCGCGCTGGCGGCGTTCGTGACGATCCTGCTGCTCT
Source organism: Sphingomonadaceae bacterium (assembly GCA_046348605.1). Taxonomy (GTDB): domain Bacteria; phylum Pseudomonadota; class Alphaproteobacteria; order Sphingomonadales; family Sphingomonadaceae; genus Sphingobium. The sequence goes on along the minus strand of JAXMDW010000001.1, from coordinate 1,042,628 downwards.
CCAACCTTATTGGCGCGGCGAAGCTCAGCTATCTCGACGGTTTCGTTTTCGGCTCAGGTATATTGTTTTTCCCTGTCGGCTATGTGCTGGGCGATGTGTTGACCGAGGTCTATGGCTATGCGCGGGCGCGCCGGTGCGTATGGGCGGGCTTTTTCGCAATGTTGTTCATGGCGGCGATGAGCGCTGTGGTGGTGAAGATGCCCTCTTTTCCTGGCTGGACATGTGCTGCCAGTGACAATGTTCTCTTCGCAAGCGCATTAAAGGCGAGCGACGCCGGCACCATTTGTCAGGCGACCTATGAATCCGTGTTCGGCAGCACATGGCGGATCGTCGCGGCCTCGATCGTCGCATTCTGGGCCGGTGAGTTCGTGAACAGCTATGTTCTTGCGCGGATGAAGTTGTGGACCAATGGCAAATATCTATGGACTCGCACTATAGGCTCGACAATTTTCGGCGAAGGCGTGGATAGCCTCATCTTCTATCCGCTTGCGTTCCTGGGGGTCTGGTCGACTGCTCAAGTCGGCGCAGTGCTCGTCACCAACTGGGCGCTGAAAGTGGGCTGGGAGGTGGTGCTTACGCCCGTCACTTATGCTGTTGTCGGCTTCCTCAAACGACGCGAGGGGCTGGACATCTATGACGAGGGAACCGACTTTACGCCGTTCAAGGCATCGCTCTGACCGTTCCGATTTGAGACTTTGGTCTTAGCGACTCTTCTATTGCAACCGCTACTTCACTGTGCAAGCTTGCGGGTCAGGGGAGAGGATAGACTTCTTTGTGGGGAGCTGTCCGATGCAACAACAAGTCGCACAAGAACGGGCCGAGTGCCATGAGACCGGCCTGCTGATTTTCAAGGACTATTGTTACGCTCTTCGGCGTGACGACGGCGTAGAGCTGTGGCTGGAGATGGACCAGATACCTAGCCATCTGACAGAGCGCCCTGTAACTGTCGATGGCAAGCTGTTCGGATCGAATCTTGTCAGTGTTGAACGGATCGGACCTGCCTGATCCAGTATCAGGCAGTAGCCATTAGTCCCTCAACCAGCCCGGCAAAGAGCCTCGCACCATCGATATTGCCATGTGCCGGTTCAGAGGCGCGCTCCGGGTGGGGCATCATACCAAGCACATTGCCCGCCTCGTTGATTATGCCTGCAATGTTGCGCGCAGAGCCATTGACGCTCTCCGCATAGCGGAACGCGACCCGGCCTTCACCCTCCAGCCGATCGAGCGTGGCATCGTCAGCAAAATATTTGCCATCGTGGTGCGCGACCGGAATGCTGATCTGCTCACCCGCCTGATAGCGCGAGGTAAAGGCACTCTGGCTGTTCTCGACCGTCAGCGCCACATCGCGGCAGACGAAATGGATGCCAGCATTGCGCATCAGCGCACCGGGAAGAAGACCGCTTTCGGTCAGGACCTGAAAGCCGTTGCATACACCCAGCACCATCACGCCGCGCTCTGCCGCTGCCATAACTGCTGCCATCACCGGCGAGCGCGAGGCCATTGCCCCGGAGCGCAGATAGTCGCCATAGGAGAAGCCTCCCGGAACGGCGATGAGGTCCACGCCTGTGGGAATTTCTGTCTCGCGATGCCAGAGCATCACAGGCTTGACGCCGCTTGCCTGCTCAATGGCGACAGCCATGTCGCGATCACAGTTGGAGCCGGGGAATACGATGACGGCGCTTTTCATGGGCTTGTCTCCCTTTAGCCGACCTTTTCGATCCGGTAGTTCTCGATCACAGTGTTTGCGAGCAACTTGGCGCACATCGCATCAATATCAGCATCCGAAGTGCCGTCGGCGAGGTCTAGCTCGATCATCTTGCCTGCGCGTACATCGTTGACGCCGCCAAAGCCCAGACCTTCCAGCGCATGGTGGATCGCCTTGCCCTGCGGATCGAGCACGCCGTTCTTCAGGGTAACGAAAACGCGGGCTTTCATGGGTTACGACTCCGTGGCTGTGACGCAATGGGATGCGACTAGCCCCTATGCCCGCTTGGACATCAGGGCAACCCCATAGTGCCGAAAAAACAGGGTTTAAATCAGCTGCCCTTTTTCTTCCGGTGCTTATCGAGATCGAGAACCGTCGGTGAATCACCGCCTTCCTCGATCAACAAGCCAAGCCGTCGCGCCACTTCCTGATAGGCTTCGACCTCGCCCCCCAGATCGCGACGAAAGCGGTCCTTGTCCAGCTTCTCACCCGTCACCATGTCCCACAAGCGGCATCCATCGGGGCTGATCTCGTCGGCGAGGATCACGCGGCTATAGTCGCCATCCCACAGGCGACCGAACTCCAACTTGAAATCGACAAGGCGGATGCCAATGCCAGCGAACAGACCGCTCATAAAGTCGTTCACACGTATCGCCATGTCAGCGATATCGTGCATTTCCTCCTGGTTCGCCCAACCGAAGCAGGCGATATGCTCTTCGGTGATCATTGGATCGCCGAGCGCATCGTCCTTGTAATAATATTCGATGAGCGTGCGCGGGAGCTGCGTACCTTCCTCAATGCCGAGGCGCTGCGAGAGTGATCCCGCGGCCACATTGCGGACCACGACCTCGATCGGCACGATCTCGACCTGCCGCACAAGCTGCTCACGCATGTTCAAGCGGCGGATGAAGTGCGTGGGCACGCCGATATTGCCGAGCAGGGTAAACACATGCTCAGAGATACGGTTGTTCAGCACGCCCTTACCGTTGATCGTGCCCTTTTTCTGGGCGTTGAAGGCGGTAGCGTCGTCTTTGAAATATTGAATGATCGTGCCGGGCTCGGGGCCTTCGTAAAGGATTTTTGCTTTGCCTTCATAGATCTGGCGGCGACGAACCATATTCCGGTGCCTACTCATTAGAATTAATGCGCCCCGGAAACGCGAATCATGTGTCAGATTGGCGGCTCCGGGGCTAATAGGATCGCCCATAACGCAAAGCAGGGCAGGGTGCAAATCCGTGCTTCGCATGCTAAAGCGTAATTTATGGGACAGGCGGAAGAGGAGCAAAGCGCATCGCTATTATCTGAGGATGTCTCGGTACGGCACACGCGCGCAGAGGATGCCTTCGCGCTGATCGAAGCTGCGGTTCTCTTCGCAATCGGTGTGATGTTTCTTAAAGCCTGCGGGCAGGTGACAGGTTCATTGTCGGGTCTATCGTTGCTGATTTCCTATTGGAGCGGTTACCCGTTCGGATGGATATTTGTGGCGATAAATCTGCCATTCCTCCTGTTCGGCTTTGTCGTCCTCGGTCGTGCCTTTGCTCTGAAAACGCTGATACTGTGCCTCGCTATTCCGGCGCTCACACTTATACCTCCGGGGCTGCTACATATCGATCATGTGCATCCGGTGGTGGGCGCGATTGGCGGCGCGCTGCTCATCGGTAATGCGATCCTCATAGCGGCCCGCCACAGCGCGAGCGCCGGAGGTGTTGGGGTTATGGCGATCTGGCTCCAGAAAACCGGGAGGATGAAGGCCGGGACGTTTCAGCTGGGCGTCGATCTTGTGGTGCTGTCGCTGTCCGTGTTCCTGCTGCCTCCAGACCGCTTCCTGTGGTCTGCGGCGGGCATAGTACTGATGAATAGCGTGATGATCGTGTGGCATCAGCCCCAGCGCTATATCGGATATTAGCCCGGGGCAGTGTTACATCACGCCGGGGTAGGCACCACCATCGATAAGGATGCTCTGGCCAGTAATATAGCTTGCCTGAACTGAGCACAGGAAAGCACATGCCGCACCGAATTCTTCGGTTGTACCAAGGCGCTTTGCCGCAATGCTACGCTCCCGTTTCGCGCGGGCTTCCTCGAAACCCCGCCCTGACACCTCTGCAATCTTGGTGTCGAGCGCGGTAATACGGTCCGTGTCGATCGCCCCGGGTAGGAGATTGTTGATCGTGACGTTATCTGCCGCGACCTGACGGGCTACGCCAGCCAGAAAGCCGGTAAGTCCGATACGCGCGCCACTCGATAGATCGAGCATGGGTAATGGCATCTTCACTGACATAGACGTAATGTTGACGATGCGGCCAAAGCGCCGTGCGATCATACCGTCTATCACTGCCTGTACGAGTGCGATGGGCGCGAGCATGTTGGCTTCCAGCCCGGCGAGGATTTGGTCGTGGGTCAGCTTCCTGAAGTCGCTTGGGGGCGGGCCACCATTGTTGTTGACGAGTATGTCCACTTCCCCCGCAGCTTCGAGCAGTGCGGCGCGACCTTCTTCAGTTCCGACATCCGCAACTACAGGAACAACTTCTGCACCCGTTTTGCTGCGGATATCTGAGGCGGTTTGTTCCAGGCGGGTAGAATCAAGGCCATTGATGATCACACGTGCGCCTTCACGAGCCAGTGCCTCGGCGCACCCGCGCCCCAGCCCACGACTGGAAGCACAGACTAGTGCGGTTTTTCCTGTAATTCCGAGATCCATGCGACTCCTGTCTCCTTCTGTGTGGCTGCTATAACCATAGGAACCACACAAGGCCATCGACGAGGTTCATCTGGCTTGCTATCCGCACGTCATGACCACCGATTTCCGCGATCCGTTCGATAGCATCGTCAATCACCCGTTCGATGAAGCCCTTTCTCAGCGTTATCTCGTCTATGCGATGTCCACCATTACGGCGCGCTCGCTTCCCGATCTGCGCGATGGACTGAAGCCTGTTCATCGTCGCCTGCTCTGGGCGATGCGGCTGCTGCGCATGGAGCCGGGTGGGGCGTCGCCGGATGTGCTCACCGCCAACCCGGCGCGCAACACTACACCCTATAAGAAATGCGCGCGCGTGGTGGGTGATGTCATCGGTAAATATCACCCGCATGGCGATGCATCGGTCTATGACGCGATGGTCCGCCTTGCGCAGGATTTTTCATTGCGCACGCCGCTGGTCGATGGGCAGGGCAATTTCGGCAATATCGATGGCGATAATGCCGCGGCGATGCGTTATACCGAGGCGCGGCTCACCCAGGCCGCCGCAGACCTGATGGCTGGCCTTGATGAAGGCACGGTCGAGTTTCGCCCGACCTATAATGGCGAAGAGGAAGAGCCTGAGGTGTTCCCCGGCCTGTTCCCCAATCTGTTGGCGAATGGCGCGAGCGGCATTGCGGTGGGCATGGCGACTAGTATCCCGCCGCACAATGTCGCGGAGATCATCGATGCCGCGAGCCTGCTGATCGAGGAACCGCAGGCGGATCATGCCCGGCTGATGGAGATCGTGCGCGGACCGGATATGCCGACAGGCGGCGTGCTGGTCGATAGCGCGGCCGTGATATCCGAAGCCTATGCCACAGGGCGCGGCTCGATGCGGGTGCGGGCCAAATGGCACAAGGAGGATGAAGGGCGCGGCACCTGGATCGCGGTTGTTACCGAAATCCCCTATCAGGTGCAGAAATCCAAGCTGATCGAGCAGATCGCGGCGCTGATTACCGACAAGAAGCTGCCGATCTTGGCCGACATCCGCGACGAGAGCGACGAGCAGATCCGCATTGTGCTGGAACCGCGCGCGCGGACGGTCGAGATCGATGTGCTGATGGACAGCCTGTTCCGCCTGACCGACCTCGAAACGCGTTTCCCCTTGAATATGAACGTGCTGGACGCGAACCGCACCCCGCGCGTGATGGGGCTGGGCGAGGTATTGCGCGAATGGCTCAAGCACCAGATCGATGTACTGGTACGCCGCGCGAAGCACAGGCTCGATAAGATCGCAGCGCGACTGGAGCTGCTCGACGGCTATATCATCGCCTACCTCAACCTCGACCGCGTGATCGAGATCATCCGCACCGAGGATGAGCCCAAAGAAGTGATGATGGCAGAGTTCAGCCTGACCGACCGGCAGGCCGAGGCGATCCTCAACATGCGGCTGCGTTCTCTGCGCAAGCTTGAGGAGATGGAGCTGCGGCGCGAGCATAGCGATCTGCTTAAGGAACGTGAAGAGCTTGAAAAGCTGGTCGAAAGCCCGGCGCGTCAGCGCACGCGCCTTAAGCGTGATCTCGCGGATCTGCGCAAACGGTACGCGCCTGAGACCGATATCGGTCGTCGTCGTACACAGGTTGAGGAAGCTGCGCCCGCGCGGGAAATCCCCCTTGAAGCCATGATTGAGCGGGAGCCGATCACCGTAATCCTCTCGCAGCGCGGCTGGATCCGGGCGATGAAGGGACATGTGGACCTCGCCTCTGCCGAAACGGCGAAATTCAAGGAAGGCGATGGCCCGCTGTTCGCCCTCCATGCGCAGACGACGGATAAGCTACTTATGGCCTGCACCAATGGGCGTTTTTACACGCTGGGCGCGGACAAGCTGCCCGGCGGGCGCGGCTTTGGTGAGCCGGTGAGGTTGATGGTTGATCTGGATGGAGACACAGAAATCGTTGCGTTGCTACCAGCGAAGGCGGGCGGAAAGATGCTGCTTGCAGCATCCGACGGACGCGGTTTCGTCGCGGTGATGGATGAGGTCATCGCGGAGACGCGCAAGGGCAAGCAGGTGATGAACCTGAAGACCGGTGCTCGCGTTGCTGTCGTGCATGTAATGGTCCCAGAAGCGGATAGCGTCGCGGTGATTGGCGAGAACCGCAAATTGCTGATCTTCCCGCTTTCTGAATTGCCTGAGATGACAAGAGGGCAAGGCGTGGCGCTCCAGCGCTATCGGGACGGCGGCCTCTCTGACGCGATAGCCTTCCGGCTTGCCGATGGCCTGAGCTGGCAAATGGGCGGGGAATCGGGGCGCACACGCACCGAGACTGACCTTGCTATGTGGCGTGTCGCGCGCGGAGCGGCGGGGCGCATGCCGCCTACGGGGTTTCCGCGTAATAATCGTTTCGGTTGAGGCGGTTATTCGCGACGAACCGAGTTATGGATACTATGATCTTAACCGTATGAAAAGAATTGATATTATATAACTGGCCCTATGGCACGTTTTAGGCGCGCAGGCTGCGTCAACTAAAATCGTGTCAAAAGTCGCAATAACGCGCGGGTTAGGTCGTTTAGGAATCATGGAAGGCATATCACCAGAAACATGGAAGGGGCAGGCGTTAATGCCGACCGCTTTCGGCTGTTCGGTGGTCGGGCAAGCCCAGTCTGTAGACTTCATTTCCATCATGAATGCCTTGCCCAATGCCGCAGCTGTTATCGGCTGGCGCGAAGGGGCTCCATTCTTCCAACTCTGGAATGCGGAGTTCGCTCGCAAATTCCCACCCATGGTGGAGGACGCAGAGGATGACAGCGTCCAATGGGTTGCGCATGTTCGCGCGGAAATAATCGCGTTTGCGCTTTCTGGCTCATCTCATCGTCGCTTTGAAGTGGAGCGCATGTCTCCCCTTGGGGTAGAGGTCTTCGATTGTTCACTGGCGATGATTGATGACCCCTGTGTGGGAGGACAGCGCATATTGCTCAATGCGCTTGATCGCACCGCTGACAGGAGAATTGAGGAAAGCCTTCGTCGCGAGCTGGTCTCCGACACTCTGACCGCGCTGCCGAACCGGGTTGGTTTTGGCGAGTTAATGGAACAGGCGATCGATCGCCATTCCCAGGATGTGACTAGTCAGCTTGGGGTGTTGATCGTCGATCTGATGCGCTTTGGCCGGGTCAATGAAGCGCTGGGTTCGATGGCGGGTGACGAGCTCATCCTCTCGGTCGCGGCGCGTCTCAATGGGACTGTCGGAAAAGATGCGGTGATTGCTCGCATCGGCGGAAATGATTTTGGCATTTTCCTGCAGGCACCCGGCGGCATCGCTGATGTACTTTCCATAGCAGAGCGTGTTCAGGCTACGCTATCGGCGCCGATCCGGCTTTCCAACCTGACCATTTCGGTAAATTGTGCGATCGGGTGTTCGCTTTCGCCGATAAAGGATGCGGATGCCGACGAACTGGTGCGTCAGGCTCAGGCTGCTTCACGCATCGCCAAGAACAGCGGTCGGGTTGAGGTTTATCGTGCCGGCGAACTGGGTGCCGCGCGGCAACGCTTCTTCCTGGAAAGCCGACTGCGTGACGCGCTGGCCCGCGATGGACTGACCCTGAGCTATCAGCCGATGGTAGAACTGGCTACGGGGCATGTGATTGGCTTTGAGGCTTTGGCGCGCTGGCAGGACGCAGAACTGGGGACAGTGTCACCAGTCGATTTCATTCCGGTTGCAGAGGAATCGGGTCTCATAGTTCAACTCGGTCGATGGGCGGTACACGAGGCGCTACGCCAGATGAACGGCTGGGATGCCCGCAACAACGGTGAAGTGCCGCTGAAGGTCAGCGTCAACCTTTCCTCGATTCAGATTGCAAGGGATGACATCGCTGCGATGATTGCCGATGCCCTTGCCCTCAATGCGATGGACGGCCGTCGCCTGACCATAGAGTTGACGGAAAGTGCTCTGGTAGATGATCCAGTAAAGTGCCGTACGCTGCTGGAGACATTGAAACGCGCCAACATTGCAGTAGCAATGGATGACTTCGGTACCGGCTTCTCTAACCTTGCCAGTCTTCAGAGCCTACCGATTGATGTGCTCAAGATGGATCGCAGCTTTGTAACCGATATGCTGATCGACAAGGACAAACTTGCGATTATCCGTGCCATACTGTCCCTTTCGCAAACTCTGGGCATGAAGACGACGGCGGAAGGCATCGAGGACGCTGAATCGGCCGCCATGCTTCGGGATATGGGCTGCACCTATGGGCAGGGCTATTATTTTGCCAAGCCGCTATTGGCTGATGAAGCCTATGAATTCTGGCTTTCGCGCAAGAACGCCGCGATCTGAGCTTCAGCCAACTCCTGGGCACGTTCCAGGCCCGTGAATCCTTCCACTATCCATTGTTCCTTCACTGCATTCAGTAAACGCGCAACATTTGGTCCCGCATTGACTCCAAGCGCAATGATATCCCGGCCACCAATCGGGAATTCAGGCAATGTCCAGTTTTCCAGCATCGCCATATCTTCTGCCATGGGGGCATGACCAAGCAGTATTTGGTCAAATGCGGCCTCCTTGCCAAGCCGATAGACCAGTTCGCGTGGATTGTTGTGAATTGGTGGCGCTGATAGGGCTGCTACGATACGTTTGCGCGCCTTGCTAGAGAGCTTGAGCCGTGCGGCCACCTGCTCTCCTGTAGCTGCCTCGGGTGGCAGCAGTGCTGCGAGACGCAGTATAGGGGATATTGCGGTCTTTAGACCCGCTTTCTTCTCCCTCAGGATCAATGCTTCCAGACGGCTGAGCCCGGCAGTGTCAATCTCCGGCAGAACAGGCACAAATATCCGCCCCTCATGCATCAGCTTCAGCACCGGCAAAGGGTCTGGCAAGCCGAGCAATTTTAGCACCTCATCCGCGATCCGCTCGCGCGACAAGGCCATCAGCTTGCTCGCATTGGCCTTACAGGCGCCATAGGCGGCCTCGTCGGGTGGCAGCGCCCCGAAACGTGCGAGAAACCGGAAATAGCGCAGGATACGTAGATGGTCTTCGGCGATACGCTGCTCTGGATCGCCTATAAATCGCACGCGCCGATGCGAGAGATCGTCCAACCCTCCGAAATAATCATAAATCTCGCCGGTAGCGGGGTCTGCATAGAGAGCGTTAATCGTGAAATCGCGTCGCGCCGCGTCTTCACGCCAGTCATCAGTATAGGCGATGGTCGCTCGCCTCCCATCTGTGCTTACATCGCACCGTAAAGTGGTGATTTCTACTGGACGATGGTCGATCACCGCCGTCACAGTGCCATGGGCTATACCGGTTGGGACAACCTTGATTCCGGCTTCTGTCAATCGCTCGGTTACCACTTCGGGTTGCAGACTTGTCGCTAGATCGATGTCATGAACATCCAACCCAAGTAGCCCGTCGCGCACGGCGCCGCCCACAAGGCGTACTAATCCCTCGCATGCGCCCAAGAGTTCGCATAACGCATCGAAGCCGGGTCGGTGCCGCCATGGCGCGTCAGGCAGATGTGCCATCGTCATGCCCCAGTCGCTTGGCGAGATTGGCAATAATGGCTGCCGTCACGCCCCATATGCGATGCTCTTCCCATAGAATTTCATAATAATGATGTGTCGTGCCTTGAAATTCCAGATGTTTTCTCTGCCGATTTTTTGGTGAAAGCAGGAAGTCCAGTGGTACCTCAAACAGCGCTTCTACTTCTCCGTCATGCGGTACGAACGGCAGGTCCGGAGGAATGACACCCAATACCGGATGAATGTCGAACCCGGTCCAAGTGTGGTAGCGGTCCGATATGCCGATGACATCGACATGGGATGGATCGAGAGCTATTTCCTCATGTGCTTCCCGAAGTGCGGCGGCCACAGCATCGCTATCGGCCTCGTCAAGTCGACCACCAGGGAATGCTACCTGACCTGCATGTTTGCGAAGGTGCGACGCGCGACGGGTAAGGATAACGCCTGGCTCGGTCCTATCGGTTACGGCGATCAGCACGGCTGCTGGAGCGAGCGAGACCTGCCCCTGCAGGCGCACATCGGCGGTTCGTACCGGCAGTTCTCGTGCATGGCCAGTGGCCAAATCTTGCCTCAGCCGATGCGCCAGACTCATGCAGGCTCCATCAGGAAAAAAGTGCCGCAACTCCACAGTCCCATAGCCTCGCCATCTTCCCTTTCTGAGATGGCGATATTAGCCAGTTCATAGAAGACAGGGCGCGCTATCAGCGCCTCCAGTCCACTGCGTACATGGAGATAGGGGCGCGGTTCTTCGCCATTACCGCGCATTTCAATTTTATGATCTCCATCCGCCACGATGATGTCGCCCGTATTCAGCCTAAAGGCGAGATGGCGAGAGGTGCCTTCACCCTCACTTGCCAGTTCGACGGCGATGAACGGGGCATCTTCAACCTCTATCGAGAGTTTTTCGACAGGGGTGACCAGCACAAAGCTCCCGTCCGCCTCGCGCCGCAAAATAGTAGAAAAGAGCCGTACCATCTCCTGGCGGCCAATAGGGGAACCCTGATGAAACCATGTGCCATCCGCCGTGATGCGCATCTCACTGTCGCCGCAGTGATCGGGATTCCAGTGTTCAACCGGAGGCAGGCGCCGCTCTTCTACTAAACGCGCGATTTCGGCGAGCGAGAGCGAAGCAAGATCTGGTGACGGGTCCATCGGCATGATGGGGAGATAGGGCGCGCTGGCCCCGATGGCAAACCCGGAAAATCTTATCGCCGCTTTTCGCGCAGTTCGTTCCAATAGGCGATGCGCTCGGCGATCCGCTTTTCCAGCCCGCGCTCGGTTGGGGTATAGAAGGTCGCGGGCTTCATGTCCTCCGGCCAGTAATTGTCGCCGGAGAAGCCATCCTCGCTGTCATGGTCATAGGCATAGTTCGCACCATAGCCGATATCTTTCATCAGTTTGGTCGGCGCATTCAATATGTTGGCGGGCGGCATCAAAGAGCCGGTGTCCTTGGCGGACTTCCATGCTGCTTTTTGCGCTCTGTAGGCGGCGTTGGATTTGGGCGCGGTGGCAAGATAGAGGCAGGCCTGCACAATCGCCAGTTCACCCTCCGGCGATCCCAGAAAATCATAGGCGTCCTTGGCTGCAAGGCATTGGATCAGTGCCTGCGGGTCCGCGAGGCCTATGTCCTCGCTCGCAAAGCGCACCATGCGACGCAGCACATAAAGCGGCTCCTCGCCCGCTATCAGCATCCGCGCGAGATAATAAAGCGCTGCCTGCGGGTCCGACCCTCTCAATGATTTATGCAGGGCGGAGATAAGATTGTAATGCCCCTCGCGGTCCTTGTCATAGACAGCGACGCGGCGGTGGAGCAGCGCAGAAAGTGCGGCGGGATCGAGTGGCTCGGCCAATTCGACTGAAAACAGCGTCTCTACCTGATTGAGCAGGAAGCGGCCATCGCCATCTGCTGAGGCAATCAGCGCCTCACGCGCTTCAGAAGTAAGGGGGAGGGCGCGTTCCATCAACGCCTCTGCCCGTTCAAGAAGCTTCTCAAGCGCCGCATTGTCGAGCCGTCGAAGGATCAACACCTGAGCCCGGGAGAGGAGGGCTGCGTTGAGTTCAAAGCTCGGGTTTTCGGTTGTGGCACCGACGAGCGTGATCGTCCCGTCTTCCACATAGGGGAGAAAGCCATCCTGCTGGCTGCGGTTGAAGCGGTGGATCTCGTCCACAAAGAGCAAAGTGCGCTGGCTGAGCTTAGCATGTTCGCGTGCTGCGGCGAATATCTTCTTCAGATCCGCAACCCCGGTGAACACCGCCGAAACCGGTATGAACCGCATACCGACGGCATCGGCGAGCAGGCGCGAAATCGTGGTCTTGCCTGTGCCGGGCGGTCCCCAGAATATGATCGAACTCAGTTTGCCTGCGGCTACCATCCGACCGATGGCACCTTCTGGACCAGTTAGATGCTCCTGACCAACCACATCTTCGAGGCGTTGGGGGCGTAATTTATCTGCAAGCGGCGCGTTTGCAGCCAATGGTGCCGGGTCAGTCGACTCATCTTCAAACAAGTCAGACATATTGCTCCCCTATGGCACCGGGCTGCGCTGTGGCATCGCACCCCTAAGTCGCTGGGCGGATACGCGCCTGTAGGTGTCCAGCATCGATTGGTTGATGGTATCCCAGCGATAGCGCCCGGAAAGGTTGAGCCCAGCGCCGCCATGTTCGGCTCTTAGGGCCTCGTCTTGACAATAAGCCGCGAGGGCATCGGCGAACTGGCCGATCGCGCCGGGGCGGATCAGCTGTCCGCTGACGCCGGGCTTTACGATGCTATCGCTACCGGTCGCCTGAGCTGCAACGACAGGCAGACCGCAGGCCATCGTCTCCAGTGTGACATTGCCAAACGCTTCGGTGACAGATGGGTTAAACAGCATGTCCATACTGGCGACAGCCCGGCCAAGATCACTGCCGATCTGAAAGCCGATGAACTTGGCGTCAGGCATGCGATGCTCGAACCATGCGCGCGCCGGGCCATCGCCAATTACCATCACCTGATGGCGTATCTGTCTGCGCTGCAGTTCGTCGATCGTGTCCGCGAAAACATCCAGCCCCTTTTCCATCACGAGGCGACCGATATAGCCGATCACGGGCACATCGTCGCTCAGCCCGATCGATTTGCGCCACGTGAGATCGCGCTGGGCAGGATTAAAAAGACTCTCGTCGATCCCGCGCGTCCACACGCCGACGTCATAGCTCATGCGTTGCTCGCGCAGCATTTGCGCGAGCGCTTCTGAAGGGGCCATTATGGCGTCGCACCGGCGATAGAAACGCCGCAGCATTGCTTCCACCAGCGGTTCCAGAAAAGCGAGGCCGTAATAACGCGGATATGTCTCAAAGCGCGTATGCACCGAGGCTACCACCGGCAGGCCATGTTTGCGGCCATATTTGAGTGCGCCATGGCCCAGCGGATCTGGGCTGGAGACATGAATGAGATTGGGCGCGAAGGCGCGCAAGTCGCGCCTTAGTGCACGCGTCAACCCGAGTGGTATTTGATATTCGGGGCGCCGAGGGATTGGCCAGGAAGGCGCACTGACAAGGTCTCCTGCAGGCTCGAATGCAGGGGTGTCCGTCGTCGGCGAATAGACGCGCACAGAAACGCCCTGTCCCAGCAAATAGCCGACCAGCTTGTTGAGCGCCTGATTGGCGCCATCCTTAACATAATTATAATTGCCGCTGAAAAGCGCGACACGCAGGGTCTGGTCAGTCATCGGGCCTCTATAAACATGGCCCAGAAGGAACGCAAAGCAGGTAATTCTCCGGCTTGGCTATGTCCTATTCGTCCGAAATTGCAGTCTTTCTGCTGGGCGGGTGCAAGCGCAGGCGGGTGACGCGCCGCGTATCTGCATCGGTTATTTCCAGCCGCCAGCCGCTCTCAGGGTGGAGCATGATTTCACCGACCGCAGGTACATGCCCTGCGAGGATGAAGGCAAGGCCGCCCAGTGTATCGATATCTTCCTCAACTTCTGCGAGGCGGGGGTCGATCCGGTCCGCCACATCGTCAAGTTCCACACGGGCATCGGCTTCCCACAGCCCGTCGTCCAGCGCGACCAGAAGTTCCTCAGGTTCGTCGTCATGCTCGTCCTCGACCTCGCCAACGATCTCCTCGACCAGATCCTCGAAGGTCAAGAGTCCCTCGGTTCCGGAATATTCATCGAGCACGATAGCGAGATGTGTGCGCTTGGCACGCATCTCGGCGAGAAGATCGAGAACACCCATGCTTTCTGGAACATACAGCGGTTGCCTTATAAGCGGTTCGAGCGTTTTGGGAGCCGTTTCGCCGCGCGCCAAGATTCCAAAGGCGTCGCGGATGTGGATCATGCCGACGATAGTATCGAGCGTTTCGCGATAGACGGGGATTCGGCTGTGCCCGGCTTCGGTGAACAGCGCGACCAGATCGGAAAAGCTCGCGCTTTCCTCGATCGCGATGATGTCGGCGCGGGGAACGGCGACATCATCGACAGTATGTTCGCCAAAATGCAGCAGATTGCGGAGCATCTGCCGCTCCAGTGGGGAGAGATCGCCCTTTACGGCCTGATCCGGCGCGTCGCTCGACTCTTCATCATAATCGTCGATCGCTTCTTCAAGCTCACGGCGCAGGGTATGATCGGCATCGTTACCGAACAGCAGGGACTTTATGCCCCGCCAAATACTGCCGCCTTCATTCTGGGCGGCGCTGCTACTGTCCGCATCTTTCGTGCCGGACGGGCTATCGTCAGCCATTGGAATTCTCAGTCCCCTGTTATGGCGATGTAGGGATCGGTAATGCCGATGCTAGCCAGAGCTTGCACCTCCATCTCCTCCATCTCTTCCGCCTCGTGCTCCTCCATATGGTCATAGCCGAGTAAATGCAAAGTCCCATGCACGATGAGATGCGCAGCATGATCGGCAAAGGAGATATTTTTCTCTTCCGCCTCGCGCGCGCAGGTCTCCTTCGCGAGTACGATGTCGCCTAGTAGCACCTCGGCATCGTCACTGTTGGAGAGGGTTTCCAGTAGATCGGGCTGAACCATTGGGAAGGAGAGGACGTTGGTGGGCTTGTCCTTGTGCCTGTATTCGCGGTTCAGGGCCTGGACCTCGGCGTCGTCGGTGAAGCGGACGGAAATCTCTACGCACACATCAAGCATAGTTAGTTCGTTATAGGGTGTTTGGGCGAATGCAGCCCTGATCGCGCGTTCCGTCAAATCTGCCCAGTCGGTTCGCCCCGGCCAAGTCGCCTCGCCGGAGAGTGCTGCTTCAAGCATCCGGCCCCTCATAGGCCTCTACGATCCGCCCGACGATCGGGTGACGCACGACATCCGCCGCGCTGAAGCGCACCACAGAAATGCCTTCGATGCCTTCGAGCTTTTCCACCGCATCGGCAAGACCCGATCCGCCCGCCATCGGCAGCAGATCGACCTGATTGGGGTCGCCGCAGATCACCATGCGGCTACCCTCGCCAAAGCGGGTGAGGAACATCTTCATCTGCGCCTTGGTGGTATTCTGAGCTTCATCGAGAATGATGAAAGCGTTAGCGAGCGTCCGCCCGCGCATGAAAGCCAAGGGCGCGATCTCGATTTCACCGCTGGCGATCCGGCGCTCGACCTGCTCGGCAGGGAGCGTGTCGTAAAGCGCGTCGTAGAGCGGGCGTAGATAGGGATCGACCTTCTCCTTCATGTCGCCGGGCAGAAAACCCAGCCGTTCGCCCGCCTCGACTGCGGGGCGAGAGAGGATCAGCCGGTCGACCGATCCGGTGATGAGCTGGCTCACCGCCTGCGCTACCGCCACATAGGTTTTGCCGGTGCCCGCCGGACCAAGGGCGAAGATCATATCCTTACGCGCCAACTCCTCCATATAGCGGGTCTGCGTCGCGCTCCTCGGGACGATAGTTTTCTTGCGCGTGCGGATCATCACGCTCGGCGGCTGCGCGACGTCATGGCGGATGATGCCATCGAGCGTCGGCTCGGCGGACATGGCGATCACGGCCTCGACCGCGCCGGGATCGATCTCTTGCCCCTTGGCGACGCGGTTGTAGAGGCCCATCAAGACATCGCGCGCTCTCGCGGTTGCTTCCGCGTCCCCCTCGATCTGCACCCGGTTGCCGCGCGCACCTATATAAACACCGAGGCGGTTTTCGATCGCGACGAGGTTCTGGTCATATTGCCCGAATACTTGCCCAAGCAGGTGCGGCTTGTCGAAGTTGATATCCAGTCGGGCGCGGTCCCCCGCTTCGGCTTGAGCGTGTTTTTTGGCCATTAGCGAGCAGTCCGTTTCGTCATGCAGCCTCTTTCTGTTCCAACAACTCTCCGGCAAGGCTGTTTGGCCCAGCCGAAACGATTTCCACCTCGATCATGTCGCCGATGGTCGCACCGTCCGCAACGACGTGCACCGATTGCAGCCATGGCGATTTGCCGACGAGCTGGCCCGGCTTGCGGCCCGGCTTTTCGATCAGCACGGAACAGCGCTTACCGACGGTGGCCTGATTGAAGGCGAGCTGATCGGCGATGATCTGAGCCTGAAGTGTTTGCAGCCGCGTGTCCATCACCTGCGCCGCGATCTGGTTATCCATATCCGCCGCAGGAGTGCCGGGGCGCGGGGAATATTTGAACGAAAACGCATAGGCATAGCCGACTTCGCGGATAAGGCTCATCGTGTCCTCAAAATCCGCGTCCGTCTCGCCGGGAAAGCCGACGATGAAATCCCCGGAAAGGGCAATATCCGGCCGCACCTTGCGCACTCGCT
Source organism: Sphingomonadaceae bacterium (assembly GCA_046348605.1). Taxonomy (GTDB): domain Bacteria; phylum Pseudomonadota; class Alphaproteobacteria; order Sphingomonadales; family Sphingomonadaceae; genus Sphingobium. Next base: position 1,026,029 of record JAXMDW010000001.1, on the reverse strand, counting down.
CCAGCAAGCGGAGATAGCTGTCCCGTGTATGGCTGCGGTTCATGGCTTTCAATATGCGGTCCGAGCCGGACTGCACGGGGAGGTGCAGATAGGGCATCAGCTTCTCGACGTCGCCATGCGCAGCGATGAGGCCTTCGCCCAAGTCGTTGGGGTGACTTGTGGTATAGCGGATGCGCTGCAAGCCATCGAGTCTGTCAAGCGCGCGGATGAGGTCATGCAGGCCGCGGCCGCCATCTTCCCATGCGTTCACATTCTGGCCGAGCAAGGTGATCTCGCGAGCACCGCCGTTAATTAGAGCTTTCGCCTCATCGAGGATTGCATCCCACGGTCGACTAATCTCTGCACCACGGGTATATGGCACGACACAATAAGTGCAGAATTTGTCACAGCCTTCCTGCACGGTGAGGAAAGCTGTGGGGCGAGCTTGCTTCGCTCGTCCCGGAAGCGCGCCGAATTTGGAGGCGGCGGGCATGTCAGTATCGAGCGCTTCTTCCCCGCGAACAGCCTTGCCGACCAGTTCAGGTAGACGATGATAGGCTTGCGGGCCGACTACAATATCGACCATTTTCGTCCGTCGTGTGATCTCGGAACCCTCCGCCTGCGCAACGCAGCCCGCGACCGCGATCATCGGGCGGCTGCCATCCTCGCGCCTGAGGCGACCGATGTCGGAATAGACCTTCTCTGCGGCTTTCTCACGAATGTGGCATGTGTTGAGGACGACCATGTCCGCGCTGGCACTGTCCTCGGTTGCGGTCATGCCTTCTGCACCCAACATCTCCGACATGCGCTCGCCATCATAGACGTTCATCTGGCAGCCGAAGGATTTGACGTGAAATGTGCGTGGGGGATTTTTAGGGACGGGGTGATTCATTAACCCGACTATACAGGCGCGTTTCGGCACAAGAAAGGGGAATAGGCTTTCATCTCAGCTCTTGCGGTCAAGGGCGACGCCATAAAGCTCCATGCGGTGGTCGACGAGACGAAAGCCGAGCTTCTCAGCGATCTGTTTTTGCAATTGCTCCAGCTCCGGGTCGACAAATTCGATCACGTTGCCTGTTTCGACATCGACGAGATGATCATGATGCGCCTCAGGTGCTGCTTCATAGCGGGAGCGTCCATCGCCGAAATCATGCCGCTCCAATATGCCCGCTTCCTCAAACAGGCGGACGGTGCGGTAGACAGTGGCAATCGAAATTCCGGGGTCGATTGCGGAGGAGCGCGCATGTAGAGCCTCGACATCCGGGTGATCCTCGGCATCTGACAGCACCTTTGCGATGACACGCCGCTGCTCTGTTATTCTCAGACCTTTTTCGGCGCACAGCGCTTCGATATCAATCTTGCGGGGCATATCACTCGGCTCGGCTGTTTGTTGTGGTGTTAGTCTATCCTGTTTAGGCGAAATGAAAAGGGAGCGGGCGAGATTTTGTCGCCTGCTCCCTCTGAAAGCCTAAAGGGGGCGCTTATTTTTTTGCTTTGCGCACCGTGCGTGATTTGCCGAGGCCAATTTTCTTGGCGAGCGTGCGACGCTGATCGGCATAGTTGGGGGCGACCATCGGATAATCGGCGGGTAGACCCCATTTGGCGCGATAATCTTCCGGCGTCATCTGATAATGAGTCATCAGGTGGCGCTTCAACATCTTGAGCTTTTTGCCGTCTTCAAGGCAGATGATGTAGTCGGGCTTGATGGACGCACGGACAGATACTGCCGGTTCCGGCTTTACTTCCGGAGCGGGCGCAGGGTTCTCAAGCGAGGAAAGCGCTGCATGCACATTCTGGATCAGCAGCGGCAGATCGGACACGGCAACACTGTTGTTAGACACATGTGCAGCCACAATATCCGAAGTGAGCGTGATCAACATTTCGCTCTTGGCGGCGGTATCGTCCATGTAAAATCTCCTTATGTCTTCTAGCGACCCAAATTTGCCTGGCTTTTAGCCTTTTGACCGAACGGGCTTATAGGATGGTTATCAATGATAGCAACTGTTACTTGTTATGACAAAAGCAAAGTGAAACTCAACGCATCATAGCAGGCGCCATCTTTACCTTTATAATAGGCAGGGCGGCGATGAATTTCCTCAAACCCCGCTCTTTGATAAAATTCTATTGCGCGGTTATTCTCTCTGACTTCAATATGTAGAGTAGTCATGCCAGAATTGCGTGCCTTTTTGATACAGTTGTGCAATAAATATCCGCCCACACCTTTGTTGCGCCATTTGGAATCAACGGCGATCAACAATAGTTCCGCTTCATCGACTACATGGCGTACCAGAGCAAAACCCAAAGTTGCCTGGTCGAGTTGAGCCAGCATCAGGTTCACGCCGGGCAGGCTCATGAACCCGGCAAGTTGTGAGGCGGTCCATGCCTCACCATAACGGGGATCGAAGGCAGCGCTCATCACCTGCATTGCGGAGGCCTCGGCGCGATGGTCGGGGTGATCATATTCCCGGATCGTCATCATTTCACTTAAGGACGATGTCATGATATTGGCGCTATCATGGCTATCGCGGGTTTGGCATCTGCTTCACGGCCATAATGTGCGCTGGCATCCAAACTCATATGTTTCACACTCAGGAGTAGTGCGGAGCGCGCATCTGGATAGAGCGGGCGCGCTTCGCCATAACCGCGTGTCGTTACAAGCGTTTGCGCACCGGTGCCATAAACGATCGATGCGTTTGCAGTTTGTGCCAGTTCGCTCACTGGTACTGAAAGAGCAGCCATCAGTGGATCAAGCGTAACGCTATCGAATTCTTGCCAGAACAATTCACCGTGTCCGCCTGTCAGCGCGACGGAGACTATCCCATTCTCTGCATCGTTTTCGCGCGCTATAGCCGCGAGCAGAGCGAGGCTGGAATAGGTCCGTAGTTGTGCGCCCCATGCGAAACCCAATGCGCGAGCAGCCGCCAGCCCGACACGAATGCCGGTAAAGCTGCCCGGTCCACTATTGACCCATATTTCGTCAGCATGGCCACCATCAGGCAGAGCGGCAATGGCAGGGATGAGCTTTTCAGCGTGGCCGCGCCCGGAGATTTCGTGGTGATGGTCTATCAGCGTTTCGCCCACGAACAGCGCTACAGACAGCGCTTCAGTTGCCGTGTCGATCACCAATAAGCGCCCGATGCGTTCCATATTCCGCGCGCTTAGCGGCTTAAGGGCGCGGCTGCAACTGGGTCAGACGGCGAGGACTTCCGTCACTTCCGGCACATAATGCTTCAAGAGCTGCTCGATACCGTTTTTGAGCGTCGCGGTGGAAGAGGGGCAGCCGGAGCAAGCGCCCTGCATGCGCAGGTAAACCTTGCCCTTGTCGAAGCCGCGATAGATGATATCTCCCCCGTCATTGGCGACGGCCGGGCGTACGCGCGTGTCAATCAGCTCACGGATTTGCTCGACGATTTCTGCGTCGGCAGGGTCGTCTGCAAAGCTGGCCTCATCGTCGGAAGGAACAATAATGTCCGCTGCCGTACCGGCACGAAACAGCGGCATATCGGCAGAGAAATGATCGAGCAGGATCGAGAGCACATCAGGTTTGGTCGATGCCCAGTCTCCACCGGGCGCTATCGTCACCGAAATAAAGTCCGAGCCGAAGAATACACCCGATACGTCACCTAATGTGAACAGCGCCTCGGCAAGCGGAGATGCCTCGGCTTCTTCGACGCTCGCGAAATCGCGCGTGCCCGCCGTCATAACCTTGCGGCCCGGCAGGAACTTCAGTGTAGAGGGGTTCGGGGTTTTCTCGGTCTCGATCAGCATGAGCGGGATGTGGCGATTATGTCGCGGTGATTCAAGCGAAAATGGCTATGCAGGTGAATAGGCTTGCTTTGTTGGAGGCGGGCCGCCATATGCGCCCCTAGCGCGGCAACCGGCTCTTGGAGTTATATTGCGATTGGCAGCGTGAACGTTCCGGCCCGAATGGGGCGACGGAACCGGCCAATACCCCGCGTCTGTTTTATGAGGCTTCCCAATTCACGCGGGTCGTTTCGGACACCCCCGAGCGTGTGCGCCATGAACGATGGCGCGTGCGCGAAGCCGTTTGTATGAGTATAATATTATGGAATTCAAGGATTTTAGCCTTTCAGAGCCAATCATGAAGGCGCTCGGCGCCAAGAATTATTCGGTCCCCACCCCGATCCAGCAACAGGCGATCCCGGTCGTGCTTTCGGGCAAGGATCTATGCGGTATCGCACAGACCGGCACCGGCAAGACGGCGGCGTTCGCGCTGCCAGCGCTGGATCGGCTGGCAAGTGTTGCCAAGCATACCCCGCCGCTCACCTGCCGCGTGCTGGTGCTTTCGCCCACGCGCGAACTTGCCGCGCAGATCGCGCAGAGCTTCCGCGATTACGGCCGCTTCATGCGATTAAACGTCGCGACCGTGTTCGGTGGCGTGCCGATCCACAAGCAGATCCGCCAGCTTTCTCAGGGCGTCGATGTCGTAGTGGCGACGCCTGGTCGCTTGCTGGACATCATTGCACAGAAGGCGTTTCACCTGAAAGGCGTCGAGATACTGGTGCTCGATGAGGCCGACCAGATGATGGACATGGGCTTCATTCATCCGGTGCGGCAGATCGTTTCCTGCGTACCCAAGGAGCGGCAGACGCTGTTTTTCTCGGCGACGATGCCCAAGGAAATCGCGGCACTGGCGAAGCAGTTTCTCAATGATCCCAAGACAGTATCGGTTACGCCGCCCGCGACCACGGCGGAGCGGATCGTGCAGCGCGCCTTCTTCGTCAATCAGGGCGAGAAGCAGGCACTGCTGACGCATATCCTGCGCACCGAAGAGATCGACCGCGCGCTTATCTTCACCCGCACCAAATATGGCGCGGACAAGGTTGTGCGCGCGCTGACCGGCGCGGGCATCCACTCGATGGCGATCCATGGTGACAAGACGCAGGCCCAGCGCACGGCTGCATTACAGGCGTTCCGCGCAGGGCAGGTGAAGCTGCTGGTTGCGACCGACATCGCCGCGCGCGGGATCGACGTTTCCGGCTTGAGCCATGTGATCAATTTCGAGATCCCCAACAACCCGGATCAATATGTCCACCGTATCGGCCGCACCGGTCGCGCGGGGCAGGCAGGGCTGGCGATCAGCCTCGTTTCAGATGACGAGCGCTCATATCTGAAGGCTATCGAGCGGCTGACGCGCACGCAGAGCGAGGTTTGCAAACTGCCTGAAGGCATGGCGGAGCTGGTACGCAACCTGCCCAAGCCCGCACCGCGCAAGAACAATGATGCGCCACGGCCTCGCCCGCAACAGGTGCGCGAGAAGCAGCCGCGTCAGAACCGTGGCGGCGAGCGCCGGGAAAACGGCGAGCAGGGTCGTCCCTTTCGCCCGAGCCGCAAGAAGTCGGTTGGCGCATATAAAGGCTCAGTGCAGAAGGTCGCCCGATAGCCTCTGTTTGACGCGCTGAGCCAACGGTGCACAGTTTGTAAGTGCCGGTTCAGAAAATCGCCGCTATGAGAGGGGCGATGAACCGATTTGCCGTTTCGCACCTGCTCGCCCTCCTTGCTGCCCTATCGCTCGCGGGAGGGCAAGGCAGTGCGCTGGCGCGGCCGGTTCAGGTCAAGGCGGCCAAGCCTGCGGTTGTTGCTCCAAAGCCCGCGCGACCATGGCTCTATGAAAACAGCGATGTGCCGATCGATCCGGCATGGTTGTTCGGAACGTTGCCCAACGGCTTGCGCTACGCGATCCGCAGCAACGCCGTGCCCCCAGGGCAGATTTCCATCCGATTGCGTGTCGATGCGGGCTCGCTGCATGAGCGCAAGGACGAGTCCGGCTACGCGCATTTCATCGAGCACCTGACCTTCCGAGGATCGAAGTTCGTGCCTGATGGCGAATCGAAGCGCATCTGGCAGCGGCTGGGCGTCAGCTTCGGGTCGGACAGCAACGCGCAGACCACGCCGACCGCGACCACTTATGCGCTCGATCTGCCCGAAGCCTCGACGGCGGGCATAGAAGAGAGCCTGAAAATCCTCTCCGGTATGATGACCGATCCCAATATCGTGCCGTCCGCGGTGGATGCGGAGCGGGCGATTGTGCTGGCGGAAATGCGCGAAGGCTCAGGAGCGGCTTCGCGGATCGAGGACGCCAGCCGCGCGCTGTTTTTTGCGGATCAGCCGCTGGGCAGCCACGCGCCGATCGGCACCACGCAAAGCCTGACGAGCGCCACGGCGGACACGCTGCGCGCCTTTCATGACCGCTGGTATCGGCCCGAAAATGCGGTGATTTCCATTTCCGGCGATGTGGACCCCAAGGCGATAGAGGCGCTGGTCACGCAATATTTCTCAGGCTGGAAGGGCGAGGGCGCTACCGCTCCCGCACCGGATTTCGGCAAGCCCGATCCTGAAGCGCGCATCAGCGCTGTGGTCGTCCAGCCGGGGGCGCCCACCACGCTCTCGCTGGTATGGCTGCGCCCGTGGCAACCCAAAGCCGACACCATCATCTATAATCAGCGCAAACTCGCCGATACGGTCGCGATCCAGATGATCAACCGGCGGCTGGAGGATGCGGCGCGGCGGCCCGGCGCGGCCTTTTTGCAGGCGGGCATCGACGTCGATGACATAAGCCGCTCGGCAAACGGAACATTCCTCAGTATAGTTCCTTCAGACAAGGGCTGGGAAGAGGCGCTGCGGCAGGTGCGCGCCACCATCGAGGACGCGAAGGCTGTCGCCCCCACGCAGGCCGAGATCGAGCGTGAATACAGCGCCTTCGAAACGACGCTCGCCATCGATGTAGAAAATCAGGACACCGAAGCGAGCGCCACGCAGGCGGGTAATATCGTTGCGGCTGTCGATATTCGCGAAACCACGGTCACCGCGCAGGCCGCGCTCGATATTTATCGCGCCGCGCACCCGATCATGACGCCGGACTATATGCTCGATGCAACCCGTCGCATGTTCACAGGCGATGCCGTGCGTGCGCTGCTGGTTGTGCCGCAGGCGGACATCGGCGCGGAGGCCAGACTCGCGGCGGCATTGAAAGCGCCGGTCGAAGCCGCCAGCGGCGTGCGGTTGACGGCCAGCAGCCTGACGATGGATGATCTGCCCGCCCTGCCGCCGCCCGGCAAGGTCGTCTCCCGTGCGCCCATAGGACACATGGGTATGGAGCTTGTGACCTTCAGTAACGGGGTCAGGATGACCCTGTTCGCCAACAATGGCGAGAGCGGCAAGGTGCGGATCAATGTCCGCTTCGGGCGCGGGTTGCTCGATCTGTCGCCGAATAAGTCACAACCGACGTGGGCGGCAAACTATGTTCTGGCCGCGAACGGTATCGGCAAGCTCGGCCAGCGTGAGCTGGATGAGCTGACCAATGCGCGGCGGCTGGGCTTCGATTTCGGGATTGACGACGATGCGTTCGAGCTGGCTGCCGTCACGCGTCCTGCGGATTACAAGGACCAACTCCGCCTGTTCGCGGCGAAGCTCTATGCCCCGGGCTGGGCACCGGAGCCTGTCGAACGGGTGAAGGCGGGGCTGCTGGCGGCCTATGACAGTGCGGAGACCAGCGCGGGCGGCGTGCTCGGCCATCAACTGAGCTGGCTGCTGCGCAAGAAGGATATGCGCTATCGCACGCCCGAAAAGGCTGAGGTTGCGGTGCTTACGCCGGAGCAATTCCGTGCATTCTGGGAGCCGATCCTTGGCGCGGGGCCGATCGAGGTGCAGATTTTCGGCGATGTGAAGCCTGATGAGGCCATCTACGCGGTGGCGGCAACCTTCGGGGCATTGCCCGCGCGTGCGGAGCTGCCGAAGCCAAAGGGCAGCCGCAAAATCCGTTTCCCGGCGCATAATGCCAAGCCGCTCATTCTCACCCATAATGGTGATGCCGATCAGGCCGCCGCTGTCATCGCATGGCCGACCGGGGCGGGTTTTACAGATATTAATGAGGGCCATCAGCTCGATATATTGACCCAGATCCTCAGCGACCGCCTGTTCGAGAAGCTGCGCGCGACGGATGGCGTAGCCTATTCCCCCAGCGCGCAGTCGGACTGGCCATTGGCATTCGACAAGGGGCAGGGCTATATCCTCGCGCTGTCCCAGCTGAAGCCCGCCAGCGCCGATTATTTCTTCAAGCTCGTGCGCGAGATCGCGGCTGATCTGGCAACCAGACCGGTGAGCGACGACGAGTTACAGCGCGTTTTAGTGCCGATGAAGCAGATGCTGCTGCGCGCCAGCACCGGCAATGCCTACTGGATGAACCAGATGGAAGGCGCGGCGTTCGATCGGCACTATATCTGGGCGATGAACGCGATGCCGCGCGATATGCTGACCGTTACGCCGGAGCAACTCCGCGCGCTCGCCGCAAAATATCTGGTGGACCGCAAGAGCTATTCGGTGGTGGTGTTGCCGAAAGCCAAATAGGCTCACGTCACAGTATATACTTGCTGAGGTCCGTGTTGCGCGAGATGCTCGAGAGCTGAGCGTCGACATAGGCGCCATCGATCACCAGAGTCTCGCCAGCGCGGTCCTCGGCGTCGAAGCTCACATCTTCGAGCAGCTTTTCCATCACCGTCTGCAGCCTGCGCGCGCCGATATTCTCGATCTGCTCGTTCACTTCGGCAGCTATGCGCGCGACGGCGCGGATGCCATCGTCCCGGAGGTCGATGCTGACGCCCTCGGTCGCGAGCAGCGCTTTGTATTGCTCGGCCAATGATGCCTTGGTGTCGGACAGGATCGCGACAAAATCCTCCTCGGTCAGTCCTTTCAATTCAACGCGGATTGGCAGGCGGCCCTGCAATTCCGGCAGCAAGTCGCTCGGCTTCGCGACATGGAATGCGCCGGATGCGATGAACAGGATATGGTCAGTTTTCAGCGGCCCATATTTGGTCGAGACTGTCGTGCCCTCAATGAGCGGCAGCAGGTCGCGTTGCACGCCCTCGCGGCTCACCGAGCCGCCGCGCACATCGGAGACCGCGATCTTGTCCACCTCGTCGAGGAACACGATGCCGTTCTGCTCGGCGTCGCGCACGGCGGTGCGGTTCAAGTCGTCGGCGTCGAGGCGCTTGTCCTGCTCCTCCTCGACCAGCTTGTCCCACGCCTCTGCAACGCGCATCTTGCGACGCTTTTTCTGTTGTTGACCGAACGCCTTGCCCATGATGTCGGAGAGGTTGATCATGCCGATCTGCCCGCCCATGCCTGGGATTTCCATCGGCATGTTGGGAGTGTCCGCCACCTCGATTTCGACCTCGGCGTCGTTCATCTGATCGGACTCGATGCGCTGGCGATAGGCGAGGCGCGTGGCTTGGCTCGCTTCCTTGCCGGTGAGCGCGTCCAAAAGCCGTTCCATAGCCGCCTCCGCCGCCGCCGCGCGGACGGACTCCCGCCGCCGGTCCCGCTCCAGTCGCACCGCTTCCTCGACCAGATCGCGCACGATCTGCTCGACATCGCGTCCAACATAGCCCACCTCGGTGAACTTGGTCGCCTCCACCTTGACGAACGGAGCATCGGCCAGTTTCGCCAGACGGCGCGAGATCTCGGTCTTGCCGCAGCCCGTGGGGCCGATCATCAGGATGTTTTTGGGCGTCACCTCGTCGCGCAGATCGGGGCTAAGCTGCTGCCTGCGCCAGCGGTTGCGCAGCGCCACGGCGACCGCGCGCTTCGCGTCCTTCTGTCCGATGATATGCTCGTCAAGCGCGGCAACAATCGCCTTAGGGGTGAGTGTGGGGTTCATTTTGGGAAAACTCTCGATAGTAAGTTATCAGGACGCGCTGTCCAGCGCTTCCAATGTGAGATTCTCGTTGGTGTAAACGCAGAGATCGGCGGCAATCGCCATCGCCTTGCGGGTAATGGTTTCGGCGTCGGCCTCATATTCGGTGAGGCCGCGTGCGGCTGAGAGTGCGAAATTGCCGCCTGAGCCGATCGCCGCGATGCCATCCACCGGCTCCAGCACATCGCCATTGCCGGTGAGGATCAGGGTTGCGTCCTTGTCCGCAACGATCATCATCGCTTCCAGATTGCGCAGATATTTATCGGTGCGCCAGTCTTTCGCCAGCTCTACTGCCGCGCGCATCAGTTGGCCGTTGTGCCGCTCCAGCTTGGCCTCCAGCCGCTCGAACAAGGTGAAGGCGTCGGCCGTCGCGCCCGCGAAGCCGCCGATCACCGAGCCATCATGCAAGTGGCGCACCTTCTTCGCATTGGGCTTCATGATCGTCGGCCCCATGCTGACCTGCCCGTCGCCCGCAACGACGACGCGGCCGTTTTTGCGGACGGAGAGGATGGTGGTGCCATGCCATTGCGGCATGGAATGCGCAGAGGAAGTGTTCATAATCCGCCATATGGGCAGCATGTAGTACAGGTTCAAGCGGTGAGCCGATATGGCGGCGCAGGTTCCAGCATCGTCTTGACAGCCGTAACGACCGGTGCCAAGGCGCTGCTTCCCTTTTCTGGGGCGCGTAGCTCAGTGGTAGAGCACACCCTTCACACGGGTGGGGTCGTAGGTTCAATCCCTACCGCGCCCACCATGCCGTTACGTTACGGCTGATTCGCTCTCAAATATATAAAAATCTCGCATAAATCCGTTGTTTGTTAAGCTTGTTCCTATAGACTTATAGCTATGGAGAGCGAGAATATGATCTGGCGGGAGCATTATAATCATCCCGCCGCGTGGGACACGAGCTTCAACCTTTTGTCCGTGCCCGACATGTTGCTGGCGCGGGCGGAGGAAATGCCGCTGGCCCAGCTCATCGATTTCATGGGGCGGAAATATTCCTATGCCGATGTGGCGTCCGCTGCCCGCCGCGTAGCCAAGGGCTTGCTGGCGAGAGGCATGCGCAAGGGCGACCGTGTCGGTTTGTTCCTGCCCAATGTGCCGCATTATGTCGCCGCTTATTATGGCGCGATGATGATGGGCGCGATCGTCGTCAATTTCTCGCCGCTCTACACGCTGGAGGAGTTGAAGCATCAGGCCGAGGACAGCGGAACGAAGCTGTTGTTCACGCTTTCGGTGAAGGCCTTGCTGCCGCGCGCATTAGATGTGATGCAGCAAAGCTGCATTGAGCAACTGGTAGTCGGTTCGGTCGCGGGCGCGCTCCCTATCGGCAAGTCGCTCTATTACCGCTTCTTCAAGGCCGACGGCGAGGCGGAGTTTCCGGCAGAGGACCGGAATGTTTCGCGCTTTTCCGAGCTTATCGCCAATGACGGGGATTTCCAGCCGATATTGGTCAACCCGCCTACCGAAATCGCGTTGCTGCAATATACCGGCGGCACCACCGGCACGCCCAAGGGTGCAATGCTGACGCACCAGAACCTTACCGCCAATGCGCGGCAGGTCGCGATGATCGATCCGCACAATGGCGACAATGACCGGATCATTGGCGTGCTGCCGTTGTTTCATGTGTTCGCCAATACCTGCGTGATGAACCGCACGGTGGCAAGCGGGGGAGAGATGGTGCTGCTGCCACGCTTCGATGCGGAGCAGGTGATGCACGCGATTGAGCGTACCCGCGCCAGCTATATGCCCGGCGTACCCACCATGTATCAGGCGCTGCTCGATCATCCGGCGCTGCATGTGACGGATTTCTCCTCGCTCCGGGTCTGCATTTCGGGCGGTGCGCCGTTGCCGCGTGAGGTGAAGGACCGCTTCGAGCAGGCGACCGGTGCGCGGATTGCCGAGGGCTATGGCCTCACCGAGAGCAGTGGCGTGGTGAGCGCCAATCCCTATGAGGGGCTCAACAAATCCGGCACCATCGGCCAGCCGGTGCCGGGCACGCGCATCAAGCTGCTCGACCGGGAAGATCCGACGCGCGACGCTGAGCCGGATTGTCCGGGAGAGCTGGCCTTCAGTGGCCCGCAGGTGATGAAGGGCTACTGGCAACGGCCCGATGCCGACGCGGATGTGTTTGTGGACGGATATTTGCGTACCGGTGACGTCGCCACCATCGACGCCGATGGCTATGTCCGCATCGTCGACCGTATTAAGGACATGATCACGGTCGGCGGGTTCAAGGTGTTCCCCAGTCAGGTCGAGCAGGTGCTCTATCGCCATCCGTCGGTGAAAGAGGCGCTGGTGATCGGCATACCTGATGCCTATCGCGGCGAGAGCCCTAAGGCGTTTGTGGCACTGCAAGAGGGTGCCTCTGATGATGGCGAGGCGCTGAGAGCGTGGCTCAACCCGCAACTGGGCAAGCATGAGCAGGTCGTGGCGGTTGAAATTCGCGAAAGTCTCCCCAAAACATTGGTAGGGAAACTCTCGCGCAAGGAACTGGTGGCCGAAGAGCGCGAGAAATATGAGGCAGAGCGCAAACATGGCTGAAGAACAGGCGACATTGGCAGGCGGATGCTTCTGGTGCACTGAGGCGGTTTTCCTGCAGCTTGCCGGGGTCAGTGCTGTCGAGAGCGGCTATATCGGCGGCTCGCTCGCCAACCCCAGCTATGAGGAAGTGTGCAGCGGCCGGACCGGCCATGCCGAGGCAATCCGCATCAGCTTCGATCCGCAAGTCATCAGCTATGACGATCTGCTCGACGTGTTTTTTGCGACCCACGACCCGACGCAACTCAACCAGCAGGGGAACGATATCGGCACGCAATATCGTTCCGCCATCTTCCCCCATGATGCGGAACAGCAGCAGGCTGCCCGAGCCGGTATCACGCGCGCGCAGGCGGATCATGTGCTGCCGATCGTTACGACGATCGAGCCGCTAGCCACATGGTATCCAGCCGAGGGCTATCATCAGGATTACTGGAACCGGGTCGGCACGCAAAACGGCTATTGCATGGCAGTGATCCCGCCCAAGCTCCAGAAACTACGTAAGAAATTCGCAGAAAAGTTGGCGGGCTGATCAGGCCGAGGCTCGTTTCAGCCTGTCATTAATTGCTGCGCCCACGCCTCCCATTGGTATGGGCGCAACCGCGATCCGTACTGCGCTGCTGGCGTCAGCGATGTGGAGCGCCGCGAACATAGTGGCAGCTGCTTCGTCAAGATCGCCACTTGTCGAGAGGCTGATGTCTCCTGAGATAGCACCGAACCCGATCATATATTCGCCGTCCTCGCGTGTGGTTGCGCTCAAGCGCACCGGCTTGGAGGGGGCGTAATGGCTTTCAAGCTGCCCCGGCGCTTCAACAGTCTCGCCGCTAGCTATGATGACTGGAACACCTGCCGTACGCTCCAGCATTTCTGCCGTGATGGGGCCGGGGCGGAGCAGCCGGATATAGCCTTCCTCAGGCGCGGCAATGGTGGACTCAATCCCGCGCTCGGTTGGGCCATCGTCAATTATCAGCGGAATGCGGCCGCCAAGGCTCTTCATCACATGCGCAGCATTGGTCGGGCTGATCGATCCACTGCGGTTTGCGGAAGGGGCAGCGAGGGGCGCGCCGCTGGTTTCTATCAGCGCGCGTATCGCCCTGTGCGCCGGACAGCGGATCGCGATCGTGGGCAGGCCCGCCGATACGAGCGGCGAGAGGCCTGCATCGCTCCGTAGCGGTAGCACCAAAGTCAGCGGTCCCGGCCAAAACGCCTCGGCAAGGCACCGCGCAAGCTCGTTCATCTCGGCAAATTTACACGCCATCTCCACATCGAGCACATGCACGATCAGCGGATTGAAGGCAGGACGCCCCTTGGCAGCATAGATACGCGCCACGGCATCGCTTGTCCGCGCATCGGCTGCGAGGCCATAGACGGTCTCCGTCGGCACAGCGACAGTCTCGCCCTCCCGGATCAGTTCGGCGGCGCGGGAAATGGCCGTCTGGTCATATGGATAGATATCGGTTGGAAAATCGGTTTGCACATGGGGCCTATAGGCGGTCTGGCGTGCATACGAAAGTGAGAACCACAACTGGTGAGTGCTTGTCGGCAAGACTTCAGCCGGATAATGCGCGCTTATGAACGATGAACTGCTTGCCCGTATCGCGGACGCTCTTGAACGGATAGCGCCTGTGCCTCATGCTGAGGCTGATCTTGCCGTGCACCCAGCCTATGTATGGAACGGGTCGGTGGCTCAGGCGGTCGAGAGCTTCGCGCCCGCGAGTTTTGCCCTGCTCTCTGGTATCGACGAGCAAAAGGGCCGTCTGCTGGAGAATACACGGCGGCATGCGGAAGGGTTGCCCGCGCATGATCTACTGCTCTGGGGGGCACGGGGAACCGGAAAATCGGCTAGCGTCGGCGCGGTAGTGGCGGAATTGCAAGATCAGGGCAGCACGCTCGCGCTGATGCAGTGCACGGCGGATCATCTCGAAACCTTGCCGGAATTGTTCACGCTACTGCGGCATGTCGAGCGGCCCTTCATTCTATTTATCGATGATCTTGGCTTTGACGAGACCAGCAGTGGAGCGGATGCGCGGGTGCTGCGCTCGCTGCTCGATGGCGGCGCGAGCGCGCGGCCGGCCAATGTCCGCCTATACGTGACATCGAATCGCAGACACATCGTCCCGCGCCATCTCACTGAGCAGGACGATCCGATCAACAAGCGCGACGTGGTGGATGACAAGATGGCGCTGTCAGACCGCTTTGGCCTGTCCCTTGGCTTCCACATGATCGATCAGGATGCCTATCTTGCGATCGTTGAGGGCTATGCCCGGCATTACGGATTGAGCTTTGATGGAGCTGACGCGGTGCAATGGGCGACTCAACGTGGTAGTCGCTCGGGCCGCGTTGCATGGCAATATGTGACCGAACTCGCCGGGCGTGAGGGCAAGACCCTCAAGGCTTCTTCGTAACCCGCCAGATCACGCCGCCAGTATCGTCGCTCACCAGCAGCGCGCCATCCGCCGCGACCAGCACATCGACCGGGCGTCCGCGCGTATTATCAGAGTCAGTGGTGAGGAAGCCACTCAGCACGTCAATCGGCTTGCCGTTCAACGAGGAGCGGCCGTCCTTCTCGAACGGCACGAACACGACCTTATATCCGGCTTTTGGGGTGCGGTTCCAGCTGCCATGCAAGCCTACAAACGCGCCGCCTTCAAACGGTGGACCCAGCTTTGCTCCGGTCGAGAAGGTGAGACCCAGTGGCGCGACATGGTTGCCCAGCGAGAAATCAGGCCGTTTGGTATATTCGCGGATTTCCGGGCGGCCGGGTTGTACGCGCCTGTCCTCATAGCCGCCCCAGTAGTTCCACGGCCAGCCATAGAAGCCACCGAATTCCACACGGGCGAGGAAATCCGGCACGAGATCGGACCCTAGTCCGTCACGCTCATTGACCACGGCCCAGAGCGTATGCGTTACCGGCTCCCATGCCATGCCTACTGGATTGCGTAGGCCCGCGGCGAAGATGCGGTTGTCGCCCGTTTTCGGGTTTAGCTCGATGATCGCCGCACGGTTGGTTTCGGTATCAAGGCCATTTTCAGCGATGTTGGAGTTGGAACCGATAGCGACATAAAGCAGTGTGCCGTCCGGGCTGGCTATCAGATTGCGGGTCCAGTGCAAATTGGGCATGGCATGAGGGAGGGAGATGATCTTCCGTCCCTTGGCGGTGATCTGCGTCTCGCCTTCCTTATACGGGTAGGCCATCACTGCGTCGGTATTGGCGACATAGAGCGTTTCGCCGACGAGCGCCATGCCATAGGGCGAATTGAGGCCAGTGAGAAAAGTGGATTTAAGCTCTGGCTTGCCGTCACCATCCTTGTCACGCAGCAGGGTGATGCGATTGGCGGAAGGGCCGCCTGCACCAGCCTTGCGGATGAAATAGTTGGTGATCTTATCTTCAAGGCTGCTGTCCGGGCGCGGTGGGCTGCCGGTTTCCGTCACCAGAACATCGCCATTGGGAAGTTTCAGCATCGAGCGGGGATGATCTAGTCCCTCGGCAAAGCGGGAAACAGCCAGCCCTTTTGCTGGAGTGGGTGTCTCACTTTGTTTCCAACCGATGGGCGTGGCGATATTGGGCACAGGGATCCATTGCGGGCGCGGCGACGTCATCTGCGGCACCCGGCCTGTATCGGCACCATCGGCCAGCCGCGCTACATCCGGGCGCGTCAAATAAAAGAGCGCACCCGCCGCCACGGCAAGAAAGATGAGGGTCAGCGCGAATATATGCTTTTTCATCGGATGCTTCTTTCAACCAGCCGCGCGATCAGTTGCCGCGCTCTCTCCACCATATAAGGATTGCTATGGCGGTCCCCAAGCCTAGCCCTGCGAGAAGGCCAATACTCGGCTGACCCAAAAAGCCCCCTGCAATTACGCCTATCATCGTCAGGGCAGCGATGAAAAAGCCTCCAGCGCTGGATGTTTTGGTATTGGCAGGCTTGTTCATGATGGCTTCCGCTGCGATGCTGGTTTTGTCCTTCCGCGCCTCATATCGGGACAATCACTGTCCCGCCAGCAAACAATTGTCCCATAACGGCATTTGCCTAACCCGCTGTTGACCTTTGCACCCCTCGGAATTCCGTCTCCGGGCTAAACTGGCACGGCATTTGGAACAACTAAGATATATAAGGTCGCAACGAGCGGGGTATCATGCAGGTTCCAATATTGGGCAGTCGTAAAAGTTTCGAGGATGCTGCGGAACTGATGCAATCATTTGGCGTTCATGCGGGCTCCGAGGCTGCGTCACGCGCGGACAAGAGTCGCGATCTCGGCAATCATATCAATTTCTGCCACTGGCGTCAGATCGAGCGGATGATCTTCCTGCTCTCGATGCAACAGCCTGTCGGCACGATCCACTAAGGTAATTTTACAGCTTCAACCCTGCCGTCTCTTCCAACCCGCACAGCAGGTTGAGGTTCTGCACGGCTGCGCCTGACGCGCCCTTGCCGAGATTGTCGAGCGCGGCGACGATGCGCGCCTGTGCACCGTCCGGCGAGGCGAAGACGAACAGCTCCATCCCGTCTGTTCCTGCGACATGCTCGATCGGCAGGGTAGGGGCATCATATGCTTCGACGAAGCGTACGACCGGTGAGCCTGCATAAGCTCGCGCCAGCACATCTTTCACTGCCTGCGGAGTAGGAGCTCCGGGCAGCATGGAGAGATGCACTGGCACCTCGACAATCATGCCGCGCAGCGTATCCGTAACCGATGGTGCGAAGATCGGCGGAAGAGAAATTCCGGCGTGGCGCATCATTTCCGGCACATGCTTGTGCGCCAGGTTGAGACCATAACCGCGCCATGCAGTTGGGCGGCCCTCTGCTCCCTCATACTCCGCAATCATGCCCTTGCCACCGCCGGAATAACCCGACACGGCATTGACACTTAAGGGGTAATCGGCCGGAATGATCCCGGCGCGCACCAGCGGCCCTACTAGCGCGAGAAAGCCGGTGGGGTAGCAGCCTGGGTTGCTCACCCGCTTCGAGGCGGCGACCTGATCACGCCCGATCAGTTCCGGAAAGCCATAGGCCCAGCCATCGGCTACGCGATGCGCTGTAGAGGCGTCGATGACCCGGGTGCGGTCATTATCGATCATCGCGACGGATTCGCGCGCGGCATCGTCTGGCAGGCAGAGAATGACGACGTCGGCGTCATTGATCGCTTGTCTACGCGCGGCACTGTCCTTGCGCTGGGCATCATTGAGCAGGATCAGCGAGAATTCGGCGCGTTTGGCCAGCCGCTCCTGAATTTCGATGCCGGTCGTACCTGCCGCCCCGTCAATAAAGACATGATGCGTCATAGCGACACCCGCCGCCGTGCGAGGATCGGTTCGTCATGCTCCGGCTTGAGGCGGGCAACCACATCTGCAAGCGGCTCGATGACAGTGCTCATCCAGAACGCATTAGCGTGGAGCATATTGGAGGCGTCCATCATGATGCCGACATGGCCGGGGAAGAAAACCAGATCGCCGCGCTGCAAGCTCGCGTCCGCATCCAGCGGATCGCCGATGCCCTCGCGTTGCAGATCGCTGTCGCGCGGCACCTTGATGCCCGCCTGCCCCAGAGCGAGTTGGACGAGGCCCGAGCAGTCGATCCCGCCCGCGCCACGTCCGCCCCAGACATAGGGCTGACCGATCTGCCGTTCCGCCGCCGCAACCCAGTCCGTTTTGTCCTGCGTGAGCGGCATCACATGGCGGACGTGGATCGCCCCGGCTTCGGTAATGAGGAAATTCTCTGCCATCTCACCGGAAACCCGCGATCCCGCTGGCAGATAGCCCTGAACGGCTGATTTGATATCAGAAGAAGCGAACAACGGTGCGCTGCGGGCGATGACCCGATGTGTCGCCAGAGCAGCGCCTACGCCCAGCGCCGCGCGCTCGACATAGCCGACGTAGCCATCATGATCGCAAAAGCCCCAGGCCCATGCGCCGGTGACATCGAGCAGATGGTAGGTTTCACCTGGCAGAAGCTGCGAAGATGCGCGCGCGTTTGCATTGCCTTCCTCGCGCACGAACGCCGCCTGGCCCATGCAGTGCATCGCTTCCGCCTTCGCATAATGGGGCGCAAACAGGATTCCAGCGAGTGAAAAATCCGCGAGGTCGCCGCGCACGGCATTCACCCGGCGGTCCAGCTTTACGGAGCGCCCGTCAAGGTGAAAGCGGGTGCGCTTCTGGCCCGCCTTTTTGGCAAGATTTTGGTCTGCATTCATTGCTTGCCCCTGCGATGAATGGAGTTGCCCGTCAAGAGTATGTTGGCCTTACGAGGCAGGATAGCGTGCAGTGATCAGCGCGAAGGCCGCGCGCAGGCCAAGCGCATCACCGCCCTTGGGGCGGCCGGGTTTCGCGGCGTTCCGCCAGGCGAAGGTGTCGAAATGCGCCCACAACACCCCTTCCGGCACAAATTTCTTGAGGAATAGCGCGGCAGTAATTGCTCCCGCAAAGCCGCTGTCGCCCGCGTTGGCGATATCGGCGATGTCGGATTTCAGCATGTCCTCATAGCCATCCCACAACGGCAGACGCCAGACGGGATCGTCGACCGCCTTGCCTGAGCTGTGCAGACCATCGGCCAGCGCATCATCATTGGCAAACATTGCTGGCAGATCCGGCCCCAAAGCTACCCGCGCAGCGCCGGTTAATGTTGCGAAATCGAGGATTAGTTCGGGTTGATGTTCGGCTGAACGAGTGATGGCGTCGGCGAGGACGAGCCGGCCCTCGGCGTCGGTATTGCCGATCTCGACCGTCATGCTATTGCGACTTGTTAGCACATCACCGGGGCGGAAGGCGTTTCCCGCAATTGCATTTTCCACTGCAGGAACAAGCAGATGCAACCGCACCGGCAGGCGGCTTTCCATGATGAGTTGGGCAAGGGCGAGAGCATGAGCCGCACCGCCCATATCCTTTTTCATCAGCCGCATTGCCGAGCTGGGCTTGATATCCAGACCACCGCTGTCGAAACACACTCCCTTGCCGATGATCGCGACGCGTGGATGCTCCGGCTTGCCCCAGGTCAGCTCTATGAGACGGGGTGCATGGCTGCGTGCGGCGGCGCGGCCCACAGCGTGGATCATCGGATAATGCTGCTCCAGCGTGTCGCCTTGTGTCACGACCAAACTGGCGTCATGACTGCGCGCCAGTTCCTCAGCCGCTTTTTCAAGGTCGGCAGGGCCCATGTCCGCCGTAGGGGTATTGACGAGATCGCGGACCAGATATGTGGCGCGGGCGAGGCGCACGGCATGCTCGATCTGAGCGATTGCGCTCGTGAGCAGCACGCGGGCGCCTTTGGGGGCATCGTCCTTCTTGCGATAACGATCGAACGTGTATTGCGCGAGCAGCCAGCCGAGCAGGGCAGGCGCGATGTCCGGCCCCTCAGCCACGCGATAAGTGCCTTCGGGCAGAACCTCGGCGAGTTTAGCGAGGCACCAGCTTGAGAGGCTTTCCCGGTTGGCGACGCACGTCACGATCGCCCAGTCTTCCGCAGTGTCGCCGGGCAGGATCGCGTAGGCATAGCCCTTGGGTTTGAACCCCTGTGCGTTCAACGCCGCGCGCACCCGCTCCGGTTGGCTGGATAACCATTCGTCATGGCTCTTCGCGTCTACGATGTGAATGAGGTGGGCGTTCTGGCCTGTGTCGGCTTTGAGCAAATCAGCGATTTCGATCATGCGCATGGGTGTAAGGCGCGATTGGGATTACGGCAAGGTGGTCGGCGTTCTATCCGATGTCGAGTTATTTTTACGCTCTTAGGTTCATTATGGGGCGAGCTTCGCTTTGCCGGACGCACATTCCCGAACACACTCATGGTCGTGAATTGGGGGAGTCGGGCTATGAAATTACATCTGCTTGTTTCGGCCGTTTCGATGATGACGCTTTCGGCCTGTGCCAATCTTTCGCCGCTGACGCGCTCAACGCAGCTCAAGGACGGAAATTATTGGCTGACCTATGATTCCTCGCGGCGCGGAGCGTATGTGTACAAGGGCGAGGACGGGAAATTACACTCCTGTGCTGAACCGGCACCGGATACGGGCTATAACTTTACCAATGGGCTCAAGGGTAAGACGACTACTGCAAGTGGAACGAGTGCAGAAGCGGAAGCAAATTTAACGGCTACGCTGCTGGCTCTAGAAGGTCGCGATAATCTCGTTCTCATATCACGGGAAGCTCTTTACCGTATTTGTGAGATGAGAGCGAACGGCGACATCCCAACTGACAAGGTTTATCCTGCTTTCCAAGAGGTTATGTTCGCAATCAAGGAAATAGCGAAGTTCCGGCAGGAAAAAGCCAAGGCCGACCAAGAGGCTTCAAAGGCTATAACTGCACAAGCTAATCTGGAAACTGCGCGAACCAATGCTGCCAAATAGACTTATTGGGCAGGTGCGCCGTAAAGGTCGTGCTCGTCTGCGTCCTCGATAATGACTTTGATTATATCGCCCGGTGCGAGGTTGGGGTGCGAATCCTGAATGTCGCGCAGGAATACATTCCCGTCGATTTCGGGCGCGTCGGCTTGTGAACGCGCGGTCGCGCCGATGCTGCCGTCTTCATCCGCTTCGCCGACTTCGTCGATGATGACAGGCAGGGTGCGACCGATCTTGGCCTGCAATTTCGCAGCAGAGATGCGCGCGGTCGCCTCCATGATGCGGGCGTAGCGCTCTTCCTTGACTTCTTCAGCCACCGGATCGGGCAGGGCATTGGCCGCCGCGCCCTCGACCGGCTCGAAGCGGAACGCACCGACGCGATCGAGCTGTGCTTCCTCCAGCCAATCGAGCAGATACTGGAAATCCGCCTCCGTCTCGCCGGGGAAGCCGACGACGAAGGAGGAGCGGATAGCGATGTCAGGACAAATCTCGCGCCACGAGCGGATACGCTCCAGCACCTTGGCTTCGTTCGCGGGGCGCTTCATGGCTTTGAGGACTGAAGGCGCAGCATGCTGGAACGGGATATCGAGATAGGGTGTGAGCTTGCCCTCCGCCATCAGGGGTATGACCTGATCGACATGGGGATAAGGGTAGACATAATGGAGCCGCGTCCACACGCCAAGCTCGCCCAGTGCCTCGGCAAGGTCAGTCATGTGCGCGCGGATCGGACGGCCACGCCAGTCGCGCGCCTCGTGGCGGATATCGACGCCGTAAGCCGAGGTGTCCTGGCTGATGATCAGCAGTTCTTTCGTACCCGCCTGTACCAGCTTCTCCGCCTCGCGCAGCACCGCATCGACCCGGCGCGAAACGAGATCGCCTCGTAACGACGGGATGATGCAGAAGGCGCAACGATGGTTGCAACCCTCGGAAATCTTGAGATAACTGTAATGGCGCGGGGTAAGCTTGAGGCCGCCTTCCGGCACAAGATCGACAAAGGCATTCGGCACCGGCGGTGAAGCCTCATGCACCGCGTTCACCACCGCCTCATATTGATGCGCGCCCGTAACAGCGAGCACTTCCGGGAAGCGCGCGCGGATCAGCTCTGCCTCATTGCCCATACACCCGGTGACGATCACCCGGCCATTTTCCGCGATTGCCTCGCCGATGGCTTCGAGCGATTCTTCCTTGGCGCTGTCAAGGAAGCCGCAAGTGTTGACCAGTACCACATCCGCTCCGGCATAATCGGCGGACATCTGATACCCGTCCGAGCGCAGCTTGGTCAGGATGCGTTCGGAATCCACCAGCGCCTTGGGGCAGCCAAGCGAAACCATGCCGACTTTGGGCGCGGGAGGGAATTTCGTTGCCATGATCGCGCGGCGCATAGCGCTTTGCTGCACCAATGTCACGTGCCCCGGCCGAGAGAGTAAACGGCTTGTCAATGATATCAGAATATATCGGCTCGAATCCCGGAGAAGGATGCAAGAATGTTCAAGTCGCGCGAGCCCCGTGAGCCCGTCATATTGCCCGTCCGTATCCGCACGGACGCGGGCTGGATCGACGCGACCATCCGCAATGTCTCCACCAAGGGGATGAAGCTGGAAATGCCATCGCCGCCACCCAAAGGCAGCTTTATAGAAATACGCCGCGGTAGCGCGGTCGTTGTCGGGCAAGTGCGGTGGGTCGAGGAGGGATGTTGCGGCCTGTTGGCGCAGGGGCGCGTGCCGGTGGCGCAGTTAAAGCTCGATCCGCGACTTGCTCATAAGCCGAATGCCGATGGATCGCCACAGGTGGAACGCCGTGCGGAAGTGCGTGTGTTGTCTCCTGAGGAAGTGGCCGAACGCAGCCGCCTCAAAGCCATGGTGATGCAGAAGGCGATCATCGCAGCCGCCGGGATAGCGGGAGCGTGCTTTATCGGATCGCTGATGCTCGGCGTGATCGAGAAACCGATGGAGTCCATCGAGAAGCATCTCTGAAGACGAAGATTAGCTGAAAATCTCCGCAAGTGACGCCATCGCGGCATCCTTGGTGAGATCATAATGCAACGGCGTGACGCTGATGCAATTGGCGTTGATCGCCTCCAGATCGGTTCCCGGCTGCTCGGCGGTGCTCATGTCGAGGCCGAACCAATAATAACGATAGCCGCGCGGGTCTTTGCCCTCGACGACGTTGGTGAGGCCCATATCGTGGAAGCCCTGCCGCACTACGCGGATGCCCTGCACCGCTGACGGCTCGATGGCGGGGAAGTTGACATTGGTGAGCATCTGCTCGCCATCTGGCAGATCGAGCAACTTGCGGATCACACGCTCGCCCCATTCCTCTGCGCACGCGAAGGGGACGTTGTCGCCCATGCCTTCCTTTACATAGACCTGTGAGAGCGCGATCGATCGGATGCCGGAAATCGCACCCTCCATTGCGGCGGAGACGGTGCCGGAATAAGTGACATGCTCGCCTAGGTTCGCACCGCGGTTGACGCCGGAGAGCACCAGATCGGGCCTGCAATCCTTCATCAGATGACTCACCGCCATCATCACCGCGTCGGTCGGCGTGCCGGTGACGCTGAAGTGCTGAGGTCCGTGCTTGCGGATGCGCAAGGGGCGGGTGAGGGTAAGGCTATGCCCCGCGCCGGATTGCTCCTCTGAAGGAGCGACGATCCATATGTCGTCAGAAATCGCGCGCGCGATCTTCTCTAGCACCTTGAGTCCGGGAGCGTGGACACCATCATCATTGGTAAGGAGGATACGCATTATTTCGCCTTGGGTTCGAGTTTGGTGAGGCCGCCCATATAGGGGGCGAGGACTTCCGGCACCGTGACGCTGCCGTCCGCGTTCTGGTAATTCTCCAGCACCGCGACGAGCGTGCGCCCGACGGCTAGGCCGGAGCCATTCAGCGTGTGCAGGAAGCGGGTGTTCTTCTCACCCTCCGGCTTATAGCGCGCGTTCATGCGCCGCGCCTGAAAATCATGGCAGTTGGAGACCGAGCTGATCTCACGGTAGGTGTTCTGGCTCGGCAGCCACACTTCGAGGTCATAGGTCTTGGCGGCGGAAAAGCCCATGTCGCCGGTGCAGAGCAAAACTTTCCGATAGGGGAGGCCGAGCGCCTGCAAAATGCCCTCGGCTGAGGCAAGCATATGCTCGTGCTCGGCCGGACTGTCCTCCGGGCGGCAGATCGAGACCAGCTCGACCTTTTCAAACTGATGCTGGCGGATATAGCCGCGCGTATCGCGTCCTGCACTGCCTGCCTCGGAGCGGAAGCAGGGGGTGAGCGCGGTGTAGCGAATGGGAAGCTGCGCATCGGGTACGATTTGCTCGCGCACCAGATTGGTGAGCGAGACCTCGGCGGTGGGGATGAGCCAGCGACCATCAGTGGTGTGGAACAGATCCTCAGCGAACTTGGGGAGCTGGCCGGTGCCGAAAAGAGTCTGGTCGCGCACCAGCAGCGGCGGGTTCACTTCCTCATAGCCGTTTTGCGCGGTTTGCGTGTCGAGCATGAACTGCGCAAGCGCCCGGTGCAATCGCGCCATTTGTCCCCGCAAGGCCGCAAAGCGAGCGCCAGACATCGCCGCCGCTGCCTCGAAATCCAGCCCGAGCGAGGGGCCGAAGTCGGCATGATCCTGCGGGGTGAAATCAAGCGAACGAGGTGTGCCCCAGCGGCTCACCTCAATATTAGCGCTTTCGTCCGCGCCTTCGGGAACATCCTCGGCGGGGAGATTGGGGATCGCAGCGAGCGTTGCTTCGAGAGTGGTAAGCGCTTGCTTTTCCTGCTCCTCCAGCGCGGGGAGTGTATCCTTCAACGTCGCGACCTCGGCCTTCAGCGCATCGGCTTTTGCCATGTCCTTCGCCGCCATCGCCGCGCCGATCGCCTTGCTCGCCTCGTTGCGCTTGGCGAGGCCGACCTGAAGCTCCGTCGCAAGCGCGCGGCGTGCTTCGTCCAGCTTCAATATCTCAGCGCTCATGCCATCCAGACCGCGCCGTTTCAGTGCGGCATCGAAGGTTTGCGGGTTTTCGCGGATGAAACGGATGTCGTGCATGGGCTTGGCTGTCCGGTAGGCTTGGGTTTGCCAGCCCTATGCCTTTCCGCGTTGTCGCGTGCAAGCCAAAGAAAAGGGGCGGCGCAGAAGCCTGCCACGCCGCCCCAGGGTCGCCTCGGAAATCTGTTTACGCCGCGTCGCTCTCCGGCGCTGCCCGCTTCGCAAAGCGTTGACGCGCGACCAAGGCCGCCGCCGCTGCGCCGAACAGCAGGATCATCGGCGGGGCGGGCACGTCAGTGCCGCCGCTGCTCGATGAGGTGGAACTACTGCTGGATGAAGATGTGCTCGACGAGGTGGAGGAGGAGGTCGAAGTGGAGGTCGAGGTGCTCGTCGATCCGCCGAAGCTGGAGGACGTCACGTTGCCGGACGAGGTCGAGCTGGATGTCGAGGAAGATGTCGAGACATTGCCCGAAGACGTCGATACGCCGCCTGTCGATGTGGATGTGGAAACACCTCCCGTCGAGGTGCTTACCCCGCCGGTTGAAGTGCTGACGCCGCCTGTGGAGGTGCTGACGCCGCCCGTCGATGTCGAGACACCGCCTGTAGATGTGCTCACGCCGCCGCTGGTGGAGCTGGTTGTCGAGGTGGATGAAATTCCGCCGGTCGAACTCGAGGATGTCGAAGAAACACCGCCTGTAGACGTGGAGGAGGTGGAGCTTACCCCGCCGGTAGACGTGGAGGAGCCGCCAGTCGATGTCGAAGATCCGCCGGTCGAGGTGGACGTGCTGCCGCCGGTAGAGGTAAGACCGCCCGTCGATGAGGATGTACTGGTCGATCCCCCGCTGGTGGTCGAGGAGATCGTCACCACCACGCTGCCGCTGCTTCCGCCGCTGCCACCGAAGAAACCACCGAAAAATCCACCGCCGCCGAAGAAGCCGCCACTGCTGCCACCATAGACTACCGGCGCGCCGCCAGTGCTGGTGGATACCTCAGGCATCGGTGCGGGAGCGGGCAGCGGGATGGGCACTGGTGCTGGTTCAGGCTGCGCGATGGCGGGATAAGCCTGTTCGATCCGCTTGGGTTTGATCGGCTTGCGCTTCACCATCTTGGTCGGCACAGTGTACTTCTTGCCCTTGACCGAGTGCACGACTGCAGGGCGCGGCTTTTCGGCATAATGCACTGCGCCACCGCCCAGCACGGCACTGCCGGCTGCGATTGCGCTAAGTTTTGCTATGGCCGTCTTTGCCGACATAACTGGTTCCCACAACAGCAACGGGTTTGCGCTAACAGAACCATTTTGGATATGTTCCGCAGACCTGCTCTAA
The DNA here is from genome assembly GCA_046348605.1 of Sphingomonadaceae bacterium. Lineage (GTDB taxonomy): Bacteria > Pseudomonadota > Alphaproteobacteria > Sphingomonadales > Sphingomonadaceae > Sphingobium. The sequence continues at coordinate 1,000,177 of JAXMDW010000001.1, read as the reverse complement.
GACACAAACGCAAAACATAGCGTTAACTGCAAGCCAATTAACCCAGTTTGCATAGCCTGATATGTATAATTTACGTCCCGGTTCGTTGCTGCACCCGCAACATGTCCGATTATGGAACATTTGCGCGCTCATCTTCTGTTCACCAGCATTGATACATTTGGCCCATGCTTTGCCTTGTGTGGCGCAAGCCGCCCCGCTATAGGCGCGTCAGGCAAGAATTCGGGCTATAGGGCCGGGTGGCTCGCATGGTCCGTTCAGGAGAAAAAGATGGCGAGTAGCACAGAGAGCGTAGCGGATCAGTCCAAAGCTATCGTGGCGCTGCCGGACGGATACAAGCCATCTTCTGACGAAGAATTCATGAATCCGAAGCAGCTCGAATATTTCAGGCAGCGGTTGCTGGACTGGAAGAAGCAGATTCTGGCCGAAGCAGAGGGCACTTTGGCCGTGCTTCAGAGCGAACCGCTGCGCGAGCCTGATATGAATGACCGAGCCTCGAGCGAGACAGACTGGTCGATCGAGCTGCGCACCAGAGACCGTCAGCGCAAACTCATCTCCAAGATCGATGCGGCTTTAAGGCGTATCGACGAAGGCGAATATGGTTATTGCGAAGTGACCGGTGAACCGATTTCGCTGGGCCGACTTGAGGCTCGCCCAATAGCGACTATGACCCTCGAAGCCCAGGAGCGGCACGAGCGTCAGGAAAAAGTCTCTCGCGACGACTAATTCACCACCTGACCGGAACCAGACTAGCTGGTATCAGGTCAGGGGTTCAGTCAAATGATGTTCACCAGATTTGCTGCTGGAACGGCACCATTCAGGCGCCGCGCAGTTCCTCCTTCAGCCGTAAATTCCGCTTCTTGAGGTTTGCCAGCAATAGCGCGTCCGGCATTGGCCGACTCATCTCGAGTCGAATCTTTGCCTTGAGAGCATCACGCTTGGCCTGAAGAGCAGAAATGTGGCTGTGTTCCATAGACATTCTCCAAAATGAATGTGTTGGATGAACGAGTAGAACATGATTCGCTCTGTTTGTCTCGAGTCATTTTCATGTGCGTCGATATATTGCACGAATGTCAGGCCGGAATGAGCTTGGTACTGGACCATGTTGGGAAATGTGGGTTATCCTCACACTCATGAATCCCGAAGAAATCATGCGCCGTATCGAGCTTTTGCGCCAGGAACATCGCGATCTTGATACCGCGATCATGGCTCTGGCCGAGAGCGCATCACGAGATCAGTTGCAGCTCGCACGGCTCAAAAAACGCAAGCTGATGTTGCGCGACGAGATCACTTTTCTGGAAGATCAGCTCATCCCGGACATCATCGCCTGACGGCGGAATAATTGTATCCTAACGGGACATTATTGTTCGCCGGATCATTTACCATATACCCCTGCTGACAAAGGCTTCGGGATATGTCACCGACTGCGCATGCACACAGCCGAGTCTCTCAATCCTGTCCTGTTTTCGCGTCTGATCGATGGCCTCTATATCGAGGCTTTGGTCATGGCGGACGAGGCGCGTGCCTATTTTGACCGTCAGGGCGCAGCCGACAAGGATCGCTACGATACGATGACGCGGCTCTCCTTCACCTGTGAGTCGCTGAAGGTGACGACGCGGCTGATGCATGTGATCGCGTGGCTGATGACCCAAAAGGCTTGGCTGCGTGGTGAAGTCGCCAGCGATGCGTTGGGTGATCCCAAATACCGACTTGGTCCGGCAGCAGAAACCGATACTGCGGTTCTGAAAATCATGCCTGAACCGGCGCGGCAATTGGTGGAGGGAAGCCAGTCGCTTTATGAGCGGGTGTTGCGGTTGCAGGGCAAGATGGAAGATGCGCTTTCTGCGCAAGGAGCAAATAGCGCCGCTTCACGGGCGTCAGGTAGCCCAGCGCTGGAATTGATCGGGCGGCTCGAAAAGAGCCTCTAAGCAGATCATCGGCAATTTCGACGTCCGTCTGCCCGTCGCATAAACCCGCTAACCGCATTGCGATAAAGTATTGGCTTGATTAGGGTCAGCACATCGTATCATGCCGAAAAATGTCGGAACGCATGGCACGGCCCGAGGTTGAGCATATTGTGACGGCTAAATATATGCATGGGCGATGTGGAGCGCGGTGGGTCTTTCCGCTCGCATTGGCTGTGATTCCCGTAATGGCTGAGGGACAGGAGCCGTCATCTCCGCCGTCACCACTGGTGCAAGACGCGCCGCTGACAGATTTCTCGCTCGATCTGGATGAAAGCCTTGATGTAGGCGTTGCCTGGCCTGATCTGGAGGCGAAGTCCGCCGAGGAGTTGGCCGTTGTTCCGACAGAGACGCCCGCAACCGTTGCAGATAGTGCTACCCCAAAGCCATTGCCGATGGAGGGAGAGGATCTTGCGCAGGCGGAAAAGGAAACTGTCGCCACAGACGACAAGGCCAATCTGGCCGATGACGGTTCCGAGCACCGCTATCGTATCGTCATAACCGGGCTGGAGGGTGTTTCTGATGCCCTGTTCCGGGAGCGTTTCAACGGCCTTTCCGTCTTGCAGGAGCAGCGCGGCAAGCCCGCCAATCTCGCACAGATCAACCGGCGTATGCGCCTTGATACCGATCTTCTTGACCATCTGCTGCGTGCCAAGGGCTATTATGACGCGATCATCCGTCCGTCGGTGCGTCAGCCGGATCAGGACGGAGACAGCAAGCTGGTGGTCAATCTGGATGCACGACCGGGTGAGCGCTATCTGCTGTCCCGCGTCTCCCTGCCGGGTCTCGCCGTCGCGGCAGAGAGAGTTCCAGCCTTACGTTCGGCCTTTCCCGTGACGGTTGGGCAGCCGGTCGATGCCGATATCATTTTTGCCGGGCGGGACACGCTGAGCAGAGCACTGGGTGAAAATGGCTACCCGTTTGCGCTGGTCGAGGAGCCAATCGTCACCGTCGATCATGAGACGCGCAAGGGCGATCTGGAAATGGTCGTGCGCGCGGGCGGCTATCGTGTGTTCGGGAACATCGTTGTTGAGACGCCCACTGGCAAGCGGCTGTTTTCGCCGCGTCACCTCTCCCGCATTGCCCGGTTCGATCCGAATGATGTTTATAACGCGTCGGATGTCGAGGATCTCCGCCGCGCGATCATCGCCACGGGGCTCGCCTCATCAGTGATGGTCAAACCGCGCGATCACGGTGATGGTGAGCATGTCGATATCGCCGTTTCCGCGCTGCCGGGACCAATGCGGAGCATATCCGGCGAAATCGGCTATGGCACTGGCGAAGGCTATCGCTTGCAGGCGACATGGCAGCACCGCAACTTCTTCCCGCCCGAGGGCGCGCTGATTGTCAGTGGCCTGCTGGGTACGAAGGAACAATCGGCGGGCGTCACCTATCGCCGCAACAATTTCCTGCGGCGCGACCATGTGCTTTCCAGCGGGCTGATAGCGCGCCACCAGCATCTCGATGCATATGAGGCCAAGACCGTCTCTCTGACCGCCAATCTCGAGCGTCAGACCAATATCCTCTACCAGAAGAAATGGGTGTGGAGCATAGGCGCGGAATTGACTGCGTCGCAGGAGGAGGACATTTTCACAGGCTCCGCTGCACAGACCAAGCGCAATTATTTCATCGCCGCCTTGCCCGGTTCGCTCACTTATGATGCGAGCGATGATCTTCTCGATCCGCATTCAGGCTTCAGACTGGCGGCGCGGGTCAGCCCGGAATATTCGATGCAGAACGGCTCGTTCAGCTATGCCCGCGCCCAGCTGGATGGCAGCGTCTATGTGCCCTTCGGCTCCAAGGTTGTGCTGGCGTCGCGGGCGCGGTTGGGTTCGATCCTCGGCGGAGTCACATCGGATCGTATCGCGCCTTCGCGGCGGTTTTACGCTGGCGGCGGTGCGTCGGTACGCGGCTATGGCTACCAGGCGATCGGCCCACGCGACAGCAAGAATGAGCCGGTCGGCGGCAAGAGCCTGGCTGAATTCTCGCTGGAGGCGCGGGTGCGGTTCGGTGTGTTCGGCGTGGTGCCATTTGTGGATGCGGGGAACATTTCCACCGGGTTTCTGCCGAAGCTCTCCGATGTACGATACGGTGCGGGGGTAGGGCTGCGCTATTACTCCAATTTCGGGCCGATCCGTATTGATGTCGGCACGCCGCTCAATCGTCAGAAGGGTGATGGACGCATCGCGGTCTATGTATCGCTGGGGCAGGCATTCTGATGGCTGAGGAGCGTATGCCCTCGCGCTTGTGGCGGGCGATACATTTTTCCCGCCGCGCGATTACGCTGTTCGTACTGAGTTCGTTGCTGGTTTTGGCTGGCGCGCTGGCATGGCTGGATAGTGGGCCGGGGCATCGTTTTGTCGGGCGGCAGATTGCGGCATGGGCGCCACAGTCCGGGTTGCGGGTCAGCGTCGGGCGTATCGATGGGAGCATCTATAACAATGCCCTGCTGCACGATGTACGGTTCTCGGATACGCAGGGCGTGTTTCTGGAAGCAAAGAGCGTGCGGCTGGACTGGTGGCCGCTCGGCTGGCTCTCCAACCGGCTCGAGATCGACACGTTATATACGCCAGAAGCCCGCCTCCACCGGCTGCCAAAGCTGAAGCCTAGCCTCAAAAAGGGTAAGATACTCCCGGATTTCGATATCCGTATCATGCGGCTGGGCGTGGACCGGCTGATTATAGAAAAGGGCGTCGGGGGCCACCCGGATGTGCTTAGCCTCTCGGGCGATGCCGATATCCGCAGCGGACATGCGCTCGCGGACATCAAGCTGCGTTCGATCAAGGGGCGAGACAGCCTGCTATTGAGCCTCGACAGCCGCCCGGACGAAAACCGGTTCGATGTCGACCTCACCGTCGATGCGCCGAAGGACGGCTTGCTTGCGAGCATGGTTGGGCTGAAGCAGGATGCCAATCTGCGGCTCGAAGGGCAGGGAGACTGGGCGGCGTGGGATGGCCGCCTCATTGCCACGCTAGCTGGAAAATCTGCCGCTGGCCTCAACATCCATCTGCGCAAGGGCAATTACCTGTTCGAGGGGGCAGTGTCTGGTGGCGTGATCGGCACGCGCGAGCTTCTCGCGCGGCTATCTTCGCCGGAACTGATCGTTCGCGCGCAGGGGCGCTATGCCGACAAGCTGCTGTCGGGTGATGTCAGTGCGCAGTCGGATGCGGTCACGCTGTCGGTCAAGGGTGGGGTGCATTTGAACGGCTGGGGCTATGACAATCTCATAGTCGATCTTGGGCTGCGCAAGCCGCAGGCGTTGCTCAAGGATTTTGACGCACGCGGCCTCATTGCGCGCATACGCTTCAATGGCCCGTTCGATAGTGCACGGTTCGATTATCTGTTGCGCGCTAACCGGCTGCGGTTCGGCAAGACGATGCTGCATGGCGTATATGCTGGGGGCGACGGGCGGATCGGGGCTGAGGGTAAACCGACCTTCATTCCCTTGAACCTGACGGCGGAGCGGATCGACGGACAGGGCGACATCATTGCTTCCGTGCTGCGGCGGATCAGCATTAAAGGCGTATTGCAAAAACAGGGCAATATTCTCACCAGTACGCCACTCAAATTGCGCTCCGACAAGCTCGATGGCGAACTGGTGGCGCTCGCTGACCTTAAGACTGGGCGCTACGATCTGGCGTTGAGCGGCATGATCCGCGGCCTTGAAATCCGTGGGTTTGGGGTCGTTGACGTGCAATCGAAAATCACGGCTAAGCCTGATGCGCGGGGCGCTTTCAGCCTGTCTGGTCGTGTGGCAGCGGCGATGCGGCGACTGGACAACGCGTTTCTACGCACATTGGGTGGCGGACTGCCGCGCCTGCAATCAGATATTGCACTGGGACCGGACGGTAGGCTCCAACTGCGCAACCTTAGCTTGCGCGCGCCGCTGCTGAGCCTCAATGGCTCCGGCGTGCGCAACCCGGATGGTACGGTGCGTATTACAGGTGTCGGCCGCCATGCCCGCTATGGCCCGCTGCGGCTGACGCTCACCGGAAAGCTCGATCGGCCCGCGGTGGATGCGCTGCTCTCGCGCCCGCTCGATGCTGCAGGGCTGGCCGATGTGCACCTGATCCTGACGCCCGATCCGGTCGGTTATGTTTATACCGCAAACGGCCAATCGACCTTGGGGCCATTTGACAGCGCGGGGGCGATTGAGTTGCCACCGGGTGGCGGGCAGAGCGCGATCCGCGTCGATACGCTGAAGGTGAGCGGTTCGGACGGGCAGGGACGGCTCGTTATAGTCCCGGGCGGTCTTTCCGGGCGTCTATTGTTCGCCGGACCGGTTCACGGCGCGATTGACCTCGCGGTGGTGAACGCCGTCCAGAAGGCGGATGCGTCCCTGCGGATCGATAATGCCCATTTCGAGGGTGCGGTTCCAATCGACATAGTGCGCGGCAGGCTGAATGCGCGGCTTAGCCTCGATCCCGATGGCGCGAATATCGATGCGACCCTTACCGGTAACGCGGCTCAGATCGGCGCGTTTCGCATCAACCGTTTTTCCGCCGACGCAAAGCTGATTGACGGGGTCGGCAAGGTACGCGCGAGCCTGCTCGGTCAGCGCGGGCGCCGCTTCAACCTGCAATTCGATGCCGATGTCGCGGCGGATGAGATAGGACTGTTGCTCAGCGGATCGCTCGATGGGCAGGCTGTGTCGCTCGATCACCGGGCGCAGTTCCGGCGTATCGAGGGTGGCTGGGCGCTTGATCCCGTCGCGTTGCGTTATGGCGGCGGGGCTGCGCGGATCAACAATGCGTATTTTGGCAATGAGACCCGGCTCGATCTGGATTTGCAGCATATGCCGCTGTCGCTGATGGATCTGAGCAACAGCGATCTTGGCCTTGCGGGCATGGCAAGCGGCAAGCTTATCTATGCGCAGCCGCGAGGCGGGCTCCCGACTGGCAGCGCGCGGCTCGTTGTGCGCAGCCTCAGCCGCTCTGGGCTGACGCGTACGTCCCTGCCGGTTGACCTCGGCCTTAACGCTGATCTCGGGCGGGATAGGCTGGCGATGCGGGCGCTCATCACCCAGAAGGGCACACTGATCGGCAAAGCGCAAGCTCTGATGAGCCCGCTTGGGGTCCAAGGAAGCCTGATTGAACGGCTGCGCGCGGCGCCGATGAAGGCCCAGCTGCGCTATGTTGGCCCTGCAGAGGCAGTCTGGCGGATGAGCCGGATCGAGATTGTAGACATCACCGGTCAAACCGCCTTGCGCGCGGATATCAGCGGTACCGGAGCCAATCCGCTCATTGCGGGCGCGCTGGAGACGCGGGATGCGGTGCTGGAAAGCCCGGTTACGGGTATGCGCCTTTCGCGCCTCAAGTCCCGCGCGCGTTTCGATGGATCGAAACTGGTGTTCTCCGATCTCTCTGGCACCGCGCGCAATGGCGGGCAGGTGAGCGGGCGGGGCAGTTTCGATTTCTCGCTGGGGCAGGGCATTGGCATCGATATGGCTTTTCAGGCCGATAATGCGGAACTGCTGGACCGGGATGATATCGGCGCAACCGTCACCGGACCGATCACGATCAAGTCCGATGGCGTCGGCGGTGTGATCGGGGGCAAGTTCGATGTGATCCGTAGCCGGTTTACTCTCGGGCGCGCGGCTGCGGTAGCGCAAATTCCCGAGTTGCAGGTGATCGAGCGCAATGGTCGTCAGGGTGATTTTGCCACCCCTGATCGCGACATGACATGGAAGCTCGATATTAACGCCGACGCGCGCAACCGCTTGATGGTGAGCGGCATGGGGCTGTCGAGCGAGTGGCGAATGAATTTGGCGATAGGTGGCACCGTCACCAATCCGCAGATAACTGGCCGGGCTGACCTGGTACGCGGTACATATGATTTTGCGGGCCGCAGATTCGATCTGACGGAGGGTATGCTCCGCTTCGACGGCAGTGTTCCTGCCAACCCTGAGCTGGATATTACTGCGGAAGCCACTCTTACTGGCCTTAATGCCACCATCCATATAACCGGCACCAGCGCCGCGCCGATCATCAGCTTTACCAGCGTTCCAGCAATGCCGCAGGATGAAGTGCTTTCACGCCTGTTGTTCGGTTCTTCCATCACCCAGCTTTCTGCGCCGGAAGCGTTGCAGCTTGCTTCTGCCGTGGCTTCACTACGTGGAGGCAAAGGCGGGCTGGACCCGATTAATGCCATTCGCAAGGCAGCGGGGCTGGATCGATTGCGTATCTTGCCTGCCGACCAAGCCACAGGGCAGGGTACGGCAATCGGTGCGGGCAAATATATCACCCGCAAGATTTACGTGGAACTCATCAGCGATGGGCAGGGCTATTCCGCCACGCGCCTGGAATATCAGGTGACCCGCTGGCTATCCTTGCTTTCCAGTATTTCTACTCTCGGAAGACAGAGTATTACTGCAAGAGTTTCAAAGGATTATTAGCTTATTAACTTTGATGATCTACTGTGCGCTTCAAATAAAAATACTGACCCCGGGCAAATGAGTGAGGATGCACATGACCATCAGAGCCCTTGTGTCGTACGCTACGGCGATCTTTCTTGTGTTGATGTTGGTGGCTATTGCCATTGGCGGAGAGCGCATCAATGAAATTCGCATGGGCGGGCCGATCCAGACCAACACGCAGCATGCATCTGACTTGATAGCAGACATATTGCCGCCACCGGAATATGTGATCGAACCCTATCTCGAGGCGTCGCTCTTGGCTCGTGATCCATCGAGCTATTCTCTTCATGCTCAACGCCTGCAAAAGCTGCGCGCCGATTATGATGCGCGTCACACTTATTGGCTGGAGACACATTTCGACCCAGCCCTGCAAAAGCGCATTACGCAGGATACGCATGAGCCAGCGATGAAATTCTGGAACACGCTGGATACGGAATTTCTGCCTGCTGCCCAGGCTGGTGATCAGGCGAAAATTGATCTCGCCTTCGCCGATCTGACGGCGGCCTATGAAATGCACCGAGAGAAAGTGGACATGACGGTGCAGGAGGCGCTCGACTATCAGCAAAAGCTGAAGCGGAATGCAGACAATAATCTCGCGACCACGCTCACATTGCTCGTTTCTCTCGCTGCCGCACTGGTGGGGCTATTTGTGCTGTTCTCCATGTTCATTCATGGCCGTGTGGTGCGCCCTATTCGCCGTCTGGCCCAGCAAATGCGGATTATGGCTCAAGGTGGAGAGATCCATAATAGTCGCGACAGCGCACGACAGGACGAGATCGGCGAGGCATATGGCGCGCTGGATGACATCGTCACCTATGTTTCCGAGAAGGCCGCGCGTGAGAGCCGCGAGCAAAGCGCCAAACAGACCATAATCGTGAATGCGTTGGGCGTGGCGCTGGAAAAGCTTCGGAGCGGCGTGCTCCATCATCGCATCTCAGAGCAGTTTCCGCCCGAATATGTGAGCCTGCGTGATGACTATAACAAGGCGGCGGAATCCATGCTTTCAGCGGTGGAGGATGTGAAGAGCTGCGTGACGATGCTCAATTCCAGCGCATCGGAAATCGATTCCGCGACGCAGGATCTGTCTCAGCGCACAGAGCATCAGGCCGCTAATCTCGAAGAAACCGCCGCCGCTATGCAGCAGCTTACCGGCCGTGTTGCGGAAGCCGCCTCGGCCTCCATGGCCGCGCGGGATTCCGTAGTGGATGTACGCCAGCGGGCGGATGATAACCGCGAAAAGGTCAATAGCGCCATCGAGGCGATGAGTGGCATTGAGCGAGGTGCCGAGGCGATCGCGCAGATCACCAACGTCATTGACGGCATTGCCTTCCAGACCAACCTGCTGGCGCTGAACGCCGGTGTGGAGGCTGCACGCGCGGGTGATGCGGGTAAAGGCTTTGCGGTCGTCGCCAATGAGGTGCGCGCGCTGGCACAGCGCTGCTCGGACGCAGCGAGAGACATCAAGACGCTCATTCAGGACAGCAACGCGCATATCGATGGCGGTGTGGTGCTTGTCCGCGAGTCCGGTGAGGCGCTCAATCAGATAATGGAGCGGGTCAGCAACATCTCCGGTCTTATCGAGATGATCGCCGAGTCTGCGAACGATCAGGCGGAAGGCGTACAGCAGATCAATACGACGATCAGCAGCATCGACCGTATGACGCAGCAGAATGCGGCAATGGGCGAAGAATGCAACGCGGCCGCACGTATCCTGAAAAGCGAGGCGGACCGCCTGCGCGGGCTGGTCGGGCGCTTTGAGCTGGCGTCCGAGCAAACGAGGCGACCGGAAAGCCGCGCCGCCTGAAAAATTCTTAACCTACCCCACTGAAAAGGCCCGGCGGATCGCTCCACCGGGCCTCTTTTTATTTAGACGTGCAGGCGGGATTAGCCGCTGTAATACATGTCGAATTCGACCGGGCTGGGGGTCATTTCCCAAACAGCCACGTCTTCGCGCTTCAGCTCGATATAGGCTTCGACCTGATCCTTGGTGAACACGTCACCCTTCAGCAGGAAGTCCATGTCGGCTTCGAGGCTGTCCAGCGCCTCACGGAGCGAACCGCAGACTGTCGGGACGAGCGACAGCTCTTCCGGCGGCAGGTCATAGAGGTTCTTGTCCATCGGATCGCCCGGGTGGATCTTGTTCTGGATGCCGTCGAGGCCCGCCATCAGCAGTGCCGCATAGCACAGATATGGGTTTGCGAGAGCGTCGGGGAAGCGGAACTCGACACGCTTCGCCTTGGCGCCCGTGCCGTAAGGGATACGGCAAGAGGCCGAACGGTTGCGGCTGGAGTAAGCCAGCAGCACGGGAGCTTCATAGCCCGGCACCAGACGCTTGTAGCTGTTGGTGGTCGGGTTGGTGAAGGCATTCAGCGCCTTGGCGTGCTTGATGACGCCGCCGATGAAATAGAGGCACATGTCGGACAGACCGGCATAGCCGTCACCCGCGAACAGCGGCTTCTTGCCATCCCAGATCGACATGTGGGTGTGCATGCCAGAGCCGTTGTCGAGCTTGATCGGCTTGGGCATGAAGGTCGCGGTTTTGCCATAGGCCTGCGCAACCTGATGCACGACATATTTGTAGATCTGCATACGGTCTGCGGTGGTGACGAGCGTGCCGAAGGTCAGGCCCAGTTCGTGCTGAGCGGCGGCGACTTCGTGGTGATGCTTGTCGCAGGGCAGGCCCATTTCGAGCATGGTCGAAACCATTTCGCCGCGGATGTCCATGCAGCTGTCAACCGGAGCGACCGGGAAATAGCCGCCCTTGGCGCGCGGACGGTGGGCGAGGTTGCCGCCCTCATATTCGCGGCCGGTGTTGGTCGGCAGTTCGATGTCGTCGATCTTGAAGAAGCTGCCGTCATAGCCGGTGCTGAAGCGTACGTCGTCGAACATGAAGAACTCTGCTTCCGGGCCGACATAGATGGTGTCGCCGATGCCGGTTGCCTTGACATAGGCCTCGGCGCGCTTGGCGCAGGAGCGCGGGTCGCGGGCATAGAGCTCGCCGGTGCCCGGCTCGACGATGTCGCAGAACAGGATCATCATCGGGGTCGCGCTGAACGGATCGATATAGACCGCGTCCAGATCCGGCTTCAGGATCATGTCGGATTCGTTGATTGCCTTCCAGCCCTCGATCGAGCTGCCGTCAAACATCAGGCCATCAGCGAGCTCGTCCTCGCCCATCACGCCCGCGCACATGGTGAGGTGCTGCCACTTGCCCTTGGGATCGGTAAAGCGCAGATCGACCCATTCGATCTCCTTCTCTTCGATCATCTTGATGATGTCTTTGGGCGAATTCGCCATTCTGCTTACCCTTTCTTCAGTTTCGGCCAGGGACTCTCCCCGGTCGGCAGTTCATAAAATCCTGAGCGCCCGGATGAGCGCCCGCTCAAACCCTGTAGAGGATCAGATAGCGTCGCTGTCGCGCTCGCCGGTGCGGATACGCAGGGCGGCCTCGACCGGGGAGACGAATATCTTGCCATCGCCGATCCTGCCGGTCTGCGCAGCGGCGGCAATCGCTTCCACGACGCGTGCGGCCAGATCATCTTCCACAACGACTTCGAGTTTAACCTTGGGCAGAAAATCAACCACATATTCTGCGCCGCGATAGAGCTCGGTATGGCCCTTCTGACGGCCGAAACCCTTGGCTTCCGTGACAGTGATGCCCGAAACGCCCACTTCATGCAGCGCTTCCTTGACCTCATCAAGCTTGAACGGCTTGATGATTGCTTCGATTTTTTTCATTCTCTTCCTACCCTTATCCCCCCTTGGGCGTGACCGAACAAAAGCTTCCGGGCGCCGTCGATGCAGGTCAACTGGCGCAGCAAAACACCACGCGAACGCGACTCGAGCATGACTTTCTGCGATGCAGCGGGAAATGTCTATAATGCTTGTGATTCGGGCAGTTTGGACAGGGTTTGCCTAAATTTTAGGCAGATATATACATGGCAAAGCATGGCGATTCGGTTATAACCGTTAGGCGTGACAGGCCGGTGGAAATCGAGATTACAGAGGAGATGATCGAGGCGGGAATTATGGCCCTTGAAGGTACTGAGGAAGCGTCTTCGGCTTGTCAGGCCAAGTCGGTTTTTCGAGCGATGCTTTGTATGCTTTTAGAAGGCTCTCAAGACCATCGCCTTTAGCCCCTAATTCTTTTTCAATAGCAACTGCATATCCGATTAGCTTGGAGACATGCTCGTGCATTTCTTTCATTTCGGTGATGCTGACGGCGGTTTTTTCTAGTTTTAGCCGCCCCTTCGCACGCATGGACCACAGGACGCCATGTGCTTTACGTTCGGTTGTGCTCGCTAAAACACCGACCAATGAATGTGCATAGAGATTTCGGTAATCGAGGAGGATGCCGTATCCTTCGACTAGATGTTCTACGTGTTCGCGGATGTTTTTGAATTTTTTGTCACGCACGCCTGCACGCAATGCATTTGTTAGGGATCGATTTTGAATTTCTGCGGCTAAGCTCATGGCGGTTTCGCTTTCGCCGAGCATGAGCTGTAAAATTCTGCGCAAAGTTAGCTCGCTTTGATTCCAAAGCGAGACAAAGATCGTAAAATGAATGCAGAACTCCGCTAAGGAAGATTGCTCTATTTTGGAATCAGTCATGACAGACACCGATCAACAGCTTGAAGACGAAGTGCTCCGCCGGATGCTGAACACTCCGCCAACACCTCATAAAGAGTCGCACAAGGGAGAGTCCAGTGGGCGAGCACAAGACAGTCGCGACAGGAAAAAGTAGTTTAAATACCGCCTTTAGGCTGTGCTTCTTTCTCGCTTCGAGGCCGGAACTTGTCGATGACTTCAAGGGCGGTGCGGTAAAACTCAACGGGTGCCTGGGTGCCGAATTGGTCGGCATAGACATTCACAAGGTGCTCCGCTGCGTCGAACGCCTGCAAAACGGCCCTTTCCATCTCCGGGTTAACTCTGGCGAGGGTCGCGGACAGGCTCCCTACAAGCAATTGCAGGGCTAGGTTTTCGCCACGTAACTCGGCAAATGTTTGTTCATCCATGGGACATCCTATCTTTTTCTAGGTGTGCCGATCCTGCGCTTGGGTTGGAACAGGTCAGGCGGCGATTTGACCAGTCCGCCGATAGGTGAGGCGCTTACCCTCAATTGCCTTCAGGGCAATGTCTGAGCGCTCGAAGTCGGTATCTTTACGGGTGTTGTAACGAAAGTCGAACTCAGCGGTGTAGCGCGCCAGATGGGCCTTACTCAGATGGTGATAGGTGCCGATCACACCACGCTTGAAGATGGAGAAGAAGTTTTCGGCAGTGTTGCTGTGAATGATGCGGTCACGGACATATTCACCCTTTGAGTGTGCAACGCTGGCATGGGTGCGGAACTCCTTGCCCACGCTAATATATCCTGAATGGTCATCGGTGATGAGAACGCTATCGCGGCTGGCATTTTCGACCAGCACAGCGCGCAACAAAGGGCCGGTGACGTTGGCGACATGGAAGCTGCGGACATTGCCGCTACGCTCTACAAGGGAGACAACAGCAGCCTTGCCCGTAGGGCCGCGACCATAGTTCTGCCGCTTGGCTTTGTGCTTATTCGACTCCTTGCCGCCGACAAAGGTTTCGTCGGCTTCGACGATCTTACCCATGCCGCCTAATGGAGGGGTTTCATCAGAGGGCTTCATGGCTTCGCGGATACGATGGCACATGAACCACGCGGTTTTGTATGTGACGCCTAACATGCGCTCAATCTGCTTTGCGCTGATACCCTTCTTGGAAGAGCAGATCAGGTGATTGCAGAGCAGCCACTTGTGAAGGGGGATTTTGGAGCGCTCAAACAGCGTTCCTACGGTCACAGTGTATTGCTCACGGCAATCATTGCACTGGATCAGGCCCGCGCGATGCTTCTTGCCTTCAAGGCGGGTTGCATTGACCGAGCCACAATGAGGACAGGACGGGCCTTCGGGCCAGCGGATAGCTTCCAAATGCTGGCGAGCGGCGGTTTCATCTGTGAAGCGGGGCGCGGTAATATCCATGCCCCATTGTATGGCTGATTATGACTTGCTTTGTCAAGTATATAATTGCCAAATTTTAGGCAGCACATTCGTCCTTCATTCCCCGCGAATTTCCGTCAATTTTCGCTCCCACGCAAGTGCGTGGGCTATGATCGTATCGAGGTCCGCATATAGCGGCTTCCACGGAAAGGTCGCCATGATTGCGCGGTTGTCCGAGACTAGCGAGGGTGGATCACCTGCACGACGGCCTTCAATACGGCGGTCGATCTGCATGTTTGTGACGCGATCGACGGCATCCAGCACTTCAAGAACCGAGAAGCCGCGTCCATAGCCACAGTTGAGGAGATAATTCCGCTCCGGCGCTTGCATTAACGCCTCGAGCGCCAGCACATGTGCGGCGGCAAGGTCAGACACATGAATATAGTCTCGCACGCCGGTGCCGTCCGGAGTGTCATAATCGGTTCCGTAAACGCCGACATGGCTGCGCTTGCCGAGGGCTGCCTCGACCGCGACCTTGATGAGATGCGTGGCGCCAGCGGTCGATTGTCCAGAACGCGCCTGTGGGTCCGCGCCCGCGACATTGAAATAGCGCAGTGCGCAGAAGTTGAGCGGATGCGCCGCCGACACGTCGCTGAGCATATACTCGGTCATCAGCTTCGACATGCCATAGGGGTTGATCGGGCGCTGCGGGCAGCTTTCCGAAATCGGGCTGACCTCTGGCATGCCATAGGTCGCGGCGGTCGATGAGAAGATGAAATGTGGCACGCTGCAGCGCACCGCGCTCTCGATCAGTGCACGGCTGTTCACAGTATTGTTATGATAATATTTCAATGGATTATCGACTGACTCTGGCACAATGATTGAGCCGGCGAAGTGCATTACAGCCTTCACTTCATGCGTACGCATAGCCGCCTCAACCGTTGCCTGATCGCCAATGTCCGCCTCAATGAGCGGCACATCGTCTGGCAGTGAGAAGCGAAAGCCGGTCGAGAGATTGTCGACCACCACGACCGACCAACCTCTATCTTTTAACGCCAGCACCGCATGGCTGCCGATATATCCGGCGCCACCGGTGACGAGGACGGTCGGCTTGTTGTGCATCATTCACTCCACAGCATATTCGCGCCCTGATTAGCGGGCGTATGGCAGGGGATGCAATGCCCCAAAAAAACGAAAGGCTGGTTAAGCCGCCGCCTTTTTCGCCGTGCCGTAGAAGCTTGCACTCTTCGCTGCCATGTCGCGGAGTTGGGCGGTTGGGGTAAACCGCTCGCCATGCGTTGCGGCAAGCCGCTCCAGCGTCTCGACGACCTTTGCTGTGACGAGCGTATCCATGTGGCTGAACGGACCGCCGGTCCATGGCGCAAAGCCCCAGCCAAAGATTGCGCCTATGTCACCATCCTCTGGAGCGGTGAGCACGCCCTCCTCATAGCAGCGAGCGCACTCGATCAACTGACGGAACAGCAGGCGCTCGCGTACCTCCGCGGGCGTCGGCTGGATGGCCGAGCGGGGGAAATGTTCAGAAAGGCCGGGCCAGAGGAACTTTGCCGAGCCGTCAGCGGGATATTCATAATAGCCCTTGCCGTTCTTGCGGCCTAGGCGGCCCAAGTCTGCTACCATCTTCTCGATTACATCGTCCGCTTTGGTGGCCTTGTATGCGTCGCCCAGCGCCTTACGGGTAGCGGACATGATCTTGTAACCGAGTTCGATCGAGACTTCATCGCCCACGGCCAGCGGGCCAACTGGCATGCCGAGTTGCTTGCCGACATTTTCGATCAGTGCGGGGTTGATGCCTTCCGCCACCATTTGCACGCCTTCGCTCACATAAGTCGCAAAGCAGCGCGAGGTGTAGAAGCCGCGGCTGTCGTTGACGACAATCGGCGTCTTCTTGATCTGTCGGACATAATCGAGTGCTTTTGCAATGGCTTGCGGTCCGGTTTTCTTGCCTAATATGATCTCTACCAGCGGCATCTTCTCTACGGGAGAGAAGAAATGGATGCCGATGAAATTTTCAGGCTTGCTCCATGCCTCAGCGAGGCCGGTGATCGGCAGGGTTGAGGTGTTGGAGCCGAAGATCGTGTCCGCACCCAGCACCGCCTCTACGCGCTTGGTGATCTCGGCCTTGATCGCGACGTCCTCGAATACTGCCTCGATCACGAAATCGCAGCCCTTGAGGTCTGCTGCGTCGGTCACAGGAGTGACACGGGCGAGGACTTCGGCCATTTTCTCCGCCGTCATCTTGCCCTTGGAGACGCGCTTTTGCAGCTCCGCCTCAACATGGCCCTTGCCCTTCTCGGCTGAGGCCATGTCTCGATCCAGGAGCATAACCTCCATGCCAGACAGAGCCGAGACGGTGGCGATGCCTGCGCCCATCATACCTGCGCCAAGCATGGCGAGCTTTTTGGTCGGGGCGGGCGGCACATCGGCAGGCCGTCGGGCACCGCGCTCCGCCGCCTGCTTGTTGACGAACAGCGTGCGGACCATGTTGCGTGATTGCGGCTGGGCGATGACCTTGGCGAAATATTTGCTTTCAATGCGGATCGCGCGGTCCATCGGCAGTTGCAGGCCCTCATAGATGGCGGAGAGCAGCGCGATGGGCGCATTCATGTTGCGCTGGGCCTGCCCCTGCATCATGGGCACTGCGCCCATGAAAGTCTGAGCGAAGTTGGGGTTCATCGATCCCGCGCCTCCGGGCACCTTGTAGCCCTTCACGTCCCACGGCTGATTGGAGGCGGTAGGATTGGCCTTAACCCATGCCTTCGCGGCGTCTAGCGTGGTTCCCGCTGGCACGACTTCGTCGATCAGCTTCAGTATTGCGCCCTCGGCTGGAGCAAACAGCTTGCCTTGAAGCAGATACATCAGCGCGGTCTGTACGCCGGTGATGCGCGGGAAACGCTGGCTGCCGCCGCCGCCGGGAAAGAGGCCGACGAGGATTTCCGGCAGGCCTATCTGTGTCTTGGCGTTGTCCCCAACCACGCGTCGATGGCAGGCGAGAGCCAGCTCGAACCCGCCGCCAACGCATGTGCCTTCGATCGCGCAGGCGACCGGCTTCCCGCAGGTTTCGAGGCGACGGAGGATGCGGTTCAGTTCAAACACTCGGTTGAACAGCGTCGCCATATCGAGCTTTTGGCCGGGCGGGGGTAGGAGCATGTCCTCCATTGCTTTCAAATCCATGCCGGCCATAAAGCCACTGTCTTTGCCGGATGCGATGACCGCCCCCTTGATCGCTTCGTCGGCGGACAAGCGGTCTATCGCGGCGTCAAGATCGCTAAGAAATTGCGCTCCGATCACGTTCATGGACTGATCGGGGCAGTCGATCGTCAGCGTGGCGATGCCGTCTGCATCGATGTCGAAACGGATAGTGTTGCTCATGATTTCAATCCTCTCCGCTCAATTCTTCAAACACGCTCGATGATCGTGCCGGTGCCCATGCCTGCGCCGACGCACAGGTTGATGAGGGCAGTACCCTTACCGGTGCGTTCCAGCTCGTCGAGCACTGTGCCGAGGATCATTGCACCGGTAGCACCCAGCGGATGGCCCATCGCGATTGCTCCGCCACATACATTCACCTTAGCGTGATCGAGGTCCATCGCCTGCATGTAACGCAGTACGACACTTGCAAAGGCTTCGTTAAGCTCCCAGAGATCGATGTCAGACTTGCTCATGCCAGAGCGATCGAGCAGCTTTTGTGCGACGCTTTCCGGGCCGGTGAGCATGATCATCGGTTCAGACCCGACCGAGGCGGAGGCACGGATGCGGGCGCGGGGTTTGAGGCCATATTTCTCGCCCATCGCCTTGCTGCCGATGAGCACCGCCGCCGCGCCATCGACAATGCCTGAGCTATTGCCGCCATGATGGACATGGTCGATCTTCTCGACCTCGGGATAGCGCAGATAGGCGATGGTATCGAAGCCGGGCATCTGCTCGCCCAGCGCCTGAAAGCTGGGCTTAAGTGCGCCTAGCGACTGCATGTCCGTACCGGGGCGCATATGTTCGTCATGATCGAGGATCACTTCGCCAATCACATCACGAATGGGATGGATGGATTTTGCGAACCGGCCTTCCGCCCATGCCTGCGCCGCACGTTTCTGACTTTCGACGGCATAGGCATCGACATCCGCGCGGGAGAAGCCGAATTTGGTCGCGATCAGATCCGCACCAATGCCCTGCGGTGCGAAGTAGGTCTTGTAGGCTACAGCGGGATCGGTCGCCCATGCGCCTCCGTCCGATGCCATCGGGATGCGGCTCATGCTCTCTACGCCGCCGCCGATGGCGAACTGCGCCTCGCCCGCCGCGACCTTCGCTGCCGCCATATTGACGGCCTCAAGGCCAGAGGCGCAGAAGCGGTTGATCTGCACGCCCGGCACGCTCTCGGCATAATCGGCGTTCAGTACCGCGACCCGCGCAATGTCTGCGCCTTGCTCGCCTACTGGCGTGACACAGCCCAGGATCACATCGTCAACATCCGCAGTATCAATCCCGGTGCGCGCCGGGATAGAGCGCAATATCTGTGTCGCCAGCTCTATGGGTGGGATTTCATGGAGCGCGCCGTCGGATTTGCCTTTTCCGCGAGGGCTGCGCACCGCATCATAGATATAGGCTTCCATAACGCACTCTCCTGCATGTTTAGGGTCTAATGTGCGCCAATTTTCATTAAGTGCAAGGGGCGCAATCCCGTTGTTTCTGATTGATTTCTTATAGGGCAACAGTTCTGGCTTCGTGCCGTAGCGTCACGCGCGCCCATGTTATTTTCCTGAATTTTGCTTTCACACAAGCCGATAAGCATCCATTGGGACTCAAAGCATGGTTTCATGGCTGGTTTTTTGCGAATCACTGCCCATATGAGCGGGCATACAAACATGCAGGGATGCAGGAATGCACAAGATGGTCGATAAACAGGGGGAAGCGAAGCCCGCCAAGATTGCGGTTCCGGCCGAAGTTGAGGACGCGGTGCGCACTATCATCCGCTGGGCCGGAGACGACCCAGAGCGCGAGGGGCTTATCGATACACCCCGGCGTGTGGCGCGCGCATGGAAGGAATATTGCGAGGGCTATGCCGAAGATCCGGCTTATCATCTCTCGCGCATTTTCCATGAGGTTGGCGGCTATGACGAGATCGTGCTGCTGAAGGGCATACCGTTCCAGTCTCACTGCGAGCATCATATGGCACCGATTACCGGCGTTGCGCATATTGGCTATCTGCCCGGCGATTATGTAGTCGGGATATCGAAGCTTGCCCGCGTACTGCATGGCTTCGCCCGCCGCTTGCAGGTGCAGGAACGCCTGACGGCAGAAGTGGCGGACTGCATCTGGGACAATCTCCACCCGCGCGGCGTAGCGGTGGTGATCGAGGCGACTCACGGTTGCATGACCGGGCGCGGCGTGCGTACGCCAGACGTCGTCATGAAAACGAGCCGGATGATGGGCGTGTTCCGCGATGACGACAAGAGCCGCAAGGAAGTGTTGCGTTTGATGGGGCTTTGAGGACCATGCAGTCTGAGGCGCCATTGGCGCTCGTTACAGGCAGCCATCGCAGACTGGGCGCGCACATTGCGCTCGCACTCGGAAGGGCGGGTTATCGTCTCGCTTTGCACGGCAGCCATGATTGCGAACTGGAAGGCTGGCTTGCGGAAGGACTGGAAGCTGAGAAGGTGGAGTGGGCCGGTTTCGTGGCCGATTTCGAGCAGCCTGAGGCCGCCGCTATTCTAATGGCCGAGGTGAAGGAGCGTTTTGGTCAGGCGCCCGACCTTTTGATAAATAGCGCAGCCCTCTTCGGACAGGATCGGCTGGACACGGTCACGTCATATGACCTGATGCGCCATTATGCGGTGAATTGTGCCACGCCGGTGTTGTTGACCCAGGCTTTTGTGGCGGCAGCTGATGGGGCAGGGCGATCGGTCGTCAACATTCTCGATCAAAGACTTGCCAATCCGCATGGCGACCAGCTTGCCTATACTCTATCCAAGCAGGCGCTTGCGGGTTTTACCCAGATTGCGGCGCGGGAACTTGCCGGGCAGGGCATCCGTGTTAATGCCGTTGCTCCGGGGTTGACCATCGCCACCGACGATTATGACGCGGCGCAGATGGATCGACTGGCTGATAATATGCCATTGCAAATGCTACCGCGCCCGTCGGATATAGCGGATGCGGTGCTGTATCTTGCCAAGGCCGAAGCGGTGACAGGCCAGACAATCGCAGTTGATGCTGGCGCGCATATGGAGAGTTTCCCGCGCGATTTCATGCATTTGTAGTCAAGAAAAAACCCGCTGGATTGCTCCAGCGGGTCTTTCCATAATCCTTGTGAATGAGCCTCAGGCTTCTTCGCTCTCGGCGGCCGGAGCAACTTCCGCGTCGTCACGGGCGATTTCGCCCGGCTCGGCGTTGGGATCGTAATCCTCAGTGAAGCCAGCCTCGTCCTTTTCGAACATCGAGGCCATGACGTCGACGCCGTCCTTCTGAAGATCGGCTTCCTCAGGCGAACGAGCGACGTTCACGGTGATGCCGACCGAGACTTCCGGGTGGAGGTTGACGCGCACGTCGAACACGCCGAGCGTCTTGATCGGGCGTTCGAGCACGATCATCGCCTTGCTGACGATCTTGTGGCCGTCGGCATGCAGCGCCTCGACGATGTCACGCACCGCGACCGAGCCATAAAGATGGCCGGCGTTGGACGCCTGACGGATCAGCACGATCTGCTGACCGTCGACGGTCCCGGCTTCCTTCTGGGCGCCGTCGCGGCGAGCCGCGTTGTCCGCCTCGATCTTGGCGCGGTTGGCTTCGAACACCTTGCGGTTGGAGGCGTTGGAACGCAGCGCCTTGTTGTTGGGCAGCAGATAGTTACGGGCGTAACCGTCCTTGACGGTCACGACGTCGCCGATAGCACCCAGCTTCTCGATCCGTTCGAGCAGAATGATTTCCATGTCTTAGCTCCTCACTTCACGATGTAGGGCAGCAGGCCCAGATGGCGGGCGCGCTTGATGGCGGTAGCAAGCTCACGCTGCTTCTTGGCGGAAACGGCGGTGATGCGGCTGGGGACGATCTTGCCGCGCTCGGACACGAAGCCCTGCAGCAGACGGACGTCTTTATAATCGATCTTCGGCGCATCCTTGGCGGCGAAGGGGCAGCTCTTGCGGCGGCGGAAAAATGGGCGTGCCATATCTCTATATCTCCTTATTCGCCGTCAAAATCATTGCGGTCGCGGCGTGGGCCACGCTCTCCGCGCTCAGGACGATCGCCGTCACGGCCGCCGCGACCACGCTCGCGGTCACGGTCGTTCTTACGCATCATCACGGACGGACCGGCTTCCAGCTCATCGACCCTCACGGTCATGTAGCGGATCACGTCTTCGTTGATCTGGGTCTGGCGCTCCAGCTCGGCAACGACGCCCGCGGGGCCATCGATGTTGAGCATCACATAATGCGCCTTGCGGTTCTTGGCGATCTTGTAGGCGATGGAGCGCAAGCCCCAGTTCTCGGTCTTCACGACCTTGCCCTGATTCGCTTCGATAATGGCTGTGGCGTTCTCCGCCAGCGCATCGACCTGGGCCTGGGCCAGATCCTGACGCGCGAGAAATACATGCTCGTAAAGCGGCATGGTTCCGTGCTTTCTTCGTTGGCCGATTGCTGACGTACGCACCATGCGCAGCGCCCCTCCGGCTGTCGTCTTGGGTATTCATCACGCACGGCAAGCCGTTCGCGAAGGCGCGCCTATGGCGGAAATGCCTCAAAAACGCAAGGGGCTTCCATGACTCGCTTAAATCGCTATGGAGCGGTTCGTTAGCTATTCACAGGGGATTGGACATGCGCGCATTCATCTTTCCGGGGCAGGGCAGCCAGTCCGTCGGCATGGGCAAGGCCCTGAGCGAGGCGAGCGCCCAGGCGAAACATGTGTTTCAGGAAGTGGACGAGGCGCTCGGCCAGCATCTGTTCCGCATTATGTGCGACGGGCCGGAGAGCGACCTGACGCTGACCGAAAACGCGCAGCCCGCGATCATGGCGAACGCCATCGCCACCTTACGCGTGCTGGAGAAGGAAGGCGGCCTCAAGCTCGCCGACAAGGGCGATTATGTCGCGGGACACTCGCTTGGCGAATATACGGCTTTGTGCGCGGCGGAAGCGTTCGATCTCCCCACCACGGCACGGCTGTTGAAGTTGCGCGGGCAGGCGATGCAGGCGGCCGTGCCGGTAGGCGAGGGCGCGATGGCGGCGCTGCTCGGCGCGGACATCGAGAAGGCGCAGGCGCTGGCGGATGCGGCGGCTGACGGCGAGGTGTGCACCGTCGCGAATGACAATGACCCGACGCAGGTGGTGATTTCCGGTCATCGCGGCGCTGTGGAGCGCGCGGTCGCGCTGGTGAAGGATCATGGCATCAAGCGCGGGGTGCTGCTCCCCGTTTCCGCGCCATTCCACTGCCCGCTGATGCAGCCTGCCGCTGACGCGATGGCGGACGCGCTGGGCAATGCGGCGATCAATGCACCGCTGCTCCCCGTTTATGCGAATGTGCTCGCGGCCCCTATTGCCGCGCCGGATGACATTCGCGTCCGCCTTGTCGAGCAGGTGACGGGCCGGGTGCGCTGGCGGGAAAGCGTCGCCGCGATGTGGGAAGCAGGCGTCACCGATTTTGTCGAGCTGGGCGGCAAGGTGCTAGGGCCGATGGTAAAGCGCATTGCGCCCGATGCCAATGTGACGAGCGTCGTCAGCATGGACGACATTGAGGCGCTGCTGGCGGCGATCTGATTTCAGGGAGAATAAGCATGTTCGATCTAACGGGAATGACCGCGCTGGTGACCGGCGCATCAGGCGGCATCGGTTCCGCGATTGCCAAGGGGCTTGCAGAGCAGGGGGCGAAGCTGGCGCTTTCGGGCAGCAATGTCGACAAATTGAATGCATTCGCGGCGGAACTGGGCGGCGATCACGTCTGCCTGCCGTGCAACCTTTCCGACTCAGCCTCCGTCGATGCGCTCGTTCCGCAGGCGGTCGAGGCGCTGGGCGGCAAGCTCGATATCCTCATCAACAATGCGGGCGTCACGCGCGACAACCTCATCCTGCGCATGAAGGATGAGGAGTGGGAGGATGTGATCCGCATCAACCTCGAAGCCGCATTCCGCCTGATACGCGCCGCCGCCAAGCCGATGATGAAGGCGCGCTTCGGCCGCATCATCTCTGTCACGTCCGTGGTCGGCGTCACCGGCAATCCGGGACAGGCGAACTATGCGGCTTCCAAGGCGGGCCTCATCGGCATGTCCAAATCGCTGGGGCAGGAGCTCGCGAGTCGCGGCATCACGGTGAACTGCATCGCGCCCGGTTTCATCCGCTCGGCCATGACGGACGCGCTTAATGATGCGCAGAAGGATGCCATCCTCACCAAAATCCCGGCGGGTGCGCTGGGCGAGGGCGACGATATCGCCGCAGCCGCCGTATATCTTGCGTCCAGGGAAGCAGGCTATGTCACAGGGCAGACGTTGCACGTCAACGGTGGCATGGCTATGATCTGAGCACAGACATACAGCTTAGCTCTTGCCTCTTGGTTTCCATCGCACTAGGGCATGGGCGCAGCAACGGGTTAACAGCCGTTCATATCGAACAAAACAGAGGGACCACTCATGAGTGAGACTGCGGATCGCGTAAAGAAAATCGTCATCGAGCATCTGGGCGTCGAGGCGGACAAGGTGACGGAAGATGCGAGCTTCATCGACGATCTGGGCGCAGACAGCCTCGATATCGTGGAGCTGGTCATGGCTTTCGAGGAAGAGTTCGGCGTGGAAATCCCTGACGACGCCGCCGAGAAGATCGGCACCGTCAAGGATGCGATCGACTATATCGACAGCAAGCAGTAAGCACGCCGTGTCTTCGGCTGGGCGGTTAATGCCGGGCTGCGGACAGTGACGGAATATGCGAATGGCGGCTTTCCGGCGCGGCTTGGTCCGTGGTAGGGAGCCGCCATTTCGGTTTGAGTGTGTTTGAGTTTGAGCAAGGGCGTCCCGGCGCTTTACCGGCGCGCCTCACGGATTTGGGTTAGGAGCTGGGTATGCGTCGTGTGGTCGTTACAGGCCTTGGCATGGTTTCTCCGCTGGGTGCGGATGTCGAAACCACCTGGAAGAACATTCTTGCGTCGAAAAGCGGCGCCGGAAAGATCACGCGTTTTGACGCTTCTGACCAGAAATGCCAGATCGCCTGCGAGGTGAAGCCCGCCGATCATGAATATGGCTTCGATCCCAACAAGCGCGTCGATCACAAGATTCAGCGTCAGGTCGATCCGTTCATAATCTACGGCATCGATGCCGCTGGGCAGGCGCTCGAAGATGCTGGCCTCACCGAGATGGACGAGGCGACAAAGCTGCGCGCCGGATGCTCGATCGGCTCGGGCATCGGTGGCCTTCCGGGGATCGAAAGCGAGTCGCTTGTGCTGGCGGAAAAAGGGCCGGGCCGCGTCTCGCCGCATTTCGTGCATGGTCGCCTCATCAACCTCATCTCGGGGCAGGTTTCGATCAAATATGGCCTCAAGGGGCCTAACCACGCCGTCGTCACCGCTTGCTCGACCGGCGCGCACTCGATTGGCGATGCCGCGCGCATGATCCGCGATGACGACGCGGACATCATGCTGGCGGGCGGCGCGGAAAGCACCATCTGTCCCATCGGTATCGCCGGCTTTGCGCAGGCACGCGCCTTGAACAGCAGCTTTAACGACCGCCCGGAGCAGGCGAGCCGCCCCTATGACAAGGACCGTGACGGTTTCGTGATGGGCGAGGGCGCGGGCGTGGTCGTGCTGGAGGAATATGAGCACGCCAAGGCACGTGGCGCGAAAATTTACGCCGAAGTGGTCGGCTATGGCCTCTCGGGCGACGCCTATCACGTCACCGCGCCGGACCCGGAAATGGACGGTGCCTTCCGCTCCATGTCCGCTGCACTGAAGAAGGCTGGCATGACCCCGGCGGACATCGATTATATCAACGCGCACGGCACTTCGACCATGGCGGATACCATTGAGCTGGGCGCAGTACGTCGTCTGTTTGGCGATGCTATGGCGAATGTGTCGATGAGCTCTACCAAGTCTGCGATCGGACATTTGCTGGGTGGCGCGGGCGCAGTTGAGGCGATCTTCTGCATCCTCAGCATCCGCGACCAGATTGTGCCGCCGACGCTCAATCTCGACAATCCCGATGAAGGTACCGATGGCGTTGATCTGGTGCCTCATGTTCCCCGCAAGCGTCAGGTGCGCGCGGTGCTGAATAACAGCTTCGGCTTCGGCGGCACCAACGCCAGCCTTATCATGAAGGCGATCTGACACCCGCCATGCGCAAGGCGCTGCTGATCCTGCTGGGGCTGGGTGTAGCAGCGGCGCTGCTGGCTGGCGCAATATTCATTCATGGCTGGACCGGCTCCGGGCCAGCCAGGGAAGATACGCATTTCGTCGTCGCTGAAGGCGCGACGCTCAAAGGCTCGGCGGAAGAGCTGGAAAAGGCGGGTCTGGTCGGGTCCGCCGACGGTTTTTATCTCCGCGCGCGCGTGTTGGGCAATTCCACCGCGATCAAGGCCGGGGAATATCTTATCCCCAAGGGTGCCAGCGCGAAGCAGATTTTGGGCATTCTTACCGGCGGCGTGGGCGTCAACCGCTTTGTCACCATACCCGAAGGTATGCCCTCCATCCTCGTCTACGAGCGGCTAATGAAGGCCGATCAGTTGACCGGCAAGATCGATGTGCCGGTTGAGGGCAGCGTGCTGCCTGATACCTATGCGTATGACAAGGGCGAGAGCCGCGCAGCGGTGCTGGCGCGGATGCAGGCGGCAATGAGCAAGGCGCTGGACGAGGCATGGGCCAACCGCTCCCCAGATGCCGTGGTCAAATCCAAGGCGCAGGCAGTGGTTTTGGCAAGCATTGTCGAGAAGGAAACTTCAATTCCGGCCGAGCGGCCCACGGTGGCGGGTGTTTACAGCAACCGGCTGCGTATCGGCATGCGATTGCAAGCGGACCCGACGATCATCTACCCGATTACCAAGGGCAAGCCCTTGGGGCGCCGCATCAAGCGATCCGAGATCGAGGCGGTCAACGGCTACAACACTTATTCGATGGCTGGGCTACCCGCCGGGCCGATCGCCAACCCCAGTAAGGCTTCGATTGAGGCTGTATTGAACCCTGCAAAGACCAAAGCGCTCTATTTTGTTGCGGACGGGCAGGGCGGGCATGTTTTTGCCGATACGCTGGAGCAACATAATGCCAATGTCCGTAAGTGGTTCGCGCTGCGAAAAGAGCGCGGCATCTGAATTTGGCCTTGAGCTTGTCGGCACCACGGCCTTATGGTGATGTCATGACAACAGATAGCAACGATACACCGCCTCCCGCCGCACCGGACGAAAAGTCAGACGGTTCGAGCTGGGCCAAACCCGCACTGATCGGCATCGGCGGTGCCGTCGCCTCGGCGGCGATTGCGGCAGCGGTTATTTATGCTGGGCGCTCCAAAAAGAAGAAGCCGGTCGATAAGCTCGCCGCTGCAGAGAAAACGCCGCCGACGGATTAACGCCGGAGCGGCGCTAGGCGCAGGTCGATGAGGCTGCGCCATAGCCATTCCATAGGGCCTTGCCGAAAGCGGCTGAGCCAAAGCGGCGACCACAAGAGCATGATCGCCCACATCATTAGTACGTAAATATACACCTCCGCGCGGGATACGGATGCGAACAATCCCAGTCCCCAGCCATAGAACAGCGCGCACATGATGAGGCTGGTAAGCAGATAATTGCTCAATGCCATCCGCCCAGCCGCGGTGACGCGGGACAGAAGAAATGGCGCTGATCCCTTCGCGGCAGCTGCCAATATCAGCGCGGCATAGCCCACGGTCATTGGTATACGGAACGGGAAGGACCACGCGAACATGACGCCAAGCGTTGTTGTCCGGTCGAAGCCGCTCATCCATGCCCAAGCCCCAAGCGCAAGTAGTGGGGGCACGCTGATAAGAAAACCGTGACGCGCAACACCGATATATTGCTCGCGGGACCATTTGCCGGTGAGGAAGCCGCCTTTCAGCATCGCCATGCCGAGCAGCATGAAACCCAATGTGTCAAAGCTCATATATTTGAGGCCAGCGAGCGTCCAATGCCAGAAATCCTCGGCCTTGTGATGCACCAGCCCCGCCCAGTCTCCGCGGCTGAGTGCTATCTCGGTCTCGATGACATTTTGCTCCGTAAGGCCGATGAGATTAGGGGAATGTGACGCCCCATACATCATCGCAAGGGTGACGGCGGTAACGATCAGCATCTCTATGGCGAAAGCGAGGAAGGCGAGCTTCACGAGTTGCATCGGCTGGCGGCCTGCGAAGAACATCGCTATCGGGCCGAGCACCGCATACAGGCTCAATATGTCGCCCCACCATAGCACAAAATAATGCGCGCAACCGATGATGAGCAGCCAGAAACAACGGATAAGGTTGCGGTGTATGCCATTGCCTCCCGCCATTTCCGTCCGGTCCATCAGCAACAGCATCGATGCGCCAAAGAGCAGTGAGAATAGTCCGCGCATCTTGCCATCGACGAATATCAGCGAGAGTAGCCACGCCATCCTGTCCGCCAGAGTTTCTCCGCCCCACGCATTGGGGTTGAGATAGGCTGCTTCGGGCATCGAGAAAGCAATGATGTTCATCAGCAAGATACCCATCACCGCAAAGCCGCGGATCAAATCTATGCTTGCTATGCGATCCTGTGTCGCCGCGATCATGTTGGTCCTTCATCTTGCGCAGAAAAACGCATAGTGGCTTTGTCATGAACGAGGATCGGACGCAACGCATAGGAAAGGCATTCGGAGCCGCGGCGGAGCATTATGAAGAACATGCCGGTGTGCAACGCGTCGTTGCCGAGACACTGGCGCGGTTGTTGCGTCTCCAACCCGTTCGACCTGCGCCTGATGGACGGCTGCGTATATTGGAAATCGGCTGCGGCACCGGCCTGCTGACGCGGCAGCTGCGCAGCCTTTTTCAGGATGCGGAGATCGTCGCGAGCGACATCTCACCGGAGATGATTAGGCAAGCGGAGCGGGGTGGCGATACTGGCGCGCATTTTCTCGTGATGGATGGCGAAGCGCCGGTGTTCGAGGGCGCACATTTCGATCTTATCGCATCGAGTCTGGCTTTTCAGTGGTTTGCCGATCTTCCCCGCGCGCTTGACCGGTTGACGGCGCTGCTGCGTCCGGGTGGCAGCCTGATGTTCGCGACTATGGCGCGACGCAGCTTTCATGAATGGCGCACGGCGCATGAAATACTGGGTTTACAGGCCGGGACGCCTTTATATCCGGATGCTGACGATCTGCGGGCGATGCTCAGCCAACATGCCGATGCGTTCCTGTTTGAAGAGGATTATATCCATGACTTCGGCGGAGCACGCGGGCTGCTGGAACATCTGAAAGGCATTGGCGCGACGGTACCTGTCGCGGGTCGCGAACCATTGAGCGCAGGGCAGATGCGCAAGGTGATGCGCACTTATGACGAGGATGGGGGCACATGTACCTATCATGTCGCCTTTGCGCGGGTTACACGGATTGCGGAGGGTGTTTGATGAGCGAACAATGGTCCATAAGGAGAGCGATATTTGATGACGCGGCGGCATTGGCCGCTCTCAAGCTGAAAACCTTTCGAGAGACGTTTGTCGATGGCGTAATGGACATGGGGTATAGCCCAGAAAACCTCGCGATTTTCGAAGCGCGATCCTACGGCGTCGATAATGTGAGCGCTGAATTGAGTGATCCGAAGAGGGCGCAATGGGTGGCCGAGGCAGGGGACGGCTCGCTCGCCGGTTATGTGCATGTTGGCCCATGCAAGCTGCCCCATCCTGAAGCCGGACCTGAGCAGGGTGAACTGTATCAGATCTATATTGCCGAGCGCTGGCAGAGGCATGGTTTGGGCCGCGATCTGCTGAATGTGGCGTTCGATTGGCTTGGCGAGAATATGCCGGGGCCGATATGGCTGGGCGTGTTCTCAGGCAACATCAAGGCGCAGGACGTCTATGCCGCGCGCGGATTCGTCAAGGTCGGTGAATATGAATTCATGGTCGGTGATCATCGCGACCATGAATTCATTATGCGGCGAGGCTAAACCTCTCCGTCCATCAGCGCGGGGAAAAAGCCTTCGTGCGCGCTGCGTAGGTCGGCAAGAGCAATCGCATGGTCGCTGTCCGCCAGTTCGAACATCAGGCGCGTACCGCAGGTACGTCCGATGGGCTGGATCTGAACGCCAGAAGCCTCTCCCGCAGCAAGGAAGTCTGAGAGTGAGGCGTCGCTGATCGTGACGATGTACAGCCCCTGATCTTCGGCGAAGAAGGCGCGTGGATCATCGAACGCATGGTCTTCGTCATGGCTCTGGATCATCGCGCCGATGTTTCCGGCGAGCGCCATTTCCGCGACAGTGACGGCGATGCCGCCATCCGAAACGTCATGGCAGGCGTTGATCGCGCCATTGTCGATCTGCGCGCGGACAAAATCGCCGGTCTTGCGTTCGGCTGCGAGATCGACCGGCGGCGGCGGACCGTCTTCACGGCCATGCACTTCGCGCAGCCAGATGCTCTGCCCAAGATGCCCGGCCCATGTGCCGACAGCGAGGATGACGTCGCCTGAACCCTTGAACGCGACAGTGCAGCTCTTGCGCCAGTCAGCGAGCAGGCCGATGCCGCCAATTGCGGGTGTGGGAAGGATGGCAGAACCGCCGCCGGTTGCCTTACTCTCGTTGTAGAGCGAGACGTTGCCGCTGACGATCGGGAAATCGAGCGCGCGGCATGCATCGCCCATGCCCTCCAGCGCGCCGACGATCTGGCCCATGATTTCCGGGCGCTGCGGGTTGGCGAAATTGAGGCAATTGGTGATGGCAAGCGGTGTCGCACCGACAGAGGTGATGTTGCGCCAGCATTCCGCCACCGCCTGCTTGCCGCCTTCGACTGGATCGGCAAACACATAGCGAGGCGTGCAGTCTGTGCTGATCGCGATGGCTTTTTCCGTACCGTGGACGCGGACCACGGCGGCGTCTCCGCCCGGCGCCTGCACCGTGTCGCCGCCGACCTTGTTGTCATACTGCTCCCAGATCCAGCGGCGTGATGCGATGTCCGGGCTACCCATCAGCTTCAGCAAATCCGCGCCCATGTCGTCGCAAGCGGGAATATCGGTCAACGGCGCGCGCTTCGGTGTCGGCACATGCGGGCGATCATAGAGCGGGGCGTCGTCCGCCAGCGGCGCGAGCGGAATATCGCACACCGTCTCGCCCTTGTGGACGAGGACCATACGGCCGGTATCCGTCACTTCGCCAATCACCGCGAAATCCAGCTCCCACTTGTGGAAGATAGCCTCGGCAAAGGCTTCCTTGCCCGGCTTCAAGACCATCAGCATGCGCTCCTGACTCTCGGAGAGCATCATCTCATAAGCCGTCATGCCGGTTTCGCGCTGCGGCACCTTGTCCATATCGAGCCGGATGCCGACGCCGCCCTTGGACGCCATCTCGACGCTGGAGGAGGTCAGCCCCGCCGCGCCCATGTCCTGTATCGCGACAATCGCGTCGGAAGCCATCAGCTCAAGGCACGCCTCGATCAGCAGCTTTTCGGTGAAGGGATCGCCGACCTGCACGGTGGGGCGCTTTTCCTCGCTGTCCTCACCGAAGTCCGCCGAGGCCATCGTCGCGCCGTGGATGCCGTCGCGCCCGGTCTTGCTGCCGACATAGACGATCGGGTTGCCGACGCCGCTCGCCGCTGAATAGAAGATCTTGTCCGTATCCGCGACGCCGACGGTCATGGCGTTCACGAGGATGTTGCCGTCATAGGCCGGGTGGAAATTCACCTCGCCGCCCACGGTCGGTACGCCGACGCAGTTCCCATAGCCGCCGATGCCGCGCACCACGCCACTGATGAGGTGGCGCATCTTGGGGTGATCGGGTCGGCCGAAGCGCAGCGCGTTCATGTTGGCGATGGGCCGCGCGCCCATGGTGAACACGTCGCGCAAGATGCCGCCTACGCCGGTCGCCGCGCCCTGATAGGGTTCGATGTAGGAGGGGTGGTTGTGGCTCTCCATCTTGAAGATCGCCGCCTGCCCGTCGCCGATGTCGACCACGCCCGCATTTTCGCCAGGACCGCAGATCACCTGCGGGCCTTCGGTGGGCAGCTTTTTCAGATGGATACGCGAGGACTTGTAGCTGCAATGCTCCGACCACATGACCGAGAAGATGCCGAGTTCGGTGAGGTTCGGCTCCCGCCCCAGCGCGTGGAGGACGCGCTGATATTCTTCCGGGCTAAGGCCGTGCTCGGCAACGATTTCGGGGGTGATGGCGCCTGAAGCGGCGGAGACGAGGGTGGCGCTGTCGGTCATGGCCCGCCCTTAGAGAAAAGTGCGCCGTGTTGAAACCGCTTTTTATGCAGATTTGTCCAAGAAAATGGGCCGGATGTTTGCACACCCGGCCCCGATAGGCGTTAGAATAGGGTCAAGCTCAGGCTTTGCAGCTCTGTGAGCCCTTGCCTGGCATTTCTACAGTGATGCTGTCGCCGTTGCCGGTGACAGAGTAGCCACCAGCGGCAGTGAAGGGTTTGCCCGGCTCAGCCATCTGGAGCTTGGTAGCGACGCCTTCCTTTTCGGTCTTCAGCATCGCGGTCTTGTCGTCAGACATGAAGTCGACATAGACGAGCGAGCTATCCTTGCAGCGATAGGACTTGCTGACCTTCACGCTGGGCGGAAGCTCTACAGGGGCCGCGTTATTCAGCTGATCGCCAAGCGGATCCGGCGGGCCGCGATCGATAACTTCCGGCTTGTCGTTGTTGCATGCCGACAGGGCCAGCAGCGCCGAAGATACGGAAATGAGCAGCATCTTGTTCATAACAGGCTTTCTATGATCTCATACTTCAGGGGTTAGGGGTGGTGGCCCTATGTGCACACAGCAGATAGTCGTCAATGGTTAAGCGATAATGAGCCAGTATTTTTACAGAATTTTTGCAAGCGCTGCATCTATAGTATCCAATAGATTAGATGCACCATATACGCAGAGCTTGACCGGCGGCGAGGGGAGCGCCAAAGCTGCGCTATGGAACAGGACGTACCCTTGGTAGAGGCTTCATCACCGGCATCGGACGCATTGTCGTTCGAGGACGCGTTGCGGGAGCTGGAAAGCATCGTGCAAAAGCTGGAACGCGGTGACGTGCCGCTCGATGACTCGATCGCGCTTTATGCAAGGGGAGAGGCGTTGCGCGCGCAGTGCCAGCGGCGCTTGGCAGATGCCGAGGCACGAATCGAAAAGCTCACTTTGGGGGCTTCCGGTGCGCCGACAGGTGTCGAAGCCTTTCGTGCCGACTGATATGATTTCAACGGAAATAGGCGGGCGGACTGGCAAGGATGCCTTGCTGCGTGATGCCTTTGCCGTTGTTGCTCTTGATATCGATACGGCGTTTGATCGCCTTCTGGATATCCCGGCTGATCCGCGCAGCCGCTTATACGAGGCAATGCGCCATGCCGCCATCGGCGGTGGCAAGAGGATGCGCCCTCTGCTTGTAAAAGGGGCTGGGGCACTCTTTTCGCTCGATCCCGCGCAGCTTGTCCGTGTCGGCCTCGCCGTCGAATGCATTCATGTCTATTCACTCATCCATGACGATCTTCCGGCCATGGATGATGACGATATGCGCCGTGGCAAGCCGACCGTGCACAAGGCGTTCGACGAAGCGACCGCTATTCTGGCGGGCGATGCTCTGCACGATCTCGCATTCGAGATATTGACGAGCGAGGACACGCACCCTGATCCGTTCGTGCGGATCAATCTGGTGCGGGCTCTAGCAAAGGCTGCGGGCGCTGCCGGGATGGCGGGCGGGCAGATGATGGATATCGCCGCCGAGAGCGCTGCATTCGATCTTTCCACCATCACACGATTGCAGCAGCTCAAGACTGGCGCGTTGATCGGCTTCTGCATAGAGGCGGCGGCGATCATGGCGCATTTGCCGCCTGAAGCGCGCACCGGGCTGCATGGCTATGCGCATGATTTGGGCCTCGCGTTCCAGATTGCCGACGATCTGCTCGATGTAGAGGGCAATGCAGCACTTGCCGGCAAAGCAGTTGGTAAAGATGCAGCAGCGGGCAAGCAGACGTTCGTCTCCTTGCTGGGCGTCGAGCGTGCACGGGAGCAGGCGCGGATGCTGGTGGATCAGGCGAAAGCGCATCTGCATGAATATGACGAACGCGCCGATCTGCTGCGCGCACTTGCCGATTATGTGATTGAGAGGGACCGCTGATATGGCTGAAAAACGGATCGGGGTTTATCCGGGCACCTTCGACCCCATCACTCTGGGGCATATGGATATCATCCGGCGCGGCGCCAAGCTGGTCGACAAGCTCATCATCGGTGTTACGACCAACATCAGCAAATCGCCGATGTTCTCGGTGGACGAGCGGCTGGCGATGGTCCGGCGGGAGTGCGCTGACATCTCGACAGAGATCGAAGTGGTTGCGTTCGATGCGCTACTGATGGACTTCGCGTCGCAACAGGGTGCGGGCGTCATTATCCGCGGCCTGCGCGCCGTGGCTGACTTTGAATATGAATATCAGATGGCCGGCATGAACCAGCAGATCAACGACAAGGTTGAGACCGTGTTCCTGATGGCGGACGTCTCGCTCCAGCCGATCGCCTCGCGACTGGTCAAGGAAATCGCCATGTACGGCGGCCCTATCAACCGCTTCGTTAGCTCGCGTGTGTGCGAAGAAGTGGTTGCGCGTGTGGAGCAAATCGGTCGTAAAGGTAGCTGATGCTCATTTTGGGTTCAGCCAGAAGCGATTATCGCGCATATGGTCTCAAGATTCGGTTCCGGAGAGGGTTTTTGATGTCGCCCAAGAAATTTATTCGCCTGCTGCCTGTGGCGCTGATGGCCTGCGGCATGGTCGTTGCTGGTAGTGCACACGCCCAGAGCAAAGCGCAGGCCGAGGAGATGGAGAAAGCCGAGCGTTCTGCAAAGGCTGCCAAGCAGGCCGAAGCGTTGCGCAAAGGCCCCAAAGTGGTTCTTCCGCCCGTATCGGTCCCGCTCGATCCAGCCAATGTCTGGGATCTTCAGCTTTCCGACGGTGGCACGGTGCGTATCCAGCTTCGCCCTGATGTTGCGCCCAATCATGTCGCGCGCATCAAGGAACTGACCAATCGCGGCTTCTACAATGGTCTGCTGTTCCACCGTGTGATCGATGGTTTCATGGCGCAGGGTGGGGACCCCAAGGGCGACGGTACCGGCGGTTCCGATCTGCCGGACCTCAAAGCCGAGTTCAGCTTCCTTCCCCATGTTCGTGGCGTGGTAGCGATGGCGCGCTCGCAAAGTCCGGATAGCGCTAACAGCCAGTTTTTCATCATGCTGATGCCGCGTATGCAGCTTGATAATAAATATACTGTCGTCGGCAGGGTGATCGAGGGCATGCAATATGTCGACGCGATCGAAAAGGGTGAGCCGCCGGCAAACCCGACCAAGATCGTGAGCGCGCGTATGGAAGCTGCCGCTTCGGGAAGCTGATACGCCGCTTAAATGGATGTAGGCCTCTTTGATTTTGATTTACCGCAAGAGCGGATCGCGCTGCGGCCTGCGGAGCCGCGCGATGCCGCGCGCATGCTGGTGTTGGCGGGCGATGCACCGCCTCGTGATGCGGTGGTGCGCGATCTGCCCAGCCTATTACGGCCAGGGGATTGCCTCGTCTTCAACGACACTCGTGTAATCCCGGCCCAGCTTGAGGGGATACGCGGGGAAGCCCGTATCGGCGCGACGTTGCACAAACGCATAGACCTGCGCCGCTGGCAGGCTTTCGTACGCAATGCCAAGCGGTTGCGCCCCGGCGACCGGATCGACTTTGGCGCGAATGTGTTCGCGATTGCCGAAGCGCGGGATGACGAGGGCGGCTTTACACTCGCGTTCGAGGGCGAGGAACCGGTCGAAGTCTTGCTGGAGCGGGCGGGGCGCATGCCGCTGCCGCCGTATATTGCGGGCAAGCGCGCGACGGATGAGCGCGACAAGAGCGATTACCAGACCATGTTTGCCGAGAAAGACGGTGCTGTCGCCGCACCCACAGCGGCGCTGCATTTTACGCCTGAGTTGGTGGAGGCGCTGGGTGAGGCGGGGATATCGAGTGAGCGCGTGACGCTCCATGTCGGCGCAGGCACGTTCCTGCCGGTTAAGGCCGAGGATACCGCCAACCACAAGATGCACGCCGAATGGGGGAGCATCGAAGCCGCCGTCGCGGCACGGCTGAATGCCGTGCGTATCGCTGGAGGCAGGGTGATTGCGGTTGGCACCACCTCACTGCGCGTTCTGGAAAGCGCAGCAGATGAGAATAGCGTGCTGCATAGCTGGACCGGCGAGACGCGCATCTTCATTACACCCGGCTATCGCTTCAGGGCTATTGATGGCCTGATGACCAATTTCCATTTGCCGCGCTCGACCCTCTTCATGCTTGTGTCGGCGCTGATGGGGCTGGGGCGGATGAAGGCGGCTTATGCCCATGCGATCGCACAGGGCTATCGCTTCTACAGCTACGGCGACGCGAGCCTGCTCCTACCATAAACCCCAGTTTATCCTCCATTCTCACCCGCTAGTTTCTCAACAAAACGAGAGACGGAGGACAGGATGGTTCCGGCACATGTTCCGGCTGATCGGGTTGTAGATTTCGACATTTTTAATCCACCCGGTGTGGAGCAGGATTATTTCGCCGCATGGAAAAGCCTGACAGGAAAGCACGGGCTGGTGTGGTCCACAGCCAATGGCGGCCACTGGATCGCGGCGCGCGGCGATCTGGTGCGAGAGCTTTGGGGCGACGCCACGCGCCTGTCCAGCGAGTGTCTGGCCGTGACGCCCGGTCTGGGCGAAGTGATGCAGTTCATCCCGCTTCAACAGGATGGCGCGGAGCACAAGGCATTTCGTGCGCAGGTGATAAAGGGATTCGCTTCGCGTTTCGTAGTGGCGCTGGAACCGAAGGTGCGGGAGGTGGCGCGGGAGCTGATCGAGGGACTTCGGCCGCAAGGGCGCTGCGAATTCGTCTCAGAGTTTGCCGAAATCCTCCCGCTCAATATCTTCCTGAGCCTGATCGAGGTGCCGCTGGAGGATCGCCCGAGATTGCGTAAGCTTGGGGCGCAGCTCACCCGGCCGGACGGATCGATGACCGTTGAACAACTGAAGCAGGCCGCCGACGATTATCTCTGGCCGTTCATAGAGAAACGCATGGCCGAACCCGGCGATGACCTTTTCAGCCGGATATTGTCCGAGCCGGTGGATGGCCGGGCATGGACTGTGGATGAGGCGCAGCGAATGTGCCGTAACTTGCTTTTTGGGGGGCTCGATACTGTTGCGGCGATGATCGGTATGGTCGCCCTGCATCTTGCGCGGCACCCTGAGGACCAGCGCTTACTGCGCGAGCGGCCCGAACTACTGCCGGAAGCTGCCGATGAGCTGATGCGCCGCTATCCGACAGTGGCGGTCAGTCGTAATGCGGTCGAGGATGTCGAGATTGACGGCGTCACCATCCGCCGGGGTGATTTGGTCTACCTGCCGAGCGTGTTGCACAACCTTGATCCGGCGAGCTTCGATGCGCCTGAGGAAGTTCGCTTTGATCGCGCGCTCAGTCCGGTCCGTCATACAACGATGGGTGTGGGCGCGCACCGTTGCGTGGGTGCGGGCCTCGCCAGAATGGAAGTGATTATGTTCCTGCGTGAGTGGCTAGGCGGTATGCCTGAATTCACGCTCGATCCGGATAAGCCGGTAAGAATGAAGGGCGGGAATGTTGGAGCCTGCACATCGCTGCCGTTGGTCTGGCAGGTCTGACGTTAAGCGAGATCGGCGCGTGCCTGCGTGACAAGCTGCTGGTAGAGTTCATGCGCTTCCGTGGTTCTGTCTATGTCCGGTGCCGTCCGCTCCGGTAGTCCGCGTATTTCCTGCAATGGCTTTGAATCGATGCCGATCCGGCGTGCAATCGCGGGCCAGAGCGCGGGGTCACGTGACAAGTCGTCTGACGGGATAAGTAGTATGTTCGGCCATTCCTGTGCAGCGGAGAGTAGCGCTCTATGCGCCGAGATCCAGCGCGCCAGCCAGTAATCGGGCGTATCCGGGTCGCCGCTCACCTGTTCCTCGCCCCAGACGAAGGGCCGGTGCGTTGCGCCGAATTCATGATGACCGAGCCACTGCATATACTGCTGCGTGAAGCTGTCGGCGGTTTTGAAGCGGCGATGCTGGCTCAGCAAGCTCATTGCATGGCTCACAGGATCGCGCACCGGCACCAGAAACAGCGCCTCCGGCATCGCCTTCGCCAGTGCTGGCAGGCGCAGGATCATGTTGTTGTTCTTGGAAAGATAGCGGCGCTTGCCGGTACGCAGCATCACAAGGCGCATCAGGTCGCGATAGCCCGCAATGATGGATTTCTTGGGCTTGTGTGGGATCAGTCGATCCTTGAAGATATATTTATCGCCCGTGAAGGTGCGCCAATAGACCTCGTCCAGAGCCTCAGGGCTGTGATAATCGACCGCAATGCCGTCGCCGTGCGCGCGCTCTTTCTTCTCTCCGGCCTCAACGCCACGACCCGACATTTTGCGCCATAAATTGGGTGCGAGCACTAACGGCATGTCGGCATAAGTGAGCGAACCGAACGCGTCGGAGCCGTGGATTTCGCGCATCAGGATCGTCGTGCCCGCGCGGGCGAGGCCGCAGACGAACACATGGTTGCCCGCGTCCGCCGGGGCGGACTTCAGGAACATGCCTTTCTCAATGTCGTGGAACATCTCCGCGCGCATCGGCGAGGCAAGCGCCAGCCGGTGTAGCACCCTGTCAGAGAGGGAATAATCGGATGAACCTTGCGCAGGCTGCCCCATCTTCAGGCGCAGGAAAATATAGGCGATCGACACCCCGCACAGCAGGATTATCGCCAGCGGCGTCATGAGAAGCTCTAGCCATGCCTCAAACCCGCCCGGCGCCAGAAAGCCCAGCAGCGCGACCGGCGCGAGCGCAACGCACAATAGCACGAAAAATGTAATGGAATGCCGCGCCATGCGCCCGGAATAAGCGGGGAGCACGCGCTCCTTCCAGTGGTCGGAAATGCGCTTGCTTGCAATGACGCGTGCGGAGCTGCGGGAAGCTCGGTTGAGACCGTGAACCTGCTGCATCAAGGGCAAGTGGAGTATCAACTCGCTTGCCGCCACCGCCGCCACAGTCAGGAGAATTATATCAACTGTCGTCATACCCGTTCCGGCCCTGTGCCTGCGTTCCAGTGCTTATGATGGATGCGCTTAAGCTTGTCACTTCCGTCAACCATGAAAATGTTGCGACCGCGAACTGCATAACCAAAGTCCATCCCTGTCCCGAAATGAGACATACACAGCTATGGGTTAACAGTTTGTCAATTCTCTGCGCCCATAGCGATGCTGGGAACTGGAGATGCCTTTGCGCGACCTGGGCAGAAAGATACTGGCGCTCTTTGCAAAAGTGCGCGCACGGGAAGCCGATATCAGGCGGCCTCTCGTCGAGAGTCTGTACGCCT
This sequence comes from Sphingomonadaceae bacterium, assembly GCA_046348605.1. Classification (GTDB taxonomy): domain Bacteria; phylum Pseudomonadota; class Alphaproteobacteria; order Sphingomonadales; family Sphingomonadaceae; genus Sphingobium. Next base: position 961,346 of record JAXMDW010000001.1, on the reverse strand, counting down.
CGCCCATATCGCTCGCCATCGGCGCGCTCTCTGGCTTCCTGCTCAGTATCGCGATCGCGCATATTTCGCATGACCCGGTGATGACAGGGTGCGCAGTGATCATCTCGCTCATTGCCGTGCTGCGTACGATCTCGGCGATTTTCTATTATCGGAAGCTCAGAAGTGGAAAAGCGCGCGACTATCGCGGCTGGGAGCTTGCCTATGAACTGGGAGCATGGAGCTTCGCAGCGATGCTGGGAATTCTCGCGCTGGTCACGCTGCTGCGCACGAATGATCCTGCTATCCATTTGCTTTCCGTGTCACTCGCGACGGGATATGGCGCGGGCATATCGGGGCGAAATGCCGGGCGGGTAAAAATCGCGGTTGGCCAAACCTGCCTCGCTCTGCTGCCTACCGTTGCCGGGCTTTGGCTCAGTGGGAATTTTGGCTACCGTACTCTAGCGGTTGTTCTCTTCATCATGATCTTCGCGATGCGCGACATTACGCGCACCACGCACCGCATTGTGGTGGAGGCGCTGCGCGGCAAGCAGGAGAAATCGATGCTCGCCGCCAAGTTCGAGCGGATGGCGCGCTATGATAGCCTCACCGGTCTTGAGAACCGCATGGCGATGCAGATGCGGATGCGCGAGCTTCTGGGCGCGAAAAGCGAGACCTATGATGCGCTGGCGTTGCTGTGGATGGATCTCGATAAATTCAAGGAAGTTAACGACGCACTCGGCCATATGGTCGGTGATGGCCTATTGAGGGCTGTTGCGGAGCGGCTGACCCATGTGTTGGGCGATAGAGGGCATGTCGCGCGTTTCGGTGGCGATGAGTTCGTGATCCTGTGTCCGCGGGCTAACCGCACGCAAGCGCAGAAGATTGCAGACGAAATTCTGGCAACCTTGCAGAAGGGGCTTCGTGTCGGTGAGCATTTCCTGATCAATACCGCATCGATTGGCATTGCGGTCGGCCCACAGGATGGGCGCGATGCTGATGAACTGATGCAGCATGCCGACCTCGCCCTCTATGAAGCTAAAGGCAAGGGGCGCAACAGGGTATCGAGCTTCGTCTGGACGATGAAGGAGCGCTTCCACCGTATCCACGAGATCGAGACCGGCTTGCGCCATGCGGTTGCGAACAAGGAACTCATCCTTAAAATGCAGCCGATTTTCGATGTGAAATCGGGCCGGATTGCGATTTGCGAAGGCTTGCTGCGCTGGAACCATCCGACGCTAGGCATGATTTCGCCTACAGAGTTCATCCCGCTCGCGGAGAGCACGGGGACGATAGAGGGGATCACCCACTGGGTGATCGACACGGCCTGCGAAGCGGCGACGCGATGGCCGGATGATGTGCGGATCGCGATCAATATCTCTCCTGCCGTCATGCACTCTGGCGGATTGCCGCATGCAGTGGCGGTTGCGCTTACCAGGACAGGCCTTGATCCGGACAGGCTGGAGCTGGAAATGACTGAATCCGTCTTCCTCGATGACGACAGCAACACGCAGAAAGTTTTGCATCAACTGCGAGAGATCGGCCTACGCATGGTGCTGGATGATTTCGGCACCGGTTATTCGTCGTTGAGCTATCTGCGTTCCTACCGTTTCGATGGCATCAAGATCGACCAAAGCTTCATGGCTGGCATTGCGCATAGCCCGGAGGATCAGGCTATCGTCCGCGCCGTTGGCCTGCTGGCGGAGGCGCTCGAAATGGAAATCGTCGCGGAAGGGATAGAGACCGAGGCGCAGCTCGATTATGCGCGCGAGGCGGGAATCCACAATGTTCAGGGCTATCTGATGAGCGAGCCGCAATCGATTGCGGTGATGACCGACATGATCCTGCGGAATGTGACGATCCCAGCTGCCATAGCGGTGCGGACCGCAAGGAAAGACAAGGTCAAGGGCGAGGTGCCAGCACAGCGCCGTCGGGCCGTGAACGGATAAGACGGCTTTCGTTTTTAGCGGCGGTGTAGACGCGTTTGCGCGGCCGCCAGGCGCCGCATCATCTTGATGTCGCGCTCGGTCAGCTTCATTGCAGTATCGACCCAGCCATCGACAATGTCGCGCAACTCCGCGAGATCGAGCGGCATCACCCGTCGCCCTGCGCGGAACACCCCGAGCTGCCCTGCATGTCTGTCCCTGTTGGAGAGGATATAGTCGCGAGCGATTTCCTCGCCTTGGCCCGGATCGGCCAGCACGGTGACGATACCCATCTCGTGCATTTCTTCTGCCGTATAGACCTTGCCGGACAGGATCATCTTTTCCGCCACTGAGTGGCCCAAACGACGTGCAAGGATCGAATAGGCACCCATGCCGGGGAAAAGCCCGAACAGCACTTCGGGCAGACCGAAGCGCGCCTGCCGCTCCGCGATGATGACATCGAAGCACATCAGCGCCTCGAACCCGCCGCCCAGCGCGTCACCCTGCGCGAGGCCGATGTTGATCACCGGCATGTCGTTGTTATGCCAGACGCGGTCAACAATATCGACACAGAGATGGCTATATTGCCGCAGCGTCTCGCGGTCCTGATTTTCGATGCAGCGCGCGAACATCTCCAGATCGCCGCCTAGGTTGAACACGCCGGGGAAGCGCGAGCCGAGTACCATATACCGCAGCCGGTCCGGATCGGCCGCGAAAACCTTCTTGGCCTCCATCTGCCACGCCATCGTGTCACGGAGCAGACCGAGGTTATAATTGGGCCGGTCGAGCGGAGTGATGAACGCCCAGAGCGTACCCAGCTCTGCGTCCCACTGCACGTCTATCTGTCCGAGATCGAACAGCTTGGATTGGGAGGGGAGGGTGAAAGTCTTATCAGCGCCATCAAAGTCTGGCAGAGCAAGTATGCTCATATTCTCGTCGGGAGTATCCATGTTATTGCTCCGGCGATCCTCTGCCGTGGGGTTACCAACAGGATCATCGGCTGGATGAACCGCTACGGTCGGCACATCCCCGTCATCGGATTGCATTTCCCCCAAGCGTATTTCGTCCATTACGACCCCGAATGTTGTCCACGACTGCTGTACTGTGCCGATACGGAACATGGGAAAGATGTCAGTGCAACGACAGTTACCACCAAACTGGATGTCGTTAACCATTAGACACTGTTTATGTATCTCAAAAACAACAGCAAATTCCGGTATTTGTTAACTTTTATGGTAAATATGCAACAGCATGAATGCCGATCAGGTGGGCGCAGCAAACTTTTTGCTAACCATATCCGCCTAATCTGGTTCCATGATTCGGAAGCGGCAAAACAGACGGATAGTGACCCTTGTTCTGAGGGCTGAGGGCGGTTCGGATTGGCCTTTGCGGCTGTCTTCGGATTGCGTGCAGTTCATTGGCCGCTATCGCCGGATCGAGAATTTCGGTCCTGCTTCCGGGCTGCTGCATTTTCTCCCCGGGCATATCGCGTAAGAATTCCGGCTGACAGCGCAAGCATCAGCCCCTAAAGCGCGGGGCATGACCCTTCCGCGTTTCCAGTTCTCCATAAAAGCCACGGACGGCAAGGCGCGCACTGGCGCAATCCAGATGCAGCGCGGCGAAATCCGTACGCCTGCGTTCATGCCGGTCGGCACCGCGGCGACTGTGAAAGCAATGCGGCCAGCGGAAGTGCGCGCTGCGGGCGCGGACATCATCCTCGGCAACACTTATCATCTGATGCTGCGGCCGGGTGCTGAGCGGGTGGCGCGTTTGGGCGGCCTGCATCGCTTCATGGGCTGGAAACGGCCGATACTGACCGACAGCGGCGGCTATCAGGTGATGAGCCTCTCGGACCTCACCAAGATGAGCGAGGAGGGCGTCGCTTTCGCCAGCCATATCGATGGATCACGGCATATGCTCACTCCTGAGCGCTCGATGGAGATCCAGCGGCTTTTGGGGTCTGACATCGTGATGGCGTTCGATGAGTGCACCAAGAATGGCGCGACCCGTGACGAGGCGGCGTTCTCTATGGAGCGCTCGATGCGTTGGGCGAAGCGTTCGCGCGATGGCTTCGATTCTGGTGGCGATCATGCCGAACGCGCCGCTCTGTTCGGAATTCAGCAGGGTTCGCTGGACCGGGAGTTGAGGGCCATCTCCGCGCAGAAGCTGATCGAGATCGGGTTCGATGGCTATGCCGTCGGCGGTCTCGCAGTGGGCGAGGGGCAGGATGCGATGTTCGCGACATTGGATTTCGCGCCGGACCAGTTGCCGGTGGACAAGCCACGCTACCTGATGGGGGTGGGCAAGCCGGACGACATCGTCGGTGCGGTCGAGCGCGGCATAGATATGTTCGATTGCGTGCTTCCCACGCGCTCCGGGCGCAACGGGCAGGCATTTACGTGGGACGGGCCGCTCAATATTCGCAATGCCAAGCACGCTGAAGATCAAGGACCGCTCGATCTGGATTGCAATTGCCCCGTCTGCAGCACCAACAGCCGCGCCTACCTCCATCACCTCATCAAGGCTAAGGAGATATTGGGCGCGATGCTGATGACCCAGCACAATATCCATTTCTACCAGTCATTAATGGCGCAGATCAGGTCGGCGATAGCGGAGGGCCGCTTTGGCGCGTTTGCGGCGGATTTCCGTGCGCGCTACAGAGCTGGCCGCTAAACCCTATTCAATGACAGCTATGGTGATCGCATAAGAACCGCGCTCGGCATCATGATCGAGCGGGGTGCGCAATTGCCGAGCCAAGCCACTCAATACCCGTTCGCATAGTTCCGCACTGGGAGAAGACTGCATGGCGTCTGCGCTAAACAGTGGGGATTCGAGCACATAGCGCGCGTGTGCTGGGTCATTCGGCAGTCCGGTCAGTGAGAGGTTGAACGGTTCCTTTGACCCTTCCGAAATGACGATATCGGCGAGTTCTGCAGTCATGAAGGCGATGGGTGCCGCGACATCCAGATGAAGGCTCAGGTCTTCGCAGGCAACAGTCATGTCCAATATCCGGTCGCTCTGGATCTGGGCGGATGTTTTGAGGCTGGCGGCTATTTCGTTGAGGATAGCACGAGCGCGCACGCCCTTTTGCTCTTCAAGGTCCGCATAATGGTTGCGCTGTACGACTGAGAGCGCATCGACACGGCGTTGTATCGAGAGATAGGCCGCAGCGGCGTTCTCGTCAGAGGCGGCGCGCCAGTGTAGGCTAATCAGGCTGGAGATGATCTGGAGATTGTTTTTGACGCGATGATGGATCTCGCGCGTCAGTTCCTTCTGACGCAGCAGCGCACTCATCATGTCTGTTTCATGATGGGCGACATCGGTGCTGAGAGTGTGAAACGCTTCTCCTAATTCCCGGATTTCCTTCGATGCCGCCTTGGACATGAAAGGAATATGCATGACCTCACCCGGAGCATAATTGGCGACTTCCCGCCGCAGTGCGACCAGCGGTTCAATCAATATCCAGCGGACGACCAGCCACGCTAAAAATGCGGCGGACAGCCAGAGCAATATTGGCATCAACAGTGCCACTATGCGCGTCGTTTCGTCGCTTGAGGGGTTTTCGGAAACCGTCAGCCAGTTGGAGAGTAACGCCGCCGCAGCAAAAGGCAGCAGCGCCAGCATCATGATGAAAAACATGATGGCGGGTGTACCCATCACCCATTTTCGGGCTTTTCGAGCCAGGCGCGCAGGCATGCCCCTAAGCTCTGCGGGGGCTTAATTGAGGCGCTTCAGCAGATCGAGCATTTCCGAAGGTACGCTCTCATCCACTGTCTGCTGATACACTCTGCGCAGTGCCGTTCCGAGGTTGGCGTTCTCATCGGCGTAGGGGGTCAGATCCGTACCGGCAAGGCGCTCACGAGCGCTTGCCTGCGCGTTTGAACCCGCGCCGGAATCCGCATCATTAGTGGATGAGCTTATTTTACCGGTCTTATCCAACTTGTCGTCACTCATCCCTGCGTCCCTTCGCGCCAAAGGGCAAATTGCTTACACATCCTCACCCTGCAACGGCAGCTTGGCGCAACACATAAGCGAACATCGCGCCTCCGCCAAGCGCGCACTATACCGGCAGCCACCATAATAATGCGCGCGCAGGGAAATTATCACCTAGGATAAGGAAACTATTTTCCGTCTTGTTTGTTCCATAGATTGAGCAGCAATATATTATCATTGCTGCACAAGGTGCAGAGGGAGCAAAAATCATATGTCATTGGGCCAACAATTATACCCTCATCTTCCTTTTCTCCGCCGTTATGCGCGTGCCTTGACTGGCAGCCAGATGCATGGCGACGCTTATGTGCGTGCCACACTGGAAGCGATTGTGGCGGCGCCGGAGGAATTCCCGGCTGATGTAGATGTGCGGATTGGTCTCTATCGCACCTTTGGAGCGATTTGGTCATCTACCCATCTTGAGGATGATTTGGAGGTCGCGGCCGACGAAGACACGCAGCAGGCGCTTGCCCGCGCCCGGCTCGCCCGCATGACTCCGCTCCCGAGGCAGGCCTTGTTGCTGACGTCGATGGAGGGTTTCAGTAGCCAGGAGACTGGTGAGATCATGGGAATAGAGGCATCCGAGGTGGATGGGCTGGTTAACGAGGCCATGCGCGAGATCGACCGGCAGACCCGCGCCGATGTGCTGATCATCGAGGACGAGCCGATCATCGCGATGGATATTGAAACGATTGTCCGCGACATGGGCCACGACATCACCGGTATCGCTGTTACCCGCGACGAGGCTGTACAGATGGCGATGTCCCGCAGGCCCGGTCTTGTGCTGGCCGATATCCAGCTTGCAGATGACTCAAGCGGTATCGATGCGGTGAAGGATATATTGGCGCAGTTCAACGTCCCGGTCATCTTCATTACGGCCTTTCCAGAGCGTTTGCTGACTGGTGAGCGACCCGAGCCGACGTTCCTCATCACAAAGCCATTCCAGCGACAGACCGTGAAGGCGGCGATCTCGCAGGCGCTATTTCTGGATATAGCAACCAGCCCGGCCTGAGCGGGCGGTTGTCATAACGTCAGCGCCTCTTATATCCCGATTTGTCGCATGCTATGCGGAACCGGCTGACGGATCGGGCGTTGTCTCAAAGGTAGCAATCAGTGGAGGCGACCCTATTCGGGGACCAGTAATGACCGAAGAGAGCCGCGATATAGAGCAAACTTCGCCAATGAGCGATGACGACTTCAAGCGGGAGCTTGCTGCAGTCATACCTCATCTGCGCGCGTTTGGCCGCTCGCTCTCAGGTTCGCGGGATCTCGCTGACGATCTGGTTCAGGAAACGCTAATGAAAGCATGGGCTGCACGCGAGCGTTTCCAGGCCGGCACCAACATGCGGGCGTGGACCTTCATTATATTGCGTAACCATTTCCTCTCTCAGAAGCGACGCGCAAGGTTTACCGGAGATTGGGATGATCTGGCAGCGGACCGCTTGCTGGCGGCACCTGCGGGGCAGGATAAACAATTGGAACTGGCCGACATGCAGCGCGGGCTGATGCAGTTGCCTGAAAATCAGCGGGAAGCGCTCATACTGGTGGGCGCAGGTGGCTTTGCTTATGAAGAAGCCGCTGAAATCTGCGGTGTTGCCGTTGGCACGATCAAAAGCCGGGTGGCGCGGGCGCGGGTAGCGCTTGAAGAGATACTCGATTCAGGCGCTCTTCCTCCGCGGGCTAGTGGATCGGAACAGGGTAGCGGCGCGCTCAATGAAATTATGGCCGATGTCGAGCGATTGAGCGGAGCCGTTAAATAGAATTGCCGGAATTGCTGTCACTATCCTGATCGCTCCAGCCGATCTCGTTAAGCAGTCTTTTCATATCGTCGGGGAGTATCTGCTCCCTCGCAGCCGGATATATGGTCATCAATGCGCGTCCAACGCCCTCGCGACCAGCTTTCTCAAGCGTGATCTCCTTATGCCGCATCATAATCGGCATTTTGGTTTCAGAAGGTGGGGTTCGATCATTCATACTAGGAAAGACGCCGGGGCTGCTGCATGGTTCCCTCGGAATCGACGAACCGTGAACCAGTGTGACTAGATGACCACAGCTATTGATGCAGAAATGACGCCAAACTGGAGTGACGCACTCACTCGGGCAGAGGCGTACTCTCCGTTTCTGGCCTCCATGATCCGCAGGCATTCGGCACTCATGCCGCATCTGAGCAGCGGCGATGCCGAAGCTGCCTACAGCCAAGCCCTCCTTGCAGGCAACCAAGCAGAAACACCTGCACAAGCCCTGCGGCTCAATCGTGGGGCTGTGGCGCTGGTGACGGGCATAGCGGATCTGGCCGGCGCTTGGGATCTCGACAAGGTGACAGCCACCCTGTCCGATTTCGCGGACACTGCGGTTGAGGCGGCTCTGCGAACAGCTTTTACGGAGCGTTACCCAGGGGAAGAGGTCAGAGGGTTCGCCGTTATCGCACTCGGCAAGCACGGTAGCCGTGAGCTGAACTATAGCTCCGACATCGATCCCATATTGATTTTTGATCCCGAAACATTGCCGCGTGGGGCGCGGGAAGAACCTGTGGAGGCCGCTGTTCGCCTTGCGCGACGTATGGTCGAGGTGCTTTCCGCACGCGATGGCGACGGATATGTGTTCCGCGTTGACCTGCGCTTGCGACCGACCCCAGAGGCGACGCCGATTGCGTTGCCGGTCGAGGCGGCGATCAGCTATTATGAGAGCATGGCGCTGGGCTGGGAGCAGGCGGCCTTCATTCGCGCGCGGGTGTGCGCGGGCGACATGGAATTGGGCTCTTATTTCTTGCAGGCAATCCGCCCATTCATTTGGCGGCGCTCGCTCGATTTTGGCGCGATCGACGCGATCCTCGACATCAGCCGCCGCATCCGAGACCATTATGCCAATGCGCAGGCTTTCGGCCCCGGTTATGACCTGAAGCGCGGGCGCGGCGGCATCCGCGAAGTGGAGTTCTTCGCGCAGGTGCATCAGCTCATTCATGGCGGGCGCCAGCCAGCCTTGCGGGCAGGAGCGACGCGAGAGGCTGTGCGTCTGCTCGGGCAATGGCGCGTGATCGAGCCGGATGTCGCGCTGCGATTGGATCAGGCTTATGTATTGCTGCGCACGATAGAACATCGGCTGCAAATGGTCGATGACCGTCAGACCCATGAAATTCCACTGAAGTCCGATGCGCTGGATAATGTCGCGCGCTTGCATGGGCTTGGCGGTGGCGATGGTTTGCTCGATCTGCTGCGGCCTCATGTGGAGTGGGTCGGCACCAATTATGACCGGCTGAACCCGTTTCAGACGGAAGAACGGCTCTCGCATGACGATCGCAGGCTGACCGAGCAGATCAGCGCGATGGGTTTTCAGGACATCACGCCCGTCCTCGAGCGCTTGGCCCGCTGGCGTAACGGTTCTGTGCGAGCGTTGCGTAGTGCTGCGGCGCTTGAGGCGCTGGAGAAACTGCTGCCGGACTTGCTCCGTGGTCTCGCCAAGGCGCCGGACCCGGTCCTCGCGATCACTCGTTTCGAGCAGTTGATCGAGCGCCTGCCGACGGCGGTTAATTTCTTCAAGTTGCTCGCTGCGAACAAGCCGATCGTGCAACTGCTCATCGATGTGCTGAGCTATGCGCCGCCACTGGCCGAGGCGCTTTCCTATCGGGTTGATTTGCTGGACGGGTTGATCGGAGCATCCGCGCTGGAGCCTTTGCCGAGGCAGGCTGCGTTGGAGCGGCTTCTCGGCAGCGGCGAGGTGGGTGACGATTATCAAATGCTGCTCGATCGGGTGCGGCAAAAGGTCGGCGAGCGGCGCTTTGCATTGGGCGTGCAGGTGATCTGCGGCAAAGGATCAGTGCTGGAAATCGGCGCGGGCTATGGGCGATTGGCGGAGGCGGCGGTGCGGGTGCTGGCCTCCGCGACAGTCGAAGAATTCGAGCACACTTATGGCAAGGTTCCGGGCGGCGAGTTGGTAATTGTTGCGCTCGGCAGACTTGGCGGTGGTGTGCTGACCTATGCTTCGGACCTTGATCTCATCTATCTCTTTACTGGCGATTTTGCAACGGAATCGGATGGTGCAAAGTCATTAGGCGCCACGCAATATTTCAACCGCCTTGCCCAGCGCATTGGTGCGTCGCTGAGTGTGCCGACCGCCTCCGGCCCGCTCTACGAAGTCGATACGCGGCTACGCCCGTTCGGGACGCAAGGGCTGCTTGCCGCCAGTGTTGACAGTTTCGAGCGCTATCAGCGGGAGAACGCCTGGACGTGGGAGCATCTGGCACTGACGCGTGCACGGCCAATCTTCGGATCGGATGCGGCTTGCTTCGCACTGCACGGCGTGATCGACGATGTGCTGACAATGGAGCGTGACGAAGCGAAGCTTATCCGCGATGCCGTGAAAATGCGTCGTGATTTGGCGAAGCATAAGCCACCTGCCGGGCCGCTCGACGTCAAACTGGCGGAAGGTGGTCTCGTCGATCTCGAGTTTCTCGTGCAGGTGACGCAGTTGCGTCGCCATATGGGCCTTCATCCCGATCTTGGCGCATCGATTAGGGAACTGACAGGGGAGGGCGTGTTTGCGCCGGAGCTCGCTGCAGCGCATGACCTCCTCACTCGCTATCTCATCGTGTCGCGGCTGGTCTCGCCTACATCGACAGAGCCGCCGGAAGCTGCACGGGCATTGGTAGCGCGCCGGTGTGGAGAGCGAAACTGGAACGATCTGCTTGTCAGGCTCGAAAAGGCGCGGCAATGCGTGGCGCAGGCGTGGGGCGATATTGTCGCCACTGTTCCAACGGAGGAGGAATAATCATGTTGCAAGCTGGCGATGTGCTGCCGAATGTGGCTGTAATCGATACGGATGGGAACAGTCTTTCGCTAGGTTCCTTCAAAGGCAAAGCGGTCGTGGTCTATTTCTATCCCAAGGCGGATACGCCGGGCTGCACCAACGAAGCGAAAGATTTCACTGAACTTGCCGGGGATTTCGCCAAGGCTGGCATTCCGGTGATCGGCATATCGAAGGACAAGCCTGCCAAGCTCGCCAAATTCCGCGACAAATATGACCTGAAAGTGCTGCTCGCGTCCGACGAAGCGGGCGGCGTGTGCGAGGCGTTCGGCACCTGGATCGAAAAATCGCTCTATGGCCGCAAATATATGGGCATCGCCCGCGCGACCTTTCTTGCTGGCGCGGATGGCGTGATCCGGCGCGTATGGCCTGCGGTGAAGGTCAAGGGGCATGCCGCCGAGGTATTGGAAGCGGTCAAGGCGCTTGGCTGACGGCGCGGTAAGCATAGCCGAAGCCTGCAGCGATGTGTTGTTGACGGCTGATCCGCGCGACAAACTGATGCGCGCGCGGGCGGTGGCGCGCGGCTGGCGGCTAGGCATGTTCGCGCATCGCTTCGACGTGGATATGCCGGATAGGCCCGCGCGGCCAGATGCTCCAGAGCTATTGTCGCCCAACAGGATGCCCAAGCGTGGCAAGATGGGTTCGGAGCGTTCACGCATCGCCATGCTGCACGCGCTCGCGCATATCGAGTTTGTCGCAATCGACCTCGCATTCGATCTTGTTGGCCGCTTTGGCGAGGAGTTCCCCGCTGAGTTTGTAGACGACTGGCTGCGGGTCGGCGCTGAGGAGGCGATGCACTTCGCGTTGCTGGATCGACGGCTGCGGCAGCTCGGCAGCCATTATGGTGCGATGCCCGCCCACGACAGCCTGTGGGAGGCCGCCGAGGAGACCGCGCAGGATGCGCTCGCACGTCTCGCCGTGGTGCCGATGGTGCTGGAGGCGCGGGCTCTGGACATTACGCCGACCACAATCGAGCGCTTTACCGATGCAGGAGACAAGGCTTCTGCGCGCGCATTAACCCGAATCATGACGGACGAGATTCGGCATGTGTCAGCGGGGACGAAGTGGTTCAACTGGTCGACGAACCGATTGGGCCTCGATGCGCCCAATCATTACCAAATGCTTGTAAATCGCCACTTTCGGGGTGCGTTGAAACCTCCGTTCAACGACTCAGCGCGCCGACAGGCCGGTTTAACGCGCGATTACTATATGGCGCTTGCCTATTAACTCTTGTCTGGCAGACATGTTCCCGGGGGCGGAAATAAAACCGCTTGAGATTAAAAATAACGCGCCAGGTCATTGGCTTGGTGAGCTACGGGGTCGCATGTTCAAAGCTGTTGCAAATGAGATTCTGACGAGTGGGGTGGCCATGCACCGCACCGCCACGAAATGGGCAAAAGCGGCTCTTGCGGTCGTAGCTTTCGGTGTCTGCACCGCAGCAATGCCCGCTCAGGCAGGAACACTCTTCGACGCCGACGACGATCCATATAGCGACAATCTCTCCGCTGCTCAGCCTGCGCAAACGGCAGACGCCACCTTCGCCAACCTCTTTTCCAGCTGGAAGAAGATGGACGACATGGGTGCGCTCACCCCGCGTTCCGCTGTCTATGTTCCCGTCGGTCGCCCGGTCGACAATCTCGAGCTGACCAGCAACTTCGGCGTCCGCGCCGATCCCTTCAACGGCCATGCCCGCATGCACAAGGGCATCGATATTCCCGGTCCGATCGGCACACCGATCTATGCAACTGCCGACGGTATCGTCAGCAAGTCCGAGTGGATGAATGGCTATGGCAATCTGGTCGAGATTTCCCACGGCAACGACACCGAGACCCGCTACGGCCACCTCTCCAAGCTGCTCGTACAGCCCAATGAGCGCGTCTATCGCGGCCAGCTCATCGGCCTGATGGGTTCCACCGGTCGTTCCACTGGCAGCCACCTGCACTATGAAATCCGCATCGCCGGCGAGGCGATCAACCCACTGCCGTTCGTGACAGGTTCTGAACGCGCGATGGCCCTCAACAGCCGTGCCAATATCGCGCTTGGCGGCCCGACCCCGCGCGAGGAAAAAGCGGTCAAATAATCTCCCGCTAGTTTCGGCATGTAGATAGCCTCAAGTGGGCTTGTTCACTCGGCTCGTGCACCCTATCTTATCGCTATGAGCGATATCACCCTCACGTCGTCAGCGGCAAAGCGCGTCGCGTTCATCGCGGACAAGCAGGCCAAGCCAGCCATATTGCGCCTTGCGGTTGAGGGAGGCGGGTGCTCCGGCTTCCAGTATCGCTTTGGCCTTGCTGATGTAGTCGATGATGAGGATTGTTCGGTCGAGACCGATGGCGTGACTCTGGTGGTCGATCCTGTCAGCCTCGATCTGGTACGCGGTGCGGCGGTCGATTATGTCGAAGATATGGGCGGTGCGGCGTTCAAGGTGACGAACCCCAACGCCACCGCCGGTTGCGGCTGCGGCTCCAGCTTTTCCGTATAAAGAGATTACGCGCTTGACGGGCGCGCGCATTTCCGCTCCCTGATCGCCTATGCGTATCGCGACTTTCAATATCAACGGCATCAAGGCGCGCCTGCCGCGCCTCATCGAATGGCTGGAGGAGACCCAGCCCGATGTCGCCTGCCTGCAGGAAATCAAAACCTCAGACGATACTTTCCCAATGAAGGATATCGAAGCCGCTGGTTATGGTGCGATCTGGCATGGGCAAAAGGGGTTCAACGGCGTAGCGATCCTCGCACGGGGCCAAACACCGGTCGAGATCCAGCGCGGGCTGGATGGCGAGCCGGAGGATGAGCACAGCCGCTATATTGAGGCAGATATTCAAGGCGTACGTGTCGCGTCGATCTATCTGCCCAACGGCAATCCGGTGCCAGGCCCTAAGTTCGAATACAAGCTGCGCTGGATGCAGCGCCTCCGCGCGCGTGCGGCGGAAATATGGGCGGAGGAAGTGCCAGCAGTACTTGCGGGCGATTACAACGTTATCCCTTACGACCGCGATGTCTACTCCGTGAAGGCGATGGCGGACGACGCGTTGATGCAGCCTGAAAGCCGCTCTGCCTATCGCGCCTTGACTGGCGATGGCTGGACGGACGCGCTGCCCTCGGTGCATCCGGCGGGCGGGGTCTGGACATATTGGGATTATCAGGCCGGCGCGTGGCAGCGTAATGCCGGCTTCCGCATCGACCATTTGTTGCTATCGCCCACTGCTGCGGATCGGCTCCAGAATGCGCAGGTGGATAAGGAGCACCGAGGGCGGGAAAAGGCGAGCGATCATGCGCCCGTATGGATCGAGCTGTCTTAAGCGCGGATCAAGCTGGAAAGCCTGAATAATCGCCATGCCGTGTGTTGACATCGGGGGCAGGGCGGTGACATAGGGCGGCACCAGTTCCGGACAGCCGAGTTGCTCTCAATCATCGCACTCGCAGAACCATCGTCGGGGAGTAGCGCAGCCTGGTAGCGCATCTGCTTTGGGAGCAGAGGGTCGCAGGTTCGAATCCTGTCTCCCCGACCATTTGAATAGTCATCAGGATTGTGATGAAGCGCCGAGGTGTTTGAAGCCCAGCTGTGCCGTCAAGCCCTTACCGGATGAGCGTAATTCAATTTGGGCGCCTATCGCTTCACTGATATCCTTTGCAATGGCAAGGCCAAGGCCTGAACCAGGTTTCTCTGAATCGAAACGCGTGCCTATGGTGAATGCGTCTGCGATCTGTTCAGGCGTCATGCCGCCGCCATCGTCATGGATTTCGATTTCAAGATCGTCGCGCCCTGATTTGACCTCAATTTGCACTGCCTGATGCGCCCATTTCCCTGCGTTATCGAGCAAGATCGAAATCAACTCTGATAGATCGACAGGATCAATCGGGACGACAATTTCCTTTTTGGTGTTTCCTATCAAAGTGAAGTGTTTGTCGGGATGTAGCCTTCGCATGGCGTTGAGGATAGGCAGAATCAGCTCGGGGAAATGACTGGCAGTTCCCGGTGTGCGGGCTCCGCCTGATGCCCGTGCCCGGGCAAGCTGATACTCGATCTGCTGTTCCATCATCTGCGCCTGATCGATCAATACTCTGGCTGACGCTTTGCTCTGTTCGATCTCCGCCAATCTCTCCGCTTCGTCCAACACCACCGCGAGCGGGGTCCGTAACGAGTGCGCGAGGTTGCCGGCCTGAACCCGCGCGCGCGCGATCATATCGCTGTTTTGTCTGATATAGTCGTTGAGATCGGTGACGAGGGGTGCGATTTCGGATGGGTATTTCCCTTCCAGTGCTTCAGATTTGCCTGCCCTCAATCTGGCGATCGCAGCGGCGAGATGAGTGAGAGGTTGTAGCCCGAAGCCGATAATCGCCACGCCAGTAATCAAAAGCAGTGCGGCGAGCACGACAAGCCAGATGGTCAGTTCATAGGTAAAGCTGTCGATCAGCCGATCCAGTTCCTTCTGGTCAGTAGCGATGACAAAATGAATGTCCTTGCCATCGGCTCTGGGGCGAACGAAGCCATATGTTATCGCCGGGCCAGTGGGGCCGGAATCGAGTTCGTGCGTAATTTCGGGCGAATGGGCGACATGCTCATCCAGCCCGCCGTGTGTCAGCGATGCGGAGCGTAAAGTCCGTTTTCCGGGCGATGTGATTTGCCAGTAGAAACCAGATAGCGGCTCTTCATAGCGTGGATCAGAGAGCGGTCGGGTTAGTTCAGGCTGTCCGTCACTGGTGACGCGGGTGAGGCGGCCCAACTCACGAACGTGAACATCCAGTTCCTCATGATAGGACTGCACGACATGAGCCTTGAACACGCTGGTCGCCGACCACCAGATCGCGCCGATACCCAGCATCACCCACAACATGACCGCTAGCAGGAAACGCAGCCGTAAGCTGCCAGTGAGCTTCAGGCTTAAAGATGACCATGTGCTCATTTTTCGAACCGATACCCGACGCCGCGGATGGTCGTTATTCGGCTGCGACCGATTTTTCGGCGCAGTCGGCTGATGAGCACTTCGACTGTATTGATGTCGCGTTCAGCCTCCAGTTCATAGATATTTTCCAGAATATCGGCCTGCGGCAAAACCTGCCCCTGACGCCGCATAAAGAGGTGGAGCAGATGAAACTCACGGCGGCTAAGCGATAGCGGCTCACCACCTAATCCTACAGTGTGCGTGGCAGGATCGAGCACTATATCTCCCGCGGTTATGGTGTTTTCGCGCTGCCCGAGATGCCTGCGGAACTGGGCATTGAGCCGGGCGAGCAATTCCTCGAAACGGACTGGCTTCACGACGAAGTCATCCGCGCCGGCGTTCAATCCCATCACCTTGTCCTGCCAGCTTCCGCGTGCCGTGAGGATGATAATCGGGCAGTCGACCCGATGTGCCCGCCAATGCCGCAACAAATCTATCCCGTCACCATCAGGAAGACCCAGATCGAGAATGATCGCCCCAATCTTGTCTAAGTCAGGCCAATGTTCTGCATCGGCGCTGTTGGTGACAACATCCACCGCGAAGCTGGCGCTGCGCAGCCGATCGCTAAGCCTGCGGCCCAACTCTGGATCATCTTCCACCAACAATAGACGCACATCATCCCCTTCTATGGTGGCATGTCCTCATTTGAGACGCTCCATGCCACAGAAAACTGACAAGAAGCTGCCAATTTGGCAAGTTGGTGTCAGCTTCGGCAGGCATAACAATTGCTGCTATGCACAAATTCTTCCTGCCACCACTTGCCGCGACTGCTTTGGCACTCCTCTCCGCCTGTTCAGGGGGGGGAGAGAGTAATGGCCCTGCTCCAGACACCAAAGACCCTCTGGCCAAACTAGAGATCATGACGGCAAAGGCCGAGGTCGCCGTAAATGTGCCATTGGGGTCCGTTCCGGGACAGATAAGCCTGCCCCCCGAAGCGCGTGTCGCGGTGACTGCGCCATTTCCCGGCGCGGCCGTGCGCGTATATGTATTGGAAGGGCAGGCTGTGACGCGCGGTCAGCCGCTCGCATTGGTCCGTGCCTCGGAGCCTATCCAGATCCGGGGTGAACTGGCCCGGTCTCAGGCGGAGCTGTCGTTGGCCGAGGCACGTGCACGGCGCATGGAGCAGCTTGCTCGCGAAGGGATCGTCGCCCGCGCCCGCGCAGACGAGTCCGTCGCCCAGTTGCAGCAGGCACGCGCTTCGGTCGCCGAGAACCAGCGGCTTATCGCGTTGGCCGGCGCGGGCGGCGATGGCAGCATGACGCTGCGCGCGCCTATTTCAGGCCGGGTTTCGCATGTCGGTGTGGAGACTGGTGGCTCGGTAAGTGAAATGTCCGCACCGTTCGTGGTTGATGGCGAGGGCGCCTATCAGGTTGACCTGCAATTGCCTGAGCGTCTGGCGCGCGATGTGAGACCGGGTATGCCAATCGAGATTTCTCTTGGCGCTGTCGACGGTAAAAATAGTGCGGCAAGCGGTCGCGTTCTTTCCGTTTCTCCTTCCATTGATCCGATGACCCGCTCAGTCTCAGCCAAGGCCAGCATCGCCAATGCTATCGGGCTGGTCGCTGGTCGAAACGTGATGGTGACGATCAGCGGCCCCGGCAAGTCTGATGGCGTTTCCGTCCCCTCCAGCGCAGTAACGCGGATTGGCAGCGACGCGCACGTGTTCGTCCGATCAGGCAAGGCCTATGTGCGCCGCAAGGTTAGCGTCGTGTCCGATGTGGGCGGGCGCGCGGCTATCTCGGAAGGGCTGAAGGCAGGGGAAATTGTCGCGGCCAGCTCGATAACCGAGCTCAAGGCAATGACGGCGGAATAGCGATCATGTTGCGCGCTCTTGTCGAAAAGGCTCTTTCGCTTCGCATGGCCGTTATCGGGCTGGCCGTATTGCTGGCGGGTCTGGGCGGCTGGTCGTTCGTCAATCTGCCGATCGATGCGTTCCCGGACATCAGCTCGACACAGGTTAAGGTGATCCTCAAGGCGCCGGGCATGACACCGGAAGAGGTGGAGAGCCGGGTCATCGCGCCGATAGAGATGGAGATGCTCGGCATCCCCAGCCAGACGGTTCTGCGCTCGGTTGCGAAATACGCGATTGCTGACATCACCATAGATTTCAAGGATGGCACGGACATTTATTGGGCGCGCAGTCAGGTGTCCGAGCGGTTGAATGGCGTGATGGGCGATTTACCCGGCACGGTCGAGGGCGGCATGGCGCCCATCTCAACCCCACTCTCCGATATGTATATGTTCACCGTTGAAGGGCCGCAGAGTCTGGCTGAAAAGCGACGCGTGCTGGACTGGACGATCCGCCCTGCACTGCGCACTGTGCCGGGCGTAGCAGATGTGAACGCGCTCGGCGGCTTTGTGGAGACATTCGAGGTCGCGCCCGACAACGCGGCATTGGCGGCGGCGGGTTTGACGACCCATGATCTCGCCAACGCGATCGAGAACAGCAACCGCAATGATGGCGCGGGGCGTCTGGTGACAGGCGAAGAGGCGCTCATCGTGCGCTCTACAGGTGCGATCCGCACTCTCGATGATCTCTCCTCCGTAGTGGTCAAGGCCGATAATGGCGCGATTGTACGCTTGGGTGATGTCGCCGCCGTTCGCACCGGCACCCTCACGCGCTATGGCGCCGTGAGCAAGGATGGCAAAGGCGAGGCCGTTCAGGGCCTTGTGATCGGCCTGCGCGGCGCGGACGCCAGCAAGGTCGTCGAGGGCGTCAAGCTGCGGCTGGAAGAGATCAAGCCGAGCCTGCCTGCAGGCATGAGCGTATCCGTCTTCTATGACCGCTCCGATCTCATCGGTCGTGCTGTGGGGACGGTGGAAAAAGCGCTGCTCGAAGCAACGATACTTGTTGTCGTTCTATTGCTGTTATTTCTGGGTGACATACGCGCTTCGGTAATTGTCGCCCTCGCGTTGCCGATGGCGTCACTACTCACCTTCATATTCATGCACTCGATCGGCCTAACCGCCAATCTGATGAGCCTAGGCGGCCTTGCCATCGCAGTCGGCATATTGGTCGATGGAGCCGTGGTAGTGGTCGAGAATGTCGTCGAACGCCTCAGCGACGAGAAACATCAGAAAACCAGCAAGCTGCATAATGTCTTCATTGCAGCGACAGAAGTCTCCAAGCCGGTCGCGTCCGGGCTGGTAATCATCGCGCTTGTGTTCTTGCCATTGCTGACGCTGGAGGGACTGGAGGGGAAGCTCTTCTCGCCCGTGGCGCTGACCATCGTGCTGGCGCTGCTCTCAGCGCTGGTGCTTTCGCTGACTCTGATCCCGGTATTGTCCTTCTATCTCCTGAAGGTGAAGGGCGGGCATCACGAGCCGTGGCTGATGCGACAGATCGGTCCGCGCTATTCCTGGCTGCTGGGTAAATCGTTCGAGCGCAAACGGCTGGTATTCAGTATCGCGGGCGCCGCACTGGCGGTGACGGTTGGCGCCTACACGATTACCGGCAAGACCTTCCTGCCGACGATGGATGAAGGGTCGCTGATCGTACAGCTCACCAAACTGCCATCCGTCTCCCTTGAACACAGCGTCGCGGGAGACATGAAAGTGCAGCGCGCTATTCTAGCACTGGTGCCGGAGGTAAAGGAGGTTATCGCCCGCGTCGGCTCCGATGAGCTGGGACTTGATCCGATGAGCCTCAATGAGACTGACACCTTCCTCGTCCTCAAGCCACGTGACGAATGGCGTGTGCAGGACAAGGAATGGCTGTTGGAAGAGTTGCGTCACGTTTTGCAGCAGTTTCCCGGTATAGAGCCTGCCTACACCCAACCGATCGAGATGCGGACATCAGAGATGCTGAGTGGCGCGCGCGGCGATCTCGCGGTTAAATTATTCGGTCCTGATCTCAATGAGCTGTCCCGGCTCGCCGGCGAGATACAGACGCGCCTTCACGGCATCAAGGGGACTTCCGAGGTCATGACCGTTGCCAATGACCGGGTCGACTATCTGCAGTTCGATATCGACCGTATGGCGGCTGGCCGTGTCGGTTTACCCGTCAACGACCTGCAAGACATGATGCGGGCGCAAATAGAAGGTGTCCGCGCGGGCGTCGTCGCGGACGGTGCGCGCCGTGTGCCGATCGTGCTTCGGGCCGATGACGTGGCCCGCGATACACCTACAGCTTTCGCGGATCAGGTCTATCGTACTGCCAACGGGCATTTGGTCCGGGCTAGCGATGTGGCGGCGGTGCGGCGTGTCGAAGGACCGGTGAAGCTGGAGCATGAGAATGGCTCGCGCTTCGCGCTTGTTCAGGCATTCGTCTCCGGGCGGGATCTGGTCGGCTATGTCGAGGAAGCCAAGGCGGATGTTGCAGCGAACGTTCCGCTACCGCCTGGATATAGGCTGGTATGGGGAGGACAGTTCGAGAACCAGCAGCGCGCCTCGGCTCGCCTCGCGATAGTGCTGCCCATTTCGATCCTGATGATTTTCGGAATTCTGTATTTCACATTGGGATCGGTGCGCGCGTCGGTGTTGATCCTGCTCAACATACCGTTCGCGATGGTAGGCGGGATGATCGCACTGGCGCTCTCCGGCGAGTATCTGTCCGTTCCCGCCTCTGTCGGCTTCATCGCCTTGCTCGGCATCGCAGTGCTCAACGGGTTGGTGATGGTCAGCTATTTCCGCCAGCTACGGGATGAAGGCGCGTCGTTGCCGGAGGCCGTGCGGCGTGGGGCAGAGCGGCGATTGCGCCCCGTGTTGATGACGGCGACAATAGCGGCTTTCGGCTTGGTCCCGCTGTTGTTCGCGACTGGACCGGGTTCGGAAATCCAGAAGCCGCTGGCGATCGTCGTCATCGGTGGCCTGATCTCCGCCACGTTGCTGACACTCATCTTGCTGCCGATCCTCTACGAACGGTTCGGGGAAAGCTCGGCCGAACGCGCGGCTGGCGATCTTGCTAACCCCGTGATGGAGCGCTGAAGCCATGCGTCTGTCGATCCTACTCGTTTCGTTTGCATTATCCAGCACGCCCCTGTTGGCAGAGCCGGGCCTACCGGATGAGGCGTTGGTCCACGCGGCGCTAAGCGACCATCCGAGCGTGGTAGCGGCTCGTGCAAAGCTGGATGCAGCGCGAGCCGACGCGAGGGTGAGGAGCAAGGGGCCGCATGAGATACTTTTCACCGGCAATTATCTCCGGCGAAGTGTCGATACGGAGGGGGCGTTTGACGAATATGACGCCCAGCTCTCCCGCGCCTTCCGTTTGCCCGGAAAGGCAAAGCTGGATCAGGATATTGGCGCTTATGGCATAGAGGCCGCCGAAAATCTTGCCGAGGATGCGAGGCACAAGGCGGCGCTGACGCTCGCGAGCCATTGGTGGGATTGGCTCGGCGCGACAGCTGAAATGCAGGTCGATACCCAGGCGGTCGAAAACTACGAGAAAGCGCTGGCAGCGGTCAAACGCCGTGTCCAATTGCGCGATGCATCGCAGCTTGAGGCGGATCAAACCGCCGCGGCGCTGGGGGTAGCACGCGTCCTTGCCGAAACCTCCGCTGGTCGGGCGAATGCTGCCCGGGCAAGATTGGCGGCGCATTTTCCTGTGCTTGCCTTGCCAGCACAACCGCCAGAGGTGCCACAGCCGCGCCTGCCCGAAGCGGGGCTGGATCGGTATCGTGATCTCGTCATAGCCAACAGCCATGAAATTGCCGCCGCCGATGCGATTGCACACCGCATGGGCAGCCTTGCCGCGCGGGCGCGCAAGGACAAAGTGGCCGACCCCTCCCTTGGCGTGCGCGTGCTTTCGGAACGCAATGGCGCCGAGCGTGGCGCTGGACTTACACTCTCCATTCCTCTGGGTGGCGGCTATCGCTCAGCCATCGCTGATCAGGCCACTCTCGACGCAAGCGCGGCGCAGGCTGAAGCCAGTCTCGCAAGGATGGACGTGCAGGAAATGGCTGATGCGGATCTGGCCGAAGCCAAATATCGCTATGCCGCCTGGCAACGCGCGCGCGAGGGGCTCGACGCGCAAATGGCTGCCTTGCTGAAGCTGAGGCGCGGGCATGACCTGGGCGAGACGGATCTCTCCGATTTACTGCTTGGTGAACGTATGGTGCATGATGCCTTTCGTGGCGAGGCAATCGCCCGAACCGAAGCCATGCGCGCCATCACCAAATTGCGGATCGACAGCCACGAACTTTGGATTTCGGAGTAATATCATGATCAAGATCAATAGGATAAGACTAAGAATGGTAGCCATCTTGATGGCAATGCTGCCCGTTGCGGCGTGCGCCTCGCAGCCGCAGCTACCGGTGCGTTCGGTCAGCGAAGCCGCCGATCCATTATCCATTATATGGGTTCATGCCTATCCGAGCCACGATGGAGTCGCCGTTTCAGGTGTAGTGAAGCGCCCGCGCATTGGTTATGCGCCGATAGCCGGGTACATTCGCGTAGATGCACTGGATGGCGATAACGCCATTCTCGCTACCGAATATTTCAGTGTCGAGGCGATGACCATTCGCAAAAAGCAGGGGAGGCTGTTTTCAGTCTGGTTGCCCCACCCGAATGCTTCGCAGATCGATCATGTGGAAGCCCGCTACGTCGCCCGGATGGAGATGTAAGGGCATCGTGAGGTTGTTAGGGTGAATTTGGATCACAGGTTGTCACCTCTCCGGGTGCCTCCATATCCATGTTCCGAAAACAAGCGCAGCAACGACCGTCGCCAACCACCAGGGCCAGGGCATCAGGATCAGTGAGAGGATGATGCTGAACGCAAAGCCTGTCATTGCGGCCAGCTTCCCTTTCCGGCTGATCGCGCGATGCTCTCGCCACAGGCGGATATGGGAACCATAAATAGGATGTTCGAGCAGCCATTTCTCCAGCCGCTCGTCACTCCGAGCAAAGAAGAATGCCGCAAGGATCAGAAAAGGTACGGTGGGCAGGAGCGGCAACAGGATGCCGATCATCCCCACAGTCGTGCTGAGTAGACCGGCAAAAAGGTAGAAGGATCTGATCAAGACGTTTCCTGCCTGCGCAAACAAGACTGTGGCATAACATAATGCTCAGCAAGAAGATCCATCATGATTGCCGCATCACCGCAACCCACAATGCCCAGAGGGGGGCATTGTGGATCAGGTGAAGCTTTGGTCCGCTCGAGTGGTCAGGAGGCGGGCTGATGCTGCGCCTTGCCTGTCTGTCGCCGCCTTGCGACTATGTTGAGCGCCTCAACCGCCGCCGAAAACGCCATTGCCGCATAGACATAGCCCTTGGGTACATGCGCGCCAAAGCCTTCCGCGATTAGCGTCGTGCCGATGAGTAGCAGGAACGAGAGCGCCAGCATGACGACCGTCGGGTTGCGGCTGATGAAGTCCGCCAGCGGTGTCGCGGCGAACAGCATCACACTCACCGCGGTGATAACAGCGATAACCATGATCGCGATATTGTCGGTCATGCCGACCGCGGTGATGATGCTGTCGATCGAAAAGACGAGGTCAAGCAGGATGATCTGCCCGATCGCCGCCGCAAAACCCATGCCCACGGCCCGTGTGTCGAACAGGTCATGATTGGGCTTGGGATCGATGCTGTGGTGGATTTCCTTCGTCGCTTTCCAGACCAGAAAGAGCCCGCCTGCGACGAGGATCATGTCCCTCCACGAAAAGCCGTGACCGAACGCATTGAACACAGGCTCTGTGAGCTGCACGATCCACGCAATCGAAGCGAGCAGAATGAGCCGCAGCCCAAGCGCAAGGCCGATGCCGATGCGCCGCGCCTGCACGCGATGTTCTTCGGGCAGCTTGTTGCTCAGCACCGAGATGAAGATGAGGTTGTCGATGCCGAGCACCACCTCCATCGCGACGAGGGTGGCAAGCGCCGCCCACGCCGCGGGTTCACTCGCCAGCGCGGCGAGCCCTTCCATCAATGTCATGGCGTCTGGCCCTTACTCGCGCTCGCCGGTCAGGTTGAGCAACAGCTGGAAGATGTTGACGAAGTTGAGGTACAGCGAGAGCGCGCCGAACACCGCCATCTTCGTCTCGGTTTCATGGCCGAGATTATGGGCATATTGCGCCTTGATGTTCTGCGTGTCCCAAGCGGTGAGGCCGGTGAACACCAGCACGCCGATGATCGAGATCACCAGTTGCAGCGTCGAGGAACCAAGGAACAGGTTGACGAGGCTCGCGATCACAACGCCGATCACGCCCATCATCAGGAAGCTGCCGAAACGGGAAAGATCCTGCCCGGTGGTATAGCCCCACAGGCTCATCGCGAGGAACATCGTCGCGGCGATGAAGAAGGTCTGCGCGATGCTCATGCCGGTGAACACGAGGAAGATGGACGCGAGCGAGAGACCCATTACGCCGGAGAAAGCCCAGAAGGCTGACTTCGCGGCGGATGCGCTCATGCGCTCGATGCGGAAGGAAAAGAAAAACACGAACGCCAGCGGCGCCAGCATCACCACCCATTTGAGCGGCGTACCGAAGATCGGCTGATAGAGCGCGGGTGTCGCGGCGACAATCATCGCGACAATGCCGGTCAGCAATACGCCGGACGCCATGTAATTGTAGACGCGCAGCATATACTTGCGCAGGCCCGCGTCGAAGGCGGCTGAGTCCTGCGTATAGCCGCGTGGGAGAACCCGATTTTGTTCAAACATCGAAAAAGCACCTCATTTGATCTGATCAAACGAGTGTTGTTCCGCTGGTTTTGGAAGGTTGATAGTCTGACCAGCATCGAGAACACTCGATGCGGTCCGACATCACGACCGCCGAAACGATCGCCAGAGGGGCCCGGCCCGCATGAGCCGCAATATAGCCGATGATGCGTATTTTTCAAGCGGGCTTAAATGGGCAGCAGGTCAGTGTGGTCAGTGTCTCGAATATACCGCCCCACGATTGCTGGGTTCGTTAGGCATATGAGCGGAGCGATATGAGCGCGCCGATCGAAATATGCGCTTCAGGCCTGTATATGGTGTGCAGGCCAAGCGCACTTTCAAACCGGGAAATGATGTCCAGATCTTCCCCGATATCTCCATCTACAATCAACGAGGCATGGGCGAGATGTGCATGGCGCGCGCGTCCTATACGGGATTGACAGGCTGTGCCGGCAACTTTCCTGCCATCGACGCAGATATTATATCGTCCGTCGCAATAGCTGCCGTTCACCGAACCAGCGGTGGCGCGGACTCCTATCTTCCAGAGAGCCGAACATAAGGTGTCGACCAGTTCATGATATAGGCTGTCGGTTCCGGGTGGTTGTGCGGAGCCGGAACGAAAAAGGCTGACGTTGAGAATGCCGGGACGATGCACGACCGTCGTTCCGCCAGAGCTTCTGACATGGACAGGCCACCCAGCCGCGCGCGCAGCCTCGCATGCCTTGGCGAAGCCCGCCCTCCGGCTTTGCGCCCGCGTGGCGACGAGGCATTTTTCATTGGTCCACAGTCGCAGCCGGAAATTGGCATCACTGCCAGAGAGCATTTCGCCCAGAATTTCGGTGTCGCGAGAGATCGCCGCTTGCCCGTTGCCGTGTTCGACAGGGGTGTCCGGGGCGATAAGCGCAGCGATCGTCTCGATCAGCCGATCACTGGATTGCACGGATCAGCCTATCCTGCCGACTATCTGTCCGGCCCTCACTTCGCTTTCCTCAGCAGCGCCGATGTGCAAGGTGCCGCCAGCGGGAGCGGTCAACTCATAGCTCGATTTTTCCACCATGATCTCCGCGATCACCGCTCCAGCCTGAACAACGTCGCCCTCATTATAGAGCCATGATCCGATCACCGCCGTATCGCTATCTTCCCACAATCCGGCGGGTATTATTATGTCCGTCACTTGGTAGTCTCCATCATCAATTTCGCGCCTTCCAGCAGCTTTTCAGCATTGGGCAGGACATAATGCTCCATCACCGGAGTGAAGGGCACAGGTATGTCCGGATATCCGATCCGGCGGGGAGGGGCCTTGAGCCTGATATCCGGGTTTTCGCACACGGATGCGATCACCTCCGCGCCGATCCCGTAGCTCAGATAATCATCGTCGATTACCAGTAGGCGGCCCGTTTTGGCGACCGATGCAAGGATCGTTTCCCGGTCGAGGGGCGCGATAGTGATGAGATCGATCACTTCCGCGTCGACACCCTCAGCGGCGAGAGTTTTCGCCACATCGAGCGCCTGATGCACGCCAGCGCCGAGGCTGACGATGGTTAGATCATTACCCTCGCGCACAATTTTTGCCTTGCCGATGGGCACGACATAATCGCCTTCGGGCACGTCTGTAATGGAGCCTTTAACCGTGCCGAGCCAGCCCATGCCTTGCAGAGCCTTGTGATACATAAAAATCACTGGATTAGGGTCTCGGATCGCAGCGAGCATCAGCCCCTTGGCGTCATAGGCGTTGGACGGGATCACCACCTTCATGCCGGGGAGATGGCCGAATGTCGCGTAAAGGCACTGGCTGTGCTGGCCCGCATCGCCATAGCCGCCGCCGACTGATGTCATCAGCACCATCGGGCATGTTACCTGCCCACCGGAGAAATAGCTCTGCTTGGCGGCAAGATTGTAGATCGCGTCCATGCAGACGCCAAAGAAATCGACGAACATCAGCTCGACAATCGGCTTCATGCCTGCCGCCGCCAGCCCCACAGCCGCACCGATGAACGCTGTTTCAGAGATCGGCGTGTCGCGCACCCGATCCGGCCCGAACCTGTCGAGCAGGCCCGTTGTGGTGCCGAAGACGCCACCCAGCTTGGCGATATCTTCCCCCATCACCAATACGGAGGGGTCGGCTGCCATTTCCTGCCCAATGGCTTCCGCCATGGCCTTGGCGATGGTCAATCGGCGCGAGATAGTTTTAGGCGAAGACATGTGCGAACGCCTCCTCGGGTTCAGGATAGGATGCTGCGCGGGCAGCAATGAAGGCTTGGTCTACCTCGGCTTTTGCTTGCGCTTCTGCTGTATCAAGATCGGCGGCATCAAAGCCTTCCGCGAGTAACCGTTGCCGGTATCGGGGGATGGGGTCGATAGCCTTCAGGCGTTCGATTTCGCCTTCGGGCCTATATCCCTCGGCATCGCCCATGAAATGTCCTTCGAGCCGCGTGGTTTCGATCTCGATCAGGCTTGGCCCGGCGCCGCTCCGTGCCCGTGCGATGGCTTCGCCAGCGATTGCATAGACAGCGTCCGGGTCATTGCCGGGGACGAAATGTCCGGGCATTCCATAGGCCGCAGCACGATCCGCATTGCGGGCCACGGCAGTGCAGTCCCGCTTCGAGACCGATATGCCATAGGCATTGTCCTCGATCACGAATATGGCTGGCACCTTCCAGACCGAGGCGAGGTTCATTGCCTCATGGAATGCGCCCTGATTGGCCGCACCATCGCCGAGGAAAGCGACGGCGACACTATCCTCGCCCCGCAGCTTGGCGGCGAGAGCCGCGCCCACTGCTGGTCCAAGGCCTTGGGCGATGATACCGGAGCACGCGAAGTTCACCCGTGCGTCGAACAGGTGCATATGCCCGCTGCGCCCGCCGGAAAGACCCGGTGCCTTGCCGAAAATCTCCGCCGTCATGGCGTCGAGGTCCACGCCCTTCGCGATGGCGATATGATGCGGCCGGTGGGTGGCGGTCACGGTATCCCCGGGGCGCAGATGCGCGCACACGCCGACCGCGCATGGCTCCTGACCGTCTGACAGGTGCATCTCGCCGGGCAGCGGCCCTTTCGCCATGTTGAATACCGGCGTCTTGCCCTCGAAATAGGCGGGTTTGATGCAGGCCTCGAAATGGCGGCTCTTGACCATATTGGCATACATCCAGAGCCGCTGGCTTGCGTTGCTTGTGCCGCTCATCGGGCCACCCATCCGCCGTCGATCACCAGCTCTATGCCGGTCACAAACCGCGCCTCGTCGCTGGCGAGATAGACTGCGCCCATCGCGATGTCCTCCGGCATGCCCACACTATTAAGCGGGCAAAGTGCTGCTATTGCTGTCCACGGATCATCTGCCGGGATCGATCCTTCTCGGACCCATCCCTCGACTGCCATCTCCAGCATCGGTGTGCGAATGCAGCCGGGGTGGATGGAATTGCAGCGTATGCCAAGGCCATGCGCCGCCCATTCGATCGCGAGGCTTTTCGTCATGTGCCGCACCGCACCCTTGGAGGTGTTGTAAGCCAGCTGGTCCGGGTAGCCGACAAGACCGGCAATCGACGATATGTTGATGACGCTCGCCGGGCTTGCGCCGCTCGAACAAGCTGCGAGCAGCGGTTGCATCGTCTTGCAGCCGAGAAACAGGCCATCGACATTTACAGCCATTAACCCGCGCCAGTCATTGAGACTATGCTCGGTCATCGGCTTGACCAGCTCTATGCCGGCATTGTTGACGAGAACCGACAGACCTGACGAAGCGAGCACAGATGCGGCCTGCTGCCAATCCTGTTCTTGTGTGACATCGAGCCTGAGCGGGGTCGCGCCACAATCCGCCGCCAGCTTGCTCACCCCGTCAAAATTGATGTCCGCCGCATAGACCGTCGCGCCTTCCGCGCACATAGCGGCGACAATTCCCGCACCTATGCCCTGCGCGGCGCCGGTTACGAGCGCGGTTTTGCCGCGCAGTCTTTCAGCCATATTATCCTCCCAGGCACTATGGAGGATTATGGTATCGAGAATGCCCAGGAATGCTTGTGTCAGAACGTCCGCTTATTTGGGAATCCGCGAACAGGGCATTGCCCGATCACTCGATATAATTTCGGCGATATTCGCGCGGCGACATGCCATATTCGTCCTTGAACGCATGGCTGAAATGAGACGCGTCAGCAAAGCCATGGCGCATCGCGATTTCGGTTATGCTGAGAGATGTAAGTTTCTTGTCGGCAAGATCGGTGCAGCTCGCCGCCAGCCGCCGCTTGCGGATCCAGGTGCCGACCGTGACGTCGAATTCCTCGAACAGGCGATGGAGATAGCGTGGGCTGAAACGGAACGCCGCCGCTATAGAGGCCGCAGACAGACCCGGATCATGAAGATGCGCTAGGATATGATCCTGCACCCGGTTGAGCAGGGCGCGGCGAAAGCTGCTACTCCCTACCTGATCGACTGAGGGCCGAAACGCGGCTCCGATCAGTTCCACGGTTGCGCGCAGCACGGCGGGCCGGTCTTGCGGGTCGATCATATCGAGCGTCTTGTGCACCTGCCTAAGATGCGAAAGCAGAATTGCGCCCAAGCCTGCATTGCCGTCGACACTCAGCCCGCACATATCCTCTATCCCCGGCACCAGCAAATGACCCATTTGATGCGGTATCAGGATCGAATATTGATCCAGCGTCTCGCTGTTCTCGAACTCGGCTGGGCGCGTGCTGTCCCACACGGCGATAGTATTCGGCCGCACCACTGTTTCATTGCGACCCTGCCGCAGGCGGCATATCCCTTCATCGAAATAGAGCAGACAGAAATAATGCTCATCGTCCCGCTTCACATCGTCGACGGTGCGAAAACCGGTGACGGGGTCGCAATATATCTGCGTGAACACGAAATCATGGGTCGCCCGGCGGCGGACATGCGCGGTATATTCCGAATGACCCGGAGCGCGCAGGCCCCAGTGAAAATGCGTACGGTCAAAAACTTCCTGAAACCCGGGCAGTTGCCTCGCTGGCGGTAGCTGCGCCGAGCTCCAGCGTTCTTCGCTTAGCAGCATGGCACCAATCCTCTCATTACCTACGCTATCATGTTGCGGCGCCTTTGCAATCGCGCGAACGGGGCCGGTTCACTTTGGCACAAGGTGTTTGACGCTGACGTGCAATTATGCGGCTGGAGCCGCGGCGCCGGTTCTCATTCAACCAAGAAATGCGCCGCTCAAATGCATGATAGGCAGTGCTGGGGCGCATTAGCATGATGTCACAAACCAACGCCCGGATAATGTGGCGGCATATAGGGGAGAGAATCTCATGGGAAAGTTCACCAGCATCATGCTTCGCGGCGCAAGCATTGCGGCACTGGCCGCTTTTGCAGCGCCTGCTATTGCGCAGGAACAAGCCGATGACGCAAATACAGGCGGCATTGCTGACATCGTCGTAACCGCCCAAAAGCGCGCGCAGAATTTGCAGGACGTGCCTATCTCGGTCTCCGCATTCGATGACAAGGCGATCCAAGAGGCGGGCTTCACCAACAGCCTGTCGATCGGCGATCAGGTTCCCAACCTCGAAATCAAGACCTTCGGCGGGGTGCCGAATATCTTCATTCGCGGCGTGGGCAACAATGACTTCAATGCCTCCTCGATCGGCCCGATCAGTATCTATCGTGACGACGTGGTGGTGGCATCGACCGGAAGCCAGATATTCTCGCTGTTCGATCTGGAACGTATCGAGGTGGTGCGCGGGCCGCAGGGAACCCTGTTCGGCAAGAACACAACCGGCGGGGCGATCCAGTTCTATTCCAAACTGCCCGGCGACACATTCGAGGGCAATGCGCGCTTCGGCTATGGGCGTTTTGACCTGTTCGAGGCGGAAGCAGCGGCGAGCATGCCGATTGCCGAGGGGCTGTCAGTCCGCATTGCCGGCATGGTGCGCAGAAGGGACGGCGAGAAGCTCAATCTCTACACGGGGGACAAGGCGATCGACGTCGATGAGGCCGCAGCACGCATGATCCTGCGCTGGCATCCGGATAGCGCCACGGATGTGAAGCTCAGCGTCGGCGGTGGACGCGACCGCAGCGACTATCTCGAGAACAAGCCGATCGGCACCATCAATGGGGCGGACCTGTTTGGTTATAGTGACCCGTTCCCGAACAACAGTAACCTGCTCAATTTCAACGGCCCTTCGCGCAATTACAGCGACAATGTCTTCGTGAATTTCGACGCGTCCCATCAGTTTGGCGATCTGACGCTGCGCTGGATTACGGGCTATGACAAAAGCGATGTCGATAACAGGGTCGATGTCGATGGCGGTCCGTTCCGGATCGACGAGATCGTGTTCCTCTCGCACGCCAAGCAATTCACGCAGGAAGTCCAGCTTTCCTACAATAGCGGCCCGCTCAACGCGATTTTGGGCGCCTATTATTTCCACGAAAAACTGCAGGCAGATAGCGATGCGGACCTGCTCGGCGAACTGACTTTTGCGCAGGGCGCGCTGCCGCTAATCACGCGGGCTAACCGCAAGAACAATGCCTATGCGCTCTTCGGGCAGGCGACCTATGCGATCATGCCGTCTCTGCGTTTCACGGCGGGCGGGCGCTACACCATCGACAAGGTGAAGGTCGATCATAAGGCCGATCTGATACCCAATTATTTCGATCCAGCCCTTGGCGTCGGCGCACCGCTGGCGCTGGTGCCTTACGCGCAGCTCAAGGACACCTTCAAATCCTTCACATGGCGTGTGGCGCTGGATTACGATGTAACGCAGGGCGTCATGGCCTATGCCAGTGTCGACCGCGGCTTCAAGGCAGGCGGCTTCAATATCGGTATCATCACCAGCGTCGCGGAGCGCACGCAGGTCGATCCGGAATATCTCACATCCTATGAAATCGGCCTCAAGAGCACCTTGTTCGACCGCAAGCTGCGGCTCAATCTTGCCGCCTTCTATTATGACTATACCGATCTTCAGGTGCTTTCGGTCAACAAGCAGGCGGGCAGCGCGGTGCCGACGCTTGGCCTCGACAACGCCGCCGACGCGACCATCAAGGGTATCGAGCTCGAAGCCACGGCTGTGCCGACAGACTGGCTCGATCTTGGCCTCAACATGGGCCTGCTGAATGCGAAATATAAAAACTATACCTCAGCGGCCATAGACCCGGTGTCCGGCTTGCCGCGCGATTTCTCTGGCAACCGTATGCCGGGTGCACCCAAATTCACCCTGTCCGCCAATGCTCAGGTCACTGTGCCTGTAGGCAAGTTCGAAACCCGTTGGCGCGCGGAGTATAACTACACCGGCAAGAAATATTACAACAACGCCGAGGACAATCTGATCAGCTCCGGCAAGGGCTATGGCCTGCTCAACCTGCGCGCGACACTGGCCGATCCCGATCATGGCTGGGAGCTGGCGGCATGGGCGAAGAACGTAACCGGCAAATCCTACATCGTCGATGCGACCGACACGAGCGGCTTCGGCTTCGTGCCGCATTATTACGGCGAGCGCGCCACTTATGGCGCAGAGCTGTCCCTCCACTTCTGAAAAACGGCAGGATATCAATCATGAAGGACGAACTCCTTACCGCCCCGCCAGCCATGAAATGGTTCACATTCGCGCAAGGCATCGAGATGACCCTGCTCTACACCAGCGAGGAAACGGGGAGATGGGTAGTGATGTTCCGCTGTGAACCGGGCAGCTCCTTCGGCAAGCACAGACACCTCGGCGCCGGGGAATATTATGTGATCAAGGGCAAGATGTCCTATCGCATGGGTGAGGCGACGACCGGCACCTATGGCTATGAACCGCTTGAGGCGATCCATGAGTACACATGGTTCCCTGAATATACGGAGCTGCTCTTCACCAACTTTGGTCCAATTGCATTTCTCGGTGAAAAGGACGAAATAATCTCGATACTGGACCATAAGGTCCTGCGGGAGATGTCTGAGAAATCATGAGCAGTGAGTATCAAGCGAACTATGCATCGAGCCAGAGCGACCCGGACAGTTTCTGGCTGAGCGCCGCGCAGGCGCTGGAGTGGAAGCGTGCGCCCGGCAAGGGTTGGAGCGCGCAGGATGGCTGGTTCGCCGATGGGGTGATCAATACCTGCCATAATGCGGTCGACCGTCATGTCGCGGCAGGCCGGGGAGACCAGACTGCCGTTATCTATGAAAGCCCGGTGACGGGGCGGTCGCAGCGCTTCAGCTATGCAGAGCTGCGCGACGAGGTGGCGCAGGTCGCCGGGATGCTTAGCCAGCTAGGCGTGGCGAAGGGCGATCGTGTCGTTATCTATATGCCTATGATCCCGGAAACCTTGTTCGCGATGCTGGCATGCGCGCGGATCGGGGCGATCCACTCGGTGGTATTCGGCGGTTTTGCAGCGCCGGAGCTTGCCAAGCGGATTGATGATGCCAAGCCCAAATTGCTGCTGACGGCCTCGTGCGGGATCGAGGGCCAGAAGGTCATCCCCTATAAGCCGCTGGTGGATCACGCGCTGGAACTGGCTGCGCACAGCATCGATCATGTCGTGCTCTTGCAACGGCCACAGCTGACGGCGGACATGACCGCTGGGCGGGATCTTGACTGGCAGGTGGAGTTGGCGAAGGCGCAGCCTGTGGGTTGCGTACCGGTCGCGTCGACCGATCCGCTCTATATCCTCTATACCTCCGGCACCACCGGCACGCCCAAGGGCGTCGTGCGCGACAATGGCGGCCACGCCACCGCGCTCGCATGGAGCATGAAGCATATCTACGGCATGAAGCCGGGCGAGACGTTCTGGGCGGCGTCCGATGTCGGCTGGGTCGTCGGTCACAGCTATATCGTCTACGGGCCGCTGATCGCGGGCTGTACGACGGTGCTGTTCGAGGGCAAGCCCGTCGGCACGCCGGATGCGGGGACATTCTGGCGGACGATTGACAAGCACCAGGTCGATGTCTTCTTCACCGCGCCGACCGCCATCCGCGCGATCCGCAAGGAAGACCCGCAAGGCGCTTTCGTGACCGATATCGGCACCGGAAAACTGCGCGCAATGTTTCTCGCGGGCGAACGCGCTGACCCGGACACGATCCACTGGGCCGAAGATCAGCTTGCGCTTCCGGTGATCGATCACTGGTGGCAGACGGAGCTGGGCTGGCCGGCCATCGCCACCTGCCTCGGCATGGGCGATACGCGGCGAAAGGCCGGCAGCGCCGGTTTTCCGGTCCCCGGTTTCCACTTCGAGATACTGGACGAAGGCGGCCATGCTGTGCCGCATGGATCGAGCGGCGCGGTGACGATCAAGCTGCCAATGGCGCCGGGCTGCTACGCGACGCTGTGGAACAATGCGGAAGGCTATGCCAAGGCGTTCCAGACCTTCCCCGGCTATTATGAAACGGGTGATGCCGGGCATTTCGATGCGGAAGGCTTCCTCAACATCATGGGGAGGACCGACGACATCATCAATGTCGCGGGCCATCGCCTTTCTACCGGTCAGATGGAGCAGATCGTCGCCAGCCATCCGGCGGTTGCGGAGTGCGCGGTCATCGGCGCTGACGATGCCTTGAAAGGCATGATCCCGATGGCCTTTGCCGTGCTGAAGGCGGGGCAGGAGGCGCATGCGGACATGCAGGGGGAGATTATCGCGCTCGTTCGCGATGATCTTGGCCCGGTCGCCGCGCTCAAGAACGTCCATATCGTCAATGCCCTGCCGAAAACACGCTCGGGCAAGATATTGCGCGCCACATTGCGCAAGCTCGCCAATGGCGAAACGGTCGCAACACCACCCACTATCGAAAATGCAGACGTGCTCGACCAGATACGGGAGATATTCGTGCACGAAACACAATAATATTAACTATAACAGGCGGCATTAACTATAATAATTCAGCTACCGCTTCTCTTTACCATGTTATCAGATTGACTCCCCTTCGGCATTAACGTCATTTCCACTTTGGGGAATTATACGTTTGGGCCGAGGCGGGAAGTTAAAGGGATGGCAGCGTCCAAGGCAGCGAGTTTCGCAATATTGTTGCGGTCAAAAAGGATT
This sequence comes from Sphingomonadaceae bacterium, assembly GCA_046348605.1. Lineage (GTDB taxonomy): Bacteria > Pseudomonadota > Alphaproteobacteria > Sphingomonadales > Sphingomonadaceae > Sphingobium. The sequence goes on along the minus strand of JAXMDW010000001.1, from coordinate 927,156 downwards.
TTGGCCGCGATGTTTGCTATTTTACTTATTTGGGCTGCGTTTATTGCCGAACAATATGTAGCCGATATTTCACTGCATGGGGCAGAGCTTCATATAGCGAAAGCGACCTTTGTGGCGCTGGTCGTTCTGCCTATACTCACGACAGCATCGATCACTTTCCGGTTCATCCGCTGGCAATTTCTTTTGCGCGCCGTGAGGGTGCGTGTGCCTGTGAGGCCCAGTCTATCGATATATTGCGCGGGATTGCTTGGTATCGCCACGCCCGGCTATGTCGGTGAGGTGTTGCGCGGCTTTCTGCTGAAGCGCAGCTTCAAGGTGCCGTTGCGACGCAGTGTTCCGCCGCTGGTACTGGAGCGTATTGTCGACATCGGCGTTATCGCGCTGATATCCCTTGTGGCTTCTGGCGGCGAGAGAAGCCTGATCGGTTGGAGTTTTCTTGCGCTCTCGGTCCTCGGTGTTGCGGCTTTCTGGTTGGGCTTACCCTATCTTGGCTTTACTCCATACCAACGCCGCAAGCTCTTAAACCTCCGTGTTGGCGTCCTGATTTTGTCGCTATCGCTGGCAAGCTGGATAGTTGCGGCGCTGCTGGTTTTTTGCGCGGCGCTTGCCGTTGGTGTCATATTGCCTGTGACTACGGGTGCGGCGATTTTCGCGGATTCCACTCTGCTCGGGGGTCTGTCTATGTCACCTGCGGGCATCGGCGTTAATGGACGGCTGGCGATGTGGTGGGTCACGGAGACGGGCGTCAGTGTGACCCAGGCGATACAGATTGTAACCTTGACACGGCTGTTCAGCACAGGCCTCGCTCTGGTGCTGGGTGCCATATTCCTGTGGCGTGAAATGCGCATGCAGGAGGCGGTGCCTACAGATGCCGCGGCTCATTTCGATGATATCGCAGGCGAATATAGCATGCAGTGGAGCCCGCATGTGTGGGATGCACTTATTAACCGCAAGCTCAAGCTGATGTGCGATCATATCGGTGCGCCGGGAACTGGCCGCAAAGGTCTCGATATGGGCTGCGGCCTTGGCATGCAGACCGCCGAAATGTGCCGCCGTGGCTATGAAGTCACCGGCATGGATCCTTCGGTTGGCTTGCTGGAGCATGCACGTCGGTTGCACCCGGATGCGAAATTCGTGGTCGGTAGCGCGCTTGAGCTGCCATTCCCCGATGCCAGCTTCGATTTTGTCTATACCATCGGCGTTGTCCATCATCTGCCGGGTACGGAGGCGCAGCGGCAGGCGGTGCGCGAGATAGAGCGGGTGTTGAAGCCGGGCGGCATGCTGCTGGTGCACGAAAGCAATCCGCGCAACCCGTTGTTCAAATTCTACATGAGCTATCTGTTCCCGCTGCTCAAATCGATCGATGACGGCACGGAGCATTTCGTGGATGTCGAATTCTGGCGTTCGGCGAAGCCCTTGAGGCTGAAGGCCGTCTCCTATTTCACCTTCCTGCCTGATTTCATGCCGCGCTTTCTGATGAAGCTCGGCGGCAAGGTGGAAGGCCGTCTGGAAACTTCACGTATGAAGCCGTTATCGGCGCATTATATGGCGGTGTTGACGAAGGGCTGAGCGCGCTCTGGGCTGTTGCATTATTCAAGCCCTTGAGCGTCAGCCAATATCAACGCATCATGCGCCAATGCAGAATGTGTCCTACCAGTCGATCCGCGCGCTCATATCTGAAAACCCGGCCAAAGCTGCACAGGATTGTCGGCTACTTCTGAAAGGCGCTGAGCATGATGCGGAGGCGTATCGGCTTTTGGGACGCGCACTCCGTGCGCTGGGGCAGGATGCAGAAGCGCAGCAGGCGGAACTGGAGGCGATAGACGCCTCGATTTTCGATGTCGATCTGCGTGAGGCCGCGCTTGCCATTGTCGATAACCGGCTGGAGATAGCTGAGCCGTTGCTGCGCGCCCGGTTGCGCGCCAATCCATTCGATGCCGCTGCGATCCGCATGTTGGCGGAGGTTGCAGGCCGGCTCGGGCGCAATCCAGATGCGGAAAAGCTGCTGCGCCGTGCGGTGGAGCTGGCCCCCGGCTTTGTTGCCGCGCGTACCAACCTTGCCACGGCACTTCACCGTCAGAACAAGACCGAGGAGGCGCTCGCCGAGCTGGATCGCCTCAATGAAGACGATCCCGACAGCCCGGTTCACGCCAATCTGCGCGCGGCAGTTTTGGGACGGATCGGGGAGTTCGGTGAGGCTATCGCACTCTACGAAGATGTGCTCGCCAAGGCGCCACGCCAGCCGAAGATATGGATGAGTTATGGACATGCGCTGAAGACGGTCGGGCGGCAGGAGGAGAGTGTCGCCGCCTATCGTCGCGCGACTGAATTGCGTCCTACCTTCGGTGACGGTTGGTGGAGCATCGCCAATCTCAAATCCGTAAAGCTTGGACAAGACGATATCGCGATAATGGAAAAGGCGCTTGAAGATCCCGCGGCAAGCGTTGAGGATCGCTTCCACCTCCATTTCGCGCTCGGCAAGGCGTTGGACGACAGCAAGCGCCCAGTCGAGGCTTTCGCGCATTACGCCAAGGGCAATGCGCTGCGCCGCTCTGTGCTGCCCTATGATGCGCAGGAGACGACCAAATCTGTCGATGCGATGATCTCTGTGCTCCAGCCTGAGTTGCTGAATGAGCACGAAGGGCAGGGCTGTGATGCGCCGGACCCGATCTTCATCGTCGGACTGCCGCGTGCGGGGTCCACCCTCATAGAACAAATCCTCTCCAGCCACTCGCAGGTCGAAGGCACGATGGAGCTTCCCGATATTCCGGTGCTGGTCAGTGAGGCGAGCAAAGGCGCGGGCTATCCGCATGCTCTCAAAAAGCTCGACGCGGCGCGGTTGCGAGAGCTTGGCGAAGCCTATCTCTCCCGCACCCGTTTGCAGCGGCGCGAGGGCAAGCCCTATTTCATCGATAAGCTGCCGAACAACTGGCAGCATATTGGCTTCATTCACATGATCCTGCCCAACGCGAAGATCATCGATGCGCGGCGGCATCCGCTCGATTGCGGCTATTCCAATTTTCGCCAGCATTATGCGCGCGGGCAGGCGTTCAGTTATGATCTCGAGGACATCGGACATTTCTACGCCAATTATATGCGGCAAATGGCGCATATCGATCAGGTCTTGCCGGGGCGTGTGTACCGGGTGATCCACGAGCATCTGCTCGATGATCCTGAGGGCGAAACACGGCGGCTGCTTGATGCGCTCGGGCTGCCATTCGAGGAGAGCTGCCTTCGCTTCCACGAGAACCGCCGTGCGGTTCGTACGGCGAGCAGCGAGCAGGTGCGGCGGCCGATCAACCGCGACGGGGCAGGGCAGTGGCAACCCGTGTCAGAGCAGCTCAAACCCCTCACCGATGCACTTGGCGACTGCATAGAGACATATGCGGACTAGCTCAGAGCGTGGCGCGGCGGCAACATACGCCCAAAAAGTCGTAAAATTGTTGCGGCGCACACAGATTTGCCATTGTAATCGCCCGCAGGATGGAGAAACCTCCGCCATCGTCTTCAGCAAGGGGAAGCGCGACTATGAAAAAATCCATAAAATTGTTCGGGCTTCTGCTCACCACCACGACGCTCTGTTCCGCGGCGCCGCTCTGGGCGCAGGCGCCTGAAGAGGCACCGGCAGTAGATGATGGCGAAATCGTCGTCACCGCCCAGCGGCGCGAGGAGCGGCTTCAGGACGTTCCGCTCAGCATCACGGCGCTCGGGTCGGGGAAGCTGGAGCAGGCGCAGGTCAAGGCATTTGATGACTATGCCAAGCTGCTGCCCAGCGTTAGCTTCCAGTCGTTCGGGCCGGGCCAGTCGCAGATCTTCTTCCGTGGCGTGTCTTCGGGCGGCGACGGTTTACATATCGGCCCGCTGCCGACCAGCTCGATGTATATCGATGAAATTCCGGTGACGACTATCGGCGGCACGGTCGATGTGCGGCTTTATGATGTTTCCCGCATCGAGGCACTGGCAGGGCCGCAGGGCACGCTATTCGGTGCGAGTTCGCTCTCGGGTGTGCTACGCGTCATCACCAACAAGCCCGATCCGAGCAAATTCTCCGGCAGCATCGACGTTCAGGCCAATAAATATGGCAAGGGCGACATGGGTGGCAGCTTCGATGGCTATGTGAACCTGCCGTTGAATGAGAAGATGGCACTGCGTGTCACCGGCTTTTACGAGAAGCTGGGCGGCTATATCGATAATATTCCCGGTACGCGCCATTTCACACTGGATGACGACACCCTGACCGATCCGACAAGCCAGACCTTTGTGGACGTCAACAACAATGCGCTTGTCAAAGATGATTATAATGACGTCGAAACCTATGGTGGCCGTGCCGCACTGGGCATTGAGCTGGACGACAACTGGACGGTAACGCCGCAGCTTATCTATCAGCACCAGAGCGCCAATGGCGGCTATCTCTATGATCCCAAGAAGGGTGATCTCAAGGTTACGGACTATCTACCCAGCACATACAAGGATCGCTGGTATCAGGCCGCACTCACCATTCAGGGCAAGCTTTCGGATTGGGACATCACCTATGCGGGTGGATATTTCCAGCGCAAGGTGAACAATAACCCGGATTATTCTTATTATTCGGTGGCGTATGACACATATGGCTATTACGCGACCTATTTCCCAGATGGTACTGGCGGCTTTCTCGATCCGACGCAGAACGCGATCTTGAGTGACAAATACAGGAAATTCACGAGTGAGCTTCGTGTTAGCTCACCTGCGGACAAGCCCTTCCGTCTGACAGCGGGGTTGTTTATGCAGCATCAGTCGGATGCCATTAAGGCGGATTATCAAACTCAAGGCCTGGGTTCGATACCAACGCCGATATGGGTAACGCCATTCCCTGGCACGGACGATGCTTTCATGACTCGCATCAAGCGCAAGGACAAAGACTACGCGATGTTCGCGCAAGTCGAGTATGATCTAATGCCGTCTGTGACGCTGATTGGTGGCATCCGCGGGTTCATGGCGCATAACACTGTGTACGGATTTTCCGGAACCTTTTCCTCAGGAAATTTGGCGAACTGCATATCAGCAGCGGCCTACAGTGATGCCCCATGTGCAAACGTCAACAAAAAGCAGGACGAAACCGGCGTTATCTGGAAGGGCGGCGTCAAATGGCAGGCAACGCCTGATGTAATGCTCTACGCCACGGCGTCTACAGGTTATAGACCCGGCGGCAATAACCGCAGGCCGGGGGTCGATCCGTTCAAGTCAGATAAGCTCTATAATTATGAGCTGGGTTGGAAGACGCATTTCGGCCATGTCTATTTCAACGGCGCGGCCTTCTATGAGAAATGGAAAGACCTGCAATTCGGCCTCGTGCCAGCAGGACAAAACGGCGTCACCAATACCTATAATGCGGGCGACGCGCGCATTTATGGTGTTGAGGGCGATATGACGGCGAAGTTTGGCGGGCTGAGCCTGTCTATGGCGGGAACGTATGTCGATGCCAAGCTGGCGACAGATTTCTGCGAGGTTGATCCGGTTACCAAGAATATTATCTGCACCCCCGGTACGCCGCCTGCGGCTCCCAAGGGCACGCGCCTGCCGGTTATGCCCAAGTTCAAGGGCAGTGCTACGGCGCGCTATGAGTTCCCGCTCGGTGCCACGGATGCGTTCGTGCAGGGCTCGGTGAATCATCAGGGTGGCACGCGGTCGTTCCTGACGGATGCGGACTTTGCTGCGGTGGGCGCGACCAAACAGTTCACGACGGTCGATTTCTCGGCTGGGGTGCACTGGGATAGCTGGCGTCTGGAGGCGTTTATTCAGAACGCGTTCGACAAACGTGGTCAACTCAGTCTGAACTCGGTCTGCGCAACGCAAATCTGTGGGCAATATTCGCGTGTCTACCCGACCAAGCCGCAATTCTTCGGCCTGAAAGCGGGGTATGATTTCTGATCTGAGGGGTTAGAAGAAAAGCCGCGCTCAGCTATTAACGCTGGGCGCGGTTTCTTTTTGCTCGGCTGACCTGCGACGACGCATCATCGCGCCAATGCCAAGGAAGCCAGTGATCATCAGCGCCCATGTCGCGGGTTCGGGTACGCCTGTGTGCGGAGGCGGGGGAGGGTCGATCGGTGGCGTTGGCCCCGGTCCCGGCCCCGGATTGGGATTCGGGTTGGGGCCTGGACCTGGGCCGGGATTAGGACTTGGGCCGGAGCCAGGGTTGGGACTTGGTCCGCCGGGTTCTGATGTAGGCTTCTTCTGTCCCGGAAAATAGGGCGGGTCGCTCATTTCCGGTTCCCTGTAGGGAACGGGATCACCGAATATCTGAGGTCCGTCGATAAAACCGGGCGGGTCCAGCCGACCGGGTGGCAAGCCATCGCCGGGACCGACGAAGAGCAGTGCGCTGTCGACCGGGCCAATCGCGCCGTTATCGAGCGGACCTACGGGATCCTTCACACCGCGATCCAGTCCCGCGAAGAAAGCCGAAGGGTCACGATCACGTAACGAAACGCGCGGCGTTCCGCTCATAGGTGTGCTGATCGTAGCGAATACGCCCGGCATGGGGAGGCCCGCACCGAACATCGCGCGTTCGCTGCGTGTCGAGATGGCAATGATGGCAACGCCCAGCGTAACAACGCCAAACATCAGGCGCCGGCGACGCTTTTCCTTCAGAAGTAACCGGGAAACACCCTGTTCCATGACCCAACCATAGCCTGAAAAATACATTTCATGCTATGAGCCAGATAGTTAAAAAATCATAAACTTTGACTTACTGAGTCACATCAATGACTTACAGTTTCTTGTCCCGAGGGCGATTCCGGGTTTTTGTTAACTAATTGGCTCCAAATCCACCCGGAATGATGGTTGCGTCCTGCGCCTTCGTGCTCGCCGTAGTGGTCGAAACCTGCTTAGCAGGCTGGCCGAAATCAAAGTCGAACAGCTTGCCGCGCACCGTCCTGTAATGCGCGATCGGATCATAAAGCGTGCCCACTTCAAGGTTGAGATCACGTGCTTCGGCATGGCCCATCGACGCGATCAGGCTGAAGCCCGCGACATAGGCGTTGCGCTGCGCAGAGACATATTGGACCTGCGCGTTCAACAGGTCGCGCTGGGAGTCCAATATATCGAGGATAGTGCGGGTGCCCGCCTTATTTTCGGCTTGTACGCCTTCCAGCGAGAGCGAACCGGAATCAACGGCCTTACGGGTCGATGCAATCGTCTGAAGCGAAGCCTGCCAACTGGCGTATGCCGAGCGGGTTTGTGCGATCACGCTGCGCTCAGTGCCTACCGACTGCTCTATCGCCTGACTTTCGCGCGCAACTGCCTGCCGCGTTGCGGCACCGGGCCGCCCGCCTTGATAGATCGGAACCGTGAGCTGTACGCCTGCGGTAGCGGATTTGGAGGTCGGTGTCGGCGCGCCGAATGTCTTGGAATCGAGATAGTCGGTGTAGCTCCCGCGCACGAAGCCAGAAAGACGCGGGGCAATCTGGCCCTTGGCGGCGTTCACCTGATAATGAGCCGCATCGCGCGTGCTTTTGGCCGCGAGGATATCGGGATTGTCCTTCAGCGCCACTTCGACCGCGCTCTCTGGCGAGGCGGGCAGTCCGGGGAGCGCCGGGGGTGGTTGAAGATCGACCGGTTCACTACCCACGAGTGCGATATATTTTTCCTTGGACGAGATGAGCTGTGCTTGGGCAGATTCCAGGCTCGCACGGGCGAGGGCGAGGCGTGTGTCGGATTGTGCAACGTCAGTGCGGGTCAGGTCGCCGACCTTGAAGCGATCGGTGCTCGCCTGCAGGTTGACTTCGAGAGAGTGCACGTTCTGCAGGTTGAAAGTGACCACAGCACTGTCGGCGATCACATCGAGATAGGCGGCGACGACCTGCGCGAAGACCGCGGACTCTGTAGCGCGCAGTTCTGCTTGCCCGGCCTCAACGCCCTTGTCAGCCGCACGGATGCTGTTACGGACAATGCCGCCCTGATACACCGGCACAGTCAGCGTGGCTTGAGCAGTTGCGTTGCGAATAGGTGTCGAAAGCGGAAAATCGCGGTGAAGCAACTCGTCATAGCTGCCAATCACGTTGACACCGGGGCGGCCATCGGCCTTGGCGAGCGGCACATTCTCATCCGTACCCCTCAGCTTCGCGCGCGCCGCATTTAGCGTCGGGTTGGTCTGATAGGCTTGGGCGAGCGCTTCCTGTAACGTGGTCGCATGCGCCGATTGGGAGGCTACGGCCAGTGCCAGAGTGGAAACAACGGTGCTGACGCGGTGCATCATATTGGGCATATTCGGTCGGGTCCCTAATGGATCAGGCGCAATTCGTAAGGCGAGATAGCATCGCCTTTACCATAATCAAACAGCTTTAAGACTTAACGGGGCATTGACCCTGAGCAACTGCGGCAATTTGGTCACGCCTCTTGCCCTCTCTGCGCCTAGCCGCTACAGCGCCGCCCGGCTCTTTTTTAATTGGGTAACGGGACCAGCCCGATCCCTCTCAGCACATCCAGAAGGCAGGTTTGCTATGGCAAAGATCAGCGGCGTCGAAATCCGTCCCGGCAACAATATCGAGTATGAGGGCGGCCTGTGGCGCGCCGTCAAGATCCAGCACACCCAGCCCGGCAAGGGCGGCGCCTATATGCAGGTGGAGCTGAAGAACCTGATCGACGGGCGCAAGAACAACGTGCGCTTCCGCTCGGCAGAGACGGTTGAGCGCATCCGGCTCGACACCAAGGATTTCCAGTATCTCTATCCCGAAGGCGACATGCTCGTGTTCATGGATACCGAGACCTATGACCAGATCAGCTTGCCGACCGACCTCGTCGGTGACGCCGCTGCTTTCCTACAAGACGGCATGATGGTGCAGCTCGAAATGTATGAGGAACGCCCGATCTCGGTCGCGCTGCCCGAAACGGTCGAGGCAACCGTGGTCGAGGCCGATGCTGTGGTGAAGGGCCAGACGGCGTCTGCTTCCTACAAGCCCGCGATCCTCGACAATGGCGTCCGCGTCATGGTTCCTCCGCATATCGTCACCGGCACGCGTATCGTGGTCGATGTCTATGAGCGCGAATATGTGAAGCGGGCGGACTAAGCAGAAAATGGTATCACACTCCGGTCTCCTCACCGTCATGGAACGCGCGGCTAGAAAGGCTGCGCCACGCCTGCGCCGCGATTTCGGCGAGGTCGAGCATTTGCAGGTATCCCGCAAGGGTCCAGCCGATTTCGTCTCGATGGCGGATAAGCGCGCCGAGCAAACCCTCGTCGAGGAATTGCAGAAGGCAAGACCGGACTGGGGCTTCCTGCTCGAAGAAGGCGGGGTGATCGAGGGCGATCCCAACAAGCCGCGCTGGATCATCGATCCGCTGGACGGCACCACCAACTTCATTCACGGCATCCCGCACTTCGCTATGTCGATAGCGGTTGAAGAACCGCTCTATGGCGGCAAGCGCGAAATAACGACGGGCCTTATCTATCAGCCAATCACCGACGAGAGCTATTGGGCCGAGAAAAACCGCGGCGCATGGCGGCATGACCAGCGCCTGCGCGTCTCGGCGCGGCGCGACCTTGCCGATGCACTGATCGCGACCGGTATCCCATTCTTCGGACATGGAGATGTGGCGCAATGGACGCGCATCTTTGGTGCGGTGGCTCCATCTGTCTCGGGGATCCGGCGCTTCGGCTCGGCCGCGCTCGATCTCGCGCATGTCGCCGCCGGGCGCTATGATGGCTTCTGGGAAAGCGGATTGCAACCATGGGATGTCGCGGCGGGCATATTGCTGGTGCGCGAGGCCGGGGGCTTCGTTACCGACTTCCGCGGCGGAGACCAGCCGATTGAGCGCAAGGAAATCATCGCCGGCAACGACGCGATGCACTCCAAGCTGCACAAGCTGGTCGCGGGCGCGTTGCGCTAAGCCATTAGGCGATAGCCAGCACGCTGGTCAGAATGATGCGCACCAGTTCCGGCTGCCCCCTCGCGCCGGTTTTGGCATAGATTTTCTTCGAATAGTTGCGCGCGGTTTCTTCTGAAAGGCCGGTCATGCTGGCGGCTTCCGCAATGGACGTGCCTTGGGCGAGCTGCCATGCAAGCCGGGCTTCGCTCGGCAACAGGCCGAACAGATCCACCAGCTGGTCGCAACGGTCCGCCTGTGATTGGCGGTCCCCGCTTACATAAGCGATCGCGACTGGCGGCGCACCTCCTGAGATTACCGGCTTTTGTGCCGGCGCCAGAAGCATGTCCATCCACGGATCGCGGCTCAAATGGATTGCCTTGGGCGGGTGATGCGGATTGTTCGCTATTTCTTTCACCAGCGCGGATATTTCTCGATCTACGCTAGGAGAGGCGGGCATCAGGCGGTTGTATCTGCCGCGCCGCAATATGCCGGTGCGCTGAAACAGTTGCTCCATATTAGGCGACACATCCACAATTTGGCAGCGCGCATCGAGCGTCAGCCAACCGAAATTCATGCGCCCGAAGGCGGTAGAGGCGACAGAGGAATGAAACCGCTCCCGCTCCAGAGCGATAAAGCTGCGCAGGGCGATCCGGACATGCGGCACCAGATTGGCGAGCAGGGCGCCGTCAGCAGCCTTGAAATCTTTATGGTGACCAATTGTCAGCCACGCTTCCACCCCGCCCGAGCCGGAGATACGCACACTACGCATGAAAAATCTTCTGACCGGGGACGAGGGCGAATCAAGGTGCCCTCTCAACTCTTTCAGTTCCTCGAGCATATAGACCCGGCCCTCGCGCATTTCGCCAGTCAGGCTGGCAGCCTTGTCGCTGCGGGCAATCAGGAGGTCGCGCACGGGCTTGTCCAAATCTCCACCATGCGCAAATTCCATGATCTCGTCGCCGTCAATCGGGCGGAAAATTAATGCTGCCTGAGAAGATTCTGTTTGAGCGGCGAGGGCTGCAAGAAAGCCATGCCACATCGGTTGTTCAAACATTCCTTCATAAAGTGCGGTTAGGAGGTCACCTTCACCGATGGATAGAACACGCATAAGGGTTAAGGTAGCATACTCCCATTTGGGAGGTCAAATCTCTTGCGATTTATGAAATTGGGTATTGAAGGTAACAGGGAGCAGATATGCCCGACAGAAAAACATTGACCCATCTTGAGCGGCTTGAGGCGGAGAGTATCCACATCATGCGCGAGGTGGTGGCGGAGGCTGAAAAGCCGGTGATGCTCTATTCCGTCGGCAAGGACAGCGCGGTGATGCTGCATCTGGCGCGCAAGGCCTTCTATCCCAGCCCGCCGCCGTTTCCGCTGCTGCATGTCGATACGACGTGGAAGTTCAAGGCGATGTACGAGCTGCGCGACAAGATGGCGGAGCTTTCCGGCATGGAGCTGCTGGTCTATCAGAATCCGGAGGCGAAGGAGCGGGGGATCAACCCGTTCGATCATGGCCCACTGCATACGGATATGTGGAAGACGGAAGGGCTGAAGCAGGCGCTCGATCTTTATGGCTTCGATGTCGCCTTTGGCGGCGCGCGCCGCGATGAGGAAAAGAGCCGCGCCAAGGAGCGCATCTTCTCTTTCCGCACCGCGACCCACGGCTGGGATCCGAAGAACCAGCGCCCGGAGCTGTGGAACCTCTACAACGCCCGCAAGAAGAAGGGCGAGAGCATCCGCGTCTTCCCGATCTCGAACTGGACCGAGCTCGACATCTGGCAGTACATCCATTTGAACGACATCCCGATCGTGCCGCTCTATTTCAGCGAGAAGCGCCCCACCGTGGAGCGTGACGGCTTGCTGCTAATGGTCGATGACGAGCGCTTCCCGCTTAGGCAAGGCGAGGAGCCGGTGATGCGCTCGATCCGCTTCCGCACGCTGGGCTGCTATCCGCTGACGGGTGCAGTCGAGAGCGAGGCGAAAACGCTACCGGAAGTCATTCAGGAAATGCTGCTCACCACCACCAGTGAGCGTCAGGGCCGCGTCATCGACAAGGATGGCGGCGACGCCTCGATGGAAAAGAAGAAGCAGGAGGGGTATTTCTGATGTCCAATATCACAGACCCCATCTACAAGACTGACGCGCTGATCGCTGAAGATATCGACGCGTATCTCGAGACGCACCAGCACAAGAGCCTGCTGCGCTTCATCACCTGCGGCAGCGTGGACGACGGCAAATCGACGCTCATTGGCCGTCTGCTCTATGACAGCAAGATGATCTTCGAGGATCAGCTCGCGGCGCTGGAGGCGGACTCGAAGCGCGTCGGCACGCAGGGGCAGGAGATCGACTTCGCGCTGCTGGTTGATGGTCTCGCCGCCGAGCGCGAGCAGGGCATCACGATCGACGTCGCCTATCGCTTCTTCACCACGGAAAAGCGCAAGTTCATCGTCGCCGATACGCCGGGGCATGAGCAATACACCCGCAATATGGTGACGGGCGCATCGACGGCCGACCTCGCAGTGATCCTCATCGACGCGCGCAAGGGAGTGCTGACGCAGACCCGCCGCCATAGCTATCTCGCGCACCTCATCGGCATCCGCAACATCGTGCTCGCGGTGAACAAGATGGATCTCGTCGATTATAGCCAGCAAGTTTATGACGACATCGTCGCGGATTATACAGCGTTCGCTGAATCTATCGGTATCAAGAGCTTCGTGCCGATGCCGATCTCGGGCTTCAAGGGCGACAATATTACCGCCAACTCACCGAATACGCCGTGGTACACTGGCAAGCCGCTGATCGAGCATCTCGAGACCGTCGAGGTCGATGTGACGGCGGATCAGGATAAGCCGTTCCGTATGGCGGTGCAGTGGGTCAACCGCCCGAACCTCGATTTCCGGGGCTTTTCAGGCCAGATCGCGACCGGTATTGTTAAGCCGGGTGATGCTATCCGCGTACTGCCTTCGGGCAAGACCAGCACTGTGTCGCGCATCGTTACGCTGGATGGCGATTTGGAGCAGGCGGTGGCGGGTCAGTCCGTCACGCTCTGTTTCGCGGATGAGATCGACTGCTCGCGTGGCGATGTGATCGCGATTGCGGATACGCCGCCGGAAGCCGCCAACCAGTTCGAGAGTACATTGGTCTGGATGTCGGACGAGCCGCTCCATGTCGGCCGCGCCTACTGGATGAAGCTCGGCACGCAGATGGTGTCCGTCACCGTGCAGGCGCCCAAATATGTCGTCAATGTCAACACAATGGAGCATCTTGCGGCCAAGACGCTGGAGCTGAACGCGATTGGTGTTGTCGAGCTCGCGACCGACAAGCCCGTGGTGTTCGAGGCGTATAACGAGAACCGCACGCTGGGCGGTTTCATCCTCGTCGACAAGATCAACAACAACACCGTGGCCGCTGGCATGCTGCACTTCTCGCTCCGGCGGGCGCAGAATGTCCACTGGCAGGCGCTCGACATCAGCCGCGACGCGCACGCGAACCTCAAGAACCAGAAGCCTGCCGTGCTGTGGTTCACGGGGCTTTCGGGTTCGGGCAAGTCGACCATCGCCAACCTTGTCGAGAAGAAGCTGCACCGGATGAACCGGCACACCTTCCTGCTAGATGGCGATAATGTGCGCCACGGCCTCAACAAGGATCTGGGCTTTACCGAGGCGGACCGGATCGAGAATATCCGCCGCGTTGGCGAGGTGGCGAAGCTGATGGCGGACGCTGGCCTCATCGTCATCACCGCATTCATCTCGCCGTTCCGCGCGGAACGGGAGATGGTGCGCGCGATGATCCCCGATGGCGAGTTCTTCGAAGTCTATATCGATACGCCGCTTGCGGAAGCAGAGAAGCGTGACGTCAAGGGCCTGTATAAGAAGGCGCGGGCGGGGGACTTGAAGAACTTCACCGGCATCGACAGCCCCTATGAGGCGCCCGATAGCCCCGAAGTGCGGATCGATACCACGAAAATGGACGCTGAGGCTGCTGCCGATGCAATCATCGAGAGGTTGCTCGGGTGGCACTAAGCGACGCAGAACTCGCCGCCCAGCTTGCGGATCATGCCGGGCGCATATTGCTCGCGGTGCGGGACTCTGGCTTGATCACCGCTAAGGCGCTGGGCAAGGCGGGCGATCAGACAGCCAACCAGTTCCTCATCCATGCGCTGAAGGAACAACGCCCGGATGACGGCTTGCTCTCGGAAGAAAGTAAGGACACGCCGGAGCGGCTCGACAAGTCCCGTGTCTGGATCATCGACCCGGTCGATGGCACGCGCGAATATGGCGAGGAGCGAACCGATTGGGCCGTACATGTCGCGCTCGCCATCGACGGTAAGCCCGAGATCGGTGCGGTTGCGCTGCCGGGGCTCAATGAAGTCCTGCGTACCGACCAACCGCGCTCGCTTCCCGCCGCCGGGACGCCGCTGCGTATGGTCGTCTCGCGTACCCGTCCTGCCGCCGAAGCGGTGAGTGTTGCCGAGAAACTTGGTGCGACCCTTGTACCGATGGGCAGTGCAGGCGCGAAAGCGATGGCAGTGATCCGGGGCGAGGCCGATATCTACCTTCACTCCGGCGGCCAATATGAGTGGGACAGCTGCGCGCCTGCCGCCGTTGCGCTGTCACATGGCCTTCATGTCAGTCGGATCGATGGCTCTCCGCTTGTCTATAATTGCCAAGACGTCTACATGCCGGACCTGCTGATCTGCCGGAAGGAACATGCCCGTCCGGTGCTTGATCTTATCATGGAGCTAGCCGCTTGATGGATTATCTCCACCCGCTATCCGGGTTTCTCGTAGGCACGATGGTTGGTTTGACCGGCGTCGGCGGTGGATCGCTCATGGCGCCAATCATGATCCTGCTGCTCGGTGTAGCACCGACTACGGCGGTCGGAACCGACCTGTGGTTTGCCGCGCTCACCAAGATGGTCGGAGGCGGTGTGCATCACAGTCAGGGCCACGCCGATTGGCAGGTCGTGCGGCGCCTTGCGCTGGGAAGTGTTCCTGCTGCAGCGCTAACGCTCTGGTTCCTTTCCGCAAGCGGCGGGCACCAAATGAAGGGCGGGCTTGTCTCTCACATGTTGGGCGGCGTGCTCGTCGTCACGGCGATCGTTACGCTGTTCCAGCGCAAGATATATTCCGCAGCGCTCAACATCGAGGACGAGCAGAAGACTGCCTATCGTCGGCTTCTTCCCATTTTGACAGTCCTGTGTGGCGCGATCTTGGGTGTCATCGTCACGCTCACCTCGGTTGGGGCTGGCGCGCTCGGAGCCACTATGCTCGTCATGCTCTATCCGATACGTCTTACGATGCAGAAGGTTGTCGGCACCGACATCGTGCACGCGGTTCCGCTCACTATGCTCGCGGGTCTGGGGTATTTCTGGATGGGGCTGGTGGATTTTCAGCTGCTCGGATCGCTGCTGATCGGATCGATCCCCGGTATTGTGCTGGGCTCCCGGCTCACCAAGCATGTAAATGCTGGTTTTCTGCGGATCACACTCGCAATCATGCTGGTCTTTTCAGGCGTCAAATTGCTGACGAGCTGATCGGCTCCCGACTATCGCCAAATGAGAGTCATTTTCACCCTCTGACCCCCTTGCTTCGCAGATGCAGCGGGCCTAAAGCCGCCCCATAACCTTAAAGCGTCGCAGGGGGCGAACTTGGTCGATCTGAGCCAATATCTGCCGATTTTGATCTTTCTTGGAATCGCGCTGTTGCTCTCCAGCGCATTCGTCTTCCTCCCCATGATCGTGGGCCGCTTGACCGGCGCGCACAAGCCCAGTGCGGAAAAGCTCTCCGAATATGAGTGCGGCTTCCCGGCATTCGAAGATCCGCGCAACCAGTTTGATGTTCGCTTCTATCTTGTCGCCATTCTCTTCATCATCTTCGATCTTGAAGCAGCTTTCCTCTTTCCCTGGGCGGTGAGCCTTCAGGAAATCGGCTGGGCTGGCTGGGCGACGATGATGATCTTCATTTTCGAGCTTGTGCTCGGCCTTGTCTACGCCTGGAAAAAGGGAGCCCTCGATTGGGAGTAGAGCTTCAGCGGCCCGCGACTGATACGCAGCCCGACCCGCAGTTTTTTAATGCGCTTTCTGCCGAGGTGCAGGACAAGGGCTTCCTTGTTACCTCGACAGAGGAGCTGTTCCAGTGGGCGCGCACCGGCTCGCTCTGGTGGATGACCTTCGGCCTCGCATGCTGCGCAGTCGAGATGATCCATGTGAACATGCCGCGTTACGATCTGGAGCGCTTCGGCGCCGCGCCCCGAGCATCCCCCCGCCAGTCGGACGTGATGATCGTTGCGGGTACGCTCTGCAACAAGATGGCCCCGGCGCTGCGCAAGGTCTATGACCAGATGTCGGAGCCGAAATATGTGATCTCGATGGGGTCATGCGCGAACGGCGGTGGCTATTATCACTATAGCTATTCGGTGGTGCGCGGCTGTGACCGCATCGTGCCGGTGGACATCTATGTGCCGGGCTGCCCGCCCACGGCAGAGGCGCTGCTCTACGGTATCATGCAGCTTCAGCGCAAAATCCGCCGCGTGGGGACGATTGAACGATGAGCAGCGTGCATTCGGCTCCCAAGATAGTTCATAAGGAAGGCGTCGCGGATGAGCTCCGTGCGCTGATCGGTGGTGATCTTCTGGCGCTCATCGAGGCGGCGGACGAGATCAGCCTTGTCGTGAAGCGCGACGCGCTCGTTTCCGTGATGACTACCCTGCGTGACAAGGCGCACTATCAACAGCTCATGGAAATCGCGGGCGTCGATTATCTTGACCGGCCTGAGCGGTTCGAGGTGGTCTATCATCTGCTCTCGGTGACGAAAAACCATCGTGTGCGCGTCAAGGTCAGCACGGACGAGGCGACTCCGGTTCCCTCGGTAACGGGGCTGTGGCCTGTCGCGGGCTGGCTCGAGCGCGAAGTGTTCGACATGTATGGCGTACTCTTCTCCGGCAACACGGACCTGCGCCGTATACTCACCGATTATGGTTTTGCGGGCCACCCGCAGCGCAAAGATTTCCCGCTCACCGGCTTTGTCGAGCTGCGCTATTCGGAAGAGGACAAGCGCGTGGTCTATGAGCCGGTCAAGCTGGCGCAGGATTTCCGCAATTTCGACTTCATGAGCCCGTGGGAAGGCGCGCAATATGTGCTGCCGGGTGACGAGAAATATGTCGCTCCCCAACCACCTGCGCCTCCGCCGCCTCCTCCTCCCGCACCTTCGGCTCCTGCCGCTAAGAAGGAAGAGGTTCCGGCTGTGAAGGCGGAGGCAGTTTCCGCACCTGCCAAAAAGCCGCGTGCACCGCGCAAGACGGCTGCCGAGAAGGTGGCAGACGCTAAGCCCGCGCCAAAAGCCCGCGCGACACGCAAAAAGAGCGAGGATAAGGCATGAGCGCCGAAACACTCGAACAAGCCGCTTCCGAAAAGCGCTCCGTCGTCGTCGGTGTCGATGAAGACGGCATCCAGAACTACACGATCAACTTCGGGCCGCAGCATCCCGCCGCGCACGGCGTGCTCCGCCTCGTCATGGAGCTGGACGGCGAGATCGTCGAGCGCTGCGATCCGCATGTCGGCCTGCTGCATCGCGGCACCGAGAAGCTGATCGAGTACAAGACCTACACGCAGGCGCTGCCCTATTTCGACCGGCTGGATTATTGTTCGCCGCTCGGCATGGAGCACAGCTATGTGCTGGCGATCGAGAAGCTCTTAAACCTCGAAGTTCCCTTGCGCGCGCAATATCTGCGTGTGTTCTTCGCGGAGCTGACCCGCATCTGCAACCATATGCTCAACCTCGGTTCGCATGTGATGGACGTCGGCGCGATGACGCCGAACCTGTGGCTGTTCGAGATCCGCGAGGATTGTTTGAACTTCTTCGAGCGCGCATCGGGCGCGCGGATGCACAGCGCATACTTCCGTCCCGGCGGCGTACATCAGGATGTGCCGCTGAAGCTGCTCACCGACATCGCCGACTGGCTCGATACGCGCCTGCCGCGCCTGTTCGAGGACGCGATCAGCCTCGTCGCGGATAATCGCATCTTCAAGCAGCGCAATGTAGACATCGCCGTCGTCTCGAAGGAAGATGCGCTGAAATGGGGCTTCTCAGGCCCGATGATCCGCGGCTCCGGCATCGCGTGGGACCTCCGCAAGAGCCAGCCCTATGATGTCTATGACCGGATGGAGTTCGACATTCCGGTCGGCACGAATTACGACTGCTATGACCGCTTCATGGTCCGCGTCGAGGAAGTGCGCCAGTCCGCGCGCATCATGAAGCAGTGCCTCCAGCAAATGCCCGAAGGCCCGATCGCCTCGCTCGACCGCAAGGTCGTGCCCCCCAAGCGCGGCGAGATGAAATCGAGCATGGAAGCGCTGATCCACCACTTCAAGCTCTATACCGAGGGCTTCCACGTGCCGGCGGGCGAGGTCTATGTCGCCACCGAAAGCCCCAAGGGCGAGTTCGGCGTCTATCTGGTCAGCGACGGCAGCAACAAGCCCTATCGGTGCAAGATCCGCCCGACCGCGTTCAGCCATTTGCAGGCGATGGACTTCATGATGAAGGGCCACATGCTCGCCGACACTACCGCCGTTTTGGGCGCGATGGACATCGTGTTCGGGGAGTGCGACCGGTGAGAACCCCTCTCGCGATATTTGATGCTATAGGCGACAGAATACTCAACTTTGCCTATCCGTGGGACCGGGTGGCAATGCATTTGTCAGTATTATTCTTCATACTAGTTTATTACCTGATTTACTTGCTTGTGCACTATGCTGCACCTCAAAGTGAAGTTTCGATTTGGCTGAGCAATCATTCAGAAATGTTCGTAATAGTTAGCTTAGGCTGTTACTTTTTCTGGTGGTTTTTTCGATTGGCCTATCGTGCGATCGTGAGCCCAACTTCGCAGTCAAGTGAATTGAATAATTCGAGAGAGCTCGAGCGTGACTGAAACCTCTGTCCTGATCTCAGCAAAAGAGCGCCTCGCCATCGCCGAGGCCATGATCGCCGCGTATAACGCGCAGGATGTGGACATGTATGTGTCCTACATGACCGACGACGCCTGCGAGGCGAATTATCGTGGCGCGGTGGTGCGGGAAGGCAAGGAAGGCACGCGTTCCGGCCTCGCCGCCGCCTTCGCCAAATGGCCGCAGAACCGTGCGGAAATCCGCGAGCGTCAGGCCATCGGCAATTACGTCCTTTTCCGCGAATATGTGACGCGCGGTCCGGCCTCGGATGGCTCCGAACTGGTCGAGCCGTTCGAAGTGATCGCGGTCTATTCCTTTGAAGGTGACAAGGTGGCTAGAGTGGAGTTCATCCGGTAAATGGCTGACGCACCCCAAATTCCTGACGAAGCCGAAGTGCGCGCCCGCTGGGGCGGGTTCGCGTGGACGCCCGAAAACGCGAGCCAAGCCGAGAAGGTCATCGCGCGCTACCCCGCCGGGCGGCAGCAGTCCGCAGTGATGCCGCTGCTCGATCTCGCCCAGCGGCAGGTCGGCGCGGAGACGAACACGCAGGGCTGGCTCCCGGTGCCGGTGATCGAATACGTCGCCGCGCAGCTCGATATGCCCTATATGCGCGCCTATGAGGTCGCGACCTTCTACACGATGTATAATCTCGCGCCGGTCGGTCGCTTCCATGTGCAGGTGTGCGGCACGACGCCGTGCATGCTGCGCGGGTCGGACGATGTGCTCGCCGCATGCAAGGCGAAGGGTCTGCACAAGGGCGGCACCACGGCGGACGGCCTCTTCACGCTGACCGAGGTCGAGTGCCTCGGCGCCTGCGCCAACGCGCCGATGGTGCAGATCAACGACGACAATTACGAAGACCTCACCTTCGACACGATGACCGCGATCCTCGACGATCTCGCGGCGGGCAAAAGCCCCAAGATCGGCCCGCAGATCGATCGCCAGACGAGCTGCCCCGAGGGTGGACCGACGAGCCTCAAGGAAATGGTCAGCGCCAATCACGACTACAGGGGGCAGTGGAAATGACCGAAGCACCCGCAGCCCCCGCGCCATTCGTTGGCCCGCTGGAGGACAAGGACCGCATCTTCACCAACGTCTATGGCTTTCAGGACTGGGGCATAGACGCGGCGATGAAGCGCGGCGACTGGGACAACACCAAGAAGCTGCTCGAAATCGGGCAGGATGGCATCATCGAGATCATCAAGGCGAGCGGCCTGCGCGGGCGCGGGGGCGCGGGCTTCCCGACCGGCATGAAGTGGAGCTTCATGCCCAAGGAATCGAAGGATGGCCGCCCGAGCTTCCTCGTCATCAACGCGGATGAGTCTGAGCCCGGCAGCTGCAAGGACCGCGAGATCATCCGCCACGATCCGCACAAGCTGATCGAGGGCGCGCTGATCGCCGGCTTTGCGATGCGCGCGCGCGCCGCCTATATCTACATTCGCGGCGAGTTCATCTACGAGGCGAAGGTGCTGTTCGCCGCTGTCGAGCAGGCTTACGCAAAGGGTTTCCTCGGCAAGAACGCCTGCGGCTCAGGCTATGATTTCGATGTGTTCGTGCATCGCGGGGCGGGGGCGTATATCTGCGGCGAGGAAACCGCGCAGATCGAGAGCATCGAGGGCAAGAAAGGCCAGCCCCGCCTCAAGCCGCCATTCCCGGCGGGCGCGGGCCTCTATGGCTGCCCCACCACCGTCAACAATGTCGAGAGCATCGCGGTGGCGCCGACGATCCTGCGGCGCGGCGCGGCGTGGTTTTCCAGCTTCGGGCGCGAGAACAACAAAGGCACCAAGCTTTTCCAGATCAGTGGGCATGTGAACAAGCCCTGCGTGGTCGAGGAATCGATGGGCATCCCGTTCCGCGAGCTGATCGACCGGCATTGCGGCGGCATTCGCGGCGGCTGGGACAATTTCCTCGCCGTGATCCCCGGCGGCTCCTCGGTGCCGCTCGTCCCCGCCGCACAGGCGATGGACATGCCGATGGATTTCGACGGCTGTCGCGGCCTCGGTTCCGGCCTCGGCACGGCGGGCATCATCGTGATGGACAAGAGCACGGACATCGTTCGCGCGATCACGCGGCTCTCCTACTTCTACAAGCATGAGAGCTGCGGCCAGTGCACGCCCTGCCGCGAGGGCACCGGCTGGATGTGGCGCGTGATGGAGCGGCTACGCACCGGCGAGGCGGAGATCGAAGAGATCGACATGCTCCAGCAGGTAACGAAGCAGGTCGAAGGCCACACCATCTGCGCACTCGGCGACGCGGCGGCCTGGCCGATCCAGGGCTTGATCCGGCACTTCCGCCCGGAGATCGAGCGGCGGATCGTGGAGCGCAAAGGTGGCGCGGCCCCGATGATGGAGGCGGCGGAGTGAGGAGCGGCCTGCTCTTGACAGTGCTTGTCTGTAGCGGGGTATTCACCTCAGCGACGGCGTTTGCCAAGAGCAATACGACTGAGGAAGAGCGTGTATGCAAGATCACTTACGACTATGCCAACTGCGTTGTCCGCCGTCGGCATGACCTTGCCGCGGAGGTTATTGTCTCAAACTACGACAACGGCACGATTTCCAACAAATATGCGCGTCTTATCGATAGCGACTGCATGGAAAGGGTAGCCGGTGCCGTGGGGGTGCGATTTCCTGCCGACCATTATCGTTATGCGCTTGCCGACGCTCTGGTGAATATGGACTTTCTGACAAAAGAACCAGACAGCTTTTCGGATCGGCTGCCGCTGGCACACCCGCCGATGCCTTCCGCTGCCGAACGTGACGCGGCACTGGCCGCAACCAAAAGCAAGTCCAGGCGCGCAGAAATCCAGAAAAAGTACGATAATGCGGTCGGTGTTGTATGGTTGTCTCAATATGGGGAGTGTATTGTTCGGCAGAGTCCCAAGGATGCGCGCTACCTGTTGCTCACACCTCCCAATACGCCGGAGGAAACGAGCCGCATCAGTGCGCTTCGTCCGGTATTCGCCGATTGCCTTCCCGAAGGAACTCTAAGGTTTAACCGGCTCACGCTTCGTGGGACCATTGCACTTAACTATTACAGGCTGGCCATGGCAACGCCACAGCTCGAGTCCGGGAGCGCGCACTAATGCCTAAACTCACCGTAGATGGCGTAGAGATTGAGGTCCCGCAGGGCGCGACCGTACTTCAGGCGTGCGAGCTGGCGGGCAAGGAAATCCCGCGCTTCTGCTATCATGAGCGCCTCAGCATCGCCGGCAACTGCCGCATGTGCCTGGTCGAGGTCGCGCCGGGGCCGCCCAAGCCGCAGGCTTCCTGCGCGCTGCCCGCCGCCGAGGGGCAAACCATCCACACGGACAGCGAGATGGTGAAGAAGGCGCGCGAGGGCGTGATGGAGTTCCTGCTCATCAACCACCCGCTCGATTGCCCGATCTGCGATCAGGGCGGCGAATGCGATTTGCAGGACCAGAGCGTCGCCTATGGCAAGGGCGCGAGCCGTTTCCACGAGAACAAGCGCGCCGTGACCGAGAAATATATGGGGCCGATCGTCAAGACGGTGATGACGCGCTGCATCCAGTGCACGCGTTGCGTCCGCTTTGCCGAGGAAGTCGCGGGCGTGCCGGAGATCGGCGCGATCTATCGCGGCGAGAACATGCAGATCACGACGTATCTGGAGCATGCCGCGAAGAGCGAGCTTAGCGGCAATGTGGTCGATCTCTGCCCGGTCGGCGCGCTCACCTCGCGGCCTTATGCGTTCGAGGCGCGGCCGTGGGAGCTGCAAAAGACCTTCGCTATCGACGTGATGGATGCGCTCGGCACCAATATCCGCCTCGACAGCCGTGGGCGGCAGGTGCTGCGCGTGCTGCCGCGCGTAAACGATGACGTGAACGAGGAATGGGCGTCGGACAAGACCCGCCACCATGTCGATGCGCTGGTGCGCAAACGCCTCGACAAGCCCTATGTCCGCAAGGGTGGCAAGCTGAAAGAGGCGAGCTGGGATGAGGCGTTCGCCGCCATCGCCAAGGCTGCGAAGGACGCTGGCAAATCGGTAGCCGCTGTCTCCGGCGATATGGTCGATTGCGAGACGATGTATGCCGCGCGCGAGCTGGTGACATCGCTCGGCGGCACTATGTTCGAGGGCCGCCAGACCGGCCTTGCCTATGATGTGTCGAGCCTCAGTGCGGTCAATTTTAACAGCACCATCGCGGGCGTAGAGACGGCGGATGTGATCCTGCTCGTCGGCACCAATCTGCGCTGGGAAGCGCCGCTCATCAACACGCGGGTGCGGAAAGCAATCAAGAAGGGCGCGAAGGTTTACGCCATCGGGCCGCAGCATGACCTCACCTATAAGGTCGAATGGCTCGGTAATGACGCCTCGCTGCTCGCCAAGCTGCCCAAGGCGGTGGTGGATGCGTTCAAGGGTGCCAATCGCCCGCTGATGATCTGCGGCGGCGGCATTCTCGCGAAGGATGGCGCCCATGGCGATGCGCTGGCCCTCGCCGAAACGCTCGGCCTCGTGAAGGATGGCTGGAACGGCTTCAATATCCTGCACTTCGCCGCCGCGCGCATGGGCGGGCTGATGCTGGGATACGCCACGCAAGGCGGCATCAAGGCGATTGCTGCTAAAAAGCCCAAGCTGCTGTTCTCACTCGCCGCCGATGAGGTGGATTACAGCCAGTTCGCAGACAGCTTCAAGGTCTTCATCGGTCATCATGGCGATGCGGGCGCACACGCGGCGGACGTGATCCTCCCCGGCGCGACCTATGCCGAGAAGGCGGGCACGTACGTCAACCTCGAAGGCCGGGTCCAGCGCGGCGACAAGGCGGTGTTCGCGCCCGGTGACGCGCGCGAGGACTGGGCGATCTTGCGGGCGCTCTCTCAGGTACTCGGCAAGACGCTGCCGTTCGACAGCTTCGAGGCACTGCGCGCGAAGATGTTTGCCGATGTGCCTGCGCTGGCGACCGAAGGGCTGGTCGATTACGGATGGTCAGCTCCCAAGCTGCCCACCGGAGCATCCGGCGAATTCGGCTCGCCGATCAAGGATTATTATCTCACCAACGCGATCTGCCGCGCCAGCCCGACCATGCAGCGCTGCTCGGCTGAATTGCTCCAGGGTGAAACATTCGCGGAGGCCGCGGAATGACCGCCTTCTTCTCCTCTTACATGCCCTATGAAGCCGCGTGGCTGCTCTCCACCGTGATCGGCATTTTGCTGATCGCGCTGCCGCTCATGCTCGCCGTTGCGATGATTATCTACGCCGACCGCAAGATCTGGGCGGCGATGGCACTGCGGCGCGGGCCGAATGTCGTCGGTCCGTTCGGTCTCCTCCAATCCTTCGCGGACGGCCTCAAGGTCTTCCTTCAGGAAACGATCATCCCATCGGCGGCGAACAAGGGCTTGTTCCTCATCGCGCCGATCATCACCTTCACCGTCGCGCTGATGGCGTGGGCGGTGGTGCCGTTCGATGCGGGTGTGGTGCTGGCGGATATTAACGTAGGCCTGCTCTATATCCTCGCGATCAGCTCATTGGGCGTCTATGGCGTCGTCATCGCGGGCTGGGCGTCGAACTCGAAATATCCGTTTTTCAGTGCGATGCGCGCCAGTGCTCAGATGATTTCCTATGAAGTCTCGATCGGCTTCATCCTCATTTGCGTGGTGCTGTGGGCAGGCAGCTTCAACCTCTCCACCATCGTCGAGAGCCAGCGCGGCTATTACGGGTTCCTCAACGGCAACGGCTTCAATCCGCTGCTCTTCCCGATGGCGGTGATGTTCCTCATCAGCGCGATGGCCGAAACCGCGCGCGCGCCGTTCGACCTCACCGAGGCGGAAAGCGAGTTGGTCGCGGGCTACCAGACCGAATATAGCTCGATGGCGTTCGCGCTCTACTGGCTCGGCGAATATGCCAACGTCATCCTGATGTGCGCATTGAACGCGATCCTGTTCTGGGGCGGATATCTGCCCCCGGTCGACTGGGCGCCGCTCTATATGGTGCCGGGCATCCTCTGGCTGTTCGCGAAGATCCTGTTCTTCTTCTTCGTGTTCTCATGGGTCAAGGCGACCGTCCCGCGCTACCGCTATGACCAGCTGATGCGGCTGGGCTGGAAAGTATTCCTGCCGACGTCGCTGGTTTTCGTGTTCCTGGTGAGCGGCTTCCTCATGCTGACGAGGTATCAAGAGAAGGCGCTAGCATATAGCCAACCTTCGCCGAGGATTTTGTCTGAGCTGGATGCTTCCGATGTTTGTTTAATGAAACGACCGGAGCATTATCTGGATGCAAATGCTCGCACAAGTCCAGTCTATTTACATCGGCCAGTATCGGGAGAGTCGCCGGCAGGTGTTTTTGCAATCCGCTATCCAAGGAATTTGGCTGGTCGGCTGCGCTATGTTGAAGTCACTAATGATGGGGAACTAGCAAGCGGAAGGTTGGAGTGGGTCGGAAGTTCGCACACACAGGAAATGCATTTCTCTACGGGGGACGTTACCCATGATGGTCTTCGAAGCGGAACCTTATTCATCAAGGGCAATGGATTGGCTCTGATGGGTGACTGTCTAACTAAATCTCAGTTAGGAGCGCAGCGGGCATGAGCGTCGCTCACATCATCAAATCCTTCACCCTCTGGGAGTTTGTGAAGGCGCATTGGCTGACCTTGAAATATTTCTTCAAGCCCAAGGCGACGATCAACTATCCGTTCGAGAAGAACCCGATCTCGCCCCGTTTCCGTGGCGAGCATGCGCTGCGGCGTTATCCCAATGGCGAGGAGCGCTGCATCGCGTGCAAGCTGTGCGAGGCGATCTGCCCGGCGCAGGCGATCACCATCGAGGCGCAGCCGCGTGAGGATGGCAGCCGCCGCACCACCCGCTACGACATCGACATGACCAAGTGCATCTATTGCGGTTTCTGTCAGGAGGCCTGCCCGGTCGATGCGATTGTCGAGGGGCCGAATTTCGAATTCGCCACGGAAACGCGCGAGGAGCTGCTCTACGACAAGGCGAAGCTGCTCGCGAACGGCGACAAATGGGAGCGGGCGATCGCGGCGAACCTTGCCGCCGATGCGCCCTATCGTTAAGGCGCGGCTTTAGGGGGATGAACATCCAGTGATACAGGTCTTCGCCTTTTATCTCTTCGCGGTGCTGATGATCGCGGCGGGCGCGCTGACGATCTTCGCGCGCAACCCGGTGCACAGTGTGCTGTGGCTGATCGTCGCCTTCTTTAATGCGGCGGGCCTGATGGTGCTCGTCGGCGCGGAGTTCATCGCGATGCTGCTGGTGATCGTCTATGTGGGCGCGGTCGCTGTGCTGTTCCTGTTCGTCGTCATGATGCTCAACATCGACTTTGCCGAGCTGCGCGCCGGGTTCGTGAGTTATCTGCCGTTTGGTGTGCTGATCGCGCTTGGCCTGCTCGCTGAAATCCTGCTGGGGCTGGGCGTCTGGAAAGCAGGGCCGGTGCAGCTTTCTCTGCGCGCCGCTCCAACGCCTGCCGACGTGCCGAATATCGAGGCCATTGGGGCGCTGCTCTACACGCGCTACATCTTCCTGTTCGAGGCGGCGGGCATCATCCTCTTGGTCGCGATGATTGGCGCGATTGTGTTGACGCATCGTGCGCGGGGCGGGGTACGCGGCCAGAATATCGACCGGCAGAACCGCCGCCGTCCGCAAGACGCCATCATCAATGTCAATCAGCCCGTAGGGCAGGGGGTGGAGCTGTGATCGGCCTGTCGCATTATCTGGTGGTGAGCGCGATCCTGTTCGTGATGGGCGTGCTCGGCATCTTCATTAATCGCAAGAACATCATCGTCATCCTGATGTCGGTGGAGCTGATCCTGCTTGCCGTGAACCTCAACCTCGTGGCGTTCTCAGCCTATCTGGGCGATCTTGTCGGCCAGATATTCAGCATGTTCGTGCTGACTGTGGCTGCCGGAGAGGCGGCCATTGGCCTTGCGATCCTCGTTATCTATTTCCGCTCGCGCGGCACCATTGCCGTAGACGATGCCAACCGGATGAAGGGATAATCGCCAAGTGACCTCCATCCAGCTTATCGTATTCCTGCCGCTTATCGCCGCGATCGTCGCGGGGCTGGGCAACAAGGCATTGGGTAATGTGCCCGCGAAGATCGTAACGACCGGCGCGCTGTTCGTTTCCTGTGCGCTTTCGTGGCCGATCTTCCTCTCTTATGTTGCTGGCCATGCCGAGCCCGCCGTGGTGCCGGTGTTGCACTGGCTGCATTCGGGCAGCTTCGATGCGATGTGGGAACTGCGCGTAGATAGCCTGACCGCCGTGATGCTGGTCGTCGTCACCAGCGTTTCCGCGCTCGTCCACCTCTATAGCTGGGGCTATATGGACGAGGAGCCGGATCAACCGCGTTTCTTCGCCTATCTCTCGCTCTTCACCTTCGCGATGCTGATGCTGGTGACGGCGAATAACCTCCTCCAGATGTTCTTCGGCTGGGAAGGGGTGGGCCTCGCGTCCTATCTTTTGATCGGTTTCTGGTTCCGCAAGCCCTCGGCAAGCGCCGCCGCGATCAAGGCGTTCGTGGTGAACCGCGTCGGTGACTTGGGCTTCATGCTCGGTATTTTCGGCACCTATCTGGTGTTCAACACGATCTCGATCCCTGACATTCTCGCTGCTGCTCCCGGAATGGCGGGCAGCACGATCGGGTTCCTCGGCTATCGCTTCGATACGATGACCGTACTTTGTCTGCTGCTGTTCGTCGGAGCCTGCGGCAAATCCGCGCAGCTTGGCCTGCACACATGGTTGCCGGACGCGATGGAAGGCCCGACCCCGGTTTCGGCGCTCATTCACGCCGCGACGATGGTGACGGCGGGCGTGTTCATGGTCTGCCGCCTCTCGCCGATGTTCGAAACGAGCGCGACCGCGATGACTGTCGTCACCTATGTTGGCGCGGCGACCTGCCTGTTTGCCGCCACGGTCGGCACGACGCAGACCGATATCAAGCGCGTGATCGCCTACTCCACCTGCTCGCAGCTCGGCTATATGTTCTTCGCGGCGGGCGTCGGCGCTTATGGCGCGGCGATGTTCCACCTCTTCACCCACGCCTTCTTCAAGGCGCTGCTGTTCTTGGGCGCTGGCTCGGTCATCCACGCGATGCACCACGAGCAGGACATGCGCTATTATGGCGCGCTGCGTAAGGAAATCCCGGTGACGTTCTGGGCAATGACGGCGGGTACGCTCGCCATCACCGGCGTCGGCATCCCCGGCACCTTGTTCGGCTTCGCGGGCTTCTTCTCGAAGGATTCGATCCTAGAGAGCGCCTATGCGGCGGGCGGACCCGGCACCTTCGCGTTCCTCATCGGGATCACTGCGGCGCTCTTGACCAGCTTCTATTCATGGCGCCTCGTGTTCCTGACCTTCTTCGGCAAGCCACGCTGGGCGGGCAGCGAGCATATTCAGCACGCTGTTCACGATTCCCATGGGCATGACGCGCACGGCCACGATGACCACGCGCATGGGCATGATGACCATCACCATCACGGCGTGGAGGCCATCGGCACTGCGGGCTATCATCCGCATGAAAGCCCCTTGAATATGCTGGTGCCGCTTGTCGTCCTGTCGCTCGGCGCGGTGTTCGCTGGCTTCCTCTTCCACGGCGCATTCGTCGACCCGGAAGGCGGCGCGCATTTCTGGGAGGTTTCTACCCTCGCGTTCAACGAGCATCTGATGCACGCCAGCCACGAAGTGCCTTTGTGGGTGAAATGGTCGCCGTTCGTAGTAATGACCACCGGCCTGTTCATCTCTTACATGGCCTATATTCGCCACACGGACTGGCCCGCGAAGTTCACCGCGCAATTCTATGTGCTCTACGATTTCCTACTCAACAAATGGTATTTCGACGAGCTGTATGACGCGATCTTCGTGAAGCCCGCCTTCGCCATTGGTCGCTTCTTCTGGAAGCGTGGCGACGAAGGCACGATCGACCGCTTCGGCCCCAATGGCATGGCGGCGCTGGTCGTCGCTGGCGGACGCGTGACGCGCAGGCTCCAGTCCGGCTATCTCTACACTTATGCGCTGGTGATGCTCCTCGGCCTCGCCGCTGCGGTTACCTGGGCGATTACACAATCATGAGCAACCTGGCATGAACGAGCTCGGCTTTCCCATTCTTTCGCTGATGATGGCCGTGCCGATGGCGGGCGCGCTGCTGTGCCTGTTCGCTTCGGCTCCGCAGGCCCGGCAGGTCGCGCTGGTCGCCACGCTGGCTGACCTTGTCCTCGGCATCCTGCTCTGGCTCAATTTCGACCAGAGCGCGGGCCACGCCCAGTGGCAGTTCCAGGAATATGCGCCAGTCTTTGGCCGCTTCGCCTGGGCGATGGGGATCGACGGCATCGCGCTCACCCTGATCGCACTGACCGTATTCCTGATGCCGATCTGTATCCTCGCCAGCTGGGACTCGATCGAAAAGCGCGTCGGCGAATATATGGCCGCGTTCCTGTTCATGGAAACGCTGATGATCGGCGTATTCGCGGCGCAGGATCTGTTCCTGTTCTACATCTTCTTCGAAGCGGGCCTCATCCCGATGTATCTCATCATCGGCATCTGGGGCGGCGTGAACCGCATCTACGCGAGCTACAAGTTCTTTCTCTACACATTGCTCGGCTCAGTGCTGATGCTGATCGCGATGCTGTGGATGGCGCGCGAGGCGGGGACGACCGAAATTCCGACGCTGATGGCCTACAGCTTCGATCCCAAGGTGCAGACATGGCTGTGGCTCGCTTTCTTCGCGAGCTTTGCGGTCAAGATGCCGATGTGGCCGGTGCATACATGGTTGCCCGACGCACACGTGCAGGCGCCGACTGCAGGCTCGGTCATTCTGGCGGGCGTGCTGCTCAAAATGGGCGGCTATGGCTTCATCCGTTTCTCGCTGCCAATGTTCCCGGAAGCCTCCGCGCAGTTCGCATGGCTGATCTTCGGCCTCTCGATGGTCGCTGTGGTATACACCTCGCTGGTCGCGCTGGTGCAGAGCGACATGAAGAAGCTCATCGCCTATTCATCGGTCGCGCATATGGCGATCGTGACTGTGGGCCTGTTCGCGTTCAATCAGGCGGGCATTGAGGGCGCGATGATGGTGATGCTGGGCCATGGCCTAGTGTCGGGCGCGTTGTTCCTGTGCGTCGGCGTGATTTATGACCGCCTCCATACCCGCGAGATCGACCGCTATGGCGGCCTCTCGATCAACATGCCGAAATATGCGCTGCTGTTCATGCTGTTCACGATGGCCTCGGTCGGCCTGCCCGGCACATCGAACTTCGTTGGTGAATTCCTCTCGCTGATGGGCGTCTATCAGGCATCGAGCTGGGTGGCGTTGGTCGCGACAACCGGCATCATCCTCGGCGCGGCCTATATGCTCTATCTCTATCGCCGCATCTGCTTCGGCGACCAGAAGAACGCTGATGCCGCCGCGATGGCGGACCTCACACCTCGCGAGCTGGTGATGCTCGTCCCCATTGGCCTCAGCGTGCTGTGGATGGGCGTCTATCCCGAGAGCTTCCTTGCGCCCATGCGCGCCGATGTGCAGGCGATTGTGGCCCGCATGGCGCCCGCTGCACCGGAAGGCGATGCGAAGCTGACCGCAGGCAAGCCTCATGCTGCTGCCGCAGCACACGAAACACATGAAACACACGAAACCCCGGCGGAGGCGCACTGATGTTTGATATCGCTTCCCTGATGATGACCCTGCCGGAGCTGGCGCTGAGTGCTGGCGGTCTGGCCCTGCTGATGGTTGCCGCTTATGCCGGAGATTCCTCCGCGCGCATGGTGGGTTGGCTCTCCGTGGCGCTGCTGGCTGTAGCGGCATGGTTGCTATGCCCCGCATGGACCGCAAGCGGCGAGGCGTTCGATGGACTCTACCGCGCCGACGCCTTTGGCGCCTTTGCCAAGGTGCTGATCTACATCGCTGCCGCTGTGTCGATCATCATTGCCCCGCGTTTCTTTGCAGGCGGGCAGGCGATCCGCGCCGAATATCCGATCCTCATCCTGTTCGCCTGCGTCGGTATGGGGCTTATGGTTTCGGCGGGAGACATGCTGACGCTCTATGTTGGCCTCGAACTCAACAGCCTTGCCGCCTATGTGCTCGCGAGCTTCATGAGGCAGGATGGGCGCAGCGCGGAAGCCGGTCTTAAATATTTCGTGCTCGGCGCACTCGCCAGCGGCATCCTGCTCTATGGCATTTCGCTGCTTTACGGCTTTACCGGCTCGACGAGCTATGCGGGCATATCGACCGCGTTGTCCGATGGCCTCTCAAAGGGTGAGCTGTTCGGGCTGGTGTTTGTGCTCTCAGGCCTCGCGTTCAAGATCAGCGCCGTGCCGTTCCACATGTGGACCCCAGACGTTTATGAAGGCGCGCCGACGCCTGTCACCGCCTTCTTCGCCAGCGCGCCCAAGGTCGCGGCAATGGGCCTCACTGTACGCGTCGCTATGGAGGCGATGGGCAGCGCTGTGCACCAGTGGCAACAAATCGTCGTGTTCGTCGCTTTGGCCTCTATCCTGTTCGGCGCGGTCGCGGCCATCGGCCAGACCAACATCAAGCGGCTTTTGGCCTATTCCTCGATCAACAATGTCGGCTTCGCGCTGATCGGCCTTGCGGCTGGTACGGCAGAAGGCGTCGCGGCAGTAATGAGCTATCTCGCTATCTATGTGGTTATGACATTGGGCAGCTTCCTGTGCGTGCTTCAGATGCGCGACAAGGACGGCAATCCGGTTGAGGATATCGCGAGCCTTTCCGGCCTGTCGCAGAGCCGCAAGGGACTGGCCGCTGCGTTTGCGATCTTCATGTTCTCGCTCGCCGGTATCCCGCCGCTGATGGGCTTCTGGGCGAAGTTTCTGGTGTTCGATGCCGCTGTGGCTGCTGGCATGACCGGCCTCGCGGCGTTCGGTATCGCGATGTCGGTCGTCGGCGCGTTCTATTATTTGAAGATCATCAAGACGATCTATTTCGATGAACCGGCGGAAGGCTATGCACCCGCCGCCAGCCGCCTTGAAAGCGCGCTGATCGCTGTGAGTGCGGCGCTGATCGTCTTCGGATATTTCTTCAACCCGCTGCTCGATAGCGTTAGCGCGGCGGCTGCGGCGGCGTTGCACTGACCCCTATGCCTGCCAATATCCGGGTCGTCGTTGAAACCGGATCGACCAATGAGGACATGAAGGCGCTCGCGCTCGCCGGGGAGCCGGAGGGCGTTTGGCTGCGCGCCGAGCGTCAGACCGGTGGCAAGGGCCGTATGGGCCGTGTTTGGGAGGGCGAGGCGGGAAATCTCTTTGCCTCGACGCTGGTGCGCCTCGCGGCGCTCGATCCCGCACCGCCGACTCTGGCGCTTGTCGCCGCCGTGGCTGTACATGAAGCCTTGTCCGAATTCGTAGGCGAGGGCGTGCTGACGCTCAAATGGCCTAACGACGTCATGGCCTCTAATGCAAAGCTCTGCGGTATGCTGATGGAGCGGGCGGGCGATGCGATCATCATCGGCATCGGCGTCAATGTCGCCAGCGCGCCGCAGCTGCCGGATCGGGCAACCAGTTCGCTTTACGCCCTCGGTGCGACCCAATGTGATGCCGCAAGCGTATTAGAAAGGATTGCGGATCGTTTCAGCGAATGGCTCACGCGCTGGCGTACCTATGGTGCAGAGCCGATAGTGCGCGCGTGGGAAGCGCGCGCCCACCCGCGCGGCGCGGCTTTGTTGACCGAACTCCCGGATGGCGAACGCGTTTCTGGTACCTTTGAGGGGCTGGAAGCGTCCGGCGCGCTCATCCTGCGCTTGGCGGATGGCTCCAACCGTGCCATTCATGCGGGCGATGTCTTTTGTCTATAATCCCGCGCTGATGCGGAGAGGGTCTAGCAATGCTTCTGGCGATTGATGCCGGCAATACCAATGTCGTGTTTGCGCTGGTCGAGCCGGGCGCAGGCGGTGACGCGCCGCAAATCCGCACACGCTGGCGGATCGCGACCGATCCACGCCGCACCGGCGATGAATATGCCGTATGGCTCAACCAGCTGCTGATGCTGGAGGGCTATGGCATGTCCGATGTCGATGCGGTCATCATCGCTACGGTCGTGCCGCGCGCGCTGCATAACCTGAAGGTGCTCTCCAGCAAATATTTCAAGGTTGAGCCGCTGGTCGCGGGCGAAGCGGGCGCGGAATGGGGTATCACCCTCGATGTCGCCGAGCCGCAATCTGTCGGTGCGGACCGGGTGATCAATGCCATCGCCGCCCACGCGCGCGAGCCGGGCGATCTCATCGTCATCGATTTCGGTACCGCGACGACATTCGACGTGGTCGACTACACCGGAGCCTACAAGGGCGGCATCATTGCGCCGGGCATCAACCTGTCATTGGATGCGCTGGTCAGCGCTGCCGCCAAGTTGCCACGTATCGCCATCGAAGCGCCAGAAACCACCTCCGTCATCGGTCGCACCACCGAGGAGCAGATGCACATCGGCGTGTTCTGGGGTTATATCGCGATGATGGAGGGACTGGTGGCGCGGATGCGGAACCAGATTGGTCGTCCGGTGAAGGTTATCGCCACTGGCGGGCTAGCGGTACTGTTTGACAAGCACACCGATTTGTTCGACGGGATCGTGTCTGATCTCACCATTGAAGGGCTGTCGATGCTCTACTCAAGGAGCGTAAACGCCTGATGACCCCCGGAGATGAACTGCTGTTCCTGGCCCTTGGCGGGTCGGGCGAAATCGGCATGAACGCCAATCTTTATGGTTGCCGCGGCAAGTGGATCATGGTCGATCTCGGCGTTACTTTTGCCGATCCCTATTATCCGGGCATCGACATCATCATGCCTGATATGAGCTTCATCGAGGAACGTCGCGATGATCTGCTCGGCATCGTGCTGACCCACGGCCATGAGGACCATATCGGCGCGCTGCCCTATCTCGCGGCGGACTTGGGCGTGCCGCTTTATGCCACGCCGTTCACCGCTGGCCTGATCGCGGGTAAGCTAGATGAAGAAGGCTTGCTGGATCAGGTTGAACTGAAGACAGTCGATCTTGGTGGAGCGCTCAAGCTGGGGCCATTCGCACTCCGCTATGTGCCGCTCGCGCATAGCATCGCGGAAGGCAATGCGCTGCTGATCGACACGCCGCATGGGCGCATTTTCCATACCGGCGACTGGAAGCTGGATGAGGAGCCGCTGATCGGAATGCCGGCGAGCGAAGCGCAACTGCGCGCCATTGGCGATGAGGGTGTACGCGTGCTGGTGTGCGACAGCACCAATGTGTTCAATCCTGAGGCGAGCGGCTCAGAGGGTGATCTGCGTGAAGGATTGATCGGGTCTATCAAGGACGCGAAGGGGCGGGTGGTCGTCACCACCTTTGCTTCCAATGTCGCAAGGCTGAAAACGCTGGGTGATGTGGCGCGGGCAACAGGACGCCAGCTTTGCCTAGCAGGGCGCTCGCTAGACCGCATCGTCTCTGTCGCGAAGGCCTCTGGCTATCTCCACGACCTGCCGCATCTTATCGATTGGGACCGGGCGATGGATCTTCCCGGTCGCGAGGTGATGGTCGTCGCCACCGGCGGTCAGGGCGAACCGCGCGCAGCGCTGGCGCGGATGGCGGAAGGCACGCACCCCATCAAGCTCGCTCAGGGCGACCGCGTAGTCTTTTCCTCTAAGCAGATCCCCGGCAACGAGATCGCCATCGGTCGAATCCAGAACGCCTTTGCTGCGCAGGGCATCGAGATGGTGACGGAGAAGCAAGCTCATATCCACGTCTCCGGCCATCCTGGCAGGCCGGAGCTGCTGGCGCTTTACGAGTGGCTGCGTCCAGAAATCCTGATGCCCGTGCATGGTGAGATGCGCCACATGGCTGAGCAGGCGCGGCTGGGGCGGGCGCATGGAATCCCACAGGCCATTGTGCAGAAAAATGGCGACATGGTGCGCATTGCGCCGGGCGATGCCGAAATAATCGGCCATGAGCTGACCGGCAGGTTGGTGCTGGATGGCGACGTCATCCTGCCTGCGGATGGTGGCACGATCAATGAGCGCCGCAAGCTCTCGATCAACGGCCAGATTAGCGTCGCCGTGGCGCGGGATAGCAAGGGCAGGCTGATGGGTGAGCCACAGCTTCGCTTGCAGGGTGTACCGCTGGAGGAGGATCGGGAAGCGTTTCTCTCCGAAGCGAGCGAGGAGGCTGCCGAGGCAGTCGCCGCTGGTGGAGACAGCGACACAGAGAAGCTGCGCGAGCGCGTCCGCCTCGCCGTGCGGCGTGTCGCGACTCGCTGGACCGGCAAGAAACCGATTGTCGACGTGCTCATCATCGACATCTAAGTTCTATCCGGCTAAAGCCCCGCCATGCGCATTACATCGATCATCGCCATCTACATGCTCTTCTGGGTGCTGAGCGCGTTCATGGTGCTCCCGATCGGGGTGAAAACGCCGCACGAAACCGGTGAGACGCTGGTGCCGGGGCAGGCGGACAGCGCGCCCAGCAATTTCAACCCACGCCGCATTATCATGCTGGCGACTATCGTTTCGACCGTACTGTTCGGGCTCTATTATGCCAATTATGTGAATGGCTGGATTGGCGTGGACGATCTCAACATCGCCGCAGGCCACAGCGAGTAAAGCCCGCCTTCAGAGGCTGGATACTCAGTCCTTCAGGCGGTCTATAGCCTGCGCGAGCGCGACGTATAGCTTGCCGATATCCGACGAAAGCAGCGGCACAGCGATGGAAGCGCCTTCGGGGCTTGCAAGGATCGTGCGCAGCATCGCCTCGAAATCATGGACGTAGCGGTTGACGCCGTCCTGAAAGCCCGCGTCGCGCTGATAGAGCGCGAAGATCGTTTGGGCCTCCGTAGTATCGATCAACCGCACCGCGCGGCGAGAGAAGACTCCGCGGTCCCCCTTTAAATACGCCGCCCAGAGCATGTCGCTCACCTCACCGGAGAGGATTTTCGTCACATCTATGGCGATGCTGTTGAGAGACTCGATCAAAACGGCCGAGCGGCGTGCGAAATTGTCCTGATCACGTTTCTGTGCGCTAGTCTCGGCTTCGGCGATGCGCTGCTCGATAGCGGCAGTGGTGTCAGCGATGGTGATGAGCTGACGCATCAGGCGGTCGGACGCCGCGTGGGCCGCCTGCACGGCCTGTTCGGCAATGGAGCTCACCTGCTCGATGCGTTGCTGGAAGCGTTCGCCAAGCTGGGTCGAGAGCGCCTTCTCGCTCTCCTCGACCATCTCGAAGCTCGCCTCGGAGATCGCGGCGAACATCGCGTGGCGGGCGCGTTCGCCTGCATGTTCGGCTGTTTCCTTGATGCGCAGCAGCGTAGCGACCATCTGCGGCCCGGCACTTTCCGACAGGCGTCGCGCGCCCAAATCGGCGGCTTCGATCGCGAGGTTCAGCGCATCCACCTGCTCACGGCAACCTGCAAGGGTGTTTTCGCCACTGTGCAACAGATCGCGCAGCTTACGCTGCTGACCGCTCAGAAGTTCCTCTGATTGGCGCGCGTGATCCAGCACCGAACCGGCCATGCCTTCCAGATGCTTGATTTCCGGCATGATCACGCCCAGCAGGCGCTGGCTGGTGTCGATCTTGTCATTGAGGCGGGCGAGGGCGGCCGGGTGGCTTTCGTCCAGCTCGCGCACGCTGGCATCCAGTGCGACCAGCAGAGATTCAGTGCGCGCGATGATAGCCTCGGCGGTCGAATGGCCTGCGTTCAGAGCCTCGTCGAGATTGCGGGTGCGCTGCGTAAGCGCCTCGATCACCTCTCCGATCCGCTCGGAGCCGACCGCGCCGACCGACTGAAGCTGTGCAAATTCGTCGCTCAACCCCTCGATCCGCAAGGACATCACGCGCGCTATATCGCCAATCGCCTCGGCCCGATCCTGCACCAGTGCGTCCAGATCCCGCAGCCGATTTTCAATCTGCGAAATGCCCTCGCCATAAGCCACCACGGCCTGCCCGCCGATAGAACCGATTGCGGAGCGCGATTGCTCGACAAGCACGTTGAGCTCGCTCGTGCGCATGTCTAGCGCCATGCCCGCTTCGTCTATCGCCTGACGCGCGGCCTCAATAGCCGTCTCGATACGGCTGGAGCTGATGTCCGCCATGCCGGTGACTTCTTCAGACGCCGAACGCGTGGCGTCTTGCAGGCGCATAAGCTGGGCGGTGAGGCTCTGGGTGGTCGTGCTCGTGCGTGTGCGCGCTTCATCGAGCAGGCGGGAGAAAGATTCCAGTCGCGCTTCCAGCTTTTCGACCTTTTCTTCCAGCGTATCGCTATTGAGTGAAAGGGCTGAGGCGACGCGACCCGTGCGCTGCTCGACATCCGGCATTGCTTCAATGAGACGCCCGAACTGCGTGGCAAGGCTCAGGCCCGCGCGCTCGATGATCTCCGCCTGCTGCGCCGAGGTGCTGGCATGTTGGGTAAGCGTCTTGGCGGCGGATTCGAGGTTGAGGCTTGCCGCGCCGCCATATTCCTCCAGCAGGCTCGCCTGATCGCGCATCGTTTGGCGCGCGGTGTCGAGCTGCTGGTTGACGATCGCAAGGCGCATGTCGAGCGCCTCCGCCTCATTGCGCAATTGGGCGGCAATCCGGCCGAAACGATCAGCCTCACCCAGGCTGCTGCGCATCAGGATGATATATACAATGCCGAGCAGTATCAGCGGCGTAGCGATATTGGTGAGCGCGATCGGCATCTGCTCCAGCGCAGGCAGGCGGAAACCGCGCATGACCAGCAGATAGGTGCTAAACCCAACCCAGCCCAGCCCAGCAAGGATGATCAGGCCTTTCCCAGCCTTGATCCAACGCGAAGAAGCCGCAGCCTGAGGGTGTGTGTCTAGCAGCAGATCATCGGAGCGAAAGGCGGACGGCGGGTGGCCGTTGCCATTTTCGCCGAGCGGATCGAGGAGCATGTATCCGTCGTCATCCTGCGTAGTGTCCGCGTTGAACTGTTCTTCGCGTCTTAGGCCCACGTCGTCATATCCCCTTGTCGGGCGGACTGTAGCAGCTTTTTCGAATACGCAAACGCCTATTTGCAACGACTTGTTAACCGTGTGGGCATAGAATGCGGGCATGGCTTTTGAAGGCGGCAAACTGAATATGGCTCTGGCTGCGGCAGTGGGCGATGACGCCGCACTGTTGCATGACCTGCGCCGCGCCTTTCTGGAAAGCGCGGATCGGCAGATCGATCTTCTGTCGCGGGCCGCCGATGAATCTTCCTGGCATCTGGCACTGTGGCGCCTCAAAGGGCTTTGCGGCAGCTTCGGCGTGGTTCATCTGATCGCGCTGATCGATGAAGCGCAGGGCTGCAAGCCGGGCGATGCCAAGATGCTGCGTCGGATCAGGGCTTTGCTCGAGGTTCTGTCGGAAGATTAGCCTAATTCGGCCATTTTCGGTCGACCCCTTGCATATCCCACCTCATGTTGCGAAGAATGCAGCCCTTCCACACACAACGGGTTGTGCATCGTCCATGTCTCTCGCCGCGATATTATCCGCCACGGCGCCCTCGTCTGACCGACCGGACCTACCGCGTGCGCAACTGGTGTTCGCGGCGCAAACGCTGATTGAATATCAGGCGCATCAGGCGTTTCAGGCCGGGGCGAGCCAGATCTTCGTGATGATCGAGGCGGTGACGCCGTTTTTTTCGCGCATGGTCGATCGGTTTGCTGAGACGGGTGTCGATGTGCATCTCATCCGCGACATGACCAGCCTTGTCCGGCAATTGCCGCGCGAAAGCGATGTGCTGCTGTTCGCCGATGGCGCGGTGATCGATCAGAAATATGTCGCCGAGCTTGGGCAGGCGGTGGGCAATGCGCTGCTATTGGCGGAGGATGACAGCACGACCGCGCATATGGAGCGGGTCGATGCCGCCTATCGCTGGGCGGGGTTGGCGCGGGTTTCGCCCGCCACCTTGTTCAACACGCTTGATCTGATCGGCGACTGGGATGTGGTGCTCACGTTGATGCGTGCGGTGGTGCAGAGCAACCCGAAGCGTGTCACCATTACGACAAGCGATATATCAGAGGGCCGAGTCGCGCTGGTTGACCGGCAGGAAATGGCAGATCTGGTTGGGAAATCGCTTGCCAAGGCGTCATGGAATCACTGGGTGGGTGCCGAGCATTATCTGCTGCAAATTCCTGTCAGGATGCTCGCCACCCCGTTGCTGCGTATGCAGGTTCCGGCGCTGCATATCGCGCTGGCGGCGCTCGGTGTGGCCGCACTCGGCGCTTTGGCGATCGTGCCGGGATGGACGCTGCTATCGCTCTTGCTGTTGTTGGTGGCGCTGATGGTGGATATGCTCTCGCGTCAGCTTGCGGTGATGGGTCAGCAGGCATCTTTTGGAAAGAGCAGGGTGTGGCTGCTGCCGATGATGATCTCGCTTGCGGTGCTGGCGCTGGGCTGGCGGCATGGCCGCATTTCAGATGCGCTGTATCTCGGGATTATAACGCTCGTCACCGTGCTTCTGGCGGAGAAGCGGGGCGTGTCCGGTCCTCCACGCTGGGCATGGATGACGTCCGGCTCGGCACTGATCTTGTTGCTCTTGGGTGCGTTCGTGGGGCAATTCAGCGGTGCAATCATCCTTGCGACATTACTGGGGCTGCTCTCTCTGTCCTCCATGCTGCTGATGCGGGACAGCGGCCGTGTCTGAGCAAATAGGCTGGGGATGGTTTAGCCTATCTTTACCGCGTTGCGCTACACATAGTGGCTATGGATGCGCCATCGCCGGATACCAACCGGGCCATCTGTGATTGGCTGAGCGCCTTGCCGTCAGGATATGCCGACGGCGAGGGTGATGTCGTGCGTCATGCGATCCTGCTGCAACGTTGCTTCGATGGGCGCGAAATGCGCTGGAGCGATGCGTTGGTGGCGCGCACACGCAGGCATATCGGTGGCTGCGTCACAGCAGTCGAAATGGCGCTGAAGCTGGAGTTGGCCGCAGCTTCGCCGGAGACGGCTTTGCCTTCTGATCCGCTTTGCTGGCTAGAAATACAAAAGCGCCCAGCACTTTTGAGTCCACCCTTGCTCGCCGCCATGCGCAACCGCGCGGCTATCGGTTTGATGGCGCATGATCATGCCTATGGTGATGGTGCGGCTAACTCAACGGAGGCCGATCTCGCAGAGTTCCCGCACAGTGCGCAGGACATATTGGCCTCCCTTGCGCTCGGACAAGCCGGTTGGGCCGATGTGGGGCCGGACGACACCCCCATACGCGTCGATCTTCCCGCCGAGGCCTATCCCGAATTGCTGCTCACCGTCGGTGCGGTGCTGGCGAATGCACTGGTTGCCTCGGGCCAGCCGCCAGCGCTTTACCTAACCATAGATCGGGCCTGCGCCGCGCTGCTTGCCCGTTATGACGAGCAGCCTATGCCCTATGCGCAGGCCGCCTTATTCGCGCACCAGATGCGCTTGGCGGAGTTGAGCGATGCGCAGCTTCTCGCTCTCTCGCGCCAACGCCACATTCTGGCGCTGCTCGGCATCGCGGCGGATCGGCTTGGCCTCGATCTGCCATGTCTGGTCCAGCATGTCGTGGAAGCAACAGAGCAGGCGGTTTTCACGCTCTGCCGTGCCGCCCAATTCCCGCGTGAGGTTGCGGTTCGCCTTGTGTTAGGGCGCAGGAGCGTGGCGCGGGGAGTGGATGATTCGGTGCTGGTACATTATGCCGAAGCCTATGATGGGATGACACTCGCCGAGGCGCTGAATGCGGTCGCGGTGCTGGGTCTTTCACG
Source organism: Sphingomonadaceae bacterium (assembly GCA_046348605.1). GTDB lineage: Bacteria > Pseudomonadota > Alphaproteobacteria > Sphingomonadales > Sphingomonadaceae > Sphingobium. The sequence goes on along the minus strand of JAXMDW010000001.1, from coordinate 886,747 downwards.
CGCATTTCAGGCGAAACTGTCACTGGTGCGAGCGCAGCAGGCCTGCCGTGACGCTTGAACTCGCGCATAGCGCCGTTGCGATGCTGCGGCTCGATGCGATGGATCGCATTAGCACAGCGGATGACGCGATCCTGAAGCTGCAACTCGCGGCGGGTGGTGAGCCAAGCGGGCGTATCGTCGTGCCGCAGATCGTCGCCGTGGCGCGGCTCGCGCGGAGGCTCAATATCCTCATTGCGCGGCCATTGCTCATCGGCGGGCGGGATTTCGATATCCGCCTGTGGGTACGGGCCAAACCGCTCGATAGCGGGGTCGAGATGTCCTTCTCGGAATGGCAGGAGTCTCCCCATGCTCCTGTTGCCGAGAATGCGGCGCAGCGCGCAGCGGAAATCGCGCTCGCCCCTGACGGCGCGGAGTGGCGTACCGACGCTGACATGCGCCTCATCCATATCGGTGCGGCGCTCGATTTTGCATCGAGTGGTGATGAGTTTTTTACTATATTCCAGGAATATAGCGAGCAATCTGGACGGCTTGCCAATGCGATAGCGCTGCGTCAGCCTTTTTTCGGGCTGCAGGTGCTGGGCGGAACGGATCGCAGGATCGTGCATCTTTCCGGCCACCCACTGTTTGATGTTGATGGGTCGTTTCTGGGCTATCGCGGCAAGGCCGTACTGGTCTCGGATGCGGAAGCGCCTGATGTGCCTGCGGAAGCTGTGGAGGCTGCGACACCTCCCGTTGAACCCATCCTTCCCGATTTCGGCAAGCGGCTCGATCTGGCTTTGCGTCAGCCCTTGAGCCGGATCATCGCCAACGCCGAGACGATCAGGAGCAAGGTCGAGGGGCCGATCCGTGGCGATTATGCCGCCTATGCCGCGGACATTGCAGACGCGGGTCGGCATTTGATGGAACTGGTCGATGATCTCGCGGACTTGCAGGCGATCGACCGGCCCAATTTCACGGTGGCGCAGGAGCCGATCGACCTTGCCGACATTGCGCGGCGCGCGGCCGGTTTGCTTGCCGTCAAGGCGGCGGATCGGGGGTTACGTATCGAGCCGCCCAAGATCGATGAAACTGCACCCGCCATAGGTGAGTTCCGCCGTGCGCTTCAGATCGCTGTCAATCTGCTCGGCAATGCGGTGCGCTATTCGCCTGAAAACTCGACCATCTGGCTGCGCGCCGAGACGGAGGGAGATCGCGCCATCCTTGTGGTTGCGGATCAGGGACGCGGCATCGCGCTTGAAGACCAGCAACGCGTGTTCGAGAAGTTCGAGCGCCTCGGGCGCGCGGATGCTGCAGGCACCGGGCTGGGCCTCTATATTTCCCGCCGTCTCGCCCGCGCTATGGGCGGAGATATTACAATAGACAGCGCGCCGGGGCAGGGTGCACGCTTTAGTCTCGATCTTCCTGCAAAATAACAATCTAATATCAATATGATATTAATTATATCAGCATTTTGCAGTAATCGGGCAAATGCGTCCAATTGCCCTCTGCTCCAGATGAATACGCTGAATATAGGCTGCTTGGTAGCGTCGGCTACAGGAACAAGTCTCATTCTATCAGGGTTATCGCCGCACTATTTAACAGTGACAGGAGATATCCATGCTTCGTACTACATTGCTTTCCGGCGCGACGGCCTTGGTTGCAAGTCTGGCGTTAGCGACCAGCCCGGCCCACGCGGGTAAGACAGAGCGGGCGAAAGCTGCGATTGCTGCGGCAGAGGCAAAAATACAGACTGGTGATACGCTGGGCGTAGGTACAGATTTTCCGGCACGGCAGGCTGAAGCCCGTGAGCTGGTAAACAATGCTAAGGCGCAACTGAAGACCGGTAACAAGACTCAGGCGATCATGACTGCAAATCGCGCAGCGGCGATTGCCGAGGCGGCAGTGGGTGAGGCACAAAAGCGCAAGGAGGCCCGTGCTGATGTTCAGACGACCAAGGCACAGGTGATAGCGGCGGATGCACAGGCCGAAGCTCAGGCCGCTAACCAGCATGCTGCAAATGCCGAAACCAGCGCCGCGATAGCCACTGCGCAGGCTGCGGCGGCACAGCAGGCAGCAGCAAATGCTACCGCCACGCCGCAGGTGGAAACCACGGTAACGACCGAGAATCGTACAAGCACTCCGGCGGCTAAAAAGACCACCACCAAGGTTGTGCGCAAGAAAGCTCCGCGGACGAGCACTACAGTACGCGCTACTGTTCCTACGACTTCAACAACGACAACGGTGACGCAGTCACTTCGCTAAGTTCGCACCACATACAGCGTTACGAGAAAGGCCGACCCTGTTGGGGTCGGCCTTTTTTGTTTAGCCTTGCTGGAAAGTTCAACGCTTGTCGACGGGGACGTAATCCCGCTTGGTCGGACCGGTATAGAGCTGGCGCGGGCGACCGATCTTCTGCGCTGGGTCGGAGATCATCTCGTTCCACTGCGCGACCCAGCCAACGGTGCGGGCGAGCGCGAACAGCACGGTGAACATGTCGGTCGGGAAACCGATCGCCGAGAGGATCACGCCCGAATAGAAGTCCACGTTCGGATAGAGCTTCTTCTCGATGAAGTAAGGATCGTGCAGCGCGATCTGCTCAAGCTCCTTTGCCACGTCGAAGATCGGGTCTTTGACGCCGAGCTTTTCGAGCACGTCCTTCGCGGTTTTCTGCATCACGGTCGCGCGGGGATCGTAGTTCTTGTAGACGCGGTGGCCGAAGCCCATCAGGCGGAACGGGTCGTTCTTGTCCTTCGCGCGGGCGATATATTCGGGGATCTTGTCCACGGTGCCGATCTCGCGCAGCATGTTCAAGGCCGCCTCGTTAGCGCCGCCATGCGCCGGGCCCCACAGGCAGGCGATGCCCGCCGCGATGCACGCGAACGGGTTCGCACCCGACGAGCCGGCAAGACGCACGGTCGATGTAGAGGCGTTCTGCTCATGGTCGGCGTGGAGGATGAAGATCTTGTCCATCGCATCGACGATCACAGGATCGGGGATATATTCCTCCGCCGGGACCGAGAATGTCATGCGCAGGAAGTTGGCGGTGTAGCTCAAGTCGTTGCGCGGATAGACGAACGGCTGACCGACCGAATATTTATAGGCCATCGCCGCGAGCGTCGGCATCTTCGCGATCAGGCGGTGGCTGGCGATCTTGCGCTGCACCGGGTCGTTGATGTCGGTCGAGTCGTGATAGAAGGCGGAGAGTGCGCCAACTACGCCGCACATGATCGCCATCGGGTGCGCATCGCGGCGGAAGCCACGATAGAAAGTGGTGAGCTGCTCATGCACCATCGTATGGCGGCTGATCGTGGTGACGAAGTTATCCAGCGTCGCCTTGTCGGGCAGTTCGCCGTTCAACAGCAGATAGGCCACTTCCATGAAGCTCGATTGCTCGGCGAGCTGATCGATCGGATAGCCGCGATGGAGGAGGATGCCCTCGTCGCCATCGATATAGGTGAGGCCGGAGTCGCAGCTCGCGGTCGATGTGAAGCCCGGGTCGTATGTGAACATGCCCGTGTCGGCATAAAGCTTGCGGATGTCGATGACCTGCGGCCCTACGGTGCCATCCAGCACGCCATATTCTTTCGTGCCGCCGCCTACGTCGACTTTTGCTGTTGTGTTCGACATATCTTACTCCCTGTTCTTACCCGTGGACGCCGAGTGCAGTGGCGTCGTTCAGTCGTGCCAAGACCTCATCCTTGCCGAGAAGGGTGAGGACATCGAAAATCCCTGGGGAGGTGGTCCGGCCGGTAAGGGCCGCACGCAAGGGCTGTGCGACCTTCCCTAAGCCGATTTCCGCCGTTTCCGCAACCCCGCGTATGCGTTCCTCGATTGCGGCCTCGTTCCAGTCATCAAGCGGTTCCAGCGCCTTAATAGCGGCGACGAGTAGATCGATGCCATTGACGTCAAGCAGAGCCATTGCCTTATCGTCCGGCACCAATGGGCGCTCGGCAAACAGGAACAGCGATCCGTCAGCGATTTCATCGAGCGTCTTGGCGCGGGGCTTGAGGCCGGGCATCGCGCGTACAAGCAGGGTGACATCGTCCTGAGACAGATCACGCCCCATCAAGGCTGCAACGCGCGGAGCGACCAGCGCAGCAAGACGCGCATCGTCCGCCTCGCGGATATAATGGCCGTTTAAATTCTCCAGCTTCTTCAAATCGAAGCGAGACGGTGAGCGACCGACTCCCGCAAGGTCAAACAACTCGACAGCGCGGGCAAGGCTGATGATTTCCTCGTCGCCATGCCCCCAGCCGAGGCGCAAGAGGTAGTTGCACACCGCTTCCGGCAGCATGCCCAGCTCGTCGCGATACGCATCCACACCCATCGCGCCATGCCGCTTGGAGAGTTTTGCGCCATCCGCACCGTGGATCAGCGGGATATGGGCGTATGTCGGACGCGGCCAGCCCATAGCTTCAATGATGCCAAGCTGGCGGAACGCATTGTTAAGATGATCATCACCGCGGATCACATGGGTCACGCCCATGTCATGGTCGTCCACCACCACGGCGAGCATATAGGTCGGCGTACCGTCAGAGCGCAGCAGGATCATGTCGTCCAACTCGGCGTTCTTGACCACCACGCGGCCCTGCACTGCGTCCTCGATCACGCTCTCGCCCTCGCGCGGCGCCTTCAGGCGGATGACGAACGGTTTGTCGCCACCCTCTGATGCGTCACGATCGCGCCAGCGGCCATCGTAGCGCATCGGCTGCTTGGCTGCGCGCTGCTGCTCGCGCAGCTCGGCCAGTTCTTCCGGCGTCGCGAAGCATTTATAGGCATGGCCCGCATCGAGCATCTGGCGCGCTACCTCTGCATGGCGCTCGGCGCGGGAAAACTGATAAACCGGCGGTTCATCGCTCGTAAGGCCAAGCCAGTCGAGGCCATCGAGGATTGCATCAATCGCGGCGTCGGTCGAGCGGGCACGGTCCGTATCCTCGATCCGCAGCAGATATTTGCCGCCGTGATGCCGTGCGAAAAGCCAGTTGAACAGGGCGGTGCGCGCTCCGCCAATATGCAGATAGCCGGTTGGCGAGGGCGCAAACCGCGTAACAACAGGTATTTTTTCGCCGGTTGCGTTCACTCGGCTTTTCTCCGACTATACAGCTTCATACACAGTGCGGCAGAACGACCTGCCTTGAGAATCTGGCGGCACTAGCATGGCTTCATCCTTACTACAAACTGATGTTGCAGTGCACCGTATTTTCCCGATCCGCCTGCTTGTGCCAAAACTGGAAGCATGGGCAGAGGCCGAACGCGAGCGGATTGGTCTCTGGGCTCCTGTAACGCTGGGGCTGGGCATAATGGCATGGTTTGCTCTTGCCAGTCCGCCCTTCTGGCTAGGCTGGATAGCGCTGTGCTGCGGCGCGGCGGTTGCGACCCATCTTGTCCCTGTTGGAGAGCGCATGCGCGCGATGATCCTGGGCGCGTGCCTGCTGATGGCTGCTGGATGCGCCCTGGTCTGGATGAAGGCTCTCCTGATCGGTCAGCCGCCTTTGCAGCGCACTATTTACGCTGCGTTCACCGCCGAAGTGATCGGCGTGGAGCCGCAACCGGCGCTTGGCCGCACGCGTCTTATGCTGAGCCCTTCCGCACTGGGGCATGATGCTTTGCCAGAGCGGGTGCGGCTCAATGTGGCGGATAAGGACATGCCGAGTGGTGGCGTGATGGGTGCGGGCGCTATCGTTACAGTGAGGGCGCGCCTGATGCCTCCGCCGCCGCCTAGCGTTCCGGGAGCCTACGACTTTGCCCGGCACGCCTATTTCGATGGCATTGGTGCCACCGGCAGGGCGCTGCCGCCGATCACACTTGTTCGTGCCGCTGCCCCATCGGGCATGGCAGAGATGCGGGCTAGCCTGTCCCGCCATATCCGCGAGAAATTGCCGGGAGGTGAGGGCGGTATAGCCGCTGCCTTGGCGACGGGCGATACGGGCGCGATCGGTCTGGAAGACAACACCGCGATGCGCCGCAGCGGTTTGAGCCATTTGCTCTCGATCAGCGGACTTCATGTGTCTGCCCTGATCGCAGGCGTATTTTTTCTGGTCTATCGCCTGCTCGCGCTCAGTCCCACGCTCGCGCTCAGGCTGCCGTTAATGCTGATCGCTGCGGGAGCGGGCGCTGCGGCGGGTATCGGATATACGCTGTTTACGGGCGCGCAGGTGCCGACGGTGCGCTCCTGTATCGCCGCGCTGCTGGTTCTGGGCGGGCTGGCGTTGGGGCGCGAGGCGATCAGCATGCGTCTGGTCGCGGTCGGTGCTCTGGTAGTCCTTGTCTTCTGGCCGGAAGAGCTTGTGGGGCCGAGCTTCCAGATGAGCTTTGTGGCAGTGATCGTCATCGTCGCGCTGGCGGAAACGCGCTGGTTTCGCGAGCGCTTTCATGCGCGCGAGGAAGCTGTGCTTTATCGACTCTTGCGCAACCTCGGCGCGGTTTTCGTGACCGGTCTGGCGATCGAGCTGGCCCTGATGCCGATTGCCCTGACGCATTTTCATCAGGCGGGGCTGCTGGGCGCGTTCGCCAACCTTATCGCCATTCCACTCACCACTTTTGTTATCATGCCTGCCGAGGCCGCGGCACTGCTTCTCGATCTGGTAGGGGTTGGTGCGCCATTATGGTGGGTCGCGGGCAAGGCTTTGTCTCTGCTGCTCGCTGTCGCGCATGGGGTATCGTCCTCGCCATTCGCGGTTTGGGGGCTGCCGCATTTCGGGTCGGCGCCGATGGTGCTGATCCTGCTAGGCGGCTTATGGCTGGTCCTGTGGCGGACGCAGGCGCGCTATGTGGGGTTTGCGCCGGTCATCGTTGGCGCGATCATGATGGCCCTCGCTCCGGTGCCGGATCTGCTGGTGACAGGTGATGGGAGGCATATGGCGGTGAGGCAACCGAATGGCTCTTATGCGCTGTTGCGCGGACGGGCGGGGGATTATGTGCGCGATGCGCTGGCTAAATCGGCGGGAGAAAGTTCGGCATTCGATGACTCCGCCTCGCCCTTTTCGCTTGCGGATATCCCCAATGCCCGATGCAGCCGCGATATGTGCTCAGTACTCGTGAAGGGCAGGGAACGGGACTGGCTGGTCGCCGCTACCCGCACGAATGTGCGCATCCCTTGGGGCGCGCTCACCACCTTGTGCGCGCGAACCGACATCATGGTGAGCGACCGGCGCTTACCCGCGGCCTGCACGCCCCGCTGGCTGAAGCTCGACCGCGCGCGGCTGCGAGAAACCGGCGGCGTCGCGGTCTATCTCGATAGCAGGCGATGGGAGAGTGTGTTTAGAGAGGGGGACAAGCATCCTTGGATTCCCGTTCCACTCTCTGCAACGGTCGCGCCGGGATTTCCCTAAGCTATGATCGCCAACGCATGATCATAGGGGCGGCGCTATGCCTCAGTTATACCGCCGCAGTAGCCCTGCCAGCTTGCCCTGCACTTGCACCTGATGCGCGTCATAAATCTGCGGCTCATAGGCGGGGTTCGCCGGGTCCAGCCGCACGCGCGGCCCCTCACGGCGGAAATATTTAAGCGTCGCTTCCTCGTTGTTGACGAGCGCGACGACGATCTGTCCCTCACGCGCCACCTGCGTGCGTTGGATGAGCGCATAGTCGCCATCGAGAATACCCGCCTCGATCATCGAGTCGCCGGAAACCTCGAGCGCATAATGCTCGCCAGAGCCGAGTAACGCGGCAGGCACGGGGAGCATCCGGTCGCTCTCCATTGCCTCGATCGGCACACCGGCGGCGATGCGGCCATGCAACGGAATTTCGATTACATCGTTGGCGGCGATGGGGATCTGGCGCGGAGGAGCAGCCGGTGCAGGGTTCAATATGGCCGGCTTCGGAGCAACCTTGCTCACCCCGTCAGGCATTTTCAGCACTTCGAGTGCGCGGGCGCGATTGGGCAGACGCCGGATGAAACCGCGTTCCTCCAATGCACTGATCAGACGGTGAATGCCGGATTTGGACTTCAAATCAAGCGCATCCTTCATCTCGTCGAAAGAGGGGGATACCCCGCCTTCCTCAAGCCTGCGCTGGATGAAAATCAGCAGTTCCTGTTGTTTAGCCGTGAGCATATACGCCTCGTTTCAGAACGAACAAGGAACGTATAGGAACCAACCGGGAACAAGTCAAGTATCTAGCAGAACGACTTCCGCTGCTTCGCCAGCTTGCGCAGCCGGACTTCCCGCCGCACGCCGGATCAGGCAGTTGGCGAGGGAAAGGGCGTAGGTCGCGGCGCTATCCTGAGAGACGACCGGGCGTGCCATGCCACCTTCCAGCACCGAGCGCACATAATCATCCCGTCCGCCCACGGCAGGCATATCTGTACCGATTTTCGCCATGCAAGTGGCGGGCAAGGGCGCAGAGCAGCCGAGCATTTTTCGTACCAGCGGCATCATGAACAAAGTCGCCGTCACATAGGCGGACACCGGATTGCCGGGCAGGCCAAGGAACAGCGCATTGCCCAGCTTGCCCGCGATGAGCGGCTTGCCGGGCCGCATGCGGATTTTCCAGAAGTCGATGTTGCCTCCTGCCGCGTCCAGCGCGGGTTTCACCAGATCATGATCGCCGACCGATGCGCCGCCGGTGCTGATGATGAGATCGTGGTTTGCAACGGATGCCAGCGCGTCGGTCAACGCACCCAGATCATCCTTTATGATGCCAAGGTCCGTTACGGCGCAGGGCAAGTGTGCGAGCATGGCGGACAGCATAGCGCCATTGGAGGCAGGGATTTGGCTGGGGCCGGTGGCTTGGCCGGGCCGCACCAGTTCTGATCCAGTCGAGAGGATCGCGATGCGCGGGCGGCGGGTCAGTGCGATCTCGCTATGGCCTGCCAGCGTCGCCAGCGCGATGTGGCGCGCGGTCAATCTGGTTCCTGCCGGAATGAGGACCTGCCCTTCCGAGAAATCGGAACCGGCGCGCCTTATATTCCTGCCCTTCGGCGTCGACTCTTCGTCAGCATATGTGAGCGTATCGCCCTCCCGCGACACATCTTCCTGGATGACGACCGTGTCCGCACCATCAGGCACCGTGGCGCCGGTATAAATCCGCACCGCCTCGCCGGATTGCACAGTAAGCGCATAGCCACCGCCTGCTGCACTCTCCCCCACAATGCGCCACGGCCCCGGCATATCGGCATGGCGCACGGCATATCCATCCATCGCCGATAGATCGACGGCGGGCTGCGTGCGCTTCGCGCGGATGTCGCGGGTGGTCCAGCGGTTTACGGCTTTCGCTATCCCAACTGGCTCGTCTTCGAGTACTGCCGTCCTGTCAAGCAAACGGACTTGTGCTTCGGAGACGGGGAGGAGGGTCATGCTGTCTCGGCGCGCCAGTCGCCAGACTTGCCGCCCGTCTTCTCCAATAGACGAATTTCGCGTATTATCATGCCCTTGTCGAGCGCCTTTGCCATATCATAGACGGTCAATAGCGCGACGGATACAGCGGTCAGTGCCTCCATCTCTACGCCGGTCTGTCCGGTGGTGCGCACGGTCGCGATGGCGCTGACGCCGGCCGGATCAGCCGCCAGATCGAGCGTTACCTTGGAGAGCATCAGCGGGTGGCAAAGCGGGATTAGCTCGGATGTCTTCTTCGCCGCCATGATCCCCGCGACCCGCGCGACGGCGAGCACATCGCCCTTCTTCGCGCTGCCTTCGAGGATTGCGGTCGCGGCCTCAAGGCTCATGTCGATCCGGCCGCATGCCACCGCCTGCCGCGCGGTATCGCCCTTGCCGGATACATCGACCATATGCGCCGCGCCCGCTTCATCGAGATGGGTGAGCTTGCGGCCCATCATGCAGCCCCACTCAGCAGCGCGCGAGTGGCGCTTTCTACATCAGCCTGCCGCATCAGCGCCTCGCCAACGAGGAAGCAGCGGACATCATGCGCGGCCATTTCCATCAAGTCCTCATGGCTCATAATGCCGCTTTCCGCGACGAAGGTACAGCCTTCAGGCGCATGGGAAATCAGCTCATAAGTGCGCGCGAAATCGACCGTGAAATCGCGCAAGTCACGGTTGTTGACGCCGATGAGGCGCGAACGGAGGCGGGCGGCGCGCTCCATCTCGTGCGCGTCGTGCACCTCGATCAGCACATCCATGCCGAGGCCCAACGCGGCATCCTCAATCTCCGCCATCTGCATATCTTCCAAAGCTGCGACGATGATGAGGATCGCGTCCGCACCGATCGAGCGGGCTTCCAAGACCTGCCACGGATCGACCATGAAATCCTTGCGCAGTATGGGGAGATTGCAAGCCGCGCGGGCGGCGATGAGATACTCCTCATGGCCCTGAAAATAGGGCGCATCGGTCAGCACGGAGAGGCACGCCGCGCCGCCTGCCTCATAGGCCTTGGCATGCGCGGGCGGATCGAAATCCGCGCGGATCAATCCCTTGGAGGGCGATGCTTTCTTGATTTCTGCAATGAGGCCGAAGCCCGATTGCGCGGCATTATCAAGCGCACGCTTGAACCCGCGTGGCGGCGTCTGTCCGGCGGCGCGCTCCTGCAACGCGGAGAGCGAGGTCGCCGCCTTGCGCTCCGCCACCTCGGCATATTTGGTGTTGCAGATTTCGATGAGCTTGTTGGTCATTTCCAAGCTATCCAGCAATTCAGCAGCGCATTGGCAAGCCCCTTGTCGATGGCTTCCGCTGCTTCCTCAACGCCTTCCTGCAAGCTCCCAGCCTCGCCCGCAACCATCAGCGCGGCTGCAGCGTTGAAGAGCACTGCATCCCGATAGGCGCTATGCTCACCCTGAAGCAACTGCCTCAAGGCCACCGCATTGAACGCCGCATCGCCGCCGCGCATTTCGTCGAGCGAGTGGCTGGGTAGCCCGGCATCCTGCGGGGTAATGCCGCGTATCGTAATTCTGGAGGCGGCATCGATATCCGCCACCACATTGCCACCCGCGATAGAGAGTTCATCCAGTCCTTCGTCGCCGGAGACGATCATCGCATGCTCGGTGCCCAGCCTAGCCATAGCCTCGGCGTAGATGGGGGCATAATCGGGACGTGCGATGCCGAGCAACTGCCGCTTCACGCCCGCCGGGTTGGCGAGGGGACCAAGCAGATTGAAGATCGTCCGTCTGCCGATCGCTTTGCGAATGGGGGCGATGCGCTTCAAGGCCGGGTGATGGTTCTGCGCGAACAAGAAACATATGCCCAGATCGGCGAGCTGCGCCTCGGCCACTTCAGGCGCGATATTGAGGTTCACCCCCAGCGCCTCCAGCGTATCCGCGCCGCCAGCTTTTGATGACGCCGCACGGTTGCCATGTTTCGCAACCGGCACGCCGCAGGCGGCGACAACCAGTGCCACTGCGGTGGAGACATTGAGCGTATGTTGCCCATCGCCACCGGTGCCGCATACGTCAATGGCGTTTTCAGGCGCAGTCACGCGGATCATCCGCTCCCGCATGGCAAGCGCCGCGCCGGCAATTTCATCCGCACCCTCGCCGCGCTCAGTGAGGCCGGTGAGAAAAGCCGTAATCTCTTCGTCCGTGCCTGCGCCATCCAGCATTGCGCCAAAGGCGGTGCGCGCCTCGTCAAAGCTCATCGGCCGGGTGGGGTCTGGAAATACGGACATGATGATCACGCCCGCTCCTTCACGGTGAGCCCCGCTAGCGCCATGAAGTTCGCCAGCATCTCATGCCCATATTCGGTGGCGATGCTTTCGGGGTGGAACTGGACGCTGTGGATCGGCAGGCTCTCATGTCGAAAACCCATGACCGAGCCATCGTCTGCGGTGGCGTTGACGATGAGGCTCGCCGGTATATCCTCGACGATGAGCGAGTGATAGCGCGTCGCTGTGAAGGGCGAGGGGATGCCCTCGAACAATCCAGTGCCGTCATGGCGCACGGGTGATGTCTTGCCGTGCATCAGACCGCCGCGCACCACCTTGCCGCCGAAATATTGCCCGATCGACTGGTGGCCGAGGCATACGCCGAGCAACGGCTTGCCCGCATCCGCGCAGGCGCCGACGAGATCGAGGCTGATCCCGGCTTCATTGGGCGTACAGGGGCCGGGCGACAGCAGGAACGCCTCCGCGCCGGAGCTGATCGCCTGCCCCGCGCTCATCGCGTCATTGCGTACGACCTCAACCTCGGCTCCCAGCTCCATCAGATAATGGACAAGGTTCCACGTAAAGCTGTCATAATTGTCGATTACCAATATCATGGGTGCGCCTATAGGGCCGCGAGGGGACGCCGCCAATGGGAATCTCGCGGGGTCAGGTCTGCGGGCCAATGCCCTCGACAAGATCGATCATCGGCTGTTGCGATATGGTGATGCCGCCGCGCCAAGGCCGGTCGAGATCAAGGATCAGCGATAGCGACAGCGTCAGCAGCACGAACAGGATGAAGGTTACGCCGCGATGCTTGGGTTCGCTCGCCCCCAGCACATAACCGACAATACCAGCCGAGAGCAGCGCATAGAGCAGTACGACATCGACCACGAGCACGGGGATTTGCGCCTCGCGCTCCGCCTTGCGCGTGGCGGCGATGTCGAACATGTCGTTCATCGCGTTGATGAGCGTGGTGGCTATGGGTGGTGGCGTCGCGCCCAGCGAGAGCTGCATCTGATCCCATAATTTGCGCTGCACCTCGCCGGTATACCGTTCCACCGCGTCGGTTTCACCGGCAACAGGCAAGTGAGAGCGCAGTTTTGCGTATGCCGCTATGGAATTTTGAAGCGCCTTGCCTGCATCGCCCTCGATCAGCCCGGCGCGCAGCCATGTCGTGCCGATCGCGTTGGCCTCGCTGATCACCATCTCGCGCCGGTCGTCATAACGATTGAGCGCCATCGAGAAGGTGAAGGCGATCATCAGGCCGAGCAGGCCCAGCACAGCTGAGAGGATGTAACTGTCCGGCGAATGATCGTCCCGCGCATTCGCGAACCGGGTGCGCAGTCGCGCGCCCAGAAAGCAGCACAGCATGAACAGGATGAGGAGCACAGGGCGGAGAAGCCAGAGGGGCGTAGTCGCGATCATGTCATCAACAAGCTGCATCATCGCTCTCCCGTCAATGGATTATTGTGTTCGCGCCCTCATTGCCCATATCCCGCGTCGCGGCTAAGGCGCACCGCTTCCTTCGCGGCGGCCATCAATGCGCCCGCTTTCGCCTCGCACTCGCGCTGCTCATATTCGGGCGTCGAGTCGGCGACAATGCCTGCGCCCGCCTGCGCGTGCATCACGCCATCCTTCAAGACGGCAGTACGCAGCACGATGCAGCTGTCCATATTGCCATCGGGCGCGAAATAGCCGACGCCGCCTGCATAAGCGCCGCGCGTTTCCGGCTCCAACTCGGCGATGATCTCGCAGGCGCGGACCTTGGGTGCGCCGCTGACGGTGCCTGCCGGGAAACCCGCGAATAAGGCGTCAAGTGCGTCCTTCTCCGGTGCGAGACGGCCCACAACGTTTGAAACAATGTGCATCACATGGCTGTAGAATTCGACAGTGTAGCTGTCCGTCACCTGCACTGTCCCAGCTGCCGCCACGCGCCCCACATCGTTGCGGCCAAGATCGAGCAGCATCAGATGCTCGGCGCGCTCCTTGGGGTCATCGAGCAGGCTCGCCTTGTTGGCGGCGTCTTCGGTGACGGATTTGCCGCGCGGGCGGGTGCCTGCAATCGGCCGGATCGTCACCTCGCCATCCCGCACGCGGACCAATATCTCCGGGCTGGAGCCGATGAGCGCAAAGCCGGGCATGTCGAGGCAATAGAGAAAGGGGGAGGGATTTATCCGCCTCAATGCGCGATACAGCGCCAGTGGCGGCAGCGGGAACGGTGCGGTAAAGCGCTGCGCCAGCACCACCTGAAATATGTCCCCAGCGACAATATAGTCCTGCGCAGCGAGCACCATTTCGCGATATTTGCCCTCTGGAAGCACCGGCGCGAAGCTGACGTCATCCGGCGTATCGATCTGCGGCGTGGCAGGAACCGGCCCGGCCAGTCGCGCGGCGGTGGTGTCAAGCCGCTCAGATGCCGCCTCGATGGCGCGCTCCGCATCCGAAAAGCTCCCGGCCCAGATCGGCGCAACTAGGAACAGCGCATCCTCCAGCCGGTCAAAGATCAGGATCACCGACGGGCGCACGAACAGCATGTCCGGCAGTTCGAGCGGATTGGGCGCGGGGCGGGGGAGCTTCTCTACCAGCCCGATCGTTTCATAGCCGAAATGGCCCACAAGGCAGGCGAGGGCGGGCGGCAGGGCGGGGTCCATATCGGCGCGGCATTCCTGCACCAGAGCGCGCAGCGACGCCATTGCGCCGCCCGGTAAAGGCGAAAACGCACCCCTGTCGGTCGTCCACTGGCGGTTGATCTCCGCATTGTCGCCCTCGGCGCGAAACACAAGGTCAGGGTCCAGCCCCAGCAGGCTGTAGCGCCCGCGCACCGCACCGCCTTCTACCGACTCGAGCAGAAAATCGCCGCGCTCGGCCTGCATCAGCTTCAGTGCGGCGGAGATCGGCGTTTCCGTATCCGCGATCAGCTTGCGCCACAGCAGCGCGGATCGTCCCGCGGACAAGGTTGCGCGAATATCATCCATCGAGGCGGAAGCGGTCGTACCCATTTGTATCTTACTTCTGCGCCGATCCGCCATTGGCGTCGCGTAGCGCCTTCGTCACATTCGCCACCGTCGCCGGGTTGCGCTCGACGCCAAGATCACGCTCTACCGCGCGGGCGAACTGGTCGGCATATTCATTACCTATGAGGCCGGAAAGATCAGCCCGTACCTTGTCAACCAGCCCCGGCACCTTGGCGGCATCGCCCTGCTGCACGGCAGTGAGCTGCACCAGGAATACGCCCTGATCATTGGGGATGGCAATGCTCCTGACATTGCCCTGCGTCATCGCGAACAGCATCGAAATCTGCGCGGGCGGGCGCTGATCCTGCCGCAGCAGGTCGGCGCGGCGCGCAGCGATCTTCTGCGCGGGCGGCAGTGCAACGCCAGCACTGGCGAGTGCCTTGTCCATCGGCGTGCCCTTGGCGATCTCGCCCTGCAACTTCGCAGCAAGCGTCTGCGCCTTAATCAAACCCTGCGCGAGCAGATATTGCTGAACAACGATCGGCTTCACCTTGTCATTGAGCGGCGGCGGAGCGGCGGCAACCACATCGCCCACCCGCACCAGCGCATAGCGCGCGCCCGGAACGACCGGCACGAACTGCGGATCGTCATCCTGCTCCATCCCGAACCCGGCCTTCACCAGCGGCGCGATATCGGCGGTAGGCTTATAGGCCGGGTCGTCGACATTCTGCCCGGTCGAAAGCAGCGCAGGCGTGGTTTCTACCGCGAGGCCATTATCCTTCACCACCTCGTCAAAAGTGGTGCCGTTGGCGATGGTATCTTCCAGCTTGGCGATGAAATCACCGATCAGGCTGCTGCGCTTCTGGGCCTTGAGCGACTCAACAATCTGCGGACGGACGGACGTGAGCGGTTTTTCCGCAATCTTCTGGATAGCGTCGGTCTGGATAAGCGCCCAGCCGAGCGCCGTCTTCACCGGCCCGGCAATCTTGCCCTGCGGAGCGGCGAAAGCAGCCTCGGCAGCAGCGGCAGAGGTGGCCTTGGCGAAATCCGCCTTCGACATCGCCTTGAAAGAGGCTGTCTCAAGTCCATTGGCCTTGGCTGCGGCGGCGAGCGATCCGGCAGACGCGGCGGCCTTAGCCGCGCTCTCGGTCGGCAGGATCAGCTGCGCGATGTCGCGCGTTTCCTTGGCCGCATAATCCGCCTTATGGGCACCATAAAAAGACGCAATCTCGCCCTCGGTCGGGGTTGCGGCGGCGTCAAAGCGGCTCGCGTCGACAATCGCGTAACGCATCGAACGGCGCTCGGGGATCGTGTAGCGGCTGGCGTTCTTTTTGTAGAAAGCGGCGATCTCCGCCTCGCTCGGCGGCGTGGTCGGCCTGAATGCAGTGGATGGTATCGCCGCGATCATCCCCTCACGCGCCTCAAGCAACAGAGAGGCATAGGGAAGCACGGCTGTATCGCTCAACCTTGTGCCAAAAGTCGCGGGCGCGGCGATAATCCGCCCGGAAAGCTGCTGGGCGATGTCCTTGCGCAGCGCATCCTCACCGATGCCCTGGCTCTTGAGCAAGGAGGTGAACGCGCTCTGGCTGAACTTGCCGGTGGCGTCATGAAAAGCTGGGATGTTCGCTATCTCTGCATCCACCATGCGCTTGCTGACATAGACGCCTTGGCGGTGCGCGAATTCCTCCAGCGAAAGCGCGGTGACGAGCTGGTTGTAAATGCCATCCACCGCGCCGAGGCCGAGGAAATCGTCGATCTTCATGCCGGGATTTTCACGGCGCTGCTGCTCGAACACACGCTGCACGCGGGATTGCACCTCGGTATCCGCCAAGGACTGGCTGCCGATCTTTGTAGACGTGCTGCCGCCGAAATGTGCGAAGCTGCTATATTTACTGCTGTTGGTGAGATCCCCCGCGACAAAGGCGAAGGCGATCATCGCCAGAAACGCCAGTGCGAACAGCGCACCGAATTTCGATCCGATAATGCGCCTCATGAAACCGATCATAATTCATCCTGTCACTAGGCCACCGTGCGGTGCGCCTAAAAAATTCTGTGCCGCTTTAGGGCCACAGGCGCGGCTCGACAAGCGGGGACTGGACTTTGAGTGCCGAAGCGCTAAGCGCGAGGTTTGATTGGTGCGGTTCCAGCCCGCTCCCCCTCCCAACCTCCCGACAGGGTAATCTATGGGAGGTTGGGAGGGGGAGCGGGCTGGTGCGGCCCATCCGAAACGTCAGCGAAGCGTCGCGTTTCGGATCAACAGGAAGCGAGGAGGAACTATGAGCCGCAGGATGCTGGTGGTCGGAAACTGGAAGATGAACGGCCTGAAGGCACAGCTTTCCGATGTGGAGGCGATTGGCGCCGAGGCCGCCGCGCATCCGGCCGTCGAGGTGGGCCTGTGCGTACCCGCCACCCTTATCGCGGCGGCATGTGATAAGGCTGGAGCGGCGTTCATCGGCGCGCAGGATTGCCACCAGAAGGCGAACGGCGCGCACACCGGCTGCCTCTCCGCTGCGATGCTGAAGGAAGCTGGAGCAGCTCAGGTGATTGTCGGTCATAGCGAACGCCGCACCGATCAGCATGAGACAAGCGCCGATGTCGCGGCCAAAGCACTGGCTGCAAAGGGCGAGGGGCTGAAGGTCATTCTCTGCCTCGGCGAGAGCCTTGAAACGCGAGATGCGGGCCAGGCGCTGCCTTTCGTGCTCGCACAACTTGCCGATTCGCTCCCGGAAAGTGCATCTGCCGATTGGCTTTCGATCGCCTATGAACCAATCTGGGCGATCGGCACCGGTCGCATCCCGACAATGGAGCAGATCGCAGAGATGCACGGCGGCATCCGTGGCAAGCTTGCTGAGTTGGCAGGCGCGGAAGTCGCCGCCGGAATGCGTATCCTCTATGGCGGCTCGGTCAATGCCGAGAACGCTTCCGAAATCTTTGCGCTGGAAGATGTTGACGGCGGCCTCGTCGGCGGCGCAAGCCTCACGGCGGCGAAATTCGGCCCGGTTATCGCGGCGGCGGCTTGAGAAACGCGCCCATCCCCGCTAAGGGCGGCTAACAGTTTCAGGATAACGGATAGAGTTTCATGTTCACATTCCTTCTCGTGGTGCAGGCGATCATTGCCGCCTGCCTAGTCACCGTTATCCTGATGCAGCGCTCCGAGGGCGGCGGCCTCGGCATGGGCGGCAGCCCATCTGGCTTTATGTCGGCACGCGGCGCGGCGGATTTCCTCACCCGCTCGACCACGATCCTCGCAACGATCTTCGTTTCTCTGAGCATCGTTCTTGCGGTCATGGCGTCGGTCAAGCGTGCACCGTCACAGATCGACACCTCGCTCGCCAAACAGGCGACCGATGCAGTTCCGGCGCAACCGGCTGCACCTGCCAGTGGCGATGGCCTCTCCGGCGCGGCGCAGAGCGTCGGCGGCGCCTCGAACGGGTCTGTTCCGCTCGCGCAATAACGCCGCTTTTCAGTAGTCTTCGAAAAATATTTTCAGGCGTGCGGATTCGCACGCTTGCCCTTCCTCATGAAACAAGGTTAAGCCTCCACTCCCATGGCGCGGTATATATTCATCACCGGCGGCGTGGTCTCCTCGCTCGGCAAAGGCCTCATGGCCGCATCCCTTGCAGCGCTGCTGCAGGCGCGTGGATATCGCGTGCGTATTCGCAAGTTCGATCCTTATCTCAATGTCGATCCCGGCACCATGTCACCCTATCAGCATGGCGAAGTCTATGTGACGGACGACGGCGCCGAGACAGACCTCGACCTCGGCCATTATGAGCGCTTCACCGGCGTTTCCGCGCGCCAGTCGGACAATGTGACGCAGGGCCGTATCTACCAGACGATCATCACTAAAGAGCGGCGTGGCGATTACCTCGGCGCGACGGTGCAGGTGATCCCGCATGTGACGGACGAGATCAAGGCGTTCGCGCTGGCCGATACCGATGACCTCGATTTCGTGCTGTGCGAGATCGGCGGCACAGTTGGCGATATCGAGAGCCTGCCGTTCATGGAGGCGATCCGCCAGCTTCATAACGATTTGGGCCGCGGCCAGTCGATCTTCGTGCATGTTACCCTCGTGCCGTTCATTGCGGCGGCGGGGGAACTCAAGACCAAGCCGACCCAGCACAGCGTGCGCGAGCTGACCTCGCTCGGCATTCAGCCGGATATTCTCCTCTGCCGATGCGAGCAGCCGTTGCCGCCAAGCGAGCGCGCCAAGATCGCGCTTTTCTGCAATGTGCGCCCGGAAGCCGTGATTCCTGCGCTCGATGCGCCGAGTATCTACTCTGTGCCCACCCAATATCATGCCGAGGGGCTGGATGCGGAAGTGCTCCGCGCCTTCGGTATCGAGGATGCGCCGCAACCGGAACTCTCCCGCTGGCATGACATCATGGATCGCTATGCGAACCCGGAGGGCGAAGTCACGATCGGCGTCGTCGGCAAATATGTCGGACTGCCGGATGCCTATAAATCGCTGCACGAGGCGCTGGTGCATGGCGGCCTCGCCAACCGGGTGAAGGTGCATATCCGTTGGATCGACGCCGAATTATTCGAGCAGCCGGATAGCGACATCGCCGCGCAGCTTGAGCCGATGCATGGCATTCTTGTCCCCGGCGGTTTCGGTGTGCGGGGCAGTGAAGGCAAGATCGCCTCCGTGCGTTTCGCGCGCGAGCGTGGCGTACCATTCTTCGGCATCTGCCTCGGCATGCAGATGGCCTGCATCGAGGGCGCGCGCAACACGGCTGGGATTGCGGCGGCCTCCACCACCGAATTCGGCGAGACGTCCGAGCCGGTCGTCGGCCTCATCACCGAGTGGATGAGCAAGGAAGGCTTGCAACAGCGCAGCGCAGAGACTGATCTCGGCGGCACGATGCGGCTCGGGGCTTACCCGGCAAAGCTCACCGGAAACAGTGTCGTCTCCGGCATCTATGGTACGAGCGAGATCAGTGAGCGCCACCGTCATCGCTACGAGGTGAACGCCTCGTATCGCGATCCGCTGGAAAAGGGCGGGTTGATCTTCTCTGGTATGTCACCCGATGGGCAACTCCCTGAGATTGTCGAGCGGCCGGATCACCCATGGTTCATCGGCGTGCAATTCCACCCGGAATTGAAGTCCAAGCCGTTCGATCCGCATCCACTGTTCGCCGGGTTTATCGCGGCGGCGGTGAAGCAGAGCAGGCTGGTATAGTTCTTGTCGATTTTTTCGGCACCAGCCCTCTCCCCCGCCCAACCTCCCAATAGTTTACCCTGTCGGGAGGTTGGGCGGGGGAGAGGGCTGGTGCCGTCTATTCGCGTGAGCGGATCAATAAACACGCTCTTGCATTGTAGGAATTGGACGATAATGTCCGTTGCCAAGTCGAGTCGCCCTTACGGTTTCGCGGCTCCTTGGCGGAGAGTTTGGAGAGGAAATGAGGGGGCGGCATTGACCGCCCCCCGTTATTTTCGGGCCTGTTAGGCTGCCGATTTCTCGTTCTTGATCTCGACGAGCTGACCGCCGTTGATAGCGATCTTCTTCGGCTTCATCGCTTCCGGCACCTCGCGCACCAGTTCGATCACCAGCAGGCCATCGGCAAGGCTGGCGCTTTCCACCCGCACGAAATCTGCGAGCTCGAAGCGGCGCTCGAAGCTGCGGTTAGCGATGCCAACATGCACGAACTTCGCCCGCTCGTCATTGCCAAGCTCCGCCTTGCGGCCAGCGACCTGAAGCAGATTCTGCTGCGCGACGATATCAAGCTCGTCCTCGCGGAAACCGGCGACGGCGAGCGTCACGCGATATTTGTCATCGCTCAGGCGTTCGATGTTGAAGGGGGGATAATTGTCGCCCTGCGCCACGCGCGCATTGTTCTCGATGAGGTCGAACAGGCGGTCGAAACCGACGGTCGAACGGCGATAGGGGGTAAGGTCAAATCCACGCATAGTCAGTGCTCCTCTTGTTGAGCGAGTTGAACAAGCGCCGGACCCGTCATGGCATCCGGCTGGTTGTGTCCGCCGTATCATACGCCCGGACAAGAGGAGATTTAGGTATGCGTAAGAGCGTTTCAAGGGGGCGCGAAGCCCCCCAGCAGTTGAACTATTTTGCCAATGTAGCTTGGCTAGCGGCGGCAACGACCGGTGTCGATGCAACCGGCTCTGCCTTTGCAGGAAGGGTCACAGGCAAGGAATCCCTTGTGAATACGCGCAACTCTCTGCCCTGCTCGAAGATGGCGCTGCGCCCCGTCACAAAAGCGCTGAACACACCTACAGCAACGGCCGTGCCTACGGTTGCGCCGGTATTGCCCTGGCCTTCCTGACGGAATTTGCCTGATACGGGGATGGAGCGGCCATTAAGGTCGAGATTGCTGATCTCGATTTCCATCTTGGCGGACTTACCGAACGCGCCCTTACCGGTCCTGTATGAAATATGGCCTTCGCCACGTGTGCCGCGGGGGATGATGACATAGTTGCCGAGCATAACATCGTGAGAGACGCTGACGGCGAACTTGTCGCCCTGCTTCATCTTCTTGGAGCTGACCTCGCTGTTGAGCGTGACATCCACCTGTGTATTTGCGGGCAGAACGGCGCTGTTGCCATTGATTTCTTCCTTGGCGACCGCTGTCACGGCGGGCTCGAGGGCTGGAGTTGCTGCAACAGGTGCGTTGCTGGCTGGTGTAGTGGTCTGAGCACTTGCCGTAGTCGTTGCAATCGCCAATGTTAAGAAAGACATATATTTCAACACGTATCCATCCCCCAATCACTATCGTGGAGGAATGGTGATAGAAGCAGGTGCTTTTAAAGCCAGCCTTTTTGAAAGGGAAACATCCGTTTTGGAGGTAAATTTAAAAATTATTTAATTACAATATATTGCACCGCAGTTTTGCGAAGAGATGCTCTTAAACCATCTCCCCGGCCAGCAGCCTCGGCAACGCGCCGCTCTCACCGCGCGCCTCGTTCATAAAGCGGGTTTTCAGCGGTCCCATTTTCTGCACCGCGGCGAGGCCAGCGCGGCGGATCATTGACGGCACGCGCCCCGGCACATCGAACAGCCGTACGAGTCCGTCCATCGCGATAGTGACGCTCAAGGTATCGAGGCTGCGCCAGCGCTGATAGCGCGTCAAAAGCTGCGCGTCGCCCGGCTCCAGCCCCAGCCGCATGCCGTCCACGATCACCTCAATCAGCGCGGCGACATCGCGGAAGCCGAGGTTGACGCCTTGCCCCGCGATCGGGTGGATGCCGTGCGCGGCGTCGCCCGCCAGCGCGAGGCGCGTGTCGGTGATCCGTGCGGCGCGGTGATAGCCGAGCGGGTAGGAGGAGCGCGGCCCGGCAAGGCTGATCTCGCCTAGAAAACCACCGATCCGCTTCTGCGCCTCCGCGAGAAAGCCGCGCTCGCCCAGCGCCATCATGCCGGGGAGCTGCGCGGATGGCACCGTCCACACCACCGCCGAGCGGGAGCGATCAGGACGAGATGGCTGCATCGGCAACAGCGCGAACGGCCCGCCGGGGTAGAAAATCTCGTAGGCCGTATTGGCGTGGTCCACCTCATGGTGGAAGGCGGTGACGATGGCGACATGGTCATATTGCCATTTCGCGACCTCGATCCCTGCCGCCTCGCGGGTTGGGCTGGCACGTCCCTCTGCGGCAACCAAGAGTGATCCCGCCAACTGCTGCCCGCTCGCCAATGTGATGCGTACGCCATCGAGGTCGCGCTCCACACTTGTCGCGCGGTCAGGCTGGAACAGGGTCAAGTTTTCGGCCGCCCCCGCACAGTCCCGCAAGGCCATCCGCGTCTCGCGGTTCTCGAACATGATGCCCATCGGCGTGTCGTCGTCTTGTGGCGGCGCGAAATCCAGCGTGCCGGGCTGCAGCCCGTCAGACACCCAGATGCGCTCGATCGGGCAACCCTTGCCCTCCAGCCGATCCGCAATGCCAATCGCCTGAAACAGCTTCCAGCTCGCGCTCGATATGGAGGAGACGCGGCCATCGAATTGCGGGGCCAGCGTTGCTTCCGGCTCTGCGGGGTCGATCACCGCGCAGGTCACGCCATGACGCGACAGGCCGATGCCCAGCGTCAGGCCGACCAGCCCGCCGCCGAGGATAATCACATCGTAACGCTGCACGCTCATGGCTCGCGCTTCAGCTCCCCGTGCCGCCGACCGTCAGCCGGTCGATCAGCAGCGTCGGCTGGCCCACGCCCGCAGGCACACTCTGGCCCGCCTTGCCACACATGCCGATGCCTTCGTCCAAAGCCATGTCATTGCCGATGCCGACGATGCGGCTCATCGTCTCCGGCCCGTCGCCGATCAGCGTTGCGCCCTTGATCGGGTCGAGGATCTTGCCGTCCTTCACGCGATAGGCCTCGGTGCAGGAAAAGACGAACTTGCCGGATACGATGTCCACCTGACCGCCGCCGAAGCTCTTGGCGTAAATGCCGTCCTTGACGCGGGAGAGCAGCTCCGCCGGGTCGTCCTCGCCGCCCTTCATGAAGGTGTTGGTCATGCGCGGCATCGGGGCATGGGCATAGCTCTCGCGGCGGCCATTGCCGGTGGGCGCGACGCCCATCAGGCGGGCGTTCAGCCGATCCTGCATATAGCCCTTCAATATGCCGTCCTCGATCAGGATCGTCTCGCCGGTGGGCGTGCCCTCATCGTCGATCGAGAGCGAACCGCGTCGCTCGAAGATCGAGCCGTCGTCCACCACCGTGACGCCCTTGGCCGCGACCTGCTGCCCGATGCGGCCAGAGAAGGCGGACGTGCCCTTGCGGTTGAAATCGCCCTCAAGCCCATGGCCGACCGCCTCATGCAGCAGCACCCCGCACCAGCCTGAGCCGAGCAATACCTGCATCTCACCCGCAGGCGCATCGACCGAACGCAGGTTGGTCTCAGCCTGTTTGATCGCCTCGTCGATAGCGCGGCGCCAGATGCTTTCCTCCATCACGCCGTCATAGAGATAGCGCCCGCCGCAACCATGAACGCCGGTTTCGCGCCTGCCGCCGTCCTCCATGATGACCGAGACGTTGAGGCGCACCAAGGGGCGTATATCACTCGCGCTGAAGCCATCGGCGCGAACGATGTCGACGACTGACCATGAGCCTGCGAGGCTGACGGAAACCTGAGAGACACGCGGGTCTTTCGCGCGCGCCTCGGCGTCGATCTTGGCGCACAATGCTACCTTCTCAGCGAACGGCACCAGTTCCAGCGGATTGGCCTCGGTATAGAGATGCCGGTTGGTGCGCGCTGGCGGCGGGGCGGGGGATTGCTTGGCGGGGTCAAGCAGCGCCAAGGTCTGCGCGGCGCGGTTGATCGCCGCCTCGCTGATCTCGTTGGCGTGGGCAAAGCCGGTCATCTCGCCGGATACGCCGCGCAGGCCGAAGCCCTTCTCGGTTGAGTAATCGGCGGTCTTCAGACGACCATCATCGAAGCCGAAGCTCTCTGTCGCGCGATATTGCAGATAAAGCTCGCCGTCGTCACAATTTTTGAGCGCGGCGGCGGTGACGCGCTTCGCGCCATCGGGATCGAGCATGCCGTCGCGATAGAGCAGGCCACGGGCGTCAGTGTAGGAAGAAGTCATATCGGTCATGCCACCGATATAGGCGCTAATGCTGCTTTCGCCAGCCTTAATGCTTGTCGGCTGGCCCATTCACGAGCACAAAACGCCGGTCGCAATAGCCGCACTCGGCATAGCCCTTCTCGTCAATCTCAAGGAACACGCGCGGATGGCCGAGAGCGGCGGGAATGTCGCCCGATCCATCGCAGGAGACACGGTGTTTTTCGGTGCGGATGATTTCGGGCTGGTTGCTCATGGACGAGCGCCTTAGCATTGGCGATGCATTGGTTCAATATCGCGTTTGCGCGCGCGCCAATCGTCGCTATTACGCAGCTATGAACGAGCGAATTTTCAACCAGAACGCCATCGAAATCTCCAGCCTCTCGAAGGTCTATGCAGGAGGCAAGCAGGCGCTTGATGACGTAACGCTCAATATCCCCCGCGGCAGCATCTTCGGACTGCTCGGCCCCAATGGCGCGGGCAAATCTACGCTGATCAATATCCTTGCCGGGTTGGTGACTAAGACGTCGGGTGCCGCGCGTATCTGGGGCTTCGACATCGATGCGAACCCACGCAATGCGAAGAACAGCATCGGCATCGTCAATCAGGAGCTTTTGTTCGATCCGTTTTTCACGCCCTATGAGACGCTGGAGAATCAGGCGGGTTTCTATGGTGTGCCGAAGGGTGAGCGCAAATCGATGGAGCTACTGCGCGCGGTGCATCTGGAGGACAAGGCCCATGCCTATGCGCGCACGCTCTCCGGCGGCATGAAGCGACGGCTGATGGTGGCGAAGGCGATGGTTCATTCGCCGCCGATCCTTGTGCTCGACGAGCCGACGGCGGGCGTGGACATCATGCTGCGGCAACAGCTGTGGGATTATGTGCGGGAGTTGAACGCTCAGGGCGTCACCATCGTCCTCACCACGCACTATCTCGAGGAGGCAGAGCAACTCTGCGACCGCATCGCCATTATCAATCACGGCAAACTTATCGCGGACAAGCCGACGCGCGAGTTGGTCGATATGGCCCAGGAAAAGATCGTGATTGTGACGGTGGACAAGGACATATCCACGCTGCCCACGCACCCCAGCTTCGACAAGGTGGAGAAGACAGGAGCACGCACCCTTGCGATCAGCTACAACAAGGAACGCGCCAATGCCGGGCAGGTGCTCGATGCGGTGCAGGCGTCCGGCTTCGGCATTGTCGATGTCGCAACGCGCGAGCCGGATCTGGAGGACGTCTTCCTCAATCTGACAGCAGAAGCTGCCTGAGATAAGGCGGGTGGAGAGGGTATGTCGATCAAGCAGTATGACGTCATCATCATCGGTTCCGGTGCGGCGGGGCTGACGGCGGCGCTGACGCTGGCGCAGGACAAGCGCGTCCTCGTTATCGCCAAGGGCGCATTGGATGGCGGCTCGACCAACTGGGCGCAGGGCGGCATCGCGGCGGTGCTGGATGCGGGCGACAGCTTCGAGAGCCATATCGAGGACACGATGATCGCCGGCGCGGGATTGAATGACCGCGCCACGGTGGAGTTCGTGGTTTCGGAAGCGCCCAACGCGATCGAGCGGCTCGCGGCGCTCGGTGTGCCTTTCAATGAAGGCGCGGCGTTCGGGCGGCGCTGGGACTTGACCAAGGAGGGCGGGCATTCCCACCGCCGCATCGTCCACGTCGATGACGCGACCGGCGCCGCCGTGCAGCAGGCGCTGGTCAAGGCCGCCACCGCCAACCCCAATATCACGCTCGCGCCGGATATGGTGGCGATCGATCTCATCACCTCGCGCAATGCCGAGAAATATTCCGGCGATGGGCATGTGTGGGGCGTCTATGCGTTCAACCGCGCGACCAAGCATGTCGATGCCTTCATCGGCCGTGCGACCATATTGGCGACCGGCGGGGCAGGGCGCGCCTATCTCTTCTCGACTGCGCCGCGCGGCGCGACCGGAGATGGCATCGCGATGGCGTGGCGCGCGGGCTGCCGCGTCTCCAACATGGAGATGAACCAGTTCCACCCCACCTGCCTCTACAATCTCGACGTCAAGAATTTCCTCATCACCGAGGCAGTGCGCGGCGAGGGCGGCTTGCTGAAATTGCCCCCCGGCGTTCCCAATGGCGGCAAGCGCTTCATGGACAAGCATGACAAGCGCGGCGAGCTTGCCCCGCGCGATGTCGTTGCCCGCGCGATAGACCACGAGATCAAGCGGCTGGGTCTGGATTATGTCCACCTCGACATCAGCCACAAGGGCGAGGCGTTCGTGAAGGAGCATTTCCCGACGATATACGCTCGCCTGCTCGATCTCGACATCGACATCACGAAGGAGCCGATCCCGGTCGTCCCCGCACAGCATTATACCTGCGGCGGCGTCATCATCGATCTCGATGGGCGCACGGATCTCCCCGGCCTTTATGCCGCGGGGGAGGTGAGCGAGAGCGGACTTCATGGCGCAAACCGCCTCGCGTCCAACAGTCTCCTCGAATGCTTCGTGTTCGGCGAGGCGGCGGCGAAGCATATCCGCGCGCACTGGGAAGACCTGCCCGCGCCCCCGGCTATCAAGCCATGGGACGAAAGCCGCGTCACGGACTCGGACGAAGAAGTCATCGTCCAGCACAACTGGAAGGAAATCCGCCGCTTCATGTGGGATTATGTCGGCATTGTGCGCACCACCAAGCGGCTGGAACGCGCCAAGCACCGCATCGATCTGCTCGCGTCCGAAGTGGATGAATATTACGGCAATTTCCGCGTGACACCCGATCTTATCGAGCTGCGCAACCTTGTCGAGGTCGCCCGCCTCATCATCCGCTCGGCGCTCCGCCGCAAGGAGAGCCGGGGGCTTCACTACACGCTCGATTACCCCGATCTTCTGCCTGTGCCGGAAGATACCGTTCTAACACCCTGAGACTATTGAAAACTGCATCCACTAGGCCTTACTCTCCGCAACAGGAGGGCAGGGCATGAGCGAGTCGGATATCTGGAGCATCGATCGGATCGCGGCGAATAATCTGGGCTTGAGCTTGGGGGTGAGTTTCAAGCCGGAGCAGATCGAGCGCATCGCCGATCATTTTGCCCTGCATCGCCTGAGGGCCGCGCAATGGGCGGCAGAGCGCACGCACTCCAATATTGTGCACGAGCTTGAGCAAGAGTCTATGCGCCTCGCCCAGCAGCATGACGAGCAATGGGCCCAAGGTTATATGCGCGCCGAGCAGGTAGTCATGACCATGCCTGCCGGAGAACTTCTCGGTATCGATCGCCGCGAACCGAAGAGTAAAGGTCAGATCCTGCGGGCGATGGTGCGGCAGGCCAAGCGGCAATAAGGTTTAGAACCCGAAGCGCGCCGTCACCCTGATGTCGCGCCCTGAAAGCGGCGCATAATCCTTCATATAGCTCGCGTGACGCCGCGCGACGACATCGAAGATATTGTTCGTAGCAAGGGTGAGGTTGATTGCCTTGTTGTCCGCAATCGGCCGCCAGCCCAGCGAGGCGTTGACCAGCGTGAAGCCCGGTGTGGTTGTTTCCAGCCCACTGACCCGGTTTTGCGCGAAGTCATGCTCGGCCTCGATCCGCGCGGTCCAGCGGTCGTTAGCGAGTTCCGCGCCGCCTTGGATGCGTAGTGGCGGCGTGCGCGGCACAGGGCCTACCCCCTTGAGGGCTGCATGCACATAATCCGCTGAGGCATCCAGCGTCAGACTGGTTTCTCCCCAGCGCGCGGCCATCACGCTTCCCTCTGCCTCAAAGCCATAGGTGCGCGCCGATCCCTGCGCGTTCTGGAAACAGGGGAAGTCTATCGACGATAGCCCGGTCGCAGCGAGGCATACTGCGTCGGCGACTTCGCTGTCATAAATATAGCCGCTGAACCGGTTGGCATAGGCGTTGAGCGAGAGCGCATAGCCCGGTCCGCCGCCCTTGAGGCTTGCCTCCAAGCCCCAACTTTTTTCCTTGCCGAAGTTCGGGTCGCCCAGCTCGAACGCCTGTGTGCCGGCATGCGGCCCGCGCGCGAACAGCTCTTCGGCAGATGGCGCGCGTTCGCTGCGCACCGCGCTCAGGCCCAGTCGCCAGCCGGTCGTTACTTCCACGCTGCCGCCTAGTGAGAAGGACAATGCGTCAAAACTGCGTGTTATCGCGCCGACGCCGAGGTCCGCATCCGTTGCGCCGCTGACCCGGCTGTGCTCGAACCGTGCACCGCCTTCGATCCGCATCGCGCCCAGGGTGAGCGATTGCAGCGTGAACAGGCCGAATTGCGTCGTGCTGCTCGCGGGCAGGAATTTCTCGTCGCCGATTATGTGCATGTCGCGTGCGAGGATTTGCACGCCGCTGACGCCATCCCAACCACCGCGTTTCGCCTGCACCAGCTCGGCCCGTGCCTCCAGTCCTTTGGCGAAAAATTGCGTGCCGATAGTCCCGTCCTCTGCAATCTCCGCATGAGTATAGTCCGCGAAGCCAGCGCGCAGGCGAATACGGTCGACAAAGGCACCGTCCGCATGCACCTCGGCACGCAGATCGGCCCGGTCCTGCCGCATATGGATGCTGACAGCCTCGGCCTCCTCGCCGGGCGTCACGGAATAGCGGATCGGTACGCCATAGCGGTTGTCGATATGATTGTAGGAGACGCCGATGTCGCCGCCGGTACCGACATAAGAGAGCGCGCCCGCAGCTTCCCAACTTTCCGCGCCGCTGTTGGGCAGCTTACCGCGCAAGGTGGCGAGTGGAATGAGAGCCGGGTCGCCGCTCGCCAGCGCTTGCGCGCGCAGGGCAGGGGTGAGGATATATCCGCCCGTCCGCAAGTCGTCGCTCTTGCTCCAGCTCCCGTCCACATGCACGACAAATCCGCCGCCGAGCGGAGCCTCTGCCTTGGCCGAAAGCGTGCGCTCGTCTGCCGCGCTGCCATAGCCAGCAACGCCCTCGATATGCACCGCCTCATCGGGGATTTTATGCGGAATGCGTGCATCGACCACATTCACCACGCCGCCAATCGCGCTCGATCCATAGAGCAAGGCCGCCGGGCCGCGCACTACCTCGACCCGCTCTGCGGTCAGCGGATTGATCGCCACCGCATGATCGACCGAGGTGTTCGATACGTCGAAGCTGCCGATGCCGTCGGTCAGCACGCGTACGCGCTCGCCCTGCAAGCCGCGCAGGATCGGGCGCGAGGCATTGGGGCCGAAGCTGGTCGCGGAGACGCCCGGTTGGCGGGAGAGGGTTTCACCGATGCTGGTGCGGATGTCGCGATCGAGCTTGTCACCCGCTAATACAGAGACCCCGCCCAGCGCGTCCTGCTGGCTGCGGTTGACCAATGCGGTGACGACGATGTCCTGCGGGGTCTTGTCGTGATAGCCTTGATCGCTGTCGGCTGGCGCTTCCTCGGCCCGGCAAAAGGTCGGTGCCACAAGCAGTGCGGGCAGCGCGCTCATGCGTGAAAGCGACAGTGCGATCGATTTTTTTGCAGTCACGGATAGCTCCGGGAAGTGGGATGTATCTGGGAGCGACTCTCTAGAATAAATGATATAACATATCAATTAAGGAAAATGCGATAGCGGTAATATGTGCTATGGTTACGGTCAAAGCGTTGGGATTATGCGGTCAGCGGAAGAGGAATTCTGCCAGCGCCATGATCGCAGGGTCTTCGGCGAGCGCGGGGCGGATCGCCTGCCGCACCTGAATCTGGGGCAGGCCGGAGGCATAAGCAAGGCGCGCAATGCCGCCCATCTTCCCAAAGTCCCGCGCCATCGGCCCGAAGGCGGCGAAGCATGCGTCGGTGTTTTTGAGCATGTTCATGATCCGGTAGAGATCGTCCGTCTCCAGCTCGGGTGGTGGCATGACAAGGCCGCTCGCCTCCAGCGCGCTTTCCGTCAGTGCGCGGGCGAGGTTGTTCTTGCCCAGCGCAACACAGGGCAGGGTAGAAATCTCGCGCGCGCCCAACGCTTCCTCTCGCGCAAGCGGATGATCCGCGCCGACGAATAGCGATATGCGTTCGCTCCACGCATAGCGGCTGGGGAAATGATGCGTCTCGGCCAACGCATAATAATAAGCGATGTCAGCCTTGCCCTCCAGAAACAGGCGCGCAGCCTGATCCTCGTCAATGCTCTCCAGCATCAGCTCTATGCCGATATCCGGGCTGGCATCCTCGAACGCGAGCAGCGCCTCCTGAAAATGGCTGAAGATGGCGGGGTGCGAGGCAAGGGTTATGATCTGCACTGCATCGCTGCCCGCGCGCGGGGCTTCTGGTTGTAGATCGGGTGTGGGCGCAGGGGCAACTGCGGCAGGCGATGGCGCATCCTCCGTAGCATGCAACGGCCGGAAATGCTTCGGCCTCACCACGCCATCATTGATGACCGGCTCGAACGCCACCGTCTCCGGCTCTCGCTCCTCAGTTTCAAGCGGCTCTGTCTGCTTGAAGGGTATATCGGGGCGTACTTCGCCGGTCAGCTCCCCGGTCCATAGCACATGATCGTCGAGCGCCATCTCGTTGAGCGCGGCGAGAATCTTTTGTCCCGGCGGAGTCAGTGCGACAGTGCCGCCTTCAATCGCGAAAATCTGGTGGCCGAGCAGGTCTTCGAGCCTGCTCATGGTGTCGATCACGTCCGCGGCAGGAAGAGTGAGCGCTTCGGAGCAGGCCGTAATACTGCCCGTCGCCACCAGCTGGGCGAAGACATCGAATTGCCGGACCATCGAAGCGCTCATGGTGCGGTGATAAGCGAAGCCAGTGCGGACCGATAGAGACAATCGGCAGCATCTATGGAAATCAAGGGCGCACCCACATCGCGATATATATTTTCTGGTAGAAACGACTGTTTGATCCATGTCATCATTTCGTCGCGGATAGCGCCTAATATCCCATTTACTATGTTTCGCGTTGTGCTACTCGGAATACCGATAAGAATTTGACGCGGTCGCGCCCAGTTGAACTTTTTCATGAATAGAAAGGACCAATCATGGTTGTGGCAACTTCGGATGGAACCAAGACACTTGTTACCAATGGCAGTGCGGGCGGCGTAATTTACGCCAACGGCGCTGATGCGGACGGCAGCATCCTCAAGGGCGGTGCTGGCGATGACAGCCTGCGCGGTGGGAAATATGCCGACGATCTTTTCGGCGGCTCTGGCAATGATTCCTATTTTGGCGGCGGCGGCGTGGATAATTTTCACGTTAACATGCAGGACATCAAGGATGGCGTCGACACGGACACGCTGCTTGACCTCGAGCTGGCCGACGGCGCGGATGGCGACGTTCTCTGGCTTGAAGGCTTTGCGCAGGGCACTTTCAGCGAGCATGACACCAATCATGGCAGCGCGCTCAAGGTCGGCACATGGGATGGTCTGGTCGAGGCGCTGAACTCGGCGGTAGGCATCAACGTCACAGCTTCGCAAATCGGCACCACTGACAATCTGCTGCTGGTGATCGACGACAATGCTGGTCATATCCAGAACCTTGTCATCAAGGGCGGCTTTGCCGATTATCTGGCGGCGGGCGGTATTGTAGCCTGATCGTTGACGCCAAACATGAGAAGAAAGGCCCGCAATTTGCGGGCCTTTTTTGTAATCAGTGTTTGGCCGCCATTTTGCCTGATGCCATCCCGGATGGCCCTGCATTGCTGATGACCGCTCCGGTGGGCAGGCTGGTTCCGCCCATGTCGAACGCATCCATACGCTGCCTCGCAACCGACTTCGGGGTGTCGCGTGTGGCAATCGCTGCCTTGTCCTCTGGTGCAGGCGCATCCATCTCCGCTTCGTCCGGCATCGCGGCACCTGCGCTCCAGGCGAGGATAACCGACATGCGGCGGTTGCGCGGATCATAGATATCGCCCGCGACATAGGGGTCGCGATCCGCCACACCCTCGATCTTGGCAAAGCGGTTGTTGGGGATGCCCAGTTCCGAAAATGCCTTGCGGGTCGCTTCGGCGCGCGTGGAGGAAAGCAGCCAGTTGTTCATGTTGCGACCGCTCGAATAGGGTAGGCCATCGGTATGCCCGCGCACGATCACATCGTTCGGCACGCCGGCAATCACCTTCGCAACCTCGGCGACGAGCGCGCGCGCCTGTGGCAGCAACCGGTCCGTACCCATGCCGAACATCGCGAAGTCCGCCTGATCGATGAGGTCGATGCGCAGCCCTTCGCGCGTTTCGGTGAACCTGATGTTCTTCGCGAACTTGCGCATCGCCGGATTGCTGGCGAGTTTGGCCTCGATCTGCGCCTTCACGTTCTTGAACTGTGTCGAGTCCTTCTCACGTGCCTTGGCGCGCTCCTTGGATTTATCTGGATTGCCCGTGTCCTTGGGGATCGTGATCGCGAGATTGCCCTGACCGCCGGAGGTGGGATAATTTTCCTTGCCTTCCATGCTGTCGCCGCCGAGCAGACCGTTGGAACCGGCGCTGCCCTCTTTCAGCTCAACCAATGTAGGCGTGAAATAGTCGGCCAGTCCCTTGCGCTGCTGCTCCGTGGTCGCACCCAGCAGCCACATCAGCAGGAAGAAGGCCATCATAGCGGTCACGAAGTCCGCATAGGCGACCTTCCACGCGCCGCCATGATGGCCGCCGTGCCCGTCGACAATGATTTTCTTGACGATGATTGGCCGTGGTTCCGGCTCGTTCACCGCACGCTTGTTGCCCCCGGCCATCGCTTACTTGCCTCTCATCCCGTCAAACACCTCGGCGAAGGCGGGCTGGTTGGCGTGGGTGAGGCTGGAGCGCGCGGCTTCGATCACCAGCGGCTGCGGATGGCCGTGGAGCGATGCGACGATGATCTGCTTCACCACATGATAGATCGCGGCGTCTGCCTCGATCACGGCGCGGCAGCGATTGGCAAACGGGTTGACCAGACCATAAGCGAGCAACACGCCGAGGAAGGTACCGACGAGCGCCGAGCCGATCATCGCGCCGAGGATGGCAGGCGGCTGATCGATCGAGCCCATCGTCTTCACGACGCCCAAAACCGCCGCGACGATACCGAGCGCGGGGAGGGCGTCTGCCAAGCCTTGCAGATTGTCCGCCGGGCGGATCGCTTCGTGGTGGTGCGTCTTGAGGCCGTTATCCATCACTTCCTCGACCGCATGCGGATCGAGCGTGCCGGAAGACACGACGACGAGGCGCAGCGTATCGCAGATGAGGTTGGTAAGGCCATGATCCTTCGCCAGCTTGGGATATTCGTTGAATACGGAAGAGCTATGCGGGTCCTCGATATGCGGCTCCAGCGCTACCGGCCCTTCGACGCGCAGCATCTTCATCAGCTTCGCCACAAGGAAGATGCAGTCGAGAAAATCCTGCTTCTTGTATTTCGGACCCTTGAAGACCATGCCTAGGCCGCCGCCCAGCGCCTTCAGGTCTGACCCGCTATTACCGATGATGAGCGCACCGGCAGCAGCGCCGCCGATGATGATCATTTCGTGGGGCAGGGCGTGCAGAACAGGGCCGATGTCGCCACCGGTGAAGATGAAACCGCCAAAAACCATGGCGAGAAGGACGACAATGCCGATAATGGCGAACATGCTTTACCCCGTGCAACAGATCTTTTGCTGTCAGCGCCTTTTGCTGGCCTGACATGCTATAGAACGGCGGCTTTCAGATATGGTTTAGCGCTATGGTTATTTTGCTGTTTACCTTGGCCCTAAACCGAAAAAAGCGCGGCACTATGGCCGCGCCTTCATTGCAAATTTATCGGATAACCTAGCCGATCAGATCAAACAGGGACTGGCGATTGATCCGTGCAAAGGCGGCCTGTGCGGCTTCCAGAGAGAGCAGCTTGGCGTTGATGCGCGCAATGGTTTCCGTGAGGTCCGTGTCCTCGAGCGTTGAGCGGCGTTCCTTGAGATCGAGCTGAATGCTGCTGTTCTGCCCTGCGGCCGTATCAAGCCGGTCCGAACGAATGCCCTGGATCGACTGTTGCAGGATCACATGGTCGAGGCCTGCGTCGAGCGATGTAAGCGAGGCGTCGAGCGCCGTCTGGGTGCCGGTGTTCACCGCGTTATAGGCTTCGAGCAAGATGTCATCGAGTGTGCGAGAGACACTGTTCACGGTGATACCGGATTCGATGCTCTGGCGCGTGCCGACCGCCTCCAGCGTCAGGCCGCGCGAGACGGGGACCATCGTCGGGTTGGTGTCGTCAAACACCGGAACGCCCTGATAATCCTTCTCATTGAGCAGATCGGAAACGCTGCTGCGGATCGAGTCAAGCTCGGCCATCACTGCAGCCTTGCCGGCGGTATCCAGTGTCGATGTGGAGGCGCGGACCATCAATTCGCGCGCGCGGCTGTAGAGCGTATTGATTTCGCCAAGGTTGCTTTCCGCCTTCTGCGAACGCCCGTTGGCATAGGAGATATTGTCCGCCCATGCGCTGTTCTGGGACTGCGCGCGGCCGATGTCTGAAATCTGCACCCATGCCTGCGGGTCCTGCGAGGGCTGGGTGATCCGCTTGCTGCTCGATACCGCCGCCTGATCTGCCGAGATGCTCTGGGCGAGCAGCTGCTGGCGGCGGATTTCGTCAGTCATTGCCTGATATGTGATCGCAACCATGTTTGCTCTACCTCTTTACCCTATCCCAGGTTCAATATCGTGTCGGCGATTTCCTTCGCCGCCTGAATGACTTTCGCACAGGCCTGATAGGCTTGCTGCACACGGATAAGATCGGCCGCTTCCCGGTCCAGATCGACGCCGCTCACCAGTTCGCGTGCGGAGCGAGCATTCTGGTCGCGCAGCTCGGCGGCGGTCTGCTCGGCCTGCGTGGTGTTGAGCAGCGAGGCATGGTTGGCGACGAGCGAGGTCCAGCCCGCCTCCACGCTGCTGCTCCCGCGCGTGGTGGTGATGTCGAGCAGGTTGCCGTTGATCCGGCCATCGGAAGTCTTGGCCGCGATCTGGGTGATGTCGCTGAGCGCAACCGTCAGGCTCGCCGCAGTCGTGCCGACCGTAACGAGCGCGCCGCCTGCTACATTGGCGTCTGTCAGTCCCTGTGCGTGCCAGGTGTTCATATCGCCAGCGAACTGCACAGCGAGCGTATCGAGGCTGTCGAGCCGTTGGCGGGCGATTGTCGCGCTGGTGAAGGCTCCGCCGAGCGCTCCATCCGTCGGGTCAGCCGTCGCGGTGCCGCCGATATTGAGCGCGAGCGTGCCATTGGCGTTCTGCGTCACGCCAAAGGTGCTGGCCGTCTGGCCTTGAAGTATGGTTGTGCCGTTGTAGGTCAGGATCGCATCGTCATTCGCACCGAAGCTGACGCTGACATTGAGGCGCTGCGTGATCTTGGCGAGTTCCGCATCGCGATTGTCGAGCAATTGCGCATAGCTTGACGTGCCCTGCTTTGAGCGCAGCAGATCCTCGTTGATGTGCGTCAGCGCGGTCAGGCTGTCGTTGATGAGCGAGACGTCGCCTTGCGCGGTGTTGTAGGTGCCCTGCAACACAGAATTGAAGCCATCAGAGCTTCTGTGAAACGCGGTCACGACCTGCTCGATCGAATAGAGCATATTGGTGCGTAGCGCGGTGTCGCTGGGGCTGGCCGAGAGCTTGTCGATCGACGCGTACATGGTGTTGAGCGTGCCGCCTACGCCAAGCGCGTCGTCGCCGATGGCGGTTTCGATGTCGGCGAGCCAACGCACGCGCGAGTTCGCATAGCCCAGAGCCATGCCGGTCTGCCGCGCGGTCGCATCAAGATAGAGGTCGTTCGCGCGATTGACGCCAACGATTTCAGACCCGCCGAAGCTGGCGCGCGGTACATAAAGCGGTTCGCTCGATGCGGATACGGACGATTCCTGCAACAACACCGTGCGCCGGTTGTAGCCCAGCGTATTGGCATTGGCGATATTGTCCGAGATCGCGCCCATCTGCGCGCGCATGGAGCGCAGGCCCGACGAGCCGATGACGAAGAGATCGGATGAGCTCATTGCGCGTCACCCTTCGCGATGCTGAGGGGCGTCTGCACGCTGCCGTTGGCTATCTGCGGCTTGGCGGCCAGAGAAGAGGCCGCTGTCGCCCGCGCGCCGAACTGCTGGATCAACAGCTCCGCCACGCCGAACTTGCCGGTTTCGGCCATGTTGTCCGCCGTCTTGGCGTCTGCCATGTCGCGGAATTGCTCGGTGGCGCTGCTGTCGAAAATGCCTTCGCCCATGCTGGAGGAACGCATTGCGCCGATCATCTGACGCAGGAAGATAGCCTCGAACGCCTTCGCGGCTTTCTCCAGCGCGGGGTCGCGCGGAGCCTGCGCCTTGGCCGCAGTGGCAGCCGAGGCGTTGAGCGCTATTCCAGTCGTGGTCGAGGCCAGATCCATTATATCACCACCAGTTCGGCTTTCATCGCGCCCGCCTGCTTGAGGGCCTCGAGGATCGCCACCATGTCTGCGGGTGAAGCGCCGATTGCGTTCAGCCCTTTCACTATATCGGCAAGATTGGCTCCACCTTTAAAATCTATTACCGGCCGCTTGTCCTCCTCGATCCGGATCGAGCTGGATGGCTCCACCGCCGTCTCGCCCTTGGAGAAGGGAGCGGGCTGCACGATCTTGGGGGCTTCCTGCACGCTGACGGTCAGTTTGCCGTGGGCAATGGCGGCGGGCGCGATCCGTACCGCGCCGTTGATGACGACCGTGCCGGTGCGCGCGTTGACGATCACCTTGGCCGGCGCATCGGCGGGCTTCACGGTGATGTTCTCGATGAGGCCCATCATCATGATGCGACTTTCGGCGCCGGGCGCGGCATCGATCTGGATCGTTACTGCGTCCATAGCGCGGGCGCGCTTGTCACCGAAGGCGAGGTTGACGGCGTCCGCGACGCGCAGCGCCGTGGTGAGGTCCGCTTCTGCAAGGTTGAATTCCAGCTTCGGCGCAGTGTCGAACCCGGTTGCCACCGCTTGCTCGACGGTCGCGCCTGATGGGATGCGTCCGGCTGACGGAATGTTGACCGAGACCTGGCTGCCGTCAGAGCCGGAGACGCCAAGGCCGCCGACTTCGAGATTGCCCTGCGCCATCGCATAGATCTGTCCGTCCGCACCGCGCAGCGGCATCATCACGAGCGTGCCACCGCGCAGCGACTTGGACTTGCCGAGCGCCGATACGGTGACATCGAGCCGCTGGCCTGGCTTGGCAAAGGCTGGCAGTTCTGCCGTTACCATTACCGCTGCCGCATTCTTCAGTGAGGGGTTAACACCCGGCGGCAGCGTGAGACCGAAGCGCGAGATCACGCCCTTCATGCCTTGAGAGGCATATTCAAGGCTGTCATCACCCGTGCCAGCGAGGCCGACGACGATGCCGTAGCCGGTGAGCTGGTTGGGGCGCACGCCCTGAAACGTACCCAGATCCTTGATCCGCTCGGCATGAGCGGGCGCGACCGCAGTCAATGCGGCGAGCAGGGAGAGAAGGGCGGTACGAAGCTTGGTCATTATGGTCTTGTCCATCAGAAGGGGCTCAACATGCTGAAGAAGCGCTGCAACCAGCCCTGGCGGCTGGCGCGTGCGATCTCGCCCTTGCCCGAATAGGTGATGCGCGCATCCGCGACGCGGGTCGAAAGCACCTTATTGTCGTTCGAGATATCCGCCGGGCGGATGATGCCTGCGATCTGGATGAACTCGTCACCGCGGTTCAAGGTCAGCGCTTTCTGGCCCCGCACCAGCATATTGCCGTTGGGGAAGAGCTTCGCCACCGTGACGGTGATCTCGCCATTGAGGCTGTTGGACTGACTCGCAGCGCCGGTGCCTTTGAACGTCTGGGTGCCGCTTGAGGCGACATCGGTTGACTTGATAAGGCCGGACAAAGGCCCGGTGCTCGGCGGCGTCAGGCCGATGCTGCCGTCGCGGCCCATATTGGCGGCGTTGCTTTTCGAGGCCTGCGTGCTCTCGACCAGCTGGATGGTGATGATGTCGCCCACCATAGAGGCGCGCGCGCCGCTGGTGAGCGGGGCATAGCCGTTCGCAGCCTGAAAGATGCCGCCATTGGAGGGCGTCGTTTCGGGGTAGGCTTCCGAATAGGTCGGCGCGTAATCGAGATGCTCCTTCTTCTTGCCAGCGAATGCGGGCGAAGCGAGCAGCGAAGACGCGAGAAGCAGTGCAAGGGTGTGACGCATGATATTCATCATCCTCAGAGCTGCTGATTCACATATTGCAGCATTTCGTCGGTCGACTTGATCATCTTGCTGTTCACCTCATAGGCGCGCTGGGTCTCGATCATGTCGACCAGTTCCTCGACGATGTTGACGTTGGAGCCTTCTAGGCTGCCCTGCTTGATCGTGCCGCGGCCATCCAGCCCTGCGATGCCGACCTGCGGTGCGCCGCTCGCCGCCGTTTCGATCAGCACATTGCCACCGACCGATTGCAGGCCCGAAGCATTGGCGAAGTTTGCCAGCTCGATCTGGCCGAGATTGGTCGGAGCCGACTGGCCGGAAATGGTGGCTGAAACAGTGCCGTCATTGCCGATGGTGAGCGAGGTTGTTCCATCCGGCACCTGGATCTGCGGGATGAGCGGCAGACCGTCCGAATTGACCAGCGTGCCTTCCGCAGTGCGGCTGAAATTGCCGTCGCGGGTATAGCCGATTGTGCCGTCGCTGCGCTGTAGCTGGAAATAGCCGCCGCCTTCGATCGCGAGATCGAGTGCGCTGCCGGTGGAGGTCAGCGTACCCTGCGTGTCGATGCGGCTGGTGCCTGCAATGGCGACACCGGTGCCGAGTGAAAGGCCGGTCGCGAACTTGTTTTCGCTGTCAGACGCCGCGCCCGCTGCAATGAGCTGCTGATAGGCCAGCGCCTGAAAATTCGCCCGGTCCTTCTTGAAGCCGGTGGTGTTCACGTTCGCGAGGTTGTTCGCGATCACCTGCATCTTGGTGTTCTGCGCGTCGAGTCCGGTGCGGGCGACGTGAAGAGCGGCGTTGGTCATGCGTCTAGTCCTTTTGTTATCTCAGTCTTCAGGCGCCGGGCAATTTCATCAGGCTGGCGCCGCCATCATCAATCTGTTTCGCGGTGTCGATCAGCTTGACCTGTGTTTCCCATGCGCGGCTGGCCTCGATCATCTGCACCAGCATTTCCGTGGCGTTGACGTTCGATCCTTCGAGCGAACCGCCCGTTACCCGGCCCAGCGGGTCATCCGGCAATACGCCGCCATGCACTTCGCGGAACAGACCATCCAGCCCCTTGGCAATCTGCGATCCCTTGGGGTTGGCGAGCTTCAGTTTGTCGACCTGCTGGGGCGATTTCGGGTCGCCGCCCTGCGGTACGATAGAGATGCTGCCATCCTTGGCGATGGTGATCATGTCATAGGGGGGGAGGGTAATCGGCCCCGAATTGCCGATCACGGGCAGTCCATCTCCCGTGGTCAGCAATCCTGAGTCCGACAATTTGAGGTCGCCGCGGCGGGTATAGGCTTCGGATCCGTCCGACGCCTGCACGGCGAGCAGCGCTTCGCCGTCTACGGCGACATCCAGGGGATTGCCGGTCGAGGTGACCGAGCCTTCCTTCATGTCTGCGCCTAAAACCTGCTCGCCCGCCTGCGCGCGCGTCCTGAAGGTCTGCCCATCGATCCACACGGTGTTGGCGTTCGCGATTTCCGCGCGAAAGCCGACCGTGTTGACGTTGGCGAGATTGTTGGAGATCGTGCTCTGCCGGGAAAGCGCAGCGCGCATCGCCGTAAGAGCGGTATCGACCATCCTGTCCATCGTTTCAGACCCTCAAGTTGCTTATGTGAGGCTTAGCCGCGCAGGTTGACGATGGCGTTGGAGACTGCGGTTGCCGTCTCGATCGCCTTAGCGTTTGCCTGGAAGTTGCGCTGGGCGGCAATCAGCGCCACCAGCTCTTCGGTGAGGTCCACGTTGGAGCGTTCGAGCGCACCCGAGCGGATCGCGCCGTAAAGGCCTGCGTTCGCCGTGCCGTAGACCGGCGCGCCGGACTGGAGCGTCGATTCCCAGTGTGCGTCACCCTTCTGGCGCAGGCCTTCGTTGGACGGGAATGCCGCCATCGCGATCTGTCCCAGAATCTGCGTGGTCGAGTCAGCGAAGGTCGCCGTCACGGTGCCATCGACAGTCACGCCGACCGAGGAGAGCTGGATCGTCGGATCGCTCGGCTTGGTCAGCGGGATCTGGAGATCGGTCTGCGATGTGAGGTCAATCGCGCTGGTGGTGCTGTTCCACGGGAACACCTGGAGGCGGCCGCCAACGGTATCGACCACATAGCGGTTATCGTCGAGCGAGAACGCGCCGTTGCGGGTGTAGCTCACCTGCAGCGTCGGCGGCGGGGTCTTCACGGTGAAGAAGGCTTCACCGGTGATCGCGAGATCGAGCGTCTTGTCGGTCGTCTCGACGGTGCCCTGCGTGAACTGCTGCTGGATGCCGGTGATGCGTGTACCCTGACCAGCAACCTGCGTGGTGGTCTGCATCGGCGCGGCGGCGAAAATGTCACCGAAGTTGGTGCGGCTCTTCTTGAAC
Source organism: Sphingomonadaceae bacterium (assembly GCA_046348605.1). GTDB lineage: Bacteria > Pseudomonadota > Alphaproteobacteria > Sphingomonadales > Sphingomonadaceae > Sphingobium. Next base: position 846,404 of record JAXMDW010000001.1, on the reverse strand, counting down.
GCTGTCGAGTTCACGTTCGCGACGTTGTTCGAAACGGTCGCGAGGTCAGACTGGGCCGCCTTGAGGCCGGTGAGTGAGGTATAAAAGGACATGGACTAGGCTCCTTGGTTGTAATGGGTTGAAATAGATCAGGTGAGTTTGATTGCTTCGGCAGGCGTAAATTTGCCGAGCGGGGTAATAAGCATGGCCTGGCTGCCGTCGGCAGGAGACTGCACGGCGGCGATGCTGGCCCAGGTGTCGACCTCGGTCGGCGTTGCGCCGGTGACCTTCACCTGCAGCGGCTGGCCGGCGATATAGTTTCCGGCATCGTCCTTGCCATCCCAATAGAAGGAGACATCGCCTGCGGGGCGCGCGCCAAGATCGATGGTCTTCACCGTATTGCCGCTGCCATCGATAAGGCTGACGGAAAGCGCGCTGGCATCGGCATCGGTAGTGAACTGGCCTGCGTATGCACCCTGCGCATCCGGCGCGGCGATATTGCTCTTCACCAGCATCGAACGTCCGATCCAGCTTGCGGCATCATTGATGCGGCTGCCGGTAAGGGATTCGGAAATCGCCTTCAGCGACTGGTTCATTTCCGCGATGCCGCTGGTGTTGCTGATTGTTGCCATCTGCGCGACCATTTGTGCGTTATCCATCGGGTTGAACGGATCCTGAGACTTCAACTGCGCGGTGAGCAAAGTCAGGAAATCGGTCTGCGCCATGCTCTTCTGCGTGACGCCGGAAGATTTCTGGCTGAGGCTGTCGGCGTAGGTCGTGCCGGTGCTAGTGGTGTTGGTTACGGTCATTTGCCCATCCTAACGGTGTCAAGCATGAGGGATTTTGCGGTCTGGAGGACCTGCACATTGTTCTGGTACATGCGCGAGGCTTCGAGCATGTCGACCAGCTCGGTCGAACTATCGACTGCGGCCTCGAATACATTGCCGTCCTTATCGGCCAGCGGATGATTGGGGTCATAGCGCTTCACCGGCTTGGCATCGGTGGTGATGACGTTCTTCACCTTCACCGTTGAGATGCCCGGCTGCTCGGTCACTGATTCGAAGATCGGCCGGATCGCGCGATAGGCCTGCTTCTCGGTTCCGGTGACCGTGCCGGCGTTCGCCATGTTGGACGCGGTGGCGTTCAACCGCACGAGTTGCGCGGACATGGCGCGTCCGGCGATGTCGAAGATGTTCATGGGTGTGTTAGCCATGCTCATTCTCCCTTGATTGCGCGGGTGATGGTGTTGATGCGGCTCTCGAGGAAGGAGAGCGTGGTCTGATATTTGACCGCGTTTTCCGCGAAGAGTGTCTGCTCGGTGTTGAGTTCGACTGTGTTGCCATCGAGCGCGGGCTGGAGCGGAATGCGATAGCCCATCGCGGCGTTGGCGGCCTGCGTGGCGCTATCGCCCTTGTCGGTCGCGTCTTTCAGCGCCGCCTCGAAGTCGATGTCCCGCGCCTTGTAGCCGGGGGTGGAGGCATTGGCGATGTTGGAGGCAAGCAGGTTCAAACGCTGCGAGCGAAGCTCCAGCGCCTTTCCGTGCAATCCAAACAGTGCGTCGTCCAGTCCCATCACTTTTTCCGTTCAGTTCTCTAAACTTCCGTCCGAACCTGCCGTTCTACCCAAATGGATTGCCGGGCAGGTTCATCCGTCATGATAAAAGCAAGGCCCGTGCCAATTTTGCCTTTGTGGCGGATTTGCGTGGGTTTTGGGCGAGGCCGGGTTTGCGGGAGTTGGCTCTCCGGCAAGCGCGGCATCCTTTTGCCGGTGGGCGGCAATTTTTTGCCGCTCGTTAAGCATAGCCCTACGCGCTTTGGTAAACTCTGCCCGCTATGAAGCGCGATTAGAGGTACCAAGATGCAACTGCTCACCCATCTCTTCAATCCGCTGACACTGGGCGCCATGCTTGCGGGCTGCGTCCTGATCGCATTTCTGCAAAATGGCCCAAAAGCGGTGTTTCGCGGCCTGATGGCGCTGCCCTGCCTGTGGCGCGCGGACCCGGAGCGGGACATGCTGCTCGCCCGCGCGACCATGACCCGCGTCGATCATGTGGCGCAGCTGCGCGGCCTCCAGTGCACGGATCGGGTGCGTGCCGCCAATCCCTTCCTCGCGCTAGCCATTCGTAAACTTGCGGATACCGAAACCGTCGACCGGTTCGAGATTTGGGCGGAGCAGGCACTGGCCGATCGCCGCGCCCGTCATGAAACGGCGCAAAAATTATGGCTTTCTATCGCAGACGTCGCGCCCGCTCTGGGCATGGCGGGGACGATCATCGGCCTTGTCGGCATGTTTGCGGGCATGGACGATCCCTCCAAGATTGGTCCGTCGATGGCGCTGGCGCTGCTCACCACCCTTTATGGCGTTGTGCTGGCGAACCTCGTTGCCGCGCCGATTGCGACCCGCCTTGCAGACCTCTCTGAGCGTGAGCTCGCCTGGCAGACCGAGCTGTGCCAGCGCATGCTGCGCGTTGCACGGCGTGAGACGGCTCCCGTTCGTCGCGCCTCGATCCGCGAGGTCGCATGAAGGCGCGGGCGCTTGCCCATGCCCGGCGCAACCGCTGGGCATTAAGTTTCGCCGATCTTGCCTTGTTATTACTCGGCTTTTTTGTGCTGCTTCAGGCGAGCAATGGCCGCCAGCATGAGGTGGTGAACGGCGTTGCGCAAGAATTCGGCGCGCCTATTCCCGCCCGGTCCGATCAACTCGCCGCGCGTAGCCTGTTCCAGCCCGGCGAGGCACTGCTGACCCCTGCGGGCGAGCAGGCGTTGAAGGCGATTGCCGCGCATCACAAGGCCGACAAGGTGCCGGTTGAAATTCGCTCGGTCGGTCTTGATGCAGCCACCAACCGCTTCGATAATTGGGATCTCGCCGCCGCCCGCCTCGGCGCTGTAGCACGCGGCCTCACGGCGCAGGGCATTGCGCGCGAACGCATCGTCATCCGTGGTCTCGATCAGCAGAGCGAGAGCAAGGCGGGGCAGCAGTTCATCATCAAGGCGCGCTAACGTCTATCAAAATCTGGCACGGTAATTGCTTAAATTGATCCTGATAGATTTCTGTCAGGAGATACCAGTGGCACGTCATACCGCCAAAATTGTCGCAACCTTCGCCGCATTCGGCATCAGCGCGTCCGCCTATGCGCAGCAGTTCGAGAATCTCGACCGGCTCGACAGCATTGTCGCGATGAGCGTCGGCGCGAACATCGGTGAACCGGGCGGGGCGGTTGCCCCAGTCGATCGTCGGTTGAAGCTGGCGGCCTGTCCGCAGGTGCCGCAAATGTCTGGTATGATGTATGGCGCGGCGATGATTGAGTGCAAGCACCTTGGTTGGCGCATCCGTGTGCCGCTCAATCCCGGCGGGCAGCAACAGCCGATGGCGACCATGCAGCCCACCGCTTATGGCCGCATGGCACCGGTCCAGAAGCAGGTCGTCGTCAAGAAGGGCGATCCGGTTCAGCTCATCGCGGGCGGCAGCGCCTTCATGGTCACGCGCATGATGATCGCCGATGAGGATGGCGCGCCGGGCGATATGATCCGCGTGCGTGAGGACAAGAAATCCGATCCGGTGATGGCGCGGGTGCAGGAAAGCGGTGTCGTGCGTGCGCCGGATCGTTTTTAGTGCAGAAAAACTCCGCTAGAGGATTTAAAGATTTCTGAAACTTGTCGTATCTAAGATGGCAAGTCAGAAAGGACAGTAACAGTGATCAAGTCTGTTGGCCCATCCTATGGAACGCCTGTCAGCCTCGGCTCCGTGGCCGGGAATGGCAAGAGCAAGGCCGCCGAGAAGATCGGCCATGGCAACGCCGTGGCTGCTGTTGCGTCTAGCAACGCCACACCGATCCGCTCTATGGCGGAAGAGGGCGCCCCTGTCGATTTCGACAAGGTGCTCGCGATCAAGGAAGCGATTGCAGCTGGCAAATATCCTGTCGATGCTGACAAGATTGCCGACCGAATGATCGCGCTCGATCTGGGCGAATAATGCCGAGCGGCATCGCCTCTCTCGAAAAATTGCAGGCAGCCTTTGGTGAATTGCGCCACGCGCTCGATAGCCAGGACGCCGCACAGATCAACGCCGCGACGGCTGTTGTTAAGGCCGCGACCGACGATGTGCGCTCACATGGCGCGTGGAAGGTGGATGCAGACCTCCGCCAGAAAATCGAGGCGCTCCGCCCGATGATCGAATCGGCGCGCGTCCGCGTAAACCTCGCGTCGGACGATGCCCGCCAGCGCATCTCCCGCCTTGCGCAGAACGGCGCACAGGGCACTCCGCTCACCTACGGCCGCTGATTTCCGCCTCTAAGGTGTAACGCGGATCAGTTTATCAACCTTCGTTAACCATATCTTTGGTTTCTATGCCGTTTAATGGCCCCGCTGGCGGTCTGGGACCCCCGCCGGCATGGGGACTGTTATGGCAAATTTTGCCAGCATTGGAATCGATGGATCGGGATCGACACGCAACCGCGTGACGAATGCGATTGCGCTCGCCAGCCAGCGCACGGGCGTCGATTTCGCCTATCTTTTGGGGCAGGCGAAGATCGAGAGCAGCCTCAACCCCACCGCGAAAGCGGGAACATCCTCCGCCACCGGCCTCTATCAGTTTGTCGATCAAAGCTGGCTCGGCGTCGTCAACCAGCATGGCCGCGAATATGGCCTCGGCTGGGCGGCGGACGCCATCGGCCAAACCTCGACCGGGCAATATTATGTGTCCGACCCGAACCTGCGGCAGCAAATTCTCGATCTGCGCAACCACCCGGAAACGGCCTCCGTCATGGCGGCGGAGCACGCGGCGGACAACAAGGCGCGGCTCGAATCGAGCCTTGGCCGCGAAGCGCAGCCAGTCGATCTCTATCTCGCGCATTTCCTCGGCGTCGGTGGCGCGACCAAGTTTCTCGCTACCTACGATCAATATCCAGGCGCATCCGGCGCTTCGCTTTTCCCGTCCGCCGCGCGCGCGAACCGCTCGATCTTCTATGACAAGGCGGGCAATCCGCGCAGCCTCAGCGAAATCCGCAACAATTTCGCCAACAAGCTTCAGCAAGGCACGGCTGGCGCGATGGCTGCGGCTGGCACAAGCTGGGCCGGGCGCGCCGATGACGATGATTTCTCGGATGCCGCCGCCGCACTGCAAAGCGAGCAGCCCGCCGACTATGCGCGCACCGAGACCGCGCGCCTGCAAAACTCGATCTCGGCGGAGGACTTGATCCGCCCGCAGCCGCAAACCGCGCGGCTCGCCTATCTCATGCTTGCAACTCTTGGTCGCTGATAAAAGGTAACGCCAAAATATGACCCGCAGTGAAGTGAACGGCAAAGTCTGGCTGCAAACCGCCAAGGGTGCGGTGCTTCCCATAGCGACATTGTTGCTCGTCATGTTCATGATCGTGCCGGTGCCGTCGTTCGTGCTGGATATGGGCTTTATCGGCAACATCATGATCTCGCTCGCGGTGCTGATGGTCGCGCTGAACGCTGCCCGTCCGCTCGATTTCTCCAGCTTCCCGACCGTATTGCTGTTCGCGACCTTGATGCGCCTTGCGTTGAACGTCGCCTCCACCCGCGTCGTGCTGGTCGATGGACATACCGGCGCGGATGCCGCGGGCCATGTGATCGAGGCGTTCGGGCATTTCCTGATCGGCGGCGATTATGTCGTCGGCCTGTTCGTGTTCGCGATTTTGATGATCATCAACCTCGTCGTCATCACCAAGGGCGCGGGCCGCGTGTCGGAAGTCAGCGCGCGTTTCACTTTGGACGCGTTGCCGGGCAAGCAGATGGCGATCGACGCGGACCTTAACGCTGGGCTGCTCACGCCTGAGGAAGCCAAGGCTCGCCGTGCCGAAGTCGCCACCGAAGCGGATTTCTACGGCTCGATGGACGGTGCGTCGAAGTTCGTGAAGGGCGACGCGATTGCGGGCGTCCTCATCCTCGTCATCAATATCGTCGGCGGCATCATCCTCGGTATGGTAAGTCACGGGCTTTCCATCTCCGAAGCCGCGCAGACCTATATCATCCTCGCCATCGGTGACGCACTCGTCGCGCAGATCCCTGCGCTATTGCTCTCGATTGCCGCCGCGTCGATCGTCACCCGCGTCAACAGCGAGCATGACCTTTCGGGCCAGATCGCGAGCCAGTTCGGTAGCGCGAAAGCATGGACGCCGGTCGCCGCGATCCTCGGCATATTGGGCGTGCTGCCCGGCATGCCACACATGATCATCCTGCCCGCCGCAGCAGGAGCGGGCTATGTCGCATGGCGCTTGAAGCAGAACGCAGAGCAGGCTGCCGCCGCGCCGCCGCCCGCGCCGGAGCCGGAAAATCCCGCCAATATCGAGTGGGACGATGTCTCCGAAGGTGCAGTGTTGGGCCTTGAAATCGGCTATGGCATCATCGGGCTGGTTGATGACCGCAAGGGCGCGCCGCTGATGGGCCGGATAACCGGCATCCGCAAACAGCTCTCCAAGGAGTTGGGCTTTGTCGTGCCGATGGTCCGCGTGAAGGACAATCTGGCGCTGGAGCCGAACAGCTACCGTATCACCATCGGCGGCGTGATCGTCGGCGAGGACGAGATTTACCCCGAAGAACTGCTGGCATTGGACAGCGGCGCGCTCGAATCGACCGTCGCGGGCAAACCGGCGAAAGACCCGACCTTCGGGCTGGACGCGGTGTGGATCAGCGAGGCCAAGCGCAGCGAGGCGGTGATCGCGGGCTATACCGTGGTCGATCCCTCGACCGTGGTCGCGACGCATTTGAACCAGCTCATCACCATGAACGCCGCCGAGATGTTCGGCATGGATGAAGCGAAGAAATTGCTCGACGCACTGCGCGAGAATGCGCCGCAATTGGTCGATGGCCTGACGCCCGCCTTGCTCAGCCTTGCTCAGGTCGCCGCCATATGCCGCGCGCTGCTCGCCGAGGGTATTCCGCTTAAAGACTTCCGCCGTATCTGCGAATCGATGGTCGCGGCCTACCGTCCCGAGATGACCCACGAGCAGCTCGTCGAGGCGGTGCGCCAGCGGATCGGTTCGCTCATCATCCAGACGCTCGTGCCGGTGAAAATGCCGCTGCCCGTCATCACGCTGGACGGCGAACTCGAAGGCCTGCTGGCCCAAGCAATGCGAATCGCGGGCGATGCGAAGCACCCGATCGAGCCAGCTCTGTCCTCGCGCATCACCGAGGCCGTGATCGAGGCGGCGCGTCCGCTCATGGCCGAGGCGCGCAATTTCGCCATCGTCACTTCGCCGGTGGCACGCGCGGCGCTCTCTCGCCTGTTCAAGCCGCATCTGCCGGAAACCCCGGTTTTGTCCTTCCTTGAGATCCCCGATGGCAAGCCGGTCGAGGTTTTTGCGGTTGTCGGTGGCAATGATAGGCCGCAGCCGCGCCACGATCCGGTCCCAGGCGCACCGGGAATTCTGCGTGAAAGAATTGCATAACTATTTGCGCGTAAAAGGGTTTCGGGAACACGGGGGCAATAGCCACTTATGTATGCAAGCAGGATAGGTGTGGAAGGCGAGGCACTGACCTATGGCCGCAAGGCTGGGGTCCAGAGCCCTGAGCGGCTGGCCCGCCAGTATATGCCGCTTGTCCGCAAGATCGCCTGGCATGTGCATGGCCGCGTCTCCAACTCAATAGAGATCGAGGATCTGTTGCAGATCGGCATGGTTGCGCTGGTTGAAGCCGCCAATGGCTATGAAGACCGCGGCTTTGGCTTTGCTTCCTATGCGCAGCTCCGCATCCGGGGCGCGATGATTGATCATCTGCGCCGCCACGCGACGCTCTGCCGTTCTGGCATGGCTAAGCGCAAGGAGCTTACCGCCGTTCGTGCGCGGCTGGAGCAACGGCTGGGCCGCGTTCCGCTTGAGGTAGAAATGTCCGCCGAGATGGGCTTGTCGCCCTCCGACTATCGCGAACTCGCGGACGCCGCTGAATTTGTGCAGGAACACAGCATGGACGAGGTCTATTCCGACCAGTCGATGTGGTTCGCTGATGTAGAAGAGCGCGCCGACGAAGCGCTGGAGCGTGAGTCCCTGAAGAAGGCGCTCGCCGCCTGTGTCGGCAAGCTGCCGGAGCGCGAGGCGATGGTGCTTCAGCTCTATTTCGTCGAGGAAATGAACCTCGATGAAATCGGCGCCACGCTGGACATCGGCGCCGCGCGCGTCTGCCAGATCAAGAAAGCTGCGCTGGACAAGCTGCGCGCCTTGCTGAAAGATTGGGTTTCCTGACATATATCGGGAAGGCCCATGCCAAAACGCACCGTTTCAAAATCCACAACGCGAAAGATCTTCATCGGCACGATGGCGAGCGCGATGGCGTTGACTCTGGGCGTTGCGGGCAGCGGGCTTTTTCGTGGCGCTCCAACGGCTCAATCGAAGGCAGAACCGGCGCCTGCTCCGAAGCCCGCGCCTAAGCCACAGCCGAAACCGACGGCTCCGGCTCCTCAGAGCAAACCAACGCCTCCGCCGCAATCGGCGTTCACTGTAAAGCGCATCCTCGACATCAAAGCCCCGCTCAAACATGGCGATTGGGCATGGGATGAAGCGGGCGTACCCGCCGGGCCGATGGTGGTGACAGTGGATCTGGAGGCGCAGACGCTTTCCGTCTTTCGTGATGGCTATGAGATCGGCGTCGCCGTGATCCTCTATGGCGCGACCGACAAGCCAACCCCGCTAGGCACATATCCTATCCTCGAAAAGGACAAGGATCATTTTTCCAGCCTCTATGACAATGCGCCGATGCCTTACAGCCTGCGCCTGACGCAGGATGGCGTATTCATTCACGCGAGCTCGGTTGAATGGGGCAATGCGACGCACGGCTGCATCGGTCTGCCCTTGCCGTTCGCGAAGAAGCTGTTCGCCGCCATGAAGGTAGGCGATCCCGTCGTCGTGACCAGCGGCAAGAAGATGGACCTGAGCCACCTTCGCTGATTTCCGCACGGGTTACGCATCATCAACTCACGCACAACAGAAAAACCCTCGCTCTTGGGGGGAGAGACGAGGGCTTTGATTTTTCTGTAAATATTATGTTTTTGTGGTCGCTTGATCGAAGGGTATAGGACCCCCGGCACGAGAGGGGACTGGATGTGCCGGGGGTCTTCAGACCGGCTTCAGGCGGACCAAAACCTTATGGCCGGTCCTAACCGAGCTGTATTACTGGATCAGTTTCAGGACGCCCTGCTGAGCCTGGTTGGCCTGCGCGATCATCGCGGTGGAGGCCTGGGAGAGGATCTGCGCCTTGGCGAGGTTGGTCGTCTCGGCGGAGAAGTCCACGTCCTCGATGCGTGAGCGCGCTTCCGTCAGGTTGGTAACGGTCGAGGCAATGTTGTCGACGGTAACCTGCAGACGGTTCTGGCTGGCACCGAGCGAAGCGCGGGTGGCAGCGATCGTATTCAGCGCGGTATCGAGCGTAGCGAGCGAGGCCGAAGCATTGGCGGCACTGGCGAGGTCGATCTGGCTGGTGCCGGCGGTGCCTTGCGTGGTCGCTTTGCCTATATTGAGTGTGCCGGAACGGCTGTCCGAAAGGCCAACGTTAACCGTGTCTGTCGCATTGATGCCGGTCTGGATGCTGATGCTGGCAGCCGTACCGTCGAGCAGCGCAACGCCGTTGAAGTTGGTTGTCGTCGCGATGGTGTCGATCTGGTCGATCAGCGCGCGGCTTTCGTTGTCGAGGCCCAGGCGGTCCGTGTTAGTGACGGTGCCGTTGGCGGACTGGACAGCCAGCTCGCGGATACGCTGGACGATGTTGCTGATCTGGCCGAGCGCGCCTTCAGCGGTCTGAGCCAGCGAGATGCCGTCATTGGCGTTGCGGGCGGCAGCGTTGAGGCCGCGGATCTGCGCGGTCATCTTGGTGGCGATGGCAAGGCCAGCGGCGTCATCCTTCGCGCTGTTGATCCGCTTGCCCGAGGAGAGCTTCTCCATCGAGTCCTGCAATTGCATGGAGGCGGACATGGATGCGCTCTGAGCGCGCATCGCGGCGATATTTGTTCCGATAACAGTCATTTTGGTCCCTTTCTAAAGGTCGGTCGCTTTGGTCATTCAACCATCGCGGCCTCGAAAGGGAAAAACGGCACGGCGATCAGCGCATTTAATCCTCATGGTAAATTTTTTTCGTGATTTTATTTACCATATTGTTTTTAAATGAAAAAAACTTTCATTAAACAACAAATCCTCCACCCTTGGGGGAAGGGCGGAGGGGGAAATTGTGCGTATCTTTGTGCTTTGATCTTATAGTCTTGTGGTCTTTGATCGAAGGTGAGACCCCCGGCACGGTGGGGACTGGAGTTGTGCCGGGGGCCTTATGACCTACCAGGACGGACCAAGATCCTGGGCTGTCAATTCGTTACCTCAGAAGCCGATCTTAGCGGATCAGCGAGAGAACACCCTGCTGAGCCTGGTTGGCCTGCGCGATCATCGCGGTGGAGGCCTGGCTCAGGATCTGCGCCTTGGCGAGGTTGGTCGTCTCGGCAGAGAAGTCCACGTCCTCGATGCGCGAGCGGGCTTCCGTCAGGTTGGTGACGGTCGACGTGATGTTGTCGACAGTAACCTGCAGGCGGTTCTGGCTGGCGCCGAGCGAAGCGCGGCTGGCAGCGATCGTGTTCAGAGCGGTGTCGAGCGTTGCGAGGGCCGAAGAAGCGTTCGCAGCGGTCGAAAGGTCGATCTGGCTGGTGCCAGCGGTACCAACCGTGGTCGCCTTGCTGATGTTCAGCGTGGCAGAGCGGCTGTCCGAAAGGCCGACCGAAACCGTGTCAGAAGCATTGACGCCGGTCTGGATGCTGACAGAAGCAGCCGAACCATTGAGCAGCGCAACGCCGTTGAAGTTGGTGGTTGTCGCGATGGTGTCGATCTGGTCGATCAGCGCGCGGCTCTCGTTGTCGAGGCCTGCACGGTCCGTGCTGGTGACGGTGCCGTTGGTGGACTGGACAGCCAGCTCGCGGATACGCTGAACGATGTTGCTGATCTGGCCGAGCGCGCCTTCAGCGGTCTGCGCCAGAGATACGCCGTCATTGGCGTTACGAGCGGCAGCGTTCAGGCCGCGGATCTGCGCGGTCATCTTGGTGGCGATGGCGAGGCCGGCGGCGTCGTCCTTCGCGCTGTTGATGCGCTTGCCCGAAGATAGACGCTCCATCGAGGTGGAAAGTGCAGTGGCGGCCGAAGTAGAAGCAGCCTGTGCGCGCATCGCGGCAACGTTGGTTCCGATAACAGTCATGGTTATTCCTCTTCTTCAAATGTTCGGTCGCCTGCCAAACTTTGCTTGCGGCCTCGAAGCGAAAAAACGGCAGCGGCAAGGCTCGTTTAAATAGTTAACGGCCCGGTTTTGCCGGTCGGGCGGCAAAAAAGCGGCAAATCATGGCCGATAGACACTGCCGGAATCCCCAGCATTTCCGCCAAAAATGAGAGGCAGAAAAAGGGAGCGGAAAAAAATTGCAGAAATGCGGAAAAAAATTGCCGCGCGGCAATAAAGGCGGCAGCTGTTAACCATATCCTAAGCGTTATTACGCACAATCAGCCTATCGAAGGGACGAAAAACGTGCGGGGGCACGGGGTTCGTCGAGAAGATAGGGACTGGAACAGATGTCGACTTTTGGCATCAGCGATGCGCTTTGCGCCCGTGTGCCTGCGTTGCACGCATGGCTGGAGCACGCATATCTGGATATAGCGCCCGTCGCGGCGCATCTGCCGCGTGACAAGGGCAGCATCTACGTGATGCTCGCGAGCGAGATCGCCTTCGCGACCTGCCGGGATATCCTCATAGATTATCGCGAAGGCGCGCCGCGCTATATCCGCGCTGCCGATGGATTGCCCGCACGGGTAGAGTTCGGCCCCGCCGATCTGGAGTTTGCCTGCGCGCTGGTTGCAGAGCTGCTGCGCCCGTCCGGTACACCCGCTGTAGGCGATGGCGCTAGCGCGCGGCTCATGACTCTCGCAACGCGCATCGCAACATCAGACGCAACCGTACTCATTCAGGGCGACACCGGCACCGGCAAGGAAGGCATGGCGCGCTTCATCCACGCGCGCTCCGCCCGTAAGGACAAGGATTTCATCGCCGTCAACTGTGCGGCGCTTCCCGAAACGATGATGGAAGCGATGCTGTTCGGCCACAAGAAGGGCAGCTTCACCGGCGCGGCGCAATCGTCTGACGGTCTGTTCCTCGCGGCAGATGGCGGCACCTTGCTGCTCGACGAGATCGCGGAACTGCCGCTCAATCTTCAGGCCAAGCTGCTGCGTGCGCTTCAGGAAGGAGAAATCCTTCCCGTCGGCGCGACGCATCCGGTTCCGGTCAATGTCCGCGTCATTGCGGCGTGCAACCGCGATCTTGCCGCCGAGGCAGACGCCGGTCGCTTCCGCAGCGATCTGTACTGGCGCTTGAACGTCATGCCGCTCGCCATGATGCCGCTTGCGGATCGCCGCGGTGACGTATTGGCGATCGCGGCCTCGATGCTGTTGGGCTTCGACGAGAAGCATAATGCGCAATCCGAGTTCGTCTGGCCGACCGCCGAAGCCATCGCGGCGCTCGATGCGCATGAATGGCCCGGCAACGCCCGCGAGCTGGGCAATGTACTCCAGCGCGCGCTGGTGTTGCGCGAGGGCGAACGGATCACGGTGAGCGATCTCTCGCTGATGGCGCCTGTCGCGGCTCCGGTGACGCAGCAGGCTCCGGCCCCGCGTCACGAGATCATCCCCGAGATGCAGGAGCCTATCTATATGCCCGCCCAGCGCGGGCGGCCGACCCGGCTTCAGGATATCGCGCGCGCGTCAAAGCTCGATGCGGTGCGCCACGCACTGCGTGAGGCGGACGGCCATCGCGCTCTTGCCGCGCGCAAGCTCGGCATTTCCGAACGCACATTGCGCTACCGCCTCGCGGAACTCCGCAATCTGGCGATGGCTTGAGAAGGAAGGGCTGAGACATGAACGGCATTTCCACAGATAGCATCATGGCGATCCGCAGCGCGATCCTGCAAAAGAACGCGGCGCTGCGCGATGTATCCGCCACACCCGGCGGCGCGCAGGTCGATGGCGTCAAGGGCGGTAGCATCGGCGCGCCCAGCGGCCCGGCGGACTTCACCACGGTGCTCAAAGGCGCGCTTGATAAGGTCAACGGCCTCCAGAATGATGCGAGCGAGGCGGCCTCCGCCTTCGAACGCGGCGAGACGACCGACATCGCGGCGGTGATGCTCGCTAAGCAGAAGGCATCCGTCAGCTTCGAGGCGACGCTTCAGGTGCGGAACAAGCTGCTCTCCGCCTATCGCGACATCATGAGCATGCCGGTTTGAGCGCGGCAGGGAACAAGGGAAACGAATAAGTCATGAGTGATCCATTCACACCAGCTCCTGCCGCTCCGTCGTTACCAGCTGCGCCCGCAGCCTCTGGCGGAGGCTTCAATATGCCGCGCTTCCGCATGAGCGACATTTTCACTCAGCCAGCAGTCGCGAAGAGCCTGCCGATGCTGGGCCTGCTCGGCGTGGTCGGTGCTGCTGCTCTCGCCTGGACGACCCTGCGCGAGCCTCCGCAACGTGATCTCTTCCGCGGCCTGCCGGACAGCGAGAAGGCCGCCGTGGCCGATGCGCTCGACAAGAATTCGATGAAATATCATTTCGACAATGAATCTGGCGCAATCACCGTCAACGAGGATGATTATTTCAAGGCAAAGATGATGCTCGCTTCGGAAGGGCTGCCCAAGAGTGCACCTGACGGGGATTCGATGCTCAACAGCCTGCCAATGGGCGCGAGCCGCGCGGTCGAGGGTGAGAAGCTCCGCTCCGCTCGTGAAATGGACCTCGCGCGTACTATAGAAGCGATCGATGGGGTCGAGGCCGCGCGCGTCCATCTCGCGATCGAGACGCCGAGCATCTTCCTGCGCGAGCGCACCAAGCCCGCCGCGTCCGTCATGCTGCGTCTTTCCAATGGCCGCAAGCTCGAGGACAATCAGGTGCAGGCAATTGTCCACCTCATCGCCTCCTCGGTGCCGGATCTACAGCCCGAAGCGATTTCGGTGGTCGATCAGAACGGGCATCTCCTCTCCAGCGTCGGTGGGCTTGAGGGCGAGAGCGACCGCCAGATCGCCATTCAGCAGAAGATCGAGGAAGGCTATCGCCAGTCGGTCGTCGCATTGCTCACCCCGATCCTCGGCGCGGGCAAGTTCTCCGCAGAAGTCCACGCGGACGTGAATTTCAACGAGCGTCAGGCGACGCGCGAGACCTATCCGCAGGACGAAGCGCGCCTCCGCGTCGAGCAAGGCACATGGCAGGCGGGCAACCCTAATGGCGGGCCGGGTATCCCGGAAACCGCTGGCATCCCCGGCGCGCTCTCCAACACAGCGCCGCCAGCCCCCGGCGTCGGTACGCAGGCAGCGAACGCCCAGGCCGCGACCAACGCCGCTCCCACGCCGCCCTCCGCCGCGCAAAACGGCCAGACCGTACCCAATCTAGCGCCGCTCCGTACGCAGGAAAGCTATAACCGCAGCTTCGAGCTGGGCCGCGAAGTCTCCGTCACCCGCGATGCGGTTGGCACGGTGAAGCGGATTTCGGTCGCGGTCGCGCTGGATGCGGCAGGCGGCAAGCCACGCACACCGCAGGAAATCGCCCAGCTTGAAAATCTGGTGAAGAATGCGGTCGGTTTCGATCAGGCTCGTGGCGATACGGTGGCCTTGACCTCGCGCAGCTTCGCCAAGGATGCGCTGGGCGAGGACGCTGGCCCGGCCTTCTATGAAGCGCCGTGGTTCAAGATGCTGGTGCGTAATCTCTCCGCGCTCGCCGTCGTCATTGTGGTGGTGATCGGCATCGGCAAACCGCTCCTGAAGAAGATTGGCGAGTTCAAGGCCGGACCAACCGTCTCGCCCGCTGCCCGCGCCGCCAAGCGTCAGGAAATCGGCATGCAGATGTCGCAGGAGCTTGCCAAAGCCGCGCAGGCTAACCCCGGCAGCCATATGGTGACGCTGGATATGATCAGCTCCACGCCGGACTATGTCCAGCGCGCCGATCTCATCCGCAACTTCGTGAAACAAGATCCGGATCGCGCCGCGCTCGTCGTGCGTGATCTGCTGAGAGAGGGTTCAAAGGCTAAAGAGAATGCCTGATTTCGATCTCGACATAAACGAAGAGAACCTCAAGCCGCTGCACGGCAGCGCCGCCGCAGCGGTGCTCCTGATGCTCTTCAGCGAGGACGAAGCCGCCGAGATCCTCTCGCGGCTGGAGCCGGACGAAGTGCGCCAATTGGGCTATGCGATGTATGACGTGGCGGACGTGGAGATCGAGGAGGTCAACCAGGCGCTCGATCAGTTCGTCAGCAAGGCCCGTCGACGCACCACCATCGGCTATGGCGCGACCCGCCATATCCGGGGCGCTATGCACAAGGCGCTGGGGCCGGAGCGCGCGGACAATATCCTCGCCCGTATCACGCCGCCAACACGCACGACCAAGCTTGCCATGCTCAAATGGATGGAAGCGGGCGAAATCGCCGCGATCATCGAGAGCGAGCATCCGCAGGTGATGGCGATCATCCTCGCGCATCTGGAGCCGCGCGCGGCTGCCGATGTGCTCTCGATGCTGCCCTTGGAGTGCCAGGAAGACGTAATCTACCGCGTCGCCACTCTCGGCCCGGTCAGCAGTGAAGCGCTCGACGATCTTGAGGTAATGATGACCTCCGGCACGCCGATGCAGAAGAAGGGCACGCCTTCGCAGCGCGGCGGCACCAGTGAGGCAGCTGCGATCATGAACAATGTCCGCAAGGACATGGAGCAGCGCATCATGAAGGCGCTGACCAAGCGCGACAAGATCATCAGCCAGACGATCGAGGAAGAGATGTTCAT
This sequence comes from Sphingomonadaceae bacterium, assembly GCA_046348605.1. Lineage (GTDB taxonomy): Bacteria > Pseudomonadota > Alphaproteobacteria > Sphingomonadales > Sphingomonadaceae > Sphingobium. Next base: position 830,646 of record JAXMDW010000001.1, on the reverse strand, counting down.
CTTCGACAACCTGATCGAGCTCGATGACAAGAATATGGGCGCACTGCTGCGCGGCATCGACACTGAGCTGCTGGTCGTGGCCTTGAAAGGCGCGAACGAGATGCTCAAGGCCAAGATGCTGGGCTGTATGTCGCAGCGTGCGGCGCAGTCGATCGTCGACGAAATGGAAGAGCGTGGCCCGATGCGGCTTGCCGATGTGGTCGAGGCGCAGAAGAAGGTCGTCGCCGAGGCCCGCCGCCTTGCCGAACAGGGTACGATCATGTTGGGCGCAGGAGGCGACGACTTTGTCTAATATATTCAGCCCCGCGCAACTGGGCGAGGCGCAGACAGTAGCGATTGGCATGATCGGAAAGACCGGAGGCGGCGCGCCATTCCGCGCCCGCTTTGCCGATGGGCAGGAGATTGCACAGGCGCGCCCTGCATCGCAAGCGCCACGGCAGGATCCGCTGGAGCAGGCGCGTGCTGATGCCTTTGCGGAAGGCTTTGATGCCGGTATGCGCATCGCGGCCGAAAATCAGGTTGCCGATGCCGAGGCCAGTGCTCGGCTTGCGCACGCGCTGGAGCAGATCGTCCCCGCCGCCAATGGCGCGCTGTCGGAAATGCTCTCCGCTGCGGTGATCCGCCTCGTAACGCAGATCGTGGGTGAAACGCCGGTCAATGCCGATCTGCTGCATCAGCGGGTCGAGACCGTCGCCGCGTTCATCACAGAGGAGCAGGATCGCAACGCGCTGTGCCTCAACCCTGAGGACTTACCGCTGCTCGCTGGGCGCGAGATTGCGTATCGGATTCAGCCCGATGCCTCCGTTGCGCGCGGCTGCGTGCGTTTGGATGCGGGCGATGGCTGGATCGAGCATGGCCCGGATGTGCAGCTCTCGCGCCTTAAGGCTCTCCTGGATGATATGGAGGACCGCGGATGATTGCCGCCGCGCTCGCTCATGCTGAAAAGCTGCTGGATCACACTGTGCTGCCAGATACGCCGCGCCATGTCGGGCGTCTGGTGAGCCATGACGCCGGTATGCTGGAGGTCACGGGTTTCAACCGACCAATCGGTACAGGTGCCAAGATTATATGTACCGATGGCACCGCCGCCCGCGCCGAAGTCGTTGGCTTTCGTGGCAACAAGGCTGTGCTCGTGCCGCTGGATGTCGATGCGCCGCTCGAAAATGGCGTGCGCGTGGAGCCGGACAGCGCCGCCAATCAGGTGCAGGTGGGTGAGGGGCTGATCGGCCGCATCATCGACGCGATGGGCCAGCCGCTTGACCGCAAGGGACCGATCCTCGCGCAGGGGCACTGGCCGATCAACGGCGTGCGCGGCAATGTGCTCGACCGGGGCCGCGTGACGGAACCGTTCGATCTCGGCGTGCGCGCGGTGAATGCGCTGCTCACCGCCGGGCGCGGCCAGCGCATCGCGATTATCGCGGGTTCGGGCGTCGGCAAGTCCGTGCTGATGGGCCAGATGATTGCGGGTGCGGAAGCGGATGTCGTCGTCGTCGGCCTGATCGGCGAACGCGGCCGCGAAGTCACCGATTTCATCGAAACCAAGCTTTCTGGCGGCATGATGCGCAAGAGCGTCGTCGTCGCGGTGCCAGCGGATCATCCGCCGGTGCTGCGTCTACGCGCCGCCGCTCGCGCCACCGCCATCGCCGAATATTTTCGTGCGCGCGGCAAGCAGGTGCTTCTCCTCATCGACAGCCTCACCCGCTGCGCCCATGCCCAGCGCGAAATCGGACTCTCTCTTGGCGAACCACCCGCGATGAAGGGCTATCCGCCCTCGGCCTTGGCGCTCATCCCGCGCCTTGCCGAACGGGCGGGGGTCGATCTGCGCTCCGGTGGCTCGATCACCGCTCTCTATACCGTGCTCGCGGATGGCGACGACACCGACGATCCCATTGTGGACGCCGCCCGCGCCATCGTGGACGGGCATATCGTCCTCTCGCGTCACCTCTCCGAACAAAGCATCTTCCCAGCGATCGACATCGGTAAATCCCTGTCACGCGTGATGGCGGATGTGACGGACGACACGCATATGCGCGCCGCCGCGATGTATCGCGCTCTCTGGGCGGCCTATGAAGAAAATCGCGACCTCATCCTGATGGGCGCCTATCGTCCGGGCAACGATCCGTTGATCGACGAAGCCGTCTCGCGCCGCCAACAGGTGCTCGATTTCCTGCGCCAGTCCGCCAAGAGCCAGATTGACATCAACACTAGCATCGCCGCGCTTCAGGCGGAGTTTGGCTTATGAGCGGTAAGCTCGTATCCCGCCGCCAGCGACTCGTCCGTGTGCGCGAGGTTCAGCACGCGATGGCCGTGGCCGAAACCGTCCGCGCGCAGGACGAAGCCAACAGCATCGAGAATAATGCCCGCCGTCTAGAACGTGTGCGCGCAGAATTATTCAAAAGCGATTCCAATATCTTAGGAGGAAGTTTTGCTGCATATCGTGAAATGGCAGACCGCCTGGAACGCGCCGGAAAACAGCTCGAAGGCGCGCTCTATGACGCCCGCAAGGTGATCGACTACAGACAGGAACAGCAGGTCGTAGCAAGCCGCGAGAAGGAAATCGCCGAGCGTTTGCGTGAGCAGGCCGCCGCACGGGCCGAGGCCAAGCGCGAGGCGCGCATCGCCGCCGTTCCACCGCATAAATTACTCAGGATGCGCATGATGGCGCAATCGGGAGAGAAGGAATGACCATGGCACTTTCGAACGCGACGCATGGCGCAACCGGCAAGGCGCACGGCCTCACTGGCAAGCATGGCGACAAGCATGCGGCATCCGCCACCGGGCTGGAGTTCCTGACCGGAGAGACAATTGCCACCGGGGATGCAACCGATGCGCAGCCGAATCAGGGCGTGAGCTTTGCGGCCTTGGTGCAGACGATTGCCCGCACGGTTCTGCCCGCCGCGCGCAGGGCGGATGCGGCCATCGATACCGGCGCCGATACCCCCGCGCTCGAAACGCAGGGCAATGCTGACAAGCCGGATAATCCTGTAGCCTTGCTGGCACTGGCTCTTCACGGAGACACGCGCGCAGATCAGGCGGCATCAGCGAAAGCCAAGGCTACGCCCAAAACCTCTGATGCACCGGCGATATCCACGGAAATACCGGTTGCTGTCACGGAAAGCGTTACCAAGCAGCCACACGAAGGCAAGCATCTGGGTAAGCGCATTCATGAACTGAAACAGCGCATCCTCGCTGAAAACACCGCAAGCGTGCCTGTCGCCACGAGCGCCGCTCCTGCGCACACAGAAGCAGCGGATAAGGCCGAACCAATCGCTGATACAGCGCCGAGTGATGCTGTCGTTTCCGATAAACCAGATCAAGCAGCGCCGATAAATTCGATCGTGCAACAGCCGGTTTCCCCTGTTGCCGCGCCTATAGTCTCTGAAGGCAAAACGCCTGAGCATAGAACCGTGACTCGAAAACCGGCGGATGGCGTTTCGGGTAAGGTGGCCGTAGCGGCTGAGAGCAATCGTGAAGCGCCCGTTGCCAGCAATTCTGATGCGCATCAGCATGAAGACGTCACCCAACCGAAGCCTGAAGCTATCAGGACAGCTCAAGTAGTTGATCTTGCTAATACTCAGAAAAAATCTCAGATAGATTTTATAAATATTCAGAAATCAAATGATTTTTCTGACAAACTGTCTGACCAAATGGTACCTGAATCCGCAACGGTTCCTACACAACCAAGTGCGGATATGAAAGTCGTGCCTGAGCTTCGGCCCGCACGCACCATCGCGGCGGCGGAGCAACTGCAGTCTACTCCCAGCATTCAGACGAAGGATGCTCCCAAGGTAGAAGCTGCCAATACAGATGCGTCAGAAATTGACACAAATGACGTTCAGCCCGCGAGGACCGAACCGGCTCCTGTTGTGCGCACGGACGCAACCGTTCGCGATGTTCAGCAACCGCAATTCACTGCACCCGCGCAGCCCGCGACCATTACGACCAACCTCACCGGTGCCTTGAACAGCCAGGTGGTCGATATGGGCGTCAGCGGCCAATGGATCGACGACATCGCGCGCCAGATCGCTAGCATTGGAGCCAATCCGGGGCATGGCAGCTTCCGCATCGAGTCTCAGGCACTTGGCGGCGTTCGTGTCGATATCGCACCGAGCGTGCATGGCGTGGGATCTGACGTGCTGATGCGGGTCGATAATGACGCGGCGTTCGCGGCGCTCGACAAGGATCGTGACCGGCTGGTGCAGGACGCGCGCATGGCGTCCGTCCGCATCGGAGAGTTGCGCATAGACCGGCTCGCCCCGGCGCAGGATGCGCAGGGCAGCGGTAGCTCCACTTCGCAGCAGCAGGGTAACTCGTCAGGCCAACAGGGCAACCAGCAGGCGATGAACCAGACCAACACCCAGACTGGCGGTCAAGGTGGGCAACAGCCGGGCCGTCAGGATGCCGCGGCGATGAACAGCCAGCGCGATGGGCAAAACAGCCCTAAAGCTCCGTTCACCAATGCCGTTATGAATAGCGCGGAGCGTGACGACGTAGCCCGCAGCACCCGTTCTGATCGCAGCGATACCGCGCGCTACGCCTGACGGATGCGGATGAATTTTTAAGGCAGGACCAGACCGATGGCCGAAGAGATAGTCGACGCACCCGCCAAGGGTGGAAAAGGCAAGGGGATGATCATCATCATCCTGATCGTGCTGCTCATGAGCGGCGCGGGCGTTGCTGGCGGCCTTTATGCGGCCGGTGCGCTTGGCGGCCATGAGGAAGAAGAAGCGCCTGCGCAGGATCCTAACCGTCCCTTGCTCGTCAAAAAGGGTGAAGACCCGCTTGCCGTGGCCGAAAAGGCCGTTGCAGAGGCTGGCGGCGGTGCCGAGGCTGAAGGCGGCGGCGAGGGCGGTGGCAAGAAAGAGGCTACAGTCCCGCATGTCGAAACCGATTTCAAACTTCCCAAGGGCGGCATAGACCTGCCGCGCCCCAAGAAGGTTTCGGAATATCAGCCGACCTATTTCCAGATGCCGGCACCTTATACCTCGAACCTCGCAGATACGGATTCGCTAGTGCAGGTGGCGATGGCGATTTCGACTTATTATGACGCGCGGGTGACCGACGCACTCAAGACTCATGAGCTTGCGATACGCTCCGCGATCCTGATGCTGCTCTCGCAGGAGAGCGCGGTGGAATTATCGACCCCACAGGGCAAAGTGGCCCTCCAATCCCGCTTAACCGCTCTGATTAATAAAATATTGCGTGAAAAGACGGGTTATTCCGGGGTTGATAACGTTTATTTTACCAATTTCATTATTCAATAGGGCGTCCAAAGCCCGAGGTGTCCTCTGGTCGCGGACAGGGGACACTAAGAGTTTATGGACGACGTACAGCCATACAAGTTCGGCACGTCTGAACCGCAGGCACCCGTTTCGCTATCCGGCATGGACCGGATCGGCGAGCGTGTCGCGCGTCAGCTTCGCGTGGTGCTGGAAAATATCATGGGCACCAGGCCGAACCTGACCACGCAATCGGCCGAGATGGTCAATTTTGACCTTTGGTCGGCGATGGCGCCGAATTTCTGCTCACTTTCCACCTACAAGCTGCATCCGCTGAAAGGCTCGATCCTCGTCAGGATCGACGCGGGGATGATCTCTTCGATGGTCGAGCGCTTTTACGGCGGATCGGGCACACGGCCCGTGGCGGAACGCACGGAGTTCACCCGCAGCGAAGACCGTATCCGCGCCAAGCTCTCTGACGACATCATGAAGTCGCTGATCGCTGCCTGGGCGGACCTGCTGCCGATGGAAATGTCACTCGCTTCGCGTGAACATGATCCGCAGGCGCTCGTATTTGCCGACGCGAACGACCAGCTCTTGAGCCAGACCTTCACGCTCGACATGGGCAAGAATGCCGAATTCACTATCGAGCTGATGTTCCCGGTGGTGGCATTGCGCCAGCTGGAGCCGTTGCTCGCCACCAACGCGCCCGACGAAATCCATATGAAAGACCCGCTGTGGCAGGCACGGCTCGCCCGCCAGATGGGCGGCATCCGTCTGCCCGCGAAGACGGTTCTTGCGCGGCCCACGCTGACGCTGAATGAGCTTCTGAACCTCAAGAACGGGGATGTGATCCCCGTTACCATCGAACGGTATCTGCCCCTTCTCGTGGGTAACAGGGCGCTCGCCCAGGGGACATTGGGTGAGCAAAATGGCCGCGCGGCCTTCATGATTGAAAAGATAAACTAAGGACCAAGCTGACATGAGCGATATGAGCGAAGCACCGAAGATGGAGAGCGCGATCGGCAAGATGAATGCCAGTCCGCAATATCATCTCCTCTCAAACATCCCGGTGCGCCTGACCGTCGAGGTCGGTTCGACCAGCCTCAAGCTCTCCGAGATCCTCGATCTGTCCGAAGGCAGCGTGGTGGAGCTGGATCGGCAGGCGGATGACCTGCTCGACATCATGGTGAACGGTGCGCTGATCGCGCGCGGTGAGGTCGTCACGGTGAATGGCCGCTATGGCATCCGCGTCGTCGATGTCGCGAATGCCGAGGCGATGATGGCCGGCGTCGAGCGGCGCAACTGAGGTCATAGCCCCATGTTCTGGTATTTCATGAAATTGCTCATCATGCTGCCGCTGGTCGGCGGCATGGCCTTTGGCGCGCTGTGGTTGTGGCGCAAATATCAGCCCGGCCTCATCGGCGCACAGGGCGACCGTGCGCTGAAGGTGCTCGAGATGCTGCCGATGGGTACATTCGGCAAGCTCGCCGTGGTGGAGTTTGACGGCCAGCGCGTGCTGGTCTCCGTCACCCGCAGCCGGATCGAGAAGATCGCCGATGGTGCGCGTGCTTATTCCGCCTCCACGCCGACGCTGGGGAGCGATCCGCGTGCGCGCTAAGCATTTCGTCGTTGCGATTATCGGCCTGCTCGCGGCGTTTATCTTTACGCATCCAGTGATGGCGCAGGTCGCGCCTGCGCTTCCTGCACCGGTGCCGCCGGCGACATCGAACGGCGGCGCACTGACTCGCGCGCTGGGTGAAATGTCCGGCAATGGCGGCGGTTCGCTCTCCTTAAGCCTCCAGATCCTGATCCTGATGAGCCTGCTGACGGTGCTGCCGTCGCTCATCCTGATGATGACGAGCTTCACCCGCATCATCATCGTGTTGTCGCTGCTTCGGCAAGCGCTCGGCCTGCAACAGACGCCGCCCAATCAGGTGCTGGTCGGCTTGGCCCTGTTCCTCTCGATGTTCGTGATGCGCCCGACGATCGATACGATCAACCAGCAGGCGTTCACGCCCTATGGTGCGGGCCAGATCACGATCGAGGAGGCGGTCGGTCGTTCGGCGAAGACCTTCCATGTGTTCATGGCGAAGCAGACGCGGGAGAGCGACCTCAAGATGTTCTCCGGTCTCGCCGAAGCACCCGAGTTCCGCACCATCGATGATGTGCCGTTCTCGATCTTGCTGCCTGCCTTCGTCACCAGCGAATTGAAGACCGCATTCCAGATCGGCTTCATGATCTTCCTGCCGTTCCTCATCATCGATCTTGTGGTGGCCTCGACCCTGATGTCGCTCGGCATGATGATGCTGTCCCCCACGATCATCTCGATGCCATTCAAGCTGTTGCTGTTCGTGATGGTGGATGGCTGGGCCTTGACGATGGGCTCGCTCGCCGGCTCGTTCGCGCGATAGCGGGGTCTGAGGACACATGGAAAACTCGGACTTCTTCGTCGGCATCGCCCAGCAGGCCTTGTGGATCACGGCGCTTGCCGCCGCGCCGATCCTCATCCCTGCGCTGATCGCGGGCCTGATCCTTGGCATGGTGCAGGCGGCGACCTCGATCAACGAGCAGACTTTGACCTTCGTGCCGAAGCTCATCATCGTCGCGGCGATGCTGGCGCTGTTCGGTGGCTCGATCCTGATGCTGGTCGCGGATTTCACGCGCGAAATTTTCGAGCGCATCCCCGAAGTGATGAACAACTAGGGGGCAGGGCGGGCGCATGTTCCCCACCGGCTTCATCGGCGTAGAGAACCAGCTCTGGATCTGGCTGGTGGCTATGATCCGCCCCGGCGCGGCTTTCCTTGCTGCGCCTATTTTTGGCGCGCGCTCGGTGCCGGTGCAGCTCCGCCTGATCCTCTCCCTCGCCATCGGCATGGCCGCGATGAACAGCGTGGTGTTCCAGATGCCTCCCGGCGGCGTCGCGAGCTTCGCAGGCGTCCTCCTCGTCATGGGCGAGGTTCTCGCTGGACTCGCAATGGGTTTCGCGCTCCAGATCGGCTATGCCTCTGCCTTCGTCGCCGGTGAAACAATCGGCAACGCGATGGGCTTGGGCTTCGCCTCGATGATGGACCCGCAATCGGGCCAGTCGACGCAGGTGGTAGGGCAATTCCTCTCGATCCTCGCCACATTCATCCTGCTCGGCATGGATGGGCATCTGCTGCTCGCAAGCTATGTGGTGAAAAGCTATCAGGCGCTGCCGCCCGGCGGACCGATGCTCTCCAACGATGCGATCTATGACCTCGTGATGTTCGGTGGCTCGTTACTCGGCGCTGGCGTGACGATCGCGCTGCCGGTCGCGTTCGCGCTGGTGCTCATACAGCTCATCATGGGCATGCTGGCGCGCACCGCGCCATCGCTCAATCTCTTCGCCGTCGGCATGCCGGTTGCGATCATCGCGGGCATCATCCTGCTCGCCGTCACCGCGCCGATCATGGGGCAGGGCATAGCGGACTCGCTTCAAGCGGGCCTCGACCGCGCGCAGACGATTGCGGGAGGGCGTTGATATGACGACTGCCGTCGCGGCCGCACCAGCCCGCTCCCCCACCCGACCACCCAACGATAGTACCCTATGGGTGGTCGGGTGGGGGAGAGGGCTGGTGCCGCTCCAGCCGGAAGGCTGCTAAGCCATGGCCGAGCAATCCAATGGTGGCGGTGAACGGACAGAAAAGCCTACAGCCAAGAAACTTGCCGATGCCGCCAAGAAGGGCGACATCCTCCAGTCGCGCGATCTGGCGACTGCATTAGTGGTTATCGCAGGCGCGGGCTGGCTCGCGATGATGGGGCCGATGCTGATGCAGGCGATGCGCGAGATGCTGGTGCAGGGTCTGCAATTCGGGCGCGAAGATGTGGTGGATTTCCATCCGGCCGAGCGGGGCGGTGCGCTGATGTCCGGCCTGCTGCTTCCCGTAGGCGGGATCATGCTGGCGACATTGATCGCCGCAATCGCCGCGCCCGCTATGCTGGGATCGCTGGGTTTCCGCGCCGAAGCGTTCATGCCCAAGGCGTCCAAGATGAACCCGATGACCGGCCTCAAGCGCATGTTCGGGCTGAACGGCCTTGTGGAACTGGGAAAATCCATCGCCAAGGTGCTGCTGATGGGCAGCATCGGGGTATGGCTCATCTGGAGCAAACTTTCCCAGATCACCACTATGGGCGCGGGCGGCCTTGAAAGCGCGATCAGCGAGGTCGGCAGCCTGTTCGTGCTCGCGTGCCTTGTGATGGCGGTGGCGCTGGCGCTGATTGCGGGTGTGGATGTGCCGTGGCAGATTTTCCAGCGCTTCAAGCGCCTCGCCATGAGCAAGCAGGACTTGCGCGACGAACACAAGGAAACTGAAGGTTCGCCCGAACTGAAGGGCCATATCAGACGTCGCCAGATGGCTGTGCTTTCGGGCAGTATGCGCAAGGCTGTGAGCGAGGCGACGGTGGTCCTCATGAACCCGACCCACTTTGCGGTCGCGCTGCGCTATCAGCCGGGCAAGGATTTCGCGCCCGTCGTCGTCGCGTGCGGCGCGGACGCTATCGCGTTCGCGATCAAGGATCTCGCCGAAACCAGCAACGTGCCGGTGCTGCAATATCCGGCGCTCGCCCGTGCGATCTACTTTACATCGCGCGCGGGTCAGGTGGTGGACGAGGCGCTTTATATCGCCGTCGCTACCATCCTTGCCTTCCTCTATCGCGTCGAAAACCGCATGTCGGGCCTCAGCGAAATGCCAAATATCGACCTGCCGGATCATATGCAGTTCGACGCAGAGGGTAAGAAGAAGGGTTAGCGGCATAGCCCTCTCCCCCTCCCAACCTCCCAATAGTATACCCTGTCGGGAGGTTGGGAGGGGGAGAGGGCTGGAACCGACCATCCGAAACGCGGTGAAGCCGCCTGTTTCGGATCAAACCCACTCAAACAGGGTTAATTCGCCCTTAAACGCCTTCCTACACCCATACTTTACACCACCCCCCTAAAGGTGGTGCCATGAATGAATTTGTGCCCCGAGTAGATGCCGTAGCGCCAGAGCGTGTCCTTGCGACACGCCCGGCGCCAGTGGCGCCGCTCGTGCAGCCTGCATCGGCTGCGGCCAATACAAACAACGGCTCCGGCGTCGATGCGGACAGCGGCGAACAGGCTCGGCGTGAGCAGATGGCGAGCGCGTTCGATTATGCCCGGGTGCAGGCGCGGGTGGCGGACATCCTCTCCGACCTTGCGGGCAGCAGCCAGCCGCCGGAAGAGGCGCGCGCCAATGCCGAGACGCAATTCGAAGCATTGAAGCCGGTTCCCACAATCATCATTCCCATGCTTCCGGCGAGTGTCGAGGTGGTCGAACGGGCCGTTCAGGTGGCGCGCGCGATGGCGCAGCAGGCCGAACTGACCCGCGCAGCGCAGGCGCATGTCAACGTCGGCACCGTAGATCAGATTTTGGCAGCTTAAGCACAAAAATCTCTTCGATTTCTTCTAAACATCCGCTGCGCCGTGCCGTTCTATCCCAATAGAGGGAACGACCATGACGACCAGCATAGGTACCAGCATTGCAGCCTTACTAGGAGGCACCGGAAGCATCGATACCGGTGCGCTGGTGACGCAGCTTGTGAACGCCACGCGCGGCCCGCGCGAAGCCGCGATCACCAGCAAGCAATCCCTGAACGGCACCCGCGTTTCCGCGCTGGCCTCCGCCATGAGTTCGCTCGATACATTCGCCGCCGCTCTCACCGAAACACTGAGCAACACGAGCTACAAGGGTCAACCGGCTTCCAACGATCCCACGATCGTTGCGGTAAGCGCATTGCCGGGCGGCACGCCGCAGGGCCTGCCCGCACAGATCGAGGTGCAGAAGCTCGCCGCCGCGCAAGTTCTGGAGTCGCCGATCCTCGCCGCCGCCACAACAGCGGTAGGGCAGGGCACATTGACGCTCACCACAGCCTCCGGCGCGAAGACGATCACGATCGACAGCAGCAATGACTCGCTCACCGGCCTTGCCGCGGCGATCAATGCGTCTGGTTCGGGCGTTAACGCCAGCGTCGTGACCGATAATCGCGGTGCGCGTTTGGTCCTCAAGGGCGCGAGCGGCGCGTCCAACGCCTTCACCCTCACCAAGGGCGCGACTGACACCGCAGACGTCAACCTCCAGCGTTTCACCTGGGACGGCACGACCGGCGGCATGACGCAAGATCAGCCTGCCGAGGACAGCGTCGTTTTCATCGACGGCATCAAGCATCAGAACAGCACCAACACGCTGGACAACGCGCTGCCCTATCTCCGCATCGATCTCAACAAGGCTGCACCGGGCACCAAGGTGACGCTCGCCACCAATCAGCCGACCTCGTCGATGAAGGATCTGCTGGGCGAGTTCGTCAAGGCCTACAACACGCTGAAGTCTGCGCTCAACAGCGCGACTGCGGCGGGTGGTTCCGGCAAGACAGCGGGCGCTCTCGCTGGCGATTCCGGCGTGCGCGATATGGTGAACCAGCTCTCGAAGCTCACCACCACAGCGCTCGCGACCAGCGGCACCTACAAGACCCTGAGCGACATTGGCGTGAAGACCAATCAGGATGGTACGCTTACGTTGGATGGTACTGTGTTCGACAAGGCCTATGCAGCCGACCCGACCGGCATCGCGCAGATGATCGCGCCGACGACGAGTTCCGCCTCCACACCGGGCCTCGCGAAGATCGTTAGCGATATGCGCACCACGCTGGAAGGGACGAGCAGCGCGCTCACTGCGTCAAAGACGAAATATGACAAGCTTGCCGCCGAATATACCGCGCAGATGGAAAAGCTCGACAAGCAGATGGACGATTACGAGACCCAGTTGAGCACCCTCTACAGTGCGATGGGAACGAAGCTTGCCGCGCTGAAGGCCACGCAGACCTATCTCACCAACCAGATCGACGCCTGGAACAACAGCAAGAACTGACCCCTAAACTCAAACCCAAAAAATAACAGGACTGGACCACATGTACTATTCTCCCGGATTTGCAGGATCAGCAAGCCGCCGTTACGCCGCCGTTCACGCGGGCAGCCGCATCGAAAGCGCCACGCCGCATGGCCTCGTCAAGATTTTGTTCGACGAGCTGCTACAGGCGATGGATGCCTGCGCACTGGCGATGGAGCGCTATGACCGCGTCAAGGCGAATGACAAATATATCCGGTCCATCTCGATCATTCACGCGCTCGATTCCAGCCTCGATTTCGATCAGGGCGGCGAAATCGCCGTCGGCCTCGCGCAGATTTACCGCGAAACCCGCCGCCTGATGATCTCCTCGCACAACAGCGGCACCTCTGGCGATGCGCGCAAGGCGCAGGCCATCATCGCTGAAATCGCCGACGCGTGGAATCGTATCGGTTGAGCGGTTCCAGCCCACTCCCTCCTCAAAACTCCAGCGAAGCGGAGTTTTGCAACCAACTCTAAAGGTTGACGTAATCACACGCGCTGCGATATAGGCGCGTCTCGCAGACAAGGGCGGCCCGGCGGGGTCGCCTTTTTGCGTTTAATGCCGTGATATATTCTCAACCGGCCACTAGCGCCCGTTCAGGAAAGGGAAGACCATGTCGATTACGCCGCTCATGCCTGTTTACCCCCGGTGCGGTGTGCGTCCGGTCCGAGGAGAGGGCTGTTACCTGATCGGCGAGCGCGGCGAGCGCTATCTCGATTTCGCCGCCGGTATCGCGGTGAACGCGCTGGGCCACGGCCACCCGCACCTGACGAAAGCGATTGCCGAACAGGCGGCGACGCTGATGCACGTGTCGAACCTTTACGGCTCACCGCAGGGCGAGGCACTGGCGCAGCGCATCGTAGACAACTGCTTTGCCGATACGGTGTTCTTCACCAATTCGGGCGCGGAGGCGATCGAGTGCGCGATCAAGACCGCGCGCCGCTACCATTATGTCAGCGGCAATCCGCACAAGACCACGCTCATCACCTTCAACAACGCCTTCCACGGGCGGACCTTGGGCGCAATCTCTGCCACCAATCAGGCGAAGATGCGCGACGGGTTCGAGCCGCTGCTGCCCGGCTTCGCCTATGCGCCGTTCAATGATCTTGAAGCGGCGCTGGCACTGGTGGACGAGAACACCGCTGGTTTCCTGGTCGAGACGGTGCAGGGCGAGGGTGGCATGACCGCTGGCAGCCTTGAGTTCATTCAGGGGCTTCGCAAGGCCTGCGACGAGCATGGCATGCTGCTGATCCTCGATGAAATCCAGTGCGGCTATGGCCGGACCGGCAAGTTCTTCGCCTATGAGCATTACGGCATCACGCCGGATATCATGACGGTTGCAAAGGGCATCGGCGGCGGCTTCCCGCTCGGCGCTTGCCTCGCGACGGAGGAGGCCGCGAAGGGCATGGTCGCCGGAACGCATGGCTCCACCTATGGCGGCAATCCGCTCGCTATGGCGGCGGGGCAGGCAATCCTCGATGTGATGCTGGAGCCAGGCTTCTTCGATCATGTCGCGGCGATGGGCGAGCGCCTGCGCGCCGCGTTCGAGCAGCTTATTCCGAACCATGATAACCTGTTCGAGGAAATCCGCGGCAAGGGTCTGATGCTCGGCATCAAGATGAAGGAACCGGCGGTGAGCCGCGATTTCGTCGCCCATCTGCGCGACAATCATGGGCTGCTGACGGTCGCGGCAGGCGAGAATGTCTTCCGCGTGCTGCCGCCGCTGATTATCGACGAGAGCCATATCTCCGAGTGCATCGAGCGGCTCTCGGCGGGCGCGGCGAGCTATAAGGCGCCCACGTCATGACGCGGCATTTCCTCAATCTCTCGGACGCCGGTGGCGACGCGATGGCGGCGATGTTGGCGGATGCGCTGGATCGCAAGTCCGCGCGCATTGCTGCGGGTAGCCCCAAGGGCGCGGCGGACAAGGACGCCCCGCTCGCGGGCCATACCCTTGCGATGATTTTCGAGAAGAACTCGACCCGTACGCGTGTCAGCTTCGATATGGCGATGCGCCAGCTTGGCGGCACTTCGCTGATCCTCGATGGCGGCACGTCCCAGCTTGGGCGTGGCGAGACGGTGGCGGATACCGCCCGCGTGCTCTCGCGCATGTGCGACGCGATCATGATCCGCACCGACGATCACGCCAAGATCGAGGAGATGGCGCACTATGCGACCGTCCCCGTCATCAACGGCCTGACGGACCTCTCGCATCCGTGCCAGATCATGGCGGACCTGCTGACCGTGATCGAGCATGGCGTGGCATTGCCCGGCAGCCAGTGGGCGTGGCTCGGCGATGGCAATAATGTGCTGCATTCGATTATGGAAGCAGCTGCCATAATGAGATTTTCAGTAGTAGCCGCATGTCCTGAAGGCTACGAGCTTTCGACAAGCGAACAATTAGACCTTAGAGCTCTACTTCTGGGTAATGCAGGAGATATGCGCTTTAAAGGCAGCCGTTTACATGAACTTCCTCGCCTTCAGTTTACGAGAGACCCACAAGAGGCGGTTCGTAATGCCGATGTCGTCGTCACCGACACCTGGATCTCGATGGGGCAGGCCCATGCGGAGGAAAAGCTCGCCGCGATGATGCCCTATCAGGTGACGGAGGCGCTGATGGCGCTCGCAAAGCCGGATGCGAAGTTCCTCCACTGCCTCCCCGCCCATCGCGAGGAGGAAGTGGTGAGTGCAGTGATCGACGGCCCGCAGTCGCTGATCTGGGATGAGGCGGAAAACCGCATCCACGCACAAAAGTCCGTCCTGCTCTGGGCGCTGGGCCGCCTTTGAGGCTAGAGCGATGAGCGAGAACGCGGTACTCGACACAGCCTTGGGCTTCACCATCCCCTCGCGCCATGTGCGCGGGCGGGTGGTGCGCCTCGGCACTGTGCTCGATGAAGTTCTCTCGGCCCATGCCTATCCGCCGGTGATCGAGCGGCTGCTTGCCGAGGCTTTGGTGCTTGCGGTCCTGCTCGGCAGCGCACTCAAGAACGATGCGGGCCAGCTCACCTTGCAAGCGCAGACAGAATCCGGCGCGGTGAGCCTGCTCGTTGCGGATTATATGGCGACGGCGGCCGGCGGCGCGCTGCGCGGCTATGTCCAGTTCGATGCCGACAAGCTTGCGCTGCAAGGCGCGGACCCGACCTTGTTCGGCCTGTTCGGCAAGGGATATCTCGCGATCACGATGGATCAGGCGGCGAGCGAGGCACAAGAGGCGCACCGCTATCAGGGCATCGTGCCGTTGGAAGGCGCAAGTCTCGCCAAGGCAGCGGAGCATTATTTCTTCCAGTCCGAACAGATCCCGAGCTTCGTACAGATCGACGTACGCCACATGCCGGGCGAAGGCTGCATAGCGGGCGGCATCCTCGTGCAGCATCTCGCCGAGGGCGAAGTGGGGCGGGAGCGCCTCCATGTGCGCCACGATCATCCGGAGTGGGAGCATGTGCAGGCGCTCGCCCACACGATCAATGCGGCGGAACTCACAGACCGCGCCTTGGGTCTCGATGACATCGTATGGCGCCTGTTCCATGAGGAGCCTGAGGTGCGCGTGCAGGCTATGAGCGTGCTGTCCCGCGGCTGCCGCTGTGACGAGGCGCATATCCGCAGCGTCATCGCCCAGTTCGGCATGGCGGAGCGGGCGGAAATGGCCGACGAGGCCGGCAACATCAATGTAGACTGCGCTTTTTGCTCGAAAATCTTCCCGATTTCTCTGGTTAGCCTGAATAATTGATTTCTTAACCGTCTTTGTTGACCGGTTCTCCCTTATTTTGCCGTAATTCATGTCTACATGAGTGGGGAGGGGCTTAGGGGCTGTCGTTCCTGTATTGGGATCGGCGGTTTGGGTATTTTGGCAATGCTGAGACTTTCCTTGCGTTTGACTGCTCTTGTGGCGGCGTCCATTTCGGGTGCAGCGGCTTTCGCCGTGTCGCCCGGTGGCGCAGCGCCCTCCGCACCGCGCATGTCCGCACTGCGTCAGCTTGAACGCGGCCAGTGGGAATTGCGCGAACGCGGCGCGCGCCCGACGACTGCTCCCAAGCGGATATGCGTCGGCGATCCCGCGCAGCTGCTTCAGGTTCAGCACAAGGATGGCGGATGCAGCCGTTTCGTCGTCGCGGATACGCAGGAGCGCGCGGTCGTCACCTATCAGTGCAACGGTCGCGGTAATGGCCGTACCGATCTGCGCGTCGAAACCCCGCGTCTTGTCCAGATCGACTCGCAGGGCGTGGCCGATGGCGCACCCTTCGCGGTGTCTATCGAGGGGCGGCGGACCGGAGATTGCCCGTAGGAGTTACGTGATAAGCGGACTGTCCGGACACGACAACATTGCGGACGTTCGCAGATAAGATAATAACACTTTGATGAAAGTCCGGCCGCACGCTCTAACCATTGCCTTCTACCTGGCTTCTGCTCTGTGGTTTACAGCGATCCGCTACGGCTCGCAAAGTTTCTACGGTTGGCTAATCGCCCCAGTTGTGCAGACCATGCTAGGTATTGGCATCCTTGGCCTGTTCTGCGCGGCCATGCTGTTGGCGGGGTGGCGAGGGTTGCGGACGCATTCAATCCCTTGGGTGGATGCTGCCATCGCTGGATGCAGCCTCGTCGGCCTTGATCTGTTCTGGCGATTTTATCTCAGCGTCTCGTATTGGGAGACGTTCAAGCTAATGTCGATAGCGTTGGACATGGCGACGCCACCTATCGCGTGTTTGGGGGTCGCGGCACTGATAATCGAATTTCGCAGTATACCTCCGCTAGCGACTAGCTAAAGGCCGGAATCGGAACGTCCGCTCACCCCAACAAAGCTGCCAATAGCCCATATCCTACATCCCAACCGCTTGCACCCTCTGCCCACTCCCTCTAACGCGCACCCATGACCGACACTCAAACCCCCAAGGCCGTGGTCCTGCTTTCCGGCGGGCTGGACAGTTTCGTTGCCGCAGCCTTGGCGCGCGAGGCGGGGCTGGAGCTGTATGCGCTCACGATCGACTATAACCAGCGCCACCGGGTTGAGCTGGAGAGCGCGAAGGCCATCGCGGCTTCGCTTGGTGTCACGCGCCATGTCGTTCTGCCGCTCGATCTGACCGCGTTCGGTGGTTCGGCGCTCACTGCCGACATCGCCGTGCCCAAGGATGGCGTTGGCGCGAGCGGGGAGGGCGGCATCCCGATCACCTATGTCCCGGCGCGCAACACGATCTTTCTGTCGTTGACTTTGGGTTTTGCAGAAGTCGTCGGCGCGCGGGATATTTTCATCGGCGTCAATGCGCTCGATTATTCGGGCTATCCCGATTGCCGGGCGGAGTTCATCGAGGCGTTTGCCGCGATGGCCGCGCTCGCTACCAAAGCGGGCGTCGAAGGTGCGCCGGTGCGGATCAACACGCCGCTCCAGTTCATGACCAAGGCGGATATCGCAAAGGAAGCCGCGCGGCTGGGGCTGGACGCGGGGCTTAGCTGGTCCTGCTATGATCCGACGCCCGACGGCAAGCACTGCGGGCAGTGCGATTCGTGCCGCCTGCGCGCCAAGGGCTTTGCCGAGGCGGAGCTGCCAGACCCGACGGTGTACGCGTGACATACGCGGTCAAGGAGATGTTCCTCACGCTTCAGGGCGAGGGCGTGCGCGCAGGGCGGCGGGCGGTGTTCCTGCGCTTTGCGGGTTGCAACCTGTGGAGCGGGCGGGAGCAGGATCGCGCATCCGCCACCTGCCAGTTTTGCGATACCGATTTCGTCGGCACCGATGGCGTCGGCGGGGGCAAGTTTGCCGGAGCCGAAGCGGTGGCGGAGGCGGTTGCCGCATTATGGGGCGAGGGACAGGCAGAGCGCTATGTCGTGCTCACTGGCGGCGAGCCGATGCTGCAGGTCGATGATGCGCTGGTCGATGCGCTGCACGGCGCTGGCTTCGAGATCGCGATCGAGACCAATGGCACGATCCTCGCGCATCCGGGCATAGACTGGGTCTGCGTCAGCCCCAAAATGGGCAGCGATGTGGTGCAGCGGGTGGGGGATGAGCTAAAGCTGGTTTACCCGCAGTCGGGCAATGATATTTCAGATAAGCATTTGAAAGATATGGAAAGTTGGAAATTCTCCAACCATCTCGTCCAGCCGAACGACAACCACAACAAAGCCGCCAATATCCGCGCCTGTATCGACCTCGTCATGGCGCATCCCACATGGCGCCTCAGTCTGCAAACCCATAAACTATTGGGCCTGCAATAACCCCTTACTGATCCGCGACCACTTCTTCCTGCGCAGGTGCTGCCGCATTGCCCGACTGCTTCTCGCTTGCATTGCCGGAAGCGGCTCCTGTGGGCGCAGCATTGGTCAGCGCGACTGCTGGTGTTTCAGTCTGTACCCCGTCGAGATCGGTCATCCCGTCGTTGATCGTGCCGTCAGCCTTCTCAAGATCGGAGAGATGCGCCTGCGTGCTATTGCCTTCAGACTTTCCGCCGCATCCCCCAAGCGTCGCCAACAGAGCCGCGGCGAAAGGCACAAGGCTCAGGCGGATATGGGGTGTCGGCATCATGATCTCCTAGGCAATCGGTAGGTAAGCGTCTCTAGCGGGCGGCAATGCTACACTCAAGCGGAACAGGTGGACTGTTCGGGGCATTTGCGTAGGTTCGCCAGAAAGGCGGGGAAGTGCATGTAGAGCGCCGCGTCGAAATCAGACATTGTTGCGCTAACACCCAGCGCTTCCAAACTGGTCACAGGAAATTCGCTGATGCCACAGGGTACTATCCCTGAAAAATGGGACAAGTCCGGGTTTATGTTGACCGAAAAACCATGCAGCGTAACCCAGCGGCGTACACGTACCCCAATAGCACCAATTTTCGCCTCGCGGCCTTCTGCGTCGTCAGTCCAGATGCCGATACGACCTTCCGCACGACGCGCCTCAACGCCGAAAGCGCCGAGCGCTGCAATCACCCAGCCTTCGAGATTATGGACGAAATTGCGGATGTCCTTACCGCGCTTGCCGAGGTCGATGCTGAGATAGCCTACCCGCTGGCCGGGTCCATGATAGGTATAGCGACCGCCGCGCCCCGCATCATAAACAGGAAAGCGCGGGTCGAGTAGCTCGGCGCGGTCGGCGCTGGTCCCGGCAGTGTAGAGTGGCGGATGTTCGATCAGCCAGATGCGCTCTCTAGCCTCGCCTGCTGCTATCGCGGCGGCGCGTTGCTCCATCTCCTCTAGCGCTATGGGATATGTAACTGGCTCAGCCTCGACCCGCCATTCAACCACTTCAACATTGTTTTGCTCAGATGACATGGCTTTTCTTGACTTGAATTAATGCACCTATCAAGAGGATATGCGTTAAGGAAGGCAGTCGAGGGGCCGCTACGGAGAATTTGTAGGTATGAAGCCGGTTTCCTTGAGTGCCGCGTGGTTGGAAACGCTCGCCTTTATCAAGCGCGAGGCTGAATTGATCCTCCCCGTGACTCTGCTGTTCGTGGCGATACCGATAGCATTGATGCTCCATGTGCTTCCAGCCGAGTTGCGACAGATGACACCTGGCGCACCGCCGCCGAATGTCAGCCTGCCACCTGTTGCAGTACTACTCATTCCTGCATCCTGTCTGGTGATACTGGGTGGGGTACTCACTTGCTATGCTCTAGCGATGAAGGCCGAGATCAGCTTGCGCGAGGCTCTGATTCTGGGCTTCCGGCGGGTACCATATGCTTTTGCGGCCGCGTTCATTGTCGGGGTCAGCCTGGGTGTGCCAATGGTAGTACTTGCTATGGTCTCGCCAGCCTTGGCCAGCCTTTACATTACGGCTGCAACCTTGCTCTTCTCGGTCAAGTTTCTTTTCCTGAACGCGGTAATCATTGATCCTGTAAATGGTCCGATCGAGGCAATAAAAGTCTCGTGGAAGCTGACAAAGGGCAATACGGGGCGGATATTACTGATGGTGGTGGCAATCACGATACCGATCATGCTTGCTCAAGTTGCGTCCGAAATTCTATTCGGGCTGCTCGGTTTTGCACTGGGTGGTACGGATGGTGCGCGTCAGGCGAGTGATCTCGCAGGATCAGTTGTTCTCGCGCTGGGACAGATGTTCATGATCATATTGACGACGCGGCTCTACCAGCAGTTATCCGCCGACTAACAGGCTATTGCAGTACTGGGACGTGTGGCGCTGCGCTAATTGGTAGAAGACCAGTAAGGCGGGGATCGGGAAATACATCGATCCTTCGCTCGATGGGTACGAAACCCGCTTTGACATAGACTGACATGGCGCGTGGATCGTCGATACAACTGGTTTCTACGACTATCTTGGTGACATCCTTCCGCCACACTGACACTAAAGCCTGCGACATTAGCCATTGCCCAAGCCCCTGACCAATTAATTGCGGAACCAAGCCGAAAAAGGCGACGCTGCAGCAACCTGATGTGCGGAAATCCAATTCCATAAGGCCGACCTCAATGCCTTTGGGGTCGACTACAGCATAGACTTCCACTCGCGGGTCGTGAATGATAGCTTTTAGCTCTTGCTCGCTGATAACCAGCCGCGAAAACCATAGCCAATGCTCGCCCACACGCTTGAATAATATGCGGTATTTATGTGGGTCGGGTGACTGCCATCTTAGAAGCCTTAGAGGGCTCGTTAAGAGCGGTTTCGGTCTAGGGCGCTGGGTCATCTCGAAACGGGTGACTACAGTTGCCACTTCGCCTGTTTTGACCGGGATCAGCGTCACTCTATTCAGCTCCAGGTGGCGAGTGGGGGTAGGCTCATCAGAATTGCGTCGATATTGCCTCCCGTCTTGAGACCGAACAAAGTACCGCGATCATAGACAAGATTGAACTCGGCATAGCGTCCGCGCCATTCTAGTTGCCGTGCCTTGTCGGCTTCGTTCCATTCATGGTTCATGCGACGTCGCACTATAGGCGGGAAGGCGGCGAGGAAGGCTTCGCCGACTGCGCGTGTGAATGCGAAATTTGCCTCAAATACAGCATCGTCTGGGCATTCGAGATGGTCGTAAAATATACCACCAACACCGCGGTGAACCTGGCGGTGCGGGATATAAAAATAGTCATCCGCCCATTTTTTGAAGCGGTCATAATATGCGGGGTCATGCGCGTCGCATGCGTTGCGCATTTCGCTGTGAAAATCAGACGTGTCCTGATCGTAGGGGATCGGGGGGTTAAGGTCTGCACCGCCACCGAACCAGCGCTTGGTCGTTACGAGGAAACGCGTGTTCATATGCACTGCGGGTACGTGCGGGTTCGCCATATGCGCGACCAGACTGATACCGGTTGCGAAGAAATCAGGAGCTTCTTCGGTGGCGCCATTGATGGACTTGGCGAATTCGGGGGCAAACGCGCCACCAACGGTGGAAACGTTGACGCCAACCTTCTCGAATACCTTGCCTTTCATAACCCCGCGCACGCCGCCACCGCCATCACCGGGGGCAATGCCATTCGCCTCGCGGTCCCATGCGGTATATTGGAACTGCGCATTGCTATTGGCGTCGCGCTCGATTGCCTCGAATTCCGCACAGATGCGATCGCGCAAAGACTCGAACCAGAGCTTCGCGGCCTGTTGTTGGGCGTCTAATGGCTTCATTCGGGCAAGGTTCCTGTCTGGCGCATGGCTTCATGCAGCGCGATGCCCGCAGCGACAGCAATATTCAAGGAGCGAAATCCTTCACCCATCGGAATACGGATACGAAGATCGGCCCGTTCATGGATTTCGTCCGGCACGCCCGCGCTTTCGCTGCCTAGTAATATCGTATCATTCGCCTCAAACCGGGCAGTGTGCAACAACTGACTCCCTTTGGATGTGAGCAGCACTATACGGGATCCGGTAGCCGACTGCTTTGTGAAAAATGCATCCGAATTCGCATGGCGGCTTATATCAGCATGTTCGCCGTAATCCATGGCTGCCCGCCGAAGCTGCTTGTCAGAAGCAGGAAAGCCGCATGGCATTATAATGTCCAGAGGTGTTGAGAAACATGTGGCAAGCCGGATGATTGTTCCCACATTTCCTGCAATGTCGGGCTGATATAAGGCTATCCTCATGCTATGTGAGTAATGTCTGTAACCAGCTTTGTCACTGACGCATCAAAATGCTGTTGGCAAAATCGCATTTAGGAGGCTATCAGCGCGCCAATGCGTCAAGGGGGGTAGGCGACTAACCGTGCGGCAGTCGCGTCAAACTTCTTGAAAAAGCGCGGGGGACCGGGCAATGCAGCGCAAATCATAATTTCACGATCTTCGTGAATCGGGTGTGAACGACAAGGGTTGAGTGCATGGCGACGCTAGAAAATACTGCGGACGAAGCGATTTCAGCAGAAGGCGGCGGCGTCCGTCGGCGCGATTTCATCAATATTGCAGCCGTCAGTTTTGCTGGCGTGGGTGGTGTGGTCGCGGTGCTGCCGCTGGTCAACCAGATGAACCCCAGCGCCGACGTTCTCGCCATGGCGACGACCGAGGTCGATCTCTCGGCCATCAAGCCGGGGCAGGCGATCAAGGCGACCTATCGCAGCCAGCCGCTGTTCGTGCGCCAGCTCACTCCTGAGGAGATCGCCAAGGCAGAAGCCGTTGATGTTTCCACCCTGCGCGATCCGCAGACGTTGGAGCAGCGCACGGTCGACGGCAAGAAGCAGTGGCTCATCACCATGGGTGTCTGCACCCATCTGGGTTGCGTGCCGCTCGGTGCAGGCGAGGGCGAAAACCGGGGCGAGTTCGGCGGCTATTTCTGCCCCTGCCACGGTTCAAGCTATGATACGGCCGCCCGTATCCGCAAAGGCCCGGCGCCGAAAAATCTCGAAGTGCCGCCATACAAGTTCACTTCTGACACCGCCATTCTCGTAGGCTGAGGAACAGATCCATGAGTTTTCCCTGGGCAAATGAATATACCCCCAAGGCTCCACTGATGCAGTGGATCGACGACCGGCTTCCTCTGCCGCGTCTGGTCTATAATGCCGTAGGCGCGGGCTATCCCGTGCCGCGCAATCTCAACTTCTTCTGGAATTTCGGCGTGCTTTCGGGCCTGGCGCTGATGATCCAGATCGTGACCGGCATCATCATGGCGATGCATTATGGCGCCAACGAACTGGTCGCGTTCGGCACGGTCGAGCACGTGATGCGCGATGTGAACGCGGGCTGGCTGATGCGCTATGCCCACGCCAATGGCGCGAGCTTCTTCTTCATCGTCGTCTATCTCCACATCTTCCGCGGCCTGTATTACAGCTCATACAAGGCGCCGCGCGAAATGGTGTGGCTGCTTGGCCTCGTTATCTTCCTGCTGATGATGGCGACTGCCTTCATGGGCTATGTGCTGCCGTGGGGCCAGATGTCCTATTGGGGCGCGAAGGTGATTACCGGCCTGTTCGGCGCCATTCCTGTGGTGGGTGAGCCGATCCAGACATGGCTGCTCGGTGGTTTTGCACCAGGTAACGCCGCGCTCAACCGCTTCTTCTCGCTGCACTATCTACTGCCGTTCGTGATTGCGGGTGTCATCATCCTGCACATCTGGGCGCTGCACATTCCGGGTTCATCGAATCCGACCGGCGTTGAGGTGAAGGGGCCGCAGGATACGGTGCCGTTCCACCCCTATTACACCGCAAAGGACGGCTTCGGGGCAGGCATCTTCTTCATCATATTCGCAGTTGCAGTCTATTTTGGCCCGAACTTCCTTGGACACCCAGATAACTATATCGAGGCTAATCCGCTCTCGACCCCGGCGCATATCGTTCCGGAATGGTATTTCTGGCCATTCTACGCGATCCTGCGCGCCTTCACGTTCGATTTCTTCTTCGTCCCGGCGAAGCTGCTCGGCGTGCTGGCGATGTTCGCATCGATCCTGCTGCTGTTCTTCCTGCCCTGGCTGGACACGTCACCGGTGCGCTCGGGCAACTATCGTCCGATGTTCCGCAAGTTCTTCTGGATATTGATCGCCGATGTGCTGGTGCTTGGCTATTGCGGTGGTGCGCCGGCGGAGGAACCGTTTGTCATGATCTCGCAGGTTGCAGCGGCCTATTATTTCGCTCACTTCCTGATCATCCTGCCGCTCATCGCGGCGTTCGAGAAGCCGTTGCCATTGCCTGGTTCAATTACCGAGGCAGTCTTGGCGAAGCACGGCGAAGCAGCCGAATAAGGGGACGATAGAAAATGGTTCGCATTGGTGCATTTCTCGTCGGCCTGTTCTTTTCCGGCTGGCTGCTCGTCTCCTTCCTAATGGGTGCGGTCGCTTATGTAAGCGAGCCGCCCGCGCCCACCGCCGAGAAGGAGTTTCATCTCCACCCCAAGCATGTCAGTTTCAGCTTTGATGGCCCGCTCGGTCATTATGACAAGGCTCAGCTGCAACGCGGTTTTCAGGTGTTCAGCGAGGTCTGCTCTGCCTGCCACAGCCTGAAGTTCGTTTCGTTCCGCGATCTTGCCGACCTTGGCTACAACGAAGCCGAGATCAAGGCGATTGCCAAGAACTGGAAGATCAAGACGCCGGATATCGACCCCAAGACGGGTGAGATGGCGACGCGTGCACCAGTTCCTGCTGACAAGTTCCCCAAGCCCTTTGCCAACAATGTTGCGGCGGCTGCGGCGAATAACAACGCGATCCCGCCGGATCTCTCGCTGATGACCAAGGCACGCCATAGCGGCACCGCCTATGTCTATTCGTTGCTGACGGGTTTTCAGAGCCAGCCCGCAGAACTTCTCAAGAAGTTTCCGGATGCGAAAACACCGGAGGGACTGCATTACAACCCATATTTCGCCAACCTCAATCTCGCAATGGCGCCTCCGCTGACCGCCGAAGGTCAGGTGACCTATGGCGAGGGGCAGCCCAAGCCGACGGTCGACCAGATGGCGCAGGACGTGGCCGCGTTCCTCACCTGGACTGCGGAGCCGAAGATGGAGAACCGCAAGAGCGCCGGTCTGGCCGTGCTGTTCTTCCTGATCGTGGCAACGGCGCTGGCCTATATGTCCTACCGGAACATCTGGTCTGAAACCAAGCACTGAGCCGGTTGGTAGACTAAAATAGAGAAGGGCGGTTCCGCGAGGAGCCGCCTTTTTCGTTGTGGTTGATGTTTGGGTGAACGAGATGGGCGGAATGGGTGCAATTATGCAGCCACTCGCCGATAAGATATTGATTTCCAGAGGGAAATGGTGGGCGTGGCAAGGATTGAACTTGCGACCCCTGCGATGTCAACACAGTGCTCTACCACTGAGCTACACGCCCACTCACTTTCATCGCTGATGGGCGGGCCGAAGCCGTCCGC
This sequence comes from Sphingomonadaceae bacterium, assembly GCA_046348605.1. Taxonomy (GTDB): domain Bacteria; phylum Pseudomonadota; class Alphaproteobacteria; order Sphingomonadales; family Sphingomonadaceae; genus Sphingobium. The sequence continues at coordinate 805,301 of JAXMDW010000001.1, read as the reverse complement.
ATCAGGAGAGGCGCTGTTAGCCGCCTTGATGCCCAAGCGCAAGAGGGACTTTGCGGATTTTATAGGGTGGCGCGAACGCAATCCCGTCCGCCCGCCATAGGCTGAAGCTAGCCCCGGCTAACGAAATCCGCCAGCACGCGGGAATAGAGCTGATGCTCTGCTATCAGAACGCGTGCGGCGAGTGTATCCGCCGTATCGCCCGGCAGGATCGCGACTTCCGTCTGGCCCAGCACCGGGCCGTCATCCAGCTCCGCCGTCACGATATGCACGGAGCAGCCGCCATGTGTATCGCCTGCCTCCAGCGCGCGCTCATGCGTGTGCAAGCCTTTATATTTCGGCAACAGCGACGGGTGGATATTGAGCATCCTGCCCGCCCAACCCGCAACGAACTCAGGGGAAAGCAGGCGCATATAGCCCGCGAGCGCGACATACTCGGCTTGAGCCTTGCGCAATTCCGCATCGATGATCGCATCGAACTCGGCGCGCTTCAGACCCTTGTGGCTATGCCCAAAGGTAGCGATACCCTCAGCGCGGGCGAACTCCAGCCCTTGGGCCTCGGGATCATTCGAGGCGACGAGTACGATCTCGTAAGGGCAGTCCGCGCGCTTCGCGGCATAGACCAGAGCCGCCATGTTGGAACCGCGCCCGGAAATCAGAACAGCAACGCGCGCCTTGCCGGGCGACGCAGCGTCAGCCCCGGAATTAGGCATCGTGATGCGCTTCCCAGGCTGAACGCGCGGACCACGCATCGCGCGAACCGGCGACGGTGCAGCCCTTGGGGCCTTTCTCGATCAGGCCGATGCGCTCGACCTGCTCACCCGCGCTTTCCAGCGCGCGGGTAACGGCGACAACCTCTTCCTCGGGCACCACCAGCACCATGCCGATGCCGCAGTTGAACGTGCGCGCCATTTCTGCGGGCTCGATATTGCCCTGCGCTTGCAGGAAAGCCATCAGCCGAGGCTGCTCCCATGCGTTAGCGTCCACGAAGGCGCGGCAATCTTCGGGCAGGATGCGCGGGATATTCTCGAGCAGGCCGCCGCCGGTGATGTGGGCCAGCGCGTGGATGCGCCCGGCGCGGATCTGCGGCAGCAGCGACTTCACATAGATGCGCGTCGGCGCCATCAATGCGTCGATAAGCAGCACATTCTGGTCGAAGATCGCCGGACGATCGAGCTTCCAGCCCTTGTCCGCGGCGAGGCGGCGCACCAGCGAATAGCCATTCGAGTGCACGCCAGAAGACACGAGGCCGAGCAGCACATCGCCGACCTTGACCTTGGTTCCGGTGAGCGCCTGTCCGCGCTCGACCGCGCCGACGCAGAAACCGGCGAGGTCATAATCGCCATCAGCATACATGCCCGGCATTTCCGCCGTTTCACCGCCGATGAGCGCGCAGCCCGCCTGCTTGCAGCCCTCGGCAATGCCCGCGATCACGCGCTCGGCCGTGCCGCTCTCCAGCCGCCCGGTGGCGAAATAATCGAGGAAAAAGAGCGGCTCCGCGCCCTGCACGATCAGGTCGTTGGCGCACATGGCGACGAGATCGATGCCAACCGTGTCGTGCTTGCCGCTGTCGATGGCGAGCTTGAGCTTGGTGCCGACGCCGTCATTCGCGGCGACGAGCAGTGGGTCGTTGTATCCCGCCGCGCGCAGATCGAAAAAGCCCCCAAAACCGCCAAGATCCGCATTGGCGCCGGGGCGGCGCGTCGACTTGGCGAGCGGGGCGATGGCGCGAACCAGCGCGTTGCCGGCGGCGATATTCACGCCTGCCTGCTCATAGGTATAGCTTTGCGGCTGATCGCTTTGCGCGGCGGAGTCGGATGGATTTGTCATGGACATAAGCGCCTAGTCTATCCGGCGATTTTATCAACCCGCTAAGGTTTGATGAGCGTCAGCGCGGGATGATTATCCGGTTTTGGCTAGCGGCCACGGTGGGGCGATTAGCGGGAAGGTTGGGGTGAGCGGATGTTGCCTTTCCCTGTCACCCCGGGCTTGACCCGGGGTCCCGCTGCTCCCTTAAATGAGTATATTGAACAGGTCGCGCCATTCAGGGTTGCCGCGCTCGATCAAGTCGAACTTCCACTCACGCCGCCAGCGCTTGACACGCTTTTCCTGTTCAATGCAGCTTACTATGTCCCCACCATGCTCCGCCCAGACGAGACGGTGTAGCTGATATTTCGCACAAAAATCGGAGCCTGTACCGCTCCGGTGCTGGAGGATACGCGAAGCCAGGTCCGATGTAACGCCGACATACATGGTGCCACGGTATCGATCCGCCATGATATAGACCCAGCCGCCCTGATGTGCACTCTGCATGGCCCGAACATCGAAAAAGCGGGACCCCGGGTCAAGCCCGGGGTGACAGGGAAGTGTCCGATTTGTTCTCGGGCCGGAAAGTCCGTCTTCTGACGGAAAATAACCAAAGCTGCCCATCCGGATGTGTCCGCGCGCTAAGGTGATGAGCGGAAATTGGGGCGTCTGCGAATTGCCTGTTGGATTTCGGATCATTTGTCGCCAAAAGGGCGCCGTGACGATTACCGAGCGCCTTTCTCCCATTTTCAGCATGCGCGGATTGATACGGCTGCTTGCCATTCCGGCGGTGGTGGCGCTGGGGCTGGGCGCGGCGCATCTGGTGGCACAGATGGAGGGCGACCGGGGCGTTCCGCCGATTGCGAGCAGCGGCGATTTCGAGGTCGGCGGCATTCATGTCGATGTCTATGCGGGCAGCGCGGATGCGGCGCGCACCGCTGGCTGGCGGCTGGCGCAGCGCCTCGCATGGAAGAAACTGTGGGCGCAGACCAATGGTGGCGGGCTGGGGCTTTCCGATGGGCAGCTCGATCAGATCGTTTCCGGCATCGAGGTCGAGTCCGAGCAGATTGGCCCCAATCGCTATATCGCGGACCTGCGTATATTGTTTGACCGCGCGCGGGCGGGGCAGATATTGGGTGTGACGAGCACCGCGCTGCGCTCTCCGCCGCTGCTCGTGATCCCGATCCTGCGGCAGGGCGGCGCGTCGACCGTGTTCGAGACGATCAACGAATGGCAGAAGGCGTGGGCGCGCTATCATACCGGCAACAGCGCGATCGATTATGTGCGCACCAGCGGCTCCGGCCCTGATGCGCTGCTGCTGAATGCCGGGCAAATCGAGCGCAGGGGCCGCAACTGGTGGCGCAACATTCTCGATCAATATGGCGCGGCGGACGTGGTGTTTCCCATCGCGCGGCTGGAGCGGCAATGGCCCGGCGGCCCGGTGATCGGGCGCTTCGCGGCCCGCTATGGCCCGGATAACCGCCTGCTGGGCGAAGTCACGCTGCGGGCGGCGAGCGAGGCGGACGTGCCCAAGATGCTCGATCTGGCGATCGAGAAACTGAATGGCATTTATACGCAGGCGCTGATCGACGGACGGCTGCGGCCTGATCCGTCGCTGGTGATCGAGGAGCCGTTGAATGCGTCCGAACTCGATCTCGGCAATTTCAGCGATTTGCCGGTCGAGACAACGGATGTTGCGCCGGTTGCGGGCCTGACCACTTACTCGATCCAGTTCGATACGCCGGATGTCGGCTCGGTGTTCACGGGGGAAGCGAGTGTCCGCGCCATTCCCGGTGTGCGCTCCGCCAATACCAGCAGCTTTGCACTGGGCGGCGTCTCGGTGATGCAGGTTGGCTTCGAGGGCGGCGTGGAGGCGCTGAAGGCGGGACTTCAGGCGCGTGGCTATACGGTGAACGCGAACGGCACGACGCTCCGCATCAGCCGACGCGCGGCGGGTAGCACCCCATGAGCCAGATCGGCCTGCCGTTCGACTGGCAGGAGCAGGGCGGGCAGAGTCAGTTCATTTCCGGCGAGGCCAACAGGCTTGCGCTGGCGCATATCGAGCGCTGGCGGGAATGGCCGATCCCGATCTCGGTGCTTTCCGGGCCGCCTTTGTCCGGAAAATCGACGCTGGGGAGGCATTTCGAGACGATTTCCGGCGGTAGCGTGATCGATAACGCCAATCGTCAGCCGCAGGACATGCTCTTTCACCAATGGAACGTGGCGCGGGACAGTGGGGTGCCGCTGTTGCTCATCGCCCGTGAGGCGCCCGAGCACTGGACGGTATCGCTGCCTGATTTGAAGTCCCGCCTCGCCGCCGTGCCGCATGTTCGAATCGAGGAGCCGGACGATGCGCTGATGCGCGCTCTCATCGAGACCGGCCTTGCGCGCGCCGGTTCGGCCTATGCGCCCGACGTGCCGGAGTGGATCGCGCGGCGGCTCGAGCGAAGCTATGCCGCCGTGGCGTCGGCGCTGGATACGCTCAATCGCGCCTCGATCGCGTCTTCCCGCAAGATTTCGATCGCCAGCGCGAAAGAGATGCTACTAAATTGTCATATTTCTCCTATAGTGGGCGAGGATTGAAGGCCGCTTCCCAGTGAAGCGCCCACAGACGAGACGAGCAGAACATGTCTGAGGCCGATCCGGTCATCGCCCTTGCGGGGGCGGAAGAGCGCTATTTCAATCGTGAGCTGAGCTGGCTCGCGTTCAACCGCCGTGTGCTGGAAGAGGCGAGCAATCCCGCCCATCCGCTGCTGGAGCGGCTGCGCTTTCTCTCGATCAGCGGCAACAACCTCGACGAGTTCTTCATGGTCCGCGTGGCGGGCCTGAAAGGGCAACAGCTCGACAATGTCGATCTGCGCTCCGCCGATGGCCTGACGCCCGCGCAGCAACTTGCTGCGATTGCGGTAGAGGCGGACCAACTGATGCGCGAGCAGCAGCTTGTCTGGCACGAATTGCGTGGCGAGCTGGGCCAGAGCGGGATCGAGGTGATCGACACCCAACCGTTGAACGCGGATGTCGAGGCATGGCTGGAGGAGCATTTCCTCACCCAGATCTTCCCGATCCTCACCCCGCAGGCATTGGACCCGGCGCACCCGTTTCCATTCATTCCTAATCTCGGCCTGTCGCTGCTGTTCGATCTGATCCGCAAGTCTGACGGGGAGAATGTGCGCGAGCTGGTGATGATCCCGTCTTCGCTGCCGCGTTTCTTTCGCATTCCCGGTCATCCGGCGCGCTATATGGCGCTGGAAAGTGCGGTGCGGCGGTTCAGCCACAAATTATTCCCCGGCTATGAGGTGCGCGAAAGCGGCATCTTCCGCATCATCCGCGACAGCGACATCGAAGTCGAGGAAGAGGCGGAGGATCTGGTCCGCTATTTCAAGAGCGCGATCAAGCGGCGACGGCGCGGGCGCGTCATCCGGCTGGAGATCGAGGCGCGTATCCCCGACTCGGTCGAGGAGATGCTGCAGAACATGATGCAGGGGCAGGACGCGCAGATCGCCGACATCGACGGTTTTATCGGCATTGGCGATCTTTCTGCCGTGGTGGATGAAGACCGGCCTGATTTGAAGTTCGAGCCGTTTGCGCCGCGCTTCCCGGAGCGCATCCGCGAATATGGTGGAGATTGCTTCGCCGCGATCCGCGCCAAGGACATTGTAGTTCATCACCCCTATGAGAGTTTCGATGTCGTCGTCGCGTTCCTGAAACAGGCGGCAGCGGACCCGGATGTGGTCGCGATCAAGCAGACGCTCTATCGCGCGGGCAAGCAGAGCGCCGTCATCCGCGCGCTGATCGACGCCGCCGAGGCGGGCAAGTCCGTCACCGCCGTGGTGGAGCTGAAGGCGCGCTTCGACGAGGAGCAGAACCTCTTGTGGGCGAGTGCGCTGGAGCGGGCGGGCGTGCAGGTGGTCTATGGTTTCATCGACTGGAAGACCCACGCCAAGATTTCGATGGTCATACGGCGCGAGGGCGAGACATTCCGTACCTATTGCCACTTCGGCACCGGCAATTATCACCCGATTACCGCGCGGATTTATACCGACCTGAGCTTCTTCACCGCCGATCCGCGCGTGGGGCGCGATGCCGCTTCGGTGTTCAACTATATTACCGGCTATGTGGAGCCGGGCGAGCTGGAGCTGCTCACCATGTCGCCGCGCGATCTGCGGCCCAAGCTCTGCGAGCTGATTGACGATGAGATAGCTCATGCGCGTGCGGGTCGTCCGGCGAGTATCTGGGCCAAGATGAACAGCCTGGTCGACCCGGCCTTGATCGAGAAACTCTATCAGGCGAGCAATGCCGGGGTGCAGATAGACCTCATCGTGCGCGGCATATGCTGCCTGCGGCCCGGCGTCGCGGGGATGTCGGAGAATATACGCGTCAAATCTGTGGTTGGGCGGTTCCTCGAGCACAGCCGCATCGCGGTGTTCGGCAATGGCAAGAAGCTGCCGCATAACGGCGCGAAGGTGTTCATCAGTTCGGCAGACTGGATGCCGCGCAATTTCGACCGCCGCGTGGAGTATATGTTGCCCATCACGAACCCGACCGTGCACGATCAGGTGCTCGATCAGGTGATGGTCGCGAACCTCATTGACACCGAGCAGAGCTGGGAACTGGGGCCGGACGGGCGCTATACAAGGCTGGAGCCGGGCGAGAAGCCGTTCAATCTGCACCGTTATTTCATGACCAACCCGTCGCTATCCGGACGCGGTGCCGCGCAGGAGCATGGCGGCTCTGCGCCCAAGCTGAGCTTGCGCTATCGCGTATAACGACTAGAGCGAAGGCATGACTTTGCTGGAGAGACTCGCGCGCGCAGCCCCAGAGGCTGGTTCCGGTCTGGCGGGCAGGCGCGCGATCATGGTGGCGCGGCGTCGTGCCATCATTGACATCGGTTCTAACAGCGTGCGCCTCGTGATCTATGACGGCCCTGCGCGGGCGCCGTTCCTGCTGTTCAACGAAAAGGTGTCGGCGGGCCTTGGAGCGGCATTGAGCGAGACGGGCCGGATCGATGACATCGCGATGGAGCGCGGGCTAGAGGCGCTCGCTCGCTTCGCACTGTTGGCGCAGGAAATGGACGTGGTCGAGACCCGTTGCATCGCCACGGCGGCGGTACGCGAGGCTTCGAACGGGCAGGAGTTTGTCAGCCGCGCGCGGACGCATGCTGGCCTCGATGTTGAGATATTGTCCGGTGAATCCGAAGGGCGCGCGGCGGGATTTGGCGTGATTTCAGCGATACCGGATGCAGATGGCATTGTCGCCGATCTGGGTGGTGGCAGTCTGGAACTGGCGCGGGTTAGCAAGGGTAATGTGCACGAGGTCGTCTCGCTGCCGCTGGGTGTGCTGCGCCTCGCCGCGATTCGCGCAGGCGGCAAGGGCGCGCTGACGAAATATGTCGCGCGCGCACTGAAACAGGCGGGCTGGGCCAATGTCGACAAGGGTGTGCCGCTCTATCTGGTCGGCGGCTCCTGGCGCGCGCTGGCGCATCTCGATATGGAGCTGGTGCAATATCCGCTGCCCGTTATCCATCAATATGAGATGCCCGGCACCCGCGCGGCGACGCTTGCCCGCGTCACAGCCACGATCGGCAAGGCGCGGGTGAAGAAAATCCCGGCGATTTCCGGCTCGCGATTGTCGGCGCTGGGGCCAGCAGCCGCATTGCTGCGCGTTCTGGTGCGGCAATTGGGTAGTTCCTCGCTGGTGGTATCGGCACATGGCCTGCGCGAAGGATTGCTCTACGAAGGTTTGAGCGAAGATGAGCGGCACGTCGATCCGCTGCTAGTCGCGGCGGAGGCGGAAGGCGAGGCTCAAGGGCGTTTTGCCGGGCATGGCGCCCTGATCGATCAGTGGATCGCGCCGTTATTCAGTGAAGACGCCCCCGCGTTCGAGCGTATTCGTCGCGCGGCCTGCTACTTGGGTGATGTCGGCTGGCGCGCGAACCCTGATTTCCGGGCCGAGCGCGGCATGGAAGTGGCGCTGCACGGCAACTGGGTCGGCATCGACGGCTGGGGCAGGGCGATGCTGGCTCAGGCGCTCTACAGCAATTTCGGTGGCGGCAATGCGCTCGCGCCTGATCTAGAGACACTCGCCAGTCGGGATGACCTGTTGCGCGCCTGCCAATGGGGCTTGGCGATTCGCCTTGCGCAGCGCCTGTCGGGTGGGGTCGCGGGGCCGCTGGGCAAGGCGGAGCTGCGGCGGGATGGCTCTGGAATTGAACTCATCTTGCCGCGCAGCCACGCCCGCCTCACCGGCGAAACGGTCAACCGCCGTCTCAAGAATCTGGGGCAGGCGATGGGGCTGGAATGGCGAGTTACCGAGGCGGACTGAATATTTAGCCGCAGGACGCCTGTATAATTACCATGTTATCGTCATAGCTGACGGTCAGACGATCCTCGCGAAAGTCCATTGTGACAGCTGTACGCGGCGGCACCCAGCGGAGTAGACGAGCACCAGTTAAGCTGAGCATATGCGCGCCGACTTCAGCCGTCGCCTTCTGCCCAACGAACGAACCAAGCGCATCGGGCGAGCATTTACCGGTGGCAGAGGCGGGAATCGCTGGACCTGCCGTGCCATTTGTGGCGCATCCGCTGAGCAAAGCAGCCATCGCCACCCCTAGCATCGTCAGCGCGCGGTTCTTCATGCGATTTCTGACCGGGTCATCAGAAGTCTGCCCTCGTAAACAGTGAAGGCGAGGCGGCCCTCGACCAGATCCAGCGCGTCGCGTCCGAATTGCTCATAGCGCCAGCCTTCGAGGATGGCGAGACCTTCGCGCACGCCCGCCGCCAGCATCTCGACATCGTCCGTGCGGGCGATAAGCCTCGCGGCAACATCGATCTCTTTGGCGCGGATCTTGAGTAGCAGTTTCAGCAGGTCCGCCACTAAAGCGCCATCCTTGCCGAGGCCGGGGCGCTTAGGGTCTCGCTCAGGCATTTCCTCGCGCGGCAGGGGCTTTGACGCCGCCAATGCCTGTATCAGCCGTGCGCCGATGTCGTTGGTTTTCCAAGACGCGGAAAGTCCGCGCACCTTGCCCAGATCGTCCTGCGTACGCGGCGGGTGGGAGGCCATGTCCGCCAGCGTCTCGTCTTTGACGATGCGCCCGCGCGGGATGTTCTTGTCTCGCGCTTCGGTCTCGCGCCATGCGGCGAGCGCCTTCAGGCGGCCCAGCACATCCGGCTTGCGGCTTGATATGCGTACCCGCTGCCACGCATCCTCCGGCTTGTTCTCGTAATTCGAGGGATCGCCGATCCGCTCCATCTCATCGTCGAGCCAGTCCCCCCGCCCGGTGGCGCGCAGTTTCTCCAGCATCATCGGGAAGAGCTGGATGAGGTAGGTGACGTCGCCGATGGCATAATCGATCTGGCGCTTGTCCAGCGGGCGGCGCGACCAGTCGGTGAAGCGCGCGCCTTTATCGAGCACCACGCCCATCCACGCGTCGACCAAGTTGCCATAGCCGATCTGCTCGCCCAGCCCCAAGGCCATCGAGGCGATCTGGGTATCGAAGAGGGGGTGCGGTGTCTTGCCGGTGAGGTTGTAGATGATCTCCAGATCCTGCCCGCCAGCGTGGAAGACCTTCAGCACATCCTCGTTGTTCACCATCAGGTCGAGCAGGGGGGTCATGTCCAGCCCCGGTGCCTTGGGGTCGATAGCGGCGGCTTCATGCTCGTCCGCGATCTGCACGAGGCAGAGTTCGGGCCAATAGGTATTCTCGCGCATGAACTCGGTATCCACCGCCACCCATGACGAGCGGGAGAGGCGTTCACATAAGGAGGCGAGGTCTTTGCTGTCGGTAATCAGCGGATGAATTTGCATAACTTCGTCGATCACATTATGGGCTGGCGCACTGCGGGCGCTTTGGTTCTGTTACAGGTTCAAGACGCCCATAGCCCGGTTACATCCGTTTGTCATTTTTCTCGAACACCTAGGCCAGAAACGATCATCATGCACGCATACCGCACCCACACCTGCGCCGAGCCGCGCCCCACCCACGTTGGCGAGACGATCCGCGTTTCTGGCTGGGTGCACAGGAAGCGCGATCATGGCGACCTCGTGTTCATCGACCTGCGCGATCATTATGGCATGGTGCAGATCGTCACCGAGGTCGATGGCCCGGTGTTCAAGGTGATCGAGAGCCTGAAGCCGGAGAGCGTCGTGACAGTCACCGGCAAGGTTGTGGCCCGCGCGAAGGAAGCGGTGAACCCCAATCTCCCCACCGGCGAGGTCGAAATTCGCGCCGAGGATGCGGTGGTTTTGTCCGCCGCCGCTGAACTGCCGCTTCCGGTCGCGGGCGAGCAGGAATATCCGGAAGAAGTGCGCCTGCGCTATCGTTTCCTCGATCTGCGCCGCGAGACGCTGCACGCCAATATCGTCAAGCGCACGAAGATCATCTCCGACATGCGCCGCCGGATGGAAGGCGCGGGCTTTACCGAATATTCTACGCCGATTTTGACGGCGAGCAGCCCCGAGGGCGCGCGCGACTTTCTCGTGCCGAGTCGTATTCATGCGGGTAAATTCTACGCGCTCCCGCAAGCACCGCAGCAGTATAAGCAGCTGCTGATGGTCGCGGGGTTTGACCGCTATTTCCAGATCGCGCCCTGCTTCCGCGATGAAGACCCGCGCGCTGACCGTCTGCCGGGCGAGTTCTATCAGCTCGACTTGGAGATGAGCTTCGTCACGCAGGAAGACGTGTGGAACACGATGGAGCCGGTGATCGCGGAAGTGTTCGAGGCGTTTGCGGACGGCAAGCCGGTAACGCCTGCGGGCAGCTTCCCGCGCATCCCTTACAGCGAGGCGATGCTCAAATATGGTTCGGACAAGCCGGACCTGCGCAACCCCATATTGATTACCGACGTGACCGAGCATTTCGTCGGTTCGGGCTTTGGCATCTTCGCAGGGATCGTCGAGAGTGGTGGCGTGATCCGCGCCGTCCCGGCACCCGGCGCGGGCGCGGGTAGCCGCAAGTTCTTCGATGACATGAATAACTGGGCGCGCGGCGAGGGCTTCTCCGGCCTCGGTTACATCAACATCAAGGATGGCGAGCCTGGTGGCCCAATCGCGAAGAATCACGGCCCCGAAGCCACCGCGAAGCTGATCGAGGCGCTTGGCCTTGGCCCCAATGACGGCGTGTTCTTTGCCGCGGGCAAGGAAGCACAGGCCGCGAAGCTCGCCGGCCTAGCGCGTATCCGCGTGGGCGAGACGCTGGACCTCATTGACAAGGACCGGTTCGAGATGTGCTGGATCGTCGATTTCCCGTTCTATGAATATGACGAGGACGAGAAGAAGGTCGATTTCGCGCACAACCCGTTCTCGATGCCGCAAGGGGGCATGGAGGCGCTGGAGGGTAGCGACCCGCTGTCGATCAAGGCCTATCAGTATGATATGGTCTGCAACGGCTACGAGATCGCCTCCGGCTCGATCCGTAACCAGCACCCGGACCTGATGGTGAAGGCGTTCGAGCTGGTCGGCCTCTCGAAGCAGGATGTCGAGGAGCGGTTCGGTGGCCTCTATCGCGCGTTCCAGTACGGAGCGCCGCCGCATGGCGGCATGGCGGCGGGGGTTGACCGCATCGTGATGCTGCTTTGCGGAGCGCAGAACCTGCGCGAGATTACGCTGTTCCCGATGAACCAGCGCGCGGAAGACCTGCTGATGGGGGCGCCATCTCCCGCCGCATTGAAGCAGCTGCGTGAACTCAACATCCGGGTGGTCGAGCAGCAGAAAAGCTGACCCGTCCCCATTTGGGGCAGGCTGCACTATATGCGACGCTCGACAGAGGCTGCGCCGCGCGGCTAATCTCAGTCCATGACCATTTCGCTCTCAGACTACGAAGCCGGGCATGATTTTGACGGCGATTACGACGAAGCCCTGTCCGATCTTCAAAAGCGGCTGGAGCGGATTCAGGTCGCGCATATCGTGCATGACAAGCGCAGCGTCATCATGTTCGAGGGCTGGGATGCATCCGGCAAGGGCGGCATCATCAAGCGGATGACCGCCAATCTCGATCCGCGCTATTATCAGGTCTGGCCGATCGGCGCGCCCACTGAGGAGGAAAAGGACCATCATTTCCTCTGGCGCTTCTGGAGCCGGCTGCCCGCCGGGCGCAATATCGGCATCTTTGACCGCAGCTGGTATGGGCGGGTGCTGGTTGAGCGCGTCGAGGGCTTTTGCAGCGAGCGCGAGTGGAAGCGCGGCTATGACGAGATCAACGAGTTTGAAGCGCAGCAGATCGACAGCGGCACCAATTTCGTCAAGATGTTCATCCATGTGACGCAGGAGGAGCAGGACATGCAGCTTGCTGAACGGCTGGACGACCCGTGGAAGCGGTGGAAAACCGGCACGGAGGATTATCGCAATCGCGCGCGCCGTGAGGATTATCTCGACGCGATCCACGACATGTTCAAACACACCGATACGCGCTGGGCGCCGTGGACGGTGATCGACGGCAATGACCGCAAATCGGGGCGCATTGCCGCACTCACCGCCATTGCAGACGCGCTGGAGAAGAAGGTGCCGATGACGATGCCCGATGCCGATCCAGAGGTGGTGAAGCTGGCGAGCGAAGCGTTCGGATATAGCCCTAAAGCCGCAGATTAGGGCAATATCGAGGGCTGGGCTGGAAAATTAAGCCCTAATATGCTACATAGGCAATTCGACAACAGGGATTGAAGCCATGCTGGGTGGATTGATTAGCTATCTGGATTCGATCAAGGCGCGCGACCCCGCGCCGCGCTCGCGCATGGAAATTTTCCTCTATCCCGGCGTCTGGGCAATCTTCTGGCACCGCATTGCGCATGCGCTGTATAATGCGCGGCTCTTTTTTCTGGCGCGTGCGGTCAACCATCTGTCCCGCTTTTTGACCGGCAACGACATCCACCCCGGCGCGAAGATCGGTCGTAATCTCTTCATCGATCATGGCTTCACCGTGATCGGCGAGACAGCGGAAATCGGCGACAATGTGACGCTCTATCAGCATGTGACGCTGGGCGGCACCGATCCCGCCAATGGCATTGCCGGCAAGCGCCACCCCACTCTGGCCGACGGCGTGATTATTGGCTCCGGCGCACAGGTGCTGGGGCCGATCACGGTCGGCGCGAGGGCGCGCGTCGGCGCGAATGCCGTCGTCACCAAGGATGTGCCGGAAGCGGCGACGATGGTCGGCATTCCGGCCCGGCAAATGCTGGTCGATGTCACGGCCTATCAGCGCGATTTCGTGCCTTATGGTACGCCATGCAGCGAGGTGTTCGACCCCGCGACGCAGAAGCTCGAAATCCTCCAGTGCGAGGTCGAGCGACTGACCAAGATGATCGCTGACCTAAAAAAGGAACGTGATCTCCGCAAGGAGGGCGGCGCGCTCTTTACCGCCGATGATGACGCCAAGCAGGAGCGCGGTTGCGCCTGATGGGGGAGATCACCCCGTTTCCGCAACAAAGGCAGCCGGGGCAGACCGGATTCGAACGGCAGGAGCTCTCCCGCATCATGGACCTTTATGGCCGGATGGTGTCCGCGGGCCACTGGCGCGATTATTCGATGGATTTCAGCAAGGACGCCGCCATTTTCTGCGCGTTTCGCCGTGCGGCGGAGAGGCCAGAATACCGGATCGAGAAACGCCCCGCGCTGCGCAACCGGCAGGGCATGTGGGCACTGATCGGCGAGGCAGGCGCAGTGCTAAAACGCGGGCAGGAGCTGGCCGGTGTATTGGCGCCGGTGGAGAGGAAGCTGGTGAAACTGATTGATTAGGCGGCGTGCAGCCACCGGCCCGATAACACTATCCGCTTTCAACAGTCCGATATGATGGTTTAATCGGTGGGAATGTTGGGGGAGCGGACATTGCCTTTCCCCGTCACCCCGGGCTTGACCCGGGGTCCCGCTGTTCTTTCAGGCAAACAGGTTACGCCATTCCCGATTGCCGCATTAGAGCGCGCTGCGTTAAATCTGACGCAGGTAGCGCGCTCTATATTTTTGTTATCGCATCGTTTGTTGCCCAAAACTGGTTCCCACTTTTTGGCACGATGCTCTAGATCAGGTCGAATATTCACTGACATCCCCAGCGTTTGGCGCGCTTTTCCTGGTCGATACATCAGAAAAAAGCGGGACCCCGGGTCAAGCCCGGGGTGACGAACGTTGGAGCGTCCTCAATGTTGTCGTGTTCTGACAGTCTGCTTTCTGACGGGCAACGATATAAGCTGCCCGTCCAAATTTGTTCACCTGCCTGAAACGCTTCTCAAGCCGCTTCCGAATCCAGCGCGTATCCAGCCGAGCGCACGGTGCGGATGATGTCCTTGCCGCCGCTGGCATTGATCGCTTTGCGTAAACGGCGGATATGCACATCGACGGTGCGCAGCTCTATGTCGCTGTCGTGGCCCCAGACGCTGTCCAGCAGGCGCTCGCGCGAGAAGACCCAGCCGGGATGTTCGAGGAAATGCTTGAGCAGCCGATATTCCGTCGGGCCGAGCGGCACCATCTGGCCAGCGCGGCGCACCTTGTGGCCGACGGTGTCCATCTCGATGTCGCTGAAGCTCAATGTCTCGCCCGCAAGGCCGGGGCGGACGCGGCGCAGCACCGCGCCGACCCGCGCCACCAGCTCGCGCGGCGAAAAGGGCTTGGTGACATAATCGTCCGCGCCGGTTTCGAGGCCGCGCACCCGGTCTTCCTCCTCGCCGCGGGCGGTGAGCATGATGATCGGCACATTCGCGGTGTTCGGCGAGCGGCGCAGGCGGCGGCACACCTCAATGCCGGACAGGCTCTCGACCATCCAGTCCAGCAGCACGATGTCCGGGATGCGCTCCTGCGCCATGATGAGCGCTTCTTCGCCATCTGCTGTATGCGCGACTTCAAAGCCCTCTTTGCGGAAATGCCAGGTGACGAGCTCCGCCAGCGCGGCGTCGTCCTCGACCAGCAGCATATGACCACGGCTCATGGGATTGGCTCCGTTCAGCTCTCGATCTTCACTTCGCGGTCGCGCTCCGGCAGATATTGGCCGGTGGCGGCGTAATAGACCATCTCCGCGACGTTGGTGGCGTGATCGCCGATGCGCTCGATATTCTTGGCGATGAACAGCAGGTGCGCGCACTCGGTGATCGTCTTGGGGTTCTCGACCATATAGGTGACGAGCGTGCGGAAGATGCTGTTGTAGAAGCTGTCGACCACGGCGTCGCGCTGCACCACCGCCTCCGCGAGCAGGGCATCGCGCGCGGAAAAGGCATTGAGCGCATCACCGACCATCTCGCTCGCTACCTGCGCCATCGAGGGGAGGAGCGAGATCGGCTCGATGGTGCGGTGATCGCCAATCTTGGGCACGCGCTTGGCGATGTTCTTGGCATAATCGCCGATGCGCTCGACAACGCCGACTATTTTAAGCGCCGCGATCACTTCGCGCAGGTCATCCGCCATAGGTGCGCGCAGGGCGATGATCTGCACCACCAGACGCTCCACTTCGGCCTCTAGCGCGTCAATGCGCTGATCGTTGGCGACGATCGTTTTCGCTTTCTTCTCGTCCTGCTGAACGAGCGCGGTCATCGCCTCATCGATTGCGTTTTCAACCCGGCCGCCCATTTCCGCGATCAGGCCGCGAAGCTTGTTGATGTCGTCGTCAAACGCCTTGACGGTATGCTGCTCGGGCATTGTTCAATCCTCCCGTAGTGCGAATGGGTCAGCCATAGCGGCCGGTGATATAATCCTTGGTGCGCGGTTCGCGCGGATTGGTGAAAATCTCGGATGTCGGGCCATATTCGACCATGTGGCCGAGGTGAAAGAAAGCGGTGCGCTGCGATACGCGCGCAGCCTGCTGCATATTGTGCGTGACGATGACGATGGCGTAGCGCCCGCGCAGCTCGTGGATCAGCTCCTCGATCTTGGCGGTGGCGATCGGGTCCAGCGCCGAGCAGGGCTCGTCCATCAGGATCACTTCCGGCTCGACTGCGATGGCGCGGCCGATGCAGAGGCGCTGCTGCTGTCCGCCGGAGAGGGCGGTGCCGCTATCCTGCAAGCGATCCTTTACCTCATCCCAGAGACCGGCGCGGCGCAGCGAGGATTCGACGATCTGATCGAGATCGGCTTTCGAGCTGGCGAGGCCGTGGATGCGCGGTCCGTAAGCGATGTTGTCGTAGATCGACTTCGGGAACGGATTGGGCTTCTGAAACACCATACCGACACGGGCGCGAAGCTGCACCACGTCCATCTGGTCGGAATAGATGTTCTCGCCATCCAGCGTGATTTCGCCATCGACGCGGGCATTGGCGACCGTATCGTTCATGCGATTAAGCGTGCGCAGGAAGGTCGATTTGCCACAGCCGGATGGGCCGATGAACGCGGTGACGTTGTCGGTATCGACATCAATCGAGACGTTCTGGATCGCCTGCTTCTCGCCATAATAGACGTTGACGTTGCGGGCGCTCATCTTTGGGGTGAGTGTTTCGGTCATAAGCGCGTTACCAACGTCTTTCGAACTTGTTGCGTAAGTAGATGGCGATGCTGTTCATGCTGAGCAGGAAGACCAGCAGGACGATAATCGCGGCGGATGTCTTCTCGATGAAGCCCTTGCTGACCTCGTCGGACCACAGGAAGATCTGCACCGGCAGCACGGTGGCAGGGTCTGTGACGCCTCCGGGAGGGCTGGCGATGAAGGCGCGCATGCCGATCATCAGCAGCGGCGCGGTTTCGCCCAATGCGCGGGCCATGCCGATGATCGTGCCGGTCATGATGCCGGGGAGGGCGAGGGGCAGCACATGGTGGAACACCACCTGCACCGGCGACGCGCCAATGCCGAGCGCGGCGTCGCGGATCGACGGCGGCACGGCCTTGATCGCGTTGCGCCCGGCGATGACGATGACGGGCATTGTCATCAGCGCCAGCGTCATGCCGCCGACCAGCGCGGCAGAGCGCGGCAAGTGCATCACGTTGAGGAACACCGCGAGGCCCAAAAGTCCGAAGATGATTGACGGCACGGCGGCGAGATTGTTGATCGACACCTCGATCATGTCCGTCCAGCGGTTACGCGGCGCATATTCTTCCAGATAGAGCGCCGCGAGCACGCCGACCGGGAAGCTCAAGAGCAGCGTGACGATCATGGTGAGCAGTGAGCCCTTGAACGCGCCCCAGATGCCGACCTGTGTCGGGTCTGTGCCGTCGCTGGCGGTGAGGAAGCTCCAGTTGATCGCGCTGTGCACCAAGCCACGACTGTTGAGGCGGGCGTAAGCGTGTTCCGCTTCGTCCGTTCCGCGCGATTTCGCTGCAAGGTCGAACTCCGCGGACGCTGGCAGATCGAGTTTGACGCTCTGTTGCAGCACTGCCGGGTTCGCCTTCACCGCATCGCGAACGGCCAGCCATGCGCTCGGCGCGAGCCACGCGCTGTCACCCTTGCCAAGGCTGTCTTCCGCCGCCTGATCGGTAAGCTGCTGCCAGTTGACCGCTGCGAGCGCTGCGTCCGCATTCGGGCCGCGCACGCTGGCGGGATCGAGCACGATCGGCGCCTTGGGGAAATCGATCTGCACCGTGACTTCGGTGCGGGAAAAGCCGCCCAGCCCGGCGTGCATCATAGAAATAAGCAGATAGGCGAGGAAGCCGGCCGACATCACGATGGCGATGAGGCCAATGGCACGGAAACGGCGCTCTGACGCATAGCGCGCAGCAATGCGCTTGCGCATCTCCGGGCTTTTCCAGTCGGTCGGCTGGCGCGCGGTCATTCGTAGGCCTCCCGATAGCGCTTCACGACATGCAGCGCGACGATGTTGAGGAGCAAAGTCACCACGAACAGGACGAGGCCGAGCGCAAATGCGGCGAGCGTCTTGGCGCTGTCGAACTCCTGATCGCCAGTAAGCAGTTGCACGATCTGGGTCGTCACCGTCGTCACGCTGGCGAAGGGGTTGAGCGTCAGGTTTGCGGCAAGGCCGGCGGCCATCACCACGATCATCGTCTCGCCTATCGCGCGGCTGACCGCGAGCAATACGCCACCAACTACACCGGGCAGCGCGGCAGGGATCAGCACCTGACGGATGGTCTCGCTGGTGGTCGCGCCCATGGCGAGGCTGCCGTCGCGCATCGCCTGTGGCACGGAGGCGATGCTGTCGTCCGCCATCGAGGAGACGAACGGGATGATCATCACGCCCATCACGAGGCCAGCGGCCAACGCGCTTTCCGAGGATGCACCGCTAATGCCGAGCATCGCCGCGAAATCGCGCATATTGGGCGCGATGGTGAGCGCGGCGAAATAGCCATAAACCACTGTCGGCACACCGGCGAGCACTTCCAATATAGGCTTCAACCATGCGCGTGCGGCGGGCTTGGCATATTGCGTGAGGTAGATCGCGCTCATCAGGCCGAGCGGGATCGCCACCGCCATGGCAATGATCGCGCCGATGAAGATCGTGCCCCAGAACAGTGGGACGGCCCCGAACGCGTCATCATTGCCATAGCCCATTGCGGCGGATTGCGGCGACCATTTGGTGCCGAAGAGGAAATCGACCGGGTTGACCATCGAGAAGAAGCGGATCGATTCCCACAACAGCGAGGCGACGATGCCGACGGTCGTGACGATCGCGATCAGCGAGGCCACCAGCAATGTAGCCATCACGATGCGCTCGACACGGTTGCGGGCGCGGAAATCCGGGCGGATGCGGGTGAAGGCATAGGCGCCGCCCGCAAAGGCGAGCATCAGCGCCACTATCGCGCCGCCGATAGAGTAAAAATTATTGGCGGAACGATAGGGCTCGACCAGCGCATTGGAGCGCGGATCGAACGCCGCCTGCGCCTTGCCGAGCGCCACATTGCGCGCCTCGCTCAATATCGCGCTGCGGCTCATGGCGTCCGCAGGCAGGGCCGTTGCGGCGGGGTCTTGTAATACCCGGCTGGTGACGAGGCCGGGCATCACATTCGCCCAAACGGTAAGGAACAAAAGGGCGGGCGTCAGCACCCACAGCGCCGCGTACCAGCCATGAAAAGAGGGAAGCGAATGCAGCACCGGCCTGCGACGCGAGGTCGCCGTCCCGCCATCAGGGGCATGCGCCATCCGCGCGGCCTTGGCGCGCGCGGACAGCCAGGCGACCAGCCCAAGCCCCAAAATGAGCGTAACGATTGCAACCCCGTTCACGTAACCCGAATCCTTATCGTTCGCTTCCCCGGCGCTCTATTATTTCAGGCCGCTGCCGTCCATGACCGGCATGGATTTTGCAGCCTCGGCGCTCTTGGCGCGCACTTCGTCAGAGGCGGCAACCATACCACGCTTGGCGAGCGGGCCGCCCGGCTCCCATGACTTCGCGAATTCGGCGACATATTGCTGAAGGCCCGGAATGGCCTGCACATGCGCCTTCTTCACATAGATGTAGAGCGGACGCGCGCCGGGATATTTGCCGCTGGCGACATTGTCATAGGTCGCCTCGATGCCGTTCAACGGCACATCCTTCAGCGAAGAGCGGTTTTCTTCGAGATAGCTGTAGCCGAAGATGCCAAGGCTGTTCGGGTTGGCTGCGAGCTTCTGGACGATGAGGTTATCATTCTCGCCCGAGTCGACATATTTGCCATCTTCACGGATGCGGGTGCAGGTTGCCTTGAACGCCTTTTCGTCCTTCTCCTTCAGCGCTTCCATCGCCGGATCGCTCTTGCAGCCCTTTTCGAGGATCAGCTCGGCGAGCGAATCGCGTGTGCCAGAGGTGGACGGCGGGCCGAACACGGAAATCGCGACATTGGGTAGGCTGGGGTCGACGTCGGCCCAGGTCTGCGCCTTGTTCTCGCCCTTGCCGAACGGGTTGGCGGCGAGCGCCTTGTAGATCAGCTCCGGCGTCAGCTTGAAGCCGGGGCCATTCTTGGCTTCGGCAAAAGCGAGGCCATCAACGCCGACCTGAATCTCGACGATTTCCTTGACGCCATTGGCGACGCACTGATCGAACTCGCTCTTCTTCATGCGACGCGAGGCGTTCTCGATATCCGGGTGCTGTGCACCGACGCCTGCGCAGAACAGCTTCATGCCCGCGCCGGTGCCGGTCGACTCGATGATCGGGGACTTCATGCCTGCGTTGTTCTGCACGAACTGCTCGGCAACGGCGGTGGCGAAAGGATAGACGGTGGAGGAGCCGACGGCGCGAATCTGGTCACGCGCGCCGCTTGAGCCGCCGCTTCCGGCCTGATCCTGACAGGCGGAGAGTGACAAAGAGAGGGCGAATGCGGAGATTGCAAAAGCGAGGTTCTGTTTCATGATATGCTCCTGAAAGCGCCGTTGGTTCAGCCTGTCCTTCTTAGGCCATAGCGGCATGTGACGCACCCATTGTGACGGTTTGATTACAGTTTTATGACAGCGGCACCGTAATACGATCCGCATCGTCCTTTTGCGATGACGCGCTACGTTCGGTTTGCGGCAAAAGCACGGAAATGCTGGTGCCTTTTCCGATTTCGCTATGAATATCGAGCCTGCCCCTGTGCCGCTCGACGATATGTTTGACGATTGCCAATCCGAGGCCAGTGCCGCCAAGGCTGCGGCTGCGGCCCGAGTCGACACGATAGAAGCGCTCTGTGAGGCGGGGGAGATGATCGGGCGCGATGCCCTCGCCTTCGTCGCTGACCTCGAGCCGCACCATAGTCGGCTCCACAGCGCGGACGATGATCGTGATAGGTGTGCCGGGGCGGCCATATTTGGCGCTGTTGTTGATTAGGTTGTGGAGCAATTGCCCGATCTGCGTCCTGTCTCCCATGATCTGGGGCAGGTTCCTATCCGGCCTGATGACAATATCGGCGCCGCGCTCGCCCAGATTCTGCCGCGCGACTGCGACCACCTCAGAGATCAGATCAGGAAGAGCGATCAGCTCCGTAGGCTGACGATGCTTGTCCGCCTCGATGCGGGAGAGCGACATAAGATCATCGACAAGCTGGCGCATGCGCTTCGCTTCGTTCTCGATGATCGAGAGGAAACGGCTGCGCGTCTGCGCGTCGCCTCCGGCATTGGGATCTTGCAAGGTTTCGACGAAGCCCAGGATCGCGGCCAGCGGCGTGCGCAGCTCATGGCTGGCATTGGCGACGAAATCCCCGCGCGAACGCTCTGCCGCATGCAGATCGGTCTCGTCATCGAGATAAACGAACAGGCGCTGTTGTCCCGCGTTCTGATCGAGCGGGATGATTCGCATCGCCCAGCGTTGTGCGCGTGTACCTATGCCGACGATGTCGATCTTGGCCGGAGTGTTGAGCATTTCCCTGCTGGTCAGGCGCTCGGCGGCGGCAGGATGGCGGATCGCGATCCTCACATCCTCTCCCAAAATATGATTGCCGAGCAGGGTGAAAGCCGGTGCGTTGGCGGTGAGGATCTTGCCGTTCTGGATGATGAGGACGGGCGCGCTCAAGCCATCGATAATGTTACGAAAACCGGGCAGCTCCAGAAAATCGCGGCCTGACGATGCGCGGGGTTTGGAGGTGGTTGCGGGCATCCGCTCGCCTTCGTGAAGCAGGCTCATGAAGGTCAGCACAAGGCAGCTGGCGAGCATGATGGCGACGACATTCAGGTTCGCGCCGACGAGTATCGCGGAAAGGATCGCGACGGCTGTAACCGCCATGCCAATAAACAGTAGTAAGGTTCGGCCTTGAGTCATCATCTGCAGTCTGGATTATTAC
The DNA here is from genome assembly GCA_046348605.1 of Sphingomonadaceae bacterium. GTDB lineage: Bacteria > Pseudomonadota > Alphaproteobacteria > Sphingomonadales > Sphingomonadaceae > Sphingobium. The sequence continues at coordinate 783,923 of JAXMDW010000001.1, read as the reverse complement.
GACAAATATTGCGATGGGATGACAGCGAATTTTTTCTTGGGGCGTCTGTGGGAAGAGCGATGAGCGAAACACCATCCAATAACGGCTCGCCTGACACTGTCCCGACCGAAGAGACATCGGGCGTTGCGCGTCGGAAATTGCTGCTGGGCGGCGGGATTGTGGCGGCTTCCGCAGTGGTTTCGATCCGCCCTGCGCTGGCGAATACCGCGGCCTCTGTTCTGCATTGCCAGATTCCGGTGCCTGATCCTGCCCGCGCTGGTCGTAATATCGCGGCGGATGGAACTGTAGTCCCCGCCGGGACGGACGGCTCCTTTCCCGGCAGCGGGCGTCCCTTCACCGGGGAGGAAGTGAAGGCGGCACTGCGCGGGCGTCCGCTTCCCGGCACGAGCTATGAGCAGAACCGCGCGTACCTCAATTATATCCGGCGGCTGCAAAGCGGCACCAGCGGCTTCACCTGCTACGCCTCGCTCCAGATGCCGCGCTGAGGCGGGCTATGAGCGCGCCCGCGCGACATTATGGCTGCGTGGACGAAGGCGTGCTTCTGCAGCGAGAGCTGGATGGCCTGACTTTGGTGTTTCATCGCCCGTCCGGCCTCACGCATATGCTGGCTTCACCGCTGCCGGAGATACTGGACGCGCTGGAAGAAGAGCCTGAGCCTGCTGACATTGTGCTGGAGCGGCTTTCGGCGCGATACGACCTCGGCGAGGATGCTCTGGCGGAACTGACGGCGCATCTTGAAGAGCTTGCTGCGCTGGGCCTGATCGAAAGCCGCTTGTGCGCCACAGCCTGACCCTAGCCATCGGCCCGGCGCGGTTTCGCATTGGCTCGGCTTGGGGCGCGCCCATCGAGCAATTACGCACGCTTTATGCCGCCTATCCACAAGGGGATGACGTAGCCGATTTCACCGTGCGGTTGGAGCCTGCCGGGATGGCACGCCGCTGGTGGCGGCCCTCGGTGCGCATTGCGGGCGATTATATGCTGCCCGATGCGCTGCCGATGGCGCTACGCCACGGATTGCTCGCCGCGGAAATGGGGATGAACCTGCAAATGGCGCTCGGTTGGCGGCGGCATGTCCTGATCCACTCGAGCAGCGTCGAGAAGAATGGCCGCGCGCTGGTGATGACCGGCGAGTCGGGTTCCGGCAAATCGACGCTGGCGGCCTTGCTGGGGGAGCGCGGCTGGCGCTTCATGGGTGATGAGTTCGCGCTGCTGGACCTGGTGAACGGTGCTGTGCATCCCTTTCCCCGGCTGGTGTCGCTCAAGAACGAGGCCATAGCGGCGATACAGGCTGAGGTGAAAGACGCCGCCCGCTTCGGTGCGTTGATGCAGGCCACGCCAAAAGGTGACATCAGGCACCTCATCCCGCCGCGTGGGGCAATCCAGCGGATGCGCGAACCTGCCAACCCCGCGCTCCTGCTATTCCCCCGCTATGGCTTTGCGCGCGATGTGCGTTCGGTGGGGCAGGGCGAGGCGTTCATGCGGCTCACACAGGCATCGACCAATTATGTCGCGCTCGGCGAGGCGGGTTTCGAGGCGCTACATCGGTTCGTGAGCGGCGTTCCGGCGCTGGCAGTGGATTATGAGAGCGGCGACGAGGCTGTCGCGATGATCAATGCACTGTGGGCTGACTTGCCATGAGCGCGCGGCTGCTGGTCGATCTGTTGCGCGATCCGTCTGGTGCGGTGGCATTGGATTGGCGCGCATGGAATGGCGTAATCTCTGCCGCGCGGGCGGAGCGGCTGCTGGGTACATTGGCTGTGCGATTGGAAGGCGCTGAGGTTCCGTCCGAATTGACTGACATTCTGGCAGACGCTCGGCTGGATGCAGCGCGGGAACAGCGCATTGCCTTATGGGAGGCCAATCGTGCGGTTGCAGCCCTCGCACCTCTGGGGCTGGAGCCGATATTACTCAAGGGTGCGGCTTATGCGGCGGCAGGTCTCGATGCGTCCAAAGGCAGGATGATTGGTGATCTCGATATCCTCGTGCCGCGCGACCGGCTGGATGAGGCTGAGACCGCGCTGCTCTCCGCTGGCTGGGAATGGGTGAAACCCGACCCTTATGACGATTTTTATTACCGGCAATGGATGCACGAACTGCCGCCATTGATCCACCGCGAGCGCGACCGGATGATCGACGTGCACCACACGATCCTGCCGCTGACGGCACGGCCAAGGCCGGATGCCGGGGCACTGATTGCGGATAGTGTATCGATCGGTAATGGCCTGCGGGTGCTGTCACCAGAAGATATGGTGCTTCACGCTGTTGCGCATCTGTTTGCTGATGGCGATTTGTCCGGCGGATTGCGTAACCTGTGGGATATTAACCAGCTATGCCGCCAATTTATCGCTCAAGATGAGAATTTTATACTGAGCTTGCACGAGGAGGCAGGGCACCATCAACTTTGGGCGCCGCTGCGTCGTGCACTTGCATTGGCCAATCGTCTCTATGGTTTGCCGCTAAAGGAATATCGCGGGCCAATGATAGTACAGTTACGATCCAAATGGACTGACAGCTTTTTTGAGAAGCGCCTTCTCTCGCGGGACGGCTGGGGCAGAGACAGTGCGAATCTGCTCGGCCTCGCCTTCTACATCCGCTCGCATCTGTTGCGGATGCCGCCGCTGATGCTGGCGCGGCACCTGCTCACCAAGTGGCGCAAGGGGCATCGGCCTGTTTAAGCGGGCCACCTCTCCAGCAGACTCACCAGATCGTCAAAATGATGCAGGATCGCGTCGGCGCCCAGCTCGTCACTCGCGTCGATGAAACCGAAGCTCACCGCCACACTCGCCATCCCAGCGTTTTTCGCGCCGTCGATGTCATTGGAGGTGTCGCCGAGGAATACGCAGCATCCGCCGCCCGCGCGCCGCACCATTTCGTGCAGCGGTTCGGGCTTGGGCTTCGCCTTGCCGACCGTATCGCCGCCGATGACGGCCTCGCCAAAATAAGGCTCCAGCTCCAGCGCGCGTAGCAGCGGCAAAGTGAAGCGCTCATATTTGTTGGTGCAGATAGCAAGCTTGACGCCGCGCCCGCGCAGTTCGTGCATCGCTTCCAGAGCGCCGGGGTAGAGGCAGGTGTGATCGTGCAGATGCTCCTGATACCAAGCCATCAATATCGGCGTCAGTTCATCGAGCAGCTCTGGCGTATAATCGCCCGACGCCTTCAGCGCGCGCTCCAGCATCACCCTCGTACCCTTGCCGACGAAACGCTTGATCTCGTCCACATCATGTGGCGGCAACCCAACATGGCCGAGTGCATGATTGACTGCGGCGGCGAGATCGAGGCTGCTGTCCACCAGCGTTCCGTCGAGATCGAAGCCGACTATATCGAAAGGAATTTTCGTCATCTGGCCGCCCATGCCTTCTCCCTTATGGAAATGGCAAGGCAAACATGGCAGAGGGCGTATATCTACTGGCACTTTCACCGGCACAGGGCGCAATTGTGAGCACAGCAGCAAAAGGACGGTCGTTAGCCGTCATCATATTGGCGGCCGGGCAGGGCACGCGGATGAAGTCCTCGCTGCACAAGGTGCTGCACCCTGTGGCGGGGCGACCGATGCTGTTGCATTTGCTCGCTATGGTTGAGTCGCTGGGGGTGGAGCGCAAGGTCGTGGTCGTCGGCGCGGGGCGCGAACAGGTCGAGGCTGCTGTCGCCGGGCATGGCGTGAATATCGTCGTGCAGGCGGAGCAACTCGGCACTGGTCACGCTGTGGCGCAGGCCCGCGAGGCGCTGGGTCATTTTGCGGGCGATGTGCTGATCCTCTATGGCGATGTGCCGCTGGTGCGCGCTGAAACGATGCGTGCGATGATCGAGCGCCTCAACATGGGCGACGAACCGCGCAGTGTGGTGCTCGGCTTCCGCCCGGATGACGCCGCCGCTTATGGCCGCATCATTGCGAGCGAGCAGGGTCTCATCGAGAAGATGGTCGAGTTTAAGGATGCCTCGCTGGAGGAACGCGCGGTGACGCTCTGCAACAGCGGGCTGATGGCGGTGCGCGCGGCGGAGCTGTTCGTGCTGCTCGACAGCATTGGAAACAATAACGCGGCGGGTGAATATTATCTGCCGGACATCGTGATGCTGCCTGGAGCGCAGAGCGCGGTGATCGAGACGGATGCGGAGGAAGTGGCGGGCGTCAACAGCCGGATTGAGCTGGCGGCGGTTGAGGCAAGCTGGCAGGCGCGGCGCCGCGAAGAAGCGATGCGTGAGGGTGTGACCTTGATCGCGCCGGAAACGGTTTTCTTTAGCTATGATACGGTCTTAGGGCGTGATGTTGTCATCGAACCTCAAGTTGTGTTCGGCCCCGGCGTTGCCATAGAGGACAATGTGACGATCCACAGCTTCTCCCATATCGAGGGCGCTGTGATGCGGAAAGGGGCGGAGATCGGTCCCTATGCGAGGCTGCGACCCGGTGCGGACATCGGCGTAAAAGCCAAGGTCGGCAATTTCGTCGAGATCAAGAAGGCGACGTTGGGTGAAGGCGCCAAGGCCAACCATCTGTCGTACATTGGCGACGCATCCGTGGGCGCTGGCGCTAATATCGGCGCGGGGACGATCACCTGCAACTATGACGGCTTCTTCAAATACAAGACCGAGATCGGCGCGGGCGCGTTCATCGGCTCGAACAGCGCACTGGTCGCGCCGGTCAAGGTGGGCGACGGCGCAATCATAGGCGCAGGTAGCGTATTGACGCAGGATGTCTCCGCCGACGCGCTCGCACTCGTCCGCGCGCCACAACAGGAAAAGGCGGGCTGGGCGAAGCGGTTTCGCGAGGTCATGACGGCTAAAAAGAAAGTGGCGAAATAGCCTTAATGCACCTGCTTGGCGCGCTGCTGCACGATATAGGAGAGTTCTCCTTTTGCGCGCTCGTCACCAGGATCAAGTTCCAGGCATTTGTTGAAGGTAGATTCTGCTTCGCTCAATTTGCCCTGTTCGATTTGTACGAAGCCGATGCCGCGCATCGCGCGCCCTTTTTCACCGACCTTGGAATTATCTGGAGAAAACTCCGACGCTTCCTGCGCGCGCTGAAACAACGCCAGCGCTTCCTCCCACTCGTGTCGCGCCTTGTGCCACTCGGCAAGCTCAGCAATGAATTGCGCGTTATAGGGTGACATGGCTACAGCGCGTTCGAGGAATATACGGGCTTCGTCTCCGCGTTGGAGGTCTATCAAGGCATAACCCTTGATATAGAGCGCTGCGCCCCATGATGGTCCCATGACGATCACGCCTTCTTTGTTGGGGCCGGGCATCATCAGATATACCAATGTTTCTGTTTGCGTGCGCGCGCCATAAACCTGTCGCTTTTCATCGGCTATGATCTTGTCATGCGCCGCTATGATAGGTTCCACCATTTTTAGGGCCACATCAGGTTTACCCTGTGCCGCCATCAGCGTAGCGGTCATGACCGATGAAAGCTCCTTGCTATTATCGCTTGAACCTTCATCTTTTGCCAAGACGGATGCCGGTTGCAGGCCAACCAAGATAACGAGCAATAATGCAATAAGCTTTCGCATGATCTTCTCCCCCATTCAGCAGAATAAGAGCGTTATGCCAGTGCTTGCAAGTTTATTGCGGCGTTCATTGCCCGTAAGGATTGGTGGGGCTATGGCGGCCCCATTCTTGTAGAAAGAGTCGAGCATATGTGCGGCATTATCGGCATTGTGGGCAGGGAAGACGTGGCGGAGCGGCTATTGGATGGCCTCAAACGTCTCGAATATCGCGGGTATGACAGCGCGGGGATTGCGACCGTGTTCGAGGGTGCGATTGAGCGGCGGCGGGCGGAAGGCAAGCTCAACAATCTGGCGAAGGAACTCCGCGACGAACCGCTGCCCGGTATGACCGGCATCGCGCACACCCGCTGGGCGACGCATGGCGCGCCGACGACGGTCAATGCACATCCCCATGCTACCAAAGAGGTCGCGCTCGTTCACAATGGGATCATCGAGAATTTCAAGAGCTTGCGTGACGAGCTGATCGCGCGCGGGCGGCGTTTCGATAGTCAGACGGACACCGAGGTCGTCGCGCATCTGGTAAGCGAGCTGGTCGAGCAGGGCGCATCGCCGGAGAACGCGGTGCGTCAGGTGTTGCCGCGTCTGCATGGTGCCTTTGCGCTGGCGATATTGTTTCGCGCGCACCCGGAATTGCTGATCGGCGCGCGGTTGGGTTCGCCCTTGGTCGTAGGTTATGGCGACGGCGAAACCTATCTCGGCTCGGATGCGCTGGCGCTTGCGCCGCTGACCCAGAAGATCGCTTATCTCGAAGAGGGCGACTGGGTCGTCATCGATGCCAAGGGCGCGCGGATTTTCGACCGCGACAACAATCCCGTCGAGCGGCCTGTGACTGTTTCCGGTGTCTCCGGTGCGCTCATCGACAAGGGCAATCATCGCCATTTCATGCAGAAGGAGATTTACGAGCAGCCGGTCGTCGTCGCACAGACATTGCGCTCGTACTTGCGCCGCATGGAAAATCAAGTGTCGCTGCCGGATATGGAGTTCGATCTCGGCACGGTGAAGCGTGTGACTATCGTTGCCTGCGGGACGAGCTTTTACGCCGGTCTGGTCGCGAAATACTGGTTTGAGAAGTTCGCGCGCATTCCGGTAGACATCGATGTAGCGAGCGAGTTCCGTTATCGCGACCCGGTGCTGGAGCCGGGCGGTCTGGCGCTGTTCATCAGTCAATCGGGCGAGACGGCGGATACACTGGCGGCGCTGCGCCATGCCAAGGCGCAGGGCCAGATCATCGCCGTCGTCGTTAATGTGCCGACGAGCAGCATGGCGCGCGAGGCGAATCTGCTGCTCCCCACCCATGCCGGGCCTGAGATCGGCGTCGCTTCGACCAAGGCGTTTACCTGCCAGCTTGCAGTGCTGGCGGCGCTGGCGGCCAATCTCGCCCGCGCCAATGGCAAATTGAGCCCGGAGGAAGAGGCTGAGATCGTCTGGCACCTCTCCGAAGCGCCCGCGGCGATGAATCAGGCGCTATCCCACGATGCCGAGATCGAGGCGCTGGCGCCGCTGATCGCGCCTGCGCGCGACGTGCTCTATCTAGGCCGCGGGCCGGATTATCCGATGGCGCTGGAAGGCGCGCTCAAATTGAAGGAAATCAGCTATATCCACGCCGAGGGCTATGCCGCTGGCGAGATGAAGCATGGCCCCATTGCGCTCATCGACGAGGCGGTGCCCGTCATCGTCATCGCGCCGTCCGGCCCGCTGTTCGAGAAAACCGTCTCCAACATGCAGGAGGTGCAGGCGCGCGGCGGCAAGGTGGTGCTGATCTCCGACGCCGAAGGGATCGCGCAGGCGGGCGAGAACTGCATGGGCGTGATCGCGATGCCCGAGGTGCACCCGCTCATCGCGCCGCTCGTCTACGCCGTGCCGGTCCAGCTCCTCGCTTATCATGTCGCGGTGGCGAAGGGCACGGATGTCGATCAGCCGCGCAACCTCGCCAAATCCGTGACGGTGGAATAATTCCGACTATAGGGTGCTGCTCCAAAGCGGGTAGTCTGCCGCATAATGAACTTCGCGATCGTCGAACAGCGGTTGCTGCGCGCGACTGCCCTGCACGTGGTTCACCAAGCGGTCGAGCAGGCTGCGGCCATAACTCCATTTACCAAGCGCCGAGTCGGCGTTGATATGACCTGCGGCGCCAGCATCGACGAAGCCGCTGCCCCAGAAAGTGGCGAGGCGGCGGGCGCGCTCGAACGTCATGAAGGGATCGTTTCGGCTGGCGACGAGGATCGAGGGGAAGGGCAGATGGATGGTCGGCGTCGGCGCGAAGGGCAGCAATTCCTGCTTCAGTGGCGCGACATCGACCTCCGGCGGCGCGACCAGCAGAGCACCCGCGACAGGCGTGCCATAAGCGGGGCGCTCATACTGAGCCCACCACGCCACTGCGAGGCAGCCAAGGCTGTGAGCCACCAGTATGACGGGCCGGTCCGCATAGCGACGGATGGCGAGGTTGAGCTTGTTGACCCACAGCGTGCGCACCGGCGCATCCCACGCCTCCATCTCGATCCGCTCCATATTGTCGCGGTCATTCTCCCATAGGGACTGCCAATGGCGCGGCCCGCTGTTACCGAGGCCGGGGACGGTCAGGATGATGGGATCCTGCGCGGCGAGGGGCGGTGTATTAGCATATGCATAGGCCATAAAGCGGTTCCTTTGGGGCGATGACATGGGGTATTCATAATTCTACTAAAATAATAGACAATAAGAATTTGTCGACTTGCCCCGGTAGTGCGACGAACCGAAAAGGGCTTTCATCAGCCGCCATAGAATCTCTTCTCTTGCGTTCGCGCAGGACATTCTTATCTGCCAGTAGATCAGATCAAGACGGGACGAGCGATGACCACCACCAGACACACACGCATGTTGATCCTTGGCTCCGGCCCGGCAGGCCTGTCTGCCGCCATTTATGGCGCGCGCGCGGGGATGAAGCCGCTCGTGGTGCAGGGCATGCAGCCGGGCGGCCAGCTCACCATCACCACCGATGTCGAGAATTATCCCGGCTTTCGCGAAGTGATTCAGGGGCCGTGGCTGATGCAGGAGATGCAGGCGCAGGCCGAGCATGTCGGCGCCGAGATGATCTGGGACCAGATCGTCGATGTCGATTTTTCCAAGCGCCCGTTCCGGCTCACCGGCGATGGCGGCGATGTTTACACTGCCGATACGCTTGTCATCTGCACCGGTGCGCAGGCGCAATGGCTTGGTGTGGAAGGGGAGCAGGCGCTTTCGGGCAAGGGCGTCTCCGCCTGCGCGACCTGCGACGGCTTTTTCTATCGCGGCAAGAAGGTTGTGGTGATCGGCGGCGGCAATACCGCTGTTGAAGAGGCGCTCTACCTCACCAACCACTCTCAGGACGTGACCCTGATCCACCGGCGCGATTCGCTGCGTTCGGAGAAGATTTTGCAGGAGCGGCTGTTTGCGCACCCCAATATCAAGGTGTTGTGGAACAAGAAGGTCGCGCGCTTTGTCGGCGGTGGTGACCCGGAAGGGCTGGTTGGCGTCGATCTCATCGATACCGTGACCGGTGAGGCATCGCACGAAGCGGCGGACGGCGCTTTCGTCGCGATCGGCCACAAGCCATCGACAGAGCTGTTCGCGGGCAAGCTGGAACTCGATAACGGATATCTCGTGGTGGAGAAGGGCGGCTCCAAGACCGCTATTCCTGGTGTGTTCGCGGCAGGGGACGTGGCAGATCAGGTCTATCGTCAGGCGGTTACGGCAGCGGGCATGGGCTGCATGGCGGCGCTGGATGCCGAGCGTTTTCTGGCTGAGGCAGAATTCGAGGCCGCGCAAGCCGCGGAGTAAGGATCAGGGGCGGCGCGCGGCGAGCTTATCTTCGACGAACGCCGTCAGCGCGCCGAACGTCTCGAAGGTGTCTCCATCGACATCGTCATCGTCGATCACAATTCCGAAGCGGTCTTCGATCTCGGTCAGCAGCGTCGCAACGGCCATGGAGTCCAGCTCCGGCAGTGCGCCGAACAGCGGCGTTTCCGCCTCAAGTTCTACAGAGTTCTTGAGAGACAGTGCGTCGCGCAACGTCTGGCGCAGGCGGTGCGCCGTATCGGAATGATTCGCACCCATTTTGTGAGAATTGCCACCCATTAGGGCGCCTCTAGCTGTAAGAGGCTCGCCCGACAAGCTGGGAAATGCGGGTTTTTAATGCGAGGAGCCACTGGCGCGGGTGGGAGGGGTTGAAGCAATCGAGCCGCATCATCGGGCGGGCGTGTTCCATCCAGTCCCGCTTGTAGGCATTGTTGCCGGTGCCATAGTCGATCCGAAACACCTTCTCGATATCGATCATATGCGCGAACATATGGTGGCTGAGCAGGGTGCCGGGCGACCGCGCATCTTCGCTGGTGTCGTGCGCAATCTTGTGAATGCAGGCGGTGTCGCCTTCGATCGTCCAGAGCTGCGCGGCGACGGCGCGGTCTCCGTCACGAAGGATGCCTAGGCGTAAAGCACCGCGCTCACCTGCTTCTTCGGCGATGGCGCGGACTATGTCGGGATAGGGTTCCGCCTCTTTCCAGCTTGCCGCATAGATGGCGAAATATTCACCCCAGAGCGCTGTATCCATCCGCTCATGAATCTCATAACGATAGCGGGCGCTCTTGCCCTTCCGCCTTACCGAGGAACGCAGTGCGCCGGGGCGACCCTTCCAATAGGCGGCGAATTTCCTACCGTTTACGTCAATGATATGATTGCTGCCCGCTAAGGAAAGGATGGCGATCCATCCTGCTTTTGTGAAGGCTTGGCGGAGCATATCCGGTAGGCCGTCATCGTCGTCGATCAGCGGATAGAGGCTGATGCGGCCCTGTGACTGGCGCAGATCGGCAGCGATCTGGGTTATCAGCTTTTCGCGCTCTTCCGGCTTTTCTACCCCCTCGAAGATCGGCGCGTAGGAGAAGCTGTAGTAATTGGAAAGCGATGAGAGCCGGCCTTTCTCCTCCACCAGCGGCAGAAATGCGCTGGCGCTGCCGATGCGGGCTTCCGGTATCATGACACGCTGACCGGAGAAGCAGTGGCGGGCGAGCATGTCGAACCATGCGCGCCTGTGAAAGCCCGCCTCTTCGCCCGCGACTTTGCGCGGCGGGGAAATGTCTCTATCCCGGTTCATGTCGATGCTATAACGCGAAGTCATGGAAATGGGGTTAAGTGAATTGCCGATGCGGCCCATCGATCATCTGCCCGCCTTGGGCGCGGCGGTGGCAGTTGCGATTGCGGGCAAGGCTGGGTCGCTGACTTATGCCGAGTTGGAACAGGCGGTTGGGCGTTTGGCAACATGGCTGCTGGGCCTTGGCATCGCGCCGGGAGAGCGGGTGGCGAGCTGGGTGGCGAAGGGGCAGATCGCCTGCCTGATGCCACTGGCGGCGGCGCGGGCGGGGTTAATCCATGTGCCGATCAACCCGCTGCTGAAACGCGCGCAAGTGGCGCATATATTGACGGATAGCGGCGCGGCGCTGCTGGTGGCGACCTCTTCCCGGCTCGCGACGCTGGAGGCGGGCGATATGCCTGCCGGTTGCCGGTCTATATCCGAGGACGCGGTGCTGCCCGCGTCAATGGAATGTGAGGCGCTTGCACCATCCAGCGCTAAACCCGATGATCTTGCCGCGATCCTCTATACCTCCGGCTCCACCGGCAGGCCGAAGGGCGTGATGCTGAGCCACGCGAACCTGTGGCTCGGCGCGGTGTCGGTGGCGGAGTATCTGCGGTTGACGCCGCAGGACAACGTGCTCGCGGTGTTGCCGTTTAGTTTCGATTATGGGCAGAACCAGCTTTTCTCGACATGGGCGGCGGGCGGAACGGTGGTGCCGCTTGATTATCTGACCGCGCGTGATGTTGTGAAAGCGGTCGAGCGTGAGCGGATCACGACACTCGCCGGCGTACCGCCGCTCTGGGTGCAGCTTGCCGAGGCGGAATGGCCGGAAGAGACGGCGGAGCGGCTAAAGCGCATCAGCAACAGCGGTGGCGCGTTGACGAAAGCACTGATCGGGAGGCTGAACACACTGTTCCCCGAAGCGGACATCTATCCGATGTATGGCCTCACCGAGGCGTTTCGCTCCACCTATCTGCCGCCGGAGCTGGTCGCTACACACCCGGAGAGTATGGGCCGCGCGATCCCGCATGCGGAAATCCTTGTCTGTCGCCCTGATGGCAGCCTGACGGACGATGACGAACCTGGTGAACTGGTGCATTGTGGGCCGCTAGTAGCGCAAGGCTACTGGAACGACCCGATCCGCACCGCCGAGCGGTTCCGGCCCGCGCCGCCGTCATCGAGCTATGATGGGCGAGCGGTGTGGTCTGGCGATACGGTGCGGCGCGATGCCGAGGGCTTGTTGTATTTTGTCGGGCGCGAGGATGCGATGATCAAATCCGCCGGCAACCGCATCAGTCCGACCGAGGTCGAGGAAGCGGCGCAGTCTGTTGAAGGCGTAGCCGAAGCGGTGGCGCTGGGCGTGCCGGATGCGCGGCTGGGGCAGGCAGTATTGCTGTTGGTGCGCATTGCAGAAGGGCATGCAGGGGTGCTGGACGCGCTGCATGATTATCTCAAAAAGGAATTGCCGAATTTCATGATGCCCGTTGACATCCTTGTGGTGGACCAGTTCCCGCGCAACCCAAATGGCAAGATCGACCGCGTGGAGCTGGCTAACAACTGGGGCTCTCTCACGGAAGGCCAGCCGGCATGAAGCCGATGGGGCCGATACCGCCATGGTTCGAGGCGGAAGAGGGTATGCTGTTGATAGGCGGCTGCGGTACGGCTGCGCTGGTGGATGAGGCGGGCGATACGCCTGTGTTCGTTTATGACATGGGTGTGGTCTGTGCCAAGGTCGCGTTGTTGCGCGAGGCGATGCCGGAGGGATTGCATCTGCATTATGCGATGAAGGCCAACCCCTATGCGCCCTTGCTCGCGGCGATGACCGAGCTGGTCGATGGGTTCGACATCGCGTCTGGCGGCGAGCTGGAGATGGCGCTCGGCGCTGGCATGGCAGCAGAGCAGATCAGCTTTGCCGGGCCGGGCAAGCGCGATGATGAGCTGCGTGCGGCGATACAGGCGGGCGTGACGATCAACCTCGAGTCGGAAGGCGAGGCTGCGCGGGCACTGAAGATCGCGGAGACGGTAGGTGTCACGCCCCGGCTTGCGGTGCGCGTGAACCCGGACTTCGATCTCAAGGGATCGGGCATGAAGATGGGCGGCGGGGCAAAGCCGTTCGGCATTGATGCGGATCGGGCGGCGGCACTCGCGAAGCAGATGATCGGCGCAGGGGCGGACTGGCGCGGCTGGCATATTTTCGCGGGCAGTCAGGCGCTCGATCCTGCGGCGCTGATCGAGACTCAGGCGGCGACGGTTGCGCTGGCGGCGCGGCTTTCGGACGAGGTGGGCGCGGTTCCGCCGCTGGTCAATATCGGCGGGGGCTTTGGTGTGCCTTATTTCCCCGGCGATCTGCCGCTCGACGTGAAGGCCATCGGCCTTGCGCTGGAGGAAGTGTTGAGCCTTCCGCCAGATAGCCTGCGCGGCTCTGCGTTCGCGCTGGAACTGGGGCGATATCTGGTGGCGGAGGCGGGGGTGTATTTGACGCGGGTCGTCGATGTGAAGCAGAGTCACGGCGAGACATTCGCGATTGTCGACGGCGGCCTACATCATCAACTCGCCGCATCGGGCAATTTCGGTACGGTGGTGCGGCGCAATTATCCAGTCGCGATTGCCAACAAGTTCGGTCTGGAAGGGGCAGAAGAGCCGGTGACGATCGAGGGGTGTCTCTGCACACCGCTGGACCGGCTGGCGGACAAGGTGTCGCTCCCGCCAGCGGAGCCGGGCGATCTTGTCGCGATCTTCCTCGCGGGTGCTTATGGCGCCAGCGCATCGCCTGCAGCGTTCCTGGGTCACAAGTCCGCGCTGGAATTGTTGGTCGGCGAATAAGGGAAACCGGCCAGAGAGCTTGGATTTCACGTCTAATCCTAACGCTATGTTCACCGTTTCCGTGCAATAGCTGTTACTATGAGCGGCCTTGCGTGCCGGGTACCCCTGAGGGGAGGCTCGTCTGCGGCAATGCTACGTTTTGGGATGGATGAGCTATGCGTGCGAATTTGATGAACTATATCATGGGCTTGGCTATGCCTGCCTTACTACTTGCCGGTTGCTCCGGCGGTGGTACGGCTCCCAGTGCGCAGCTTCCCCCCGCCTCCTTCGTCGCGAGCCAGGAAGGGCCGGGCGAGGAATATGTGATCGGGCCGCTGGATGAGCTCACCATCTTCGTATGGCGCAACCCGGAGCTGGGAGCGAAGGTGCAGGTGCGCCCCGATGGCCGCATCACCACGCCGCTGATCAGCGATCTACCCGCCGTCGGCAAGACGCCCAAGGTGCTGGCGGAGGACATCAAGGTTGCGCTGTCGCAATATATCCAGAACCCGCTCGTCTCGGTGATCGTCAACAATTTCTCTGGCACCTACAGCCAGCAGGTGCGCATCGTCGGCGCGACAGAAAAGCCCGCCGCCATTCCCTATCGCGCCAATATGACCTTGCTTGATGCAATGATCTCTGTCGGCGGCCTCTCCGAATATGCGGCCGGCAACCGCGCGCGCCTCGTGCGGTTCGACAAGCAGACCGGCAAGCAGAAGGAATATAAGGTCCGCATCAACGATCTGGTGAAGCATGGCGACACCAAGGCCAACGTGCTGCTCGCGCCGGGCGATGTTATCATCATCCCCGAAAGCATGTTCTGACGGACTGGACGAAGCCTGATGCCAAGCCTTTATGATGAACTGCTGATCGCGCTGCACGGCGTATGGAACCGGCGCTGGCTGGCGCTGTGCGTGGCCTGGGCCGTGTGTGCGCTGGGCTGGCTGGCAGTGTCGCTGATTCCCAATGCCTATGAGTCGAAGGCGAAGGTCTACGTCGCCACGCAGTCCGTCATTCAGGACAAGATTGGCATTTCGAGTGTCGAACAGCAGAAAAACCTCGACGCGATCCGCCAGACTTTGGGCAGCGCAGATAATCTCATAAAAATCGTGCGCGGCACCGACCTTGCCGGGACGGTGGCGAACGATGCTGACATCGCGGCGCGGGCTGCTTCGCTGAAGGACAGGATCGCGATCGTCTCGACCGAGGACAACCTGTTCGAGATCACGACGACGATGGCGGACAGCGGCAATTCCGACCGCACCAACGCCAAGCTCGCCAACCAGATCACGCAGAAGCTGCTCGATATTTTCCAGCAGGAAAACATCACCGGCAACCGTGACGAGACGAAACAGGGGCTGGCGTTCCTCGATCAGCAGATTGCGGATACAGGGAAGGCGCTGGCCGAAGCGGAGAAGAAGCGGGTCGAGTTCAACCAGCAGTTTGCAGGCATTTTACCCGGTGCGGGTTCAATCTCTGATCGCATGGTGGCAGCGCAGACGGAACTCAATCAGATCGAGTCTCAGCTCATGGGCGCGCAGAGCGCACTCGCGGCGATGAACGGTCAGCTCGCCGGAACACCCTCGACGATAGCGGGCGGCGGTGGCGGTAGCCCTTCGGCGCTGGCGCAGGCGCAGGGCGAGCTTGCCACGGCGAAAGCGCGCGGCTGGACGGATAATCACCCCGATGTAGTAGCGTTGAAGCGCCAGATCGCGGCGTTGAAGGCGGCGGGTGGCAGCGCGGCTAGCGGTGGCGGTACGCCCAATCCGGCCTATCTCTCGATCAAATCCATGCAGGCGGAGCGCGCGGCGGCGGTGCAGGCGCTGGTCGGTCGCAAGGCGCAGATCGAATCGGATCTCGCGGCTGTTACGGCGCGGCAGATCGCCGACCCCGGCCTTGCCTCGGAAGGCGAGCGGCTGGACCGGGATTATGACGTCTTGAAGGCGCAATATGACAAGCTGCTTAGCGATCGGGGCGATGTGCGTATGCGCGGCGACGTACAGAGCGAGACCAAGGGTGCGAGTTTCCGCATCATCGATCCGCCGAGCATGCCGAGTGCGCCTGCCTCGCCCAACCGGCCGCTGTTGCTGGTTGGCGTGTTGATCGTCGGCATTGGCGCAGGTGTAGGCGCGGCATTCCTGTTTGGGCAGGTTCGCCCGACCTTCCCGACGGCTGCGCGGCTGGCGGTGGCTTCGGGCCTGCCGGTCCTTGGCACGGTGACGGAGACATTGAATGCGGCGCAAATCGAGGCGCGCAAGCATCGGCTGAAGATTTTCGCAGGCGCAAGCGGCGCGTTGGGCGCTGCATGTCTGCTGCTTATAGTCGTTGAGTTCATTCAGCGCGGCTTGGCATGAACGGAAAAACGGACATGGGTAAACAGGATTTTCCGCATCGTGACCCTCGCCAGCCTGCCAAGGGCTTGCTGGAGCGCGCCTCCGACATGTTCGATTTTCGCAGCGCGCTGAAGGGCAATAATCTGCCGCCGCTGGAAGTTCCGGCGGAGATGATCCCGCCGCCGCCGGTGGTTACGCCTTCATCCCTGGTCTCCGCGCCTGCGAAGTCGCGCGCGGCAGATTGGTCGACCCGCGCTGTGCCTGTGGGCCGCGAGGGGTTGGCTGAGCATGGCTTCCTCGTTCCCGGTGCGCCGATTTCAGGCCTTGCCGAGGAATTCCGCATCATCAAGCGTGAGCTGTTGGCAGAAATACGTGGCGCGGCTGAGAATGATGACGGCAAGGTCGTGCTGGTCGCCTCGGCGCATCCAGGCGAAGGCAAGACGTTTTGCGCGGTCAACCTCGCGCTGTCGCTGGCGACGGAAAGCGGGCTTGAGGTGCTGCTCGTCGATGCCGATGTGGCAAAGCGGGAGGTGGCAGAATTGCTCGGCCTGAAAGCTGAGGCGGGCCTGCTCGATGTGCTCGCCAACCCGGCGCTCCGTGTCGAGGATCATGTGATCCGCACCGATCTCTCAGGCCTCGCCGTGCTGCCCGCAGGAACAGGCAATATACAGGACGCCGAATATCTATCGTCGGGCCGGATGAAAGACGTCATGAAAGCGCTCGTCTCGGCAAGACCCGAGCGGATCGTCATCATGGACTCTGCGCCGTTGCTGGCGGCGTCTGCGGCGTCGATCCTTGCCGCCAATGTCGATCTGACACTGCTCATCGTCCGCGCAGACCGCACGACCGAGACGGCGCTGCGCGATGCGGCGGAGCTGCTGAAAGCCTGCCCACAGGTGCAATTATTGCTGAATGGCGTCAAATTCTCCGCCAGCGGCCGCCGCTTCGGCAGTTATTACGGGCGGGAGGGATAAGGCGCATGCGCCTCCTCCTCTGCTCCTCTGGTGCGCTTGCTCTCGCCCTTGTGGCAGGCGTTGCTGAGGCGCGCACAGAGGTGCATCCCTATATCGAGGCGGACCAGACTGTTCTTGCGAATTTGAAGGGCGCGGGCGGAGATGTGCTGACCTACACCTCAGTCGCTATCGGCGTCGATGCGACACTTACCACCAGCCGCACCGAGGTGCGCGCGGATGCACGCTATGAGCATCAGTTCGGCTGGGGCAAGAAGGCACCGGATAGCGACATTCTCTCTGGCCTCGTCATGGGGCGCTATGCCGTCATCCCCAAAAAGCTCAGCATCGAAGGCGGTGCGCTTGCGACACGGGTGCGCACCGATGGGTTGTCGAGCGCCAATGGTTCGCTGATTTCGGCAGGAGACTCGGTATCGCACGTCTTTTCGGCCTATGCGGGGCCGACGCTTACTACCCATATCGACGATCTTTCGGTCAATGCAGCCTATCGCATCGGCTACACAAAGCTGGAAGACGATGTGAATTTCAACGTCGGCGGGGTTCCCGCTTTCGGCGTGTTCGATGAGAGCGTCTACCAGACCGCGACGGCGTCCGTAGGCATGCAGCCCGGCCCATTGCCGATCGGTTGGGCTTTGGGTGCGGGATGGGAACGCGAGGACGCGAGCGAGCTTGACCAGCGCTATCAGGACAAATGGGTGCGGGCGGACATTACTGTGCCCATCACCTACACGCTCGCGCTGGTGGGTGGTGTTGGATATGAAGATATCAAGATCGACCAGCGCGCGGCCCTGCTCGATACGTCGGGCAACCCGGTGCTGGATCGTACGGGCAGGTTGATTTCGGATACGTCGGTGCCCCGCCTTGTCGCCTATGATGTCGATGGTTTCATCTGGGATGCGGGCGTGCTGTGGCGGCCCAGCCGCCGCACGAGCTTCGAGGCGCGGATCGGTGAGCGCTACGACAGCATGCACTATTCCGCCAGTTTCAGCTGGCACGCGACGCCGCACAGCCTGTTCCAGCTCGTCTATTTCGACCGGATCGACAGCTTTGGCCGCGCGCTGCACGGCAATCTGATCGCGATCCCGACCGATTTCACCGCCGCGCGCAACCCGTTCAGTGGCGATCTGACCGGCTGCGTCAACGGCCAGAGCGGTGGCACCTGCCTCAACGATACGCTGGCGGCGATCAACGGCTCCAACTTCCGCCATCGCGGCGTCATCGCGCAATATGGCTGGAATGGCGGGCGGCGCTGGAACTGGGGCGCGGCGGCGGGCTGGTCACAGCGCAAGTTCATCGCACCGCGCGCCTCGATCTTCGCGGCCGCAGACGGCACGCATAACGACTATTATTTCGGGCAGCTCTTCGGCGGTTACAAGCTCGACATGCAATCGAGCCTCGGTGGCGCGCTCTATGCGAACTATCTCGATGCCGGCGGTGCAGGGATCGACGTCACCAATTATGGTGCCTACGCAACCTATAACCGCATCTTCGGTCGCCGTTTGAGCGCGCAAGCTTCGCTTGGCCTCGATGCGCTCGATACCGAAACCATTGAAACCATCGTCAACCTGCTGGGGCAGGTGGGGGTGCGCTATGAATTCTGAACCAGCCGAGGCGCGGAGCCTCGTGGAGACTGAAAACCATGTATGATCAATATTATGCGCTGCAGGGTCGCCCGTTTCAGCTGACGCCGGACCCGCATTTCTATTATGAAAGCGCGACGCACAGGAAGGCGCTCTCCTATCTCGGCTATGGCCTCGCGCAGGGCGAGGGCTTCATCGTCATTACGGGAGACATCGGCGCGGGCAAGACGACGCTCGTCGGCCATGTGATGTCGACCATCGACCCACAACGGCTGACGGCGGTGAAGATCGTATCGACGCAGGTGGAGGGAGACGATCTGCTCCGTCTCGTGGCTCAGCAATTCGGCATCACCGAGGAGGCATTGCCTAAAGCGCAACTGTTGCAGCGGATCGAGGCGTTTCTCCATGCACAGGCGCGGAAAGGCCTGCGGACGCTGCTGATCGTCGATGAGGCGCAGGGGCTTGCCGTCTCCGCGATCGAGGAGCTACGGATGTTGAGCAATTTCCAGCTCGGCGGGCAGGCGTTGCTCCAGATATTTCTGCTCGGCCAGCCGGAATTCCGCGATCTGCTTGCGGCGCCGGAGCTGGAGCAGCTCCGCCAGCGCGTGATCGCGACGCACCATCTCGAACCGATGCTGGCGAGCGAGGTGGAGCCTTATATCCGCCATCGCCTGTCGTTGGTCGGCTGGCAGGATAATCCGCATTTTACCGGCGATGCCTTTGCGGCGATCTATGCCGCGACCGATGGCGTGCCACGGCGGATCAACGCGCTGATGAGCCGCGTGATGCTGCTCGGCGCGGTCGATCACCTTGCCGAAATCGATGCAAGCGCGGTCGAGGCAGTGGCCGCCGATATGGGGCTGGGAGAGCATGGGGTTGAGGAAGTCGCTCCTGCTACTGAGCCGCAGCACATAATTTCTGCCATGGAACCTTCGGATGATCCTCTGCCGGTCGTGGAAGCGATCGAGGCCAATCTGGCGACCGAGGAGCTTGAACTGCATCGTATCCGCGAGGAGCTGGACACTTTGCGCAGCACACTCAGCCTCAATGGCGACCGCGCCAACCTACAGCGCCTGATAGGCGAACGGCTTGACGGCATCGAGGCGCGCGTCAACAGTCTCGAAGCACGCAGCGACGAGCAGGAGGTGGCCCTGCGCAAGGTGCTCAACCTGCTGGTCGACTGGGTCGAAAATGAGAATGCGGGCGTCCGCGCGGCTTGAGCGCTGCGAAGCTGCTTGTGAACCGAGAGTGAGCATTGATGTCATATATTATCAATGCCTTGTCTGTTGATATTGAGGACTGGTTTCAGGTTGGTGCCTTTGAGACCACAATAAAACGCGTCGATTGGGAAAGCTGCGAGTCGCGGGTTGCCGATAACACCGACTTTCTGCTGGAGCTGTTTGATCGCGCCAATGTCCGCGCGACGTTTTTCACGCTGGGGTGGGTAGCGGAGCGGCACCCGGACCTCATACGTCGCATAGTCAAAGGCGGGCATGAGCTTGCCAGCCACGGCTATGACCATAAGCGGGTTTTCACTTTTACACCGGAGCAATTTCGCGCCGACCTGCGCAAATCGCGTGCGCTACTGGAGCAGGCGGGCGCAGTGCCGGTGCAGGGCTATCGCGCGCCTAGCTTTTCGATTGATGCGCGTACGCCTTGGGCGCATGCGATCCTCGCTGAGGAAGGTTACACATATTCCAGTAGCGTCGCGCCGGTTCGGCACGATCATTATGGCTGGCCGGAGGCACCGCGCTTTGCCTATCGACCGCTCGCGGACTCGCCACTTGTCGAATTGCCGGTAACGACGGCGCGGGCAATGGGGCGGACGGTTGCAGCGGGTGGCGGCGGCTTTTTCCGGCTGATGCCCTATGCGTTCACGCGCTGGGCGGTGGGGCAGGTGAACCGGCAGGATGAACGCCCGGCGATCTTCTATTTCCACCCGTGGGAGATCGACCCCGATCAGCCGCGCGTTGCGCATGCGCCATTAAAGTCGCGTTTGCGCCATTATACCAACCTTTCGACCACGGCCGCGAAGCTGGAGCGGCTGATCCGGGAGTTTCGCTGGGGGCGGGTTAAGGACATTCTTGCGGATCAGACGAAAGACGCGTCATGCTGGCCGGCGTCATGACGATATCCCTCGCCAATCTGGACGACCCGCGGGAAGCGGCGGAGCTGGAGGCGTGGATAGCTGCGCATCCCGCATCCACGCCCTTTCATCGCCCGGCATGGATCGGCGCGGTGGCGCGAGGCACCGGGCAGCAGGCGCTGATGCTTGTGTGCCGTCAGGGCGGCAGGATTGCAGGCGTTCTACCGCTCAACCTGATTCATTCGCCGTTGTTTGGCCGGGTATTGGTATCGAGCGGTTTTGCTGTCGACGGCGGCATATTGACAGACGATGCTCTAGTGGCCGACGAATTGGCAGAAGCGTGCTGGAAACTGGCGGAAGCGCAGAGTTGTCCGACGGCAGAATTGCGCGGGGGAGCGCTGCCGCAATCATTGTGGAGACTGAAGGCCGACAGCTACCTAGGATTCTCTAAACCATTAGAAATCAATGATGAAGCGCAGCTTCTTTCTATTCCGCGAAAACATCGCGCGGAGGTGCGCAAGGGACTGGACAATGGCCTCACGGTCGAGGTCGGCCGCAGCGCGCGACTGAGCGAAATCCATTACCGCCTCTACGCCGAGAATGTGCACCGCCTCGGCACACCGGTTTTCCCCAAGGCGCTGTTTTCCGAGGTGCTGGTTGCGTTCGGAGAGGATGCCGATATCCTTCTGGTCAGCAAGGACGGTGCGCCGCTCACTACCATCTTTTCGCTCTATCACCGTGGCGTGTGCATGCCCTATTATCAGGGCGCGGCTTATGCGGCGCGGGCGATGCGCTCGAACGAGGTCGGCTATTTCCGCTTGATGGGCTATGCGCGCGAGCGGGGTTGCACAATTTTCGATTTCGGTCGCTCCAAGGTGGGTACCGGCCCCGCGGCGTGGAAAAAGACCTGGGGCTGGGAAGGGGAGCCGCTGACCTACGCGACGCGCGCTGCGCCGGGATGCGAGGCGCGGGACATCAATCCGCTCTCGCCGCAATATCAGCGCAAAGTCGAGCTATGGAAGAAGCTGCCGTTGTCGGTGGCGAGCTTTGTTGGTCCTTATATCTCGCGCGGACTAGGTTAGGCGTCATGACGGAGCATGACATGAAGGAGCGGGGCGAAATCCTGTTTCTGGTGCACCGCATCCCGTTCCCTCCGGACCGGGGGGACAAGATCCGTTCCTATCACATGCTGCACGCGCTGAGGGAGATAGGCCCGGTGCATGTCGGCTACTTTGCGGACGATGCGCGGGACATAAGTTTTGCGGAGGATATGGCCGCGCTCACCGCGAGCCAGTGCGTGCTGATGCGGGAGCGTTCCCGTGCGGTGGCGGGGCTGAACGGATTGCTCCGGCACCAGCCGATGCTGGTCGCGATGTATGATAGCGCGCGGATGCACGCATGGGTGCGGCAGGTTCTGCGCCAGCGGCCCATCCGCGCGATTGTCGCCTACTCGGCTCAGATGGCGCATTTCGTGCCGCGCGATCTGCCGACGGGCGTGCGCTTCATCATGGATTTCGTCGATTTCGACAGCGCCAAATATGCGGCTTATGGTGCGGAGCAGGGCGGCGTCATGGGCTGGGTCAACCGGCGCGAGGGCCGCGTGTTGATGGAGTTCGAGCGCGAGACGACGCTACGGGCTGATGTCTCGCTGTTTGTGAGCGCGGCAGAGGCGGATATGTTTCAGCAGTCGGCCCGTGTTGAAGGAGCCGATATTCGCGCGCTCGACAATGGTGTCGATCTCGATTTCTTCAATCCAGTGGCGGCGTTCGAGGCGATAGAAAAGCCGGGCGCGCCGCTGATCGTCTTCACCGGGCAGATGGATTACCGCCCGAATATCGAGGCGGTGGCAAGCTTTGCGCGCGATGCGTTTCCGGCGATCCGGGCGGCGCATGACGGCGCGATTTTTGCTATAGTGGGCCGCAATCCGACGCCGGAGGTTACAGCGCTGGCGGACCTGCCCGGCATGATCGTGACGGGTGGCGTGCCGGATGTGCGGGGGTGGCTGGCGGCGGCGGATGTCGTTGTGGCGCCTTTGCGGATCGCGCGCGGCATCCAGAACAAGGTGTTGGAAGCGATGGCGATGGGACGCCCGGTCGTAGCCAGTCCGCAAGCCGCCGAGGGGATAGACGCGGCGGATAGCGTACATCTGGTAATCGCCTCCGATCCCGGCGAGGAAGCGGAAGCGGTTCTCCGGCTGATTGCTGAACCTGTTCGCGCCGCCACTCTTGGTATGGCCGCGCGGAAGCGTATGGAGCAGCGCTATGCTTGGGCGGCGACGCTTAGCCCCCTGCGCGACATAGTGCTGGGCGAGGCGTCATGACATCCGCCGGTGAACGCTGGCGTGAGTATCTGCTCTTGCTTGGTATACTCGCGGGCGCAGTGCTCGCCCTGTTCCATCATGACGCCTTTGATATGGCGCGCATCTGGTGGACTAGCTCCACTTACGGGCATTGCCTGTTCATCCCACTGCTGATCGGCTGGCTGGTGCATATGCGAGCGCCTATATTGCGCGCCCTGGAGCCGAGCACTTGGGGATGGGGACTCGTCTGGCTCGGCGGTGGCGCGTTCGTGTGGCTGCTCGGCGATGCCGCGAGCCTTGGCGTGTTGCGCCATGCGGGACTCATTCTGATGCTTCAGGGCGTCGTGGCGGCAAGTCTTGGGCCGCAACTGACGCGGGCGCTGCTGTTCCCGCTCTTCTATGCGTTCTTCCTGATCCCGATTGGCAGCGAGATGGAACCCGCGCTGCAACTTCTGACTGCGAAGATGGCAATGGGGCTGCTCGGTCTGGTAGGGATACCGGCGCATATCGAGGGCGTGTTCATCACGATTCCCAATGGCTATTTCAAGGTGGCCGAGGCCTGCTCTGGCGCGAAGTTCGTGGTGGCGATGGCGGCCTATGCCGTGCTTGTCTGCAATGTATGTTTTCGGTCTTGGGTGCGGCGGGGGTTCTTCCTCGCTTTCGCGCTCGCCACCTGCGTGCTTGCCAACGGCGTGCGTGCGTTCGCGACCATTTATGTCGCGCACAAGCGAGGGATAGAAACCGCGCAGGGCTTCGATCATGTCGTGTGGGGCTGGCTGTTCTTCGCCATCGTGATGGCAGGCGTGATACTCGCTGCATGGCCGTTTTTCGATCGCATGCCGGGCGAGCATGGGATTGATGTGGAGCGCATGCGCAAGCTAACTGCTGACAGATTTATGCGCTCGATGACGGCAGCATTGGCGCTTGGCCTAATGGCGGCAGCCCCCGCCTATAGTCACCTGTCCGCGCTAGTCGGTGCAAAAGGGCTGGCGCGGATCGAAGCACCAGAAATTCAGGGCTGGCAAACTGCTCATGCGCCGATGGCGTATCCGTGGTCACCGCATTTCGAGGCTGCCGACCGGCATTTTCAGGCGCGTTATGCTGATGGGAACGGCCATATCGTCGATCTAGCGATCATCGCTTATGATCGGCAGGCCGAAGGGCGCGAGCTGATTGGTTTCGGGCAGGGCGCGGTCGATCCGGCTGGCGAATGGGCATGGACGTCCCCCGCATGGGCGCCTTCGAACGCGCGCGGCGAAATCATCACTGCGCCGGGGCCGGTGCGGCGGCATGTCGTGACTTTCTATCGCGTCGGCGGATCGGGGATGACGGGGAGCGCCGCAGCAATCAAGTTCGACACCATGACAGCCAAACTCCTGATGCGCGACCAGCGCGCAATCGCAATTCTCATCTCCGCGGAGGACAGGGAGGGCGCGCCTGCCGAGGCCGCCATCCGCGCATTCGTTAAATCTCTGGGCGATCCCAACTCTCTGGCAGACGCCATCGCGCCAAATCGCTAGGGCGTAAACAGCATGTGTGGAATCGCGGGTATCTTTCATCTGGAGACAGCAAAGCCGGTCGATCCCGCGCGTGTGCAGGCGATGATCGACGCCATGCCGCATCGCGGGCCGGATGGGACCGGTGTGTGGACCGCGCCGGGTGTTGGGCTGGGGCATTGCCGCCTCTCGATAATTGACCTCGCAGGCGGCGCGCAGCCGATGGTGAATGCCGACGGTAGCCTCATTATTACCTACAATGGTGAGATCTATAATTTCGCGGAGATCCGCACTGAGCTGGAAGCGCGCGGGCATCGCTTCCGTACCCATAGCGATACCGAGGTGATCCTTCACGCCTATCGCCAGTGGGGTGAGTCCTGCGTCGAGCGGTTCAACGGCATGTTCGCCTTCGCGCTCTATGAACCGGCGACGCAGTCTCTCTGGCTGGTGCGGGACAGGCTTGGCGTCAAGCCGCTCTATTACGCGCAGGTGTCTGACGGCAGCTTGATCTTCGGATCGGAAATGAAGGCGCTGCTCGCGCATCCACTGTTGCGGCGGGAGCCCGATCTGCGCGCGGTCGAGGACTATATCGCACTGGGCTATGTGCCAGATGACGCGTGCATTATCGCGGGCGTGAAGAAGCTGGGTGCGGGCGAGCATCTGCGGCTGGTGAGAGGCCGGGAGCTGCCGCCGCCGCGCCGCTGGTGGGATGTTAGCTTTGCAGACCGTTCGGACGCGAAGCCCGCCGCGCTGGCCGAGGAACTGGTGGCGCTGATGCGCGACGCTGTACGCTCACGCATGGTGGCGGATGTGCCGCTGGGCGCGTTTCTTTCCGGCGGGGTGGATAGCAGCTCAGTCGTAGCGCTGATGGCCGAGCAATCGCGTCAGGCGGTCAAGACCAGCACCATCGGCTTCGATGTCGATAGCCTCGATGAGCGCCACTATGCCGACCATGTCGCGCGCAGGTTTGCGACCGATCATCGCACGAAGATCGTTTCGCCAGACGATTATGGGTTGCTCGACCGCATCGTCGGGCATTTCGATGAGCCTTTCGCCGATGCCTCGGCGCTGCCGACGTTCCGGGTGTGCGAGCTGGCGCGGGAAGAGGTGACGGTGGCGCTGTCGGGAGACGGCGCGGACGAGGCGTTTGCGGGCTATCGGCGCCATTTGTTCCAGCATCGCGGCGAGGGGATGCGGCGTCTGCTCCCCCAAGGACTACGCGGGCCGGTATTCGGCGCTCTAGGGAGCATCTGGCCCAAGGCGGATTGGGCGCCACGGTTCCTGCGGGCCAAATCGACCTTTCAAGAATTGGCGATGAGCGGGGCGGAGGCCTATGCGCGCTCGGTCGGGTTCACGCCGCCGGAGTTGCGGACACGGCTTTACGCGCCGGAGTTTACGCGTGCGCTTTCCGGCCATCGGGCCGAAGACCGGATTGTGAAGACGATGGAAAGCGCGCCCGCGCGCGATCCGATCGACCGCGCCCAATATGCCGATCTCAAGATATGGCTGCCCGGAGACATCCTCACCAAGACGGACCGGATGAGCATGGCGGTGAGTCTCGAAGCGCGGGAGCCGCTGCTGGACTATCGCCTCGTGGAGTTCGCCGCGCGGCTGCCTGTCGGCCAGCGCATCCATGGCAATACGGGCAAGTACCTCATGAAGCGCGCGATGGAGCCGTATCTGCCGCACAACATCCTCTATCGCGGCAAAATGGGCTTCGTGACGCCCATCGCACACTGGTTTCGTCACGCTTTGGCGGGCGAGGCCGCAGCGGTGGCGGAGGGATCGCTGCTGGCGCGCACCGGCTGGTTCGATCGGACTATGATGGCGAAACTGGCGAAGGATCACAAGTCAGGCCGGGCCGATCATGGCCGCTTGCTGTGGCAGCTTCTGGTGCTGGATAAATCGCTCAACCGCTTGTTTGGCTGAGCGCTCTCAGGTCAGCGGGATCATCACATGGCACGCATAGCCGGGCCGTTGTTGCAGGCGTTTATACCAGTTCTGGAGATGCGGCATGGTTGTGGTGTCTCCGCCGATACCTGCGAAGGTGCGGACGTAAACACCTACAGGTATATCGCCGATGCCGAATGTGTCTCCAGATAACCAAGGTGTCTGAGTCAGTGCGTGTTCAACAAACCCAAACAGGCGGGCAGAGTCAGATAGGCTCTTTTTGATCGCTGCGTTGTCCCGATCATCGGGCGTGGTCCGCACCATACCGAGAAAAGCATCGCGCTGCGCGTCTGCAAGCGTAAATTGCCAGTCCATCCATTTGTCACCCAATGCGCGTTGAGTTGGCGCACTCGGCCAGAATGCCTCTCCGCCATATTGGGCGGCGAGATAGCGCAGGATGGCGTTGGATTCCCACAGAACCAGCTCGCCATCCTCCAGCGTCGGGACAAGGCGATTGGGGTTCTTGGCGGTATAATCCTCAGGATAGCCGAACGAGCCGCCGACATCATGGCGTACGAAGTCCAACCCCAGTTCCTCGGCGAGCCAGAGGACTTTTTTCACATTATGCGAATTGGGACGGCCCCAGATCGTTATCATTTATCACCTCTCAATCGAACAAAATGCGCGCCGCCTTGTCCCACATCGCAGGAGAAGCCGCCGCGAGCATGCCCTCTTCATCGGATGACGCGAGATAGGGGCTTCCATCATATCGGCAGGCCATGCCACCCGCTTCGTTCAGAAACAATACGCCCGCCGCATGATCCCAGGCGAGAGTCCGTTTGAACAGCGCGAGGTCATTCTGGCCCAGCGCGATGCGGGGATATTGCTCCGCAGCGCAGCGGGGTATGCCGACGAGGTCGAGCTTGCCCGTGGCGCGCGCCTCCATTTCCGCGCGCTCCTGCGCGTCGAGGAATAGCGTCGATATGCCCGCGACCGGAACAGCCGCACCGCTTGTCCGTGCCTCGATCCGCTCGCCGTTAATCGTCGCGCCCTTGCCGCGCTCGGAATGACAGAGGCGGCCGGTCAGGGGATCGTAAATCCATCCGGCGATCGTCTCACCGCGTTCGGTGAGTGCGACCATCACCCCGAATGGCGCACGCTCGGCGGCGAAATTGCCGGTGCCGTCGATAGGGTCGATGATCCAGCACAGATCATTCGACAACGCAGCGAGCAGGGATGGGTCGGCAGCGCAGGCTTCCTCGCCGACGATACTCGCCTCTGGCAATAGGCGCGCAAGCCCCTCAGACAGGCGCGCTTCACTCTCTCGGTCTGCAATCGTAACAAGGTCATTCGCGGCTTTTTCGATCACCTCATGTGCAGCGAGGTTCTGGAAGCGTGGCAGGATGACTTCGGCGGCTACTGTGCGGATCAGGTCCGCCACCGGTTCTTTTAACGCAGCGGTCATACATATCCCAATCGCAGCATCGCCATGCTGAGGCCAATGGCAATCAACAATGCGCCCTGAATATGGCCCATCCGCTTTTCCGCGCGCGGTGAAAGGGAAAGCCCGCCCAGCCTGTACGCGAGCAGGCCATAGCTGGTGAGAACCATCACCTCAGTTGCGATGCCGATGATCGCGAGAATCAGCAATTGCGGCGCGACCGGCTGGTTCACATTGACGAAGGGCGGGAGGAAGACGGTGAAGAACACCAGCGCCTTGGGGTTGGACAGCTGGACGGCGACGGCGGTGGAAAATCCCTTCCACATGCTGATCTGCGTCCGTTCCTTTTTTGCCGCCAGATGTGCATGGGCGCGCCATGTCTCGATACCCATCCAGATCAGATATCCGATGCCCGCCCAGCCGAGGATCGCAAACGCCAGCGGTGCGCTTTTAACGAGCGCGCTGAGGCCGATGCCCGCCATGACATACCAGATCGCGCTGCTGGTATTGATGCCGATGACCGCGCCGATCATGCTGCGCAGAGAGCCTGTGAGCGCGATGCCTGTGACGGCTGCTACTGCTGGGCCGGGTGTCAGGCAGGCGATGATCTCGATGAGGAAATACGCCAGCAGCAGATGGCCGGTGTCGCTCACCTAGAATTAACTCCTGTAATCGGCGTTGATCGAGATATAGCCGTGGGTGAGGTCGCAGGTCCACACGGTCGCGCTGCCGCTGCCCAGCCCGATGTCGACGCCGATCTCGATAGTTTGGCCTTTCAAATGCGCGGCGACGGGAGCTTCATCATAGCCCTCGACCGGATAGCCATTGGCGGCGACCGCGACCCCGCCGAAGCTGATCGAGAGCGTGTCGCGGTTCGCGGGCTCGCCTGCCTTGCCGACCGCCATGACGACGCGACCCCAGTTGGCGTCCTCGCCCGCAATCGCGGTCTTCACCAGCGGCGAGTTGGCGATGGAGAGGCCGATGCGGCGAGCGCTATCGTCCGATGCCGCTCCGGTAACGCGGATCTCGATGAATTTCTGCGCGCCTTCGCCATCTTTCACGACGAGATGCGCGAGCTGGGTGCAGATGTCGGTCAAGGCGGCCTGAAAGGCATCCGCGCCGGGGCTGTCGCGCGTGACGAGCGGCGCATTGCCTGCCTTGCCGGTAGCGAAGACAAGCACAGTGTCGCTGGTAGAGGTGTCGCCATCGACGGTGATGCAGGAGAAGCTGCGCGCGTTCGCCTCGTTCATCATCTCCTGTAGCAATGCGGGTTCGATGGCCGCGTCGGTGAAGATATAGCCGAGCATTGTCGCCATATCGGGCGCGATCATGCCGCTGCCCTTGATGATGCCGGAGAGCGTGACCTTATTGCCGCCGATCATCACGGATGCAGTAGCGCCCTTGGGGAAGGTGTCCGTGGTGCTGATCGCTTCAGCCGCATCTTCCCATGAACAGGAGACAGCACTGAGCGCGGCGTCCACGCCCGCACGCGCCTTATCCTTGGGCAGCGGTACGCCGATGACGCCGGTGGAAGAGACGAACACTTCGCTCGCCGCGCAGCCAAGATGACCCGCGACCTGACCCATGATTTGCTCCACCGCCTCGCGGCCACGATAGCCGGTGAAGGCGTTGCTGTTGCCTGCATTGACGACCAACGCCCGCGCCGTGCCGCCCTTGATACCCTCGCGGCACAGTTCGACCTCACTGGAGCAGCAGAGATTCTTCGTCGTGACGCCTGCTACGCTCGTTCCTTCGCTCAATTCGGCATAAGTGAGGTCGCAGCGGTCCCACGCCTTATACTGCGCCCGCGCCACGCGTAGCGTCACGCCCTCAATGGTGGGGAGTTCAGGAAAGGCGGTGGGGGCTAAGGGGGAACGTTCCATGAGGATCGCGATTAGCGGATTCGTACTGCGCGTCAATTATGTTGGCATTGCAAAATGTATATCAACAACAATATCCCGTTGAGGACTTCGCGGGACAAATTTTCGGCAATTCTATGATAGCCTATAAGCATTTGCGTTCTGAGGACGCGCATTTCCTTGAAGCTGGATCATTCAGAATACGCAGCCTTTATGCTATGCGGGATGCTGAGATTGGTCCGCTACAAGATAAAGATGAAGGTATTCGACGCTCGGCAATGAAAGATTATTTGGTTCAACCCGGCTTCACAAAGCCTAAGTTGCTTGGAAATATATCAGAAGCAATAAACCTTAGCCCGAACAGTATAGTTTTATTTTCAAATTGTGGTTTTGAAAAGCACAGCGAAAATTCATGGATTATGTGCTTCTCCAGCCAATCGAATTTTGAAGCAAATCCAGATTATGGTGCAACCTTTCGGGTAAAGGCTGTGCAGGGTTTTGCAAATGCTATAGCACGTTCGTCAGATAGGCTTGGCACTGCAAAAGTTGGTTATGTACAATACAAAGAGCCAGTCGATCTCGATTCTGAGCATTTTGAAGCAGATTGTTTTGTTAAGGATACGAGGTTCAGCGTTGAGCACGAAATTCGGATTATGTGGTATCCTAAACGACCGATCGAAGAAGACGAGTTGTATGTTAACTCGCAGGAAGCTCTGACTTATCTCGACCGTATAAGATGACTTGAGCGCGTTCTCCGCAAACTCACGCCATAAGACCCGCCTTCAATTGACTTCGCGGCCCCTCAACCCTACATCGCGGCGGTATTTGTGCGCATGGCTCGTCCGGGGCTTCCGCACCGGATCAGTCAGGAACATTGCATGCTCGGCGCGCTCGCCAAAACCCTCTTCGGTTCGTCCAATGATCGTTATGTGAAGTCGCTTGGCAAGACGGTCGCCCAGATCGCGGCCTTCGAGCCTACTATTTCGGCGCTTACAGACGACGAACTGACCGACCAGACGCGCAAATTCCGGGAGCGTTTGAGCGCAGGCGAGAGCCTCGATGCGCTGCTGCCCGAGGCCTTCGCGACCGTACGCGAGGCGGGTAAGCGCGTGCTCGGTATGCGGCATTTCGATGTGCAGATGATCGGCGGCATTGTGCTCCATCGCGGCGAAATCGCGGAGATGCGTACCGGCGAGGGTAAGACGCTTGTGGCGACGCTCGCGACGTATCTCAACGCGCTCGAAGGCAAGGGCGTGCATGTCGTCACCGTGAACGACTATCTCGCCAAGCGCGACTGCGAATGGATGGGGCAGATCTATCGCTTCCTCGGCCTCACCACTGGCGTGATCGTCCCCAATCTGCGCGAAGATGAGCGCCGCGCGGCTTATGAGGCGGACATTACTTACGCCACCAACAACGAGCTGGGCTTCGATTACTTACGCGACAACATGAAATATGAGCGCGCGCAGATGGTGCAGCGGCCGTTCAACTATGCGATTGTTGACGAGGTGGATTCGATCCTGATCGATGAGGCGCGCACGCCGCTCATCATTTCAGGCCCGACCGACGACAAGTCCGAGATGTACATTGCCGTCGATGCGCTGGTGAAGCAGCTCTCCGACGACGATTACGAAAAGGACGAGAAGCAGCGCAACATCGTGCTGACCGAGGATGGCACGGAAAATATCGAGCGACTGCTAGAGGGGGCAGGGCTGCTTCAGGGCAGCAATCTCTATGATTTCGAGAACACGCAGGTCGTCCACCACGTCAACCAGTCGCTGCGCGCCAACAAGATGTTCAAGCGCGACATCGATTACATCGTGAAGGACGGCAAGGTCATCATCATCGACGAGTTCACCGGCCGCATGATGGACGGGCGCCGCTGGTCGGACGGGCTGCATCAGGCGGTCGAGGCCAAGGAAGGCGTCAACATCGAGCCGGAGAACCAGACGCTCGCCTCGATCACCTTCCAGAACTATTTCCGCATGTATCCGAAGCTTTCGGGCATGACCGGCACCGCCGCGACGGAAGCGACCGAGTTCCACGAAATCTACAAGATGAACGTGGTGACGATCCCCACCAACGTGCCGGTGCAGCGGATCGACGATGAGGATCTGTTCTACAAGAGCATCGAGGACAAGTTCGCCGGCATCGCGCGCACGATCCGCGAGCATCAGGCCAAGGGCCAGCCGGTGCTCGTCGGCACGGTGAGCATCGAGAAATCGGAAATGCTGTCCGAGTTCCTTGAGAAAGAAGGCGTGAAGCACAGCGTGTTGAATGCACGCTTCCATGAGAGCGAGGCGCATATCGTGGCGCAGGCGGGCCGCTTGGGCGCCGTCACCATTGCAACCAATATGGCGGGCCGCGGCACGGACATTCAGCTCGGCGGCAACCTTGAGTTCCGCGTTGAAGATGAGCTGAAGGATGTTGCAGAAGGGCCGGAGCGTGATGCCGCCATCGCCCGGATCAAGGACGAGATCGCCGCCGAGAAGCGCCAGGTGCTAGACGCTGGCGGCCTCTGCGTCATCGGCACGGAGCGGCACGAGAGCCGCCGCATCGACAACCAGCTGCGTGGTCGTTCGGGCCGTCAGGGCGACCCCGGCCTGTCGCGTTTTTACCTAAGCCTCGATGACGATCTGCTGCGTATCTTCGGGCCGGATACGTTGTTCGCGCGCATGATGCGCTCCAGCCTCGAAGATGGCGAGGCGCTGCCGCCGTCCAAATGGATGTCGAAGGCGATCGAGACCGCGCAGAAGAAGGTCGAGGCGCGCAATTACGACATCCGCAAACAGGTCGTTGAGTATGACGACGTGATGAACGACCAGCGCAAGGTGATTTACGAGCAGCGCGGCGACATCATGGATGCGGAAACCGTGAATGATGTCGTGACTGACATGCGTCATGAGACGGTGAACGACATCGTCGGCGCGCACTGCCCGCCGGGAACTTACCCTGAGCAATGGCATATCGACGGGCTGAAGGAGCGCGTGCGCGAGGTGCTGAGCCTCGAGCCGGACATCGATGCGTGGTTGCAGGAAGACACGGTCGCGCCGGAAATCATCGAGGAGCGGCTCATCGCGCTTGCCGACAAGGCAGTGGAGGAGAAGGCTGCGGCGATTGATGCGGACAGCTGGCACGGCATCGAGAAGAGTATCCTCTTGCAGAACCTCGACCACCACTGGAAAGAACATCTCGCGACGCTCGACGCATTACGTCAGGTGGTGCACCTGCGCGCCTATGCCCAGAAAACGCCAATCAATGAATATAAGCACGAGGCATTCTCGCTGTTCGAGCGGATGCTGGGCAACATTCGTGACGATGTGACGCAGACGATTGGCCGCGTTCAGTTCCAGTTCGAGCAGGCGCCGCAAATGCCGGAATTGCCGACATTGCCGGACTTCATCACCAATTATGGTGCGGGTGAGAGCGGTGGCGTTGATGAAAACGGCTTCGTCACGACGCGCATACCGGGCATTGCTGCGGGCGCTGGCGCGGCAGTGGGATCAGGCGATCCCTATGCCGACATGGGCCTCAGCCGCAATGCCGAATGCCCGTGCGGATCCGGCAAGCGCTACAAGCACTGTCACGGCGCGTTAAGCTAGGAAGTTCGATATCCCGCCCATGCAGGGCTGCAAAGCCCTATTTTCTGTGCTTCGGTGCTCACGTACATTTAAGTACGCTGTGCTCCGATGCTCGAAAATCGGCCTTTTCGCTCCAGCCTGAACGAAATATCGAACTTCCTAGAAAGTTTGTCTTGGCCCCAGCATTCCGCTGAGTGCGGGCAGGGGCGGCGCACAAGGCACATTGCGCGCAAGCAGGCGGCGCTGTTCGACCGGCCCCGGCGCGCGCCATTCTGCGGTGGCGTCCGCGCTGAACCCCCAGAACCGGCCATAATATTCCGGGTCACCGATCATCATCAGCGGTGCGTCTGCGTGGGCGTCGGCATCCACGATCAGGCGATCCATCAGCATCCGCCCATAGCCTTCGCCCTGCCGAGCCGGCAACACGGCAACCGGCCCGACCATGACGAGCGGTGTTTCCCTACCATCATCACCTGCCAGCGCGACCGGCCAGCTCTGGAGCAGGCCGACAAAATCGCCCGCCTCGTTGGTCAGCGCATAGCTTAAGTCCGGCAACCAGCGCATGCCCGTGCGGATGGCGTAGGCTGTGCGGCCATGCCGGTCCGTGCCAAAGGCAGCGTCGAGCAGGGCTTCGATTGCAGCATCGCTCTGGGTTTCGAGGGGGGAAAGGGTCGTCACACTTGCTGTTCTGAATGTAAACGGGCATGAGCGCCCCGAGAGCCGCGCCTTTAGCGTGCGCCGGTCAAATTGGAAGAAAAATTTGCGTCTCGACGCACAGGGATATGAAGCGAATGACGGATTTTGGCAGTCAAAATGGTGATTTTCTGGCGCTTGAGGTCGAGGATTTGCATGTCGACATCCTGACCGGCATCTATTCCGAGGAAACGCACCTGCCCCAACCGCTCAAGATTTCCGTGCGCGCGCTCATCGCGCAGGAAGATCATTATGAGCCGGATACGCCGTTATCTCACTCCAAAAACTATATGGATCTGAAGCATGCTGCTACTGACGCGCTGCCAAAGGACCGGCATTTCAAGCTCATCGAGGCGGTAGCCGATCATATCATCGACACCGTTTTCCTGCAGGACGACAAGGTAAGGCACGTGAGTGTGAAGATCGTGAAGCTCGCTTTGTCCGAGCGTGGGGAATCCATCGGCATTACGATGGCGCGTGCAAGGCGCTAAAGCGCTTCCAGAGCCTCCGTGAGACGGGTCAGTGTATCCTCGCTCTGATCCCATGAAACCACGAAGCGGGCTGCGCCTTCGCCCCAATCGTAAAAACCGAAGCCTTGCGAGCGCAGTATGGCTGCTTCCTCTGGTCGAAGGCGGACGAATATTTCGTTGGCCTCGACAGGGTAGATTACTCGCTCGCCAGCTGCCTGCGCTATCTTACTCGCTCCCGCATTGGCGGCGCGCGCGTTGCGAAGCCAGATATCGTCCTCGATCATCGCAAGAAGCTGCGCAGCGCAGTAGCGGCCTTTGGAGAGAAGATGCCCGCCACGTTTGCGTCGAATGCGAGCTTCCTCCGCCCGTTTGGAATCGAAGAATACCAGTGCCTCGGCCGACATTCCGCCATTTTTGACGAAACCGAAACTCAGGACATCGACGCCGGCTCGCCATGTAAGGTCTGCGGGCGCGCAGCCAAGATGGGCGACGGCATTCGCAAAGCGCGCACCATCCATATGAAAACTGAGGCTGGCTTCACGCGCGATCGCGCCCAGCGCGGCCACCTCGTTCGGGCGATAGACCAGCCCAAGTTCGGTCGTGTTAGTGATAGAGAGTGTATGCGGCTGTGCCCGGTGCACGTCAGGTCGTATGCCCAAGATGATGGACCGCACAGCCTCGGGCGTGACCTTGCCGCCTTCGCCGGAAGCGAGAAGCAACTTCGCGCCATGTGTGTAGAATTCGGGCGCGCCGCACTCGTCATTCTGGATATGTGCGTTCTCATGGCATATTATGGCGCCGTAAGGTGGGCATAATGTGGCGAGTGCGATGGCGTTCGCCGCTGTCCCTGTCGATAGCCAGAGCACCGCGACATCGCGCTCGAACACAGTGCTGAAGGCTGCATCCAATGCCTTGCTGAGCGAGTCACCGTCATAACCGATATCGACCTGATCGGCACGGATCAGCGCGGCCATGACTTCGGGGCAGACGCGTGCGGCGTTATCCGAAAAGAATAATGCGGAAGATTCTGTGGCGCTCATGGTCGATTATTGGGTATCTTCGGCACGCAACCGGCGAAGGCGGGGTACATGATCGAGCCTTGCTGTATGCTTGATACCCTGGCGCAGGTCTTCGCGCTGTTGATGGATTGAGGCGATCACCGGCCCCATTGCGACACCCAGCTCTATGAGCGCGGTCTCTGCGAGTTGAAGCGAGCTTTCCAGTGTCTCGGGGACGGCCTCGCTGGCGCCAGCCTTGTAGAGCTGCGTCGCGTGATCGGCATCGCGGGCGCGGGCAATGATCGGCAGATCGGGGTAGGTTGTGCGCACCGACCGCGTGATCTTGATGCACAGCACTGGGTCATCCATCGTCAACACCAGCACCTTCGCTTTTTCGAGCGCCAGATGCTCGAGCGTCTGCGGGCGGGTGACATTACCGAAGCGGATCGCATAGCCGTCCTTGCGCCCCTCAATCACTATGTCGGGATCGGAGTCGATAGCGACATAGGGCTGATTGTGATTGCGCAACAGATCACAGACCATGCGGCCCACGCGCCCAAAGCCGAGAACGACCGTGCGTAGTTGCGCGTCCGGCTCCTCATGCTTCGGGGTGTCCGGTTCCTGAAAATGCGTGCGCTGATCTATCCGGCGGGCGAGGTCATGCCCAAGGCGCGCGAGCAGAGGCGTCAGCGTCAGGCCGATAGCGGTCGCGATTTGCCAGAACATCGCCGCATATTCATTGATGATCTGGGCAGCGGACGCGGTGGCGAGAACGATGAGCGTCGTTTCCGACGGGCTGGACATCAATATGCCGACTTCAGCCGCGACGCTACGCCGCGCGCCATAGAGGCGCAGCAGGAAGGCCGTCACCAGCGTCTTGATTATGACGACGCCGCAGATGGCGAGCAGCAAGGATGTCCATTGCTCGGCGATGAACTTGAGGTCGAGGCTCATGCCCACGGTGAGCAGGAACACGCCCAGCGCGAGGCCGCGGAACGGGGCGGTGATCGATTCGACCTCGCCATGATAATCGGTTTCGGCGATCAGCAGCCCGGCGAGCAGCGCGCCGACTATGGGCGACAAACCAGTCAACGCGGTCGTCAGGCTCGCCATGATAACGACGAGTAGGCTTGCAGCGAGGAACACTTCCGGGCTTTTGGTGCGGGCAGCCTGCGCGAAGATGCGCGGCAGGATGAACGGCCCCGCGAGCAATATCGCCGCGACCGTGATGCCGCCGGTGACGAGCGTACTCATTAGGTGCGAAAGATTGTCGCCGCCGTCGCTAGGCCCGATCGCGCCCAACAGGAAGATGATCGGCACTAGCGCCAGATCCTCGAACAGCAACATCGAGAATGCCGCGCTGCCCACCGGGCCTTTGGTGCCGACCATCGGCAGCACCAGTGCTGTAGAGGAAAGCGCCAGCGCTAGCCCAAGACCAATGGCCGCCGCGCTATGGTTGCCCATCAGGTAGAGTATGATAGCGATCAGGATGGCAGAGCCGCCCAGTTCCATCGCGCCGACGCCGAACACCAGCCTGCGCATCGACCATAATCGCTTGAAGCTCAGCTCCAGCCCGATGGAAAAGAGCAGCAGAATGATGCCCAACTCCGCGAAGGGCGCGATGGCCTCAGGGCGGGAGATGGTGGCATATTCGAGCCAGGGGAAATCCTTCGTCATCGCGCCAAGTCCCGATGGGCCGACGATAATGCCCGCGAGGATGAAGCCGATGACCGGGCTGATGCGGAAGCGCGCGAACGTCGGGATGACGATGCCCGCAGCGCCCAGAATGACGAGCGTATCGCTCAGGCCGCTGCTGCTGTGAATCTCGGGGGACATGTCCTCACTATAAAGCAGGCGCGGGCGTGGCTGTCATCGGACAAATGGAAAAACATCTGAAAATGACAACGCCCGCGCCGGGAGGGGCGCGGGCGTCAATGGCATTTAGAGGGGGAGAAACCCGCTCTGCGTTATTTCCAATCGCCCATCGCCGTCTCGAGATTGGCGCGGATCGCCTCGAAGAACTGCTCCGTCGTCATCCAGCTCTGCTCCGGGCCGATGAGGAGCGCGAGGTCCTTGGTCATCGCGCCGTTCTCGACCGTCTTGATGCAGACCTTCTCCAGCGTCTCGGCAAAGCGGGTGACGTCCGGGGTGTCGTCAAACTTGCCACGATAGACGAGACCCTGCGTCCACGCGAAAATCGAGGCGATCGGGTTGGTTGAGGTCGCCTTGCCCTGCTGATGCTGGCGATAGTGGCGAGTGACGGTGCCGTGGGCTGCTTCGGCCTCGACGGTCTTGCCATCGGGCGTCATTAACACCGAGGTCATGAGGCCCAGTGAGCCGAAGCCCTGAGCGACCTGATCGGACTGCACGTCGCCGTCATAATTCTTGCACGCCCATACGAACTTGCCGCTCCATTTCAATGCCGATGCGACCATATCGTCGATCAGGCGGTGCTCGTAGACGATGCCGGCGGCCTTGAACTTGTCGGCGAACTCGGCGTCATACACTTCCGCGAACAGATCCTTGAAGCGGCCATCATAGGCCTTGAGGATAGTGTTCTTGGTCGAAAGATACACCGGCCATCCGCGGCCGAGGCCATAGTTCATCGATGCGCGCGCGAAATCCTTTATCGATTCATCGAGGTTGTACATGCCCATCGCGACGCCGGAGCCGGGGAACTGGAACACTTCCTCGTCTATCACGGTGCCGTCCTCGCCTTCGAACACGAGGCGCAGCTTGCCGGGGCCGGGGACGCGGAAATCCGTCGCCTTATACTGGTCGCCGAAAGCGTGACGGCCGACGACGATCGGGTCGGTCCAGCCGGGGATGAGGCGCGGCACGTTGCGGATCACGATCGGCTCGCGGAAGACGACGCCGCCGAGGATGTTGCGGATGGTGCCGTTGGGCGACTTCCACATCTTCTTGAGGTTGAATTCCTCGACGCGGGCTTCGTCCGGCGTGATGGTCGCGCATTTGACGCCGACGCCATATTTCTTGATCGCGTTGGCCGAGTCGACCGTCACCTTGTCCTCGGTGCGGTCACGCTCCTCGACGCCGAGGTCATAATAATGCAGGTCGATATCGAGATAGGGCTTGATGAGGCGCTCGCGGATCCATTCCCAGATGATCCGGGTCATTTCGTCGCCGTCGATTTCGACGACCGGGTTTTTGACTTTTATCTTTGCCATGACGCTGTTCCGCTTTCCTGTCTCGGGATGGGGAGGATGGCTGCGCTCTAGGGAAAGCGGGCCAAAGTTTCAACATCCCATCACATTATATACGCGTCAATCGCAGGGAAATGTCATTCGCTTCTCATCATGTGCCGTTGTGTTGGCGCCATTCCATGCCTAAACAGGGGCGATGGAACCTGAAAACAGTGCATCAAGTGGTGGCCCGCAGGCGGGCGACTCGCAATCCGGCGTCAAATGGCGCTTTCCCGCAATCCATCCTGAGGGGCGCAAATTTGGCGCTATCGCGATCGGCATCACGCTGTTTTTCTGGGTGCTGGGCTGGAAGCCGCTGGCATGGCTGATGGCGGGCGTGTCGATCTGGGTGTTCGCGTTTTTCCGTGATCCGGTGCGCGCGACGCCGCAGGGGCAAGATTTGCTGATCGCGCCCGCGGACGGCCTTATCACGCTCATTCAGCGCGTGCCTCCACCGCGCGAGATAGCGGGTGATGAAGGCATTGGCACGGGGCTGATGACGCGTGTGTCGATCTTCATGAGTGTGTTTGATGTTCATATCAACCGCACGCCGATTGCCGGCACGATCCGGCAGGTGGTCTATATTTCCGGCAAGTTCATCAACGCCGATCTCGATAAGGCGAGCGAGGACAATGAGCGCCAGCATATCGTGGTAGAGCGAGCGGATGGTTTGCGGATCGGTTTTACACAGATTGCGGGGCTGGTGGCGCGGCGGATCGTGCCGTTTGTGAAGCCAGGTGATATTGTGGCGGCGGGGCAGCGCATCGGGCTTATCCGTTTCGGCAGCCGGGTGGATATTTATCTGCCAGAAGGCACCGCGCCGCGCGTGATTTTGGGCCAGCGCACTGTAGCGGGCGAGACTGTGATCGCGAAACTGGGCGAAAGCGAAACCTTGAGCGGGGTATTTCAGTGAAGCCACCCCGCGCCATACCGAAAGGATTGCGGCGCGGCATATCGCTGCGGCAGGTCGCGCCCAATGCGGTGACGGCAATGGCGCTGTGCTTCGGGCTGACCGGCGTGCGCTTCGCGATGCTCGGGAAATGGGAGCTGGCGGTGGGAAGCGTGATCCTCGCCGGAGTGCTCGATGGGCTGGATGGTCGTATCGCGCGGTTGCTCAATGGGCAGAGCCGCTTCGGTGCGGAGCTGGATTCGCTCTCGGACAGCATAGCCTTTGGCGTTTCGCCTGCGCTGATTGTCTATCTCTGGTCATTGCAACATATGCCGAAGTTCGGCTGGATATTCGCACTGGCGCATGCGCTGATGTGCGCGCTTCGTCTGGCGCGGTTCAATGCGCGGATCGACATGGAACATCAGCCGCATAAATCCGCCGGGTTCATGACCGGCGTTCCTGCGCCTACAGGGGCGGGGCTGGTGTTCGTGCCGCTGTACTGCTGGTTCATCACGGGCGACCCGATTTTCCAGAGCTGGGTTGTGGTCGCGCCGTGGACGGCGTTCGTCGCGTTCCTGATGATTTCCAGCCTCGCGACTTTCAGCTGGTCGGCGCTGAGGCTGCGTCGGCATGTCAGGCTTGAAGTGATCGGCCTTGCGGGGCTGATGGCGGCGCTGCTTTTGATCGACCCTTGGTTGACGCTGCTGGCGATTTCCGCGCTCTACCTTGTGATGATTCCGTTTAGCGTGATGAGCTATCGCAAGGTGCGCAAGGCCCGGAAGAGCGCATCATCGGGCAGTGCGGTTAGCTGAAATTCTGCGTCAGGCCGCAAGGAGAGCTTTTTGCCTAACCGCCGGATGCGAACCGGAACGGACTGAACCAAGCCGAATCTCGCTCGCGCGCTCACCAACTGGCGGATGGGGCGAGGCAGTGCGTGGAGAATAGGGCTCCATCCGCAGCGCGGCCATCATTTTGCCGCCATGCGTTTTCAGCATCAGGGCGATCGTGCCAAGCGCCATCACCAGAGCCAGAGGGAAGAGTATCGCCAATACCGTCATCATTGCCACCACCTTGGAATAACAGTGTCCGCTCAACGCATATCTGTGTCGATTGGTTCCATGTTCACTATATGTTCTCATATTGAGCGACTGTCAACAGCCTATTTTGCCTTGCAATCCTGCCATTGTCCGACTAATGGCGCCGCATTCCACATGGGATTCGCACATACCGGTGCCGGGTCTGAAAGACGCGGTTACTGAATCCCAGAGGTAAAACCGGAAGGAGAAAGACCATGGCGGCACCTGTCGTCACCATACAGCAATTGATCGAGGCCGGCGCGCATTTCGGCCACCAGACCCACCGCTGGAACCCCCGCATGAAGCCCTATATCTTCGGCGAGCGGAACGGCGTTCACATCCTCGACCTTTCCCAGACTGTGCCGCTGTTTGCGCGCGCGCTGGATTTCGTCTCCGCCACTGTGGCGGCAGGCGGCAAGGTGCTGTTCGTTGGCACCAAGCGTCAGGCAGCGGAAGCGATCGCGGAAGGCGCGCGCAAGTCCGGCCAGCATTTCGTCAACCACCGCTGGCTGGGCGGCATGCTCACCAACTGGAAGACCATTTCTGGCTCGATCAAGCGCCTGAAGACCATCGAAGAGCGCCTCTCTGGCGACACGCACGGCCTCACCAAGAAGGAAGTGCTCCAGATGACGCGCGAGCGCGACAAGCTGGAACTGAGCCTTGGCGGCATCCGCGAGATGGGCGGCATCCCGGACGTGATGTTCGTGATTGACGCGAACAAGGAAGAGCTGGCGATCAAGGAAGCCAACACGCTGGGTATCCCGGTCGTTGCGATCCTCGATTCGAACGTCTCGCCCGATGGCATTGCGTTCCCGGTTCCGGCGAATGACGACGCCAGCCGCGCGATCCGCCTCTATTGCGACGCGATTGCAGCCGCCGCCACCAAGGGCAACCGCGGTGCGCAGGAAGCCTCTGGCGTTGACATCGGCGCGCTCGCCGAGCCGCCGGCTGAGGAAGCCGTCGCCGCCGAAGCGTAAGTTTCGCCTTACTGTAATATTTTCGGGGCAGGGCGCTTGGTGGGAAACCGATAAGCGCCCGTCCTTGTGTTAGAAACCCTATCTGAAGGAAATGATGATGGCCGAGATTACTGCTGCCGCTGTCAAGGAACTGCGTGACCGCTCCGGCGCGGGCATGATGGATTGCAAAAAGGCACTCTCCGAAGCCAATGGCGACATGGAAGCTGCTGTCGATTGGCTGCGCGCCAAGGGCCTCGCCGCCGCGCAGAAGAAATCCAGCCGCACCGCCGCTGAAGGTCTGGTCGGCGTGGCCGTCTCCGGCACCAAGGGCGTCGCGGTTGAAGTCAACAGTGAGACCGACTTCGTTGCCAAGAACGAGCAGTTCCAGGATTTCGTCCGCAGCGTGACCAATGTGGCGCTGTCGAATGGCGCTGCCGATGCCGACGCGCTCGCTTCCGCCGATTATCCGGGCGGTGGCACGGTTTCGGAGAAGCTCGTCGCCAACATCGCCACCATCGGCGAGAACCAGACGCTGCGCCGCGTCGGCTCGGTTTCTGTCAGCAATGGCCTCGTCGTCGATTATGTTCACAACGCGGTCGTGCCGGGCCTCGGCAAGATCGGCGTTCTCGTCGCGCTTGAGGGTGATGCCTCGGCAGACGTGCTTCAGCCGCTCGGCAAGCAGCTTGCGATGCACATCGCGGCTGCGTTCCCGCTCGCGCTGTCGGCCGACCAGATCGACCCTGCCATGCTGGAGCGTGAGCGCGCCATTGCCGCTGAGAAGGCTGCCGAAAGCGGCAAGCCTGCCGAGATCGTTGCCAAGATGGTCGATGGCGCAGTTGCGAAGTTCGCCAAGGAGAAC
Source organism: Sphingomonadaceae bacterium (assembly GCA_046348605.1). GTDB lineage: Bacteria > Pseudomonadota > Alphaproteobacteria > Sphingomonadales > Sphingomonadaceae > Sphingobium. The sequence continues at coordinate 741,857 of JAXMDW010000001.1, read as the reverse complement.
GCGCTGCTCAGCCAGCTGTTCGTGATCGACAACAAGACCCCGATTGCTGACGTCGTCGCCAAGGCGGCGAAGGAAGCGGGTGCTTCGATCACGCTCAAGGATTATGTTCGCTTCCAGCTCGGTGAAGGCATCGAGAAGGAAGAGAGCGATTTTGCTGCTGAGGTTGCTGCCGCAGCTGGCGTTTAATCTATTTTGCAATTCGAGCGCCTCGGCGCTTGGCACAATGGCGCGTGCTGATTAAGGTGCGCGCCATTCCTGTATCTGAAGCGGATTCACGAGCTTTTATGTCACGCCCCACACCCAAGCGTATATTGCTGAAACTTTCCGGCGAAGTGCTGATGGGCGAGGGGGCTTTCGGGATAGATCCGGCGACGGTTGATCGCATCGCGGGCGAGGTCGCCGCCGCCAAGGAGGCCGGTTTCGAGATTTGCATGGTCGTGGGCGGAGGCAATATCTTCCGTGGCCTTGCCGCGGCCGCCAAGGGCTTTGACCGCACCAGCGCCGATTATATGGGTATGCTCGCCACCGTGATGAACGCTTTGGCGGTGCAGAATGCGCTGGAGCGTATGGGGCACCAGACCCGCGTGCAATCCGCCATCCCGATGGAAACTGTGTGCGAGCCCTATATTCGCCGCCGAGCTGTGCGGCATATGGAAAAGGGGCGGATCGTCATTTTTGCAGCAGGAACCGGCAACCCTTTCTTCACCACCGACACCGCCGCCGCGTTACGCGCCGCCGAAATGGGCTGCGACGCGCTCTACAAGGGTACTTCGGTGGATGGCGTCTACGATGCCGATCCGAAGAAGGTAATGTCAGCAAAGCGTTATGAATCAGTATCTTTTGACCGGGTTTTGAATGACAATCTCAAGGTTATGGATGCCTCTGCCGTCGCATTATGCCGCGAGAACAATATCCCAATCGTGGTGTTCAACATCCGCGAAACCGGCAATCTTGCGCGCGTGCTGAGCGGGGAGGGTGTTGCCACCATCGTCGGCGCGGCGGAAACGCAAGCAGCCTGATTTGAGATTATAAGGAGAGCGAAATGGCCCAGTTTGACAAGGCAGACCTCGAGCGGCGGATGAAGGGCGCGGTAGAGTCGCTCAAAGGCGATCTTTCCGGCCTGCGCACTGGCCGCGCCAATGTCGCGCTGCTCGATCCGGTCACGGTCGAGGTTTATGGCTCGCATATGCCCTTGAACCAAGTGGCGACTGTCTCCACGCCGGAGCCGCGGATGCTCTCCGTGCAGGTATGGGACAAGAGCAACGTCACCCCGGTGGAAAAGGCGATCCGTTCGGCTGGCCTCGGCCTCAACCCGATCTCCGACGGCCAGACGCTGCGCCTGCCGATCCCGGACCTGACCGAGGAGCGCCGCAAGGAGCTGGCGAAGCTCGCCGGGCAATATGCGGAGAAGGCGCGTGTCGCCGTCCGCAACGTTCGCCGCGATGGCATGGACAATCTCAAGACCGACGAAAAGAAGGGCGAGATCAGCGAGGACGATCGCAAGCGCTCCGAAACCGAGGTACAAAAGCTGACCGACGCGACGATTGCCGACATTGATGCGGCGCTGGCCCACAAGGAAAAAGAAATCCTTGGCCAGTAAAGCCGCACCAGCTTCTGCCTCTTCTGGCCCGGAGTCTTCCGGCCCCCGTCACGTCGCCATCATCATGGATGGCAATGGTCGCTGGGCGAAAAAGCGTTTTCTACCGCGCGCAGCCGGACACAAGGCGGGCGTCGACACGGTGCGCAAGATCGTCCGCGCGGCGCAGGATCTGGGGCTGGAGTGCCTGACGCTCTATGCCTTTTCCTCGGAGAACTGGAAGCGGCCCGAGCAAGAGGTTTCCGATCTTACCGGCCTAATGAAGCATTTCATCCGCGCCGACCTCGATGAGTTTCATAGCAATGGCGTGCGCCTCAAGATCATCGGCGATTACCGCGCTTTTGACAGCGAGGCGGTCGAGTTGATCGAAAGCGCGCTGGAGAAGACCAAAAACAACACCGCATGCACGCTGGTTATCGCGCTCAATTACGGTGCGCAGGACGAGCTTGCACGGGCTGCTGCCAAGGCGGCTGAAAAAGGTCCGATAACGCCACAATCCATTGAGGCGGAGCTCGATACGGCGGGCCTGCCGCCGCTCGATTTGCTGATCCGCACATCGGGTGAGGTGCGCCTCTCCAATTTTCTGCTGTGGCAGGCGGCCTATGCGGAGCTGTATTTCACGAACACGCTCTGGCCGGATTTTGACAGGAAGGCGCTGGAAGCCGCGCTGGAAAATTTCTCGGCGCGCGAGCGGCGTTACGGCGGCCTTTGATGACGGATCAGGCTGCTTCCGCACAGAAATCGGACCTTGTGACACGGGTCATATCCGCCGTCGTGATGGTTGCGGTGGCGGGTACGGCGTTATGGGTTGGCGGGCCGTGGCTCGCCCTTTTTATATGGACGATTGCGGCAGGTCTGCTGTGGGAATTTTGGGGTCTAGTCCGCAAAATGAACCTCCCCATCGGAGAGAGGCTGCTTTGGATGGCGAGTGGCCTACTCTATATCGGCGCTGCGTGTTTTGGCCTGCTAATCTCGCCGCCTGAGCTGCGCTGGCTCGTGGTTCTGGTGGTGATCGCGACCGATACTGGCGCCTATTTTGCAGGCCGGAAGTTTGGCGGTGCGAAGATCGCGCCGGAGATCAGCCCGTCCAAGACCTGGGCGGGACTTTATGGCGGCATGATCTATGCGGCGCTGGTGATGCTGGTGGCGTTTGTCAAATCGAAGTCCTCGCTGATAGAGGGGCCGGACCCGATTCTGAACGTCATCGTGCAATATCCGCATACATTGTTCATGATGATATTGGCGGGCCTGACGCTTGCGATTTTGGCGCAGTGCGGGGATTTCTTCGAAAGCTGGATGAAGCGCCGTGCGGGCGTGAAGGATAGCGGCGCACTCATTCCAGGGCATGGAGGACTGTTCGACAGGCTGGATGGCCTGCTGCCGGTCGCGATCGCTGCGGGTATATTTACGGAACTGGTCTTATTGTGAGCGACGCATGCCGTAGCATCTCTGTATTGGGCGCGACTGGCTCTATTGGTGCGTCGACGCTTGATCTCATCGGTCGCGATCCGGATGCGTATCGGGTTCTGGCGCTCACCGCCAACAGTGACCCGCAAGGGCTGGCGCAGCTCGCGATAGAGCACGGCGCGCAGGTCGCGGTTATTGCTGACGAAAGCCATTATGACGCGCTGAAGCTGGCCCTCGCCGGTTCGGGAGTGGAGGCGGCTGCCGGTGCAAAGGCTCTGGTGGAGGCTGCGAGGCTAGGCGCGGACTGGACGATGGCCGCTATCGTCGGCTGTGCTGGGCTGGAGCCTACCCTCGCCGCGCTGGAGTGCGGTAAGACGGTTGCGCTCGCCAACAAGGAGTCGCTGGTATCCGCCGGTTCGCTGATGATGGACGCGGCGCGATCGTCTGGTGCGACATTGCTGCCGGTGGACAGCGAGCACAATGCGATTTTCCAGTGCCTTGCGGGCGCCGACTTTGGGCAGGTGCGCCGCATCATCCTGACGGCGAGCGGCGGCCCGTTTCGCATGATGCTGAAGGAGCAGATGTCTCTGGTCACGCCGGAGCAGGCGGTGAAGCATCCCAACTGGTCGATGGGCGCAAAGATCAGCGTCGACAGCGCGACGATGATGAACAAGGGGCTGGAGCTGATCGAGGCCGGGCATCTGTTTCCGGTCGGGTTGGACAGGATCGAGATCCTCGTGCACCCGCAATCGGTGATCCACAGCATGGTCGAATATCAGGACCGCTCGACACTGGCGCAGCTCGGTTCGCCGGATATGCGCATCCCGATCGCGCATGCGCTCGCCTGGCCGCAGCGCATGGAGGGGCCGAGCGCGCCGCTCGATCTCGCCAGCATCGGCAGGCTCGATTTTGACAAGCCGGATGAGGCGCGTTTCCCGGCTTTGCGCCTCGCGCGCGAGGCGGGGGAGGCGGGGGGAGCGATGCCCGCCGTGCTGAACGCTGCCAATGAAGTCGCTGTTGCCGCGTTTCTCGCCCGGAAGATCGGGTTTCTCGACATTGCAAGCATTGTTGAGCGCGCGCTCTCCGGCTATAGCGGCGGCGGCCCGCGCTCGATTGGCGATGTGCTGGAGATAGACCGGGCTGCGCGAGACCTCGCGGTCCGCATGATGGAGAGTGTGAAAGCCTGATGTCTTCCCCCGGTTTCCTGATGACCGTGCTGGCCTTCGTCGCTGTGATCGGCCCGCTCGTGTTCGTGCACGAGATGGGGCATTATCTGGTCGCGCGCTGGTGCGGTGTGCGCGCGGATATATTCTCGATCGGCTTCGGGCCAGAGATCGCTGGATGGGTTGACAAGCGCGGCACACGCTGGCGCATCGCGGCGCTGCCTCTGGGCGGCTACGTGAAATTCGCGGGCGACATGGGCGTTGCGAGCCAGACGGACCCGGCGTGGCTGACATTGTCCGCCGCTGAGCGCGCGCAGAGCTTTCCGGCGAAATCGGTGTGGCAGCGCATGGCGATTGTCGCCGCTGGGCCGTTCATCAATCTGGCATTTGCGGTAGTGATCCTCTCCGGCCTTGCGATGACCTATGGCACGCCGGTGAGCGAACCGGTGATCGGGCGCATTGCGGCAGGCAGCGCGGCAGAGAAGGCTGGCCTCAAGGTGGGCGATCGTGTTATCCGCATCATGGACCGGGATATTGAGGATTTCCGCGATATTTCTGCGATCGTCAGCCTGCGCCCCGGCGAGCTTCTCTCCTATGAGATCGAGCGCAATGGCGAGCGGTTCGAGCAGGATATTACCACCGGTGAGCGGATCGAAAAGGATCGCTTTGGCAATGTCTATCGCATCGGACTGCTCGGCGTTGGCACAAATGCGGTCAAACTGAAGCCGGTAGGCCTGCTCGAAGCGCCCGCTGTTGGCGTCAAGCAGGCGATTGAGGTGACTCGCACCGGCCTCGATGGCATGGGCCAGATCATCATGGGCCGCCGCCCGGTCACGGAAATGGGTGGACCGCTGAAGATCGCCGACATCTCAGGACAGGCGGCGATGATGGGCGTGCCGAGCTTCCTGTTTTTCATGGCTTTGATCTCGATTAACTTGGGGTTCATCAACCTGTTGCCAATCCCCATGCTGGATGGTGGACATTTGCTTTTTTACGCCGTCGAGGCGGTGCAGCGGCGGCCGGTCAGCCCGCAGGTGCTGGATTGGGCCTATCGGTCGGGCCTCGCCCTGCTGCTGTGCCTCATGCTGCTGGTGACGATTAACGATTTAGGCTCTTTCGGGCTGTGGAAAAGCCTCTCGCGCTTGATTGGCTGACTGTTATCGGGCAGTGCATGCGGGCGAAATACGGATCAGGACAGGATTAGGGGTGAGCGTGACACTAAAGAGAGACACAGCCAAGGCTCTGCTGGCGGGAACCATCCTCGGCGGTATCGTGCTGGCCGCCCCCGTAAATGCGGTCGCGCAGGTTGCCACGACGGCGCCCGCCGTTACTCCTGTAGCGACGCCCGCACCTGCTGTAACGACGATCGGTTCCATCACTGTTGAAGGTAGCCAGCGCCTGGAAGCGGAGACGATCCTCTCCTACACCAAGCTGCGCGTCGGCGCGGCCTATACGCGCGAATCGCTCGACAGCGCCCTGCGTGATCTTTACGAGACGGAACTCTTCGCCGACGTGCAGATCCGCGACAATGCGGGAGCGTTGACGGTTATTGTCACGGAAAATCCTGTCATCAACCGTATCGTGCTGGAGGGCAACAAGCGGGTCAAGGAAGACAAGATCCGTCCCGAGATCAAGATGGCACCGCGCGAGATTTATACGCGCTCCAAGGTGCGCGCGGACGTCGCCCGCATCATCGAGCTGTATCGCCGTCAGGGCCGCTTTGCCGCCACCGTCGATCCGAAGATGGTGAAGCTGGACCAGAACCGCGTCGATATCGTGTTCGAGATTGTTGAAGGGCCGAAATCGAAGGTCCGCCAGATCAATATCATCGGCAACGACAAATTCTCCGACGGCAAGCTGCGCGGCGAGATGGCGACCAAGCAGGCGCGCTTCACCCGGCTGTTTTCCTCCGGTACCAGCTATGACCCGGATCGCATGGCCTATGACCAGCAGAAGCTGCGCCAGTTCTACCTGACACAGGGTTATGCCGATTTCCGCGTCGTATCCGCAGTGGCCGAGCTGACGCCGGACAAGCAGGACTTCATCATCACCTATGTGGTCGAGGAAGGGGAACGCTATAAATTCGGCGACGTGAAGGTAGAGAGCGACATCCGTGACCTTTCCGGTGAGCGGTTGACCGCGATGCTGCCGATGCACAAGGACGAGTGGTATAACGCCAAGCGCGTCGAGGATACCGTCGATCAGCTGAGCGAGACGGCCGGTCTGTTCGGCTATGCGTTCGCCAATGTCGATCCCGATTTCCAGCGCAACAAGGATGCGCGCACTATGGGGATCACCTTCCGCATCAACAACGCGCCGCGCGTTTATGTCGAGCGGGTCGACATCAACGGCAATACGCTGACGCAGGACAAGGTTGTTCGCCGCGAGTTCCGCCTTGCCGAAGGGGACGCATTCAACAGCTTCCAGGTCAAGCGCTCGAAGGACCGCATCCGCTCGCTCGGCTTCTTCCAGGACAAGCTCGATGTCGAGCAGAAGCCCGGCTCCGCGCCGGATCGCATCGTGCTCGAAACCAATGTCGAGGAAAAATCGACCGGTGAACTGTCTCTGTCCGCAGGTTATTCCAGCCTTGAGCGGATCATCTTCTCGGCTTCCGTCACCCAACGCAACTTCCGCGGCAAGGGGCAGGAGCTCTCGACCAGCGTCGATTATTCCAAATATTCCAAATCGGTCAGCGTCGGCTTCACAGAGCCTTATCTGTTCGACAAGAATATCGCGCTGGGTGGCGACATCTATCGCCGCGACCAGAACAGCTTCCGCTACTTGAACAATAATGACCGCAACCGCACCTATCAGCAGGTGACGACCGGTACGCAGGTTCGCGCGGGTGTTCCGCTGACGGAATATACCTCGCTGGCGCTGCGTTACAGCCTCAACTTTGACGATGTCTCGTTGGACAAGAGCACTTACTATACCGACCTTAATAATGACGGGATTCCGGGCAACAGCGCGAACGACCAGTGCGATCAGCTGCTCGCAGGCCGCTATCTCTGCGATGCGATCGGCAAGCGGACGACCTCGTCTGTCGGTTATTCGTTTATCTATGACAATCGCGACAACCGCATCCGCCCGACGCGCGGCCGCAATTTCTCCTTCAGCCAGGATTTCGCCGGGCTGGGCGGCAGCGTCAAATATCTGCGCTCGCGGGTGAATGGCGGACAGTGGATCAGCCTTGGCGGCAGTTTCGTCCTCAGCCTGACTGGCGAAGCGGGCTACATCATGGGCCTGGGCAAGCAGCGTTATGGTCTCGATACTGTCAACAACCAGCTCTATGCCATCGACAAGGTGCGCCTGACCGACCGTTTCTTCCTCGGTGAGCCTCAGCTGCGTGGATTTGACATTCGTGGCGTTGGTCCTCGTGTCATCCGTGAATTCGGAAGCTATGACACGAATGGCGTATTCACCGGAAGCGGCCAAAAGACTGACGATGCTCTTGGTGGGCGTCTCTATTATCTCGGCCATGCCGAGATCGAGATTCCGTTGGGTGCCGGTGCGCGTGAAATGGGTCTGCGTCCTTCGATTTTCATGGATTTTGGTGCAGTAGGAAAGATCAAGAGTCCAAGGACTAGCAATTTTCAGGGCTATTGCTCGATTGCAACTGTCGTGAAAGATTCGACAGGAAAAACGACTTCATCTAGCCCACTGCCTACTCAGAAAGCTCAAGCCTCGACCTTGTGTTCGACATATGCTGTAGCGCCTGTAAGTAACGGAAGTGGCGGCACGACTGAAACTACATCGACCTATGGTATCGGTACGGCTTTCGAAGAAAGATATGTCGGCAACAGCCTCTCTCCGCGCCTCTCTATCGGCTTCGGTGTGAACTGGAACTCGCCTTTCGGGCCGTTCCGCATCGACATCGCCAAGGCGCTACTGAAGCAATCAGGGGACGATACCAAACTCATCACTTTCAACATAGGAACCCAATTCTGATGAAGACCATTTTCAAGGCGCTCGCGCTTGCGAGCCTTTCCACTGCTGCGCTTTCCGTTGCGGCTCCCGCATCGGCACAGTCAAAGCTCGGCATCGCTGTCGTCAATCTCGAGCAGGCCGTCGGCACCAGCTCCGCCGCGACGACCGCGCGCAGCCAGATGCAGGTGACGTACAAGGCCACCATCGATAGCCTCAATACGCGCAAAACCGCTCTGGAGGCGGAGCTGAAGACCAAGGGCGAAGCGCTCCAGACGGCAGCCAAGGCAGCAGCTGGCAAGCCCACACCGGCGTTGCAGGCGCAGTATGAAGCGCTGCAAAAGCGTCAGCAGGAGGCACAGACCGAGATGCAGCGCCTCGGCCAGCCGCTGGCGCTCGCCAATGCCTATGTCGAGGAGCAGATCAGCGCGAAGCTTGGTGATGCACTCAAGAACGCGATGAAGAAGGCCAATGTCGATCTGGTGCTGACGCCGGATGCGACCGTCTCTTACGCGCCTACCGTGGATATCACCACGATGGTCGTGACCGAACTGAATGCCCTCGTTCCGGCTGTTGGCATCGTTCCGCCTGCTGGTTGGCAGCCGGGTCAGCAGCAGGCCGCACCGGCTGCTGCCGCGCCCGCCGCTTCCGCTCAGCCGACCGGACGCTAAGCCGACGATGAGCGAAGGGGGTAATACTGAAAACACGGCGCGGGGTCCGATGGATATCCGCGCCGTGATGGCCGCACTGCCGCATCGCTATCCGATGCTGCTGATCGACCGCGTGGTTTCGATGGTGCCTAGCACGTCGATCCATGCGGTGAAGGCGGTTTCGGTGAACGAGCCGTTTTTCCAAGGCCATTTTCCAAGCCGCCCAATCATGCCCGGCGTGCTGATCGTCGAGGCGATCGCGCAGGCAGCGGGAATTTTGGCGGTGGAATCGCTGGGCCTCTCCGGCACCGGCAAGCTCGTCTATTTCATGGGCATAGAGGGCGCGAAATTCCGCGCGCCGATCGAGCCGGGCTGCCTTGTCGATTTCCATGTCGAGTTCACGCAGGTGCGCGGCGCGATCTGCAAATTCTCCGGCAAGGCGATGGTCGATGGCAAGCTCTGTGCCGAGGCGCATTGTGTCGCAATGATTTCGGATCCGCCAAAAGACTGAGGCTTTCTATTTCCTTGCCTTTCAGGGCGTCGCCCGCTAATGGCGGCGCTTCGTTTTTAATTTACGACGCTTGAGGCCGGTCGGAACCGGCCACTTATGGAGCAGAATATGAAGCAAGATACCCACCCCGATTACCATTTCATCACGGTGCAGATGACCGACGGCACCACCTTCAAGACCCGCTCGACCTGGGGCAAGGAAGGCGACACGCTGGCGCTCGACATCGATCCCAAGTCGCACCCGGCATGGACCGGCGGCCAGCGCAACATCGACCAGGGTGGTCAGGTTGCCCGCTTCAACAAGCGCTTCGGCGGGCTTACGCTCAAGAAGTAAGCGTTTTAGCGAGAGCAGATACGAGGAGGGCGCCCGATGCGGCGCCCTTTTTTGTGTGGGAAATTGGGTCGGACGCCAACCGTCGCGTTTCAGACTTGGATGAAGTAAGGACTGCTACCGATACACTGGAGGACTCGAAAAGTGGTGGGGAAGGTAATCGCTGTAGCCAGGGATGCGGGCCACAACTTCTCAAAGGAAATTGTGGACGAAATCCAGATCATCACGGGTCTCGGTGTTGAGGGTGACGCGCACAAAGGGAAAAAGGTGAAGCATCGCTCGCGTGTTAAAGCCGATCCTGCGCAGCCGAACCTTCGCCAAGTGCATCTGATCCATTCAGAATTATTCGATGAGGTTGGAAACAGGGGCTTTACAGTAAAGCCCGGCGATCTTGGTGAGAACATCACCACTGAGGGGGTTGACCTTCTAAGGTTGCCGTTAGGAACGGTTCTGGAGGTTGGCGAAAATGCGCGTTTGGAAGTGACAGGACTTCGCAATCCTTGCGCTCAGATCGACAGTTTTCAAAAAGGTCTGCTGTCCGCTGTGCTGGATAAAGGACCTAATGGTGAACTAATACGCAAGTCTGGGATCATGACCATTGTGCTCCAAAGCGGCAGAGTTCGTCCGGGTGATCGCATCGACGTCCAGTTGCCAGATCCGCCTTTCCGGCCGCTTGAGCGGGTGTAAATGCCGCGAGCTACCGGCCTTTACCACCTCACAACCTCGGCAGTGTTACTCCCCTTTGCCCCATATATTTCCCCGCGCGGTCGGCGTAGCTGACTTCGCACGGCTCGTTGCCTTGCAGGAAGAGGAACTGGCACGCGCCCTCATTGGCGTAGATTTTCGCAGGCAGTGGCGTGGTGTTGGAGAATTCCAGCGTCACATGCCCCTCCCAGCCCGGCTCCAGCGGGGTGACGTTGACGATGATGCCGCAGCGGGCATAGGTCGATTTGCCGAGGCAGATCACTAGCACATCCTTGGGTACGCGGAAATATTCGACCGTGCGGGCTAGCGCGAAGCTGTTGGGCGGGATGATGCACACGTCGGTCTTGCGATCAACCAGCGATTTGCCATCGAAATTCTTGGGGTCCACCACCGCGCTGTCGACATTGGTGAAGATCTTGAACTCGTCCGCCACGCGCGCGTCATAGCCGTAGGAGGATAGGCCGTAGCTGATGCAGCCGTCGCGCTGCTGCCGGTCTACGAACGGCTCGATCATGCCATGTTCGAGGGATTGTTCGCGTATCCAACGGTCTGAAAGGATCGACATGCGGTGCTGTTCTCTTGTTTTGATGTTTCGATAGTGCCTAAACGGGTAATGTCGCTCCCGCAAGCGTCACCCTATTTCGCTACTACAATCCATTCAACCGGCGTGCGGACACCCTTCACCTGCCGCGTGGGGTTTGCGGTCCACATCACCCAGTCATGGGCGGCGTAGGTGGGTTTGAAGTAAGCCCGGCCGAGCCACAGGGTGCGGTTGATGCTGGCGCTGATCCCGTAAAGTCTCTCTGCCTTCGGGGAGAGATGGATCAGCGCGGGCTTGCCCATATGTGCCTCGATGAGGTTGATAAGTGTGTTCAATTCGCTCACGACCTTGTCTCTACCCGGCTCTGTTTTGCAGGTGGATGCAGCATCGATGCGGATTGCGGCGGGCAGGGCGGTGTTGTCACGTGGCACAGTTGCCATAAAGGCGGTCGCCTGATTGCTGGCTGGAAAGCAGGGGTCGAACAGAATTTCCGCGCCATAGCGGATGCCGGAGGATCGCGCGCTCGCCCAGTTGCGCGAGAAGGCCGGGTCACGCGCGCCGTTGGACACCGCACGCATGTAAACGAAATCCGGGTTGGCCGCACGCAGGCTGCCCCAGTCCACCTCGCCCTGCGCGGCGGAGAGCGCCAATCCCTGCATCGGATAAGTAGTGCGGGATGGCGCCCAGCACTGCCACTGATGCCAGCCAACAGTGCCAAGCGCTGCCAGCAGGACGCACAGCGCCAGCGCGGCGCGCAGCCAGAACCTTCTGGCTTTGCTCATTGCTTGATATGGAGCACGCAGATGAGCGTGAAGAGCCTGCGCGCGGTATCGAAATCGACCTCGATCTTGCCGTCGAGCCGCTCGATCAGCAGTTCCGCCGCCTGATTGTGGATCGCGCGGCGCGCCATATCGACGGTTTCGATCTGTTGCGCGGTCGATTGCCGGATCGCCTGAAAATAGGAATCGCAGATTGCGAAATAGTCCTTGATCGGACGGCGGAAGCGACCGAGGCCGAGGATCACGGCCTCCAGCGGAGTGCCATCGGCGCGGTCGATCTCGATGACGAGGCGGCCTTCCTGCACAGACAGGCGAACCTTGTAAGGCCCGGCATAACCATCATCATGCTCGCGCAGGGGGCGGAAGAAATTCTCCTCCAGCAGGTCGAAAATCGCGATGCGGCGCTCCTGCTCGACATCGGCGCTGCGCCATATGATGCTCTCCTGATCGAGTGTGATGTCGATGATGCGCGGATCGGCCATGTGTCAGCAGTGCTGCGATGCAACGGAAAGATCAAGCGGATAGTTTTCCACACCATCCTGAGAACTGCCCACAGGCGAACGTCAAATCCAGGATAGCGGCCTTGCATATCGACGCCAAGGAGTGGAGAATGTGCACATGGCCGAAGCATTGAAACTTGTGGAGGCGCCGGAGGGCGTCGCAAAAGAACTACCGCGCAATATTGAGGCGGAAGCGGCGCTTTTAGGCGCGCTGCTCATCGACAACCGAGTCGCTGAAGATGTGCAGATGAAATTGAAGCCCGCGCATTTTTTCGAACCGGTGCACGGGCGCATCTATGAAGCGATCCTGAAGCTGCTCGACCGTAACATGGTGGCGAGCCCGGTGACATTGAAACCGATGCTGGATCAGGACGCAGCGTTAAAGGATCTGGGCGGTTCGGCCTATCTGGTGCAGCTGACGGCGAGCGGCGCGTCGCTCATTGGCGCGCGCGATTTTGCCCAGCAGATCTACGACCTCGCCTTGCTGCGCGAACTGGTCGGCGTGGGGCGCGAACTGGTCGAGAATGCGCTCGACACCAGCGAGGATGTCGACCCCAAGGGCCAGATCGAGGCGGCGGAAGTCGCGCTTTATCGCGTTTCGGAAGGTGAGGGCGAGGTCGGATCGGTCAAGAACTTCCTGCAGGCATCGACGATGGCGGTGCAGGTGGCGGAGCGCGCGCTGAACAGTGGCGGGCATGTGTCAGGTATTACGACCGGGCTTGATAGTCTCAATCACAAGATCGGTGGCCTCCACAATTCGGACCTTATGATCCTCGCTGGTCGTCCGGGCATGGGCAAGACCTCGCTTGCGACCAACATCGCCTATAACGCGGCGTCACGCTGGTTGCGCGATGATGCTGACGGGATCGATCCTTCGAAAAACATGGGCGCACGCACGGCGTTCTTCAGTCTCGAAATGTCTGCGGATCAGCTCGCGACGCGTATCTTGGCGGAGCAATCCGGCATCTCTGGCGAGGCGCTGCGCATGGGCAAGATTAGCCGTCAGGAGTTCCAGAACCTCAGCCGCGCCGCGCGGGAGTTGCAGGAATTGCCGCTTTATATCGACGATACGCCGGGGCTAACGATTGCGGCGCTGCGTACGCGCGCGCGTCGACTCAAGCGCCGTCATGATGTCGGTTTCATCGTGGTCGACTATCTCCAGCTTCTTCAAGGCTCGTCCAAATCCGGCGACAACCGCGTGCAGGAAATCTCCGAGATCAGCCGGGGGTTGAAAACACTGGCGAAGGAGCTGAACTGCCCGGTGCTGGCGCTCTCCCAGCTCAGCCGTGCCGTCGAAAGCCGTGAGGATAAGCGCCCGCAGCTCTCGGATTTGCGCGAATCCGGCTCGATCGAGCAGGACGCGGACATGGTGTGGTTCGTGTTCCGCGAAGATTATTACGAGATGGCGAAAGAGCCGAAGATGGAGGACGAGGGCGCCTATGCCATTTGGCGCGAGAATATGGAGCGCATCCACGGCCTAGCGGAGCTGATCGTCGCCAAGCAGCGCCACGGCGCCACCGGCAAGGTGCGCCTCAAATTCGATGCGAAAACCACCAAATTCAGCGACCTCGCCGACGGAGATTATGCCGATTACGGCTATGAGTGAGCGTTAAAGCGAGATCGTCGCGAGATAGCCCGCCGGAGCGAGGATTGAGGCTATCGTCAGCAACATGCCCAGACCGCGCGCCCACATTGCGGTCCATAAAATACCGATGATGTGCAGGCCGCGACCGACAAGCAACAATGCAGCAGTGATGCAGACCAGTGTTTGCCCCGCGCCCTGAAATTCTGCCAGCGCCATCAGGATCAGCGCCATCGGCACCGTTTCCGTAAAATTGCCATGTGTACGAATGCGCTTGAGCAAGACATCGTCCGTGCCAAAGCCCAGTAAGGTCTTGGTCTTGGTGCGTTGCATACCTGTAATGATGGCAAGTATGACGAGAACAAGCCCGCAGATCGCAGCTGTGAGTGATGTTATCGGTAGTGAAGTCATGATTGATCCTTCCCCCAGCGGCTCAGGGGAGCGAGCCGCAAGAGGGAAGCTATCGTCATTGCCAAAATAGGCAAGCGGTTCAGAACACCGGCATGTTGGCGGGGTCGTCAGGATCCGCGAGCGGGGTCGAGGCGGTGTGGATGCCGCATTCCACCTTGTCCCAGCCTCGCCAGCGCCCTGCGCGTGGGTCTTCACCCGGCAGCACCTTTGATGTGCATGGCTCGCAGCCTATCGAGAGATAGCCCTGCGCCTCCAAAGGGTGGCGCGGCAGGTCATGCTCGGCGAAATAGGCTTCGAGGTCGTCCTTGGTCCAGTCTCCCAGCGGATTGAGCTTCAGGCGCCCGTCCTCCACTTCGAAACGGGGCAGGTTCTGGCGGGTTACGGACTGGAACGCCTTGCGGCCGGAAATCCATGTGTCCAGCCCCTGCTTGGCGCGGGCGAGCGGCTCCACCTTGCGGATGTCGCAGCAGCCATCGGGATCGAAGGACCAGCGCAGGCCGTTGGCATCCTTCGCGGCGAGTACATCCTCCAGCGGGGTAACGACGCGGCTGTCGGTGAAGCCGAATTCGCGCATCAGCGTCTCGCGATAGTCGAGCGTCTCGGGGAACATCTTCAGCGTATCGACGAAGATGACCGGCACGCTCTTGTCGGCCTGCGCCACCAGATGCAGCAGCACCGCGCTCTCGGTGCCGAACGAGGACACGACTGCAACATTGCCGAGCAGCTTTTCCGAAAACACCGCCCGCAGCATGTCGAGCGTATCCACTCCCTCGAAGCGCGCGTTGAGGGCGTCGGCATCTTGCTGCGTGAAGGCAGGGCGGGCGTCGATCACATCGAGCTGGCGGGCGATGGCGTTCATTATTTTACACTTTCTCGTGGCGCTTTGCCCAAATGGGCTGACGGCCATCGACTGTCTTCTGATACACATCGTCAAACCGAGCGAAGGCGGCATCGACATCGGCATCATCGAGCGGGGCATTGGGCTTGAAGCTGTCAAACCCGCAGCGGCGCATATAGGCGATCTGGTCGACAAGGACGTCGCCGACAGCGCGCAGTTCGCCCGCATAGCCCGCCTCGCGCAGGATTCGTGCCGCGCTGTAGCCGCGCCCGTCCGTATAGGCGGGGAAGTTGACCTCGACGAGCGAGAGCTGTCCGAGATTGGGCAGCAACTCTCGTGCGTCCTCGCCCGGCTCGATGCGGACGGCGGTGGCGTTCGATTGCCCCGCGAAGGATTCGAGCGTCACGACCGGCTCTTGTGCCGGTTCGTCCGAACGGAGAGTGATGAAATCAGCCATAAATCGCCTCCTTGAACGGGGCCATGCCAAGACGGCGGTAAGTATCGAGGAAACGCTCGCCCTCGGCGCGCTCGCGCAAATAGACATCGGTCGCCTTTTCGACCGCATCGACGATGCCGTTTTCATCGAAACCGGGGCCGGTGATCGTGCCCAGCGAGCAATCCTCCGCGCCAGATCCGCCGAGCAGGAGCTGATAATTTTCCGTGCCCTTGCGGTCGACACCCAAGATGCCGATATGGCCGGCGTGGTGATGCCCACAGGCGTTGATGCAGCCCGAAATCTTCAGCTTCAGCTCGCCGATCTGCGCGTCCTTGCCGTTGGATGCGAAACGCTGCGCGATCTTCTGTGCGACCGGGATCGAGCGCGCATTGGCCAGCGAGCAATAATCGAGGCCGGGGCAGGCGATGATGTCCGTCACCAGATCGAGGTTCGGTTCGCCAAGGCCGTTCGCTTCAAGCTCCTTCCACAGAGCGTAAAGGTCCGCCTTCTTCACATAGGGCAGCACAATGTTCTGCGCGTGGGTGACGCGCAGCTCGTCCATCGAATAGCGTTCGGCAAGGTCGGCCATCAGCTCGATCTGCTCAGCGGACGCATCGCCGGGGATACCGCCGATGGGCTTCAAGCTGATATTGGCGATAGCATAGCCAGCCTGCTTGTGGGCAGCGACATTGCGGTCCAGCCACAGAGCGAAGTCCGGGTCCGAACGGTCGAGATCGTCCGACAGGCCGGTTTCATAGGCCGGGTCGGCGAAATAGGTGGCAATGCGCGCCAACTCCTCGCGTGGCGGGTTGAGGCCGAGAGATTTCATCTGCTCAAACTCTTCCGCGACCTGACGGCGATATTCCTCAACGCCCAGCTCATGGACGAGGATCTTGATGCGCGCCTTGTACTTGTTGTCGCGGCGGCCATAGCGGTTGTAAACGCGCAAGCACGCTTCGACATAGCCGATGATCTCGTCCTCGGTGACGAACGGATTGATCTCTGGCGCCACAATGGGAGTACGCCCCATACCGCCGCCCACGAACACGCGCGCACCTATGGCGCCGTCCTTCTCTACCAGCTCCAGCCCGATGTCATGCAGGTGCATCGCGGCGCGATCCTCTGGCGAGGCGATGACGCAAATCTTGAACTTGCGCGGGAGATAGCTGAATTCTGGGTGGAAGCTCGACCATTGCCGCAGCAGCTCGGCCCAGGGGCGCGGGTCCGCCACTTCGTCCGCCGCAACGCCGGCATATTGATCGGCGCTGATGTTGCGGATGCAGTTTCCGCTAGTCTGGATCGCGTGCATCTCGACGCTCGCGAGATCGGCGAGGATGTCAGGCGCGTCAGAGAGCTTGATCCAGTTATACTGGATGTTCTGCCGCGTCGTGAAGTGGCCGTAGCCCTTGTCATATTTGCGGGCGATATGGCCCAGCATCCGCATCTGCTTCGCCGAGAGCGTGCCATAGGGCACAGCGACGCGCAGCATATAGGCGTGCAGCTGGAGGTAGAGGCCGTTCATCAAGCGCAGCGGTCGGAACTGGTCCTCAGTGATCTTGCCCTCAAGGCGGCGCTTCACCTGATCGCGGAATTCCTCGACACGGGCATCGACCATCGCCTGATCGTAATTGTCATACTGGTACATGTTAAATCACCCACTGTGTGAGGTCGTTTGCCTCTGGCTTCAGGGTCAGGTCCGGGCGGACGGTCGGGCCAAGGCCGCGAATACGTTCCTTGATGTGCGCGGGGCGGGGGCCGTCGGCGGTCATTTCGCCGTCGATCACATAGGCGGCGACGACATGGCGCGCGGCTTCCTCGCGCTTGCCGATCTCTTCGCCCTTGCCATCGACATCGATCGCTTCCACCAGCAGGCGGCTCCAGCCGTCTCCCGCCCACCAGACGACATCGCCGGTCGCGAGATCGTTTGCCGTCAAAATCTTCACTTCACGTCCTCCCTTGTCCGGTCAGCAAAAGACCGGAGTGTATGTTTGTCAGCCCTGCTGGCGACATCACCGATGATGATGAGGGCGGGGCTGACTATGCCTTCGCGCTCGATAGCGCCCGCCAGACCGACGAGATCGGTTTTGACCACCCGGCTGTCGGTGCGTGTGCCCTTTTCCAGCACTGCGACCGGCATGGAGGGCGATACGCCATCCGCGATCAGCTTCTCCGAGATCAGCGGCGCTGAGGCGATGCCCATATAGATGACGAGGGTGCGGTCCTTGCCTGCGAGGCCCGCCCAGTTCTGCTCGGCTAGCCCTTGGCATTGCCCGGCGACAAAGGTGACGGCGCTGGAGAGGCCGCGATGTGTGAGGGGAAGGTGGGCTTCTGCCGCGCATCCAACCGCCGCACTGATACCTGGCACCACTTCCACCGGCACGCCTGCCACGAAGCAAGCGTCCATTTCCTCACCACCGCGCCCGAAAATGAACGGGTCGCCGCCCTTCAGGCGCACGACATCACGCCCAGACAGCGCCTCGCGCACGAGCAACGCGTTGATCTCGTCCTGCGGCAAAGTGTGGCGCGCGCGGCTCTTGGCGACAGAGATCAGCTCGGCTCCGGCAGGTGCTAGCGCCAGAATGGCGTCGTCCACCAGCCCATCATGCACGATCATATCCGCCGCCCCGATCAGCTTCGCGGCGCGCAGGGTCAGCAGGTCCGGATCGCCCGGGCCAGCGCCGACGAGATAGACGGTCCCGCGCCGTGAAGAGGGTGAAGCTTCTGCCATGTTCGGCAGATGGCGTGGCGCGCTTCATTTCGCAACGCAAAATGATTTTGGCAGCGCCAAGGAAATCTTTTCGGGTGTTTGGCGGCTAATCACCCATACTGCTTGTATCGACTGGTGTGAGGCCGATGCCGATAGTCGCGCGTGGCTGCTCCGCTTCCGAGGAAGTGACGGGATAAGCACAGAAATCAGCCGCATAACCGCCCGCGGGGTGGTGATTGCCAGAGACACCGACGCCGCCAAACGGGGCCGCGCCTCCGATACCGAAAGTCGGGCCGTTCCAGTTGATGATCCCGGCACGCACCTGTCGCCAGAATTGGTCATATTGCTCTGGCGATCCGCCTATGAGCGCGGCGGAGAGGCCGTAGCGTGTGGCGTTTGCCTCGCGGATGGCGCTATCGAAGCTGTCGACGCGGATGAGCTGAAGAATGGGGCCGAACAACTCGATGTCCGGTCGTTCATCCACGCTTGTCATATCGATCAGCGCGGGGGAGAGGAAAGGGCGGTCTTCCTGCGGGCGCTTCAGGTGGACGAGCGGCCTGCCGCCCATGCCCATCAGCGCCATGAAACTCTCGCTCAAGCCATCTGCCGTCTCGTTATCGATCACCGGCCCCATGAACGGGGCGGGATCGGCATGGGGATGATCGACGATCAGACGCGCAATCAGCTTGCGCAGCTCTGCAACGATGCCATTGGCG
The DNA here is from genome assembly GCA_046348605.1 of Sphingomonadaceae bacterium. Classification (GTDB taxonomy): domain Bacteria; phylum Pseudomonadota; class Alphaproteobacteria; order Sphingomonadales; family Sphingomonadaceae; genus Sphingobium. The sequence goes on along the minus strand of JAXMDW010000001.1, from coordinate 723,060 downwards.
AGGCTGTCCTTCACAATCAGGCGGCGCGCGGCGGTGCAGCGTTGGCCGGAGGTGCCATAAGCGGATTGCACGATGATAAACGCGGCGGTGGCGAGATCGGGCGTGTCCCACACGACAAGCGGGTTATTGCCGCCCATTTCCAGCGCGACGATCTTCTCCGGGTAAGCGCCGAGCATACGGTTGATCGTGATCCCGGTGCGTGCCGAACCGGTGAAGAGCACACCGTTGATGCCCTCATGCTTAACCAGTTGCTTGCCGGTTTCAGGGCCGCCGGGCAGGAAGCGGATAACGTCGCGCGGCACACCGGCGTCCTGAAACAGCGCCATCAGAAGGGCGCCGGTTGCTGGGGTCTTCTCGGATGGCTTGAACACCACACTGTTGCCGGCGATGAGTGCGGGTATGATCTGGCCCGCTGGCACATCCGCCGGGAAATTATACGGGCCGATCACCGCAATCACGCCGTGCGGCTTGTGGCGGACGCTCTGGCGACTGTTCATTGCGCCATCCATGCGCTTCTGTCCTGTCCGCTCGGAATAGGTCGAGATGTGCATGTCTACCCGCCCGATGACGGATGAGACTTCCATACGAGCTTCCCATAACGGTTTGCCAGTCTCGCGCGCGATCAGATCAGAAAGCGCCTCCTCCTTCGCGCGGACGGCGTTGGCGAAGCGGCGCAGGGTTTCCATGCGATTGGTGACGGGCTGGGCAGCCCATAGCGGCCATGCCGAGGCGGCGCGTTCCACCTCCGCATCAACATCGCCCGGCAACCCTTCCCACAGCAATGCGCCCGTAGCGGGCTCATAGGACTGGAGCTTTTCTGTCATTTGCAGCCGATATGCACAAATTTCTGCCGTTTGGAAAGCAAACGTGCGGCCTATGCGACTAATGGAACAAGTCTGTGCGCCTCGCCCATGAAGCGGATGGCCTCGACCTTGCGTTCCAGCACGGACCAGTCGTCCTCCTTGTCGATGGCGGACCAGATCGCCTCGACCTCGTCGATATGCATCGAGCAAGTGGATGCGCTGCTCCAATAGGGATGCTCGGTCGCTGCGGGATTGGCGAAAGACGCGATCTGCTCGAGAAATGCGGCCCACTCCGGCCCTGCGTAAAGCTGCTCTGCCTCGGCATTTCGTAATGCGCCGCCGCGCCAGTCAAAATAGAAGCGGTCGATCGGAACGCGCGTCTCGATCATGCCGCGTACCGCGCTTTCCATTAGTGTGGCGGTCTGTTCTGCCGTACCTTCTGCAATTCCGAGCCGCCAGCAGAAGCGTCGCCGCATCGCATCGGCATAGAGATCGGGGAAGCGGTTCAAGGCATCCACCAGCGGTTCCGTCTCGCTCAAGGGGCGAAGTGACAAGGCCAGTTGCGCTACATCCCAGTGGATCGCCTCCGCCTGTCTCGCGAACGCATAAAGCCCCTGATGGTCGAAATAGGCGGCGGTGAAACCCGGCTCCCAAAAGGGCGTAAAGCGCCATGGGCCATAATCGAAGCTCTCGCCGGTGATGTTGATATTGTCGCTGTTCAATACCCCGTGGACGAAGCCTGCGATCATATAGCTCGCCGCGAGATCGGCAGTGCGCTCCACAACGAGCGAGAGAAGCTGCGCGGCTGGGTTCTCGCCGGGCGTTGCACCATAGAGCTTCGTCAGCGCATAATTGGTGAGCGCCCGCAATAGCGCCTCGTCCTCCAATGTCGCGGCGCGCTGAAAACTGCCGATGCGGATATGCGAGTGAGACAGACGCACCAGTACCGCCGCGCGCGTGGGCGATGGCTCGTCGTTGCGCTCCAACGCCTCGCCGGTTTCGATGAGCGAGAAGGTTTTGGATGTTTGGACGCCCATCGCCTCCAGCATCTCAGTCGCCAATATCTCGCGCACGCCGCCCTTCAGCGTCAAGCGCCCATCACCGAAACGGCTATAGGGCGTCTGGCCCGACCCCTTGGTGCCGAGGTCCATCAGCCGGCCGAGATGATCGCGCATCTGGGCGAAGAGGAAGCCGCGCCCGTCGCCTATCTCCGGGTTGTAGACGCGGAATTGATGGCCGTGATAGCGCAGCGCCAGCGGCTCGCTGAGAGAACCTTCCATTGGCGCGAACCGGCCGAAATGATTGATCCATTGTGCATCGCTGAGATCGTTTAGCCCCACGCTCGGCGCCCAACGATCATTGCGGAAACGCACTATGTGTTTGGGAAAGTTCGCTGGCTTCACAGCGTCGCCAATATTGGCGACCTCCAAAATATCGCGGGCAGGGGTGTATTTGGCGGCTTGCGGGGAGATAATCATAGCGCAATATGGGGCATGGCATGTCCGGGGATCAAGTATGGCGCAGTATGAAGACAAATATTGGTGGGCGGCGGATGGTCTGCGCCTGCATTATCGTGATTACGCGGCGGATGCGGAATATGCGGATCGCCCACCTCTGCTGTGCCTGCATGGATTGACCCGCAACGCGCGCGATTATGCGAGCTTCGCGGATCGTTACGCCGGAAAATGGCGGGTGATCTGCCCGGAAATGCGTGGCCGGGCGGAAAGCGCCTATGCCAAAGACCCGATGACATACGTGCCTTTGACCTATGTTCAGGATGTGGAACGGCTGCTCACTGACCTCGCGCTCAAGAAATTTGTCGCGGTAGGCACCTCGATGGGGGGCATCATGACGATGATCATGGCGCCAACGCACCGTGACAGGCTGGCGGGCGCGCTGCTGAACGATATTGGTCCGACAATCGAAAAGGAAGGTCTGGACCGCATCAAAGGCTATGTGGGCACCGGCGGCAGTCACCAGACCTGGGTACACGCCGCCCGCGCGCTGGCGGAGGGGCAGGCGGCCAATTACCCGGATTACAAGCTCGATGACTGGCTGGCGATGGCAAAGCGGCTCTATCGCTTGAACAGCAGCGGGCGCATCGTGCTTGATTACGACATGCGGATCGCCGAGCCGTTCAAGGTGCCGGGCAATGAGGCGGGTGTGGACATGTGGCCGGTGATGGCGGCATTCAAGGATATACCAACCCTCATCCTGCGCGGTGCGCTATCCGACCTGATGAGCGATGCTACCGGCCAGCGCATGGTGCGCGACATTGGGGACAGCGCCGAGTTCGTGACCATATCGCGCGTAGGCCATACGCCGACATTGGACGAGCCTCAGTCGATCGCGGCGGTAGATCGCCTGCTGGAGCGGGTTCTCGCGGGTGGCTGACAGCGCCCTGCCGCGCATTCTTCATCTGCACAGCGGGTTTAACCTCGGCGGCAAGGAGGCACGCGCGGTAAGGCTGATGAACCACTGGGGCGGGCGGGCGCATCATACGGTCATCAGTGCAGATCATGACGCCATGGGTGCCCGGGCGGCGATTGCGAATGATGTTCCGTGCGATTTTCCTATGGAGGCGGCGCCTTCATTGAACGGAATGCCGGGGCTGCGGCGCTACCGGCAATGGGCGCGCTATATGCAGGGTTTCGACCTGATCCTGTCGTACAACTGGGGTGCGATGGATGGGGTGATGGCGCACCGCCTGTTCGCGCCATTCATGAAGCTGCCGCCGCTGATCCATCATGAAGACGGTTTCAACGAGGACGAGGCGGAGCGGCTGAAATCCAAACGTAATCTGTTCCGGCAGGTCGCGTTAGCGCGGGCCAGTGCGCTGGTGGTGCCGTCGCGGACATTGGAAGAGGTGGCGCTGGGCGCTTGGGCGCAACCGTCGCATCGTATCCGACGCATAGCGAATGGCATCGATGTTGCAGCCTACGCGGTGCCGCCAAGCGCTGACGCCATTCCCGGCTTTGTAAAGCGGGAGGATGAGGTCGTCATCGGCACGCTCGCGGGCCTACGCGCGGTCAAGAACCTGCCGCGGCAGGTGCGGGCTGTTGCCCCACTTGGAGAATCTGTACGGATGGTGATCGTCGGCGAGGGACCGGAGCGGGAAGCGATCCATGCCCAAGCCCGAGCGCTGGGCATCGAAGATCGCGTGTTTATGCCCGGCTTTCTGCCTAATCCTTCCAGCTATGTAGGCCTGTTCGATATTTTCGCCCTGTCCTCTGTCAGCGAGCAGTTTCCGATCTCGCTCATCGAGGCGATGGCGGCAGGCCTGCCGGTGGTTTCGACAGATGTCGGCGATGTCCGCAATATGGTGTCGGCGGAGAATCGAGGGTTTATTATATCCGACGAAGACGAGGGCCGTTTCGGTGCGATGTTGTCGCGAATGACCGGAGACGAATCCCTGCGCCAGACACTCGGTCAGGCAAATAGGGCCAAAGCCGTAGCCGAATATGGGGAGGCGGATATGCTTGCTCGCTATTCTGCGCTGTACGAGCAGGCTATGGGCCGCCCGGGAGCGCTTTCCGGCTTGGAAAAGCGCCAACGGTAAACGCGCTCACTTTTTCCATGCGCATCTGCTAAAACTTGCTATAGGCCGCCTTTCATCGGTGCCAACCGGGTCGTTGCAGGAGCAATAATGGTGTTCAAGGGGTTGAAGCCCATCAACTATGGCGGACGCGAGGTCTGGCCACTTGTCGAGGGTGGCAAGGGCGTTGCGGTTTCCAACCATATGAGCTCCGGCGCATGGGCGGCGGCAGGCGGCATCGGAACGGTATCCGCGGTGAATGCGGATAGCTATGACAGCTTCGGCAATCCGATCCCGCAGATATACCACGCCAAAACCCGGCGCGACCGCCATGAAGAACTGATCGAATATGCGATTGCCGGTGCAGTTGAGCAGGTGAAGCGCGCGTTCGAGATCGCGGGCGGCAAGGGTGCGATCAATATCAACGTGCTGTGGGAAATGGGCGGCGCGCAACGCGTGCTGCATGGCGTGCTGGAGCGCACCAAGGGTATGGTCGCTGGCGTCACCTGCGGCGCGGGCATGCCTTACAAGCTCTCCGAGATCGCCGCGCAATATGGCGTCTATTATCTCCCGATCGTCAGCTCCGGCCGTGCATTCCGCGCACTTTGGAAGCGCGCCTATTCGAAAGCGGCGGAGTGGCTGGCGGCTGTGGTCTATGAAGACCCGTGGTTGGCGGGCGGTCATAACGGTCTCTCCAACGCCGAAGACCCGCTGAAGCCGGAAGACCCGTATCCGCGCGTAAAAGCATTGCGCGACACCATGCGCGAGGGCGGCATTTCGGACGAGGTGCCGATCGTGATGGCGGGCGGCGTTTGGTATTTGCGGGACTGGAACGACTGGATCGACAACCCTGAGCTGGGCGCAATCGCATTTCAGTTTGGTACCCGTCCGCTATTGACGCAGGAAAGCCCGATCCCGCTCGGGTGGAAGGAAAAGCTCACCAAGCTCGAAGAAGGCGATATCCTGCTCCACCGGTTCTCGCCGACCGGATTTTATTCATCCGCCGTGCGCAATCCGTTCCTCAAGAATCTGGAAGCGCGCTCGGAGCGCCAGATCGCGTTCTCGTTAGAGCAGGCGGGGGACCATACGCACCAGTTAGACGTGGGCGTGAAGGGCAAGAACTTCTGGGTAACGCGCGGCGACTTGCTTCGTGCACGGGAGTGGGCGCTTTCGGGTTTCGATAGTGCATTAAAAACACCCGATAACACATTGATTTTCGTGGATGGAGAGGAAAAGGCCATCATCCGTAAAGACCAGGCGGATTGCATGGGCTGCCTGTCGCAATGCGCCTTCTCGAGCTGGATGGATAGCGAAACCAATTCCACCGGACGGCTCGCCGATCCGCGCAGCTTTTGTATCCAGAAAACCTTGCAGGACATCGCGCATGGCGGCGACATTGATCAAAACTTGATGTTCGCGGGTCATGGCGCGTACAAGTTCGGGCAGGACCCGTTCTACTCCAATGGCTTCGTGCCGACAGTGAAGCAGCTTGTCGATCGCATCCTGACCGGGGACTGATCCCGCCTATTTGACGGCGAAATCGGTCCAGATCGGCAAATGATCCGATGCGCGGCGGGCCAAAAGGCTGTCATGTACCCCTGCGCCGACAGCGTTCAGTTGTGCACAGTGCATGATGCGGTCCAGCCGCGCTACTGGTTGGCGGGCATGGAAGCTCTTCCCCGTATCGGCAAAATGAAAATGCCGCGCGAAATCGGCGAGGCAGCCGCGCGTCGCGCTCCATTCGTTGAGATCGCCGGCCATGATGGTAGGCAGGCTGTGCATCAGTCCATGCGCATGAATGATAGCGGATGCCTGACGTCGCCGCCACAGGCCAGAGAGATCGAGATGCATGCCGAAAATGCGGAGATCGAGGCCTCTGAACCTTATCTCTGCCAGCACCGCACCGCGCGGCTCCAGACAAGGCAGGTGGATGATATCACTACGCAGAATCTCAGCCGATTTGCGGATCAGGACGGCATTGCCATGCCAGCCGATGCTGTCGGAATGGATATTGAGCGGGGCTGGACGGTAGTCGCTATGCAGCTCCAGCATCGCTGACGGCAGTGCTGCCGAGCGCGCGCCGAAGCGCATGTCCGCCTCCTGAAGCACCACGATGTCGGCGTCGATTTCCGCCAGTACGGATATAATGCGCTCAGGGCTGCGTCGCCGGTCCGTCCCCACCGCCTTGTGGATGTTGTAGCTGGCTATCCGGATAGTGTCGGGGTGTCGTGAAGTATGAGACATTAGCCTTTCAATGCCTGAAGCACCCTGTCGTTTCCAGCATCATTGCCATACCCTCTTGATGTTCTGCAAATGTTCTGCATAAAGGCAACATGGCAAAGGCGAAGAAGACATTTGTGTGCCAGCAGTGCGGGGGCTCTTCTCCGCGCTGGCAGGGGCAGTGCGATGATTGCGGCGGGTGGAATACGCTGGTCGAGGAGGCTGCGCCCACGGTATTTGCCGCCCGGCACGATCTGCAAAAGGGAGGTCGCGCGCTGGTGTTGACCCGGCTCGATAGCGAGGTGGCGCTACCGGAGCGTACCGCTACCGGTATCGCGGAGTTCGATCGAGCATTGGGCGGTGGCTTGGTGGCGGGTAGCGTGACGTTGATCGGCGGCGATCCCGGTATCGGCAAATCGACGCTCCTGCTCCAGACCGCGGCGATGATGGCGCGGGCGGGACATGATGTCGCCTATATCAGCGGCGAAGAGGCTGCGGACCAGGTGCGGCTGCGCGCGCGGCGGCTGGGGTTGGGCGATGCGCCAGTCTCGCTCGCCAGTGCGACCTCAGTGCGGGATATTTTGACCACGGTGGGGCAGGGCGGCGATGTGCCTGATCTGCTGGTGATCGACTCGATCCAGACCATGCACAGTGACCTTATCGAAAGCGCACCGGGCACGGTGAGTCAGGTGCGCGCCTCGGCGCAGGAGTTGATCCGTTTCGCCAAGGAAAACAACACGGCGCTGGTGTTGGTGGGCCATGTGACCAAGGACGGCAGCATTGCGGGGCCGCGCGTGCTCGAGCATATGGTCGATACGGTATTGAGCTTCGAGGGCGAGCGCAGCCATCAATATCGCATTCTGCGCGCCTTGAAGAACCGCTTTGGCGGCACGGATGAGATCGGCGTTTTCGCGATGGCGGAGCAGGGCTTGGAGCAGGTGCCGAACCCATCCGCCCTGTTCCTCACTGACCGTGCCGAGAGCGTGACAGGCGCTACCGTGTTCCCGGCGCTGGAGGGGACGCGCCCGGTTCTGGTCGAGATACAGGCATTGACCGTGCGCCTCGCGAGCGGGGCGACGCCGCGGCGTGCGGTCGTCGGTTGGGACAGCGGGCGTCTCGCGATGTTGCTTGCGGTGCTGGAGGCGCGCTGTGGCCTCAGTTTTTCGAATTGCGAGGTCTATCTCAACGTCGCGGGTGGCTACCGGATTGCAGACCCGGCTGCTGACCTCGCCGTCGCGGCGGCTCTGGTGTCGGCGCTCGCTGAGCGTCCGGTGCCGAGCGGCGCGGTCTATTTTGGTGAGGTGGCGTTGTCGGGCGAGATACGGACCGTTTCCCATGCCTCGCTGCGTTTGCGCGAAGCCAAGAAGCTGGGTTTCGAGGAGGCAGGCGTACCGGCTAATCTTCCCAGTGAAGAGGCGGGGTTGCGCCTGTCGCGCTATGGCACCCTTGCACAATATGTTGACCGGGTGCTGGGCCGGGGATAACGCACGCGCATGACCGCGCTCGATATGGCCTTGCTGCTGCTGATGGGGGGAATGGCCGTAACCGGCTTCATGCGCGGATTTGTGCAGGAAGTCCTGTCGCTGGTCGCCTGGGGCGTGGCGGTGATCGCGGTGCGGTTGTTCTTGGCGCCGGTGACTGATCTTGCTGGGCTTTGGATCGGCGCGGGCGCAGCGGCGTCCTTATTGTCCTTCGTTGGGCTGTTCGCGCTCACCTTTGTCGCGGGCAAGTTTGTCGCCGGGCGAGTGGGTGATGGCGTGCGCTCCTCGCTAATCGGCCCGGTCGACCGGGTGCTCGGCGCGGGCTTTGGCGCGCTGAAGGGGCTGGTCGTGGCGACGCTCGCTTTCCTCGCTTTCTCGCTCGGCTATCATTTCTTCTTCGGGGGACAGGGCGGGCTGCCGCAATGGATCGAGAAATCCCGCAGCTTTCCGCTGCTCAATGCCAGCGGCGAGGCGATGGCGCAGGTGATCCATGATCGCACCAGCACGAAGCAGGACGCGGACGAGGAAACGGAAAACCGCTCGCTCGATGACGAGGAAAACGCCGTTTAAGTTAGGCCTTGTCCGCAATCTGCTGATGATGGCGGATCACCTCATCGATGATGAAGCGCAGGAATTTTTCGGCGAAGACAGGATCGAGTTGCGCATCCTCGGCGAGCTGACGCAGCCGAGCGATCTGGCGCTCCTCTCGGCCTGGATCGGCTGGTGGCAAGGCATTCTCTGCCTTGAAACGGCCTACCGCCTGCGTGACCTTGAACCGCTCGGCCAGCATATAGATCAGGGCCGCGTCGATATTGTCGATGCTCTGCCGAAAATGGTCCAGTGATTCGCTCAACGCCTAGCCTCCCTTATGCACGCGCCTTTTTGCCGCAGCATCGGCTCGACGCAAGTGTTAAGACTTGCCTTTGGCGCATGAGGGCGTAAATCGCCGCCATGACAGCAACACTACACCGTATCGGTCGCGAAAACCCGCCTTCCCTCGATCCGCTGATGAATCTCGTCGCCGAGGGGATGAACAGCGTGAACGCTGTGATTCTGGACCGGATGCAGTCGCGTATCCCGCTGATCCCGGAGCTGGCCGGGCATCTGATTGCGGGCGGCGGCAAGCGGATGCGGCCCATGCTCACCTTGGCATGCGCGGAGCTGGTGCATTATATGGGCACGCGGCACCACAAGCTCTCCGCCGCTGTCGAGTTTATCCATACCGCGACTCTGCTGCATGACGATGTGGTCGATGGATCGGGTATGCGCCGGGGCCGCAAGACCGCGAACATCATCTGGGGCAACAGCGCCAGCGTATTGGTAGGCGATTTCCTGTTCAGCCGTTCGTTCGAGCTGATGGTCGAGGACGGATCGCTGAAAGTGTTGAAAATCCTCTCCGGCGCATCTGCAGTAATCGCGGAAGGCGAGGTCAATCAACTTTCCGCTCAGCGTCGCATCGATACGGATGAGGAGCAATATCTCGACATCGTCAACGCCAAGACGGCGGCTTTGTTCGCCGCAGCTTGCCGTATCGCCGCCGTGGTCGCCGAGAAGGATGAAGCGCAGGAGCAGGCGCTCGACAATTATGGACGTTTCCTCGGTATCGCCTTCCAGATCACCGATGACGCGATCGATTATGCGTCAGACGGAGCGACAATGGGCAAGGATGTCGGCGATGATTTCCGCGACGGCAAGGTAACGTTGCCGGTGATCCTCGCTTATGCGCGCGGCAGCGAGGAAGACCGGGCATTCTGGCGCGCGGCGATTGCGGGCCACAAGGTGTCGGATGAAGACCTTGCCCACGCGACCCAGCTGCTTCAGAATTGTGGCGCCATCGACGATACGCTTGCCCGTGCCCGCCATTACGGCCAGCGCGCCATCGATGCGCTAGGTATCTTCCCGGCCGGCAAGGCGAAGGATGCGCTGGTCGAGGCGGTCGAGTTCGCAATAGCGCGGGCCTATTGACGGACCCTGACAGGCACGCATAGCTGCGGCGATGGATGCGCTGCCGATAAATGCCGTTTTGCCCGATCTGCTGGCTGCGTTGCGTGCAAAGAGCAGCGCAGTGTTGGTTGCGCCACCGGGTGCGGGCAAGACGACGGCTGTTGCGCCCGCTTTGCTCGCCGAGCCTTGGTGTACGGGGCAAGTTCTCCTGCTTTCGCCGCGCCGCCTTGCTGCCAGAGCAGCGGCGGAGCGCATGGCAGAGCTTGCGGGGGAGAATGTCGGCCAGACCATCGGCTATGCGACGCGGATGGACAGCCGCCAGTCGGCGCAGACCCGCATTCTCGTGCTCACCGAAGGCATTTTTCGCAACCGGATACAGGACGATCCGGAGCTTGCCGGTGTCTCAGCCGTGCTGTTCGACGAGGTGCATGAGCGTAGCCTCGATAGCGACTTCGGCCTCGCGCTGGCATTGGATGTGCAGGGCGGGTTGCGGCCCGATCTGCGGCTGCTCGCGATGTCCGCCACGCTGGATGGCGCGCGCTTTTCGCGTCTGATGGGCGATTGTGCGGTCGTGGAGAGCGAAGGGCGCAGTCACCCGCTGGAACTGCGTCCTATCGGCAGGCGGGCAGAGCAACGGATCGAGGACGAGATGGCTGCCACGATACGCCGTGCACTTGCCGAAGAGGCGCGGGGAGACATCCTCGCCTTCCTGCCCGGTGTGGCGGAGATCAATCGTACCGCGGAGCGACTGGAGGAGCTGACCGGAGCCGTCGTGCACAGCCTGCACGGCTCGCTGGAGCCCACCGATCAGCGCCGCGCCCTCGCGCCTGACAGGGAAGGGCGGCGCAAGGTCATCCTCGCCACTAATATCGCGGAAACGAGCCTTACCGTGCCGGGTGTGCGGATCGTGATCGACAGCGGCCTCACCCGGCGTGCGCGCTATGATCGTTCTGCAGGCGTGAGCCGGCTGGTGACGGAGAAGGTTAGTCAGGCGGCGGCGACGCAGCGGGCAGGGCGCGCTGCGCGGCAGGAGGCGGGCGTTGCCTATCGTCTGTGGGAGGAAGCGGCGACCGGCGGCCTTGCGCCATATGACCCGCCTGAGATACTCGAGCGCGACCTTTCCGGGCTGCTGCTCGAATGCCTGATCTGGGGCGTGGCTGACCCTGCAAGCCTCAACTGGCTCGATCCGCCACCCGCCGCGTCACTTGCCGAGGCGCGCAAGCGTCTGGCGGCATTGGGTGCACTCGATGAAGCGGGCGCGATCACCGCACATGGCCGCGCCATCGCGAAACTGCCGCTGGAGCCGCGCATCGCGCATATGCTGATCGCCGCGCGCGATCTCGGTCTGGCGCGGACTGCGGCGGAAGTGGCGGCCTTACTCTCTGAGCGTGGGCTGGGCGGCCCATCCGCCGACATGAGTGAGCGGCTGAGGCGCTGGCGGACCGAAAAGGGAGCGCGGGCGCAATCCGCGCGCACGCTCTCATCCCGCTGGGCGCGGATGGTTGGCGAGGGCGCAGCGCATGACGCCGACGAGCCGCATGCCGCAGGAATATGCCTGGCGCTCGCCTTCCCGGATCGGGCGGCGAAACGGCGCGGCGCTGACGGCGCAGACTGGATCAGCGCCGGGGGCAGGGGCTTCCGGCTTGATCCCGCCTCGCCATTGGCGCGCGAGCAATGGCTGGCTGTAGGGGAAGTGCAGGGCATGGCCGCGGGCGCGCGCATACTCTCTGCCGCGCCGCTGGATCAGGCGGACATAGAGCGGCTGTTCGCGGATCGCATTGCCGAGCAGCGCAGTGTCCGCTTTCGCGCGGATACAGGCGGCGTTGAGGCGCTGCGCCAGACACGGCTCGGTGCGATTACGCTTGCCAGCGGAGGCGATGATGCGCCCGATGTGGAGGAGGTCGCCAAGGCACTGCTGGAAGCGGTCCGTTCGCATGGGTTGGCGCTCCTGCCGTGGTCGAAGCACGCGCTCGTGCTCCGTCGACGCGCCAGATACGCTGGCATTGCCGAGATCGGAGATGTGGCTTTGCTGGATAGTCTCGGTGAATGGCTGTCTCCAATTTTGGAGGGCAAGCGCCGCCTCTCCGCGATAGACAGTCAGGCGCTCGATGGCGCGCTGGAAACCTTGCTGGGCTGGGATGGGCGCAAGCGACTCGATACACTCGCGCCCGCGCATTTCGTGACGCCTTTGGGGCATGACGCGCCGATCGACTATGAGAGCCCGGGTGGCCCGGAGGTGGAAATCCGTGTGCAGGCGCTGTTCGGGCTTGCCGAGCACCCCACCATCGGACCGGATCGCTTGGCTCTGCGCCTCAGCCTTACCTCGCCAGCCGGGCGGCCGATCCAGACGACGAGCGATCTGCCCGGCTTCTGGGCAGGAAGCTGGGCGGACGTCGCGAAGGAGATGCGCGGGCGCTACCCCAAACATCATTGGCCTGATGACCCTAGGCAAGCGCAGGCGACCTTGCGCACCAAACGGAAATCTTGACGAATCCACGGCAAAGCGCCAAGGAAAACACATCCTCATCGGGAGAGTATCGAGTGGCCGCGCATATCTATCAGACCCCCAAGAACGCGATGCAATCCGGCAAGGCGCGCACTTCGACTTGGGTGCTGGAGTTCGACCCCGCCGAGGCGAAGCGGCCCGATCCGCTGATGGGCTGGGCAGGCTCCGGCGACACCCGCCAGCAATTGCGCCTCACCTTTCCGTCCGTGGACGCCGCCAAGGCCTATGCCGAGCGGGAAGGGATCTCTTATCATGTCTCAATGTCCGCTCCCAAGACACTGAAGATACAGGCTTACGCGGATAATTTTCGCTGAGCTTGTGTTTAAGCGGATAGCTGCAGAGCGGTAGTTTCGTCTCGCCGCATAAGCCGGTTTTCCCGCTGGCAACCGGTCAGAATATAGGTTAGCCTCGCTCAATTCCTGCAGCGATTATGGGGGCGACCATGATGGGGCGTGGCACGAAGCTACGGCGTTTGTCGATTTTATGTGGCGCGGCTGTGATAGCGCTGGTGATAGGTCCGCAAGCGGCCTTCGCCCAAAAAGCGCCCGCGAAGATTGAGCGGCAGGGGGTAGGCACGTTCCCCATTTCCACCAGTGTTTCCGTGCCTGCGGGCAGCCGTATCGTCTACATCAGTGGCACGGTGCCTGCGGTGATGGACGAGAGCGCGCCGCAGGGGTCGGTGCAACGCTTTGGGGATACCGAAACGCAAACCCGCTCTGTCATCGGGCGGATCAAGGAAGCACTTGAGAAGCAGGGCATGGGCCTTGGTGATGTCGTGATGATGCGCGTGTTCCTCACTGCGCCGCCGGGCACCCCGCGCATGGACTTCGCGGGCATGATGAAGGGCTACAGCGCTTATTTTGGAACCGAGGCGCAACCCAACAAGCCCGCCCGTTCGACGATGCAGGTCGCGGGTCTGGTCGATCCCGGGTGGCTGGTCGAGATCGAGGTGACCGCAGCCAAGGCAAAGGAACCGAAATGAACTGGACACGGCGCGGCTTTCTCACCTCTTTGGGCCGCGTCGGCGGCTACAGTGCGGTCTATATTGCGATGCAAAACATGGGCCTGCTCGCTGTGCCGCGCGCTTATGCTGGGCCGCCCAAGCTGCCCGCAGGATCGGGCAAAGGCCGCTCGGTGGTCATATTGGGTGCGGGCATTGCCGGGCTGGTCTCGGCCTATGAACTGTTGAAAGCTGGCTATGATGTCACCGTGCTGGAGGCGCGAGATAGGGTCGGCGGGCGCGCATGGTCGGTGCGAGGCGGTACTGTCGTCAAACAGATCGGCAGGCCGGATCAAACCTGCTCATTCGATGAGGGGCTGTATTTCAACGCAGGCCCAGCGCGTATCCCGACACATCATCACGCAATCTTTGGCTATGCGCGCGATCTCAAAGTGCCGATGGAGGTGATGGTCAATGTCAACCGCTCCGCCGGGCTGGATTTTGGCGACAAGGTGATTCCTGAGCGTCAGGCGGTAAATGATCTGCGCGGGCGCTTTTCGGAGTTGCTCGCCAAGGCGATAGACAAGCATGCGCTCGATCAGGAGCTTACCGGGGTCAATGTCGAGCAACTGCGTGATTATCTCTCCGACTGGGGAAGGCTGGGCAAGGATGGCATCTATCGTGGCAGCCCCAGTTCCGGTTTCGATCCGCTGCCGGGCGGCTATGATAATCCTGGTAAAGTGCTCGACCCACTGACATTGAAGCAGATGCAGGATCATGGCATGTACGGCCCGGAGCCGATTTTTGAGGAAATCTTCGATCAGCAGGCGCCAATGTTCCAGCCGGTCGGCGGTATGGACCGGATTTCCTATGCGCTCTACGAGCAGGTGAAGCCACATGTCAGGCTCGGTAATGCGGTCACACGCCTGCGCTACGCGGGTAAGGGGGTGAGCGTTACCCTCGCCGACGGGCAGAAAGTGGAGGCGGATTATTGCATCTGCACGCTGCCAGCACCTTATGTCGCGAAGCTCGATGCGCCCTTCTCCAAAGCCAAGAAAGCGGCGCTCGCCCGGCTGCCTTATATACCCGGCACCAAAGTGGCGTGGCAGTCACCACGATTCTGGGAGAAGGATGGTATTTACGGCGGCCTTGCCTGGACCAAAGAGGCGAGTGAGATAGTCTGGTACCCGAGCGGTGGATGGAACCAGCCTAGCGGCGTCATTGTCGGCTCCTATTCGGTGGGCTTCAATCCCGGTGGCGGGGAACTCAAATATGAGGCGATGAGCGCCGATGACCGCTTCACCATATCGCGCGGAGTGATCGAGCGGCTGCATCCGGGCAATAGTCATCTACTCGACAAGCCGGTCACAGTATCATGGCGACAGACGGAATGGAGTATGGGTGTCGGAGGAGAATGGACACCCGAAACGCGCAAGACAGACTATCCTGAACTATGCCGACCGGAAGGCCCGGTGTTCTTCGCCGGAGAGCATCTCTCTTACATCGGTTTCTGGCAGGAAGGCGCGGCGCTCTCCGCGCATGAGGCTATCGCGGCATTGCAGGCGAGGGTATCGTCCGCTTAACAGCACTGATTATCTCAGAAAGTCCGCCCCCAGCGCGATCAGCAGCTTGACGTCTATCGCCATGCCTTCGGCGCGGCGGGCGGCGACGAAGCCGTGGATGTCCGCCAGCGGGGAGCGGTGGACGCGGATATTCTCGCCCTCATGCCCGCCGCCATCGCCGACACGGGTCAAGCCTTCGGCGCGGAAGAGGGTGAAGCTCTCTGACACCAGCCCCGGCGAGCTGTAATAGTCGCCGCAATCGCGCATCGATGTCGCGCGATAGCCGGTTTCCTCCTCCAGCTCGCGGATTGCCGCTGCCGCTGCTTCCTCGTCCTCGGAGCCAGCCTCGTCGCCCACCAGACCGGCAGGCAGCTCAAGGCAGGGCCGCCCCAGAGGCACGCGAAACTGCTCGACAAGGATCAGATGCGCGCCGTCCTCCCCGCTCTCATCAATCGCGATGATGACGGCAGCGCGAATGCCGCGGCTGCGCGAGACATATTCCCACGGGCCTTCCTTCTTGGCAGTAATATATTTCCCTGCCCACATGATTTCGGGCTCGCTGTGTCCGGGCATGGGGTCTCCGTTAAAGTTCTATGAGGCGGTCGGGCAGTTCGTTGGGGTTGGCGCCTGTTTTCGGGCGCTGTTCGGCAAGGATCACGCCCAGCATTGCAATCGCCTCCGCCATGCCGTCGGCGGTGCGGCCTTCGCGCACTGCGTGGATCAGCGCCGCCATCGCGTCGCCCCAGCGTTCCGGCGCGACACTCTGGTTGATCGCACTGTCGCAGATGATTTCGGCGCGGTGTTCGGCGATGGAAAGATAGAGCAGGATTGCGGTACTGGCGCGCGTGCGCCCTTCAGCGGTCGCGCGGAACAAGGTGACGGCCTGACGTCTCACCCGGCGTGTCTTGGTAGTAGATGGGGTCAATACGAGGCGCAGCGGCATCCACGCGAGCGCATAGCGGATCACAAGGAAAATGAGGATCTGCGCGCCCAGCAAGAGTGTCAGCAGTCGCCATGCGGGGAGATCATGCTGCCATCCGCCGAACAGCGCCACTGCTTGATCGCCGAACCAGCCGGGAAAGGCAGCCACCAGCGCCAGCAGGGTCAGCATTCCCGCCACGGCATAATGCAGGCCGACATCATGATAGCTGTCCGATTGCGGGGCGATAACTGTGACGATCTCGCCGTCCGTATCCGCTTCCGCTGCGCGCACGGCTGCGCTGATGCGCTCATGATCGGCATCGCTCAAGGCAAATTTCGCCATCACCATCCCCCTGACGCGCCACCGCCGCCAAATCCGCCGCCGCCGCCCGAAAATCCGCCGCCGCCAGACGACCAGCCGCCGCCACTGCTACCCCAACGAGACGATCCACCGCCCATAGTCGGCCCCCACAGGATCACCGGCGCGATACCGTTGCGATAGGCCCGGCCCATCTTCCGGCGCAAAATCATCGGCAAAATGATGAACATGAAGATGAGGAAGATCGCGACCAGAACCTGCCCGTTTTGCGTGCCGTTCTCCTCATCCTGCTTGGCTTGCTCGGCGAGCTTGCGGGCTTCCTCCGGTGGGAGAAGCAAGATTTTCACGATTGCATCGGTGCCGGCGGATATGCCGCCGGGATAATCGCCCTGCTTGAAATGGGGAGCGATAGTGTCGCGGATGATCCGGCCTGCGACCACATCGGGCATAATGCCCTCCAACCCGTAGCCGACCTCGATCCGCACCTTGCGTTCATTGGGCGCGACGATCAACAGCGCGCCATCGTCGCGCTCCTTGTCACCAATGCCCCAATGATCGCCGAGCCGGAAGCCGTAATCGGCGATATCATAGCCTTGCAGGTCTGCAATCGTTACGACGACGAGCTGGCGTTTGCTCTGCTGTTCAAGGCGCGTGAGCTTTGCGTTCAGCGACACCTCATCGGCATCTGAGAGGATATTGGCGGCATCTACTACACGCCCCGTGAGCTGAGGGAACTGCTGCGCCCCTGCCATGCCGGGCAGCAGCACGAGCAGGCATGGGATCAGCCATAAGCAGAGGCGCGTCCAGCGCATCATGGAAAGGATGTCAGCCGCCGAAGTCTACCTTGGGAGCAACATCCGCATTGGGCGAGGTCGCCTGATACGGCGCCATCGGCTTCGCGCCGCGGATCGCCGCGCCGATCATGTCCGGGAAGGTGCGGACGCGGGTGTTATACTCCTGCACCGCCTCATTATATTTGATGATCGCGGTTGAGATGCGGTTTTCCGTACCCTCGAGCTGAACCTGCAAGTCCTGAAAGTTCTGATTAAATTTGATATCTGGATACGCCTCCACTGTAGCCAGCAAGCGGCCTAGCGATTGGCTTAAAGCACCTTGCGCGGCGGCGAACTGCGCCATCTTGGCGGTGTCGCCCAGATCGTTGGAGCTCACTTGTATGGAGGTCGCCTTGGCCCGCGCCTCAACGACGGCAGTGAGTGTATCCTGCTCTGCCTTCGCCGCGCCTTTCACGGTCGCGACAAGATTGGGAATGAGGTCCGCACGGCGCTGATATTGTGCCTGTACATCTGCCCAGCGTGCTTTGGCCGCCTCCTCAGCAGTGGGGACGCTGTTGATGCCACAGGCGGAAAGCGCCAGCGCCAGTAATGTGATGACCGCAGCGCGAACGCCTATGGTTCTAGAGCCTTTGGTGCACGAGATAGTCATCGCTGGAATCCCCTGTGTCTGGACTGGAGTGAACTTAGTTTACATGCCCGCGCGGTTCAACTGCTGGACAGCACGGATGTTCCCTGCCAGATTTTGGATCTCTGACATATTTGGGGGAGAGTGAGAAAAATGTCTATCGCTTCGGAGTTCAAGGAATTCATCGCACGCGGTAATGTGATGGATCTGGCAGTCGGTGTCATTATCGGCGGCGCATTCGGCAAGATCGTATCGTCCCTGACTGATGATATCATCATGCCCGTGATTGGCGCTTTGTCGGGCGGACTGGATTTCTCGAAAAATTTCATTCGACTGGGCGCGGTGCCAGCTGATTTCAAAGGTGATCCGGCGAGCTACGCTGACCTGAAAGCGGCGGGCGTCGCGATGTTGGGCTGGGGGCAATTCCTCACCGTCCTCATCAACTTCGTCATCCTCGCTTTCATCATTTTTCTCATGATCCGTAGCGTGAATCGTATGATGGCGCCGAAGGCGGAAGCACCGGCCGGGCCGAGCGAGGAAACATTGCTGCTGCGGGAAATACGGGACTCGCTTAAGAAATAGATGTGCGGCGAGTTGCGGGAACAGAAGGAGTATCTGTGGGTTTATGGCGCAGGCGTGTGTAGCAGTTGAGCCTTTCCCGGCTGTGCGATCGCCTTTCGAACAGGAGACACACAGATGAAAACCGCAATTTCCATTTTAGGCTTATCCATGCTGGTGGCCGTCTCGGCTTGCGACTCCAAGCAACAGGATGCAATCGAGAACAAATATGAAAACCAGGCCGACAAGATTGAGAACATGTCGGACAAGCTGGAGCAGAGCGCGGACAATGTGAGCGCGGCTGTCGACAATCAGGTCGATGTTCTTGAGGAGAAGGCCGACAAGTTCCGTGAAGCGGGCGAAGCCGCCAAGGAAAAGCTCGAGAAATAATCCTCTCGGACGTATATCTCAGCAGAAGGGCATGGGTTTCGCGATCCATGCCCTTTTCATATGTCGATGGAACGACTATATCCGTCTTGCCGGTTTCGACCGGCTATGGCGATAAATTGTGCCGTGTAATAGATGCAGCGGACCCGGGGGCGGTACCCGGCGGCTCCACCATATTCCTCGATACGTCGGGGTATCTGACGGGGCCGAACTAGGATCGACGTGTGTTGAAAGACGGTATTTTCGCCCGGGCTGAGTAACCCGTTCAAGGCTCAAAACCTATAAGTGCCAACGATAACGAAGCACTTGCTCTCGCAGCGTAATGGAGGGGCGCAAGCCCTGATATTACCCTAAAAGAACGCGGCTGGGCCAGCCGGGCAACAGAATGGATTCCAGCGGCTAGTCGGAGGGCCGGGCAACAGAACCTCCGGCACTTTCCCGTTTGCATCGCGGCACTAGCCCTCTCCCCCACACGACCTCCCATAGGGTACTATCGTTGGGAGGTCGGCCAAGATTTACAAAACGTCCCCCGGACGTTTTGTTCAAACCAGGCGGGGAGAGGGCTGGTGCGGTATATCCGAAACGTCAGCGAAGCGACGCGTTTCGGATCGAAATCACCCAAATCGCCCGGTCACATAATCCCGGGTCTTGTCCGATTTCGGATGCAGGAACAGGTCATTCGTCGGCCCGAACTCGATCATTTTGCCGAGGAACATGAAGCCGGTATAGTCGGCGATACGTGCTGCCTGCTGGAGATTGTGGGTGACGATGACGACGGTGAAGTCCTTCTTCAGCTCCACCAGCGTCTCTTCCAGCTTGGCGGTCGAGATCGGGTCGAGCGCCGAGGCGGGTTCGTCAAGTAGCAAAACCTCGGGTTCTACCGCGATACCACGCGCAACGCACAGGCGTTGCTGTTGGCCGCCGGAAAGGCCGAGGCCCGGCGTGTTAAGCTTATCCTTCACCTCATCCCATAGGGCGGCGCGGCGAAGCGCGGTCTCGACGATTTCGTCCATCTCCGCCTTCGATTTGCGGTGATAGATGCGCACGCCGAAAGCGATATTGTCATAGATTGACATCGGAAACGGCGTCGGCTTCTGAAATACCATGCCGACGCGTGCACGCAAGCGGGCGAGATCTGTGCCGACACGCAGCACTTGCTCTTCTTCGATCGGGTCCGCGCCGGTCTGGGTCTCGACCACCATCGATACGCGCTTGCGGAGCCAGGGGAGACGGCGCTGCTCGTGGAGCACATCTTCGCCATCCAGCACTACGCGACCGACTGCGCGTTGTCCGGGGTAGAGCTCGTAGATACGGTTCAGCACGCGCAGCAGCGTCGATTTGCCGCAACCTGAAGGGCCGATCAGCGCGGTGATCGCATTGCGGCGCACCGGAAGATCGACACCGAACAGCGCCTGATTCTTGCCATAGAAGAAATCGACGTTGCGCGCCTCGATGACCAGCTGGTCATAGGGCGGCTCCGTCATGATGGAATCCACCAGGGTGTCGGGCTCTGCCAAGTCGATCATGAGGGTATCTTCTCCCGCGCGATAAAGCGCACGATGATGTTGATGGATAGTACGACGACCGCGATGATGAGCGCGCCCGCCCAGGCAAGACGCTGCCAGTCCTCGTAAGCCGAAAGCGCATATTGGAAGATGACCGCGGGCAGGCTTGCCATCGGTTTGCTCATGTCTGCGCTGAAGAACTGATTGTTCAATGCTGTGAACAGCAGCGGCGCGGTTTCGCCACTGATCCGCGCGAAGCCGAGTAGACCGCCCGTGAGCAGGCCCGCACCAGCGGCGCGCCAGATGATCTTGCGCGTCACCAGCCATTTAGGCGTACCGAGCGCGATGCCTGCTTCGCGCAGCGCATGAGACTGAAGGTTCAAAATGTCCTCAGTCGTCCGTGTCACAATCGGCGTCGCGAGAAAGGCGAGGGCCGCCGCACCTGCATAGCCCGAAAAGCCATGAAACGGCACCACCATCAGCTCATAAACGAACAAGCCAACGAGGATTGAGGGTGCGGACAGCAGCACGTCGTTCAGAAACCGTACAATTGTGCCATAGCGGGTATGTCCGCCATATTCGGCCAGCCAGGTTCCCGCCAAAATGCCTACGATGACCGCAATAGCCATTGCCAGTGCGCACATGAGCAGCGAGCCGATCATCGCGTTCAGCAATCCGCCCTCGCCGCCGGGTGGGGGTGTGCTCTGCGTGAACACGTTGAGGTCAATTCCTCCGATTCCCTTCACCACCAGAGACCAGAGGATGAAGACCAGAACCGTGATGGCGGTAATCGTCGCGGTAAAGCAGGCCAGAATGAAGAGGCGGTTCAGGATGGCGCGGAAAAAATCTCTGCTGATCATGGCCGCCTCAATATTTTTGGCTGCTGAGGAGAAGGCGCGCCATCGCCAGCACCGAGAAGGTGATGATGAAAAGCACAAGCCCCAGTGCCACCAGTGCGGAAGTGTGCAACTCTCCGGTCGCCTCGGTAAACTCGTTGGCGATGGTGGAGGCGAGCGTGGCACCAGAGGCGAAGATCGAGTCCGGGAAGCCGTGCGCATTGCCGATGATGAAGGTCACGGCCATGGTTTCCCCGAGCGCGCGACCAAGACCGAGCATCACGACGCCAATCATGCCGCGGCTGATATAAGGCACGATGACGGAGGTAACGACCTCAAAGGGGGTGCACCCCAAGCCATAGGCGGCTTCGCGCACCTGTGGGGGCACAGTCATCAGCAACTCGCGTAGTACCGCCGCCATATAGGGCAGGATCATGATCGAGAGGATGATCGAGGCGGAAAGGATATTCGCGCCGTTAGGAATACCAGCAAACAGCTTTTCCGCCAGCGAGCCGGGGGCAGCGTTCATCATCAGCGGCATCTGCACATATTCGGCAAATATGGGCGCAAAGATGAACAGGCCCCACATGCCGTAGACTATTGATGGGATGCCCGCCAGCAGCTCAACAGCTATCGCAATCGGTCGTGCGATCAGGCGTGGGCAGAATTCCACGAGATAGACCGCGATGCCAATGGCGACAGGCAAGGCCAGTGCCAGCGCGACAAAGGATGTGATGAGCGTTCCTGCAATAGCGCCCGCTGCGCCATAGACATCGGTAACAGGGTTCCATGTCGTGCTGGTGAAGAAGGACCAGCCGAAATGGGACAAGGCAGGCCATCCGCCGATCGCAAGCGAGATGACGAGGCCGCCCAGACTGACGAGCAGCAGCGTCGCCGCGCTCAGACAGAGATATTCGAATATGGGATCGAACCAGGCGCCGCGCACAGCAGGGCGCGCCTTCTGGCTCTCTCCGTCAAAAGACTGGGATGGAGGCGTTATGCCCCCATCCCCTGCATTAAAGGCGCTCATCGGTTTCACTTGGAAACATAGACCGGCTTGCCACCAGCGGTGATGTAGGTTGCCCACTGTTTGCGCACCATGGCCTTCACCGCATGGGGCAGCGGCACATAATCGAGCGCTGTCGCTGCGGCATCGCCATATTTATAGGCCCAGTCGTAGAACTTGAGCACATTGGCCGACGCAGCAGCATTGCTGGGGTTCTTGTACATCAGGATGAAGGTCGCGCCACTGATCGGCCATGCGTTCGCACCGGGCTGATTGAGCAGCAGTACATAGTTGCCGGGCGAGCTGGTCCAGGGGGCGCTGGCAGCAGCAGCAGCGAAGGCGGCTGCATTCGGAGCCGGATAGTTACCGGCCGCGTTCTTCACCAGCAGATAGGGCATCTTGTTCTGCTTCGCGTAGGCATATTCGACATAGCCGATCGAACCCTTCGTCTGTTTCACGAAGGCGGAGACGCCATCATTGCCCTTACCGCCGAGGCCGGTCGGCCACTGCACGGAGTCGTTGCCGCCAACCTGCGATTTCCAGGCCGGGCTCTGGCTTGAGAGATAGGTGGTGAACAGGAAGGAGGTGCCCGAACCGTCAGAACGGTGAACAACCGTAATCGGCAGGTTCGGCATGCCGAGACCGGGGTTCATCGCTGCGATCTTGGGATCGTTCCAGTTCTTGATGTTACCGAGGAAGATCTCAGCCAGCAGCGCACCGGTGAGCTTGAGACGACCAGAGTGGAGGCCGGGAACGTTGGTCACGGGAACGACGCCGCCAATAACGGTGGGAAACTGATAGAGACCCGCTGCATCCAGTTCTTCGGGCTTCAGTGGCTTGTCGGATGCGCCGAAGTCTACGGTCTTGGCCTTGATCTGCTTGATGCCGCCACCGGAACCTATCGCCTGATAGTTCAGCTGGTTGCCGGTATAATCTTCATAGGCAGCGGCCCATTTGGAATAGACCGGGGCGGGGAAGGTGGCGCCAGCGCCTGAAAGGTCGGCGGCTTGAACGACACCGGCGGCCAGCAAAGTTGTGCCGAGCGCGACAGTGAATTTCTTGAACATAGGGAATCTCCGATTGCCGGGGAAGGTCCGGTGTCCAACGCCGTTAGAGATGTACTATTTCGCAAATGCGACAGTTGCGTGACCGTTTTGTTACAGTGCGTTGCCCGCAGTAAGTGCAACAAAACTGTAACAATCATGTCATCGTAACATCACAAATCTCACCTAGTTGCCACCCCGCACGACAGGGGCCTCAAAGCGGGGGCCTGTGCATCCCAAACGATGCTTCCACAAAGGGGTTTATCAATGAATACTTCCAAGATGTTGCTTGCTACGGTTGCGGTTGGCGCGATGATTGCCGCCGCTCCGGTTGAGGCGAGCGCAAAGGCGAAGAGCACTTCCACCCAGTCATCCGAGATCGAGATGCTGAAGGCGCAGATCGAAGCTCTGAAGGCTCGACTCGATGCGCAGGACGCCGCCAATGCTCAGGCGCAGGCTGCTGTGCAGCAATCGGCTGCCCAAGCCGCTGCAGCTCAGGCCGCAGCCGATCAGGCCGCAGCTAGCGTCGCTGACGTCAAGAAGACCGCAGACAAGGCCGCGAAGGACAGTTCCTCGCTCGCCAAGCTGGTCGACGGCGTCAAGGATACCAAGATCAGCGGCCGTATGTATTTCAACATCAGCGGTGAAACCGAGAAGACCAACGGCACCAAGCCGGTCAATGGTCATGGCTTTGCGATCAAGCGCTTCTACATCGGCATTGACCACAAGTTCAGCCCGATCTTCGCTGGCAACGTCACGATGGACATCGACAATGTCATTGGAAACAATAACAGCAACCTCGTCGGCAAGGGCTTCTATGTGAAGAAGGCCTATCTGCAGGCGAAGTTCCGTCCCGAGCTGATGGTCCGTCTGGGCGCAGCGGATACTCCGTGGGTTCCTTATGCTGAGGGCATCTATGGCTATCGCCATCTCGAAAAGGTCATCGCGGACCTTCATGGCTTCGGCACCTCTGCTGACTGGGGCGTGCATGTTGGTGGCGACATTGCTGGTGGCCTCATCAGCTACGCTGTCGCCGCAGTCGACGGTGCTGGCTATCGCGATCCCAAATTCTCGAAGACGGTTGACCTCGAAGGTCGCGTCTCTCTGAACTATAAGGGTATCAACGCCGCGGTCGGTGGCTACACCGGCAAGCTTGGCAACAACACCCAGGCCAACCAGCTTGCGAACACTTTCTATCGCACAGCGACCCGCTTCAATGCTCTGCTCGCCTATAAGGGCAAGCTGAGCGATATCGACTTCACCCTGGGTGGCGAATATTTCACTGCCAAGAACTGGAAGATCAAGACCACCGCAGCCGAGGACAAGGCTGAGGGTTACTCGTTCTTCGCTTCTGTGACCCCGGTCAAGCAGTGGTCGGTGTTCGGTCGCTATGACTATATCAAGCCGAATAAGGACACCAAGCCGACAAAGAAGGGCGAATATTTCAACG
The DNA here is from genome assembly GCA_046348605.1 of Sphingomonadaceae bacterium. Lineage (GTDB taxonomy): Bacteria > Pseudomonadota > Alphaproteobacteria > Sphingomonadales > Sphingomonadaceae > Sphingobium. The sequence goes on along the minus strand of JAXMDW010000001.1, from coordinate 698,625 downwards.
TCGGCGTTCAGTATAGCCCGGCGAAGATCGTCGATCTGGCTCTTATGTACAAGCACTACACAGGTGAGAATGGTTTCACCGGCGGCGACCTCAAGACCGCGAGCATTGCTCCCGATACCGAGAGCAAGCGCGACGAATTTGGCCTGTTCGGCCAGTTCCGCTGGTAAGTTAAGTTAGAACCGGCGGGCATTCCCCTTTTCTGCCCGCTGGTTCACCCCCTTTAACCGATACGCATAGTGAGCCGGAGGCATGTCCTCCGGCTCTTTTTTTGTGCGCTTGCGTGGGCGCGGCTTTTGATCCATATGCCGCCGCGCGACAGGTTCCCGGAGACGGGATCAAATGGGAAGCCAGAAGCGGAGTTTCCGTAAACTGGCGCTGCCCCCGCAACTGTGACCGGCGAGCTACCGCCTCAATATGCCACTGGAGCAATCTGGGAAGGCGAGGCGGATAGGCGATGACCCGGGAGCCAGGAGACCTGCCTGACGCGGTCGTTCTTCAGCCGGGCGGGGTGTATCGGATGAACGGGGGGATTTCCTTCGCGTGACGGCGTGTGTGTCAACCGTCACGAAAAGGAGAATCCCGTGACAAATTGGAAATATACCAGCCTGATTATTGCCCTAGCCTCTGTTCCGGCCTTTGCCGACGAGGGTGGGGAGATTGTCGTTACTGCAACAGGTATCGAAACACCGCGCAGCGATGTCGGGCAGGCGATCACAGTCATTGACCGCGATTTGCTCGAAAACCGCCAGAATGCGTTCATCAGTGATATATTGGCTGACGTGCCGAGCGTAGCCGTTGTTCGCTCAGGCGGACCGGGCGCACAGAGCAGCGTGTTTATCCGTGGCGCCAATTCATCCCAGACGCTCGTGCTGATCGACGGCGTGCGGATCAACGATCCTTCCTCGCCCAATGGCGCGTTCGATTTCGGTGCGCTTGTCACCGGCAATGTCGATCAGGTCGAGGTGTTGCGCGGGCCAAACTCGGTTGTCTGGGGTAGCCAGGCGATCGGTGGCGTGGTCAATGTGCGTAATGCGATCCCGCAAGATGGCTTAGGCATACGTGCGGCGGCGGAATATGGCGCGCACGATAGCATCCGCGGCAATGTCAATATCGCAGGGACAAGTGGCCCAGTCGCCTTCAGCTTTGGCGCGGGTCATCAGCGTACCGATGGTATCTCGACTATCAAGGCGGGTACGGAGCGGGACGGCTTTGAAGGAACCGCGCTCAATGGCCGCGCCGAGATTACGCTCAACGAGGCGCTGTCCGTGGATTTGCGCGGCTACTATAATCATAGCGTAACTGAAATTGATGATATTTATAGCTCCCCCCCCGATGTCGTTGCAGACAGCCGGAACAATCAGCTTGTTGGGTATGCAGGGCTAAAATTGTCGTTGCTGGATGATCGCTTCAAGAGCCGGATTGCTTACTCTCGCACAGATATAGAACGTGACGGAAGAGACCCCACTCAGGCCGGCACCATTACAAGCTTCAATGTTTACAACATAAACGGCACAATCGACCGCTATGAATATCAGGGCAGCTTCGAGATTGCGAAAGCCGCGCAGCTGATATTTGGTGCCGAGCATGAAAAGACCAAGGCATCCGTTTTCTATCCGGCCGGTGGCGGCACGAGGCCGGATCGGGCCGACAGCAAGGTGACGAGCTTTTACGGGCAGGCGATCGTGCGCCCGGTCAAAGGGCTGACGCTGACCGGAGGCGTGCGCCATGATGATTATGATCTCTACGGTTCGGAAACGACCTTCGGCGCAAATGCCGCTTATAGCCCTAATGGTGGCAAGACGGTGCTGCGCAGCACCTATGCCGAGGGCTTCCGCGCGCCGACACTCACTGAGTCGGTAATGCCATTCGGGAATGTCGCGCTTACACCCGAAACGGTGAAGAGCTATGATCTGGGCATCGAGCAGCATTTGATGGACCGCAAGCTGAGGCTCTCGGCGACGTATTTCCACCGCACCAGCCGCGACCAGATTGTGTTCAGCTTCATGACCTTTCAGTCGGAGAATATCCAGCGCGTGAAGGCGGAAGGCGTCGAGTTGGAGTTGAATGCTCGCCCGACCGAGACGCTCGAACTGGCCGCCAATTACAGCTTCGTCGACTCGCGCGACAAATCTCCGGGCATGACGTTCGACAATCTCGTCGCGCGCCGCCCGCGTAATCAGTTGAATGTCAGTGTCGACTGGACCTCGCCGATCAAGCTGAAGCTGGGCGCCAGCCTACGCATAGTGGGTGACAGCTATGATGATAACGCCAATGCCAAGCCGCTGGATGGCTATGCGTTGGCGAGCATCCGTGCGAGCTATCCCTTGACCCAAAATCTGGAGCTGTATGGCCGGATCGAGAACCTGTTCGACACCGATTATGAGGTAGCGAAGGACTATAGCGTGTTGGGCCGCGCGGCCTATGCGGGTTTCAGGCTGAAGCTCTGATGATGGGCCGGGCGGTAGCATTGAGGAAGCGGGCTGTGGGGCTTGCTGCAGTCTCTTTGCTCCTGCTGCTGCCCGGCTGCTACGCACCGTCACAATCAGACGAGCGGCACGAACCGGTTTCGCGCGCGCCCAGCCGCATCGTCTCGATGAACCCGTGCGTGGACGCGATCCTGCGTGAAGTTGCCGCGCCGGGCCAGATCGCTGCGATCAGCCATTATTCGCAAGATGCGCGCGCTACCTCGGTTCCACTCGAATGGGCGCTGGCCCATCCTGTGGTAGGGGATACGGCAGAGGATGTGCTCTCCGCACGGCCCGATCTGGTGATCGCGGGTCCGCATATCGCGTCGGAAACGCTCAGTGCATTGAAGCGCATGGGCGTTCCGCTGTTGAGTACTAGTGTTCCCGCAACGGTTGCCGAGAGCAAGGCGCAAATTGCCCAAATTGCTGCGCGGATCGGCCAGCCGGAGCGGGGCAGGGCGCTCGTCCAGCGTATCGGGCAGGCTGTTGCCCGCATGAGAAGTAGCACAAGCCATCAGCCGAGCGCGCTTATCTGGCAGGATGCGGGGCTGGTGCCTGGTAGCGGCACCCTAGCCGACGAGTTACTGCGCAATGCCGGTTTCCGCAGCGCCAGCGCAGAGATGAAGCTTGCGCAATGGGATATGGTTTCGGTCGAGCAGTTATTGCTCGATCCGCCAGACATAGTGATGACCGGTTCGGCGGGGATGGAATCCGATGGCGCCGCGCGTGGCGATGCACGTAATCCCGTGCTGGCAAAGGCGGGGGCGCGGATCATGATCGCGGAGTTCCCTTCGCGCTTGCTGCACTGCGCGGGACCGACGATCATCGATACCGCGGATCATCTGGTTGCCATACGCTCTCGCTGGCAGCGGGAGCACAAGGGATGAGGCTGAACCTCTCTCTGATAGGCGGATTATTGGCGGCGATGGTTATGTCGCTGCTGGCAGGCAGGCACTGGATTGCGCCAGCGGAATGGCTGTCGGGCGACCTTCAGTCTCTCATTATTACAGAGCTGCGCCTGCCGCGCATCTGCCTCGGCGCACTGATTGGTGCTGCGCTGGGAATGTCCGGCGCGGCGATGCAGGGCTATTTGCGCAATCCACTCGCGGACCCTGGGCTGTTCGGTATATCGGCCTGCGCGGCTCTGGGCGCGGTATTGAGCATATTCTTTGGGCTGGCGGGCGTACCATTCGCGCTTCCGCTTTTCGCTCTTATTGCGGCGGCACTGGGGGCGGGGTTGTTGATGCTGCTCGCGGGTCGGTCGGGCAGCCTGATCCTGTTCACGCTGGCGGGCGTGATGCTCTCCAGTCTCGCGGGCGCGCTGACGGCGCTTGTCATCAATCTTGCGCCGACGCCCTTCGCCAGCGCGGAGATCATCACGTGGCTGATGGGCGCGCTGACCGACCGCAGCTGGCACGATGTGCTGATCGCTTTGCCGCTGGTGATCGTGGGGATGGCGCTCATCATGCTCAAAGCCGCTGATCTCGACGCCCTGAGTCTCGGTGATCTTGCGGCGCGGTCTATGGGAGTCGATATGGCGCGGTTGCAGCGGGTGCTGATCGGCGGGATCGCGTTGTGTGTGGGTGGATCGGTCGCAGTGGCGGGTGTGATCGGTTTCGTTGGCCTGATGGTGCCACATATGGTTCGCCCATTGGTGGGGCATCGCCCCTCGGCTTTGATGATCCCCTCGGCTCTTGCGGGTGCGCTGCTGGTGGTCGTGGCGGACATGGTGGTGCGGATCGCGCCGGTTGCGAGCGAGATACGGCTCGGCGTGATGATGTCGGTACTCGGTGCGCCGTTTTTTCTGGCTCTGCTGCTTAAAATGCGCAGGGAGCTTGCCTGATGCCGGACAATGATCTGCGCTTTTCGGATGTGACGCTCAGGAAGAGCGGAAGCGCTATCCTGCGTGGCGTCAGCGGATGCTTGCGTCGTGGCTCGGTCACTGCGATCCTCGGCCCCAATGGTGCGGGTAAGAGTAGTCTGCTGCACTGCCTAGCCGGTGTGGAAATGTCGCACTCGGGCATTGTGTCATTGGACGATATGCCGTTCACAGCGCTCACACCAAAAGAGCGAGCCCGCCGCATCGGTTTTCTGCCGCAAAAGGGCGAGGTGCATTGGAATTTAAGCGCACGCAATCTCGTCGCGCTTGGACGTATGGCGCGTGGAGAGCCGGACCATGGTAGAAATGCTATCGAAACGGCGATGATCGCAACCGATGTCGCGCATCTGGCGGACCGACCTGTGCTTTCGCTTTCTGGTGGAGAGACGGCGCGGGTGTTGCTGGCGCGTGTGTTGGCCGGGGAACCGGAATGGCTGTTGGCGGATGAGCCGCTGGCGAGCCTCGATCCGGCGCATCAACTCGCGGTGCTGGCGCGTCTGTCAGCATGTGCGAAGCAGGGGGCGGGTGTAGTCGTCGTGCTGCATGATATAAACCACGCCGCGCGCATCGCCGACCATATGCTGCTGATGAAGGATGGCGCGCTGCTTGCCGATGGTCCTGCCGCGCAGGTGCTCACCTCCGAACTTCTGGAGGCGGCCTTTGCGGTGAGGTTCCGGCAATTGTCCAGCGACTATCCACTGTTCGTAGCGGACTAAAGCCCGCTGGCGCTGCTGAGGCCGAACATGCGATCGACTTCCAGCACAAGGTCGCGCAAATGGAACGGCTTGGAGAGCACCTTCGCCTGCGGCACCGCCTTGCCGGCCTTCAGTGTCACTGCGGCAAAGCCAGTGATGAACATCACGCGCATGTCCGGCGCGACCTTGGCGGCATGCTGGGCAAGCTCGATGCCGTCCATCTCGGGCATTACGATGTCGGTCAGCAGCAGGTCGAACTTCTCATGCTCGAGCAGGGGCAGCGCCTCTGTGCCACGATCGACCGAAACGACATCATAACCTGAACGCTCCAGCGCGCGGGCGAGATACTGCCGCATCGCATCATCATCTTCTGCCAGCAAGATACGGATCATCGATCCAGCCACCCCTATTCAGTTTTCTTCCAAAATGGTGCCAATGACATATCGCACTGTCAATGACGGAGCGATTATGCTTATCTTTTATGGATAAGGGCTTAATTTCCGGAACCGCGAGGAGAAAAAATCGCGCATGACTGGCAGTATGGCGGGTGAAAACGATGCAGGCGAGGTTGGGACCGGCGAGCCTTTCGACTTCTATGGTCCATCCGATCCGCTGGTTCCCGTGCTTATCTCTGTTCCTCATGCGGGGCGATTTTATCCGGATAGTGAAAAGTTTCGCAGCGCTGTTCCCTTCAGCGTGCTTTCAAAACTGGAAGACCGGCATGCCGATGCGTTGGTGACAGACCTGATTGCCCAGGGTTACGGGGTAATCGTTTCCAGAATCGCCCGCGCTGTAATCGATCTCAACCGTGATCCGCGTGATATTGACCGTCGCATTATCGCCGGACTTCCCCATTCGCATGCCATTATCGAAACCGCTAAATCTCGTGGTGGACTCGGCCTCTTTCCGCGCAGCCTGCCGCGCATCGGGGCATTGTGGTGTCATTCCCTGCCTTGGACAGAGGCGCAGTCGCGCATCGCTTCGATTCATGCGCCCTATCATGCAAGCCTGGAGCGGGAGATGAAGCGTATCCGCGATACGCATGGCGAAGCTCTTCTGCTGGATGTCCACTCGATGCCACCGCTTGATCGGGAGAGATTCTCAGCCAGCCAGCGACCGGATGTGGTGATAGGAGATCGCTTCGGTGCCAGTGCCTCACCCCGATTCGCTGAGATAGCCCGCAGCGTGATCGCCCGGTATGGTTTGGTTGCCGCAGTCAATCATCCGTATCCGGGTAGTTATATTGCCGAGCGGCATGGACGACCCGGTGCTGGCAGGCATGCCCTCCAGATCGAGATTTCTCGCGACCTCTATCTGGATGAACGACTCGATGCGCCGGGAGCTGGGCTGAACGCGATGCGCGCGATGCTGTGTGATATCGTCGCTACATTGACTGAAGAGTTGCGGGGCAGGGGAATGCCGGTCGCGGCCGAGTGATAGCCTGAAGTACTAAGCTTTGCGCGGGAAACGCCATGGGACGCATATAAAAAACCACCCTATGCGTATCGCATAGGGTGGCCAGGTTCAGGGAGGAGACGCCTTCACAAGGGAAGGCATCATGCAAGCACCCGAAAGGGGAACAGGCGCCTACACATTCTTCAAATAGGCCATGTACGGTAAATTTTCAACCTCTCACGCAGAAAGAATTCACCTGATTTGGTGGTAAAATTTATGCCTTAGGGTGAAATAAAAACCCGGCCTGTAACTCTATACAGACCGGGTTCATATTTATTCACAAGTGATATCAGTTCCGTTTGCTGGAAACGGCTCTGATTCAGTTTACTGGTTCGGGTGCCTTGACCTGAGGCATTTTGCCCTGTTCGACCTGCTGCTGGAAAATATCGCGCATCAGCTGAAGCGAAAAGAGATGCGCATGGATCAGCGGCAGCATACCGCTCTGGTTGATCTTGCGGAGCTGGTCGCCGCGCATATCGCGGAGCTTTTCCTCGTTCACCATGCGGAAGCCACGATAAACGAATGGTTGCTCATTGCCCGGAACCTGAATGGCGACTTCGCCATCCATCAGCAGATCCATGTCCTTGAGTTCGCTCATGAACTGGCTGGTGCGATGCGCGGCGGTCTCGAAATCCTCGCAGAATTTGAGGATGTTCTGCGTGAGTTCCGTCGGCTTGCCATCGTCCAGCAGCGCCTCGCCGTCCTCATACTCGCCCAACGTGTCGGAGGTCGGGTCAAAGCAGAGCGACAGCTCGTCATTATCCGGGCGCAGCTTTGCAAGCATCCACGGATAGCGGCGCACATAAGCGGGAACATAAGCATTGCCGCGTAGCTTGCCATCCTCATCGAGGAAGGTGTTGATGCCTTCATTGAGACCCATGAGCGCAAGCGGAACCGGCTCATCGCCTGCCGAGAATATGATCGGCACGAAACGTTGGGCGACAACGAACTCGTCCACGGTCAGCGGAACGGCGTGCTGATCCTTGAGAAAAGGCGCGGCGTCGGCCGGCTTGAGGCGCAGCTTGGCGTGTTCGTTGCTGTTCAAGGGAACGAGGTCGTTATAGAAAATCGGCAGATTATTGGCCTGTGGGGCGCTTGCCATGAAATATCTCCACTAAAAACTGATCCGTGGCCCTGCCCCGGAATTTTGAAACTTTTATGTCGTGTGTCGGCGGATACTGCGCTCAGGCCTCGCTGGCAAGCGAGATGAGTTTGCCGGGGTTCATGATACCTTTTGGGTCGAGTGCGCCTTTGATGGCCCGCAAGGCCGCCATGCGGGCGGGAGGTGAAAGGCGAACCAGCTCAGCGCGCTTCGATTGACCGATGCCATGCTCGGCGGAAATCGATCCTCCCACGGATACAACCATATCATGGACGAAGTGGCGAATCTCGGCGCCAGTGGTGCGCAGCCAAGTTGCGGTATCTTCTGTTCCCTTGGGTGCGCGGACATGGAAATGCACGTTTCCATCTCCCAAATGTCCATAGGATGTCGCAGTCGTGCCGGGGAAACGGGAGACGCAGGCTTCAGCCGCATTGATCATGAAATCCGGCATGTCGTTGATCGGGACGCTGATATCGAACGGTATCGGGAAGCCAGCAGAGCGCTCTGCCTCGGGTATGGTTTCACGGATGCGCCAGAAATCGCGGGATTGGGCTTCGTTTTGCGCCAGTGCGGCGTCAATCACGCCCAGACTGTCGTCGCTCATGATCTCGCCTAGCGCCGACTCTAGCCGCGAGCGCGCCTCTTCACCAAAGCTGGAGAGATCAAACTCCACCAGCGCGTTCCACGGGGCGGGGTTAGCCAGAGGCGGGCGAGAATCCGGTATATGGGCCATGACATAGCCCACGGGTTCCGCCGCCATCACCTCAAAGCCTTCGATGATCGGCCCCAACCGGGCTTCAAGCGTGCGCAGCAGCTTCAATGCTTCATGCGGCGAGCCGACTCCGAACCATGCAGTCGTGCCGACAGTGATTTCCGGCACGAGTTTCAGCGTCGCGGCGGTTACAATGCCCAGCGTTCCCTCGGCGCCGATGAGGAGTTGCTTGAGGTCGTATCCGCGGTTGTCCTTTTTGAGTGGTGCAAGGCCGTTGTAGATGCTGCCGTCCGGCAGAACTGCTTCGATACCTTCCACTAGCCCGCGCATCGTGCCGTGGCGCAATACCTGCGTGCCACCTGCATTGGTGGAGATGAGCCCGCCGATGGTGGCTGAGCCTTTAGCACCAAGACTCAAGGGAAAGCGTCGGCCAGCCTTTTCCGCGGCGTCATGGAGGGTAGATAGAATGACGCCGGCTTCGCACACGGCCTGATTGGCGGCTGTGTCGATCTTGCGGATGTGGTTCATCCGGCGCAGCGAGAGGATGAGCGCGCTGCCATCCGCCGGAGGAGTCGCGCCGCCAACCATCGATGTATTTCCCCCCTGGGGCACCAGCGGAATATCATGCTCCGCCGCGAGCCGCACGCAGGCGGCGACTTCTTCTGTCGATGCAGGGCTGAGAATTGCCGATGTTTTGCCGTGATAATGCCCGCGCCAGTCGTTCACCCAGGGGGCGATATCGTCCGGGTCCGTGATCAGCCCTTTCGGGCCGAGAATGCGCGCAAATTCATCGAGAGGCAGTGTCTGTGTCATAGCTTCGATATATCGCGCCAATTCACCTGTTGTTCAACCGCCTGAAATTATGCAAATCACCCTACAGGCTGTGAATTATGGATTGCGAGTGGCGTCACTTTTGTTTTCTCTTCTGTTGCTGAGCACATATGCGCCAGATGGCAACGCCTATGTGGCAGAACCTCGCGCCGCAATCGCAGCTCCAGATGATCAGCTGGCTCAGCTGACCATCGAGCAACGGGTCATCATCCGGGTGCCCATGATGCGTCCTCCGCCGCCACCTCCACCTTCTGCGGTGGCTCCGATCGAGTGGGAAGAGCATAAGGGGCCTAAGTGTATTCCGCTGCGTCGCGTTCGTAGTGCCGCTATAACCTCTCCGCGTGGCGTGGATCTGATGCTGCGCCCCGGGCCGGAACGGATGCGCGCATTGCTGGAGCGGGAATGCAGCCCTGCTTCGCTTTATTCAGGCTTTTACATCGAACCCAACCCTGATGGGCAGTTATGCGCAGGACGTGACAAGGTGCTGGCGAGAAGCGGCGCGGATTGCCTTATCAGAAAGCTTGTTCGGCTTGTGCCGGATGACGATTGAAGCTGGAAAAGCTGTCGCGAGCACCAGAACAAGGGATTTCCTTGACATTCGGCCCCAAGTTGCGCATGGGCGCGGCCTGAAGAGGCGTCCCGTCGGTCGCCGCGCCAGTTATCCCGGAATTTGAATGAAATTTGCCGATATCGGCCTGTCTGATGAGTTGCTGCAAGCCGTAACAGAGGCGGGCTATGACACGCCTACTCCTATTCAGGCGCAAGCTATCCCGCCAGTGCTCATGATGAAGGACCTAATCGGCATCGCGCAGACAGGCACAGGCAAGACAGCCAGCTTCGTCCTTCCGATGATCGACATCTTGGCCCATGGCCGCAGTCGCGCCCGTATGCCGCGTAGCCTGATTCTGGAGCCGACGCGCGAGCTCGCAGCTCAGGTGGCCGAGAATTTCGAGAAATACGGCAAATATCACAAGCTCTCCATGGCGCTTCTAATTGGCGGTGTATCGATGGGCGATCAGGTGAAGGCACTCGAAAAGGGCGTCGATGTACTGATCGCCACGCCCGGCCGCCTTATGGACCTGTTCGAGCGCGGCAATATCCTGCTCACCGGATGCGGGCTGCTGGTGATCGACGAGGCGGACCGGATGCTCGACATGGGTTTCATCCCGGATATCGAGAATATCTGCACCAAGCTGCCCGCCACGCGCCAGACTCTGCTGTTCTCCGCAACGATGCCGCCGCCGATCAAGAAACTGGCTGACAAATTTCTCTCTAATCCCAAATATGTCGAGGTGGCGCGGCCTGCCACGGCATCCGCCAATATCACCCAATGGCTGGTGAAGGTAGATGCGCGCAAGAAGCGCGAAGTATTGCGCGATCTGTTACGCGCCGAGGGTGTCACCAATGCGATCATCTTCTGCAACCGCAAGACGACAGTGCGGGAACTGAACAAGAGCCTCCAGCGACATGGTTTTGCAAGCGGTGAAATTCATGGCGACATCGACCAAGGCGCGCGCCTTGCCGAACTCGATCGGTTCAAGACCGGCGATGTGACGATCCTCGTCGCCTCGGATGTCGCCGCGCGCGGGCTGGACATCAAGGGCGTCAGCCATGTGTTCAACTTCGATGCGCCGTGGCACCCGGATGACTATGTGCATCGCATCGGACGTACAGGCCGGGCAGGGGCTAAGGGCGTCGCCTACACCTTCGTGACGAAGGAAGATGCAGAGGCAATCGACAACATTCAGAAGCTGATCGGCACCTCAATCGATTATGCTGCTCGAGCAGCGGGCGAGAGCGACGCTGAAGTCAGTGAAGAACCCGCCAAGATGCGCAGCAAAGCACGACGCGGCGAGAAATCACGCGAAGAACGCCCGAGAGAGCCGCGCGCCCGCGAGGACCGGCCCCGTGAAGATCGTCCACGCGAAGATAGGGCGCATGATGGCCGCTCACAGGCGCGTCAACCCCGCTTCCAGGATGTAGACGGCACGCCGGAAGATGGCGCCTGGAATGGCCCGGTTCCTGATTTTCTGGGTGTCGGCTTTTCACAATAAAAGCGGATTTGCTTGCAATCATCCACTCGCTCTCAAGAGCAAATTGCCATTGCCATGCCTGAGAGCGTCGCCTATAGGCGGGCGCCTTGGGGCCGTAGCTCAGCTGGGAGAGCGCGTCGTTCGCAATGACGAGGTCAGGGGTTCGATCCCCCTCGGCTCCACCAAATCTGCCAACAAATGAGAGGGCGCTGCCATGCCGCTATATGAGTTTGACGGCAAATCGCCTCAGCTGCCAGCGGATGGTTCTGCATGGGTTGCGCCCTCTGCTGATGTGATCGGCGATGTGGTGCTGGCTGAAAACGCGAGCGTGTGGTTCGGCGCGGTGATCCGGGCGGATAATACGCGCATATCTATCGGCGCGCGGAGCAATATTCAGGAGCAATCCGTGCTTCATAGCGATGAGGGCATTCCATGCACTGTCGGCGAAGGAGTAACTGTCGGCCATCATGTTATGCTGCACGGGTGCACGATTGGCGACAATTCCCTGATTGGAATGGGCGCAACCATACTCAACCGCGCTGTTATTCCTGAAAATTGCATCGTTGGTGCGGGCGCGCTGGTGACGGAAGGCAAGACTTTTGAACCGGGAAGCCTGATCGTAGGCGTGCCTGCCAAGGCTATCCGCCAACTGGACGAGGCAACAATCGAGGGTTTGCGCCAGTCGGCGGCCCATTATGTAAGCAAGGCCGCCATGTTTGCGCGCAGTCTCAAGAAGGTCGGTTAAAGAGCCGAGCGACCCGTCATTTCTCGCCGCCTTTAACCTTGCCCCAGGTGCGCGCGGCGGTGTAGCCCAGATAGCCTGTGCCAAAGAGCGCATAGAGTGGCTCAGGTATGCCTGCGAGATAGCTATTCATCCCGGTTGAGATTGCATGGGCTATGTCGGGCGCGGCAGCGGCGATCAGTCCCATCGGCAGCGACCACAGCAACAGGGCATACATCACATAGAGAAATGTCGGACGTGCGCGGCTGGTCCACGTGTCAGCGGATTGTGCCTCTGCTGTAATTGCAGAAAACTGGACGCGTAATGTTTCCAGCTCCTGTGTGCCCTGCAGCTTTAGAAGCTCCAGCTTGGCGGCATCGCGTATTCTCGGATCGGGAATGATCTTGTCGAGGAGAGCGGTGATCGGGCTTAGAAGTGTTTCAAAAATAGGCATGGCATTTCCTTGAAAATAGCGCAGCGGTAACGACTTACGCGATCCTGTTCGCGAGCCATCCGTAGGCAAATGCTTCATTGGCAGGGCGGTTTTCGGTCAACGCGATGTAGCGTTCACCGCGCAATGCCTGAATGGCCTTGAGCAGCACAATCTCTCCCCTGCAGCCGCGCTTGGAGAGGTATCTCTTGAGTGCGCTGATTGTTGACGGACCAATCAAACCGTCGAGCGTAACATCGGGATAATCTTGCCCGTTGCGATTGAGCGCATTCAAAGCCCGCTGAAGAAAGCGCGTTGCGACCGCTACACCCATATTCACACCGGCATCGAACAACTCGCCTGCGATTTCTGCTGCTAGGGGAGCGATTATATCGAAATGCGGCTGCTCCCAGTAACAGGCGCGATATATCCTCTCTGCCTCAGCGCGAGGCAGGGCGCGCATATCACCTTTATATCCGTTTTTCCGGGCAACCGCTTCCGTGATACCCCAGTTGGTAGGCCCGCCTCTGTCAGCAGGATGATCAACATAGCCACCCTCCTTGTCGAAGAGTGAGCCGATCAATTCTGATATTTTAGGCATGTGAGTCTCCTGTTTAGAGACCGCCATTAACCTATTTGGTTATATGTAGGACAGGGGCTCACATGCACTGATACAATAGTTCTGGCAGACTAGCTGTAGAGCGTTTTTCTGGGAGCCATTCGTTCGAAAAAATAGAGAATTTTGCTGGGTGTGCGTCTTTTATGCATATGGCCTTTTAGGCGCATATAGGCGTCGTATTCATCTGGCGTCATCTGGGTGAGGAAGGCGCGCTTTTGCGCTCGCGCATCTTCCGTAGAATAGCCTCTTGTTACACAATGGCGAACCAGAATTCCTTCATCGACGACAGCCAACTTGCCCTGCGCATAAGTGGCGCAGATGAATAGCCAATCTATGCCGAGGCCATATAGATTGTTGTTATAGTCCAGCCGCTTCATCCGATCATACAGCGAGGGAGACAGCGCGAATACAATCCCATCGGTTTGAGCGACAACGCTGCAATTGCTGTCTGGGATGCGGCGCATGCGTGTGCGCTCCAGCCTCCACGGCGTACCAGTCAGGCGCGGTGACCATACTCCCAGATCGGCATATTTCTCGAAAGCAGCCTTGCAGCGTGTGACTACAGAGGGCCAATCATCGCACTGGCAATCTGCATGAATGACCAGCATGATTTCGTCAGGCTTGCAGTGTTCGATGCATGCCTGAAATTTGTCTGCCCAGTAAAGGCTGTCATCGCGATGGATAAGATTATGCCCGTTTAGTGCCTCTGGCGCACTGTCAGGGTCTGAATATACTATCGATATGTTGTCAGCAGCTCCGTCTATAGATTTTGCTATATGGGCGGCTCGATTATGCTGACCCCGCCAGGATATTATGAAAACATGAATGGCGGACATATTGGTTTTGTGATGTTAGCCTATCTGAGAGTTGCCTTTATAGATAGCTGCACCATTTGGGGAAACCTCTTTCTGGCCGGGTGAGGATTTTTGCCATTATCAGCCGACTATCTGTGGTTCTGCGCATTGCACCCTAGACCTTTTCGCAATCTTTGCTATCTGGGGCGCAATCATGGCTTAGGCTAGACCGGCAGATTCATCAGGGTTCAGGGAATATGGCGACTTTCACTCTTCCAAAAAACAGCAAGATTACCGTCAAGGGTAAGGTGCACAAGGCTGAGGGCGCCAGTAACGTAAAGAACTTCAAGGTCTATCGCTACGACCCTGATTCGGGTGAAAACCCGCGCTATGACACCTTCGAGATCGATCTAGACAATTGCGGCCCGATGGTGCTCGACGCGCTCTTGAAGATGAAGAACGAGCAGGATCCGACGCTCACCTTCCGTCGTTCCTGCCGTGAAGGCATTTGCGGTTCCTGCTCGATGAACATCAACGGCAAGAACGGACTCGCCTGCACCACCGCGATCGAGGATTGCAAGGGTGAGGTGCGGATTACGCCGCTGCCGCATATGGATGTCATCAAGGATCTGGTGCCGGACTTCACGCATTTCTATGCGCAATATGCGTCTATCCAGCCTTGGCTGAAGACGGTCTCGACCACGCCTTCGGGCAAGGAGCGGCTCCAGTCTCCCGAAGATCGTGAAAAGCTCGACGGCCTGTACGAATGCATCCTGTGCGCCTGCTGCTCGACAAGCTGCCCCAGTTATTGGTGGAACAGCGACAAGTTCCTCGGCCCGGCGATCCTGCTGCAAGCCTATCGCTGGCTGGCGGATAGCCGCGACGAGTTCACCGGCGAGCGTTTGGATGAGCTGGAAGACCCGTTCCGCCTCTATCGTTGCCACACGATCATGAACTGCGCCAATGTCTGTCCCAAGGGTCTGTCTCCGGCCAAGGCGATCGCCGAGACCAAGAAGATGATGGTGGAGCGCCAACTCTGAGCGATAATGGCGGTCCCGCTGGTGCCGAGGATCTGGCTGAATGGTCACTCTGGGATTATAGTGGGAAAGGCGTTTGGCCTGAGCAATGGCCGCCCGTCAAATTCAGGCGGCTGGATGAAAATCAAATAGAATTTACGGTCACGCCTCCTGCGCGGGCTGGGAATAGCCTGGGTGGGTTGCATGGCGGTTTTCTGGCGTCTTATGCGGAAACTGCCATGGGTATCTTTGTTGAGCCATTCGATCTCCCGGTCAGTACTGTCACTGTCTCCGTCAATCTCGATTACCCCGCAGGTGGAAAACTTGACGCGCCAATTGATGGGATGGCGCAGCTGCTAAGAGAGACGCGGCGTATGCAATTTGTGCGCCTGGATTTATTCCAGCACGGCGAACTGATTTTGGCGGCAAACGGCGTGCTACGTAAGGTTCCCCGCACGTGAATGTCCTTGAAAATTATCGTCGTCTGATAGCTGCGAACGAGCTGCGCGCAGATACGGACCAGGCTGCCGCAGCCGAAAGGCTCTCGATCTTGCAGCAGGAATTGGAGGCAGCGCCGCCCAGAGGCTCTACCTTATGGAAGCTGCTGCGCAAACCGCCAGAGCCGCCGCGCGGCCTCTATCTCTGGGGCGGGGTAGGACGCGGCAAGTCCATGCTGATGGATTTGTTCTTCGACTCCGTTCAGATCAGGCGCAAGAGGCGCACGCATTTCCATGAGTTTATGCTGGATGTGCATGAACGGCTGCGGGAAGCGCGCAAGTCCGAGAGCGGTGATCCTATTCCACCCGTTGTGCAATCCATCGCTGAAGAGGCGAGGGTGCTGTGCTTCGATGAGATGGTGGTGAATAATATGGCGGATGCGGCGATCATGTCGCGCCTGTTCACCGGGCTGATGGATCAGAGGGTCACGATTGTCACGACCTCCAACCGCGTGCCGGATGATCTTTATAAGGATGGGTTGAACCGGCAGCTTTTTCTGCCCTTCATCGATCTTATCAAGCAACGCCTCGATGTGATGAGCCTGAATGGCCCAGTCGACTACCGGCGGGACCGGCTTGGCAATGCCAAGCTGTGGCAAAAGCCGAATGGTGACGCGGCGACAAGGGCGCTGTCCGAAGCCTTTTTCCGTCTCACGGATTTTCCGCCGGAGGATAAGGCACATGTTCCGGCTGAGGAACTGACAATCCCTGGTGGGCGGACTATCCATGTTCCAAAATCGCTGAAAGGTGTTGCCGTCTTCTCTTTCAAGCGCCTGTGTGCGGAGGCGCGCGGCGCAAGCGACTTTCTGACTATTGCCCGCCATTATCATACCGTCATCATTGTCGGCATTCCTTTACTGGGTCCGGAAAACCGTAACGAGGCTGCACGGTTCGTCACGCTGATCGATGCGCTCTATGAGTATAAGGTCAAAATACTTGCCAGTGCCGAGGCCGAGCCTGATGCTCTATATCCTGTCGGTGACGGGGCGTTTGAATTCGAGAGAACCGCGTCGCGATTGATGGAGATGCAATCGGATGATTATCTCGCCAAGGGGCATGGCGAATAGTAATCATACTCTTTATTGCAACTACTTCGCAATATCAAAGATAATTGCTTTCCCTGTAAATGCGCTGTTGAATCCTTAACTAATTCGGCCTAAGCGAGCACGGTTCATTTTGCCGGCGAGGCCCGGTGACGTAAGGAGATTGACTGCATGGCACGCAAGAAGATCGCGCTTATCGGCGCTGGCAATATTGGTGGTACTCTGGCGCACCTCGCCGCTCAGAAAGAGCTGGGCGATGTCGTGCTGTTCGACGTGGTAGAAGGCGTGCCGCAGGGCAAGGCGCTTGATCTCTCGCAGTGCGGCCCGGTCGAGGGTTTTGACGCGAAGATCACCGGAACCAATGATTACAAGGACATCGAAGGCGCGGACGTCATCATCGTCACCGCCGGCGTTCCCCGCAAGCCCGGCATGAGCCGCGATGACCTGCTCGGTATCAACCTCGGCGTGATGAAGGCGGTGGGTGAGGGCATCAAGAATTATGCCCCCAACGCTTTCGTCATCTGCATCACCAACCCATTGGACGCGATGGTGTGGGCGCTGCGTGAATTCTCCGGCCTTCCGCACAACAAAGTTGTCGGCATGGCGGGCGTACTCGATTCGGCGCGCTTCAGCACCTTCCTTGCGTGGGAGTTCGGCGTCTCGATCCGCGACGTGAACACCTTCGTGCTCGGCGGCCACGGCGACACCATGGTTCCGGTCGTGCAGTATTCGACCGTCAACGGCATCCCGGTGCCGGATCTCATCAAGATGGGTCTCTCCACCAAGGAGCGTATCGACGCGATCGTACAGCGCACCCGTTCTGGCGGCGGCGAGATCGTCGGCCTGCTGAAAACCGGTTCGGCTTTCTATGCGCCTGCCGCGTCCGGCATTGCGATGGCCGAAGCCTATTTGAACGATCAGAAGCGCATCCTGCCCTGCGCCGCCTATGTGAACGGCGAATATGGCGTCAATGATCTCTATGTCGGCGTTCCCGTCCAGATCGGCGCTGGCGGTGTCGAGAAGGTTGTCGAGGTCGAACTGGACGATGAGGCGAAGGGCTTCCTCCAGGTTTCGGTCGACGCGGTGAAGGAACTGTTGGTTGCCTGCAAGGGCATCGAACCCAGCCTCGCCTGAACAAGCTGCACTCCCTCCCCAGGAAATGTGCGCAGCCAGGCGAGGGTAAACACGAAATGCCACACCACCTGACGAAGGGGTAAGCATGTCAATTCTCGTCAACAAAAACACAAAGGTCATCACACAGGGGATGACCGGTGCCACCGGCACCTTCCATACCCAGCAAGCGCTGGCCTATGGCACGCAGATGGTCGGTGGTGTTACGCCGGGCAAGGGCGGCACCACGCATTCCGAAACCAATCTCCCAATCTGGGATACGGTGGCAGAGGCAAAGGCCGCAACCGGCGCCGATGCTTCGGTAATCTATGTTCCGCCACCATTTGCAGCGGATTCGATCCTCGAAGCGATCGACGCTGAAATCCCGCTGATTGTCTGCATCACCGAAGGCATTCCGGTGCTCGACATGGTACGCGTGAAGCGTGCGCTTTCGGGCAGCAAGTCGCGCCTCATCGGCCCGAACTGCCCCGGTGTGCTGACGCCAGATGAATGCAAGATCGGCATCATGCCGGGCAACATCTTCAAGAAGGGTTCGGTCGGCGTTGTTTCGCGCTCCGGCACGCTCACCTATGAGGCCGTGTTTCAGACCTCGAACGCGGGTCTCGGCCAGACGACCGCGGTCGGCATTGGTGGCGATCCGGTCAACGGCACCAACTTCATCGACGTGTTGGAGCTGTTCCTCGCTGACGAGGCGACGCAGAGCATCATCATGATCGGCGAAATCGGTGGCAATGCGGAGGAGCAGGCCGCGCAGTTCCTGATCGACGAAGCGAAGAAGGGCCGTAAGAAGCCGATGGCGGGTTTCATCGCGGGTCGCACAGCGCCTCCGGGCCGTCGTATGGGCCATGCCGGCGCGATCGTGTCGGGTGGCCAAGGCGGCGCCGAAGACAAGATTGCGGCGATGGAAGCTGCTGGCATCAAGGTTGCTGCCAGCCCGTCGGAGCTCGGTACGACGCTGTTGGAAGTCCTTAAGGGCTAAGTGTTACAAATTATATCCGGCGGCGCAGTGTGTCGCCGGAGCATATTATAGCGGCACAGCTCCGCTAAATGCTCCTCCCCAGGACGATTGGAAGACATCATGGGTTATGAAGGACAGGATTTCGAGAGCCTCAACGAGGTAGAGCAGGGCCCAAGCTGGGCACGCTCAGGGTGGCCGCTATCGGCCACTGATGACCTTACGGCGGCACTTGACCCAACCCAGATGGAGATTGCCGTCAAGGCGGCAGCAAAGGGAGCAGGCAAGCCACTTTCCGATGCGGAAATCAAGCAGGCGGCGAGCGACAGCATTCAGGCGATGATGCTGATCCGTACCTATCGCGTTCGCGGGCATCTGGCTGCCAATCTCGATCCTCTCGGCCTCTCTCATCGTGACCTGCCAGCGGATCTAACGCCGGAATATCATGGTTTTTCGGGTGATGCGCTCGATCGCAAGGTCTATGTCGGTGGCGCGCTGGGGCTGGAATGGGCGACCATGCGCGAGATCGTCGATATTGTGCGACGCAATTACTGTGGCAATGTCGGCTTCGAATATATGCACATTTCGGACGTGGAGGAGCGCCGCTTCATTCAGGACCGGATCGAGGGTGGCGACAAGAGCATCGACTTTACCCAGATGGGAAAGAAGGCGATCCTCTCCAAGGTCATTCATGCCGAGCAGTATGAGAAGTTTCTCGGTAAAAAATATGTAGGCACCAAGCGCTTCGGGCTTGATGGCGGTGAGGCCATGATCCCCGCGCTCGAGGCGGTTATCAAATACGGCGGCGCGACGGGTATCCGCGAGATCGTCTATGGCATGGCGCATCGCGGTCGCCTGAATGTGCTCGCCAATGTGATGGCGAAGGGTTTCCGCGTCATATTCCACGAATTTTCGGGCGGCACCGCCAACCCGGAAGATGTCGGCGGATCGGGCGACGTCAAGTATCACCTCGGCACCAGCACCGACCGCGAGTTTGACAGTATCAAAGTGCATATGAGCCTTGTGCCAAACCCCTCGCACCTTGAGACGGTCGATCCTGTCGTGCTCGGCAAGGTTCGCGCGCAGCAGGTGTTCCGTGACGACCTCGACAAGCACGAGCAGGTGTTGCCAGTGCTTATCCATGGCGACGCAGCATTCGCGGGGCAGGGCATCGTCTGGGAGTGCTTCGGCTTCTCTGGCGTCAAAGGGTATAATACCGGCGGCTGCATCCACTTCATCATCAACAACCAGATCGGCTTTACCACCAGCCCACAGTATTCTCGTGGTTCTCCCTATCCGAGCGACGTTGCGAAGGGTGTGCAGGCCCCAATCCTCCATGTGAACGGGGACGATCCCGAGGCGGTGACCTTCGCCTGCAAGCTGGCGGTCGATTATCGACAGACCTTCCACCGCGACATCGTGATCGACATGTGGTGCTATCGCCGCTTCGGCCACAACGAAGGTGACGAGCCGGGCTTCACGCAACCGCTGATGTACAAGGCGATCCGTCAGCATCCGCCGGTAAGCGAGGTCTATGCGGCTCGCCTGACTCAGGAAGGCGTGATCGACGACGGCTTTGTCGCTGAGGCGACCAAGGCCTTTACCGATCATCTTGAAGAAGAGTTCGAGGCAGCCAAGACATACAAGTCCAACCATGCGGACTGGTTCGCTGGCCGCTGGTCAGGCCTGCATCAGCCAGCAGACATCGAAACCGCGCGCAAGAATGTCGAAACCGCAATCGAGAAGAAGCTGTTCGATAGTCTGGGGCGCACGCTGACGACGATCCCTGAAGGACACAACGTCCACAAGACATTGCAGCGTATCATCGAAGCCAAGTCGCAGATGTTCAAATCGGGCGAAGGCTTCGACTGGGCGACCGGCGAAGCGCTGGCATTCGGCAGCCTGCTGTCGGAAGGCTATGGCGTGCGCCTCTCAGGGCAGGATTCTGGGCGTGGCACCTTCAGCCACCGTCACTCGGTCTGGCTCGATCAGGAAACCGAGAAGCGTTACATCCCGCTTTCGACCATTCCGCACGGCAGCTTTGAGGTGCTGGACAGCCCGCTCTCCGAATATGGCGTGCTGGGCTTCGAATATGGCTATGCGATGGCCGACCCGAAGAGCCTCGTGATCTGGGAAGCGCAGTTTGGCGATTTCGCCAACGGTGCGCAGATCATGATCGACCAATATGTGTCATCCTCTGAATCCAAATGGTTGCGGGCCAATGGCCTCGTTATGCTATTGCCGCATGGCTATGAAGGGCAGGGGCCAGAACACAGCTCCGCGCGTCTCGAGCGCTTTCTCCAGCTGTGCGCAGAGGGGAATATGCAGGTCGCGAATTGCACTACGCCTGCCAATTATTTCCATATCTTGCGCCGCCAGATGCTGCGCCCGTTCCGTAAGCCGCTCATCATCATGGCGCCCAAGTCCTTGCTCCGTCACAAGCTGGCGGTGAGCAAGGCTGAGGATTTCTTGGGTGAGAAGCACTTCATGCGCATCCTGTCAGACGTCAATCCGGCGCCTGACAAGGAGACGAAGCGGCTCGTGCTTTGCACCGGCAAGGTCGCCTATGATCTCATCGAGGCGCGCGATGCGGCAGGTGACAAGAACACGCAGATTGTTCGCATTGAGCAGCTCTATCCCTTCCCGACCGAGGCATTGGCGATCCGTCTGGCCCGTATGACCAACCTTGAGGAGGTTATCTGGTGTCAGGAAGAGCCGCGCAACATGGGTAGCTGGTTCTTCGTCGAGCCGTTTATCGAGCAAGCGCTGGATGCCGCAGGCAAGGCACCGATGCGCGCGCGCTATGCGGGCCGCAAGGCCGCAGCGTCGCCAGCGACAGGCCTCGCCAAGCGCCACCTCGCTGAGCAGGGCGCGCTCATCGCCGATGCGTTGGGCCACAGCGTCCGCACCGAAATCAAACGTCAGCAGAAAGGCTGATCCATCATGGCAACCGAAGTCAAAGTCCCCACTCTGGGCGAGTCCGTTACCGAAGCAACGGTTGGTGCTTGGCTGAAAAAGCCGGGCGACGCCGTAGCGCTTGATGAACCTATTGCAAGCCTCGAAACAGACAAGGTGGCTGTGGATGTGCCGTCCCCGGTTGCTGGCGTATTGGGCCAGCAACTCGTCAAGGAGGGCGATACCGTCAATGTCGGCGCGGTGATTGCTACCGTAGAAGCAGGGGCAAGCGCTGCGGCATCTGCTCCTGCGCCAGCTGCGGCGGCTTCTGCTCCGGTAGCTCCTGCCGCGAGTTCTGCACCCGCTTCTCCGGCTACTGAGGATGCCTCCTCGGTCACGCTTTCACCCGCCGTACGCCGTCTGGTGCTCGAGCATGGCCTTGATCCTAGCAGCATCAAGGGCACAGGTCGCGATGGCCGCCTAACCAAGGATGATGTGCTTGCCGCCGTAGCTGCTGGCACGGCAAAAGTGCAGGGTGCTGCTCCTGCTCCTGCTGCGACTTCTGGAACGGCTTCAGTTATCACTGCCCGCGCCGAAGAGCGGGTGAAGATGACCCGCCTGCGCCAGACGGTTGCCAAGCGTTTGAAGAGCGCGCAGGAAACCGCTGCGCTACTCACCACCTTCAACGATGTCGACATGAGCGCCGTCATCGAGGCTCGCAACAAGTATAAAGACCTGTTCGAGAAGAAGCACGGCGTGCGCTTGGGCTTCATGGGCTTCTTCACGAAGGCCGTGTGCATGGCGCTCAAGGATGTCCCCGCCGTCAACGCCCAGATCGAGGGCGACGAGATCGTCTATTATAATTATGCCGATATCTCTGTCGCTGTCAGTGCGCCCAACGGCCTTGTCGTGCCGGTCATCCGCAATGCGGAAGCGATGAGCGTCGCTGAGATCGAGAAGACCATCGGCGATTTCGGTAAGAAGGCCAAGGCTGGCGCATTGACGATGGAAGACATGAAGGGCGGCACCTTCACTATATCCAACGGCGGCGTGTTCGGCTCGCTGATGTCCACCCCAATCATCAATCCGCCACAGAGCGCGGTGCTCGGTCTACACCGCATCGAGGATCGCCCGGTTGTCGTGAATGGCGAGATCGTGATCCGCCCGATGATGTATCTTGCGCTTAGCTACGACCATCGTCTGATTGACGGACGCGAGGCTGTGACGTTCCTTGTCGCGATCAAGAATGCGATCGAGGATCCAACCCGCCTGCTGATCGACCTATAAGCTACGGAGAGCCTGACATGGCCGAATTCGACTATGATGTGCTGGTGATTGGTGCCGGCCCCGGCGGTTATGTCGCTGCGATCCGCGCGGCACAACTGGGCCTCAAGACCGCGTGCGTAGAAAGCCGTGAGACGCTGGGCGGCACCTGCCTCAATGTCGGCTGTATTCCCTCAAAGGCGCTGTTGCATGCCTCGGAGAAGTTCGAGGAAGTGAGCAGTGGGGCGCTCGCGCATTTTGGCGTCAAGGTTTCGGGAGCTTCGCTCGATCTTCCGGCGATGATGGGCGAGAAGGACAAGGTTGTCGCTGGTCTTACCGGAGGCATCGCGTTTCTGTTCAAGAAGAACAAGGTCGAGTGGCTGAAAGGGCTGGCGAGTTTCACCGGCCCCAATACGGTTGAGGTTGCTGGCAAGAAAGTGACCGCGAAGAACATCGTCATCGCGACAGGATCTTCGGTCACGCCGCTTCCCAATGTCGAGATCGACAACGCCAAGGGCATCATCGTTGATTCCACCGGCGCGATCGCGTTGCCTAAGGTGCCGGGGCATATGGTCGTCATCGGTGGCGGCGTCATCGGGCTTGAGCTGGGCAGCGTATGGCGCAGGCTCGGCGCGAAGGTCACGGTGGTCGAATATCTCGATCAGATCCTCCCCGGCATGGATGACGATGTTCGCAAGGAAGCGGCCAAGATATTCAAGAAGCAGGGCTTCGAGATCAAGACCGGTACCAAGGTGACGGGCGTATCCGTGAAGGGCAAGAAGGCGACCGTCAGCGTCGAACCGGCTGCTGGCGGCGCGGGTGAGAGTATCGAGGCGGATGTCGTGCTGGTTTCTATCGGCCGCAAGCCCAATACTGATGGCTTGGGGCTGGATAAGATCGGCCTTGCCACCAACGCGCGCGGCCAGATCGAGCCGGATCATGACTTTGCGACCACAGTTCCGGGCGTATGGGCCATCGGCGATGTGATCCCCGGCCCGATGCTGGCGCACAAGGCCGAGGACGAAGGCATTGCCGTCGCCGAGAATATCGCAGGCCTCACCGGCATCGTGAACCATGATGTGATTCCCGGCGTGGTCTATACCCAGCCCGAGATCGCCAGTGTCGGCCTCACCGAAGCGCAGGCGAAAGAGCGCGGTGACATCAAGATCGGCAAGTTCCCGATGATGGCGAACAGTCGCGCCAAGGCCAATGACGAGCCGGACGGCTTCGTGAAGGTGATCTCCGACGCGTCAACCGACCGGGTGCTAGGCGTCCACATCATCGCGTCTGTTGCGGGTACGATGATCGCGCAAGCGGCGCAGGCGATGGAGTTCGGCGCGTCCTCGGAGGACATCGCCTACACTTGCCATGCGCATCCGACGCACAGCGAGGCACTTAAGGAAGCGGCGATGGCCGTGCAGGGCAAGCCGATCCATATGTGATCGGCTTGGGCTTGCGTTGCTAACGCAACGCAGAAGCCCATATTTCTATTAGCGAATGGACCTGCGCTCTATGATTTGCCGCAGGATCCACCGCACTGCATTCTAGGCACCGTGCCTGAATAGACGCCCGCTCGCCGAGCAGACTCGCATCTGAAATCGCCCGGATGAGCAAGGTCCGCTGCCTCGCCGCCTGATAGCCGACGAGGTCATAAGCACGCGCACTGTGGGCAGACCGCGCTTCACCGTCATTAGTCCATTTCTCGATCAAGGCCGTGAACGGATCGGGTTTCGGATCGACATAGACCGGGCGTGCCATCTTGGGATCGATCTTGGCGAGGCGGGCGGCCTCGGCAATGGACTTTTCTAGCCCGCCGAAGCCATCGATCAGGCCAAGCTGCCGCGCGGTGCCGCCATCCCACACGCGGCCTTGCGCGATGCGGTCGATTTGCTCCGGGCTTTTGTTTCTGGCCTTGCCGACGATACTCAGGAAGCGGCGATACATGTCCTCCACGCCTAGCTGGGTGATGCGGTTAAAGTCGTCGCTGAAGCCGCCCATGATATTGGGCTCGCCAGAGAGCGGTGTTGTCTTCACCCCATCCGATGTGATTCCAAGCTTGCCAAGCAGCCCTTCGAAGCTTGGCAATATGCCGAACACGCCGATGGATCCAGTGATGGTGGATGGCTCCGCGTAAATCTTGTCGGCGGCGGTCGATACCCAATATCCGCCGCTCGCCGCGACATTGCCCATTGAAGCGACGATGGGGAGTTTATGCGCCTTGGCCGCCATCAGCGCGCTGCGGATACGTTCCGAGGCGAGTACGGAGCCGCCCGGAGAATCCACGCGCAGGACCAGCGCCTTGATGTCGTCGTTCGCCACGGCTTCGTCGATCAAGGCGGCGACACTGTCTCCGCCCGCTGTGCCGGGGCCAGCCTCGCCATCGACGATATCGCCTGCAACGGTGATGACACCGATCTGGCCGTCGGAGGTCGGGCGATGCGCGTGCACATAATCGCTGAGCGCAATCGCGGCATAAGCGGGACCATCCTGCTGATCCGGCGCGTCGCCCGCCAGCGCGGCCACACGGTCCGCGAAGGCGCGGTCGTCGCCCAGCTTGTCGACAAGTTTGGCCGACACCGCAGCCTGCGAGAGATCGCCCTTCGCTGCCTCAATCACTTGTAAGGGTGTAGCACTATAGGCCGCAATATTGGCAGCCGGGCGTGCCTTGCTCACGTCCGCGCGCCAGTTGGACCACAGGCTATCCACCAGCGCCTGATCGGCGGCCTTGGCGTCCGGCGATGCCCCGGTCAGCATGAATGGCTCAACCGCGCTTTTATAGGTGCCGACGCGGTAGATATGCGCGGTGATGCCAAGCTTATCCATCAGGCCTTTGAAATAGGGCATCGACCCGCCGGGGCCGGAGAGGGCGACCGCTCCCAATGGATGCATCCATACTTCGTTGGCATGCGCGGCGAGCTGATAGCTGTCGTCCGTGTAGAGCGTGGCATAAGCCAGCACTGGCTTTTTCGCCGCGCGCACGCCATCAAGTGCCTTCCCCAATCGGGTTAGTGCAACCTGACCGCCACCCATGAACCCATCGAGATCGAGAACGACGGCCTTTACCTTGCTATCCGTCGCGGACGCCTCAACCGCCGCAACAACGTCGCGCAGACGATATTGCTCTACGGGGGCTCCCTTGCTGAACAGCACCGAGAATGGGTCAACGGCCTCAGGCTGTTCAACCAGCGTCCCATTAAGCTGAACCAGTAAAGCGCCCTCATGTGTGTGCACGGGACGTTCGCCGGGAGCCATGCTCAGCAGAGCGTAAAGCCCGCCAAAGAAGAGCAGCAGAAAGCATAGTACCAGCACATCCTTTACGCCGATGATGAAGCGCCAGATGGCTCTCAGGAAAATCATAAATGGCTCCAGCTTACGGATAGTGCGTTTCAGGGGATACAGCTATGCGATCGGTCGGCATACCGCAACTGGTGTGCACGTGATCCCCATCTGCTTGCAAAAATCATCGAAAAGTTGCGATTATTTTTCTGGCCCTCTTGATGCGCTGTTCAAGCGCCCCATATAGCGAGCGCTGGCACTCTCGGTATGAGAGTGCTAAATGCAGTTTTATCGGAGGTGATCGCTCTGTTCTTGAAGGGCTTAGGCTGTTGCAGGAACTGTTCGGTACACACCCCCACTGGAAAGGGAAAGGCATATTTATGGGATTTCGTCCTTTGCATGACCGCGTTCTCGTTCGCCGCGTAGAGGCAGAAGAGAAGACCGCGGGTGGCATCATCATCCCCGACAGCGCCAAGGAAAAGCCGCAGGAAGGCGAAGTCGTCTCCGTTGGCTCGGGCGCCAAGGCTGAAGATGGCAAGGTAACGCCGCTGGACGTCAAGGCTGGCGACCGCATCCTGTTCGGCAAATGGTCGGGCACCGAAGTCAAGGTCGATGGTGAGGACCTCCTCATCATGAAAGAGTCGGACATTCTGGGCATCGTTGCCTGATAGTCGGTTCAACCGGATAGAATTCTAGAAAGCAGAGGGAACTACCATGGCTGCAAAAGACGTAAAATTCTCCCGCGACGCCCGTGAGCGCATTCTGCGCGGCGTCGATATCCTCGCCGATGCGGTGAAGGTCACGCTCGGCCCCAAAGGCCGCAACGTCGTTATCGACAAGAGCTTCGGCGCTCCGCGCATCACTAAGGACGGCGTTACCGTCGCAAAGGAAATCGAACTGAAGGACAAGTTCGAGAACATGGGCGCGCAGATGCTTCGCGAAGTAGCCTCGAAGGCGAACGACGCTGCTGGCGACGGCACCACCACCGCGACCGTTCTGGCGCAGGCTATCGTCCGCGAGGGCATGAAGTCGGTCGCTGCCGGCATGAACCCGATGGACCTCAAGCGCGGTATCGACCAGGCTGTTGCCCGCGTTGTTGAAGACCTCAAGGGCCGTTCGACCCCGGTTTCCGGTTCCAACGAAGTCGCTCAGGTCGGCATCATTTCCGCAAACGGCGATGTCGAAGTTGGCCAGAAGATCGCCGAGGCGATGGAGAAGGTCGGCAAGGAAGGCGTCATCACCGTCGAGGAAGCCAAGGGCCTTGAGTTCGAGCTCGATGTCGTTGAGGGCATGCAGTTCGATCGCGGCTACCTCTCGCCCTACTTCATCACCAACCCCGAGAAGATGCAGGTCGAGCTTCAGGATCCCTATATCCTGATCCACGAGAAGAAGCTCTCCAACCTCCAGTCGATGCTGCCGATCCTTGAGGCAGTTGTGCAGTCGGGCCGTCCGCTGCTCATCATCGCCGAGGACATCGAGGGCGAGGCACTCGCCACGCTCGTCGTCAACAAGCTGCGCGGTGGCCTCAAGGTTGCCGCCGTCAAGGCTCCCGGCTTCGGTGATCGCCGCAAGGCGATGCTCGAAGACATCGCGATCCTCACCAAGGGCGAGATGATCTCGGAGGATCTCGGCATCAAGCTGGAGAACGTCACCGTCGGCATGCTCGGCACCGCGAAGCGCGTCACGATCGACAAGGACAACACCACCATCGTCGATGGCGCCGGTGATGCCGACGCGATCAAGGGCCGCGTTGAAGCGATCCGCAAGCAGATCGAGATCACCACGTCCGACTATGACAAGGAAAAGCTGCAGGAGCGTCTCGCGAAGCTCGCTGGCGGCGTTGCTGTCATCAAGGTTGGCGGTGCGACCGAGGTTGAGGTGAAGGAACGCAAGGATCGCGTTGATGACGCTCTCCACGCTACCCGCGCTGCTGTCGAAGAGGGCATCGTCCCCGGTGGCGGCACCGCTCTCCTCTATGCGACCAAGTCTCTCGATGGCCTCAAGGGTGCGAACGATGACCAGACCCGCGGCATCGACATCATCCGCAAGGCGATCCAGGCTCCGGTGCGTCAGATCGCCGAGAACGCTGGCCATGATGGTGCAGTCGTTTCCGGCAACCTGCTGCGTGAAGCCAATGAGGATCAGGGCTTCAACGCTGCGACCGACCAGTATGAGAACCTGAAGGCCTCTGGCGTTATCGACCCGACCAAGGTTGTCCGCACCGCGCTGCAGGATGCTGCTTCGGTTGCTGGCCTCCTCATCACCACTGAGGCGACCATCGCTGATGCGCCTGAAGACAAGGCTCCTGCCATGGGCGGCATGCCCGGCGGCATGGGCGGTATGGGCGGCATGGACTTCTAAGTCATACGTCCAGTCACAAACCAAGACAAAGGAGCTGGGGGTGTTTCGTGCACCCTCAGCTTTTTTATGTCTTGTCGAGATCATCTGCATTGACTGTGCGCATATGCTTTCGCATCAGGGCGATAGAAATCAGAGAGAGTAGGCTATTGTGACATCAGAGCAGGACATTGCGAGCTTGGCTGCGGAGCTGAAGCAGGCGATGCGTGGTTTTGCCCAATCGGTTGTAATCGTTGCGACAGTGGGTAACGATGGTGTGCGCTACGCTATGGCCGCAACTGCCGTGACGCCGCTCAGCATGGACCCACCGTCCATGCTTATTTGCGTCAACAGAACGACTTCTTCACACGCAATATTGGAGAGTGGCTCCAACTTCTCGCTGAATATTCTGCATACCGGGCAGATGGATGTCGCACGAGCATGTGGGGGCGCTGCCAAGGGTGAGGAGCGCTTTGCAGCAGGTGACTGGCGGGCCGATAGTAATGGAGTCCCCTATCTGGCAGACGCTCAAGCCGCTATCCTGTGTCATCAGCGTCAGCGCATCAGCTATGGCTCGCATGATATATTCATTGGCGATGTTCAGGCGGTTCATCATGCCGAACAGGTTAGTCCGCTGGTGTATTTTGATGGAGCTTATCGTAAGGTGGGGGATAGCCTCTAGGAGGTCTAGTTATGGTGCGCCGGGTTGAGGACAGAACATTTCTGCTGTTGGCAGGCGGCGCTACCCTGCTGTTTTTATGGCTGATTTCCACTTTTTTTGATGCGATACTCTGGGCAGTTGTAACCGCAATCATCTTTGCGCCTCTTCAGGCGAGGCTCATGCAATGGCGCCCGGAGCGCCCCAATTCCATGGCCGCGCTGTCTCTCCTGATTTTGACAGCTCTGGTGATCGTGCCCTTGATGATACTGGTGAGCTTTCTTCTGGAAGAAGTCACCTATCTCTATCAGGGTATCCAGTCCGGTCAGATCGATTTCAACCAATATTTCGACCAGATGCGCCATGCCTTGCCGCATTGGGCGAGGGTACAGTTGTCACGGCTTGGCCTTAGTAATCTTGATGCGATCAGGGATAAATTTGGTTCTGGCATATCCAGTAGTTTTCAGACACTTGCCGCGCAGGCGCTCAATATCGGTCAGCAAGCAGCTTCGTTCATACTTTCGCTGGTTGTGATGTTGTACCTGACCTATTTCATGCTCCGCGACGGACCGAGGCTGTCTTCGCTTGTCGTCGATGCCGTGCCGCTGAAGTCTACCTATCGTTCTGCGCTTACGCAAAAATTTGCCGCTGTTGTGCGTGCTACGGTGAAGGGAAACATGGTCGTCGCGGTCGTGCAGGGTACACTTGGTGGTATTATTTTTGCGCTCCTTGGGGTTGGTGGCGCGCTGCTTTGGGGTGTTCTAATGGCGTTTCTGTCCCTTATCCCTGCAGTAGGGACGGGGCTGGTATGGGCTCCGGTTGCGGTTTACCTCTTTGCTACCGGTGCGACCGTTAAAGGCGGAATTCTTGTATTCTGCGGTGTGTTTGTCATCGGGCTTGTCGATAATTTCTTGCGCCCGATCCTGGTAGGGCGGGATACGCAGATGCCCGATTATATGGTCCTGATTTCCACTCTGGGAGGGCTGGAGTTGTTCGGAATGTCAGGCATCATTGTAGGGCCGGTTATCGCCGCGTTTTTCCTTTCGGTCTGGCAGATATTCATTGAAGACAGGCGCAACCCTTTGTTGGCGGGAAATGGGCTGGAGTGAAACTGTGCTAGTACGTGCGTTCTTATCCCTTGCACTGATGCTTGCTGGTGCCATTGGGTTGCCCTCTCACGGACTTGCTCAAAGCCCGGCAGCGCCGAGTGGAATCGCACTAGTACCACCTAAGCCTGTACCCGCGACAGTGCGGGTGACACTCCAGACCAGCGAAGGGGTTATCCTGCTGGAGCTGGAGAAGGATCGCGCGCCCATCACCACCCGCAATTTCCTGCGTTATGTTGATGAGAAGCGCTATGATGGCCAAACCATCTATCGTGCGGTCAATATCGCAGAGGATTTCGGCTTAATACAGGGCGGCGAGACGATCCTGAAGCCGGGGCAAAAGCAACTCCCGCCTATTGCTCATGAGCCTACAACACTGACGGGCCTTTCGCACCAGACCGGGACGATATCGATGGGGCGGCTGGCGCCCGGTACAGCGCGTTCGGATTTCTTCATCACGATCGGAGACATGTCGAGCCTCGATGCGCACCCCGATAAGCCGGGTGACAATCTGGGCTTCGCCGCCTTCGGTCATGTCGTGGAGGGCATGGATGTCGTGCTGAAGATCATGAAAGCGCCGATCAACCCCGCACTGGGTGCGAAGAACGGCATGATCGGGCAGATGCTCGCTCAGCCGGTTCGCATCATTTCCGCGCGGCGGGTGCAACTTGTAAACTCGCCCTCCAAATAGGCTCTCCCCGGCCTCTGTTCAGCTATCATTCACCTGCGACATCGGTTAAGCTGACCCATCAACCTGGAAAAGATCGAGAGAAATCGACCAGACCGGGAGAGCCTGCGCCCAAGGGCGTTTTTCACTTTGCTTGTCGGAGCATGTTGAAATGACCATGTCACTGAATATCAAGAAATTATCGCGCGCAACTGCGCCCCTGGCGCTGGCGTTTTATGCCCTCTCTGCACCTGTTGTTATGGCGCAAACTGGAGACGGTCCCGCCGCCGATGTCGCCACCCAGCTGCCGCGCGTTGCAGTGCCTAGCCATTACGCGATCAAGGTGACGCCGGATGCAGCCAATCTGAAATTCGCTGCGGAGGCGACTGTCGATGTCGAGGTCAAAAGCGCGACAAATTCTCTAACTTTGAATGCCGCAGAACTGAACTTCGCATCTGCGACTATCACGGCAGCGGGCAAGAAAAAGGCTATTACGGGCGCCATTACGACCGATGCGGCCGCGCAGACGGCAACCATCACATTCAAAAAGCCACTGAAGCCCGGGAAATATAAGCTCGCTTTCGTTTATTCTGGTGTGATCAACACGCAGGCGAACGGATTGTTCGCGCTCGATTACAGTGATGGATCGGGGCAAAACAAGCGCGCGCTCTTCACTCAGTTTGAGGCGCCAGACGCACGGCGTTTCGTACCGAGCTGGGATGAACCGAGCTACAAGGCGACGTTCGATCTTTCTGTCGTCGTACCCGCAGGCCAGATGGCGGTCGGCAATATGCCGATCACGTCCAGCATAGCGCAGAAGGACGGTAGCTCGCTCGTCACCTTCGGCACCAGCCCAAAGATGTCAACCTACCTTCTCTTCCTTGGCATGGGCGAGTTGGAGCGAATGACTGACATGTCTGGTGCGACCGAGGTGGGCGTCGTCACCGGCAAGGGCAATGTGAAAAAGGCGCAACTCGCGCTGGATGCCGCCAAGGAAATTCTTCCTTATTACAACGATTATTTCGGTACGCCTTTCCCGCTTCCTAAGCTCGATAATGTTGCCGGGCCGGGCCAGAGCCAGTTTTTCTCCGCGATGGAAAACTGGGGCGCGATCTTCACCTTCGAACGCGCGATGCTGGTTGATCCCAAGTCCACCTCCGAGGCCTCCCGTCGTCGGGTATACGAAATTGTTGCGCACGAAATGGCGCACCAGTGGTTCGGTGATCTGGTGACGATGGCGTGGTGGGACGATCTGTGGCTCAACGAAGGCTTTGCGAGCTGGATGGCGACCAAGGTCACGGACGTGATGAAGCCGGAGTGGGAGACGTTGCTGACCCGCGTGGATGGGCGTGAGTCCGCGATGGCGCTCGATGCCTACACTACCACGCACCCGGTAGTGCAGCATGTGAAGACGGTGGAAGAAGCCAATCAGGCGTTTGACTCGATCACCTATGAGAAGGGTGAGGCCGTCATCACTATGCTGGAAAATTTCGCCGGGTCCGATGCATGGCGGGATGGTCTTCGTGCATATATGAAGAAGCACGCTTATGGTAACACGGTCACCAGTGACCTATGGAGCGCTGTGGAGAATGCGGGTGCCAAGGGCTTGTCCACTATTGCCAACGACTTCACATCCAAACCCGGAATTCCACTTATAAAAGTGGACAGCTCGCCGTGTGTGAATGGCGTGACCAAGCTCTCGCTGTCGCAAGGTGAGTTCAGCCGCGATGCGAAGGACGCCAAGGACGCCGCTTCGCTGAGCTGGCATGTGCCGGTGAAGGCCCAGGTGCTGGGCGGTGCGCCTCAATCACTCATCCTTGAAGGGAATGGCATGATGGAGCTGCAAGGCTGCGGCGCTTATGTCGTCAATCTGGGGCAGGCGGGCTATTATCGCTCGCTCTATCCAGCGGATAACGTGAGCGCTCTGGCGAAGGATTTCACCAAGCTGGCTTCGATCGACCAGAAAGGTCTGCTCGCAGATAACTGGCAGCTTGGCCTCGGCGGTTATCAGCCGATGTCGCGCGCGCTCGATCTGGTTGATGCTGTCCCGGCAACCGCGAGTACCGCGATCCTGACCGCGCTGCCGGACTATCTCGCTGCCGCCTATGAAATGTTTGATGGCGAGGCCGTCAATCAGCAGCGCTTGCTCGGCTATGCCTCCGCTAAACTGACGCCGATGCTCACCGGTATCGGTATGGACGGGAAGGACGGAGAGGGAGCGCAAGTTGCGCTGCTGCGCCAGTCGCTGATCTCTACGCTGGGCGACATGGGCGACCCGGCAGTCGTTGCGGAGGCGAAGAAGCGTTTCGATGCGCTTTTGACGAACCCTGCTGCTATGGATGGGCCTATGAAGTTCGTCTGGCTGCGGATTGTCGCCAAGAATGCGGATCAAGCGACTTGGGACAAGATCCGTGCGATGGCTAATGCTGCGCCGACCGCGCTCGAAAAGAGCCAGCTGTTTAGTCTGCTCGGACGCCCGAAGGATCAAGCTCTGTCTGCCAAGGCACTCGATCTCGCGCTGACGGATGAGCCGGGCAAGACGACGAGTGCGGATATGATTTCTTCGGTCGCGGAAGATCACAGCATGCAGGCGGTGGATTTCGCGTTGGCACATCTCGACCAGTATCTGCCGCTGATCGACAGCTCGGCCCGCAGCCGGGCAGTGGGCAGGCTTGGATCAGGATCAGCGGATCTCGCTCTCGCCGACAAGCTAGATGCCTATGCGACCAAATATCTGACGCCGGATTCGCGCAAGACGACCGATCGGGTGATCGTCGCGATCAAGGCGCGTGCGGCGACGCGGGCGCGGCTGAAGCCGGAGGTGCTGGCTTGGCTGGATGCCAAGGCAGCGCCTGTGAAGGCCTCGAAGAAAAAGGCCAAGAAATAGCAAAATGAAAAAGGGCGGCTCCCGATGGGAACCGCCCTAATTTCAGAGTAAAGCTATAAAAGCTTACTTCATCTCGACAGCAGCGCCAGCGGCTTCGAGCTTTTTCTTCACTTCCTCAGCCTCAGCCTTGGAAACGCCTTCCTTGATCGCCTTCGGAGCGGACTCGACGAGAGCCTTCGCTTCGGTCAGGCCAAGGCCGGTGATGGCGCGGACTTCCTTGATGACGGCGATCTTGTTGCCGCCGTCGCCGGTCAGGATCACGTCGAACTCGGTCTGCTCTTCAGCAGCAGCGGCAGGAGCCGCACCACCAGCAACAGCAGCAACCGCTACCGGTGCAGCAGCAGAGACGCCCCACTTTTCTTCCAGAGCCTTGGAAAGCTCGGCAGCTTCGAGGACGGTGAGAGCCGACAGCTGGTCGACCAGAGCATTAATATCAGCCATGTAACCTATCTACCTTTCTGAGCGGGGCGATGCCCCTAATACTAGAGTTGTTTGTAAGTATCGATGATAACCACCTGGAATTAGGCGGCATCCTTCGTTGCGTATGCGTTGAAAACCCGCGCGAGCTGTGCGGCCGGTGCCTGGGTGACGCCTGCGAGCTTGGTCGCCGGAGCCTGAATAAGGCCAACCAGCTTTGCGCGCATTTCATCCAGTGACGGCATCGATGCGAGCGCCTTGACGCCCTCTGCATCGAGCACAACAGTGCCCATCGCCCCGCCAACGATCTCAAGCTTGTCGTTGGTCTTGGCGAATTCGATCGCTACCTTGGCGGCGGCAACCGGATCGACCGAAGTCGCGAGCGCGATGGGGCCGGTCAGCAGGTCGCTGATCGGCTCATAGGCCGTGTCCTTCAGGGCGATCTTGGCGAGGCGGTTTTTCGATACCTTGTAAGCGGCGCCGGCCTCGCGCATCTTCTGGCGGAGCGCCGTGGACTGCGCCACGGTCATGCCCAGGTTGCGCGTCACGACGACAACCCCGACCTCACCAAAAGTTGCATTCAGCTCGGATACCAACTCAGCTTTCTGGGTACGATCCATGCCATTCTCCAAATTATCCCGCCGGACCATCCGACGAGATGAATACACGAAGCTCCGCCTTGGGGCGGACCCCATGCATGTGTCCGAAAGGGATAAGGATCGAATGCCCGCTCAGGCCCATAAGGGCATATAAAGCAAAGCAGCACGGCGCATGGCCGCGACAATTGAAACCTGTCCCCGTCTAGGCTGGAAATTAAGAAGGGCGTATTCCCTTCACCAACTGTCTCGGACGGTGCTCACCGGATTTTGCCCAATGTGCGGGTGCGCCTATATTATGAGTGGCAAAGAAAGTCGAGTCCTAATCTGGAAGCTCAGATCGATGTAAAAGAGGCATATTTTAAGCGTTTCTTAACCCTCTATGTTCACCCTATGGACCAAATTAGTTGTTTCAATTCGGTACGGAAATTTTAGGTTGATTGGCTTGTATCGAGCCCTTTCTTCATAAGGTGCTGAAAAGTAATAAATATTTTAATTGCGGATTATTCGCAAAAAAGATCATGTTAACTATCTTTCAATTTGCGGATGCGAAGAGATTAAAATATAAGAGGGGCCAAGGTCGGGACAACGAATTTAATTGGCAGGGTCCGTATCGTCGGATTCTCCGTTTCAGGATTTAAGGGAGTATTACAATGCGGGCACTTGCCAAATTCGCTTCGGTAGCGGCACTAGCCACTGCTTCGATCAGCTCGGCTAACGCGGCTGTTTATGTCTTCAACTATGCGGGCAACAACAATTCCAGCAGCTATGGCACGCCGGGCAACACGATCACGTCGACTGCATCCAACGGATCGACCTCGGTCAGCGTGACCGCGAGTGCATGGAGCACTGTCAGCAACGTGACCAGCGCTGCTTGGCTCGGCAACTATCCTGAAGGCCTTGGCGTCAAGAATGCCGCCGCTGATCAGAACTCGGTCGACAACTATGCAGGCCTCGACTACGTCCTGCTGCAGTTCAGCCGCCCGGTTAGCCTGACCAGCGCTTTCCTGACCGCCAAGGGTTATCCCGTATTCGGTCAGCCGGTGAAGGATGCGGACGCTGTGTTCAGCTATGGCAACACTGCGGCCACCTCGCTCGGCAACATCGTGTCGTCGGTTCCCTCAAGCACCACGATTTTGGGCACCCTGCGTACTGTCGCAACTGCTGGTCAGACCGGCAAGTTCTGGGCAATCGCTGCTAGCGGTACGGATCGCACCTTTGATGCTTTCAAGATCGGTCAGATCACCGTCAGCGCTGTTCCTGAGCCAGCTACTTGGGCAATGATGATCATCGGCTTCGGTGCTATCGGTATGGCTATGCGCAGTCGCCGCGCCAAGACCGCCAAGGTCAGCTACGCTTTCTGATCTTCCTCGCTTCGGCAGGATTATGACTTCAGGATCGGCTATCCAGTTCAGTCTGGGTAGCCGATTTCTATTATTTCATATTCCCTTTCACCCGCAGGCAAGGCTACTCGGCGCAGATCGCCGACCATAGCGCCCCGTAATGCGCGCGCGAGCGGCGCGTCCCAGCCGATCCGACCTAGGCTGGCATCGGTCTCGTCATTGCCGACAATATTGATTGTACGCTGATTATCGTCTTCATCAGCTATCTTAACGATCGCACCGAAATAGACGCGGCTCTTGTCGGGCTGGTGTGACGGATCGATCACGCGGGCGTGCTTCATCTTTTTCGATAGACGGCGCAGCTGCCCATCAATCTCGCGCATGCGCTTGCGGCCATAGAGATAATCGCCATTCTCGCTGCGGTCGCCATTCCCCGCCGCCCAACTCACGATCTCGACTATTTTGGGGCGCTCAACGCCTAGAAGCTGGTCATATTCAGCGCGTAATGCCGCAAAACCCGGCGGCGTTATGTAGTTGGTCTTATCCTGCATATCGCAAGGCCTATCAGCCTTCGGTCGTCTTGCCCAGATAGCGGCTTAAGGGCGCAGGGGCATAGGCATAGCCTTGTCGCTGTGCGCGGATAGCGTCGTAGACGACGGCATTCTCCAGCACTCTCTGCACATAATTACGGGTCTCGAAGATCGGAATACTCTCGATCCACCGCACTATATCACCACCTGGCAATCTAGGGTCGCCGTTAGCGGCGAGCCACTTGTTCACATTGCCCGGGCCGGCATTATAGGCCGCCACCGCCAGCGGATAGCTGCCATTGTACCGTACCAACATGCGTTGGAAATAGCTGCTGCCGAGCTGGATGTTGTAGCCGGTATCGCTCGTGAGGCTGTCCGGCATATAGACCAGCCCGATCTTACCGGCGGTTTCTCTAGCAGTTCCGGGCATCAATTGCATCAGGCCGCGCGCACCGGCATGGCTGACGGCAGTCTTGTCAAACTGGCTTTCCTGACGCGAGATTGCGTGGATCATCGTCCAATAGGGCTCATGACCATCTGGTAGGGGCAGGCTTGGAAAGCTGGCGAGGTTATAGGCGCTGCTGCCATCGGGCAGCGCGCGCCTGCCAGCCATGACGCCAAGGTCCGGCCTGCTTATCGAAGCGGCCAGCTCGCCAACCAGCGTCAGCTCCGTATCGGAAGCAACATTGGCGGCAATTGCGCGCAGGAAGAAGCTCTGATCGCTCCAGCGCCCTGCAAGCCCCAGTGCGCGTGCTGCCCGGACGATTGAGCGGCGGTCAAAGGCTGCCCTCTCCTGAGCAGAGATGGTGGAAGCAACCAATACAGCACGCGGGGCAGGAACGGTCCTCCCAAGCTTCTCCAATGCAAGTTGACCGTAATATTGATCCGGATAACTCGCTGCGACTTGCATATCGCGCATCCCTGTAGCGCCGTCTCCGGCGGCATAAGCGGCGCGCGCCGCCCAATAATAGCCTTTGGACATGGTTTGAGGTGAACGGGCTGCCTTTGCATAGCGCAGGAACATCGCTGCCGCATCCTGCGGGCGACCTAGCCGGTCGAGCGCTAATGTGCCCGCCAGCCATGCAAGGCTAGTATAATCATCCCGCTCGCCAATCGGGCGCTCACTGACATCCGTACCGGTGGGATAGGCGTCGTCGATCCGGCTCGAAATGGCATAGGCGAGGGTATATTGCCCCTCCTTCGCGGCGGCACGGGCATTGCTGAGCAACAGCTCATACCAGCGTTCGACATTGGCGGGGCGGGTGGAGATAGCCTCTCGTCCAGAGAGCAGGTCGCGCGCAAGCGCAATGTTGCCATTGGCACTCAACCATTGGGCCTTATCGGCAATATAGCCCGCGTTGCCGCGCGCAAAAGGCTCCGCTGCCTGCATCAGTGCTCCGGCGTCGGCGGATTGCCGCTGCATGGCGATACGCGCAACAATAACGGGCTGAATTTGAGGTGCCAGATAGGTGAGCACCCTTTCGGCCGAGCTTGAACTGCGCGTAGAAAGAGCCGCATCTGCATGCGCCTCATGATCGCTCGCAGTCAAAGAAGCAGCGAACTGGCCGAGAATAAGCGCTTCATCGTCCGCACTCATCGCCCCCATGCGCCAGGCAGTACGCGCCGTACTGCGCGCATCAGCT
The DNA here is from genome assembly GCA_046348605.1 of Sphingomonadaceae bacterium. Lineage (GTDB taxonomy): Bacteria > Pseudomonadota > Alphaproteobacteria > Sphingomonadales > Sphingomonadaceae > Sphingobium. Next base: position 660,629 of record JAXMDW010000001.1, on the reverse strand, counting down.
GATTTTCCTTCGGCCATCAGCGCAAGGGCATAGCGTGCGCCACCCGTCGCAGTACGTGGCGGATACTGGCGGAAGAAAGCCGTAAGTTCGCTTGGTGATGTCTGGGCATTGGCGGCTCGTTCTGCGAGGCCACGCATCCGGCTTTCATCGGGCCAACCGGGGTGTGCAATCACAAATCTCGCGTAATCGCTGAACTCCAATCCATCGCTCTGCCGCAGTCGCTTCCATTCATCGACTTCGGCAATGATCGCGAGATCGGCGGACTTTAGCAGCTTCGTCTGCGCCTCGTTCCAGTCCGATGAGCCTTGTGGCAGTGCGGCGGATGCTCCGGGCGGAATGGGTTGCACAATTTCCTTGCGCGTCGTGCTGATTTGAGCAACTGCGACCGACGCTACAAGCAATCCACCCCCGGCCAAAAGCCGGTGCAGGAGTTTGCGGCTACGGGTTTCGATGCTCATGTCCTTGTTCGGGTTCCTTGCTCGATCTGATTTGCGTGAGTATGGCATGATCTAGGTTATGCCTTGATGAACGGTTCGATTGAAGGAGTATTTTGCATGTTTTCCGGCTCGATACCGGCGCTGGTGACACCTTTCCGGGATGGAAGGCCGGATGAAGCCGCTTTTCGCGCGTTTGTGGACTGGCAAATCGAGGAAGGCAGCACCGGGCTTGTGCCATGCGGAACAACTGGTGAGAGCGCCACGATGACGGTCGAGGAGCACAACCGGGTCATTGCGATCTGCGTTGAGCAGGCTGCGGGTCGCGTGCCAGTGATCGCTGGCTGCGGCTCCAACGATACACGCATCGCACTGGAGCATATGTTCGCGGCGCAGGCCGCAGGTGCGGACGCAGCTCTGGTTGTCGCTCCCTATTACAATAAGCCGAGCCAAGACGGCGTCTATCAGCATTTCGCCTATCTCGCGCAGCGCTGTGATTTGCCGATCATCCTCTATAATGTGCCGGGCCGCACGATCACCGACATCGGTGTGCCGGTAATGCACCGTCTGGCGGAAGAATATCAGTCCATCGTCGGCATCAAGGATGCGACTGGCAATCTGGGTCGGGTGACAGCGCAGCGCCTTGCCTGCGGGCCCGGCTTTATTCAGCTTTCCGGCAATGACGAGACAGCGCTCGGCTTTAATGCAATGGGCGGCGTAGGCTGTATTTCTGTTACCGCCAATGTCGCTCCTCGCATGTGCGCCGAGTTTCAGGCGGCGATGGCGTCTGGGGAATGGGGTAGGGCGCTCGAGATTCAGGAGAAATTATACCCGCTGCATGATGCGCTGTTCAGTGATTCTTCACCAGGCCCAACTAAATATGCACTCTCGCGTGTTCGCCCGGAGATGCCTACCGATGTTCGCCTGCCCATTACCTGGCCCAGTGCCTCTTCTCAGGCGGCAGTCGATCGAGCATTGGAAATCGCGGGTCTGGTATAGGGGCGCAGGCGTCCCCATATCGACTGCAGGAAAGCATTATATAATGGCCCGCCCACGCCCCGAAACCTTCAAGAAGGTGAAAACCGTCGCCGAGAACCGCCGCGCGCGGTTTGACTATGCGATCGACGAGGTGTTCGAGGCAGGGATCGTCCTTCAGGGCACAGAGGTTAAATCGCTGCGCTTTGGCGATGGCTCTATCGCAGAGAGCTATGCCGAAGTTGTCGGTGAAGAAGTGTGGCTCATCAACAGCAATGTGCCGGAGTTCAGCCACGGCAACCGTTTCAATCACGAGCCGAAGCGCCCGCGCAAGCTGCTGCTGCATCAACGCGAGATCGCGAAGCTGCATGGCGCGGTGGCGCGGAAAGGTATGACGCTCGTGCCGCTGTCGATCTATTTCAACGGGCAGGGTAGGGCCAAGGTCGAGCTGGCGCTCGCCAAGGGCAAGAATGCTGCCGACAAACGCGACACCACCAAAGAACGCGAGTGGAAGCGAGAGCAGGGTCGCCTACTCAAGGAGCATCGCTGATGCAGAACCGCCTCACCGACTGGTGGCATGAGCATGCGCCGCGCCGTGAAACCTTCGAGAACAGCCGCATACTTGCACCGGTAGCCCATCGGGTGCTCGCGCCGGAGCTGTGGCGCTTCACTCGCCGCTCGGTGCCACGCGGTGTGGCGCTTGGGTTGCTGGTCGGTATTTTCCTGATGATCCCCGGCCTGCAGATTGCGGGTGCGGCATTTCTCGCACTCCCACTTCGGGCGAATATTCCATTGGCCGCTGCGATGACGTTCCTCAGCAATCCCGCAACGACGCCGCTCATCCTTTGGGCCTCCGTCTATATCGGTAATATCGCTTTGGGGAGATCCTCCGAGATTGCTCAGTTTATGGCGTTGGTCGATCAGCACGCTAGCGTGGCGCGCTGGGCACAATGGCTATTTTCCGAAGCTGCTCCTGCGCTTGTCTTTGGGCTTGCCCTCATTTCAATAGTCTTTGCGGTAGCGGGTTATTTCATAGCCGACTGGCTGTGGCGCTCGCATCTGTGGCGCAAATGGAAGGCGCGGCGGCAGGACTGATCGACTTCAGTCATCCGCCGAGTCCAAAGTTTCCACTTCATCCCTTGAATCTATTTGCTAATGTGCCCCAGAACATTCCGTCATTGAAGTCAGGGAACCGTAGCTGAACATGTCAGGGGCGCAGGGAAGCAGCTACAAGCAGGATATACTTGCGCTGACGGTCGAGAAAGAGCGGCGCTATGCACTGCCGCTTCTCATTCTGGCATCGATACTGAGCGCGCTGATCATATTTTTCGCACTGGGTGACTGGATTATTGCCGCCGGTTTCGCGGCTGCAATATTGGGCTTGGCTGCACTTGCTTATGTGGTGCGCCCCGGTGAACCCGTAGTCGCTGCGACCCGTGAGTCCCCGCCAGACTGGTCGATCACGCGGGCTGCCGCGAATGCATCGGGTCTGGCAATGGCGGTAACGGATCATGCGGGCAAGCTTGTGTGTGCAAGCGATCTTTATGGAGAATGGTTTTCCGGCTGGCCCGCTCCTTCCGCGCTTCCTCTTGGTGCAGATGATCTGACTGCGCTCGTCCAGGCGGGCCGTGTTGCTGCTCGCGATGGCGAAGGCCGGTGCGACGGTATCGTCGTGGGGGCCATGAAACTGGATGTGCAGATCACACGCACGGGTCGATCGGACGACTATCTTTTGTGGCACTTTGTACCGGTGCGCCAATCAAGCGTTTCTGAAGATTTCACGCGCATGATTGCGGGTGAAGTGGGGCTTCAACTCGGCGATGCGGGTCTGATGGCTGCAATCATTGGCTCTGAGGGACGCATCCGCATTACCAATGATGCGTTTTTGATACGGGCCGCAGGGCGCTCTGATGCGGATCTTACCGGGCGCGATTTCGCGGAGCTGTTCCGCAAGGACGAGCAAGGGCGTATTTTCTTTCAGCGGGAAGCACTTTCTACCATCCCTGTCGCTGTGTTCAGGGCGCCACTCAAGGCCGATCAACCTGAAGGGGCGGCGCTGGTGTTACTGGTCGATCAACCGGGCGATGCGGCCTTGGGCGGATCATCACTGTCTTATCTTCAGGCCCTCTTTGCCTTGATGCCAGTGGGAATTGCGCTGGTAGACAGGGATGGCAGACTGTTGTTCCTGAACTCTGTCTTCGGTCGTGCCGCCAATGTTCCAGAGGGTGATAAACCGGCCTACCCGGGCGATCTTGTCGTCGCGGAAGATCAGGCAGCACTGGCAGCCGCGGTTCGGCGCTATGCGGTCGGCCCGCAGATGTCGGGCGATATCGCCGTGCGCTTGCGCAATCAACCGGAGGAGCCGGTCGCGTTCAGTCTGTCGGGTGTACGTGGTCTAGGTGAGGCGGCAGTAGTGCTGACCCTGAAGGATGACAATGAAGAAGGGCGGCTCAAGCGGCAGGTGGCGCAGGCGACGAAAATGCAGGCCGTGGGCCAGCTCGCTGGCGGCGTAGCCCATGACTTCAATAACATCCTGACCGCGATTATCGGCCATTGTGACCTGATGCTGATGCGTCACACGCCGGGCGACAGCGATTATGACGATATCCAGCATATCAAATCCAACTCCAACCGCGCGGCGAGCCTGACGCGCCAGTTGCTGGCCTTCTCCCGGCAGCAGACCTTGCGTCCGCAGGTGATCCAGCTTCCCGATATTGTTTCTGACGTTTCCAGTCTGTTGAAGCGCCTGATCGGCGAGAATGTAAAGCTGGAAGTGATGCATGGCCGCAATCTGGGTTCCGTGCGTGCCGATCCAGGCCAGATCGAGCAGGTGATCGTCAATCTCGCCGTCAACGCCCGCGATGCGATGCCGGATGGCGGTATATTGTCTATCCAGACTTTCTCTGTGACGGCGGGACAGGCGCGTGAAATGCGTTCCACCGTATTGCCCGCCGCGGATTATACCGGGCTAAAGGTTTCCGATACCGGCACCGGTATCCCGCCGGAAGTCCTGCCCAAGATTTTCGAACCATTCTTCACTACCAAGGAGGTTGGTAAGGGGACGGGGCTTGGTCTTTCCACCGTATATGGCATCGTCAAGCAGTCTGGCGGCTATATCTTCGCTGATTCCGAGCCGGGCAAGGGAACGAGCTTCTCGGTTTATCTGCCGGTCCATGTTGCGAGCGCGCAGGAGAAGGAGGCCCCCTCGATCAAATCCGCGCCATCTGCCAGGACTGACTGGGCTACTGGTACGATCGTGCTGGTGGAGGATGAGGATATGGTTCGTGCGGTGGCAGAGCGCGCGCTTACACGGCAGGGCTATGTCGTGGTTACGGCGTCAGATGGTGAGCAGGGGCTTGAGGTGCTTGACGAGCTCGATCATGTCGACCTGCTGCTATCGGATGTGGTGATGCCCAATATGGATGGTCCTGCGATGGCGCGTCGTGCGCGCGCCAAGAGGCCGGATCTGCCAGTGTTGTTCATGTCCGGCTATGCTGAAGAGCAGCTGCGTAAATCCATCGATATGGATAATGTTTCTTTCCTGCCGAAGCCATTTTCCGTCGCCCAGCTTTCAGAGGCAGTGGCGGAAACTTTCGCCAGCACGGTACAAAATCGTGCCGAACCGTAGTGTTCATACGACAGGGCGGGGTTAACCTGCTTGCGGATGGTGGCGCCATACGCCAGTTTCTCTCGAACTTTCCCATTGGTAGCTATCTTCAGTGTCTGAACCATTTCCTCACGCCGATATGACACCGCTCTCGATCCTAATTGTCGAGGACGAGGCGATGATTTCCATGATGCTGGAGGAATATCTTGAGGCGCTGGGCCACAAGGTTGCAGCCAATGCCTCCAGTGTCGATGAGGCTATGGCTTTGATTAAGAGTGGCACCCCCGATTTAGCGATACTTGACTGCTATTTGGGCAGTGAAGAAATATGGCCTGTTGCTGATATTCTGACAGAGTGCGGTGTTCCCGTCATTTTAAGCTCTGGTGGGTCTACATCCACACTGCCAGAGCGTTATGCATCCTGCCCGATGCTGCAAAAGCCATACACCATCGGCGCTTTATCGGATATTCTGGAACGCGCTGGCTAATCTCACAAAAAATTTGTTCCCCTCTTGTTCATGGAGAACAAATGGGATACACAGGCTGTCATCGCAATCAGTATTGCACTTGGCAGGAGACAAGCCCATGACCGCTCAGCTCAAACTCATCGATTCCGACAAGAAGGGCAATATGGACAGGCAGAAGGCATTGGAAGCCGCGCTGGCGCAGATTGATCGCGCATTCGGCAAGGGCAGCGCGATGAAACTCGGCAGCCGGGAAAAGATGGAGATCGAAGCGGTTTCCACAGGTTCTCTGGGGCTGGATATTGCGCTGGGTATCGGCGGTTTGCCGCGCGGACGTATCATCGAGATTTATGGGCCGGAAAGCTCAGGTAAAACTACGCTGGCGCTGCATGCCATTGCCGAGGCGCAGAAAACCGGCGGTACGGCTGCCTTTGTCGACGCCGAGCATGCGCTTGACCCGATTTATGCCCGCAAGCTGGGCGTGGACATCGATGAGTTGATCGTTTCCCAGCCCGACACCGGCGAACAGGCGCTTGAGATTGTCGATACACTGGTGCGTTCCAACGCCATTGATGTGCTGGTGATCGACTCCGTCGCCGCGTTGGTGCCGCGAGCGGAAATCGAGGGTGAGATGGGCGATAGCCATGTCGGCCTGCAAGCGCGCCTCATGAGTCAGGCGCTGCGCAAGCTGACCGGGTCGATTTCGCGTTCGCGCTGCACGGTGATCTTCATCAATCAGGTGCGCATGAAGATCGGCGTCATGTATGGCAACCCGGAGACGACGACGGGCGGCAATGCATTGAAATTCTATGCGTCGGTGCGTCTCGACATCCGCCGGACAGGTCAGATCAAGGACCGCGAGGACATCATCGGCAACACCACGCGCGTGAAAGTCGTCAAGAACAAGGTGGCGCCGCCATTCAAGCAGGTCGAATTCGACATCATGTATGGCGAGGGTATCTCCAAGATTGGCGAGATTTTGGACCTTGGTGTGAAGGCAGGGCTGGTCGAAAAATCTGGTGCGTGGTTTTCCTATGACTCCGTCAGGATCGGTCAGGGCCGTGAAAACGCTAAGACCTTCCTCAAGGAAAATCCGGAGCTGATGCAGCGGCTTGAATCGGCAATTCGCGGCAAGACGGAGGCGGTTTCGGAAGCCATGATGGCAGGTCCGGACAGCGACGACGTCGAAGAGTAAGCCGTTACTGTGCAGTGCGAGCAGAAGAGAGGCTGAATTGACGCTTGTCTCAGCACTTCTGCTCGCCTAATCGCACAGCTTATGACCTCGACAAACGACATTCGCCGCTCCTTCCTCGAGTATTTTGCCGGGCAGGGCCATGCCATGGTCCCGTCCGCGCCCTTGGTCCCGCACAACGACCCGACATTGATGTTCACCAATGCGGGCATGGTGCCGTTCAAGAATGTCTTCACCGGGCTTGAAACGCGCCCCTACAAGACGGCGACTTCATCCCAGAAATGCGTGCGCGCTGGCGGCAAGCATAACGATCTCGACAATGTCGGTTATACCGCGCGGCATCACACCTTCTTCGAGATGCTCGGCAATTTCAGCTTCGGCGATTATTTCAAGGAGCAGGCGATTCATCACGCCTGGACGCTGATCACGCGTGAATGGGGCATATCCCCGGACAGGCTGACAGTCACCGTCTATCATGATGATGATGAAGCCTTTGGACACTGGCGCAAGATCGCCGGACTACCGGAAGAGCGGATCATCCGCATCGCGACGTCCGATAATTTCTGGTCGATGGGCGATACTGGACCTTGCGGCCCCTGTTCGGAAATTTTCTACGATCATGGCGCACATATTCCGGGTGGCCCTCCGGGATCGCCAGATGAGGATGGTGATCGTTTCGTCGAGATATGGAACCTCGTCTTCATGCAGTTCGATCAGCAGGCAGATGGTACGCGCTTGGCGCTGCCCAAGCCGAGCATCGACACAGGCATGGGGCTGGAGCGCATAGCCGCTGTCTTGCAGGGGGTGCATGACAATTATGACACCGATACGTTCAAGGCGCTGATCGCAGAGTCCGGAGCGCTCACTAAAAGCGATACCAATGGCGCACATAAAGCCAGCCATCGCGTGATCGCCGATCACCTGCGCTCGTCCGGCTTCCTCATTGCCGATGGTGTATTGCCGGCGAACGAGGGGCGTGGATATGTGCTGCGGCGGATCATGCGGCGTGCCATGCGGCATGCGCACCTGATCGGCGCTGCGGAACCGCTTATGCACCAGTTGGTTGGTGCACTCGTCAAGGAAATGGGCGGCGCCTACCCGGAACTGGTGCGCGCACAGCCACTCATACAGGAAACGTTATTCCGCGAGGAAACCCGCTTCCGCCAGACTCTCGACAAGGGGCTTAGGCTTCTTGATGAAGCAACAACAGGCATGAACAGCGGCGACGTCTTGCCGGGAGAGACCGCTTTCCGCCTCTACGACACCTATGGCTTCCCCTATGATCTCACCGAGGATGCATTGCGTGCGCAAGGCCTCGGTGTCGACCGCGCAGGCTTTGATACCGCGATGGCAGAGCAGAAGGCTGCCGCCCGCGCCGCATGGAAGGGTTCAGGTGACAAGGCGTCTGAAGAAGTCTGGTTCGACATCGCCGAGGAATTCGGAGCAAGCGAATTTACAGGCTATGGCGCAACCAGCGGCGAGGGTCAGGTAGTCGCGCTGGTCAAGGATGGTCAGCGTGTGGATCGCGCTGGCGCTGGTGAAGAAGTTGTCATTCTCACCAACCAGACGCCCTTTTATGGGGAAAGCGGCGGCCAGACTGGCGATGCTGGTACGATCGATTCAGGTAGCGATCTGTCTGCGACCGTTACGGACACGGCGAAGCCGCTCGGGCGCCTGCACGCGCATCGTGCGCGTGTCGATAAGGGAGAAATCGCGGTCGGTGACAATGTGCATCTTGCCGTGGATGTTGCCCGGCGTGATCGCATTAGGGCCAACCATAGCGCCACCCATCTTCTGCATGCAGCGTTGCGCAATTGTCTCGGTGCGCATGTTACGCAGAAGGGCAGCCTCGTGTCGGCGGACCGTCTCCGCTTCGACTTTTCACATCCCGAGGCGCTTACGCCTGATCAGGTCGCGCGTGTAGAGGCAGACGTGAACGGTCAGATCCGGGCTAATGGTTCCGTATTAACCCGTCTGATGACGCCAGATGACGCGATTGCTGCGGGCGCGATGGCGCTTTTCGGTGAAAAATATGGCGATGAAGTCCGCGTGCTCTCGATGGGCGGAGCGGAGGACGATGTTTATTCCGTGGAACTGTGCGGCGGAACACACGTCCGTGCATTGGGCGATATCGCACTGTTCAAGATCATCAGTGAAAGCGCGGTTGCCAGTGGCGTGCGGCGTATCGAGGCACTCACGGGGGAAGCTGCGCGTCTCTGGCTGTCTGATCGTGAGGATGCCCTTAAGTCGGTCGCGGCAACGCTTCGCACGACGCCGGAGGATGTTCCCGCGCGCGTTGCGGCTCTGACCGAGCAACTGAAGAAGGCCGAACGCGATCTGGCGGAGGCCAAGAAGGCGCTTGCGCTGGGTGGCGGCGGCGGTTCTGCAGCTGCCGGGCCTGAAGACCTGAATGGAATTGCCTTCATCGGTCAAATCATCGAGGGGCTGGATCCCAAGGAGCTTCGCGGCCTTGTTGATGACAACAAGAAGCGTCTGGGCTCTGGCGCATCTGCCGTTATCGCTGTGACTGACGGTCGCGCTTCGATCGCGACGGGCGTCACGGATGATCTGACAGCTCGCCTGAGCGCGGTCGATCTGGTTCGTGCCGGTGTGGAGGCGCTAGGTGGAAAAGGCGGTGGCGGGCGGCCTGATATGGCGCAGGGTGGTGGTCCAGAGGGTGCCAAGGCGCAGGACGCGCTCGAAGCCGTGCGTATCGCAATCAAGGGCTGAGACCGATGAACTACTGGCTGATGAAATCAGAACCGGATTGTTTTTCGTGGGATGATCTGGTCAGCAAAGGCAAAGCAGAATGGGACGGCGTGCGCAATCACCTGGCCCAATCGCACATGAAAGCGATGCGCAACGGCGACCGTGCGCTGTTTTATCACAGCAATATCGGGCTCGAGGTTGTCGGTGTCATGGAAATTGTCGAGGAAGCCGCTCCTGACAGCACGGACGATACTGGGCGCTGGATCGCCGTTCATGTGGCACCTAGAGAAAAACTGCTTCAGCCAGTCACGTTAAGGGCCATGAAGGCAGACCCGGCTCTCAAGGATATGGTGATGTTGCGGCAGTCGCGCTTGTCGGTATCGCCGGTTAGTGAGGCAGAGTTTCACCATATCGTGTCGCTCGGTGGTATCTGACCCTGCCGTTGGTCCACTATTGGTGTGCATAATGAAAAACCCCCGCCGAACATCGGCAGGGGTTACAGATAAGATTGTGATTGGCCCGTTACCGGGGCGTTTTCTGGCATTTATCCGAACAGGGTCAGATAGGCCATGGCTGGAATGCCGAGCGAGACAACGCCCGCAAAGACAGTGAAACCAAGATCCGTAACATTCTTCATAATAACCTCCTGAGAACAGCTTTTTTTGCTTTGTTCTAGGAGATATTTATGTTGCAGCGCACCATTGCGCAAACGCAAACACAGTCATGGCAGTTGCAGTAAATGCAACATAATATTTACCATGTCTGAACCGTGGATTTGGGCTAATGGCCGTAAGAACAGAACATATTTACTGTGAGTAAAATATGTTTCTATTTATCCCGAGTGACAGGCATTAGCTGTACTTAGGGAAAGTTTTCGATAAGAATTTCTGCTAAGACGAAGGGCGCAGAGTGAACAATATAAATATCCATACCGGCACTGGTGAAAGCCGTGTGCAAAGCCTGATTGCCTTACTGGATGTCGCTGAACGAGCCGAGGGGAAGTTCGAAGGCTTTCGCAAGCAGGGTGGCGTTGGCCGTATATATGGCGGAGAAGTGGTGGCACAGGCACTTGCTGCTGCATGCAAGACCGTTCCGGACAATCGCATCGTGCATTCGCTCCATGCCTATTTTTTGCGTGGCGGCGATGAGCGGCATGGATCATCCTATAAGGTTGAAGCAGATTTTGACGGACGCAGTTTTTCCAATCGTCGTGTGATTGCGTCACAGAATGATGAAGTGATCCTCAATCTGGCGGCCTCTTTCCATGTCCCTGAGCCAGGGCATTATCACCAGATGGCAATGCCTGATGTAAAGGATCCGGAAGAGTTACTGGATCATCAGGACGTGATCCGAAAGCTGAAGAAGAGCGGGGAATTGGGATGGACTTTGTCTCCCTTTTTGGACCGCCCATGGCCGATTGAGTTGCGCCCTATTCTTTATAAGCCAGCCGCGAAGGGAGAGGGAGGTCGCCAACCTCTGGCCTATTGGTTTCGCGCGGCAGCCATCGTGAATGCTCCCCAATGGATGCACCGGACAATGATGGCATTTGTGAGTGATATGGGCGTTTTATCTGCATCGGCACTATCGCACAATATTGCTGAGCTTCAGGCCGCCAGCATAGATCATAGCATCTGGTTCCACGACGATGTCGATATGAACGAATGGATGCTATACCATGTCGAGAGTCCCTGGTCCGGGAGCGCACGCGGTGTAGGCATCGGACATATATTCAGCCGGGGCGGACGTCTGTTAGCGACCGTTTCCCAGGAAGGTCTGATACGGGACAGGGCGTTTCGGCACCCTGGTCAGAGTGAATAAGCCGTGGTGAATGGTTTATGACACGATCGGGTTGGGCTGACGCTCGATAAGCTCTCTGAACATAGAGAGGCACTTTTCGAGCTCTGCCTGCCCCGAGGGTATCACTTTGCGCATGGATAAAAATGCGTGGACCATGCCTTTTACTTCATACGCCACCACAGGAACGCCTGCAGAGGCCAGCGCTTCGGCATAAGCGCGCCCTTGATCCCGCAACGGGTCGAGCTCTGTCGTCACCACCATAGCAGGAGAAAGGCCATGGAGATCGCCAGCCATCGGTGATGTGCGGTAGTCTGTATCGTCCGGCGCAGATTGCTCCGCGAACCAGCGCATCAGATGTTTGTCCAGCAGATATCCGGTCGCATAGTCCTTGAACGACTGATAGCGCGTTCCGAGGTCTGCCGACGGATAGAAGGCGAGATGGGCAAGAACGGGCACCGCGGCGGGAGCATCGCGCAGAGCCATTGCGGTACTGATTGTAAAAGCACCACCACAGCTGTCTCCCATCAAGATGAGCGATGTCGCTTTGACGGGTAATTCAGCCGGGTTACTGGCAATCCAGCGGGCAGCCGCTTCGCAATCCTGCTGGCCGACAGGCGTCTTGTATTCCGGCGCGCGCCGATACTCGACCGAGAGGAGCGGAAGATCCAGTTGTCGGGCAATTTCCGCACAGGGGGAGGCGTAGACGTCAACATCTCCCAAAATCCAGCCGCCGCCGTGAAAATAGACAATCACCGGGCCTGGGGCACGAGACTCTCGGGTATCGAACAGCCGAAGCCTGATCTGCTCCCCGTCTTCCGCCGACATGAAAATATTCTGATCGACCAGTGTTTTCTCGAGCGGCAGGTCGGCCTCGCGCGCCAATATATGTGTGGCCCGACGCGCGATCCCGATCGGCATCTCATATAGCCATTTTTTGCCGGAACTGTTGACCTGCCGGGTATAGGCTTCAACGTCTGCGCGAAGGAAATGCTCACTCATGCCACGCGTATGTCAGGCACCGCGATGTTCGTCAAAAACAATCTATGGCACGCTTCTGGGCGGTCAGGTCTGGTTGAGAAATGTGGCTCCCCGAGTAGGATTCGAACCTACGGCCATTCGATTAACAGTCGAATGCTCTACCGCTGAGCTATCGGGGAGCAGCCCTACTTTCGCAAGGCAGGCCGCGCCTATAGCAGCGCCTTTTGCGAAATGGCAAGGGGCTTCACGCGATAAATTGTTCAGCGGCAATACGATCGTCGAGCGTATGTTCCGGATCGAACATCAGGGTAAGCGGCGTCGTACGGTCGACAGCTATCTCGACGCTAGCGATGTCGCGGACTTCGCGCTGATCGCCTACGACGCTGACTGGGCGCTTTTGCGGATCGAGGATGCGGAAGCGAACGCGCGTGTTTTCAGGCAATATTGCGCCGCGCCAGCGCCGTGGACGGAACGGGCTGATCGGAGTCAAGGCTATCAGTGCCGAACCAAGCGGCAAGATCGGGCCATGAGCGGAGAGATTGTAAGCGGTTGAGCCGGCAGGAGTCGCAACCAGTACGCCATCACAGACCAGCTCAGGGAGCACGATGCGATTGTTGACCGAGACTTCTATCTTCGCTGTCTGGCGCGTTTCACGCAGCAGGGACACCTCGTTGATTGCAGGAAGCGAAAAATCTTCCCCATCGATTGTCGTTGCGTGCATGCGCAGCGGATTAACCTTGAATGGCTTGGCTGCGGCAAGGCGCTGCTCCAGTCGTTCGAGCCGCCATTCGTTCATCAGAAAGCCGACCGTGCCCAGATTCATGCCAAATACAGGCTTGATCGCTCGGGTTTCGAGCATCTGGTGTAGCACCTGAAGCATGAAGCCATCGCCGCCCAGCGCAATGATAAGATCCGCCTCGGAAGGTTCTACAAACTCATAGGTTGCGCGTAGCCGCTCTTCCGCCGCGCGCGCGGCAGGGGTTGGCGATACCACCAGAGCGCGGCGATCATCCATGGTCAGCCGCCCGTAACGCTCATGTGGCGGCGTGTCATTCCGCTAGTGCCCTCAGGACTAATCGCAAAATCGTGAGCGAGGGGCTTCGCGATCAGTGCGCGATCGAGCGCGGCATCGACCGCTGCTATGCCGCCAGTGCGGTAAGCGTTCTTGAGATCGACGTAGGATTCGTGCCCGAGGCACATGAATATCTTCCCCTCGCATGTGATTCGCATGCGATTGCATCCAGCGCAGAAATTGTCGCTCAGCGGGGTGATAAGCCCCAGCCGGATATACTCCATGCCCTGTGGCGTGAAATAGCGCGCAGGACCGCCGCTGCGATAGCCAATTGGCGCGAGTGGATGTGCCACCTCAATCTCTCGAACAGCTTCCGAGAGCGGCATGTAGCGATCTGTCCTGTCTTCGCCTGTCTCTCCGAGTGGCATGGTCTCGATCAGGGTCAGGTCATGGCCTTTGTCCGAACACCAGTGCAGCATCGGCAGGAACTCAGCATCGTTAACGCCACGTAGCGCGACCATGTTGATTTTTACGCGTAGTCCGGCGCGTGATGCGGCTGCAATCCCTGCCATGACCTTTGTAACATCGCCTCCGCGGGTAATGTGCGCAAATCTCTCAGGATCGAGGCTGTCCAGGCTCACATTAATCCGGCGTATGCCAGCATCGTACAGCGCGTCTGCGTGCTCGGCGAGGTGAGTGCCATTGGTAGTGAGCGTCAATTCCTGGAGTGTACCGAATTCGAGGTGCCGCCCGATGCGATGGGCTAGCTCGATGAAATCGCGCCGCACTAGCGGTTCGCCGCCCGAAAGGCGAATTTTGCGCACGCCGCGGGCGATGAACCGGTCCGCCAGTATCGCGATTTCTTCGAGGCTCAGCACTTCACTGCGCGGCAGGAAGGTCATCTTCTCGGCCATGCAATAGCGGCAGCGCAGATCGCAACGATCCGTCACGGAAATGCGCAGATATTCGATCCTGCGACCGAAGCCGTCACGCATTGTCGGTTCTTGAAAGGCGGGTGCAGCGCTCATGATACCCTAGCTATGGTATGCTGTCCTTAGGCGCAAGATGCGAAGATTGGCATAGCGATGCGTTTATTGTTCTGATTTTGGCCTTTATCGCCTATCCGCTAAGTCATCAGTAACTTCAATCGCCTATGGCAAGCAGCAGGCTTAACGACAAGCGACGCATGGCAAAGCAAAATCCTGACAGAGATGAACTTACCGGCCTTGCTTCTCGGCAGGCGGCTCTCGCGTGGATGGAGGGATCTGCCGACGAAGGCCACGCCGCTCAAATTCGCGCCTGTATTCTTGTCGGTATCAGCCAGTTCGCCAGCGTCAATGCGGCCTATGGGCATCATATTGGGGATAGCATTCTGCGCCGTGTGGCCGAGGCCATCACTGCAAGGCTGGAGGATGTTCTGGGAACCCATGCGCTGATTGCACGCATGGGTGGTACGGAATATCTGGTCGCGTATCGGGATATGGAGCCGTCGCCAGACCCGGAGGATATTGCGCGTCTGATTCTGTCTGCCGTGTCGCGACCGTTCGTTGCCGAAGAAAAGGTGATTCGTCTGACTGCGCGATGCGGGATTGCAGTGCCAGTAGCGGGCGATGATGCACATAGCCTGCTTCGCCGGGCCAGCGCCGCGCTTGCAGATGCCCGACGCTCCGCCACAAGCGATATTTGTGTCAGGCTCGGTTCGCGTGAAGATTCTTCCGGTGGTCTGGCTACTGAGCCTGATCGTCTGGAGGCGGATCTGCGCCTTGCGCTCGATCGTGGCGAGATTGGCATCGTCTATCAGCCGCAATATGACAGCCTCAATGATCGCATAGTCGGGGTTGAGGCGCTGGCCCGCTGGAACCACCCCGAACTGGGCCAGCTCGATGCTGGAACGCTCTTTGAAGCGGCGGACAGGGCCGATTTCTTGCTTCACCTCTCTAGGCATATCCAGTCACGTGCCTTGAAAGAGGCGGGGCAATGGCCCGCTAGCCTCTCTGTGCTGCGCCTTGCGGTGAACATCACGGCTGTTGATCTCGCGCAGGAAGACTTCACGCCCCATCTGCTTGAAATGATCGATAATAGTGGCTTCCCCAGAGACCGTGTTTCAGTCGAGATCACTGAGACCGGTCTCATAGAGAACATCGAGGCGGCAGGAGTGCTGCTCGCCGAATTACGCAAGGCTGGCTTGCGGGTGGCGATTGATGATTTCGGCACGGGCTATTCCAGCCTTGCCTATCTTAAAGCGCTACACCCTGATTATCTCAAAATCGACAGCAGTCTGAGCCGAGACATATTGGGCACGCCGCGGGACAGGATCATATTGCGTGCGATTATCTCGATGGCGAAATCGCTGGCACTAACCGTGATCGCAGAGGGGGTTGAAAGCGAGGAGCAATTGACCCTGCTCGCGCGCGAAGGGTGCGATGTCTATCAGGGATTTCTTCGCTCGCGTGCCGTTACCAGCGATGAACTGATCGAAATGGTCGAGCGCACCGCCTAGAGAATTATCCAGCCACTTTCGCCAAGCCGGTCGAGAGTTGCAGCCCGGCATGCAAGCGCGCGGGGCCGTCTTTCCATGCTCTACTGATGACGAGCTTGTTGTCAGGACGCAGCTTCGCGGTGCCCTGTAAGCGCTGCACATAGTCGATAAGGCCTGCCGGGTTCCTGAAGCTATCCTCGTGGAATGCGACCAACGCGCCTTTCGCGCCGACATCCAGCCGCGCGATCCCAGCCTTTACGCAGTTCTGCTTGATGCGGATTAGCGTCAGCAGATTCTGCGTTGCCTGCGGCAGCTTGCCGAAGCGGTCGATCAGCTCGGCGGCAAAGGCCTCCATCGCGCGAGCATCTTCGAGATCATTGAGACGTCGATAGAGTCCCATGCGCAGATCAAGATCCGGCACATAATCCTCCGGGATCTGAACCGGCGCATCGATGGTGATCTGGGGCGAGAAGGCGTCGCGCGGCACGAAATCGGTCGAACCGCCGGATTTTGCCTCCAGTATCGCCTCTTCCAGCATGGACTGGTAAAGCTCGAAGCCGACCTCCTTGATGTGGCCGGACTGTTCATCGCCCACCAGATTGCCCGCGCCGCGAATATCGAGATCATGGCTCGCCAGCTGGAAACCCGCACCCAGCGTGTCGAGGTCGGAGAGCACCTTCAATCGCTTTTCCGCCGTCTCGGTAATGATCCGATCCGCTGGCGTGGTGAAATAGGCATAGGCGCGCGTCTTGCCGCGCCCGACGCGACCACGAAGCTGATAGAGTTGGGCGAGGCCGAAGCGATCGGCGCGATGGATGATGAGCGTATTGGCGGATGGAATGTCCAGCCCGCTCTCGACGATGGTGGTGGAGAGCAGCACGTCATATTTGCGGTCGTAGAAGGCGGACATGCGTTCCTCGACTTCACCCGCGCCCATCTGGCCGTGCGCGACGACTGCCTTCACCTCGGGCACCTGCTCGCGCAGAAATTCCTCGATTTCCGTGATGTCCGAGATGCGCGGGACGACGAAGAAGCTCTGCCCGCCGCGATAATGCTCGCGCAGTAAGGCCTCGCGGATGACGACGCCATCCCACGGCATGACGTATGTGCGAACAGCAAGACGGTCGACTGGCGGCGTCTGGATTACCGATAGCTCGCGCAAGCCTGACATCGCCATTTGCAGCGTGCGCGGGATCGGCGTGGCGGTGAGCGTCAGCACATGCACATCGGTCTTGAGTTGCTTGAGGCGCTCCTTGTGCACGACGCCGAAGCGTTGCTCCTCATCGACAATGACGAGGCCCAGGCGCTTGAACTCCAGCCCCTTGGTGAGCAGCGCGTGCGTGCCGATCACGATGTCGATATTGCCATCTGCCATGCCGGCCTTGGTCGTGGTGCTCTCTGCGACGGGGACGAGGCGGGAGAGGCGACCGATGTTGAGGGGAAAACCGGCGAATCGCTCGACGAAATTGCGATGGTGCTGGCGCGCGAGGAGAGTAGTGGGGCAGATCAGCGCCACCTGCATCCCGGCCATTGCGGCGACGAAGGCGGCGCGCAGGGCGACCTCAGTCTTGCCAAAGCCAACATCACCGCACACGAGGCGGTCCATGGGCTTGCCTGCTGCAAGATCCTCGATCACGTCGGTGATAGCGCGGTCCTGATCTTCCGTCTCGTCATAAGGGAAACGATCAACGAAGGCAGGGTAGCCGCCCGTGTCCGGTTCTGCGACCGGGGCTTCGCGCAGCGCGCGCGCGGCCGCCACCTTCAGGAGATCGCCCGCGATTTCGCGGATGCGCTCCTTCATCCGTGCCTTGCGCCGCTGCCACGCTTCGCCGCCGAGCCGATCCAGCGCAACGCCCTCGTTCTCCGCGCCATAACGGGTGAGCACGTCAAGATTTTCGACCGGCACATAGAGCTTGTCGCCGCCCGCATATTCCAGAGCAACGCAGTCATGCGGCGCGTTGCCGACGGGAATAGAGGTCAACCCCTCATATTTACCGATGCCATGATCGCGGTGAACGACGAGATCGCCGGGGCTGAGCGTCGCCAGCTCGGCGAGGAAGGCGTCGGTGCTCTTCCTGCGCTTGGCGCGGCGCACCAGACGATCACCCAGCATGTCCTGCTCGGTGAGGAGGGTGAGATCGGCGGTGGTGAAGCCGTGATCGAGGGGAAGGACGACCAGAGCGGTCGCGCCCTTTGCCGCAAGACCCTGCGCGTCTTGCCAGTTGTTTGCTAGAGCCAGCGCGCCTGCCTTATGCTCCTCCAGCAGACCGGAGAGCCGCTCGCGCGCACCGGCGGAATAGCTGGCGATGATGACTTTCCGCCCGGCCTTGCGCTGGTTGTCGATATGGACCGCAACCGCGTCGTATATATTGGTGCCCTGTGCCCGCTCCGGGGCAAAATCCCGCGCGGCGTCCACTGCGAAGTCGAGCACGGTCGCGCTTTCCGGTTCGTGGAAGGGCGAGGTGATGTGGATCGGGTGTGCGGCGATGCTCGCGTCCCACTCTTCGCGGGTGATGTAGAGCTGGTCCGGGGCGAGCGGGCGATAGCTACCCGCCGTGCTCGCCTGCGCCGCAACGCGGTTGGCGTGATAGTCGGTTATTGCCTCGAAGCGCTGCTGGATCGCTCCGGTGACGCCGCTGTCGCGGACGATGAGAATGTCTTTGCCGAGATGCACGGCGAGCGGAACGAGCCGCTCCTCGAACAATGGCAACCAATGCTCCATGCCTGCGAGCCGCCGCCCATCGCTCACCGCCTGATAGAGCGGATCGCCGGTCGCGGTCGCGCCGAAAAGCTCGCGATAGCGACCGCGGAAGCGCTTGATCGTTTCCTCATCCAGCAGTGCTTCAGAAGCGGGAAGCAGGGTGAAGCTCGGCACGTCGCCAGTCGAGCGCTGGGTTGCAGGATCGAAGCTGCGGAGTGTCTCGATCTCGTCACCGAAGAAATCGAGGCGCAGAGGCTCCTTTGCGCCGCCGGGGTAGAGATCGACAATGCCGCCGCGCACCGCATATTCGCCCGCGTCATGCACTGTATCCGTGCGGCTGTAGCCATTGGCGGTGAGGAGGGCGGTGAGCTTGTCTATCGCGATGCGTTCTCCCGGCGCGAGGCGTGCGACGAGCTGACGCACGCGGAAGGGCGTCAGCGTCTTTTGCGTGATCGCCGCCGCCGTGGTGAGGACGAGCTGCGGGGCTTTGACGGGTGCCTGAAGCGCGTGCAGCCCGGCGAGGCGCTGCGCGGCAGAGCGCAGCGAGGGCGAGGCGCGATCATAGGGCAGGCAATCCCACGCTGGAATGGTGATGACCTCCAGCTCTGGCGCGAACCAGACCGCCGCATCCGCCACCGCCTGCATTTCCTGCTCATCCGCCGCAACGAATACCGCGCGGGCAGGAGCGCCCCCTCCGGCAGCCGCTCGCGCGAGGTCGCTCATCAGCAGCGGCAGGAAACCGCTCGGTGCGCCGGACAGGGTAAGGGGCGTGCGAGCGGACAGGATGCGGGAAAGGCCGGTCATCTGGGTATCGAAATGAAATCCAGCTTCTTGAACAGGTCCATCATAGCTCCCTGAAAACGATCCGGCACCTCTGCCGTGCCCAGCCCCCATGCCATGATGTCGACATCCTGCTCTTCCAGCAGTTCCTCGAACCACGTCATCTCGGCTTCATTCCAGCCCGCGCCATAGCGATCGAAGAAGCCGCCGACCATATAGTCCGCCTCGCGCGTGCCGCGATGCCAGGCGCGGAAGTGGAGGCGGCGCAGGCGGGGATCGTTTTCCATAGAGCATATCCGTTCGGGGTTTGCCCGCGCGCGGCGGGTCGGCTAAGCAGACCGCATAGCCATGCGACCCGAACTTCTCAATCCGCTGTTTACCGAAATCTCGGCGTTGAAGGGCGTCGGTAATGCGCTGTCGAAGCCGCTGGATCGGCTGGGCCTTTCCCGCATGGTCGATCTCGCCTTTCATCTGCCGACCGGGTGGGTGGAGCGCAGGCGCGTCACCCACCTCGATCATAACGATGTCGGCCACAATATCATCCTCACACTGACGCCGACCGACTATAAGGCGAGTGGATCGCCGCGCGCGCCGTTCCGGGTGTGGGCGGTGGATGGGCAGGGCAATGGGGTCTCGCTGGTGTATTTCGGCAAGAACAGCGGTTGGCCGAGGAAGCTGCTCCCCTTAGGCGAGCCGCGCGTGGTTTCGGGGAAGCTGGAGGCCTATGGCGACCAGCTCCAGATCATTCACCCGGATCATGTGGGGTTGCCGGAAGAAGCACCACAGATTGCGGTGATGGAGCCGGTGTATCCTTTGTCCGAGGGCATCACCAATGCGCGGATGCGGGATCTGGTGGGGGAAGCGCTCTCCCGCGCGCCGGAATTGCCGGAGTGGATAGACGCCTCGGTGCTCGGCTCGCACGGATGGAAGAACTGGCGCGATAGCCTTGCCACTGTTCACGCCAGCCCGGAGAGTCGCGCGGCTCGTCGCCGTCTTGCCTATGACGAAATCTTTTCCGGCCAGCTCGCTCTGATGCTGGTGCGCGCTGCTTCGCGCCAGCGCAAGGCGGAGCCAATCCATCCAACCGGGCGATTGCGGGATGCAGTAAAGCTGCCGTTCGCGCCGACGGGGGCGCAGCGGCGGTCGGTGATGGAGATTGACGGCGACTGTATGCAGAATTCGCCGATGCTGCGATTGCTTCAGGGCGATGTGGGCAGCGGCAAGACATGGGTGGCACTGATGGCGTTGCTGGGCGCGGTCGAGTCGGGCATGCAGGGCGCATTTCTTGCGCCAACAGAGATCCTTGCGCGGCAGCATTATGACACGCTGCGAAAGATGTTGTCCGGCGTGCCGGTCAATATCGCGATCCTCACCGGGCGCGACAAGGGCAAGGCGCGTGAGGCGACGTTGATGGGGCTGGCGGATGGCAGCATCGACATCCTTGTCGGAACCCATGCGATCTTTCAGGAGGCGGTGAGCTACAAGCACCTTGGCCTGGTGGTTATCGACGAGCAGCATCGCTTCGGCGTCAACCAGCGGGTGATGCTGGCCTCGAAGGCGCGGCTCAATCCGCATATGCTGGTGATGACGGCGACGCCGATCCCGCGCACGCTTACGCTCACTTATTATGGCGACATGGAGGTGAGCCGCCTCGATGAGATGCCGCCGGGCCGGCAGCCGATTGAGACGCGAGTGATTTCCATCGATCGCCTGGATGAGATCGTTGCAGCATTGGGGCGGCATATCGCGGGTGGCGGGCAGGCCTATTGGGTGTGTCCGCTGGTTGAGGAAAGCCTCGTGTCCGATCAGGCGGCGGCAGAAGCGCGCGCGGAGGCGTTAAAGGCGCGCTTCGGTGAGAAGATCGCACTGGTGCATGGGCGGATGAAGGGGCCGGAGAAAGACGCGGTGATGGAGCGTTTCGCCGCGCATCAGGCGAGCGTGCTGGTAGCAACGACGGTGATCGAGGTCGGCGTCGATGTGCCCAATGCGACGCTGATGATCGTCGAGGGAGCGGATCGTTTTGGACTGGCACAGCTCCACCAGTTGCGAGGGCGCGTTGGGCGCGGGGACAAGGCCTCGACTTGCCTGCTGCTGCGCGGCAATGCCCTCTCCGAGACGGCGCGGGCGCGGCTGGCGCTGATGCGCGAGACCAATGACGGCTTCCGCATCGCCGAGGAGGATTTGCGGCTGCGTGGCGCCGGGGATTATCTCGGCACGCGCCAGTCGGGCGAGCAGCGTTTCCGCCTTGCGGGCGACGAGGACATATCCGACCTCATTGATATGGCGCGGGACGATGCGCGCCTATTGATAGAACGCGACGGTGGGCTGTCTTCGGAGCGCGGGCAGGCGGCGCGCAATTGCCTTTATTTGTTTGAAAGAGACGCGGCAGTTGGCCTGCTTAAAGGCGGTTAGCCCTCCGCCACCATCCCGTGCTTTTTCTTGCCAAAGCTGATTTTGTCGCCGACCTTTGGCGCATAGGCGCCATCCGATACCACCTCGTCATTCACACGGATCGCGCCTTCCTCCAGCTTGCGCTTCGCCTCCTTGTTGGAGGTCGCAAAGCCGAGTGCGACGAGTGCGGATACGACGTTGGTAGCCTGCGCTAGTGGGACCGTCGGGAGATCCGTGCCAGCACCACCGGAGAAAGTTTCATCGGCAGTGCGCGCGGCGCTTTCGGCTGCCTCGCGCCCACGGCACAGGGCAGTCGCCTCATTGGCGAGGATTTTCTTCGCTTCGTTGATTTCCGCGCCTTCGAGAGCCTCCAGCCGTGCGATTTCGTCGAGCGGTAAATCGGTGAACAGCTTGAGGAAGCGGCCGACATCGCGGTCGTCTGTGTTGCGCCAGAACTGCCAATAATCGAAGCTGGGAAGCTGCGCCTCGTTGAGCCACACCGCACCAGAGACGGATTTACCCATCTTAGAGCCATCCGCCTTGGTGATGAGCGGGGTGGTGAGACCGAACACCTCGACGCCGTCCATCCGGCGGGACAGCTCCACCCCGTTGACGATATTGCCCCATTGATCCGATCCACCCATCTGCAAGCGCACACCCTTTTCCTGACAGAGATACCGGAAATCATAGCCTTGCAGGATCATGTAGTTGAATTCGAGGAAGGTCATCGGCTGTTCGCGTTCCAGCCGCAGCTTCACCGAATCGAAGCTCAACATGCGGTTGACGGTGAAATGGGTGCCGACCTTCTGGAGCATTTCGATGTAGCCGAGCTTGCCGAGCCAGTCATGATTGTTGACCATCACCGCGTCGGTCGGGCCATCTCCGAAGGTGAGGAAGCGCTCGAACGCGGTGCGGATCGAGGCGATATTGCTCTCGATCGCTTCATCGCTCAGCATCTTGCGAACTTCGTCCTTGCCGGTGGGGTCGCCGATACGGGTGGTGCCACCGCCCATCAGCACGACCGGCTTGTGGCCCGCCTGCTGCAACCGGCGCAACAGCATGATCGATACGAGGTTGCCGACATGAAGCGAGGGCGCCGTAGCATCGAAGCCGACATAGCCGGGAACGACCGCCGCCGACGCCAGTGCATCCAGCCCTTCCGCATCGGTGATCTGATGGATATAGCCTCGTGAAGAGAGCAGGCGCAGAAGATCGGAGCGATAATCGGTCATAACTACGCGCGCCTAGCATGGAGCAGTGATTTGGACAAGTTTGTGACATTGATATGCCACCCGGATACGCCCTGCGCGTCGGTGCGTAGCCTGGCCGCATCGATTACATGGGAGCGGCATGGTTTGCTCAGGCTCCATTACCGGCTGGAGGGAGACATTGCATCGCTTGTCATCCCTCATGCTGCCGCGCCAAATCGTACAGATGGACTATGGCAGCATTTGTGCCTCGAGCTGTTCCTGACTGACGGCTGGTGCGAGGCCTATCGTGAGTATAATTTTTCGCCGTCGGGGGAGTGGGCTGTCTATGATTTTGCTGATTATAGGCAAGGAATGACGGATGTCGGGCTTGCCGCGCCGAATATTTCTGTGAAGGTGGATCGAGACATTTTGGAATGTGATGTCCTCACACAATGCGGGTTTTCGACGGGCAGAATCGGACTTTCGGCGGTAATCGAAGAAAAGAACGGTATGAAAAGCTATTGGGCCTTGGCCCATCCGGCCGGTAAGCCCGATTTCCATCATCCCGCTTGCTTTGCGGCGGAGCTTCCGGCACCGCTCCAATGATGAAAAACGGTATCGACCGGCTGATCGCCGACCCTGAATTACGGAAACCTCTGGCAGGGAAACGTGTCGCGCTACTGGCTCATCCGGCCTCCGTGACTGCGGACTTGACGCACAGCCTGGATGCGCTTGCTGCTTGCGGAGATATAAACCTCACCGCTGCTTTTGGCCCACAGCACGGCCTGCGAGGAGACAAGCAGGACAATATGATGGAGTCGCCGGATTTCGCCGATCCGGTGCATGGTATTCCGGTGTTCAGCCTCTATGGCGAAGTGCGCCGCCCGACTGATGCCATGATGGCGAGCTTCGATGTGATTCTGATTGATCTTCAGGATCTCGGCACGCGCATCTATACGTTCATAACAACGCTGCTTTATGTGCTGGAGGCTGCCGCCGCACATGGCAAAGCGTTGTGGGTACTGGATCGGCCCAATCCGGCGGGGCGGCCGGTCGAGGGACTGACCCTCCGCCCCGGCTGGGAGAGTTTCGTCGGTGCGGGGCCGATGCCGATGCGGCATGGGATGACACTGGGCGAGCTGGGCCACTGGTTCATCGCGCACTACAAGCTCGACGTAGAGTATCGCGTGATCGACATGCATTACTGGTTGCCTGAAGCTGGGCCGGGCTATGGCTGGCCGGTGGAGCGGCTGTGGATCAACCCCAGTCCCAACGCGCCCAACCTCAATATGGCACGCGCCTATCCCGGTACGGTGATGCTGGAGGGGGCAACGCTGAGCGAGGGCAGGGGAACGACGCGGCCTTTGGAGATTATGGGTGCGCCAGATATCGACGCACGCGCGTTGATTTCGGAGATGCAGGCTCTCGCGCCGGAATGGCTCGCTGGCTGTCGGCTGCGCGATATCTGGTTCGAGCCGACCTTCCACAAGCATGTAGGGCAGCAGTGCAGCGGAATCCACATTCATGCCGAGGGGGCGGCCTATGACCACGCGGCGTTCCGGCCGTGGCGCGTGCAATCATTGGCGTTCAAGGCAATCCGGCGGCTACGGCCGGATTATGATCTATGGCGCGATTTTCCATACGAATATGAGTTCGGGAAATTGCCGATCGACGTCATCAACGGTTCGCCATTGCTGCGCGAATGGGTGGACGATGCGGCTGCCACGCCTGCTGATCTGGATGTGATCACTTTACCCGATGAGGCGGCGTGGATGGAAGAGCGCCAGCCCTATCTGCTCTACTGAAGTGCTTTGAGCTGCGCCATCAGTTGATCAAGTGAGCGTTGAAGCTGCGCGACTTCGACGCGAAGGGCGCGCACCTGAGTCTTGGCGGAGGCGGTCTCGATTGAGAGGCGGGCCTTCTTGGGCTTCATGATAAGCTTACGCAGCCATGTTTTAAGCACCACCAGACCCTTCTGCGGCGCGACGACAAGTGCGCGACTGCGCGGCAATGGTGATGTGCTCCCTACTTCGGCTATGCGTGGCGTGACCGGTGGCATGGAGACCGCCATTTCAGTTGCGGCGCTGGCACCATTCTGTTTCGCCCTGGTGCGTGTTGGCTTTGCTGGAGAAGCCGTCCTTATTCTCTCATTCAAGGGCGCAAAGGCTAGTGGCTCTGGTTTGGCTGTCATGGAGAAGGCTCTGAGCGCCTCGGGTTCCTTGCGGGGCAGGGGCAGCGGTTGCTTCGGACCTGGCAAACAGATTACCGCTGGTGGTTGACCATTAGTACGACGACGATTATTACCGCGTGTGCGACCTCGACCTTGCTTCATGAATTAACCCCCGTATCTTCCCCCGGTATAATTCTGTATGAAAGCCAATATGTTGCGTTAACCATAACATGAAAACGCAGGATGTTGAGTCAGTATTTTTACAGGGTCGCAATTTTAGAACCGGAATGGCGCTAATGGCTCAGCGCTTGCGGCTCAGCTCGCGCATCGCTTCATCCAGCCCGTCGAGCGTCAGTGG
Source organism: Sphingomonadaceae bacterium (assembly GCA_046348605.1). Lineage (GTDB taxonomy): Bacteria > Pseudomonadota > Alphaproteobacteria > Sphingomonadales > Sphingomonadaceae > Sphingobium. The sequence goes on along the minus strand of JAXMDW010000001.1, from coordinate 635,393 downwards.
ATACATGCGCTGATCCAACAGTTGCCGGATCATCTTGTTGGACTGGCTATAGTCCCAATAATCCCGCTTTTCAGGGTTGAGCCAGACTGTTGCGGGATAGGTGCGGGCGATACGATCCATCCAGATGGCGCCAGCCTCTTCGTTCATATGCTCGACGCTGCCGCCTGGATGGCTGATTTCGTATGGGCTCATCGCAGCGTCGCCGACGAAGATCACCTTATAGTCATGCCCATATTTATGGAGGATGTCCCATGTCGGCGTGCGCTCTGACCAGCGGCGGCGATTGTCCTTCCACACGCCTTCATAGAGACAGTTATGGAAATAGAAGAACTCCATGTTCTTGAACTCAGACGTTGCGGCGCTAAACAGCTCCTCGGTCAGCTTGATGTGCGGGTCCATCGAGCCGCCGACATCGAGGAACAGCAGCAGTTTGACGGCATTGCGACGCTCCGCGCGCATGTGGATGTCGAGGAAGCCGCGCTTGGCGGTGCCGTCTATCGTCGCGTCAAGGTCCAGCTCCTCCGCTGCACCTTCGCGGGCGAAACGGCGCAGGCGACGCAGTGCTACTTTGATGTTGCGGGTGCCAAGCTCACGCGATGAGTCGAGATTCTTGAACTCGCGCTTTTCCCACACCTTGATCGCACGTTTGTGCTTGCTCTCCCCGCCGATGCGGACGCCTTCCGGGTTGTAGCCGCTATTGCCAAACGGGGACGTGCCGCCGGTGCCGATCCACTTGCTGCCGCCCTGATGGCGGCCCTGTTGCTCTTCAAGCCGCTTCTTGAGCGTCTCCATGATCTCGTCCCAGTCGCCCAAGGACTTGATCTTTTCCATCTCTTCCGGAGTGAGGAATTTCTCAGCGACAGCTCGCAGCCAGTCTTCCGGGATTTCGCCCGAGAGATTGCCAGGTATCTCGGAGAATATACCTTTGAATACCTTGGAGAATACCTGATCGAATCGGTCGATCAGCCCCTCGTCCTTCACATATGTGGCGCGGGCGAGATAATAAAAGCTCTCCGGAGTGCGCTCGATTACCTCTTTCTCCAGCGCGTCGAGCAACACCAGGTGCTCCTTCACCGAGGCCGGAATACCCGCAGCGCGCAGTTCATCGAGGAAATTGAGGAGCATCAGTCGGTCTTGGGAGGAGCAGCGGGCGGCTGGGCCGGGAAGAGCGGCAGGTCGGGGTCGAATTTCGCCCAGGCCGGCGCTTCGCTGGTCCATATGATCGCCTGTGGGGCGAGATCGTGCGGGCGATCTATGGCGCCGACGCGAACAACCCGAAATTGCGGGCGGGCCGTTGAATAAGCCAATAGCTGAGACCCGCATTTAGGGCAGAAGCCCCAGTGCAGTTCGTTGCCGCTATCGGCTTTATGGGAGTTCCACTGGATCTCGCCCGTCGTGCTGATGGCTTCGGCCAGAAAGAAGGCGTTGGTGGTCGCGTTACCGGCGGCGAGTTGCTGGCAATGGCGGCACCAGCATTGCCGAACACCCTTGGCGTTGTCAGAAACCTCTATCTGAACCGCGCCGCAAGCGCACCTGCCTGTATACCCCATGCTTCTCTCCCCTGTCAGCCTGACCGTCTGGACATGAACGCCAGACGCTCGAACAACATAACATCCTGCTCATTCTTGAGCAAAGCACCGTGGAGCGGAGGGATTGCCTTGCGGGCATCCTGAGATTGAAGCACATCGAGCGGCATATCCTCCGCAAGCAGCAGCTTCAGCCAGTCAAGAAGCTCGGACGTGGATGGCTTTTTCTTGAGACCCGGCACCTCGCGCACATCGTAGAAGATGTCGAGCGCACGGCTCACCAATATCTTCTGGATCTTGGGGAAGTGCACGTCGATGATCGCCTGCATCGTCTCGCGATCCGGGAACTGGATATAGTGGAAGAAGCAGCGGCGCAGGAACGCGTCGGGCAGCTCCTTCTCGTTGTTCGAAGTGATGACGACGATGGGGCGTTCCTTCGCCTTCACCGTCTCGCCGGTCTCGTAGACGTGGAACTCCATCCGGTCGAGTTCCTGCAGCAGATCGTTGGGGAACTCGATGTCGGCCTTGTCGATCTCGTCGATGAGGAGGACGGGGAGCTTGTCAGAGGTGAACGCCTCCCACAATTTACCCTTGCGAATGTAATTGGAAATGTCGTGCACACGCTCGTCGCCGAGCTGACCGTCGCGCAGGCGGGCTACCGCGTCATATTCATATAAACCTTGATGCGCCTTGGTCGTCGATTTGATGTTCCATTCGATAAGCGGGGCATCCAGTGCGGCGGCGATCTGCTGCGCGAGAACCGTCTTGCCGGTACCGGGTTCGCCCTTCACCAATAGCGGTCTGCGCAGCAACGCCGCAGCGTTGACCGCGACTTTCAGATCATCGGTGGCGACGTACTCGGATGTGCCTTCGAAACGCATGAAGCTCTTATCCCATGTTGCAATGCACATGGGACTAGTGCGCTTGAAGCTGTCACGCAAGTATTTGCGCGGTTTGTCTTCAGGCCTCCATGGCGCGGATGCCCGCGCGGGCCTGCATCAGCTCCCACAGGCCGCGGTGCTGGTGGAGCAACTGGCGCCCGCCAAAAAGGACAGCGCGGGTAGAAGCTTCATCAACGGAAAGCGCGTTCACTACTGCCAGAGTGCTTTCCTTGCTCGGCAACGCACATTTGTGTGGCTCGATGCCGGCCCGGATCGCAGCGCGATCGAGCAGATTGCGAATACCTGCCCAATCCAGCACCAAAGTCAGAGCCGCGCCCATCGCGCAGCCGCGCCGGTCAGACTGAGCCAGCATTTCGAGCGCGTGACGCTGTTGTAGCACGGTGGAGTCGGCATTGTTCTGACCCGATGTGCTGGGGATGGGGCCGAGGGCTACCGAAACGCGAGTCATATAGGCACGTTCGTCAGCAAAGGCGTCGCAAGCCTGCACCAGCCACTTGCGCGCCGCATTGTCTGTGCTGCGCGTTGCCGCGTGATCGATCACGCCGGGAAAGCGCCCATGCAGCAGGCAGAGATAATGTGCTGCGTCGGCAAGCGCCGCTAGTGGGCGAGCGCCATGATCTCCTGCGTTGGCGCAGAGTTTGGCGACATAGGGATTGGACCCAGTGCCGTCGGTGTCGACGAGAGCCGCAAGTAGCGTGTCGGTGGTGCCGTTATGAACACCCGGGGCAAAGTTCATGTGCTGCATTATCAACCTCGTTATTCCCCTCAATTTGGCCCTGGGGTTCGAGATTGGTTATACAGGCATCGCCGTAAACGACGGGTTTATGTGCACTGCGTCAAAACGCTGTATTGAGTGTCCCGGCTGTCCCGCTTTGGAGCGTTAACCATCAATCTATGGTTACTGATCCAGAAAGCTTCTCATTTTACGGCTGCGTGACGGATGCTTGAGCTTGCGCAGTGCTTTCGCCTCGATCTGACGGATTCGCTCACGAGTCACGCTGAACTGCTGGCCTACTTCCTCTAGCGTATGATCGGTGTTCATGCCGATGCCGAAACGCATGCGGAGCACGCGTTCCTCACGCGGGGTGAGTGAGGCGAGAACGCGGGTGACGGTCTCCTTGAGATTCGCCTGAATGGCGGCGTCGACAGGGATGATCGCATTCTTGTCCTCGATGAAATCGCCGAGGTGCGAATCTTCCTCGTCGCCGATCGGTGTTTCGAGCGAGATCGGCTCCTTGGCGATCTTCATCACCTTGCGAACCTTCTCGAGCGGCATCGAGAGGCGTTCTGCCATTTCCTCCGGCGTAGGCTCGCGCCCCTGCTCATGCAGGAACTGGCGGCTGGTGCGAACGAGCTTGTTGATCGTCTCGATCATATGCACAGGGATACGGATGGTGCGCGCCTGATCCGCGATCGAGCGCGTAATCGCCTGCCTGATCCACCAGGTCGCATAGGTGCTGAACTTGTAGCCGCGGCGATATTCAAACTTATCGACCGCCTTCATCAGGCCGATATTGCCTTCCTGGATGAGGTCGAGGAATTGCAGGCCGCGATTGGTGTATTTCTTGGCGATGGAAATGACGAGACGCAGGTTTGCCTCCACCATTTCCTTCTTCGCAATGCGGGCCTCGCGTTCGCCCTTCTGCACCATATTGACGATGCGGCGAAACTCGGAAAGCGCCATGCCGGTCGCCTGTGCGATCTCCGACACTTCATTGCGGATGCGGTCCACCGCGCGCGTCTCGGCAGCAGCAAAGGCTGCCCATTTCTTGTCGATGCCGCCGACCTTCTCAAGCCAACCTTCATCGAGTTCGTGGTTGATATAACTGTCGAGGAAGTCCTTGCGCGGCACCTTGTGGCGCTCGGCGAGGCGGAGCATCTGTCCGCCCAGCGTGGTCAGGCGGCGGTTATAGCTGTAGAGCTGATCGACGAGATATTCGATCTTCTGCTGATGGAACTGGACGCTTTCGACCTCAGCGGTGAGATCCTCGCGCAGCTGCTGATATGCGTCCTCTTCCTTCTGGCTGATGCCATTGCCGTTCGCCATCGCGTCCAGCCGCGCGGCCTGCGCCTTTGCGAAACGGTGGAAGATTTCGGTGATGGTAGCGAACTTTTCCAGCGCCATCGGCTTCAGAGTTTCTTCCATCTGGGCGAGGGACAAGGTGTTGTCGTCCTCGTCGTCTTCTTCGACCCGGCGCGCGCGGCGCTCGACCATGGAATCCTCGTCCTCATCCTCGGACTCAGGCTCTTCCTCGACCTCGTCCTCATCCTTGAAGCTGGGGCCAGCAGTCTTTTCCGAGATTTCGCCGTCATCGTCGCCGTCGTCGTCGTCGGACAAGCTTTCCGGCGCAGGGTCTTTCGAGAGCATCGCGTCGAGATCCAAAATCTCGCGCAGCTGCATCTCGCCATTGTTCAGAGCGGTCGACCATTCGATGATCGCGTGGAAAGTGGTCGGGCTTTCGCACAGGCCTAGGATCATGGTGTCGCGACCGGCCTCGATGCGCTTGGCGATGGCAATTTCGCCCTCACGCGAAAGCAGCTCCACCGCGCCCATCTCGCGCAGATACATACGCACCGGGTCGTCCGTGCGGTCGACGGTTTCTTTCTTCTTCTCGGTGACGAGTAATTCGCCGTCTTCGCTTGAGTCATCGCCGGAAGCGTCGATTGCCTCGACCTCGTCTTCGCGGCTGTCTTCGCCTTCCTCGCCAGCTTCCTCGTTCTCAACGATATTGACGCCCATGTCATTCAGCGCAGACATCACGTCTTCGATCTGCTCGGAAGACATCTGGTCCTGCGGCAAGGCAGAGTTCAGTTCGTCATAGGTGATGTAGCCACGCTTCGTGGCGCGCGCGATCAGCTTTTTGACCGACGCCTCATTCAGATCAAGCAGCGGAGCATCGCCGCTTTCGATTTCATCGCCCTGACCTTTATTCGCCTTGCTCGCCATTCTTATGCCTTATCCTTCAATAGCCGTCATGCGGCCATGAGTTGTTCTTCGATATTAGCCTTCAATTCTCTCAGTCGCTCATCATTCTGACGTTTAAGCGTTATGAGAGAGAGATGTTCCTGCCAACTTGCCTCGTCCAGGTCGTCATTTTCGCCACGCGCATAGAGGCTGGCCTTCAATCGTTCAAGCTTTGGCGCGAATTCCTGCTCGAATAGGAGGATATTAATGACCTCGGCGAGGTCGTTTTCAGCCAGTTGCTTGTCTATGCCTGAGCGGAAGAAGGAAAAGCCAAGATCATAGGCTATGTCGCGACGTTCCACTTCGGGCAGCGAAGTATCCTGCAATATGGAGTCGATAAGGCTCGATTCAAGGCTCGCGCGCTCGAATGAGGCCTGAATCAGCATGCCTGACCAAGACTTCAGTGTCTGTGTCGGCATGGCAAGTGCGCCGATTTGCTCACGATGACTGTAAAGCAGGGCAGGGTAGCGCGACAGGCCGAGCAGGATCGCACGCTTTACCATGCGCTCGATCCGCGCGGCCATGTTCGAAAGATCGCCACTGCGGATTTCGTCGCGCGAACGGGCAATGAAGCTGCGCGCGGCAGTGCGCTCCTGTTTCTTCCAGCCAAATTCGGCCCAGAAGCGATCCTTGAAGCTGCGCTCATATTCGCGGCGGACGAGTTCATTCGAGATGGCCGTCGCATGCTCATTTAGGCGCTGTTGCAGGCCGGCGCGGGCTTCGGGCGTGGCGACCGGGGCGGCGGAATGCTCAAGCTGCCACAGACGCTCAACCAAGGGCATGGCGGCGGAAAGGCAGGCTTTAAACCCTGCCGCGCCCTTCGCCTTCACCAGATCGTCCGGGTCCATGCCACCGGGAAGCGTCACGAAATTCAATGAATGGCCGGGCTGGAGCAGGGGCAGAGCGCGCAGGGCCGCGCGGTCCGCTGCCTTCTGGCCCGCATTGTCGCCATCGAAACACAGGATCGGCACATAGGCCATTTTCCATAACCGCTCGATCTGATGCTCGGTGAGCGCGGTGCCGAGCGGCGCGACGCATTCGTGGATCCCCGCCTGCGTCAGCGCGATGACGTCCATATAACCTTCGACCACGATCACTCGTCCGGCAGTGCGCGAGGCGGCGAGCGCCTTGTCGATATTGTAGAGAGTGCGGCCCTTATCGAAGAGGGGCGTGTCAGGCGAGTTGAGATATTTGGGTTCGCCGGCCCCGATGATGCGGCCACCAAACGCAATCACCCGCCCACGCGCATCACGGATCGGGATCATCAGGCGGCCACGAAAGCGGTCATAGGCTTCGCGCTTTCGATCTTCGGGCTGAATGAGCAGCCCGGCCTCGATCAGCAGCGCTTCCGGGAAGTCGCGCAGTGCGGTCTTCAATTTGCCCCGGCTGTCCGGTGCAAAGCCGAAGCCGAAAGTGCGGCGGGTAGCGTCGGAGATACCGCGCTTGTCGAGATAAGCGCGCGCCTCGGCTCCCTCGATCCCGCCAAGTTGCTCGACGAACCAATCCTGCGCCGCTGCCATCGCTTCATGCAGACCCTTGGCGGCCTCGGCCTTCTTCGCGGCGCGGGGGTCGAGCGCGGGCACTTCCATCCCGGCGGCATCCGCCAGCTCCTTCACCGCATCCATGAACGGAAGGCCACGCTGGTCCGTCATCCAGCGGATTGCATCCCCATGCGCGCCGCAGCCGAAACAGTGGTAAAAGCCCTTCTCGTCGTTGATCGTGAAGCTGGGCGTCTTTTCGTTATGGAACGGGCAGCAGGCCTTATATTCGCGGCCCGCCTTCGTCACCTTCACGCTCTTGCCTATGAGGGTCGAGAGCGTGGTTCGCGCACGCAACTCATCAAGGAACTGGGGCGATAGTGACATGCCCTATTATACTCACACTAGCGCGAGTCGCGGGAGATTCAAACAGCAATTTCGTCGAAAAGCTGTGGGTAAATCAGCCCAAAGCCGCCTTCACCAGCCCTGAAGCCTTGCTCATGTCAAGCTGGGTGCCGTGGCGTTCTTTCAACAACGCCATAACCTTGCCCATATCTTTCACTGAAGCCGCGCCGGTTTCCGCCTTGATCGCCTCGATCGCGGCGCGGGTTTCGTCCTCGCTCATCTGGCTCGGCAGGAAGGCTTCGATCACATCGACCTCCGTCTGCTCCTTCGCCGCAAGCTCAGCGCGGCCGCCCTGCTCATACATCGCAATCGATTCGCGGCGTTGCTTCACCATTTTTTGCAGCACATCGACGACGACAACATCGTCCTCCGGCACTTGGGACGCGGTCCGCAATTCGATATCCCGGTCCTTGAGTTTCGCCAGAATCAGGCGGACGGCGGCGAGGCGCTCCTTGTCTCCGGCCTTCATCGCTTCGATTTGCGCGGCTTTCAGGGCGTCACGGATCATGACGGGCGAATCCTCTTATCTCTGCTGGAATAAAGGACCACCTATAACGCCAAAATCATTTTTTAACAGTCATTGACCGCAGTGCAGCAAAGGCATAGGGAACCGGCCGTTTAGCCTGCATTTCCTGAAACGGAAGCGCCGCGCGGCCACAAAGCAAAACAAGGAACGAACGACCATGGCGACCGCCAAATACCCCAATGTGCCCAAAGGAGCGACCGGGGTATTGGTATTGGCGGATGGCACCTGCGTCTTTGGCCGCGGCTTTGGCGCGGTGGGCGATGCCGTGGGCGAAGTGTGCTTCAACACTGCGATCACCGGCTATCAGGAGATCATGACCGACCCATCCTATGCCGGTCAGATCATCACTTTCACCTTCCCCCACATCGGCAATGTCGGCACCAACCCGGAGGACGTGGAGCGCGAGGCACCGCATGCTTTGGGCTGCATCGTGCGTGAGGATGTGACCGCGCCGTCGAGCTTCCGCAATGTTCAGCCGTTTGACGAGTGGATGAAGGCAAACGGGCGCATCGGGCTTTCGGGCGTCGATACCCGCGCGCTGACGCGGCGCATCCGCAGCCAGGGCGCGCCCAATGCGGTGATCGCCCATGATCCCGATGGCAAGTTCGACCTCGCGGCGCTGCACGAGAAGGCGCAGAGTTGGCCGGGGTTGGTGGGCATGGACCTCGCGATCACGGTTACGGGCGACAAGCGCGACTGGAAGGATGGCGCGTGGACGCTGGGGCAGGGCTATCACCTCGATGCCGCGAAGGCAGGCGCGCCGCATGTCGTTGCTTTAGATTTCGGCGCGAAGGACAATATCTTCCGCTCGCTGGTAGAGGCCGGTGCGCGCGTCACTGTCCTGCCCGCGACCGCGAGCTATGACGAGATCATGGCGCTCAATCCCGCGGGCGTGTTCCTCTCCAACGGCCCCGGCGACCCGGCGGCGACGGGGGAATATGCGGTGCCGGTCATCCGCAAGCTGCTCGATGCTAATGTCCCTATTTTCGGGATATGTCTGGGCCACCAGATGCTGGCGCTCGCGGGTGGCGCGAAGACGGTGAAGATGCATCAGGGCCATCGCGGCGCGAACCATCCGGTCAAGCATCTCGAAAAAGGCGTGGTCGAGATCACCAGCATGAACCACGGCTTCGCGGTGGATGCGGCGACGCTGCCGGATAATGTGGTGGAGACGCACAAGAGCCTGTTCGACGGCTCCAACTGCGGCATCGCCTTCACCGACAAGAACGCTTATTCCGTGCAATATCACCCCGAAGCCTCCCCCGGCCCGCAGGACAGCTTCTACCTGTTCGAGAAGTTTGTGGGGGGATTAAGGTGAGCGAGTTTCGAGAAATTGGGCGTCATTTAAAAGAGGCCGCAGGAGCGGTCGCCACTAAAAGCGTAATCAATCCAATGTTGTGGTTAGCAGCAATAGTGGCCGTTCCTGCCTTTGCCGCCAGCGTGTTATCTGAAGAGCCCTACAAATTCTATTTTTTTGCTTTAGGAGCACTAGTCGCTGGAGTTCCATTAATCAGCTATGTTTTTTTCGCTTTCACCGATCCGGATCGTCTTCAGGATGAAGAGTTTCGCCTGAGGGATAAAGCGCTCACTATCTTCGGGGATAGCTCCCCAGGAGACGGAATAGAAAAAATCATTCATGGTCACGCCGTAACACCAACAATGATAGAGCATGAATTGAAACGGGTTTCTGGCAGGAGATCCGGTAATGAGTGATTTATTTGATGCTAAACCAGGATCATTTTGGGTATGTTTTGACCTTGATGATGATGAAGACGTAAATAAAGTTCACTCAAAAATACTGTCAGCTGATTTTATAAGTAGTTGGTGGAACCACATTCCTAGGTTATATATATTACAAAGTAATTTAGATAGAGTTGAGTTTTATAAAGCAATAAATGTTCTTTTTCGTGAACAAACATATCTAATGGGTGTTTTTGAGGGGCAATTTGGTGGTCGCTTATCATTCGAAAAATGGAAGAATTTGTTGAACGCGACACCGGAAACTCTTCGGAAGCTTGAGATTGGATCTCACCTTGAGGCTGAGAAGCGCATTAAAAAGAGTGCAGATAATGCCCAAAAGAACTGACATCTCCTCCATCCTTATCATTGGCGCGGGGCCGATCATCATCGGTCAGGCGTGCGAGTTCGATTATTCGGGCACGCAGGCGGTTAAGGCGCTGAAGGAGGAGGGCTATCGCATCGTCCTCGTGAACTCCAACCCGGCGACGATCATGACCGACCCGGAGCTGGCGGACGCGACCTATATCGAGCCGATCACGCCGGAAATCGTCGCCAAGATCATCGAGAAGGAGCGGCCGGACGCGGTTCTGCCGACGATGGGCGGGCAGACCGCGCTCAACACGGCTTTAGCGTTGTTCCGCGACGGCACGCTGGAAAAATATGGTGTGCAGATGATCGGCGCGGATGCCGAGGCGATCGACAAGGCGGAGGACCGTTTGAAGTTCCGCGACGCGATGGACAAGATCGGGCTGGAGAGCGCGCGCAGCCGCATCGCGCACACGATGGACGAGGCGCTGGAGGCTCTGGAATTCACCGGCCTGCCCGCGATCATCCGCCCGAGCTTCACCATGGGCGGAACCGGCGGCGGCGTTGCATACAACAAGGACGAGTTTCGCCAGATCGTCGCCTCCGGTCTCGATGCGTCCCCCACCACCGAGGTGCTGATCGAGGAGTCGCTGCTCGGCTGGAAGGAATATGAGATGGAGGTCGTGCGGGACCGCAACGACAACGCCATCATCATCTGCTCGATCGAGAATGTCGATCCGATGGGCGTGCATACCGGGGACTCGATCACGGTCGCGCCCGCGCTAACGCTGACCGACAAGGAATATCAGATCATGCGTAACGCCTCATTGGCGGTGTTGCGAGAAATCGGCGTAGAAACAGGCGGTTCCAACGTTCAGTTCGCAGTCAATCCGAAGGATGGCCGCCTGATCGTGATCGAGATGAACCCGCGCGTATCGCGTTCCTCCGCTCTTGCTTCCAAGGCGACCGGCTTCCCGATTGCCAAGGTCGCGGCGAAGCTGGCTGTGGGCTATACGCTCGACGAGATCACGAACGACATCACCGGCGCGACGCCCGCGAGCTTCGAGCCGACGATCGATTATGTCGTGACGAAGATCCCGCGCTTCGCGTTCGAGAAGTTCAAGGGCACGGAGCCGCTGCTCGGCACGGCGATGAAGTCCGTCGGCGAAGTCATGGCGATTGGCCGCAACATCCACGAGAGCATGCAGAAGGCGCTGCGCGGTCTGGAGACGGGGCTTTCGGGCTTCAACATCGTCGATCATCTGGTGGGTGCGTCTCGCGACGAGATCATCGCCGCATTGGGCCAGCCGACGCCGGACCGGCTGCTGATCGCGGCGCAGGCGCTGCGTGAAGGGCTGTCGGTCGCGGAAATCCACGCGGTCGCGAAGTTTGACCCGTGGTTCCTTGAGCGCTTGCAGGAGATAGTCCGGGCGGAAGCGGAAGTGCTGGAAAATGGCCTTCCCCAGACTGCCGAGGCCATGCGGCGCCTGAAGGCGATGGGTTTTTCCGACGCGCGGCTCTCGTTCCTCGCGTTACAATCCGCGCATCTGCTGGCGCCTGCTGCCGCCAAGGGGCATGGCCTGCTGCACGACGCTGTCAAGGCGATGACCGGCGCGACCACGGAATCAGAGGTGCGCGCGCTGCGCCATAAGCTCGGTGTGCGGCCGGTATTCAAGCGGATCGACACCTGCGCGGCGGAATTCGAAGCGAAGACGCCCTATATGTACTCGACCTACGAAGCACCGAGTTTCGGCGAGCCGGAGTGCGAGAGCCAGCCGACCGACCGCAAAAAGGTCGTGATTCTTGGTGGCGGGCCGAACCGGATCGGGCAGGGAATTGAGTTCGATTATTGTTGCTGCCATGCCTGCTTCGCGCTGGAAGATGCGGGCTATGAGACGATCATGGTCAACTGCAACCCGGAGACCGTCTCGACAGACTATGACACGTCGGACCGCCTCTATTTCGAGCCGCTCACTGTCGAGGACGTGTTGGAGATCCTGCATACCGAGATGTCGAACGGCACGCTCTCGGGTGTGATCGTGCAGTTTGGCGGGCAGACGCCCCTGAAGCTGGCGCAGGCGCTGGAGGATGCGGGTATCCCCATCCTCGGCACCTCGCCCGACGCCATCGACCTCGCCGAGGACCGCGAGCGGTTCGCCGCGCTGATCACGAAGTTGAAACTCAAGCAGCCAGCGAACGGCATCGCCCGCTCGCGCGAGGAGGCGATCGCGGTCGCCAACCGCATCGGCTATCCGGTGTTGATGCGGCCTTCCTATGTGCTGGGCGGCCGGGCGATGGAGATCGTCGACGGGCAGGCGCAGTTGGAGGAATATATCACGACAGCAGTGCAGGTTTCCGGAGATTCGCCAGTTCTGATCGACCAGTATCTGCGTGACGCGATCGAGGTTGATGTCGATGCGATCTGCGACGGCGAGGATGTCGTTGTGGCGGGCGTGCTCCAGCATATCGAGGAGGCGGGCGTCCATTCGGGCGACAGCGCCTGCTCGTTGCCGCCGTATAGCCTGCCAGCGGACATTATCGCCGAGATCGAGCGGCAGACGGATGTGCTTGCGCGGGCGCTGAAGGTGCGGGGCTTGATGAACATCCAGTTCGCGGTGAAGGAAGACGCGGTATACCTCATCGAGGTCAATCCGCGCGCATCACGCACGGTGCCGTTCGTCGCCAAGGCCATCGGCGCGCCGATCGCGAAGATCGCGGCTCGGGTGATGGCGGGCGAGAAGCTCGCCACGCTGCCGAAGATCGACCGCAACGCGATTTCGCACATTGCGGTGAAGGAAGCGGTGTTCCCGTTCTCGCGCTTCCCCGGTGTCGATCCGGTGCTCTCGCCGGAAATGAAATCAACCGGCGAAGTGATGGGCATCGATGCCGATTTCGCGACCGCCTTTGCCAAGTCCCAGCTTGGCGCAGGCACGATCCTGCCGCGCGCGGGCGCGATCTTTGTCTCGGTGAAGGACAGTGACAAGCCGGTAATCCTGCCTGCGGTGCGGAAGGCTGCGGCGCTAGGGTTCCATATCGTTGCGACCGGCGGCACCGCAAAATATTTGCTGGAGCAGGGCATCGCAGTTGAAACCGTCAACAAGGTGGCGCAAGGGCGACCGCATATCGTCGACCGGATCACGGATGGCGGCATCGCGATGATCTTCAACACCACGGAAGGGTGGCAGTCACTGAAAGACAGCCACTCGATCCGCGCCAGCGCCTTGAAGATGAAGATTCCGAGCTTCACTACAGCGGCAGCAAGTGTTGCCGCGATGGACGCAATTGAGGCGTTGAAGGCGCATCCTCTTGAAGTGAGGGCGCTGCAATCCTATTATCATTAGCCCTGACTTCTAAAATTCCGATCAGGATCGAGATATTGGGCGGCGCGCGTTGCGCCGACGTGGGGCTTTTATTGGGGATATTTTGATGGCGACCGTTGAAAAAATGCCGATGCTGAACATAGGCTATGAAAAGCTGAACAATCAGCTGCGCGCATTGAAGGCGGAGCGCCCGCAGATCGTTGACGCGATCGAGGAAGCGCGTGCGCATGGCGACCTCTCCGAAAATGCCGAATATCACGCCGCGAAGGAGCGTCAGGGCCAGGTCGAGGCATCGATCGCCGATCTGGAGGACAAGCTCTCCCGCGCGCAGGTTATCGACCCGACGACACTTTCCGGCGACAAGATCGTGTTCGGAGCGACCGTCACGCTGCTCGACGAGGATGACAAGCCGGTGCGCTACCAGATTGTGGGGCAGGCGGAAGCGGATGCGAAGCTCGGCATGATCTCATACAACAGCCCGCTGGGCCGCGCGCTGATCGGCAAGCAGGTGGGTGACGACATCGAGGTGATCGTCCCCTCCGGCGAGAAATATTACAGCGTCGACAAGATCGAGTTCATCTGACGGCCATATTGGGCTGGATAGAACCCGTTCATGCGGCCTGCCACCTCAAGCTCAATATTTTCCAGCACGGTAACGCTGCTTACCGGCCTGACTGTCATGATGTTCGTTCTCGCACGGTTCAGTGGCTATGAGGCGATGCTGGATTATGCCGGTGGTTTTATTCCCGCTAGGGTGCAGCAACCGGATCTGCTCGCTCACTCTGGCCTGACCATTCCTGCAATGCCGGTATGGTTGACGCCGCTCAGTTCAACATTGTTGCATGGCGGCTGGATTCATCTCGGCTTTAACATGCTGATGCTACTGTTCTGCGGGCGGCAGGTGGAGCAGGTGTTAGGTGCTCGGCCTATGTGGCCGCTCTATCTTGTCGGCGCTTATGCCGCTGCGGCAGGGCAGTGGGTATTGGGGCCGCATCTCGCCGTACCGATGATTGGTGCGAGCGGTGCGATCTCGGCTATTATCGGCGCTTATGCACTGCTGTTCGGTAGCCGCGAGGTGAAGGCGTGGGGGCCAATCCCGGCGAGCGTCATACGGATGCTCTGGCTGGGTGCGGCATGGACCGCGCTGCAATTCCTGATCGGCTTTGCGTCAAGCACTGGTAATCTGGGGTTGGGAACCGGCGACGCGAACGTTGCGATTGGAGCGCATATCGGCGGTTTTATCGCAGGACTACTGATGACCCGACCGCTGTTGATACTCCATTTTAGCGGTCGACGTATACATTAGAACCACCAGCAATAGGCTTAGCCGTGGTCCTCGCCGCCTTCCTGCGCAGGATCGAGTAGGCGATGCAGGTGAACAATCACATATTTCATCTCGGCGTCGTCGACGGTGCGCTGCGCGGCTGAGCGCCATGCCTTTTCAGCACTAGAAAAATCAGGAAAAACGCCCACAAACTCTATGGCATCCAGATCTTCAAAATCGAGTGTGCGGGGGTCTTTGACCCGTCCCCCCATGACGAGATGCATCTTGCTCATGGTGCGTGGTTACGCTGCGACGCAATGAAAATCAACGGGGCTGTAAGGTACTAGACCAAGGTCTAGAGTTCGCGATCAATCCTCACTTGTTCGCTTGCCGCGCAGAAACCGTGGCAATAGACCAGCGGCGAGCGCTCCGATTGCCGCAGCCGCAGCAACAGCCGCGAGAGGATGCTCAGTGATGATGCGGGTGGTTTCGATGGCTGCCTTGTCGGCCTGCATTTTTGCTGCGCCCAGCTTTTCAGTAGCTGCCTTGCCGGTTGTGCGGGCGCGCGCCTTCACGGCCTCCGCGCTTTTGCTGATCTCACGCGTCGCGCGTTGCACCTTGCTGGAGGTGACCGTGCGCGCGCGTTTCAGCTTGGCTTCGATGTTCTTATCCATCCGCTTTTTCTTTTCCCTTTGCGATGCGATATTGGCGATATTTCTCGGCGGCTATTTCTTTGCCCGCTGCGTAGGCTTGGCCTGCCAGCTTCAGCACTGGACCACGCGCCAGAACAGCCCCGACCAGAGCAGCAATGCCAAGCGTGCGCGCCGGATGGGCTGTGATCGAGGCGCGGCCTTTCGCAATCGCGTCGAGCATCCGGTCCATCAGCCGGTTACTGGCACGCTCTTTGAGGCGGGCGGGATGCGCATGGTGTTGTGTCGCGCTAAGGTTGGCGAGAAATTTCGCACGCTGCGCATCCGCAAGGGCATTGAGCGCACGCATACGCGCTTCCAGATTGTCGCGTTTGTGGCTCATTCGGCTTCATCCTTGCCGAATGCGACCCTCAGTGCATTGCGCATGCGCGCCTTGGCAGCGACAAGCAATATCATCACAACGCCAAAAGCCACCAGCAAGGTCAGCGCCAGTGCCGCTAATACACCGATCACCGGTGCCAACACCCATACACAGCCGATCAGCAGGGTTGTGAGCGCGCCGAACAACAGGAACAGTGCCGAGAGAACCAGCAAAGCAGTGTCGCGTCCTGCTGTGCCCAGAATGGATGCACGCAGCTTTTGCCGCTCCAGCTCTGTTTCAGCGTAGATTCGGCCATCAGTGACAACGCGTTGAACCATCCCGAGGATTGTCGGCTCAGCGTCTGTGTCCACAGGCACATCTGCAGGAGCCTCGCCCTCATCAGGCGCCCAGCCAGAACTTTTTCGCTGGTTCACAACTCATTCCCCCCGCCAGTCAGGCTCAGTCTTCGTCAGAAGAGCCCCGGGCCAAACGCATCAGCACATAGCCGGCGATGGCCGCAGCGCCGATTGCGACCGCAGGGCTTTTGCGAACAAAATCGCGCGCTTCACCGAGCAACTGGTCGACGTCCTTGTCATCCAGTGTCTTGGCGGCACCTGCGACCGCATTGGCCGCCTGACGGGCATAATCTCCATATTGCGGGCCGAGCTTGCTGTCGACTGTCTGTGCCGTCTCGGTAATCAGCTTCGCAAGGCCATCCATCGCCGTGCTTGTCTTAGACTTGGCGGTGGTGGCTGTTTCGCGGGCCATTTTAGTAGCCTGGGCCTTAATGTCCTCGGCCTGTCCCTTCCAGTCGAAAGCGGATGCGCTCTCCTTGGCCGATTGAACCTTGCTCTTGGCGGTTGCTGTAGCGCTGTCGACCTTGGCACGGGCAGTCTTCTTGGCGGAGCTGACCGCAGCGCTGGCGAGCTGGATCGACTCTGCGAAGCTGGGGGCCGCAGCGGGCGCGGACGCCTTTGCCTTGGCGCGTGGTGCTGTGCTTTTGGTTTTGGATGGATTGGCCGTTTTGGGTGTGCTCATCTTTGCGGCAGTCTTCTCCGCATTAGGCTTGCGGCCGCGACGCTTCGGCGCCTGGGCAGTGGTTGTTGTATCGGCCATAGAGAATATCCTTCCAGTATGACGAGAGTTTCGCATCATTATATAATCTCTCAGATAGATAACAGTTCCTTGCGAATTTTTAAGACCGCCAGCACTAAAAATTCAATGCAATATGGCCGGATCGCCTTGCCTTAGGAGCCTGCGCTGGCTAAGCGAGCGCGCGTAAAAGAGGCAGCGCCTGCCTCGTGACAGACTGAAGGACGTCCAAATGACCGCAATTCTCGATGTGCATGCTCGCCAGATTCTCGACAGCCGCGGAAACCCTACGGTTGAGGTCGATATTCTTCTGGAGGATGGCAGCTTCGGTCGGGCGGCGGTTCCCTCCGGCGCATCGACGGGTGCTTACGAGGCGGTTGAAAAGCGCGACGGCGACAAGAGCAAATATCTCGGCAAGGGGGTGCTGGCAGCAGTCGAAGCGGTGAATGGCGAGATCGCCGAGGCCGTGGTCGGCATGGACGCTGAAGATCAGGCCGAGGTCGATGCGGCGATGATCGCCCTCGACGGGACCGAGAACAAGGGCCGCCTGGGCGCCAACGCGATCCTCGGCGTGTCGCTTGCGGTTGCGAAGGCTGCTGCGGATGCGCGCGGCCTACCGCTCTATCGATATGTCGGCGGGGTGCAGGCGCATGTGTTGCCCGTGCCGATGATGAACATCATCAACGGCGGCGAGCATGCCGACAATCCGATCGACTTTCAGGAATTCATGATCATGCCGGTCGGCGCGGAGAGCCTTGCCGATGCTGTTCGTGTCGGTGCGGAGATTTTCCACACACTGAAAAAAGGCCTGCACGACAAGGGTCTCGCCACCTCGGTTGGCGACGAAGGCGGCTTTGCACCTAATCTTTCTTCCACCACCGATGCGCTCGACTTCATACTCGCTTCGATTGAGAAGGCCGGATACAAGCCCGGCGACGACGTTATGCTGGCGCTCGATTGCGCGTCGACAGAATTCTTCAAGAACGGCAAGTATGAGATGGTGGGTGAAGGCAAGAGCCTGACCCCGGCAGAAATGGCTGATTACCTTGCGGACCTGTGCGCGCGCTACCCGATCAAGTCGATCGAGGACGGTATGAGCGAGGACGATTTCGAGGGTTGGAAAATCCTCACCGAAAAGATCGGTAGCAAGGTTCAGCTCGTCGGCGACGATCTGTTCGTCACCAACCCCAAGCGCCTGTCGATGGGCATAGAGCAGGGGCTTGCGAATTCGCTGCTCGTCAAGGTCAACCAGATCGGCTCGCTGACCGAGACGCTCGCCGCTGTCGATATGGCACACCGTGCGCGTTACACCGCAGTGATGTCGCACCGCTCAGGCGAGACTGAGGATGCGACTATTGCCGACCTAGCCGTCGCCACCAACTGCGGCCAGATCAAGACCGGATCGCTCGCGCGATCGGACAGGCTTGCGAAATACAACCAGCTCATCCGTATTGAAGAAGAGCTGGGCGATATCGCGCATTATGCAGGCCGCGCTATCTTCCGTTGAGCATAGTTTTTTTGATGCCTTGATGAGGCGGGGGCGTTGCCCCTGCTCCGTGCGTCATAAATTCGTCGCAAAATTGATGCGTTAACCATTTTTCGGTTGCGCTGTGGAATCGAGTGTGATTCAACAGGATATGGCGCATTTGCTGAAGCTCAGATCCCTGTTTCTTTCGGCGTTCGGCCCGGCGATCGCCGTGTTGATCGTGATGCTTCTCGTTGGCTATGCGATATTCGGTGGCAACGGGCTACTTGCATGGGGCGGGTATAGTCGCCAGCTTCAGGATAGCCGCGCGGAATTGAAGGTCGTTCAGGCTGAGCGCGAGCGGATCGCGAACCGGGTTGCGCGCCTCGATCCGCGTCATGTCGACCCTGATCTCGCTGATGAATTGATTCGCAAAGAGCTCAATGTAGGCCACCCGGATGAGGTTGTCGTACCGCTACACTGAACGCTATTTCTAACGCATTATCGTCTGCGTCTAAGTTTTTTTCTTAAAAATAACCATATAGGCACTATATCAGCATTTTGATGGATTATCCATCTTTGTGGCCTAAGACTTCTTGCACTCCCCACGAAAGACAAGAAGGATGACTCTGCTTGGCTAAATCACCAGCGCCGCGTACGGCCAAAAAGCCGACGCCTAAAGCACCGGGCACCACGCCACCTCCTAAAGCGGATCATAATATGGTTCGGCCTGAGCTCCCCCAGGATTACAAGGCCAGCAAGGAAGAGTTACTCGAATTTTATCGCCAGATGGTGCTCATCCGCCGCTTCGAGGAAAAGGCGGGCCAGCTTTACGGCCTGGGACTGATCGGCGGCTTCTGCCACCTCTATATCGGACAGGAAGCGGTCGCCGTCGGCATCCAGTCCGCGCTCACGCCGGGCAAGGACAGCGTCATCACTGGCTATCGCGACCATGGGCACATGCTCGCCTATGGCATCGATCCCAACAGCATCATGGCAGAGCTAACCGGGCGTGCTGCGGGTATCTCCAAGGGTAAGGGCGGCTCGATGCACATGTTCAGCGTCGAGCATAAATTTTATGGCGGTCACGGCATTGTCGGCGCGCAGGTTTCGCTCGGAACCGGTCTCGGCTTTGCGCACAAATATAGCGGGGATGACGGCGTATGCGTCGCCTATTTTGGCGATGGCGCATCGAACCAGGGCCAGGTCTACGAGAGCTTCAACATGGCCGAGCTATGGAAGCTGCCGATCATCTTCGTGATCGAGAACAACCAGTACGCGATGGGTACATCGGTCAACCGCTCGTCCGCTGAGGACCAACTCTTCCGCCGCGGCGAGTCATTCCGCATCCCCGGACTTCAGGTGAATGGCATGGATGTGCTCGCGGTGCGCGGTGCGACAGAAGAAGCGCTGAAATGGGTGCAGGGCGGCAACGGCCCGATCCTGCTCGAAATGAAGACCTATCGCTATCGCGGCCACTCGATGTCAGACCCCGCGAAATATCGCTCGCGCGAGGAAGTGCAGGAGATGCGCGAAAAGTCTGACCCGATAGAAGGCATCAAGAAGCATCTCGATGCTGCGGGTGTGACCGCCGATGAGATCAAGGAAATCGACCAGAGTATCCGCAAGATTGTCAACGACAGCGCGGATTTCGCCGAGACGGCCGCAGAGCCCCAACTGGGCGAGCTGTATACTGATGTTCTGGTGGAGAGATACTGATGGCTATCGAAATCAAAATGCCCGCCCTCTCCCCTACGATGGAGGAAGGCACACTCGCCAAATGGCTGGTGAAAGAGGGTGACGAAGTAAAGTCCGGCGACATTCTCGCCGAGATTGAAACCGATAAGGCGACGATGGAATTCGAGGCCGTCGATGAGGGCGTAGTCGGCCAGATTCTGGTTGCCGAGGGTAGCGAAGGCGTGAAGGTCGGCACTGTGATTGCGGTAATGGCAGGCGAGGGTGGTGCGCAAGCGGCGCCTGCCGCAGCGCCAGTAGTCGCCGCGCCGGTCCATGAACCCGAAGTGGAAGCTGCGGCGGTCGCTCCGGCTCCGGTGAAGGCTGTCGTTGCCGATCCGGCTGTTCCGGCAGGCACCGAGTATGTGAAACTCACAGTACGCGAGGCATTGCGTGATGCGATGGCCGAGGAAATGCGCGCCGATGAGCGTGTGTTTGTGATGGGCGAGGAAGTCGCGGAATATCAGGGCGCCTACAAGGTCACGCAAGGGCTATTGCAGGAATTCGGCGCCAAGCGTGTGATCGATACGCCGATCACCGAACATGGCTTTGCCGGCGTCGGCGTTGGCGCGGCGATGGGTGGCTTGAAGCCCGTGATCGAGTTCATGACCTTCAACTTCGCGATGCAGGCGATCGACCAGATCATCAACTCTGCCGCCAAGACCAATTATATGTCCGGCGGTCAGATGCGCTGCCCGGTCGTCTTTCGTGGACCGAATGGCGCGGCAAGCCGTGTAGCAGCGCAACATAGCCAGAATTACGGACCGTGGTATGCTGCGGTGCCGGGCCTGATCGTTATCGCGCCTTATGACTCGGCAGATGCGAAGGGGTTGTTGAAAGCGGCAATACGCTGCCCGGATCCTGTCGTGTTCCTCGAAAACGAGCTGGTATATGGCCGCAGCTTCGATGTGCCGATGGTCGACGACTATGTATTGCCCATAGGTAAGGCGCGCATCGTGCGTGAAGGCGCGGATGTGACGCTGGTGAGCTACTCGATAGGTGTCGGCCTCGCACTGGAGGCATCCGAGGCACTGGCGGGCGAGGGGATCAATGCCGAAGTGATCGACCTACGTACGTTGCGTCCGCTCGATACCGAGACTGTGCTGGCAAGCCTCAAGAAGACCAACCGTCTGGTGGTGGTGGAAGAGGGCTGGCCGGTCTGCTCGATCGCGAGTGAGATCATGGCCGTGTGTATGGAGCAAGGCTTTGACGATCTCGATGCGCCGGTGCAGCGCGTCACAAACGAAGATGTACCGCTGCCTTATGCGGCGAATCTCGAAAAGGCAGCGCTGATCGACGCGACGCGGGTCGTCGCGGCGGCAAAGAAAGTCTGCTATAAATGATGAACAGGGTTGGTGCAGGCTATCTGGCCTGCACCGCTCATGTGGACGTATAGGCGTCGCAATAATGCACTGGCGCCGCTTCGGCATTATATATGCCGCCGTTGGCGTTGGTGCCGCTGGTCGGGCCGACATAATCCCGGCTGTCGCGCACGATCATCGATGCATATTCGTGGATGGTGGAGTGTGGGACTAGCCCTGATGTAAAT
The DNA here is from genome assembly GCA_046348605.1 of Sphingomonadaceae bacterium. Classification (GTDB taxonomy): domain Bacteria; phylum Pseudomonadota; class Alphaproteobacteria; order Sphingomonadales; family Sphingomonadaceae; genus Sphingobium. Next base: position 614,110 of record JAXMDW010000001.1, on the reverse strand, counting down.
AGCGGCTGATAATCGTAGAACACTTCGACATACATCACTCCGGTGTCATCCGGCGTTGTGACGACCTGCCCGGTTGGCCCCATGCCGTTGAGATTACTCGCACCAGTCAAGCCGTAGCTGGAGCTGACAACCTTGGTGCCACGACAGCGTTGCCAGCGGATCCAGAATTTGTTGGTAGAGTTGGGGTTCGCAACCGGCTCCAGGCTTGAGACAATCACACGACCTCGCGTGTAGATACCTAGATTTTGTGCCTGCATATCTGCGCCGGTGAGCAGATCGTTGATGTCCGTTTCCGTTACCTGTGGATTGCCGGTGAGGCTTGTGCGGCCCATACGTGCGGCATTGTCTGCCACCTGGAGCGCTACCTGACCGACGCGCATTCTGGTAATCGTGAAATTGGTAAGCTCGGTCGCGCTCAATGTCGTAACAAGTAAGAACGGCAGTGCAGCGGCAAACTCCACAGCGGCAATCGCGCTCCGGTCCCGTGCAATGAGATGCAAGAGACATGAGAGGCGGCGCAGGGCGTTAAACGCGATCACGGGCAATTCCTTGTGGTGGCCGCGGCATATTGTGTCTGTGCGCCATAGGGCTGGTTGGCGAGCACAGTCGATGCTTTCACCGTCTGTGTGCTTGACCGACCGAGTAGCTTCCACAGTGGAAACAGATGCGTATACGTCACAGAAACATTATAAACCGTAATGTCTTTCGCGCCGCCTTGCCCGCTGTTGCCGCCATCCCGGTCCCAAGTATTGTTGTTGTTGGCGTCTGAGTAGGGTTCGTTATTGTCGCATGTGCTGTTGCCGTTGGTGTCGGTCCAGGTTTCTGCCTGTGCCGCCGCCGCTGTGGAGAATGTCTTGTAATAGCGCCGCGTGATCGTGATGTCCGAGTCCAGCAGCGAAGTGTTAAGATCCTTCACGGCATTACGAATATTGGTGTCTATCGTAGTCTGAGTGGCTGTCGCGGTGCCGGATTCCAGCGAACTGTCACGCGCTGCTTTCTGGATCGTTCCCTGAAGCACACCCTGCATGTAGAGCGTATGCCCGATATCGAGTGAGCCCATAAGCAGCAGCGCAAACGCGGGAAAGATCAGCCCGAATTCAGTAAGCGCCGTGCCGCGCTCGCTCTGGATGAGAGTAAGCTTGCGCATCAGCTTATGAGCCTCAGGTCGGCGATTTCCGCCGCAATCTGCTGGAACTTGGCGATAAGCGTTGGGGTGTCAGTCGCGCTGAAAAAGTGGGTATTGGCGACGCCGGGCGCGTTAGGCGTCGTGGCGCAGTTCTGCAGGCGCGTCTCTGTAGCTGTATTGACGCCTCCGCCATAAGACACAACCCACAGCGTGATGTTCTGGTTCTTGATGGCGCTGCACAGCGCAGTCAGGCGCGCATTGACGATATCGTCGGTATTGGTGCTGCTGGGCGCATAGCTTGTCTGGCGGCGATCCCACCATGTCACACCATAAGCCGAATATTGATCGGTGGTAGTGTTGGTGTCACCGTCCGTCATGAAGACAATGTGGCGCTGGATCGGCTGGCCTGAAGGCGTGGTCGCGTTCTCACTGGCGAAAATGCCGGTGGGCGAGATGAAGCGCGCGCCCCAAACCATGCCGATGTCATGATAGGTGCTGCCGCCTGCGACAAGGGAACTGAGGTAGGTTACCAGGTTGCTGGCAGTCCACTCTTGCAGCTTCTTAGCCTCAGTTGGGCAGGAATAGCTATAGTTGCGGCTCAAGGTTGATGAAGTCACTACATCGGCGGTCGTATCCGTGCCGCCCGTATAGCGCGCCCATACTGCATTAGGCAGGATCGGCCCCCACTGTGTGCCCGCAGTGCCACTGCTGGGTACTGTAGTGAAATCCGTATCATAGGCGGTGGCTGGAATCGGGCTCCAGTCGCTGGTCGATATGGTGCTGCTATTGGTGTTCTGGTATGTCTGGCGCTCTTCGATGCACCCGTCCCATGCGACGCTGGTATTCGCCAATGTCTGTATATAGGTCGAGCTGGTAGAGCCGGACAGCGTAACGCTCGCGCCGTTGGCGGTTGCAAGCGGCAAGCTGACAGCAGAATTCCATGTCGAACCGCTGACCTTCAGGCCCGCTATGTTCTGGGATACCTGTTTGTATGTCCAGCCTGTTATGGTGTTATAATCGGTCCAAGCGATGGGCTTGGTGGAAGTACCAGTTCTAGTGCGATTATAGGTTGATGTGCCAATTTCCAACCAGCAGGTCTTGGATGAGAAGCCATTTTTGGTCCAAACATAGCGGTAACCCACGACTGTTCTTGGATCCGTCTCGGTATGGTTTATGGTTTGGGTGGAACCAGGGTATGTCGGTGCGGTGCCTGTTCCAGCATCTAGGTATGTTGTCCCTGGTACATCGTTAATCGCTACAAGCGTGCTACTGCTACCTGAGAGATTGTTCAGGCCCAAGCATTCCCCAGATGTATCCGCAGCTGTATCGGTGCGATGATAGGAGTAGGTGGTAGTTCCTACCGTCTGATTGGTTGAGGCTATAGTTCCCCATGAGAAATCGCTGCTATTATTATAGCTGGACGGCGTTGAACTCGGACTCCAGCTGCTATAGCCGCCAACCGCGCTTTCGCTCCCTGTAACCGCCCACGCATGGACAGTTTGATAGTTTGGTTCTCTGCTCTGATAGTTCCACGCATCCGGGAAATAGCTGTTGGGTAGCAACTTGCCGACGTTCACGTTGACCGAATAGGGCATGAAGCCAAAGCGAAGTTGCGCCGTTCCACTATAGGTCGTGGCGGTCGGGTCGTTTGTCGAACTCCAGGTGCCGCCCGAATAGGTGCAAGGCTCAGCGGTGTTGACCTTGGTCAGCGCCTCGTAGAAGCATTTGATGGCGGAGCGCAGACCTTTCATCTTGGCCGTTGCGTCCTCAACGCCGCCATTGCTGCCACCCGGACATGTATATCCCGTATGCGCAACCTGACAGTTCATGGAACCCGTGTTGTCGATCACAAACATCACGTCTGTGTTCGGGATTTCCATCTTGGCAGTGCAGGAAACATTCAGCGTCTTGGTCGTGATGCCCAGCACCTTGATGACCATCATCGGCATAGTGACCGATGTGGTGCCGGTTACGACACCTGCGGCTTCGCTGAAGCTGTAGGTGGGCGCATTGCTGCCATATTCGCCATTCTTGTTGAAATTGGCTTCGAAGATATTCACTGCACGCGCGTTGGTGCTTCCTGTGCCGGTAGTCCACGTACCGTTCGCCATTGCCTTCCGGCCGGCAAGGGCGCCAGCGTCGCAAGCCTGCTGAAGGCGCGTCTTGGCCAGATAGAGACGGCTCATATCGACGCCGCCGCCGACGAGGCCGAGCAGGGGAATCAGGAACGCTGCCGTCATGAACAGAACATTGCCCGCCTCGTTATGAAGGAGGCGGCCAAGAAAGCCCTTTTGCCTGTCCTGTTTCCGTGTCATGCGATCAATCACCCACTTTGGTCCCAAGCACCGAAAGCGGGTGCGCGACGACAGACGGCGCGCAGACGCATTTCGAGCTATCATGACGGATTACCGGTCAGGTCTTAAAAATTGGTGATTTCGCGGAATTAAAATGACGTTAACATATGGCTGAAACCTCTGAAATTTCACCATTTCAAAGGCTTGTGTGCAGTGCGGCGGGGAAGGCGCACGCTCGCGCGACTCAGGTTATGGCGCTCGATAATGCCTGCGCACAGATTGCGCGGCAGGCGCGGGAGCCGATCATGGCGCAAATCCGCCTTGCATGGTGGCGGGATGGACTGACCGCGGAGACGCTCAAGCCCGAACATAATTCGCCGGAAATGATTGCCTTGCGCGGCTGCGACCGCTTCGATGAGGCTCGAGCCGGACTGATTGCACTGATCGATGGCTGGGAAGAATTGATCCTCAGCGATGAAGGCGCTTCACGCGCTATGCTTGAAGCCTACGCTAAGGGCAGGGGGGGCGGACTGTTCGCGGCGATGGCGCCGGAACATGCTCAGGAAGCAATAGCGGCCGGAGAGGTCTGGGCGCTCTGGGATCTGGCGGGTCATCTGAGCGACAATGCCCTTGCTGCCGAGGCATTGGCACTCGCGAATGAACGGGCAGGGTGTGTCACCATCTCCCGCTTGCCACGCATGCTGGCAATGATGGCGGGTGTGGCTTTGTCCGATGTCCGCAAGGGCAGGGGTGCGCCGCCTGCCTTGACGCCGAGCCTTTATATACATCTGTTATGGATACAACTCTCTGGAAGATAGGCTTTTTGTAGAAGAAGGCGGACGATATAGCCCTGTAGGAATGACGTGCTGAGGGCTTGGAATGAACCGATTTGTTGCGGGGGCAGTGGCCGGGTTGATGCTGGTGTCCGCTGGATTGTTCTGGTGGCAAAGCCATGCCGAAAAACAACGGGCTTCAGCGCCCGCGCCTGTTTCCAGCCCTTCACCATATGACGATACGTTACCACAGGGCTCGGACAACGCGTTCGGGGCTGCGCCTCCAATGCCGCCGGAAGCGCGAGAGGAAGACCGCGAGGCCAAGCGCTTCGGTCGCTATGACCATAACCGTGATGGGATCATTACCCGCACCGAGATGATGGCGAGCCGCACCAAGGATTTCAAAAAGCTCGACAAGGATGGCAACAACTTGCTCTCGTTCGAGGAATGGGCGGTGAAGACGTCGGATCGCTTTGCGGGGGCAGACGCGAACGGCGACAATAAGTTGACGCGAGCGGAGTTCGCGACCACAGCGCCCAAGAGCGACGAAAAGCCCAAATGCCGGTGCTGACCCGGCTTCGGAAATGCAGGATATGTTTTGATGAGTGATGAGGATTATGTCTATGACGAGGCGAGCGGCGAGTGGCTGCCCGCGTCAGAAGTGCAAGCGAAACAGGCAGATGCTGATAGGGTCGAGGTGCGCGATGCTGTGGGCAATATCCTTGCCGACGGTGATCAGGTGACGCTAATCAAGGATCTGGACGTGAAGGGCGCGGGCCAGACTCTCAAGCGCGGGACGCTGATCAAGTCGATACGCCTTACTGGTGATCCGCAGGAGATCGACTGCAAATATGAAGGCATCAAGGGGCTGGTGTTGCGCGCGGAATTCGTCAGGAAGCGGTGACGCCCTCCACGGTGTCCAGCCATGATTTGAAGTCGACCCGCGCCCGCGCCGTGTAGGCGAGCTTGCGATCTTTCTTCTTCGTCGCCTCATCGGGCGGGGGCATCAGGCCGAAATTGACGTTCATAGGCTGGAAGCTTTCCACCTCCGCGCCGCCTGTGACGTGGCTCAGCAATGCTCCTAGCGCTGATGTTATCGGCGGCGGGGTCAGCTCTCGTCCTTGCAGTTCAGCAATAGCAAAGCGCGCGGCGATGAGGCCGATCGCGGCGCTTTCGACATAGCCCTCGCACCCGGTCATTTGCCCGGCGAAACGGATATGCGGGGCGGATTTTAAGCGCAGTGTTGGGTCTAGCAATTTGGGCGACTGAATGAAGGTGTTGCGATGCAGCCCACCGAGCCGTGCGAACTCGGCCTTCTCCAGACCGGGGATCGTGCGAAACAGCTCCACCTGGGCTGCATGCTTCAATTTCGTCTGGAAGCCGACCATATTGAACAGCGTACCGAGCGCATTGTCCTGCCTGAGCTGCACCACCGCATAAGGCCAGCGTCCGGTGCGCGGATTATCCAGCCCCATCGGCTTCATCGGACCATGGCGTAATGTCTCAGGCCCGCGCGACGCCATCACCTCGATCGGCATGCAACCCTCGAAATAGGGCGTCGATTGTTCCCATTCCTTGAACTCGGTCTTGGGACCATCGAGCAAGCCCTGTACGAACGCCTGATATTGCGGCTTGTCCATCGGGCAGTTGATATAATCTCTGCCCTCGCCGCCGCCGGGGCCGATTTTGTCCCACCGGTTCGCCATCCAGCAGATGTCCATATCGATGCTGTCGCGATAGACGATGGGCGCGATGGCATCGAAAAAGGCGAGCGATCCGAGGCCAGTTGCCGCACCGATGCTCTCCGCCAGCGCGCCAGCGGTCAAAGGCCCGGTGGCGATAATCGTCATGCCTGAGGTGGGCAGGGCATCGATCCGCTCGCGGACAATCTCAATGTTCGGGTGTTTGGATAGCGCACGCGTCACACCTACGGAAAAAACCTCTCGATCTACTGCAAGAGCCGACCCAGCGGGAACCTTCGCGGGTTCGGCTTGAGCCATGATAAGCGAGCCTAAGTCGCGCATTTCCTGATGCAGCAGACCGACGGCATTCTTCTCAGCATCGTCTGAGCGGAAGCTGTTGGAGCAGACGAGCTCGGCCAAGCCATCCGTCTGGTGCGCGGGGGTCATCTCGCCCGACCCGCGCATTTCCGAGAGGCGGACTTTCACGCCTGCTTGAGCAAGCTGCCACGCCGCTTCCGAACCGGCCAAGCCGCCGCCAATGATATGCACCTGATGCGTCATGCGGCGCGCATAACGGCATCAGGTGCGTTTGGGTAGAGTTTAGTCGGCGACGGTACCGATCACACCGCCAGCGACTGCACCAACAGCGGCGCCCTTCTTAACGTCCTTGCCGGTTGCAGCCGCAACGCCAGCGCCAGCACCCGCGCCTACACCAGCACCCACAAGTGTGGAGCAGGCAGAGGTCATTCCAGCGACGCTTAATATCAGGGCGATTGCCATAGTCTTACGCATTGTCAGTCTCCATGATTGAATAACTCATGAAGCTTCAATGCATGACGGGGTCCATCTTTCCGGTTTGGTTAATCGTTAAAACCTGCGGGAAACACGTGTCGTCCCGCGCTATCGATGCGGAGCACCGCCTTGGTGGTGACGGCGCTCATGGGAAGCGCGCCATAGACATGCGGGAACAGCGCCCCGCCGCGCGACGGCTCCCATTTTACGCTATCGCCCAGCGCAGCAATATCGATCATCGCGAGGATGAGGTCATCCTGCCCAGCGAAATGCTTCTGAGCGGTTTCCACAACCTGTTCGCGCGCGGAGAGGTGGATATAGCCGTCGGCAATATCGACCGGCGCACCGGCGAAGTCTCCATCAGCGCGCCACTGGTTCCATTGATCGCGGGTCAATATCTTGAACGCGAACAGCTCGCTCATGCGTCTGCTACGGGTGTATCTGCGCCGTCGTCGCCTTCCTCGCCGTCGCTGTTGTCGCCAATCTTGGCGGCGGAAACGACATGCTCATTGTCCGCCACATTGAACAGGCGCACGCCCGCCGAGCCGCGTCCGATGACGCGCAACGACGCCAGCCCCATGCGAATGAGCTTCGCCTGATCGGTGACGAGCATGAGCTGATCTTCGCGGGTGGCAGGGAAGCTCGCGAGGACAAGACCGTTGCGGGCGATGTTATCGATATTGGTGATGCCCTGTCCGCCTCGATTGGTGCGGCGATATTCGTATGCTGAAGAAAGCTTGCCATAGCCATTGGCGCAGATGGTGAGGATGAACTGCTCCTTCTCCGCCATCTCCGCGAAACGCTCCGCAGAGAGATCCGGCTCGCCTTCCTTCTCCGCCTTCCATGGGGCAAAACGCAGATACGCCTCACGCTCCTCGGCTGTCGCGCCGGAGCGGTGGAGGATCGAGAGCGAGATGACCTCGTCGCCTGCCTTGAGCGTCATGCCACGTACGCCGGTAGAGGCGCGGCTCTGGAACTCGCGAATGTCAGTGCCCATGAAGCGGATCGCCTTGCCCTGCCTTGAGGCGAGCAGCACATCGTCGCCCTCGGTAAGGAGCGCCACGCCGATCAGCCGGTCGTCCGCATCCTCTCCCTCAAACTTCATCGCAATCTTGCCGTTCGACGGGATGTTGGTGAAGGCGTCCATGCTGTTGCGGCGCACCGAGCCCTTGGCGGTGGCGAACATCACATGGAGGTCTTTCCAGCTTTCCTCGTCCTCGGGGAGCGGGAGAACGGTGCGGATCGTCTCGCCCTCGGCCAACGGCAAGAGGTTGATCATTGGCCGCCCGCGCGTCGCCGGGCCACCTTCGGGCAGGCGCCACACCTTCATGCGATAGACCTTGCCGAGTGTCGAGAAGAACAGCACTGGCGTATGCGTACTGGTCACGAACAGTTCGGTGACGGCGTCTTCGTCCTTGGTCGCCATGCCAGCGCGACCCTTGCCGCCGCGCGCCTGTGAGCGGAAGCTGTCCAGCGCGGTGCGCTTGATATAGCCCTGCATCGTCACGGTGACGACCATGTCCTCGCGCTCGATGAGGTCTTCGTCCTCGATACCGTCAGCGGCAGGCGCGATGGTCGATTTTCGTGGCGTGGCGAACTCGGCTTCTATCGCCTCGAACTCTTCGCGCATCACGGCATACATCTTCGCGCGATCAGCGAGGATGGCGAGGAACTCGGCGATGTTGGCTGCGAGCTGTTGGAGCTCGTTGCCGATCTCGTCGCGGCCCAGCGCGGTGAGGCGGTGCAGGCGCAGATCGAGGATCGCGCGCACCTGAGTTTCGCTCATGCGATAGGTGTCACCCTCGATCTCGGTCTCTATCGCCTCCACGAGGCGGATATAGGGTGCGATTTCGGCCACCGGCCACTCGCGTGCGATGAGCTTCTCGCGCGCCTCGGCAGGGCTGGACGATCCGCGGATGATCCGCACCACTTCATCGAGATTGGTGACGGCGAGTACAAGGCCGAGCAAGATATGCGCCCGTTCGCGCGCTTTGTTCAGTTCGAACTTGGTGCGGCGGGTGATGACCTCTTCGCGGAACTTGATGAACGCGTCGATGATGTCCTTGAGGTTGAGCAGTTCAGGCCGCCCGCCTCTGATCGCCAGCATGTTGGCGGGGAAGCTGGACTGCGCGGGTGTGTGCCGCCAGAGCTGGTTCAGCACCACATCAGGCGTTGCATCGCGCTTCAGGTCTATGACGATGCGGACGCCCTCGCGGTTCGATTCGTCGCGGATGTCCGAGATGCCCTCGATCCGCTTATCTTTCGCGGCCTCGGCGATCTTTTCGACAAGTCCAGCTTTGCCGACCTGATAGGGGATTTCGGTGAGGACTATCGAGCGGCGATCCCCGCGTCCTTCCTCGACCTCGTGGCGTGAGCGCATGATGATTGAGCCGCGCCCGGTGCCATAGGCACTGCGTGCGCCCGATTGGCCGAGGATCAGCGCGCCGGTCGGGAAATCGGGCGCGGGGACGATCTGCATCAGCTCTTCCAGCGAGATGAGCGGATTGTCCATGGTTGCAAGACAAGCGCGCAGCACTTCGCCAAGATTATGGGGCGGCACATTGGTCGCCATACCGACCGCGATGCCGCCAGCGCCGTTCACGAGCAGATTGGGGAAGCGGGCGGGGAGAACCTGCGGCTCGTGCTCGGAGCCGTCATAGTTTGGTGTGAAATCAACCGTATCCTTGTCGAGATCGTCGAGCAGCGCATTCGCGACCTTGGCGAGGCGTGCTTCGGTGTAACGCATCGCGGCGGGAGCATCCGGGTCCATCGATCCGAAATTGCCCTGACCGTCGATCAGCGGCACGCGCATCGACCAGTCCTGCGTCATGCGCGCCAGCGCATCATAGATCGAGCTGTCGCCGTGCGGGTGATATTTACCCATCACGTCACCGACGATGCGTGCCGATTTGCGATAGGGCTTGCCCGCGACGAAGCCCTGCTCGTGTGCGCCGAACAGGATGCGGCGGTGAACGGGCTTGAGGCCATCGCGCACGTCCGGGAGAGCGCGAGAGACGATGACGGACATCGCATAATCAAGATAGCTCGACTTCATCTCATCGACGATGTCGATCGGGCTGATATCAGAAGGTTCGGCGAGCAGTGTCTCGTCGGTCAAGGCGACTCTCTTTTCGGTTTGAGGCGGTTACAGATTTGAAGAACCGTCCTAGCGGGTATCGATCGCCCTGTCACCCCTCGCGCGCGCATGCACGCGTGCGCACGAGACTCATGATGATTATAGCGCCAGAGCGGGCCGTGGCGTCGGTAAAGCGCCTGTTCCTGCATGACAAGGGCTGAAACGCCCGCTATGGGAGCCCATTCAACCTGCATTCACCCGCTGGCGCCTAATTGCCACCATGAAAGCAGGGCTTTCTGCCGGTCGGGTCCGGCAAACAAGGAGATGGAATGATGCGTTTTGTTTCGCCGGTTGCACTGGGTATGATGCTGGCTCTGGGTGGTATTATGTCGCTCGGTGTTACTGCACCAGCCGCCTATGCAAAGGACAAGGGTGAAAAGGCTCCGCAGCTTAAGCCCACGCCTTCGTTCATCCCACTCGCGCAGAAATTCGACGAAGCTATCAAGAAGAAGGATGTCGAAGGTGCCAAGGCTGCCATGGCAACCGCCAGAGCAGAGGTAAAAACCAACGACGACAAATATTATTTCAACAGCTTCGTCCTCAACCTCAGCATCCTCACCAATGATGCGGCGCTCCAGAATGAGGCGTTGAAGGGCATGCTGGAATCGGGCTTTGTTCCCGCGAGCCAGCAGGGCCAATTCAATACCATCGTTGCCAACAACGAGCTCTCCGCGAAGAATTATGACTCGGCGCTCGCCTATGCCCAGAAAGCTGAGGCGCTGGGCTATAAGCCCGATCAGGTCGCTCCCATTCTCGCTCAGGCGATCTGGGGCAATGCCAAGGGTAATCCGGCAGAAGTAGCGCGTGGTCTTGATATGTTCAAAAAGGGTATCGACGCCATGAAGGCGGCAGCTACCCCTGTCCCGTCGCAATGGTATCAGGTTGCGGTTCAGAAGGCGTCCGAGGCCAACCTGCCGCAAATCCGCGACTGGGCGGCCATGGCGTTCGATGCGGATGCGTCGGGCGAGAATCTGCGTACCATTCTGCGCGTTCTTCAGCGTGACAATCCGACGATGACCAATCGTGAAAATCTCGATCTGCTGCGCCTGATGCGCTTTTCTGGCGGCCTCGCCATCAAGGCGGACTATCTTGAATATGCCGAGATGGCTCTCAAAGGCGGCATATATGGCGAGGCAAAGAGCGTGATCGACGAAGGTCGTGCGGCGCGAGACAGGTACAGCAATCTGGTGCTAAGCTCCATTGACGGCGCAGACAGCCTCAATCTCGCCAGCGCCAAAACAGCAGGAGACAAGGCATCCTTGGGCTCAGCAGCAGCGGATTCGGCTAAAGCTGCAAATGGCAAGATCGCTGCCGCTACCGCTGACGCCTATATGGGCTATGGCGACAATGCAAAGGCAGTGGCGCTGTATGAAATGGCTTTGCAGAAGGGCGGCGTGGATGCTGCTGAGGTCAACATGCGTCTAGGTATCGCTAATGCCCGCGCGGGTAATGCTGATGCAGCCAAGGCGGCCTTTGCCCGGGTTTCCGGAGGCATCCGCGGAACGCTGGCGCAATATTGGATCAAGTGGCTGGATCGCAAACCGGCTGCTTAATCCGCCCTAACCAGCCAATTTGGGCGGTGGTTCATCCTGCCGCCCATTTTATGGCTAGCCTCTAGCGCTCTATCGGTACGCCCGGCGTGTTTTTCGATGTGCGGATCGTGAGCGACGTCTTGACGCTGGCGACATTGGGCGCGGAGGTGAGTTGCGATGTCAGAAAGCTCTGGAAGCTCTGTAGGTCTTTCGCGACAACCTTCAAAATGAAGTCGATCTCGCCATTAAGCATATGGCATTCGCGCACCTCGGGCAGGGCAGTCACATGCTCCTCAAATGCGCGTAGATCGGCTTCGGCCTGGCTCTTGAGGCTGACCATCGCAAAAACCATGATCGTAAATCCAAGCGCAGGCCCATCCAGAACAGCATGATAGGATTGGATGACGCCTTCCTGCTCCAGTGCCTTCACCCTGCGCAGGCATGGTGGGGCAGTGAGGCCAACGCTTGAGGCGAGTTCGACATTGGTCATGCGCCCATCATCCTGCAACAGCGCGAGAATGGTCATATCGGTTTCATCTAGCCTTGAATGGGGCGACACTGTAATTTCCTTTCGCGCTGCTGGAGCGCAAGATAATAATATGGCGTCACTTTGCAACCGTCCCACTATGCGACGGATTGATTTTAACCCTTTACTGACCTTTCTCTTTGACGCCGATCACCCTATGCAGGAAAAGGCTTAGCGAGGGATTCACCTTGGGGGGCGATGGAGACCTTGGCGTGCGTTTTAACGATCTGACGCAGACAATTCTTGCCGTAGAAGACAGGACCGGCAGCGCCGCCGCGAGCCTGTGGCGGCAGTGCGTCGACATGCTCGCCCAATATGATCAGGCCGGGCGCATATTGCTCGAACAGAATGAGCGCGTCGCTCTGGTTGCGCGACTCCATGATCTGCGTAGTGAACTGACCGAAGCACAACGGATCGCCAGCGTTGTGGAACTGGGTAGTCGTCTGCGTTCTCCGGCGCTGGTGGAGTTTTTCGCAACGGATCGTCCGGCTGTTTGCGTCGCGGCGTTGACCCGTGCGCGCCTGCCCGATGCTGTATGGCCGGTCCTGCTCTCACGGCTCGGACCGACTGCACGCGGCGTGCTCAGAGGGCGCAGGGACATGGGGCCGGAAACGCGCCGCGCGCTTGATGCATTTGGGCCGACCGATCTGGTGCTCGGCGATGCTGCTGCCGTTGTTTCCAACGATGTTGGTCATGTGGGCATCACCGCACTGCGCGGAGATGAGGCTGACGAGTTGGTATTGACAGAGCTGGTTGCCGAGGATGCATCAGCAGGACTCAAATCGGACATCGATCAGGGCGAACGCAGCCAAATTCGCCAACTCGTTGAACGGATTGAGCGATTTACCAGTGGCGGGAAATTGCACTCTGTGCGCACGCCCGGTGACGAACAAGAGCCGCTCTCGGATATTCATCAGGCCAGCCTGCGCAGCTTTCCTTTCGAGACTGATGCCGAAGGAACGCTGATCTGGGTCGGGGAAGCATCACGCGCCGCGCTGGTTGGTCTGACAATCGCGCAGATGGCGCTTCCGGGCGAAACAGGTGCGGATGGGCATGTCGCGGGCGCTTTTGCGCGGCGCAGCAGCTTCCAGCATGGTCGATTCTATATCGGTGAGGGGCTCTATGAGGGTGAGTGGCGCTTCTCGGCGGTTCCGTTCTTCGATCCCGGATCGGGGCGCTTTCAGGGCTATCGCGGGCAGGCGCGCCGTCCACTGGTGCACGAGATTCCGCACAAGGCGGCGGTGCAACAAGCAGTACCCGAGGCGCAGCCTTCACTCGATTCTGTGCGTCAGTTGATTCATGAATTGCGCACGCCACTGAATGCGATCCTCGGGTTTGCAGAAATCATCGAGCAACAGCTTTTCGGGCCTGCGGGCGTGCATTACCGTGAAATGGCCGGGAATATCCTCTCGGATGCCCGCCGTTTGCTGGCTGCGTTTGACGACATCGACATTGCGGCGCGTGCCGCCGCTGCGCGCGACAATGACCAGAGCAAGGCTGCGCGCCGGAGCGCGGTCGATGTAGTTGCTTTGATGGACCATGCGGCAGAGATGTTTGGTGAGGATGGGCAGGCGCGTCTGCGCATCAGCGCGTCCGCGCATCTGCCTTATGCCTATGTAGAGCCGGTGCAGTGCGAGCGGATGATCCAGCATCTGGTTCGCACACTGATGCCGCTCGCTCAGGGCGATGAGCCGATACAGGGTGCGCTGTGGTTTCAGCCGGATGGGTCAGGCGGAAAGTTGATCCTCGGCTTTGATCGCCCTGCCAGGCTGAAGGGACTGGATGAGCATCAATTGCTCGATCCCGGCTATGGCGCGGATGGAGACTGGCCTGATGCTCCGCTGCTTGGCCTCGGCTTTTCGATGCGCCTGGTGCGCAGCCTTGCACTGGCGCAGGAGTGCAGCTTACGGATCGAGAATGAGCGCATATTGTTGGAGCTTCCCGTTGTGGAAGGCAGCATGAGGGCGGACGGCGAGACAGCCTGAGATTTTTAGCCCTAGCTCGATCAAGCCTATCGCAATCTTTGTGCTATAAGCGGACGTAATGACCGCCAAGCTGCTCTCACCGGATGACCTGCGCGCAAAGCCTGCGCGAGAAGATTTTATTACCTTACCCGATAGCTTGGGTACGCGCTTTCTGCTGACAGTGGACACTGAAGAGGAGTTCGACTGGTCGGCGCCGTTCGATCGTGAGAGCCGACGCGTGACGATCGGTGAATCGATGCAGTGCGGGCAAAATTATTTCCGCGCCGCCGGGGTGCGTCCGCTCTATGTGACGGACTATCCCGTGATCGATGACCCGCGCGTTGGGCCAATGCTGGCGGAATGGCAGGCGGAAGATGAGGCCGATATTGGTGCGCACTGCCACCCGTGGGTCAATCCGCCGCACGAGGAAGCGGTCTCGGCGACGAACAGCTTCGCAGGCAATTTACCGGAGGCGCTGGAGCGGGAGAAGATTTCGCGCCTGCGCGACCGGATAGCGGAAGTGACGGGGAAGACGCCGGTTTCGTTTCGCGCTGGGCGATATGGCGTCGGTCCGAATACCGGCCGTATCCTGACCGATCTGGGGTTCCAGCTCGATACATCCGTGCGCAGCCGTTTCGATTATAGTGGAGAAGACGGGCCTGATTTTAGCGGTATGCCTGTTAAGCCTTGGCGAATGGGGCCGGACAAGGCGCTGATCGAACTGCCCCTATCGACCGCTTATGTCGGCGCGCTAGCTGGTATAGGCGATACCTTCTTGCCAGCGCTCACACAGGGCGGGCTTGCGGCTGGACTGCTCTCGCGATCAGGCTTGCTACAACGCATACCACTTACACCGGAGGGTATAAGCGCTACCCAGGCGATCCGCGCTATCGATGCGTTGCTTGCGAGCGGTCTAAAGCTGCTGGTCTTCAGCTTCCATTCGCCTACGCTTGCTCCGGGGATTACGCCCTATGTGCGCAACGAGGCGGATCTGGCCGGTTTCTATCGCTGGTGGGATGATGTGCTCGGCCATTTGGCGCGCAAAGGCATTACGCCTGCCGGGCAGGACGATATTCTAGCAGCCTGTGCGCCACGATAGGCTTGCCAAGCGTCATCCTAGTCGTCTAACGGCAAATCAGGTGGGGCCTGTAGCTCAGTTGGTTAGAGCTGGCCGCTCATAACGGCTAGGTCGCGGGTTCGAGTCCTGCCGGGCCCACCACTTCCCACTATGGAGAGCGTCATGTCCGCCAGCCGCGATGCAACCGAAGCCCTGCTCAATCGCTATTATACAGCGTTCAACGCAGGCGACCATGAGGGCATGCTCGCCTGCCTCGCAGACGATGTTTCGCATGACATAAATCAGGGCGATCGGCAGAACGGCAAAGCTGCTTTCCGTGCGTTCCTCGCGAGGATGGATGCGGCCTATTCGGAGCGCCTCGAAAACATCGTGCTGATGACCAGTGCAGACGGCACCCGCGCATCCGCTGAGTTTGTGGTGCATGGCGAGTATAAGGAGGCGGACGAAGGACTGCCACCTGCACATGGGCAGAGCTATGTGCTGCCCGCCGGTGCTTTTTTCGAAGTCGGAGGTGGTCTGATCCGCCGCGTTTCGGTCTACTACAATCTTGCCGACTGGATCGCGCAGGTTTCATGAAGGCAGTCATCCGAACACTGACAGATGTGCGAGAACGGGAGGCGGCTCTGCCGGTGCTCGCCGCACTCCGCATTGAGGTGTTCCTTGAATGGCCGTATCTGTACGACGGCACCGAGGCTTATGAAGTCGAGTATCTGACCGAGTTTATGAGCGAAGCTGGATCAGTTCTGGTAGTCGCGGAAGTGGATGGATCGATTGTCGGCGCGGCGACAGCATCTCCGATGGCCGGGCAGAAATCGGAGTTTCGCCAACCCTTCGAGCAGCGCGGCATGGATACTACAAAGTTATTTTACTTTGGAGAATCAGTGTTGCTCAAGGGTTATCGCGGCCTCGGTATAGGTCATGGCTTCTTCGATGCGCGTGAAGAGGCCGCGCGCGCTGCGGGTGCGAATGCGGCGACTTTCTGCGCGGTTATCCGCCCGGCGGGTCACCCTCTGCGCCCTGCTGATGCGCGCGATCTGCATCCGTTTTGGCGCGAAAGGGGCTATGCGGCTGTAGACGGCCTGACATGCAGCTTCGACTGGAAAGACATCGATCAGGTAGAAGAGACCCCACATCCGATGCAGTTCTGGATGCGCTCACTGTAACAAAAGACAGTTCTTTTCGCACTTGCAACATGAGACTTGCGCATGAGCGAATCATGCGACATCATGCACTCATGGGGAATGCCAAAAGTTTCTTCGATGAAATGTACGATGAGGGCGGACAGCCTCGCTCTCCCTTCGCTGGTTATGGGGAATGGTTCTCCAGTCAGGAACCCGCCAAGCTATTAAAAAAGACGCAGGAGGCGGAAGATCTGTTCCGCAAAACCGGCATTACTTTCGCGGTTTATGGGCAGGAGGAGGCCGAGGAACGGTTGATCCCGTTTGACATTGTGCCGCGTATAATCTCGGCGCACGAATGGGCGGGCCTCTCTCGTGGGATCGAGCAGCGGGTGCGGGCGATGAACGCGTTCCTGCATGATATTTATCATCGTCAGGAGATCGTCCGCGCGGGCCGTTTGCCGGAGCATATGGTGAGCGCCAACAGCGCGTTTCTGGACAAGATGATCGGCTTCACACCGCCGGGCGGGGTCTATAGTCATATTGTGGGCGTCGATCTGGTGCGGACCGGGCCTAACGAGTTCTTCGCGCTGGAGGATAATGCGCGCACACCGTCGGGTGTCTCGTATATGCTGGAAAACCGCGAAACGATGATGCGGATGTTCCCGGAACTGTTCAGCCATGTGAAGGTGCGTGAGGTTTCGGATTACCCGAAGCGGTTGCGCCGCTCGCTCTCCGCCTGCGCGCCACCCGCCTGCAAGGGCGATCCGGTCGTCGCGATCCTGACGCCGGGCATCTACAACAGCGCCTATTTCGAGCACAGTTTCCTCGCGGACCAAATGGGCGCGGAGCTGGTCGAAGGGCATGACCTGCGCATAGTCGATGGACGCGTCGCGATGCGGACCACGCAGGGCTATCAGGCGATCGATGTGCTCTACCGCCGCCTCGATGACGATTATCTTGATCCGCTGTCGTTCCGCCCGGATTCGGTGCTCGGCGTGCCGGGGATCATGGATGTGTACCTTTCTGGCGGGATCACGATTGCGAACGCACCCGGCACCGGCATTGTCGATGACAAGGCGATCTATAGCTACATCCCGGACATCGTGCGCTTCTATACCGGCGAGGAGCCGCTACTCCAGAATGTGCCTACATGGCGCTGCTCTGAGGCGGACTCCCTGAAATATGTGCTGGAGCATCTGCCCGAGCTGGTGGTGAAAGAGGTGCACGGTTCGGGCGGCTATGGCATGCTGGTCGGCCCGGCGGCGAGCAAGCGTGAGCTGGCGGATTTCGCGGCGAAGCTCAAGCGTTCGCCTGCCAAATATATCGCCCAGCCGACGCTGGCGCTCTCGACTGTACCGATCCTCACCAAATCCGGCCTGTCGCCACGGCATGTCGATCTGCGCCCGTTCGTGCTCGTCTCGCCTGAGAAGATCGACATCACGCCTGGAGGCTTGACCCGCGTTGCGCTCAAGAAGGGCTCTCTGGTGGTGAACTCCAGTCAGGGCGGCGGCACCAAGGATAGCTGGGTGCTGGAGGCATGACGACGCTGGGCAAAACGGCGGGAGCCCTGTTCTGGATGTTCCGTTATCTGGAGCGGAGCGAAAATCTCGCGCGGCTTATTGAGGCCGGCCTGCGGATGACGCTGACGCGTGGCGAAACCGCTATGCAGGAGTGGCGCTCAGTATTGGCGACCGTAGACCTGACCGAGGAGTATGAGAAAACCGAGCAGGCATATGACTCGCTCAATGTAGTGAATTTCCTGCTACGCGGACGCTCGCACAGTGGTTCGGTGCTCTCGATGATCGAGCGCGCCCGCGACAATGCGCGTATGGCGCGCACGGCGATAACTCGCGAGGTTTGGGAAGCGACCAACGAGTGTTACATCGCGATCCGCGCGGCGTTGGCGCGGCCACTGCGCGAGGCCGATCTGCCACAGGTGCTTAGTATGATCCGTCAGCATAGCGGGCTGGTACGTGGCGCGCTGCACGGCACGATGCTGCGTAATGATATCTATAATTTCGCGCGCCTCGGCACATTCGTTGAGCGGGCTGATAACACCGCGCGCATCATCGACGTCAAATATTATCTGCTGCTTCCCTCGCTGAGCCATGTGGGTTCGACGCTGGATACCAACCAGTGGGACATGCTTTTGCGCTCGCTCTCCGCACAGCGCAGCTATCGCTGGCTCAACCCCAATGAGAGCAAACCGATCGACATAGCGCGCTTTCTGATCTTCGATGGCCGCTTCCCGCGCTCGATCCTGTTCTGCGCGCTCAAGATACGTGAGAACCTGAAATGGCTCGCCTTTGATTATGGCGAAGAGAAGCCGGTACACGCCTATGCGGCCAAAATGGCGAAAGATCTCGAAAATCTCACGATTGAACAGATATTCGATGGCGGCCTGCACGAGTTTTTGCAGGAATACATGGTCAACATAGCGGCGATCGCACAGATGATCGAGAAGGATTACCGCTTCATCGAGTAGCGACCGGGGGGGCAGTGGAGAAAAGAGAAATTCTTTTATGAAGATACGCTTTCATCATACCACGACCTATCAATTCGATGAGCCAGTGCCGTATGGCCTGCAACGTGTAAGGCTGAAGCCCAAGGACAATGCGCAGCAAAAGGTGCTGGACTGGTCCATGACCGTGAATGGTGGGGTATGTGAGGCTGATTATGATGACGCCCACCGCAATCATGTATCACTGATCCGGGTAGAAGAAGGCGCGGAGACGGTTGAGATTATATGCGCGGGCGAGGTGGAGACTATCTCCGATTATAATGGAGTTGTCGGCGCGCATCAGGGCTACACGCCGCTGTGGCTGTTTCGTCAGCCAACGGCGCTGACCAAACCGGGACCGGCGGTGACGGCATTGGCGACACAGGTGAAACCGTTGGCAGGCGAGGGAGAAGTCGCGCTGCTCCATGCGCTCTGCAATGCGATTGCCGATGCGGTCGAATATAAGATCGGCGAAACCGATGCGACGACGACAGCGGAAGAAGCCGCGCAGCAAGGGCAGGGCGTGTGCCAGGACCATGCACATATCTTCATCTCTGCCACGCGTCTGTTGGGGCTGCCCGCGCGCTATGTGAGCGGCTATCTGTTTATTGAAGACAAGGTGGAGCAGGAAGCCGGCCATGCCTGGGCAGAGGCGCATGTTACCGGGCTGGGCTGGGTCGGTTTCGATGTCTCCAACCGCATTTGTCCCGATCAGCACTATATCCGCGTTGCCACGGGCAGGGACTATGCCGATGCTGCGCCAATTCATGCGATGACTTTCGGCGGCGGGGATACAAGTATGCTTGTGTCGCTGCGCGTGGACCAGTAACCCCATTTCAAGGGATTCGCGGGGGAAACAATGACCTATTGCGTAGGCATGCAACTGGATGCAGGCCTCATCTTCATGTCAGATACGCGCACCAATGCGGGCGTGGACAATATCTCAGTCTTTCGCAAGATGTTCAGCTGGGAGGCGGACGGCGAGCGCGTCATCACCATGCTCACCGCTGGCAATCTCGCCACCACGCAATCGGTCGTCAGCCAGCTAGAGGAGCGCAGCAAGCGCCCTGAGGACCGCCGCCCCTCGATCCTCGAGGCGCCGAGCATGTTTCAGATTGCCAACATTGTGGGCGAAACATTGCGCGATACCATCCGCGGTGGTGCGATGGGCGGCATTCAGGCTGAAAGCCGTTTCGATGCAACAATCATCCTTGGTGGACAGATCAAGGGTGGGCCGCCGAGATTATTCCTGATCTATCCTGAGGGTAATTTCATCGAAGCCTCAGCCGACACGCCTTTTTTCCAGATTGGCGAAACAAAATATGGCCGCCCGATCCTTGTGCGCGCCTATGACCCGGCGATGTCTTTTGAGGAAGCGGCCAAGCTGTTGATGGTGAGCTTCGATTCGACCCTCAAGGCCAATCTGTCGGTTGGCCTGCCTTTCGATCTTCAGGTGGTGCCTGTAAATGCATTTCACATCGGGTTCGAAACACGGATCAAGGCGGATGATCCCTATTATAATGAGGTTTCGCGTGGTTGGGGCAATGCGTTGAAACAGGCGTTCAAGTCGCTGCCGGAATATTCGATCCCACTATACAATGACTAGCGCGTTGGCTGCTTGCGTCGCAAGTCTCTCGGCTCGATAATGGCGGCCGCTGCGCAGGAGGGGCGAATTCTATGACAACGTGGCAGACGCCATCTTTTATCATGCTGCTGGGTTATCTTCTTGGCTCGATCCCGTTCGGGATTATCCTCACCCGATTGGCTGGTGCGGGAGATCTGCGTGCAATAGGCTCCGGCAATATCGGCGCTACCAATGTGCTGCGTACAGGGCGCAAAGGGTTGGCGGCGGCTACGTTGCTGCTTGATCTTGGAAAGGGCGCCCTTGCGGTGTGGCTCGGCAATAGCATTCTTGGCGGAGATCAACTCGTTAATGGCGGCGCGATGGCGGGCGTGATGGCGTTCATCGGCCATTGCTATCCGCTCTGGCTGCGCTTCAGGGGTGGCAAGGGCGTTGCGACAATGATGGGCGTAACACTGGCGCTGGCATGGCCTCTGGGTGCGATCTTCGCGGGCGTTTGGCTCGGTATGCTTGCACTGACACGCATTTCCTCGGCAGGTGGCATGAGCGCCGCACTGTCCGCACCCATCGCCGCTTTCGCGACCGGGCGGCTCGATCTTATGGCTCCCTGTGCAGCAATGGCGTTGATCGTGCTGTGGCGGCACCGGGAGAATATTGGCCGATTGTTAAAGGGCCAGGAGCCGCGCATCGGCGGCAAGAAATAACCTATGGATCAGGCGCGGTTCGATGCGGTCCGGCTGGCGCGCTCGCCCCGTATCGGGCCGATCAGCTATCGACATCTGATTGCGCGCTTTGGCACTGCGACTGAATCTCTGAGAGCATTGCCAGATCTGGCGCGCCGGGGCGGGCGGTGCGCCGAGATTGCCGACGAGCGCAAGGTCGCAAATGAGGTTGCTGCAGCCGATCGCCTCGGCGCAAACTGGCTGATATGGGGCGATGCAGATTATCCCGCCTTGCTCGAGGAGACCGAGGATGCGCCGCCAGTGATGACCTATCGTGGCGATATTGCGCTCGCTTCTCGGCTCTGCGTTGCGATGGTGGGAGCGCGTAATGCCTCAGCGGCTGCCTGCCGTTTCGCACGTGGGCTGGCGCGGGATCTGGCGGGGGAGGGTGCGATCGTCGTGTCCGGCCTTGCGCGTGGGATCGATACCGCCGCGCATGCAGGGGCGGAGGCGAGCACCGTCGCGGTAATAGCGGGCGGGATCGACAGCCACTATCCACCCGAAAACGCAGCACTTCAGGAGCAAATTGCTGAGCAGGCGCTGCTCATCGCGGAGCAGCCGCCGGGTACAGAACCCAAGGCGCGATATTTCCCACATCGTAACCGGATCATCGCCGGGTTGAGCCAAGCGACCATCGTAGTGGAGGCCGCGCCCAAATCCGGCTCGCTCATCACCGCGCGGCTGGCCGGGGAATATGGGCGGGAAGTGCTGGCCGTGCCCGGCTCCCCGCTCGACCCACGCGCTCAAGGCTGTAATCTCCTCATCCGCGAGGGTGCGACGCTTATTCAGTCCGCAATGGATGTAATGGAGGCGCTGGGGTCGATCGATGCCCGTATGGTGCGCGAGCCCGTTGCTGTAAAACTGTCAAGCGATATGTATACCGAGCGAGATAGCGAACCCGCAGACATCATAGCGCTTCTTGGCCCTGTTCCTGTTCCTGTGGATGAACTCATACGCTTGTCAGGCGATACGCCCGCCGCCGTGCAGATGGCACTGCTGGAACTGGAATTGGCAGGGCGACTGGAGCGTCATGCCGGAGGGCGTGTCTCGCTTAACGCTTGACGGCCAGCCTTAACCCCCTACATCCTCGCGCGTATACGCGTAAGGGCATCAGAAAAACCATATATGCAACTTGTCATCGTTGAATCTCCCGCCAAGGCCAAGACCATCGAGAAATATCTGGGCGGCGACTATCATGTCCTCGCGTCCTACGGTCATGTGCGCGATCTGCCCGCGAAGGACGGCTCGGTGAATCCGGATGAAGGGTTCGCGATGAGCTGGGAGAATTATGGCGACAAGGGCAGGCAACTTAAGGCCATTACTGACGAGGCGAAGAAAGCAGACCGTCTGATCCTCGCGACCGACCCTGATCGTGAGGGCGAGGCGATAAGCTGGCACGTGCTGGAAGTGCTGAAGGCGAAGAAGGCGGTGCCGCAGGCGGTGCAGCGCGTCACCTTCAACGCGATCACCAAGCAAGCGGTGACTGAGGCGATGGCGCAACCTCGCGATCTTGATCATGACTTGATCGACGCCTATCGGGCGCGGCGGGCACTGGATTATCTGGTGGGCTTCACGCTTTCCCCAGTACTGTGGCGTAAGCTGCCCGGCGCGAAGTCGGCCGGGCGGGTGCAGTCGGTTGCGTTGAGGCTGATCGTCGAGCGCGAGCGCGAGATTGAGAGCTTCACACCGCAGGAATATTGGTCCGTAGCAGCCGAGATGGAGCATGATGGGCGCGGGTTCACGGCGCGGCTCGTCAAATGGCGTGGGCAAAAGATCGAGCGTCTGACGATCGGCAAGGAAGGTGATGCGATGGCCGCCAAGGCCGATGTCGAGGCTGGACGCTTCACGGTCGAGAGCGTCGAGACCAAGCCGCTCACCCGCAACCCGCCACCGCCCTTCACGACCTCGACCCTGCAACAGGAGGCCGCGCGCAAGCTGGGCTTTTCCGCCAGTCACACAATGCGCGTGGCGCAGGGACTCTACGAGGACGGCGCGATCACCTATATGCGTACCGACGGCGTGCAGATGGACGGCAGTGCGATCTCGGCGGCGCGCAAGGCCATCGCAGACCGGTTTGATGGCGGCTATCTGCCCGAAAAGCCGCGCCAGTATCAGACCAAGGCCAAGAACGCGCAGGAAGCACACGAGGCAATCCGCCCGACCGATTTTGCCAAGGAGCGGGCGGGTAGCGGCGATCATGGCAAGCTCTATGACCTCATCTTCAAGCGTGCGCTGGCCAGCCAGATGGCCTCGGCGCGGCTGGAGCGCACAACGGTAGAGCTGCTGGACGGCACCGGCCAGCATGGCCTCCGCGCCACTGGGCAGGTGGTGATCTTCCCCGGCTTCCTCTCGCTCTATGAGGAAGGCACGGACGACGATGGCGATGAGGACTCGAAGCTGCTCCCGCGTATGAATTCAGGCGATGCACCTGCGAAGAAGTCAGTGACTGCAGAACAGCACTTCACCCAACCGCCGCCGCGGTATTCCGAGGCGTCACTAGTGAAGCGCCTTGAGGAGCTTGGGATCGGCCGCCCGTCAACCTACGCTTCCACCATTCAGGTGCTAAAGGACCGCGATTATGTGCGCGTCGAGAAAAACCGCTTCTTCGCTGAGGAGAGCGGCAGGCTGGTGACGGCGTTTCTCGAGCGCTTCTTCGAGCGCTATGTAAGCTATGACTTCACCGCGGGCCTTGAGGACGAACTGGATGAAATCTCCGGCGGCCGGGCGCAGTGGCAGGCGGTGCTGGATGCATTCTGGCGGGACTTCAAGCCCAAGACCGCCGAGGTGATGGAGCAGAAACCGTCCGAGGTGACGGCCGCGCTGGATGAATTCCTTGCGCCGATGCTGTTCCCGGACAAGGGCGACGGCTCCGACCCGCGCCAGTGCCCTATGTGTGGCGAGGGGCGTCTATCCTTGCGCGGTGGTCGCTTCGGTGCTTTCATCGCCTGCTCCAACTATCCAGAGTGCAAGTTCACCCGCAAATTCGGCCAGCCGGGTGGAGCGGGGGAGGGTGCGGACAGCGGCCCGGAAGTCATCGGCCAGCATCCTGAAACAGGTGAGGACATCAGCCGCAAGGCCGGTCGCTTCGGCCCTTATATCGAGATGGGCGCGGGCAAGGAAGCAAAGCGCGCCTCGATCCCCAAGGATCTGCCCGATGGCGAGATGACGCTCGACTGGGCGGTGAAGCTGTTGTCGTTGCCGCGCGAAGTCGGCAATCACCCGGAGAGCGGGCTGCCCATAGTCGCCAATCTGGGGCGCTATGGACCCTATCTCCTGCACGACGGCAAATATGCGCGGCTTTCGTCCACGGCTGAGATATTCGAGACCGGCATGAACGCTGCGGTGGTGAAGCTTGCGGAAGCCGCCACCAAAGGCCCGCGCGCTGGCGGGGCGTCACGAGAGCCGCTGAAGGTACTGGGCAAGCATCCGCGCACCGAGGCGGAGATCAAGCTGATGGCTGGCCGTTTTGGCCCCTATGTGACCGACGGCACCACCAACGCCACGCTGCCCAAGAGCATTGAGCAGGACGCGCTGACGCTGGAAGAAGCCGCACAGCTTATTGATACGCGTGCGGCGGCGGCTCCGGCAAAGAAAGGCAAGAAAAAGGCCGCTCCGAAGAAGGCTAAAGCCAAAACAAAGACTGCCGCCAGCTAGGCTATCATAAATAGCCGTAGCGTATCGTGGTGGGCAGAATAGTGCTATTCGACGTGTTCACTCACCACGAGGGATTTTTATGAGCATCGCACATGCATGGGCCGCGCCTGCGGCGCACGAACCCTTCATACCGTTCAGCTTTGAGCGGCGCGAGCTCCGCCCTGACGATGTTCGGATCGATATCCTATTTTGCGGTATATGCCATTCCGATGTCCATTTTGTCTCCGGCGATTGGGGTGCGCCGGATTACCCATGCGTGCCGGGCCATGAAATAGTTGGCCGGGTCAGCGCAGTTGGGAAAGAGGTAAGTAAGTATGAGATCGGGGATATGGTGGGTGTCGGATGTATGGTCGACAGCTGCGGTCACTGCTCATCCTGCTCTGAAGGGCTAGAGCAATATTGCTCGGATGGCCTCGTGGGCACCTATATGGGTGTCGAGACTGGTACGGGCAGGCAGACATATGGGGGGTATTCTGACTTTATCGTTGTGCGAGAGAGCTTCGTACTGAAGATTGGACACGCAGAAGCGGATTTGCCCGGTGTCGCGCCGCTGCTCTGCGCTGGAATCACGACATGGTCTCCGCTGAAGCACTGGGGAGCCGCTCCAGGCAAGAAGGTCGGCGTGGTAGGGATTGGTGGCCTCGGCCATATGGGCCTTAAGCTTGCGCACGCGCTGGGCGCGCATGTCGTGGCGTTTACCTCATCGGCAGCAAAAGCCGTGGAGGCGCGCAGGCTTGGCGCAGACGAAGTCGTTGTGACTAGCGAAAAAGGGTCTGAAGTACGGCATCGTGATAGCTTCGACCTGATCCTCAACACCGTATCTGCGGCGCAAAATCTCGACTATTACACCTCTCTGTTGAGACGGGACGGCGCGCTCGTTCTGCTTGGTGCAGGCATTCAGCCTCATACGGGTCCTAACCCAATGGGTCTGCTGAGCCGCCGCCGTAGTGTGGCGGGGTCGGCTATCGGCGGGATAGCGGAGACTCAGGAAATGCTCGATTTTTGTGCAGAGCACGGGATCATATCAGATATTGAGCGTATCGCCGTGAGCGAGGTCGATGCCGCCTATAAGCGGATACTGGTAAGCGATGTAAAATATCGCTTCGTCATTGATATGAAGACTTTGCCTCAGGATTGAGGCTTGTTGGCTGTCAGTGAGCCAGCTTATGATAGGGTAATATTCTATCGGCCTCGTGCATGAAGCTTTCTGTCGCGCGCTAAGTTTTTGCGGTTTGCAAGCGCGTTGCATTATCATACATCAACAACATCGATTGCTCTGTTAATGGAGCTTGTTTGATCCTGGGGTCGTTTGATGGACTTTGCCGCGTTCGATTTATATTCTCTGCTTCCCTTTATCGCGGTCGGCTTTGTAGCGCAGGCGGTTGATGGCGCGCTCGGTATGGCTTTCGGCGTCATCACCAACACGATGCTGGTCGGATTTCTGGGCCTTGCTCCTGCTCAGGCATCGGCGCGTGTGCATGTGGTCGAGACATTCACGACAGCCATTTCAGGCCTCAATCACCTGTTTCATGGCAATGTCGATTTTAAGCTCTTTTTCCGGCTGTTGATCCCCGGCATGATCGGCGGGGTGACGGGCGCCTATCTGCTTACTCATATCGATGGTGCGGTGGTGAAGCCGTTCGTGCTCGCCTATCTCGTCGGAATAGGCCTGTGGCTGTTGGTTCGCGGCATTCTCTATCCGCCCAAGATAATGAAACCCAAGCTGGTGGAGCCGCTCGGCCTGATCGGCGGCTTCCTTGATGCCGCAGGCGGCGGCGGATGGGGGCCGGTAGTTACATCCAATCTTCTGGTGCAGGGTGCGGAGCCGCGCAAGGTGGTCGGCACGGTGAACAGTGTCGAGTTTTTCCTGACGCTTACCATTTCCGCCGCATTCATCTCGCAGTTGGGCTTTGCCGATGTGGCTGGCGCGACGCTCGGCCTTCTCATTGGCGGTGTGATAGCTGCCCCGTTCGGCGCGATCATGGCGAAGCGCATGTCCCCCAAAGTGATGCTGATCTTGGTTGGTATCGTCCTCAGCATCACCAGCGCATGGTCATTATATCGAACTTTAGGCTGAACTGCGCGGTCACTCCACCCAGTCGAGGCCAATGTCGCGATAGACACCGCGGTCTTCGTCCCAGCCTTCCTTGACCTTCACATGGAGGTAAAGATGCACCGGGCACCCCAGAAGTGACGCGAGTTCTGCGCGGGAGCGGGAGCCGATTTCCTTCAATCGTTGGCCGCCCTTGCCAAGCACGATGGCGCGCTGGCTCGATTTCGCGACGAGGATCTGCTGGTGGATTTCAACCGAGCCATCCGCGCGCTCGGAATATTTCTCCGTCTCGACCGCCGCTTCATAAGGTAACTCGGCGTGAAGCTGGTGATAGATCTGCTCGCGCGTAATTTCCGCGGCGAGCATGCGGTCTGACGCGTTGGAAACCTGATCCGCGGGAAAGTGCCACGGCCCCTCCGGCATTGCTGCGGCGAGAGCGGCTTTCATCTCTGCGAGGCCATCGCCGGTCGCAGCGCTGATGAAGAAGGTTTCCTTGAAGGCTATGCGTTCATTCAGGCGCTGGGCGTGGATGAGCAGCTTGCCCTTGTCGGCGATATCGACCTTGTTGAGGATCAGAATTTTCGGTTCCTTGCGCGCTTCCAATCCAGCCAACATCGCCTCGACCTTCTCGCCGAGGCCTGCCTTGCTGTCCACCACAAGGGCGATGAGGTCCGCATCCTGCACGCCGCCCCATGCCGCCTGCACCATTGCGCGGTCGAGCCTGCGCTTGGGCGCGAAGATGCCGGGTGTGTCAACGAGCACAATCTGCGTATCGCCCTCCAGCGCAACGCCAAGAACGCGGGTGCGTGTCGTTTGCGCTTTGGGGCTGGTGATCGCAATTTTCTGCCCCACGAGCGCATTGACGAGCGTCGATTTGCCAGCATTGGGCGCACCAAGCACGGCGACGACGCCGCAACGCTGAGGAGTGGCTTCGGTATTTTCAGTGATATTATCTGTCATTCAATTGTTCGAGCAGAAGGCGTGCGGCCTCTGTCTCTGCCTCCTGTTTTGAGGAACCTGTCGCCTGAGCTTCGCCGACATTGCGGATCGCGACGCTGACGGTGAATTGTGGTGCATGGGCGGGACCAGAACGATCGATCAGCACATATTCGGGTGGCTTGCGCTTGTGACATGCGGCCCATTCCTGCAACGCAGACTTGGGATGCTTGGGCGCGTGGTTGTTGCCTTCGACCCGGCTCGCCCAGATTGAACGGAGAAAAGCGTTCACTCGCTCAAGCCCCGCATCAAGATAGAGCGCGCCAATCAGGGCCTCCATCATGTCACCCAGAACATTGATACTCTCAAGCGCACCGTCATCACGCGCCTGCTTGCCAAGGATCATGTGTGGCTGAAGGCCGATTTCCCGGGCAATCTCCGCACATATATCGCGGGACACCAGCTGGTTAAGCCGCGCGGAGAGCTTGCCCTCCGGTTCGCTTGGATAAACCTCATACAGCCATGCGCCGATAACGAGTCCAAGCACGCGGTCGCCTAGAAACTCAAGCCGCTCATAATGATCCGCTGACGCACTGCCGTGGGTGAGGGCCTGCATGTAGAGTAGGCGGTTCTGTGGCTCCCAGCCAGTAAGTTTGGTAATCCAGTCGAGGCGTTCCTGATTGTTCAAAAACGCATCCTAAAAGCCTTGCCCTACCCTGCTCCACCGCGCGGCGGATACCCAGGTCCAGGGCAAGAACCAGTTGGCGCTGCCATCAGTGGAGAAAACGCTGATGAGCGCACGGCCGACAAGGTTTTGTTCGGGTACCAAACCAATCGCGCCACCATCCTGCGCCGGGAAACGGCTGTCGGCGCTGCGGTCGCGGTTGTCACCCATCAGGAAGAGATGGCCTTCGGGTACGGTGATGGGGGCGCGGTTGTCGCCTGCTCCATCAGGTTCGACATCCAGCACATCATAGCTCTTGCCGTTAGGCAGCGTCTCACGGAAGCGGGGATAGCGGCAGAAATTCTCACCATCCTTCACGATCTCGAAGTTCGGGCGGTAACAGGGGGAGATGCCGCCTTCCTTGTTGGTGGCGTCGATCATGTTCTGCGTTACTGGGATCTCAAGATCTGCGATCCGCTGCTTGGGGATCGGCTTGCCATTGAGGACCACGACCCCGTTCTTCATCTCGATTACGTCGCCGGGCAGGCCGATTACGCGTTTGATATAATCGAGCCTTTGCGATGGCGGGGCCTTGAACACCACGACATCACCTCGCTCAGGCGTGGATGCGAGGATGCGTCCCGGTATCAGCGGTACGCTGAAGGGAAGCGAATAGCGGGAATAGCCATAGGGCCATTTTGCGACCAGCAGATAGTCACCGATCAGCAGTCGCGGCTGCATGGATTCGGATGGGATGTTGAACGGAGCGACGATGAAGCTCCTGAGCACGAACACGAATAATCCGAGCTTCAGCAGGAAATACAGAAAGTCCTTCGTTTCGGACGGAGCCGCTTCCTTTGGAGCGTCGTTTTGAAGTGCGTCGGTCATGTTGTGGCTTTGCTTTGCCACGGTGGCGAGGTCAAGCAAATGCGTGTATCTGGCACGATGATTCGTGCAGGGGTCGCAATACCCGTATTCGTTCACAGGAGAATCCGCATGACACAGCAGCCTCTGGCGAAAATCGCCGCGCTGCCTCGGCCCGACCTGCGCACCATTTTCGAGAGCGATCCGGGCAGGCTGGATCGGATGACGCTTGTGCAGGGGCCGCTGCGCTTCGACTGGTCCAAAACGCACCTGACTGCCGAGATGCTGACGGCGTTTGGCGAACTCGCACAGGCGCAGGATTTTGCGGGCAAGCGCGATCAGCTTTTCTCAGGCGCGAAGATCAACAACACCGAAGGCCGCGCCGCCGAGCACAGTGCCGAACGGGGGGAAGGCGCGCCGGAGAGTGTCGCCACCGCGAAGATGCTGCACGAGCGGATGCGCGCGTTGATCGACGTGATCGAGGCCGAGGGCTTTGGCCCGGTGCGCCACATCCTCCATGTCGGCATCGGCGGATCGGCGCTGGGGCCGGACCTGCTAATGGATGCACTGGGCCGCGACGCGGGGCGCTATGACGTCGCCATCGTCTCCAATGTCGATGGCTGCGCGCTCGAAGAGGCAGTGAAGAATTTCGATCCGCAGGCGACTTTGCTGGCGGTTGCCTCCAAGACCTTCACCACGACCGAGACAATGCTCAACGCCGCGAGCGCAATCGAGTGGATGACCGAGGGTGGGGTGGATGATCCTTATGGCAAGGTCATCGCGCTCACCGCGTCCCCTGACAAGGCTATCGAGTGGGGCGTTGATGAGACGCGGATATTGCCGTTCAACGAAAGTGTGGGCGGGCGATATTCTTTGTGGTCGTCCATAGGTTTTCCGGCGGCGATAGGGCTGGGCTGGGACGGGTTCGAGAGCCTTCTGGAGGGCGCGGCGGCGATGGATCGCCATTTCCGACTTGCTGCGCCGCATGAGAATGCGCCGCTTATCGCCGCGTTCGTCGATCAATATTATGCCCGCGTGATGGGCTGCCAGACGCGCGGTGTGTTCGCCTATGACGAGCGCCTGCGCCTGCTGCCTTCCTATCTTCAGCAGTTGGAGATGGAGAGCAACGGCAAGTGTGTGAAGGCGGACGGGGCGCCGGTCGATGGTCCGACGGCGGCGATCACCTGGGGCGGCGTCGGCACGGACGCGCAGCACGCGGTGTTTCAACTCCTGCATCAGGGCACGCATATGGTGCCGGTCGAGTTCCTCGCCAGCAAGGAACCGGGCCATGGTTTCGATCCCAAGCATCATCAAGTGCTGCTCACCAATTGCTTTGCGCAAGGTGCAGCACTGATGCGCGGGCGCGACAATGCCGCTGATCCTGCGCGCGCCTATCCCGGCGGTAGGCCATCGACCACGATCCTGCTGGACGATGTGACGCCGGAAGCACTGGGCGCGCTCATCGCCTTCTACGAGCATCGTACTTTTGCCAATGCGGTGCTGATGGGGATCAATCCGTTCGATCAGTTCGGCGTAGAGCTGGGCAAGGAGATTGCGAAGTCGATCGAAACTGCGGGAACATCGGGCTTCGATCCTTCGACCACGGCGCTGATCGAATTGGCAATGGAAAGTGCTGCATGAGTGAATATGATTTCGACCTCTTCGTAGTCGGCGCGGGCTCGGGCGGAGTGCGGGCCTCGCGTATCGCCGCGTCGCATGGCGCGCGTGTGGCCGTGGCGGAGGAGTATCGCGTTGGCGGCACCTGCGTAATTCGCGGCTGTGTACCGAAGAAAATGCTGGTCTATGGTTCGCATTTCGCGGAGGATCTGGAAGATGCGGCGCGCTTCGGCTGGACGATAGAAGGCGCGAAGTTCGACTGGAAGACGCTGCGCGACATCGTGTTGGCGGATGTGGATCGCCTCAACACCGCCTATCAGAACACGCTCGACAGCAACAAGTGCACCACCTTTCATGAGCGTGCTGTCATCAGCGGCCCCAATGCGGTGACGCTCGCGAGCGGCAAGACGGTCAGCGCCAAATATATCCTGATCGCCACCGGTGGCTGGCCGGTGACACCGGATATTCCAGGTGCGGAGCATGGCATCACCTCCAACGAGGTGTTCCATCTCGATGAACTGCCGAAGCGGGTCGTGATTGCAGGTGGTGGCTATATCGCCAATGAGTTCGCAGGCATATTCCGCGCGCTTGGGTCTCATGTGACTATCGTCAATCGCTCGGATCAGATCTTGCGCGGCTATGACGAGCAGATCCGCGACCGTCTTCTCCAGATCAGCATGATGAAGGGTATAGACTTCCGCTTCAACGCGCCATTCGAGAAGATCGAGAAGCGGGATGACGGTTGCCTCGTCGCACACTTCGCGGATGGCAAGCCTCCGATCGAATGCGACGCCGTGATGTTCGCGACTGGGCGTATGCCCAAGATCGACGGTCTCGGGCTGGAGAATGCGGGTGTCGCCGTGAACGACAAGGGCGCGATTGTTGTCGATCAATACAATCGTACCAATGTCGAGAGCATATACGCCGTGGGGGATGTGACGGACCGTGTGCAGCTTACCCCGGTCGCGATCCGTGAGGGCCATGCCTTTGCCGATACCGTCTTCGGGGGCAAGCCGCGCACGGTTGATTATGACTGCATCCCATCCGCAGTCTTCAGCAATCCGCCGCTCGCGGGTGTAGGGCTGACCGAGCGGCAGGCGCGCGAGAAATTTGCCGAGATCAAGGTCTACACCTCGGATTTCCGTCCAATGCGCAATGTGCTCGCCGGGCGCACCGAGCGCAGCCTCTACAAGATGATCTGCGACGCCGTGACGGACAAAGTGCTGGGCCTCCACATGATAAGCCCCGATGCGCCGGAGATATTGCAGGCTGCGGCGATTGCGGTGAAAGCAGGCCTTACCAAGCAGGCGTTCGACGATACTGTGGCATTACATCCCAGTATGGCTGAGGAATTGGTATTGCTGAAGTGATTTTGGCCAGTGTACCGTTGAACGAGTTGCTCTGGCTCATCGGAGCGTTGCTGGGCGCCGGCATTGCTACAGGCTTGCTCGCGGGCATATTCGGTGTTGGCGGAGGAGCCATCATCGTTCCCGTACTCTACGAAGTGTTCAGGCTGCTTGGCGTCCCCGAAGAGGTGCGAATGCAGCTCTGTATTGGCACATCGCTGGCGATTATCGTGCCTACCTCGATTAGTTCCTTTCGAGCGCATCTGGCGAAGGGCGCAGTGGATATGGATGTGCTTAAGATATGGGCGCTTCCTGTTCTGGTGGGAGTCCTCTTGGGTGGGTATCTCGCGCCCAGTGCACCTCCCTCAGTCTTCAAGCTGGTGTTCGTCGCTGTGACCTCAACGCTGGCTATCCGCTTGCTCTTCGGTAACGATAATTGGCGTCTCGCCGATAGTCTGCCGGGCAAGGCCGCAATGCGTGCGTATGGATTCGGGATAGGCGTTGCTTCCGCGCTCATGGGTGTTGGCGGTGGCGCGATGTCGAACTTTGTGCAGGCGCTTTATGGTGGCAAGATTCACAGATCGATAGCGACATCCGCAGGCCTTGGTGTCATTATCTCCATACCCGGCATGATCGCCTATATGATTGGTGGCTGGCCGAAAATGGAATTGCTGCCGCCTTTTTCGCTTGGCTTTGTGTCGCTGATCGGTGTCTCCCTGATGATACCCGCCACCATATTTACCGCGCCTTGGGGCGTGAAAATAGCGCATGCCATGCCAAAGCGACGACTGGAAATTGCTTTTGGCATTTTTCTCGCGGTTGTTGCCGGACGCTTCCTGGTGAGCGCGTTGAACGGCTGACAGTCATTCGATCGAATAAGGCACGACATCGCGGTTGTCGGGATCGACGCGAATGGGGCGGTCGGTGGGCGGGAAGGCGCGCTGGTCACAGCTCTGACGCGGGCAAAGGCGGCAGGTGACGCCGATAGGCGTGGCGGCGGCCTCGTCATGAAGCTGCATGCCGTCGGCGTAGATGAAGTTCGCCGCATGCTCGATCTCGCAGCCCAACGCTACTGCGTAGCGCCGGGGCAGGCGGGAGTAACTGCCGGAAGGCTTGACCAGTCCCTTCGCCATAGACACATAGCGCACGCCATCAGGCGTTTCGCCGAGCTGCGTAACGATCCTGTCCGGGATCGCCACCGCTTCATGCACGATCCATAGCGGGCAGGCGCCGCCGAAGCGCGCGAACTGGAGGCGGGTAGCGCTATGACGCTTGGTGATATTCCCCGCCATGTCGACGCGACAGAAGAAAAAAGGGATGCCGCGCATGCCGGGGCGCTGGAGCGTCGAGAGGCGATGGCACGCCTGCTCGAAGCTGACACCGAACTGG
This sequence comes from Sphingomonadaceae bacterium, assembly GCA_046348605.1. Lineage (GTDB taxonomy): Bacteria > Pseudomonadota > Alphaproteobacteria > Sphingomonadales > Sphingomonadaceae > Sphingobium. The sequence continues at coordinate 580,759 of JAXMDW010000001.1, read as the reverse complement.
CGGGCGAGTCGGTCTATGTCATGCCGCACCTCCCGCGCCGCCTTGCGAAAGCTGGCATAGGGCATCATCAGCGCGCCTGCTGCGTAATTGGCGAGGCCCACTTCTAGAAGTCTGTCCGCCCCGGGAACTTGCAGCGCGGCGCTCTTCACCACGTCCTCAATGATAGTGCTGGCCGAGAGCCGCATGAGCTGAAGCGCGATCAGGAAACGGCGGCTCTCCGGTGGTGTGGCGGCATTAATGAACAATTCTTTGGCTGACTCGTCATAGTGGCGCAGCAGGCCGGAATGGGTCTCGCCAATTTCCAAGGCGACGCCATGGCGCTCTCTTAATGCGGTAGCCATCTCCGCCTCGCCGAGACGATCGAACGCGCCGATCTCTCCGCGCAGTTCTTCGGCCACGACATCGAGCGCATGCACATAATTGCCGGTATCGTGAAACCAATCCCGCACCATCTCCCAGGGCATGCGCGCCTGCGCCGCCATATCATTGGCGATCGCCTCCTCGACCATGTTGAGCCGCTCGTGCGTCTGACGGAAGGCGCGATGGAGGTCGACATAGCGTGCGGCGAACTCCGGGAATTGCAGATGCAGCTTCTCGATCCGCTCGGCCTCCAGGGCAGGGCCGATCACATCCGGCTGGGCAAGGGCGTGGGCGAAAGCGCCCAATAGCTGCTCGCCCTCGCGATTGTCGAATGCCGCCCAGTCAACCGGATAGGCTTCGGCCAGCGCGGCCTTGACCTTGGCGGTCAAGGGCCGGTCGTCATTCTCCAATTGTGAGAGATAGGAGACGGATATGCCGAGCACCCGCGCCATCGCGGCTTGATCCATACGCTGATCTAGCCGTAGCTGCCGTAGCGTTCCGCCGACGAATAGTCTGTTTCCTCGTGCCATATGTCTTCCATATTTTGCAAAATCATAATTTGCAATTTCGCAAATTCACATTTGCACTTTTCTCGGGACAATGAAAGGAGCAGCATCCCTGACTTGCACCGGAGAGGGCGAAGGTATCTGCATGACTAAAATGGCGATTATCGAGAAGCTGGAGCACAAGCGCGAGGCCGCGCGCATGGGCGGAGGCGAGAAGCGCATCGCCGCGCAACACGCCAAGGGCCGGCTGACGGCTCGTGAACGCCTTGATGTATTGCTCGATGAAGGCAGTTTCGAAGAGCTCGATATGTATGTCGAGCACAACTGCATCGATTTCGGCATGGATGCGAACCATATCCCGGGCGACGGCGTCGTCACTGGTTCCGGTACGGTGAATGGCCGCCTCGTGTTCGTGTTCTCTCAGGATTTCACCGTGTTCGGCGGCTCGCTTTCGGAGCGCCACGCGCAGAAGATCTGCAAGATCATGGACATGGCGATGAAGGTCGGCGCTCCTGTGATCGGCCTCAATGACTCCGGCGGGGCGCGCATTCAGGAAGGCGTGGCGTCGCTTGGCGGCTACGCCGAAGTGTTCCAGCGCAATGTGCTCGCTTCGGGTGTCGTGCCGCAGATCAGCGTCATCATGGGGCCGTGCGCGGGCGGTGCTGTCTACTCACCCGCGATGACCGACTTCATCGTGATGGTGAAGGATTCGAGCTATATGTTCGTCACCGGCCCCGATGTGGTGAAGACCGTGACGAACGAGATCGTGACGCAGGAGGAACTGGGCGGCGCGGTGACGCATACCACCAAGTCCGGCGTTGCGGACATCGCGTTCGAGAACGATATCGAGGCGCTGCTCGCTGCGCGCGATCTGGTCGATCTGCTGCCCGCCAACAATCAGGCGGGCGTGCCGGAGCGCCCCAGCGCCGACCCTTGGGACCGTCAGGAGGACAGTCTCGATACGCTGATCCCCGCCAACGCCAACCAGCCCTATGACATGCACGAGCTGATCCGCAAGACGCTTGATGAAGGCGATTTCTTCGAGATCCAGCCGACGCATGCCGGCAATATCCTCACCGGCTTCGGGCGGATCGAGGGGCGCACGGTTGGCATCGTTGCCAATCAGCCAATGGTGCTGGCGGGTTGCCTAGACATCAACGCATCAAAGAAGGCAGGGCGTTTCGTGCGTTTCTGCGATGCGTTCGAGATACCGATCATCACCTTCGTTGATGTGCCGGGCTTCCTTCCCGGCGTGGGGCAGGAGCATAACGGCATCATCAAGCATGGCGCGAAGCTGCTGTTCGCCTATGCCGAGGCGACAGTGCCGAAGATCACCGTCATCACGCGCAAGGCCTATGGCGGCGCCTATGACGTTATGGCGTCCAAGCATCTGCGCGGCGATCTGAACTATGCATGGCCCACGGCGGAAATCGCGGTGATGGGCGCGAAGGGTGCGGTCGAGATTATCTTCCGCGGCCTCGGGCCAGATGAGATCGCGGAGAAGACCAAGGAATATGAAGACCGCTTCGCCAACCCGTTCGTGGCGGCGTCTAAGGGCTTCATTGACGAGGTGATCATGCCGCATTCCACCCGTCGCCGCATCGCGCTGGGGCTACGGAAGCTCAAGAACAAGAGCCTCGAAAATCCGTGGAAGAAGCACGACAATATTCCGCTGTAATTTTGATGCTGAGCAGTGAGTGGCTGAAATGAGCGAAGAATATACAGCAACAGTGTCATGGGAACCGGGGGCGGGCGAGGCGCTTTCCACGCGTCGTTATAGCCGCGTCCATCGCTGGCAGTTCGACGGCGGTATTGAGGTTCCCGCCTCCGCTTCGCCTTTGGTTGTGCCACCACCTTTGTCCTCCGAGGCGGCGGTTGACCCTGAAGAGGCTTTGGTGGCCTCGATAGCAAGCTGTCACATGCTGTTTTTCCTGGACCTCGCTTCACGCAAGGGGCTGGAAATTCTCGCCTATGAAGACAAGGCGATGGGCGTGATGGAGAAGCGCGAAGATGGCAAGACGGCCATGACGCGCGTAACGCTCAAGCCGCAAGCGACTTATTCTGGTGAAGCCGATGCGACTCTGGTGGAACAGCTGCACCATCGCGCGCATGAGCTTTGTTATATCGCCAACTCCGTGAACTTCCCTGTCGAAGTGGATATCCAGTCATGAAACTTGGTCGCTTGAACCATATCGGCGTCGCGACGCCCTCGCTGGAGGCCAGCATCGCCTATTATCGCGATGTGATGGGCGCGACGCATATTCACGAGCCTTTTGATATGCCCTCCAATGGCGTGAAAGTGTGCTTCGTCGATACGCCGGGTGAGAATGGCACCAACGGCACCCAGATCGAGCTGATCGAGCCGCTGGGCGCGGATAGCCCGATCCACGGATTCCTCGCCAAAAATCCGGCGGGCGGACAGCATCATATGTGCTATGAAGTGCCGGATATTCACGCCGCGCGCGCGGAGTTTGAGCGACAAGGCAAGAAGGTGCTGGGCGAGACACGCATCGGTGCGCACGGCACGCTGATCTTCTTCCTGCACCCCAAGGACATGAACGGCGTGCTGACCGAGATCATGGAGATGCCGAAGGAAGGGGCTGCACATTGAGCTACGAAGCGCTGATCTATGATCTGAGCGACAATGTCGCCACGATCACCCTGAACCGCCCGGAGCGGATGAACGCGCTAAACTTCACGCTGCTCACCGAGCTGGCGCAGGCGGTTAATCAGGCGCAGGCAGAGGGCGCGCGGGCACTGGTGATGACGGGCGCTGGCAACGCGTTTTGCTCAGGCGCAGACCTGATTGGTGATGGCAGCGGCATGCCGGATGATTTGGGTGCGCTGCTCGAAACCTATTATTTCCCGTGGGCCAAGGCGCTTGCTGATCTCAATATTCCGATAGTTTCCGCGATCAACGGCCCCGCAGTCGGTGCAGGTTTGAGTGTTGCGCTCGCGGCGGACATCACTGTGATGGCGCGCTCAGCCTATCTGTTGCTGGCCTTCGCCAATATCGGTTTGGTGCCGGATGCGGGCGCGACCTGGTTGGTGGCAAAATCGACAGGGCGCGCGAAGGCGCTGGAAATGGCTCTGCTGGGCGAGAAGGTTTCGGCGGATCAGGCACTCGATCTAGGTCTGGTAACGCGTGTCGCTGATGACGAGGCGGTGCTGGCCGAGGCTATGAAGATCGCCACAAAGTTGGCGAATGGCCCATCGATAGCACTTGGGCTGATCCGCAAGCAGGTGGCGGCAGCGCTAGGCAGCACGCTTAACGAGACGCTCGATAACGAGAAAATCAACCAGCGCGAGGCAGGCCGCACCGCCGATTTCCGCGAGGCGGTTTCTGCCTTTGCCGAAAAGCGCAAACCGGTCTTCAAGGGTAAATGACACAATGATCAGCGATTATGAGGCATGGAAGGCTCTTGCCGACAAGGAAGTGAAGGGCAAGTCGCTCGACTGGCAGACGCCGGAGGGCATCACGGTGAAGCCGCTCTATACGGCGGACGATGTGACCGAAGATCCCGGCCTACCCGGCTTTGCGCCGTTCACACGCGGTGTGCGCGCGTCGATGTATGCGGGCCGTCCGTGGACGATCCGGCAATATGCGGGCTTTTCCACGGCAGAGGAATCTAACGCTTTCTATCGTCGCAACCTCGCTGCCGGGCAGAAGGGGCTCTCGGTTGCCTTCGACCTCGCAACGCATCGCGGCTATGATAGCGATCACCCTCGCGTGGTCGGTGATGTCGGTAAGGCGGGCGTCGCGATCGATACCGTCGAGGACATGAAGATCCTGTTCGACGGTATTCCGCTGGATCAGATGTCCGTCTCCATGACCATGAACGGCGCGGTGATCCCGATCCTCGCCTTCTTCATCGTCGCGGGTGAGGAGCAGGGCGTGGATCGCAAGCTGCTCGACGGCACGATCCAGAACGACATCCTCAAAGAATTCATGGTGCGGAACACCTATATCTATCCGCCCGAACCCAGCATGCGGATTATCTCCGACATTTTCGGTTATACCAGCCGCGAGATGCCGAAGTTCAACAGCATCTCTATCTCAGGCTATCATATGCAGGAGGCCGGTGCGACGCAGGTGCAGGAGCTTGCCTTCACCATCGCCGACGGCATGGAATATGTGAAATATGGCGTGGCGAGCGGCCTCGACATCGACAAGTTCGCAGGCCGCCTGAGCTTCTTCTTTGCCATCGGCATGAACTTCTTCATGGAAGTGGCGAAGCTGCGCGCAGCGCGGGTACTCTGGCATCGAGTGATGACCAAATTGGGCGCGCAGGACGAGCGTTCGAAGATGCTGCGCACGCATTGCCAGACGTCGGGCGTCAGCTTGCAGGAGCAGGACCCCTACAACAACGTCATCCGCACCACGATCGAGGCGATGGCGGCGATGCTGGGCGGCACGCAGTCGCTCCATACCAATGCGCTCGATGAGGCCATCGCACTGCCGACCGATTTCTCCGCGCGCATTGCTCGCAACACGCAGATCGTGATCCAGGAAGAGACCGGCATGTGCAATATCGTCGATCCGCTGGGCGGCAGCTATTATATCGAAAGCCTGACGCAGGAGCTTGTTGACAAGGCATGGGAGATCATCGAGCGCGTCGAGGATGAAGGCGGCATGGCGAAGGCCGTAGCTGCGGGTTGGCCCAAGGCGATGATCGAGACGGCTGCTGCTGCGCGTCAGGCCCGGGTTGATCGCGGCGACGATGTGATTGTCGGCGTCAACAAATATCGCCTTGCGAACGAAGACCAGCTCGAAACGCTGGAAGTTGACAACGCCAAGGTGCGCGAAGGGCAGATTGCGCGCATCAATGCCGTCAAGGCGGCGCGTAATGAAGATGCGACGCAGGCTGCGCTCGCCGCGCTGACTGAAGGCGCGCGTGGCAATGGTAATCTGCTCGAGCTGGCCGTGAATGCGGCCCGCGCCCGCGCGACGCTGGGGGAAATCAGCGCCGCGATGGAAGAAGTTTTCGGTCGTCATGCGACCGTTCCGACCCCAGTGAAAGGCGTCTACGCCGCCCCCTATCAAGGGGACGCGCGCTGGCGTCAGGTGCTCGACGGAGTGCAGGCCGTCGAGCACCGTCTGGGCCGGAAACCCCGTATGCTGGTCGCCAAGATGGGGCAGGACGGGCATGATCGTGGCGCGAACGTGATCGCGTCTGCCTTCTCGGACATGGGCTTCGATGTCGTTTCCGGGCCGCTGTTCCAGACCCCGGAAGAAACCCGCGATCTGGCGCTCAGCAGCGATGTGGATATCGTCGGTGCGTCGTCGTTGGCCGCCGGTCACAAGACACTCATCCCGCAGCTTATCGAGTTGCTGAGGGAGGCGGGCAGAACCGATATCAAGGTGGTCGCGGGCGGCGTCATTCCGCCTCAGGATTATGACTTCCTGCGCGAAGCAGGCGTGCAAGGCATATACGGTCCCGGCACTAATGTCGTGTCCTGTGCTGCAGATGTGCTGGTGCTGCTCGGCCACAACATGCCGCCACTCGACGAAGCTGCCGAATAAGGTAGATCGCGTGGCACTGGGCTTCTCCGTGGACGAACTGATCCCTGCCGGGCGCGGGGGCGGTGCGCTTCGTATGGGGCTGAGCCGTGTTGCAGAAGCGGAATGGCTTCAGCCGGAGTTTGACCGCGCAGCGCGGGAGGCGGCGTTTGTCGCGCACCCTGACTCCATCGTGATCCTCCCCGGCGCCGAGGCAGCCGCATCGGAAGCGGCGCAGCTTGTTGGCGCAACTGCCGACTTGGCCCAAGCCGCGTGCGGATGCTGGGAAGACCTTTGCGTGCTACAGGCTGATAACGAGGAGGGGCCTTATTGTCTCACTGCCGCAGCTTTGGCTTTCCCTACCGACTGGTGTCTAGAAGACAAGCTTGGCAAGCCGCTCATCGCCATCCATGCGCCGATCCACGGCTATGCCGAGCAGCTCAGCAAAGGCGTCGATCATTTCTTCCGCACGCTGAAGGTCGGGCAGATCTGGGGCCGTGCCAACTGGTTCATCGTCGCCAATGACAACTGGCGCTATATGCCTGAGGATGCGGCGGAAACCCGCTTTGCCCATGTGAACGCCGATAATGCGGGCGAGACTCTATACGTGCGCTGCGAGCGCCAGACTCTTCGTCGCCTGCCGCAGACGAACGCGGTGCTGTTCACCATCGGCATCGCGGTAGAGCCATTGAATCGTATCTCGACCGCCAATCTGCGCCGCGTGGCAGACGCCATCACCTGCATTTCTGGCGGTGAGCATGAGCGCCGCGCCGCGCCATTTTACGCCGACGCCTTTGCGCGCTACACGCTTTCCCGCGAACTGCTGGAGAAAGCTGCATGACAAGAGATGTATCCCTGATGGCTTTTGCCGCGATGGCGGTCATGATGCTGCTGTCTGGGATCGGGATTCCCATACTCGCGGCATTGAATGCGGGCCTTGGGAAAACTCTGGGCAGCCCTTTGACCGCATCAGCGATCCTATTTTCCGTAGGCTGCGTAGTGTCGGTGACGATCGCGCTGATTTTTGCCGGGCTGCCCTCTCGTGTCGCCTTGGCTGAAGCTCCGGTCGCGTCCTATTTTGCGGCATTCTTCATGCTGTTTTACCTCATCGCGATCACCTTTGCCGCGCCGCGCATCGGGCTTGGCAATGCCGTGTTCTTCGTGCTGCTGGGACAACTGATTTCTGCTACTATGATCGATCATTACGGACTGCTAGGCGCTATCAGGACGGAGGTGGACGCCAAACGCATCGCGGGTCTCGCCATAATGGCGATCGGCGTCTATCTCGCGCGCAAGACAGCGTAAGGAATTGACTATGACTGAGCCGACCATCCGCACCGACTGGACCCGCGACGAGATCACGGCGCTGTTCGATCTGCCGTTCATGGACCTTGTGTACGAGGCGCAGACTGTGCACCGCGCGTACCATCCGCGCAACGAGGTGCAGCTCTCGACGCTGCTCAGCATCAAGACTGGCGGTTGCCCGGAGGATTGCGGCTATTGCTCGCAATCGGTGGAGGCGGACAGCGGCGTCAAGGCGACCAAGCTGATGGATGTGCGCGCAGTGCTTCAGGCGGCGGCGCAGGCAAAGGACAATGGCTCAGGACGCTTCTGCATGGGTGCGGCATGGCGCAACCCCAAGGAGCGGGACATGCCCGCTCTGGTCGAGATGATCCGGGGCGTGCGCGAGATGGGCATGGAAACCTGCATGACGCTGGGCATGCTCAATGAAGGGCAGGCCAAGCAGTTGGCGGACGCGGGCCTCGATTATTACAACCACAATATCGACACCGCGCCGGAGAATTACGCGAATATCATCAGCACGCGCACCTTCGAGGACCGGATCGAGACGCTGGAGAATGTGCGCGCGGCGGGGATCAACGTGTGCTGCGGCGGAATCGTGGGCTTAGGCGAGACGCGCGAGGACCGCATCGGCTTCATCCATGCGCTCTCGACGATGCCGCACCCGGAAAGCGTGCCGATCAACGCACTGGTGCCGGTAAAGGGCACGGTGCTGGGCGACATGCTGGCCGATACGCCACTCGCAAAGATCGACGAGATCGAGTTCGTGCGCACCGTGGCGGTCGCGCGCATCACGATGCCAGCATCCATGGTGCGGCTGTCGGCCGGGCGTGAGAGCATGAGCGAGAGCTGTCAGGCTTTGTGCTTCATGGCGGGCGCGAACAGCATCTTCACCGGCGACAAGTTGCTCACCGCACCCAACAATGGTGACGACAAGGACGCCGCGCTGCTTTCCAAGCTCGGTATCCGCGCGATGCAGGCCGCGCTGCATGGGCATCTTGAGGAAGCGGCTGAGTGAAAATACGCTCGCTTTCATTATTGGCAGTATTGCTTGCACTGATTGTTTTCTGGTCAGCGGTTGGTTTTCCAATCGCGCTTGGTTCGTTCATCGTGCTTTTCAGGCCATCAGGGCCATCGCTTCTTCCTGCTGTAGCTGCATCCATTGCACTGTCAGGATTTGCAGTCAGTTTCCTTCTACTTCGGCGTTGGAGTCGTTAATGCCAATATCCAAAATCCTGATCGCCAATCGTGGCGAAATTGCCTGCCGGGTCATGCGCACGGCGAAGAAGATGGGGATCGCCACTGTGGCGGTCTATTCCGATGCCGATGCGCGCGCGCCGCATGTGTTGATGGCGGACGAGGCGGTCTATATCGGCCCGCCGCCCGCCGCGCAGTCATACCTCCTTGCGGACAAGATCATCGCCGCATGCAAGCAGACCGGCGCGGATGCGGTCCACCCCGGCTATGGCTTCCTTTCCGAGCGTGAGAGCTTCCGCAAAGCGCTGGACGCGGAGGGCATCATCTTTGTCGGCCCGCCCGCCAACGCGATTGCCGCGATGGGCGACAAGATCGAGTCCAAGAAGCTCGCGAAAGAAGCGGGCGTCAACGTGGTCCCCGGCTATGTCGGCGAGATCGACGACACCGAGCACGCGGTGCGTATCGCCAACGACATCGGCTATCCGGTGATGATGAAGGCGTCCGCAGGCGGTGGTGGCAAGGGCATGCGCTTGGCGTACTCCGAGAAGGACGTGCGCGAGGGCTTTGAAGCCACCAAGCGCGAGGGTCTTGCGAGCTTCGGCGACGACCGCGTGTTCATCGAGAAGTTCATCGAAAGCCCGCGCCATATCGAGATTCAGGTGCTGGGCGACCAGCACGGCAATGTGGTGTATCTGAACGAGCGCGAATGCTCGATCCAGCGCCGCCATCAGAAAGTCGTCGAGGAAGCGCCGTCTCCGTTCGTGACGCCGAAGATGCGCAAGGCGATGGGCGAGCAGTGTGTCGCGCTCGCCAAAGCGGTCGGTTATTTCAGCGCGGGGACGGTCGAGCTGATTGTTTCCGGCGCGGATACCACCGGCGAGGGCTTCTACTTCCTCGAAATGAACACCCGGCTTCAGGTGGAGCATCCGGTCACCGAGCAGATCACTGGTATCGATCTTGTCGAACAGATGATCCGCGTTGCGAACGGCGAGAAGCTGGCATTCGAACAGAAGGACATCGGCATCAATGGCTGGTCGATCGAGAACCGCGTCTATGCCGAAGACCCGTATCGCGGCTTCCTTCCCTCCACCGGCCGCCTCATCCGCTACAACCCGCCCGAAGTAGGCGATGGCGTTCGCGTCGACGATGGCGTCGCCGAGGGTGGCGAGGTCAGCATGTTCTATGACCCGATGATCGCGAAGCTCATCACTTATGCGCCGACGCGCCTCGAAGCGATCGACAAGCAGATCGCGGCGCTGGACAGCTTCGAGATCGAGGGGCTGGGGCATAATATCGATTTCGTCTCGGCGATCATGCAGCACGAGCGCTTCCGCTCCGGCAACATCACTACCGGCTTCATCGCCGAGGAATATCCCGAAGGCTTCCACGGCGCGCCTGCGTCACCGGAACTGCTGAGCCGCCTTGCCGCCGTTGCCGCGTTCGCGGGCATGGCGCAGGCCGACCGCGCACGCCGCATTGACGGCCAGCTTGGCAAGCGCCTGCGTCCGCCGTCGGACTGGGTAGTGCAGATTGCCAAGGTCGATCACAAGGTTTCGATCGATGGCGACGATGTGACTGTTGATGGGGCGCCGCTCGACATGAGCCTCGAATATACGCCGGGTGACCGCATCATCGATGCGGAGTTCGGAGACGAGACGCTTTCTGTCCGCATCGCGCAGACCCGCACCGGCTTCAAGCTCACCACGCGCGGCGCGAGCCACATCGCGCGCGTGCTGCCCGCGCACATGGCGAGCCATGCGGTGCATCTGATCGAAAAGGTGCCGCCGGATCTCTCCCGCTATCTCATTTGCCCGATGCCGGGCCTGCTCGTCTCACTTAATGTGGGCGAAGGCGACAAGGTTGAGGCGGGCCAGCCGCTCGCGGTGATCGAAGCGATGAAGATGGAGAACATCCTGCGCGCCGAGAAGTCTGGAGTGGTGAAGACCGTCAACGCTAAGGCGGGCGAGAGCCTCGCCGTGGACAGCATCATCCTCGAACTGGAATAATCATTCCGGCATCATTGCCCTGTTGCAAGGCGCGCCATTAACGCTAATGCTCCCTGTGCTATAACATAGGCGGAGGGGTATTAGCGTGGGCGCTACCAAGGACGTCAGCACGTCTGACATTAAGCTGGTGATCGCTGCGTCGTCGGCGGGCACCGTCTTTGAATGGTATGATTTCTTCATCTACGCCACGCTCGCAACCTTTATCGGCAAGGCGTTTTTCCCTTCGGGTAGCGAGACGCTGGAGATGCTTCTCGTCTGGGCGGGCTTTGCGGTAGGTTTCGGTTTTCGTCCGCTAGGCGCAATCCTGTTCGGCTATCTTGGTGACAAGCTCGGCCGCAAATATACCTTCCTCGTCACCGTGACCCTGATGGGCATCGCGACGGCAGGCGTTGGCCTTATCCCGTCTGCGGAGAGCATCGGCTATGCTGCGCCCGCACTCGTGCTGCTGCTGCGTATCTGCCAAGGCTTGGCGCTAGGTGGCGAATATGGGGGCGCGGCGGTCTATGTTTCCGAGCATTCTTCTCCCGAAAAGCGCGGCTTCTTCACCAGCTTCATACAGGCGAGCGTCGTCGGCGGCTTTGTACTGAGCCTTATCGTTGTGCTGGCCTGTAAGGCGCTGATCCCTGCCGATGCATGGGCGACATGGGGCTGGCGCGTGCCGTTTCTGATTTCGCTGTTGCTGCTGGCTTTATCCCTGTGGATGCGGATGAAGCTCTCCGAGAGCCCAGTGTTCGAGGCGATGAAGGCAGAGGGCGAAATGGCGGGCAACCCCTTCGTTGAGAGCTTTACCTATCCTGGCAACAAGAAGCGCATCTTCGTAGCGCTGTTCGGCATCGCCGCAGGGCTGACTGTGATCTGGTACACCGCCTTCTTCACGGGTCTCAGCTTGCTCAAGGGGCCGATGCAGGTCGATGAGACATGGACCGAGATTACGATAGGCATTGCCGCCGCGCTGGGCATGGCGTTCTTCATCTATTTTGGCCATATGTCTGACAAGATAGGGCGCAAGAAACCGATCATTATCGGTTATGTGCTGACGCTCATCCTGCTGTTTCCGATCATGTGGGTGATGGGGTCGACTGCCAACCCGGACCGCGCCGCTGCCGAGAAGGTCGCGCCTGTGGTCGTCGTTGCGAATGAATGTGCGTTCGATCCGTTTCTGGCCAAGCAGAAAACCGCCTGCGGGCAGGCTCTGGGGCAGCTCACCAAGCTCGGCGTGCATTATGAACGGCAGCAAGCTGCGCCGGGCGAAGCTCCCATGATCCAGATCGGGCGGCAGTCTCTCGCGATCGGCTCGCCGGATTCTATCCAGTCAGCGTTGGTGGCTTCCGGTTATGATTTCTCGAAGCAACATCCGCCGCTTAGCAGTGCGGTCATCATCATCGTCTGCCTGTTGGGCCTCTCCGCGCTTTCAGGCATGACCTATGGGCCGGTCGCGGCACTGCTGGCGGAGATGTTCCCGCCTAAGGTTCGCTATAGTTCGATGTCGATCCCCTATCACATCGGCACCGGCTATTTTGGGGGATTTTTACCTTTAGTTAGTCAATATATTGCGGCGAAGACGGGGGATGTCTATGCGGGGTTATGGTACACTTTTGCAGTGGTACTGATGGCGTTGCTGGTCTGCTTGTGGGGGCTGAAGGAGACCAAGGGGGGCGAGTGGGCAAACTGATTTTCGTGGGGCAATTTCCGCAATGAGCATGGACTATCAATCGCCGTTGCGGCTGAGGCTGGACAAACAGGCGCTCGTTTCCAATTATAACTGGCTGCGCGAACAAAGTGGCGGCGCGGCTTGCGGCGCTGCGATCAAGGCCAATGGCTATGGTCTTGGTGCTGAGGGCGTACTGGAGCACCTCACAGCGGAAGGCTGCCGCGATTTCTTTGTCGCTACATGGGAAGAAGCCCAGCATGTTGAGCCACTGATGGCGGAAGGCGTGTCCTTAAGCGTATTTCATGGCGTCCGCCCGGAAGACATGGAGATCGCTCTGGCATCGCGTGCGCGCCCTGTTCTCAACAGTATGGCGCAAATCGCACGCTGGAAAGAAGCCAATGGCGGCCCCTGCGATGTGATGATCGACACTGGCATGAACAGGCTTGGCCTTGCGTTGGATGGCCTCGACATGAGCCTGTTTGATGGCCTCGAGATAGACACGCTGATGAGCCATCTGGTGAGCGCAGAGGACGATCATCATCTTAACGACATTCAGCTCATGCTGTTTCGTGACATATCGGCCAAGGTGAAGGCCAAGCGTTACAGCCTCTCCAACAGTGCGGGCATCTGTCGCGGAGCGGATTTTGCGTTCGATCTTACCCGCCCCGGCATTGCGCTCTATGGCGGAACGCCGACGCTGGATTGCGAACTCAATATTCAGGCCGTGGTGACGCCGCAGGCGGAGATCTTGCAGCGGCGCACGGTGCGTGGCGGCGATTCGGTCGGTTATGGGGCCGATTTCGTGGCGGACCGGACGATGGAAACTGCGACGATCAATATCGGCTATGCGGATGGATTTGCGCGCATCTTCTCCGGCTCTGGCGCTGCGCTGAAGGATGGCGCGCGGTTGCCGGTGATCGGTCGGGTTTCGATGGACCTGGTTACGATCGACGTCAATGAATGTCCGCAGCTACAGGAAGGCGACTGGGTCGATATCGATTATGACCTTGGCTACACGTCACTGGTATCCGGCCTGTCGCAATATGAGCTGCTGACCCGCCTCGGCCATCGCTTTGAGCGTTACTGGGTATAGGCAGAAAGAAAGGGCCGCGCAGTTGCCCGCGCGGCCCCTGATCTCAATTCTGTCTGACGATCAGCGCTCGATGCACATGGCGATACCCATGCCGCCACCGATGCAGAGCGTTGCGAGACCCTTGTTCGCGCTACGCTTGCCCATTTCATAGAGCAATGTGGTGAGCACGCGCGCGCCCGATGCACCGATCGGGTGGCCGATGGCGATCGCGCCACCATTGACGTTGACCTTGCTTGTGTCCCAACCCAGCTCCTTGCCGACGGCCAGCGCCTGCGCTGCAAATGCCTCGTTCGCTTCGATGAGATCGAGGTCGGACAGTTTCCAGCCTGCTTTGTCGAGCGCCTTGAGGCTCGCGGGAGCGGGGCCGATACCCATGATGGATGGGTCAACGCCGCAGGTCGCCCAGGATGCGATGCGACCCAGCACAGTCGCGCCGCGCTTTGCCGCTTCCTCTTCTGTCATCAGGATTAGCGCCGCTGCGCCGTCGTTGATGCCGCTGGCATTGCCGGCGGTGACGGTGCCATCCTTCTTGAACGCAGGCTTGAGGCTCTGCATCGCTTCGATGGTCGCACCTGCGCGAATATATTCGTCCTGATCGACGACGATGTCGCCCTTGCGACCCTTGATCGTCACTGGCACGATTTCGTCGGCGAAGCGGCCCGATGCGCGGGCGGCTTCGGCCTTGTTCTGGCTGGCGACCGCGAACTGGTCCTGCTCGTCGCGCGTAATCTGATACTGCTCGGCAAGGTTTTCCGCCGTAATGCCCATGTGATAGCCATTGAACACGTCGGTCAGGCCATCATAGACCATAGTGTCGACCAGTGAAGCGTTGCCCATTTTGAAGCCGCCGCGCATATTTTGCGCATGCTGCGACATCGACATATTTTCCTGCCCGCCCGCGAGCATGATGCGCGCGTCGCCGGTCTGGATCGCCTGTGCGGCGAGGGCAACCGTGCGGAGGCCTGATCCACAGACCTGATTGATCGTGAAAGCGGTGCGCTCCTTGGGGATGCCTGCGTTGACTGCGGCTTGACGTGTAGGGTTCTGACCCTGGCCGGTGGTGAGCACCTGACCGAAGATTACTTCGTCAATCTCTTCGGCAGAGACGCCACCCTGCGCGAGCGCTGCTTCGATGGCGATGCGACCCAGTTCATGGGCGGGTGTGTTGGCATATGCGCCGAGAAAGCTGCCGACAGGGGTACGCTTGGCTGCGGTGATGACGATATTGGTCATAGGAATGGCTCCGTGCAGGATGATAAAGCGATAGTGTGACGCGCCCTTAGCTTATCCACCTTGAGCGGACAACCACTGCGAAAGTGGTAGCCAGATTTGCTCGGGCGCCTTTCGGCTGACGATCATGCCGACATGGCCGAGTACCGATTGCTGGTTGTCAGCCAAATTCGCGGAAGCCGCAGCCGGCACGATTTTGTCTGTCGCGGACCGGATCGAGAGGCTGGGGCAGGAAAGGGTGGATGGATTGATGCTGGTTCCGGCTATAGTCCACGCGCCGGAGCCGGTCAGGTTTGCTGTGTAGAGGTCCTCGAACAATTCCCGCGCGGCGGCATAGGTCAGTGGCGCCCCCTCGTTGGCCCAGTCTTCTACAGCGAGGAACGCCTGCTGATCGTTGCTGCCGTCCTCCATGTCGGCAAAGGCTGCATATTTGCGGATCGTTCGGGTCGGATCGAGCCCCCAGAAGCCACTTTGCAGCACTTCCATCGGCGCATAGCCAAGCCGTTCACACAAGGGTTTCGCGTCGCGCCAGAGATTGGTAATCAGCGACAGATCTTCGGTCGGATACCTGTTAAAATGCCATGGCGTGGCGATGGTCACGACAGCATGTGCCTGCATCAGCTGCGCAGCTGCCAGTGTGAGTGTGCCCCCTAGGCAATAGCCTACCAGAATAAGCGGCCGTTCTATGCTGCGCAGCATCGGCAACAGGCGCTTCTCGATATGCGCCCCAAGATCGATTGCCGCGTCTTCCTGGCCAGGAATACCCCAATCGACGAGCCAGGGATCATGACCTTGCGCAGCAAGATAGCGGGCGAGGGAGGTGCGCTCGTTCAGATCTAGGATGATATGCGGATTGACCAGCGAGGGTATGAGGACGATTGCGGGCTGATCCGGTTTTGCTGCGCTGCCAAGATGCAGCAATCGTGCGCAGCCGGAATTGGCACGAACAGGGCTATTATCACTGCGTAAAGTGCGTGGTGCGTGTTCATAGCGACGCAAGCCGAGCAGCGCATTCCGTCTCAAAACGGGATCATTTTCACTTTCGCGCCATAAATGCGCAAGAAATAAGGGTAAAGGGCGTGGTCCATGTTGCGGCGCAAGAAGATTTGGTGCATCTTCAGCGCATTGGGGAAGCAGAGGAGCGGGTCTCGTCATGGCAAGCAAAAAAAGCGCGGATGCATCATCACCGATCATCATCAAGAAATATGCGAACAGACGACTCTATAATACCGAAACTTCGAGTTATATCACGCTCGAATTGCTGTCTCAGATGACCCGTGAAGGGCGCGAATTTGTTGTGGTCGACGCCAAGACTGATGAAGACATCACGCACAACGTCCTGACCCAGATCATCATGGAGGAGGAACAGCGCGGCAAGAACATGCTGCCTGTCAATTTCCTGCGTCAGCTGATCTCGATGTATGGCGACTCGATGCAGTCTATGGTGCCGCAATATCTGGAATCCTCGATGGAGGCATTTCGCAAGAATCAGGAGCAGTTCCAGCAAGCGATGCAGGGTGCGTTTGCCTCTGGCCCGTTCGCCGAGATCGCCAAGCGCAACATGGAGATGTTCGAGGCAGCCACTCAGGCTTTTACGCCCCATCCTGCCGCCAATGCCAAGAAAGAAGAGGCTGATGACGCCAAGGATGACGAGATTGCGCAGCTAAAGGCTCAGTTGGCGGCCCTAAACGCCAAGATCGATAAACTCTAAGGCCTCCCACTCTCGACACATGATGCAGCCCCGCCTAATAGCGGGGCTGTTGTCATTTTAGCCTATCAAGCAGGATGTTTTTGTGAAACACGCATTGCCCGTCACCCGCGCCCAAGATTTCGCTGCCTGGTATCAGGCGGTCATCAGCGAGGCAGATCTTGCAGAGGAATCAGGCGTGCGCGGATGCATGGTGATCCGTCCGTGGGGCTATGGCATCTGGGAGCGCATCCAGAAGCTGATGGACGCGCGGATCAAGGCCGCAGGTGTCGAGAACTGCTATTTCCCGTTGTTCATCCCACTATCCTTTTTCGAGAAAGAAGCGGACCATGTCGATGGCTTTGCGAAGGAAATGGCGGTCGTCACGCATCATCGCCTCGTGGGTGACGGCAAGGGCAAGCTGATCCCGGATCCTGAGTCGAAACTCGAAGAGCCGCTGGTGGTGCGGCCTACGTCAGAAACCGTGATCGGCCAGGCGATGAGCCGCTGGGTGCAGAGCTGGCGGGATCTGCCGCTGCTTACCAACCAGTGGGCCAATGTGGTGCGCTGGGAGATGCGGACCCGCATGTTCCTGCGCACCAGCGAGTTCCTGTGGCAGGAGGGGCATACCGCACATGCCGATCGCGACGACGCGATGCGCGAAACGATGCGCGCACTCGAAATGTATCGCGATTTCTCCGAAACCGCGCTCGCCATGCCGGTGGTAGCAGGTGAGAAGCCTGAGAACGAGCGCTTCCCCGGTGCAGTGGCGACCTACAGCATCGAGGCGATGATGCAGGACGGCAAGGCACTTCAGGCTGGCACCTCGCATTATCTCGGCACCGGCTTTGCCGACGCGGCGGGCATCAAATATCAGGATCAGGAAGGTGGCCAGCAGCTCTGCCATACCACGAGCTGGGGCGTTTCCACTCGTATGATCGGCGGTGTTATCATGGTGCATGGCGACGATGACGGCCTGCGCTGCCCTCCTCAGATTGCGCCGCATCAGGTCATCATCGTTCCCATGCTGCGCGATAATGACGAGGATGCCGCCGTGATCGCCTATTGCGAGGAACTGGCTGCATCGCTGGGCGCGCAGGATGCCTTCCGCGAGCCAGTACGCGTGCTTTTCGACAAGAAGCCCACCAAGGCGGCGACCAAGCGCTGGGGCTGGGTCAAGAAAGGCGCGCCGGTGATCGTCGAGGTCGGCGGGCGCGATGTCGCGGGCGGCAATGTCTCGGTGCTGCGGCGCGACCGGCTTTATAATGACGCAGGCAAGACCAACAGCGCGATCATGAGCCGGGACGCTTTCGTCACCGAAGTCGCCGCGATGCTGATCGACATTCAGGCGAGCCTGCATTCGGAAGCCAAGGCGCGGCTCGATGATAATATTCGCCGTGACGTGACCGACCGGGATGCGCTCGCTGCCGCCTTCGCCGGTGACAAGCCGGGCTGGGTCGAGGTGGAATGGGCAAAGCCGACCGGCGAGGCGCTCGACAAGGTGGTCGAGTGGCTCAAGGGGCACAAGTTGACACTGCGCAATGTGCCGCTTGATGCCGCGTCCGCAACCGGTGTCTGCATATTCACAGGCGCACCTGCTGTAGAACGTGTGCTGGTGGGACGGAGCTACTGATCGATTGAGTGCGGCGCTTTCCCTTCTGCTCGCATTGGGCCTTGGCCTCCTCATCGGATTGGAGCGGGGGTGGCGGCTTCGGGAGACGCATGAAGGCGGTCGCATAGCGGGCATACGTACATTCGGATTGCTGGGACTGGGCGGCGGGCTAAGCGGGCTGGCCGCAAACAGCATTTCGATCTGGCTTGGGATTATCGGATTGGGCGGCATTGTCGCCTCGGTGCTTCTGGCCCACCGCGCGCGTCTTTCCGAGCCGGATGAAAATGTCTCGGCCACGAATGCTATAGTCGGCATCATGACCGCGCTTCTGGGGCTTGAAGCGGTTATAGGGTATCAGCGCGAGGCGATGATTGCGGCTGGCGCAATTACGCTCGTCCTCGCCATGCGCGAACAGCTCCACGGCTGGCTAAAGACATTGAGCGCCGAGGATATCCGCGCCGCGGCGCAATATGGTGCGATCACACTGGTCATCCTCCCCTTGCTGCCGGACAAGGCGATGGGGCCATATGATGCGTTGAACCCGCGCATGATCTGGCTGGTGGTGGTGTTCGTTACGGGCCTGTCGTTCGCGGGCTATTGGGCCTCGAAGCGCTTTGGCAACCGGCGCGGCACCATTGCCGCCGCCGCGATCGGCGCGACCTATAGTTCAACCGCCGTTACGCTCGAATTGGCGCGACGGCTGCGTGCGGGTGATTCTGATCGCGCAACGCTCAACGCAGGCATAGCGGCGGCGACCGCGATCATGCCGATCCGGGTGTTGATTCTCTGTGCGGTGATTGCGCCCGCCGCGCTGCCGGGGTTCCTGGAAGGAATCGGAGCGGCGGTGCTGTTTGCGGCGCTCTATGCGCTGGTCGCGTTCCTCTCGGCCCGGCGGCGAGACGGCGATGGCACGCTGCGCTCCGCGCGTAATCCGTTCGATTTTTGGCCGGCTGTAGGATTTGCCGCGCTGGTGACGATCGTTGTGCTGCTCTCGCGCTGGGCGATCGATAATTTCGGTAGCCGGGGCGTTGAGGTGCTGATCGGCATCACCGGCCTTTACGATGTTGACGCTGCGATCATCGCTGCTGCCAATCTCGCTCATGTGATCACGGACTGGCGGGCGCTGGGAGTGCTGTTCTCGCTGCCGATCCTCGTCAACAGCGTCATAAAGTTGGTGCTGGTGTTGGCGATTGCCGGGGTAGGCAAGGGTTGGCGCGCGGCATTACCGCTCTTTTGCACTGCACTGCTGATCGGCGGCGGGATGGTGTGGCTCAGTTTGTAATTCTCTTTTGCCCATAAGCAGGGTAGCGAGGTCTATGGCCCGAAACACCCGCCCCGGCATGCCCACGCGGCAGCAAATCCTCGAATATATCGAAGCTACCAGTCAACAGGTCGGCAAGCGAGAGATCGCCAAGGCGTTCGGCCTACACGGGCAGGAGAAAATCCTACTCAAAGCGCTGCTCAAAGACATGGCAGATGAGGGATTGATCGATATCGGGCCGGGCAGGGCGTTTCACAAAATGGGCGGCGTGCCACGCGTGACGGTGCTGCGCGTAGTCGAGGTGGATGGCAGCCAGGCCATCGCGGTGCCTGAACGCTGGGAGGCGGAAGGAATACCGCCGCCTAAACTGCGTGTAATTGAGCGCGGCAAGAAGCATGGCGCGTTGGGTATTGGTGACCGCTTCCTTGCGCGCACGGAGGATGCAGGCAAGGGCCTTGTCGCGCACCCGATGAAGAAGCTCTCGAAAGCTGAAGAGCAGCTACTCGGCGTGGTGGAGCAGGGCGAGAATGACCGTTTCTGGTTGAAGCCTGTCGATAAGCGCATCCGCCACGCGACCTTGATCGCGGATCTGGGCGGCGCTTCTGTTGGTGATCTCGTGCTGTGCGAGGCGAGTGGGCGACCGCCCAAGGTCACGGCGCGCGTGGCGATGGTATTGGGCGATCCGTTCGCGCCCAAGAGTTTCAGCCTGATCGCGATCCATAAATATGGCATTCCGCATGTGTTTTCCGATGCCGTAGAGGCGGAGGCGAATATCGTTTCCGCGCTTCCCCTCCATGCCGACAAGCGCGAGGACTTGCGGCATCTTCCGATCGTGGCGATCGACCCGGTGGACGCGCGGGATTTTGACGATGCCGTATGGGCCGCGCCGGATGACGACCCCGCCAACGCGGGCGGTTTCCACGCCATAGTCGCCATCGCCGACGTAAGCTATTATGTCCGGCCCGGCAGCGCATTGGATCGGGAAGCACGCAAGCGCGGCAACAGCGTCTATTTCCCGGACCTCGTCGTGCCGATGCTGCCGCATGCGCTGTCGTCTGACATGTGTTCGCTTCGCGCCGGGCAGGATCGTGCCGCGATGGCCTGCCACATGACCTTTGACGCCAAGGGCGCGATGAAGAGCTGGCGTTTCTCCCGCGCGATCATCCGCGTCGCTGCGAATATCCCCTATGAGGACGCTCAAGCAGCAATTGACGGCAAGAAGCCACATGAGCTCACGGATACGGCCCTGAAGCCGCTCTGGGCCTGCTGGGCGGTGTTGGCGAAGGCGCGCAACAAGCGCGGCCCGCTGGAGCTGGACCTTCCCGAGCGCCGCGTGGTGCTGGACGACGCGGGTCGGATCATGAGCGTGGCCGTGCGCGAACGGCTCGACGCGCATATGCTGATCGAGGATTATATGATCGCGGCGAATGTCGCGGCAGCGAAGGCGCTGGAAAGTCGCAAGGCGCCGGTGATGTATCGTGTGCATGAGCCGCCGAGCCGTGAGAAGCTCGTCGCGCTCAAGGAATATCTCGCAACCTATGACATCGGCTTCGCATTGGGGCAGGTGATTACGCCTGCGATCTTCAATCGTCTGATCGAGCGACTAGACGAGCACGAGGCGCGCCCGATCATCATGGAGCAGATTCTCCGCAGCCAGACTCAGGCCTATTACAGCCCCCAGAACGCCGGCCATTTCGGCCTTGCTCTGGGGAGCTACGCGCATTTCACTTCGCCGATCCGGCGCTATTCGGACCTGCTGGTGCATCGCTCGCTGGTGGGGGCATTCGATCTGGAAATGCCGACGCCGAAAGGGCACGATCTTCCGCCCGTCACCGCGCTGAGCCAGGAGGATTACAACCACATGGCCCGCGTGGGCGACCTTATCAGCCAGTGCGAGCGCCGCGCGATGGAGGCGGAGCGCGAAACGGTGGACCGCTATGTCGCCGCTTATCTGGCCGAGCATGTCGGCGAGGTGATGAAAACGCGGATCACTGGGGTGCAGAGCTTCGGTTTCTTCGCCTCGGTCGATGGGTTGGGCGGGGATGGGCTGGTACCGGTGTCGATGCTGGGCGTCGAGCGCTTCTATTTTGACGAGACGCACCGCGCGCTGATCGGCGAGCAGACCGGCACGCGCTTTCATGTCGGGCAGGAGATCGATTTGCGGCTGGCTGAAGCGGACCCGATTGGAGGATCACTGCGCTTCGAGTTGCCCGACGGGCCAGAGTTTTCCTTGCGCGACAGGGGTAGGGGAGGGCTGGGGCGCAAAGGTCCGCCAAGACCCATTCACAGGCGCGGCAGGCCAGCGAATATCCGGCATACCAGCTCCAAGCGCGGGCCGGTCAAGCGGCGGTGAAGATGTGATTAATGTCCCCGGTGCAAGGGCAGCGCTATGCGCCAGTGAATCGCTGCTCCGCGCAGGGCAAAGCCAGCAACAAAGCCGATGGTTGCTGACCAGGCTGCTGCCATGCCTATGGTACTTAGCAGGACATACAGCGTAGCGGCTACTAACGACGCAGTGACGTAAATCTCGTTGCGTACCAATACCGAGGGCGTGCCAGCCGTAATATCCCGAACGATGCCGCCGATGCATGCGGTGATTACGCCTGCGGCAGCGGCGGGGATTGGGGAAACATCATATTGAAGCGCCTTGCTGGCTCCATAGACAGAGTAAGCCGCAAGGCCTGCCGCGTCGAGCCATTCGAGCGCGCGATCCGGCCACCAGCGCAAAGGGACGGCCCAGACCAGAACCGCGACGAGCGTGCAGAGAATGACTGGTGTGGAATCCCGCAGCCAGAACACAGGCGCATCGATCAGTAAGTCGCGCAAAGTGCCGCCACCTATGGCCGTTACGATTGCAAAGAACCACGCTGCTATGAAATCCAGCCGCTTGCGCGCAGCTGCCAGCGCGCCAGAGGCCGCGAAAACCGATATGCCGGCGATGTTGAGCCAAGCGGCCAAGCTTTCGATTTGCAAGTACATTTCGGTGTCAGCTCAGCCGCTCCATCTCCTCCCGGCTCAAGCCACCCGGCACGATCATGATCGGGCAGGGCATCTTGCCAACTTCTGCACCGGTGAAGTGCGCAACAAGTGGGCCGGGCGTGCCGTTTGCTGCTGCCGCCAGCACGAGCGCAGCAATGTCCGCCTCTTCCTTTAGGATGGAGCGGATTATGGGGATTGGCTCACCGCTGCGCACAGTGATGATAGGTCGGATGCCGGATTCCTGCATCAGCGTGCCCGCAAGGCCCATCACCATCTGCTCGGCGCGTTGGCGGGCTTCCTCGTCCATAGTCGCCTGAACGCCGCCCCATTGCACGAAGTCGGCAGGCGGCGTGACCGCGACGATATGGACATTGCCGCCGGTTTTCGCGGCGCGTCGTGCAGCGAAATGAATGGCCTTCTCGGCCTCCGCACTTTCATCCATTACAACCAAATAGGTTCTCATTTGCACATCTCTCCTTATAAAATGTGCCAAAATTACATGTTTTTATACAATTTCATGGTAATTGATTGACCTGACCCCGCATTGGACGGATCAACTGCGTCTGTCCCAAACCGTTTCCACAAGAAGGGCATCATAGCCTATGTCGATCGAAATCAAAATGCCCGCGCTTTCCCCGACCATGGAGGAAGGCACACTTGCCAAATGGCTGGTCAAGGAAGGCGACACGGTTAGCTCCGGCGATCTTCTGGCCGAGATCGAGACCGACAAGGCTACTATGGAGTTCGAGGCCGTGGACGAGGGCGTGATCGGCCAGATCCTCGTTGCGGAAGGCAGCGAAGGCGTAAAGGTCGGCACCGTGATCGCGGTGATGGCAGGGGAAGGCGAGGCCGCGCCCGCTTCCAAGCCTGCTCCAGCGCCCGTTGCTACGCCCGCACCTGCCCCCGCTCCGGTTGCCGCGCCTGCCGTACCGACGCCTGTGGTTTCAGCGCCAGCGCCCGTTGAACAGCCGTCGCCCGCCTCCGCAGAGGCGAGTGCGCGGGTGAAGGCATCGCCGATTGCTCGCCGTCTGGCAAAGGCACGCGGTATAGACATCGCAACGCTCACTGGCAGCGGCCCCAATGGCCGCATCGTCAAGGCGGATGTCGAGGCGGCGGCTGGCACTGCGCCTGCCATAGCGGTTACTGCGCCGTCTCCAGCCGTGGCTCCTGCAGCCCCGGCTCCTGCCTCGATCGCCGCGCAGGATTTCGGCATTCCGCACGAGGCGATCAAGCTTTCCGGCATGCGCAAGACCATCGCGCGTCGTCTTACGGAATCGAAACAAACCGTGCCGCATATCTATCTCACCGTGGACGTGCGTCTCGATGCGCTCCTCAAGCTGCGCACGGAGCTGAACGTCTCGCTCGCCAGCCGGGGCGTGAAGCTCTCGGTCAACGACATGCTGATCAAGGCGCTGGCGCAATCGCTGATGATTGTGCCGGAATGCAATGTGCAGTTCGCGGGCGACCAGATGTTGAAATTTAGTCGCGCGGACATTTCGGTCGCGGTGTCGATCCCGTCCGGCCTTATCACGCCGATCATCGCTGGCGCGAACGACAAGAGCGTGTCTGCGATCTCGACCGAAATGGGCGATCTTGCCGCGCGTGCCAAGGATGGTAAGCTCCAACCCCATGAATATCAGGGCGGCACGGCGAGCCTTTCCAACATGGGGATGATGGGCATCAAGCAGTTCGAGGCGGTGATCAATCCGCCGCAGGCGATGATCATGGCGATCGGCGCGGGCGAGAAGCGGCCGTTCGTGATTGATGACGCGCTCGGCATCGCTACTGTGATGAGCGCCACCGGCAGCTTCGACCACCGCGCAATTGACGGCGCGGACGGCGCGCGGCTGATGAGCACTTTCCGCGAGCTGGTCGAAAAGCCGCTGGGCATGCTGGCGTGACATCTGCTCCAGACACCCAACCCATCATCCGGCTCACCGCCATGCCGACCGACCTTAACCCCTATGGCGGGGTGTTCGGCGGTTGGCTCATGAGCCAGATGGCGCTGGGTGCGGCGAGCCTTGCTTCGCGCCACTCGAAAGGCCGGGCGATCATCGTCGCCGCAAGTGATTTCGAGTTTCCTTCCGGCATGCTGGTGGGCGAAGAGCTTTCCGTGTTCGTCACGCTTGAAAAAGTGGGGCGCACCTCGATGACGATCGCGGCAGAGGGTTGGCGCAGGCAGCGCGATGGCGATGAAACATCGCTCGCCGCGAAAGGCCACTTCACATTTGTCGCAGTAGACGAAAACAACACACCGCGCGCAATCCTCACCCAATAATGATGCGCGATACCTTCAAGGAAAGATTTTGACGATGGCAGAAACCTATGACCTCATCGTTCTCGGCTCCGGCCCCGGCGGCTATGTCGCGGCGATCCGCGCGAGCCAGCTTGGGCTCAAGACCGCAATTGTCGAGCGCGAGAATCTGGGCGGTATCTGCCTCAACTGGGGCTGCATCCCGACCAAGGCGCTGCTGCGCTCCGCCGAGATCTTCCACTATATGAACCATGCTTCCGCTTATGGCCTCGCGGCGGAGAAGATCAGTGCTGATATCGAAGCGGTGGTGAAGCGCTCGCGCGGGGTCGCGAAGCAGCTCAATCAGGGCGTCACCCACCTGATGAAGAAGAACAAGATCACGGTGCACATGGGCGTCGGTAAGCTCACCGGTAAAGGCCAGCTTGAGGTGACCGGCGAAAAGGGTACAGAGACGCTTTCGGCCAAGCACATTATTGTGGCGACCGGCGCGCGGGCGCGCGATCTGCCGTTTGCTCCCGCCGATGGCAAACACATCTGGACCTACCGCACCGCAATGACCCCGCCCGAAATGCCGAGCAAGCTGCTCGTCATCGGCTCCGGCGCGATCGGTATCGAGTTCGCGAGCTTCTACAACGATATGGGCGCGGATGTGACGGTCGTCGAGATGATGGACCGCATAGTGCCGGTCGAGGACGCGGACGTTTCCACTTTCCTCGAAAAGGCGCTCACCAAGCAGGGCATGACGATTATGACCGGTGCTGGCGTCGAGGAGCTGAAGGCGACTGCATCGGGTGTCTCGGCCAAGATCAAGGCCAAGGACGGCAAGATCGTCGCTGGCGACTATAGCCATTGCATCGTTGCGGTCGGCATCGTTCCCAACTCGGAAAATATCGGGCTGGAGGCGCTGGGCGTCGAGATGGTGAAGGGTCATATCAAGACTGATGGCCTGTGCCGCACCAATGTCGCTGGCCTGTGGGCAATCGGTGACATCACCGCGCCGCCTTGGCTCGCGCACAAGGCGTCTCACGAGGGCGTAATTGCGGCTGAAGCCATCGCGCAGGCGCTCGGCAACAGCCAAGTCCATCCGCATGCGATGGATGTGCGCAATATTCCGGGCTGCACCTATTGCCACCCGCAGATCGCGAGCGTGGGCTTGACCGAAGCCAAAGCGAAGGAAGCGGGCTACAAGGTCAAGGTCGGCAACTTCCCGTTCATCGGCAACGGCAAGGCGATTGCGCTTGGCGAGGCGGAAGGCTTCATCAAGACCGTGTTCGACGAGGCGACCGGCGAACTGCTCGGCGCACACATGATCGGCGCGGAAGTGACCGAGCTCATTCAGGGCTATGTGGTCGGCAAGACACTAGAGACAACCGAGGTGGAACTGATGAACACCGTCTTCCCGCACCCGACTCTTTCCGAAATGATGCACGAGGCAACTCTTGCGGCTTATGGGCGCGCGCTGCATATCTGAGGCAGTTTTTAAGCTGCTAAAGGTGCTATATGTCGGATTATCTGCTCGTGGACGTGTTCGGTTCAGGAGCCTTCACGGGTAATCCGGTTGCGGTGGTCGCGGGGAAGGGTGATCTCGATACCGAGACGATGCTGCGCATCACGCAGTGGTTCAACCTCTCGGAAACGACATTCCTGCTGCCCGCTACGGACGATGCAGCGGATTATCGGGTGCGTATTTTCACACCGGATCGGGAGCTGCCCTTTGCCGGACATCCAACTCTGGGCACATGCCATGCGTGGCTTGAGTTGGGTGGCAAACCGCGCAATCCCGATCGGATAGTCCAGCAATGCGCAGCGGGGCTGATTGATATTCGCAGAATTGATGGGCGCTTGGCTTTTTCGGCGCCGCCATTGATCCGTTCGGGTGACGTGGACGAAGAAACTGTCGAGCGCATTGCATCGTTCCTGCGGATCGGGCGCGGCGAAATTGTTGACATTACATGGGCGGATAACGGCCCAGGCTGGATTGCCGTCATGCTGGAGTCCGCAGAGGCGGTTTTGGCGCTCGATCCGCAGCGCAGCTATCATGAGCGGTTCGAGGTGGGTGTTATCGGGCCGCATAGCGCGGGCGGCGCCGTCGATTATGAAATCCGCACCTTTTTCACGGATCATAACCTCTCGATTGTCGAAGATCCCGTTACGGGGAGCTTCAATGCGTCCGCCGCGCAATGGCTGTATGGCAGTGGGCGCATCGACCGCGCCTATGACGCCGCACAGGGAACAAAGCTGGGGCGCAGCGGTCGGATATATGTCAACCGTGATGAAGTGGGCGCGATCTGGATCGCTGGAGACACGCAGACTTTTGTGGCGGGGCGAGGCGTCGGGGTTCTCGCGTGACGACAGCGCCAAGGCGCGGCCCATTCACGCTTGGGCTTGTCCTGCTCGGGCTCGTACTCCTGTGCGGCATCCTTCAGGCGCAAGGTGCATTTGCAGGCGTCGACCATATACTGATCCGCGCTGCTGGAGACGCGCGCGCTAGGGTCGGCCAGTCTCTTACGCCATTTGCAATCCTGCTCAGTCAGGCAACGGACGTATCGGGGCGCTTCGTCATGCTGGCTTTGCTGGCGCTTCTTTTCAGACGCTGTTGGCGGCAATGGCTGTGGCTTGCGGGTGTGACGATCACTGCCATGCTGCTCAATATGGGCCTGAAGCACCTTTTTGCCGCTCAAAGACCCGATCTGATCGCACATCTAGACCCGACAATGACGTACAGTTTCCCGAGCGGTCACGCATCCGGCAATATGGCGTTCTTTGGTGCTCTCGCAGTGCTGATCGGCACGCGATGGGGGTGGATCACAGCCGTTCCGCTCATTCTGCTGATCGGCATTTCGCGTGTATTGCTGGGCGTGCATTGGCCGAGCGATGTGATCTGCGGCTGGATCGAGGGCGTGGCGATCCTGCTGGTGGCTAATCTCTGGAAGCCCTCAAAAAGCCAATAAAAAAGGCGGGAGGCTTAGCCATCCCGCCTGATTTTTCATGCGCCGAAGCGCGCGAACTTACTTAGCAGCGTTAGCGGCGTTGCCAGCAGCGTTAGCAGCGTTGTCTGCAGCGTTCGAAACGTTGGCAGCAGCGTTCTCAACAGCGTTAGCAGCGTTGTCGACAACGTTGGCAGCGTTGTTGGCGGCTTCTTCCGGCTTCTTGCCGCAAGCAGCGACAGCGAGCAGGCCAGCCGTGGCAAAAACAACAGCGATCTTCTTCATCTTGTTAGGCTCCCAATAGCGTGTCTCGCTTATGCAAACCTTAACCAGTTTTACACATGCGAGCGCACCGAATTAACGCATCAACTCATTAAATCAACTTTTTTTTGCCACCGCACAGCTCAAAGAGAATCGCGCGACGAACGGTTCTCTACTACATAGGTTTTATTTTAGTGCAAGCGTGTTTACGCATTGCAGCACGAAGGCATTTGCCATTAATCGCGCGCTGGGCTAACGCGCGGGCCAATATACATTAACTATTCCCACTGGAGCTTTCCCACCATGAGCGGTGCACAATATGCCTATGTGATGAAGGGCATGACCAAATCCTTCCCTGGCGCGCAAAAGCCGGTGTTGAACAATATCAACCTGCAATTCTACTTTGGCGCGAAGATTGGCATCGTCGGCCCGAACGGCGCGGGTAAATCCACCCTCATCAAGATCATGGCGGGCGTGGATACGGATTTCACCGGCGAGGCATGGCCGGGCGAGAACATCACAGTCGGCTATCTGGAGCAGGAGCCGGAGCTCGACCCGACCAAGACCGTGCTCGAAAACGTGAAGGACGGCGCACGCGAGATCGCGGACAAGCTCGACCGCTTCAACGAGATCAGTATGATCATGGCCGATCCGCCTGAGGATGTCGATTTCGACGCGCTGATGGAGGAAATGGGTACGCTGCAAGAGCAGATCGACGCGGTTGACGGCTGGACGCTCGACAACCAGCTCGAGATCGCAATGGAGGCTCTGTGCTGCCCGCCGGGTGACTGGAGTGTGGACAAACTCTCAGGTGGTGAGAAGCGCCGCATCGCGCTGACGCGTCTACTAATCCAGAAACCATCGATCCTGCTCCTCGACGAACCGACCAACCACCTGGATGCCGAGAGCGTCGAGTGGCTGGAAAACCACCTCAAGGAATATCCGGGTGCGGTGCTGATGATCACCCACGACCGCTACTTCCTCGATAATGTGGTGGGCTGGATTCTTGAGCTCGATCGCGGAAAATATTTCCCGTACGAGGGCAATTACTCGACCTATCTCGAGAAGAAATCCAAACGCCTCGAACAGGAGGAACGCGAGGAATCCGGTCGTCAGAAGGCGATCAAGGAAGAGCTGGAATGGATCAGGCAGGGTCCGAAGGGCCGCCAGACCAAGTCCAAGGCGCGTATCGCGAAGTTCGAGCAACTTGTCGCGGCGCAGGAAAACCGCACGCCGGGCAAGGCGCAGATCGTCATTCAGGTGCCAGAGCGGCTCGGCGGCAAGGTCATCGAGGTCAAGAACATCTCAAAGGCCTATGGCGACAAGCTGCTGTTCGAGGATCTCTCCTTCACCCTGCCGCCGGGCGGCATTGTCGGTGTGATCGGTCCTAACGGTGCGGGTAAGTCCACACTGTTCAAGATCCTCACCGGCAAGGAAAAGCCCGACACCGGCAGCGTCGAAATCGGTTCGACCGTGCATCTGGGTTATGTCGACCAGAGCCGCGATCATCTCGACGGATCGAAGAACGTGTGGGAGGAAATCTCCGACGGCCTCGATTACATGAAGGTCAACGGCCATGACATGAGCACGCGTGCCTATGTCGGCGCGTTTAATTTTAAAGGTCAGGACCAGCAGAAGAACGTCGGCAAGCTTTCCGGCGGTGAGCGCAACCGCGTCCATATGGCGAAGATGCTCAAGACCGGCGGCAATGTGCTGCTGCTCGACGAACCGACCAACGACCTTGATGTGGAAACGCTGGGAGCTTTGGAAGACGCGATTGAGAATTTCGCGGGCTGCGCCGTGGTCATCAGCCACGACCGTTTCTTCCTCGACCGTCTTGCGACGCATATCCTCGCGTTCGAGGGCAATAGCCATGTCGAATGGTTTGAGGGTAACTTCGAGTCTTACGAAGAAGACAAGCGCCGTCGTCTGGGCGATGCCGCCGACCGGCCGACCAGCCTCGCCTACAAGAAGCTGACGCGCTGAAAATTGCGAGGGCGGGATCATTTCCCGCCCCTCGCCAATGACCGATTAGCCGATCAGCGTTTCGGCAGGCACATAGTCATATCCAAGATCGCGCGCGACGGCCTCATAGGTGACCTTGCCGCCGCATACATTGAGGCCCGCGCGCAGATGCGGATTCCGCTTCAGTGCCTCCCGCCAGCCGAGATCGGCAATGCTAAGCGCATGAGGCAGGGTGACGTTGTTCAAAGCGTAGGTGGACGTGCGCGCCACGGCACCCGGCATGTTCGCCACGCAATAATGCACGATGCCGTCGACCACGAAGGTCGGCTCGGCATGGGTGGTCGCGTGGCTGGTTTCGAAGCAGCCGCCCTGATCGATCGCGACATCAACCAGCACCGCGCCGGGCTTCATGGTGGATAGCATCGCGCGGGTCACAAGATGCGGCGCCGCTGCGCCGGGGATCAAGACGGCGCCGATGACGAGATCAGCCTGCCGGACGCAATCGGCAATGTTTGCTTTACTCGAAAACCGCGTCTTGGCGCGGCTCTCGAAATGAGTTGAGAGTCGCTCCAGCACTTCCGGGCTGCGATCGAGGATAGTGACGTCAGCACCCATGCCTGCCGCCATCTGCGCAGCATTAAAGCCGACCACGCCGCCGCCGATCACCACGACATTGGCGGGCAGAACGCCCGGCACGCCACCGAGCAATACGCCGCGTCCGCCATGCTCCTTTTGCAAAGCGGTTGCGCCTGCTTGGATCGCCATGCGACCAGCGACCTGACTCATAGGCTTCAAGAGCGGCAGGCTGCCATGCGCGTCCGTCACTGTCTCGTATGCAATGCAGACCGCGCCAGAGGCTACCAGATCCCTAGTCTGCTCCGGGTCCGGTGCGAGGTGGAGATAGGTGTAGAGGATCTGTCCTTCGCGCAGCATGGCGCGCTCTACGGCTTGTGGCTCCTTCACCTTGACGATCATCTCGGCCTTGGCGAACACCTCTGAAGCGCTGCTCAGGGTGCTGGCACCCGCCGCGCGATAGGCTTCGTCGCTAGCGCCAATCCCAAGTCCAGCGCCGGTCTCGACCAACACATCATGTCCATGTGCGACCAGTTCCTCGACGCTCTCCGGCGTCAGGCCAACACGATATTCGTGGTTCTTGATTTCCTTAACTGTGCCTACGCGCATCTCGCTCTCCATGCTGTGCAGGCGAATCTTGTATCATAGCCCCACTGGAAAAAGCTCCCGAATGAGACTGGATATATACTGTGATCTGCGATATTATCTCGCACAACAGATATAAGTCGAGATAATTTATTATGGATAAGCTTGATATAGGAATATTATCCGAAGTTCAGAAAGATTCGAGTCGGTCCATTGCTGAGCTTGCCGAAGTGGTGGGCCTCTCCAGTTCCGCCTGCCACCGCCGAATGCGTGCGATGGAGGAGAATGGCATAATCGCCGGCTATGGCGCGCACATCGACCCCACTCTGGCGGGTATAGGAGTGCAGGCGCGCATCGATATCACATTGGATAATCAGAGCCGTGCCTGCATGGAGTGCTTCGAAGCGGCAGTGATGCAATATGACGAGATACTCGAGTGCGACCTTGTTTCCGGTGAGGCCGATTATCGTCTGCGCGTCGCCGCGCGCGATCTCGCGGATTTCGACGATATACACCGCCGTTGTCTGGCAGAGCTACCCGGCGTTTCCGCGATGCACACCAGCTTTGTTTTGCGCCCGATCAAGCGATGGAGCGGCTATGCGCTGAAGCGGATGGCTTAGAATAGTGTCGTTTGGCAAACGGGCATTATGCCAGTAAATGACAGAAGTAGAGCAATAAGATCTATAGGAGAGGGTGATGGCGCTGCGTTACGCGAAGGTTACGGGTGAGGCCTATCAGTATCCGCTAACCATTCGCCATCTGCTCGATACTGTGCTCCTTACCGCAGCAGGCCAACACATAGTCTATCGAGACAAGGCCAGCTTCACCTATGCTGAGTTTGTCGAGCGGATCGGGCGGCAAGCATCGTTTCTTGCGGGGCTCGGTGTCGAGCAAGGTACAACCGTAGCGGTGATGGATTGGGATAGCCATCGCTATCTAGAGGCCTATTTCGCGGTGCCGATGATGGGCGCTGTGCTGCAAACGGTGAACGTGCGCCTCCCTGTGCATCAGATCGCTTACACTCTCGAACATGCTCAGGCCGAGGTGGTGCTGGTGCATCATGATTTCTTTCCGCTGTTGGAGGAAATCCTGCCCTCACTGCCCGGTATCAAGGTCGTGGTTGCGATCATGGACGGGGAAGACAAGCCGCTGCCGACGTGGGCAGCGGGGGAGTATGAGGCGTTGAGCGCCGCGGCTTCCCCAGTTTATCCGTTTGAGGATTTTGACGAAAACGCCATCGCGACGACTTTCTACACCAGCGGCACCACCGGCAACCCGAAAGGCGTCTGCTTCACACACCGGCAACTGGTGCTGCACACATTAGTCTCCACTGGGCCATCGGGTGCGACCGCCGTATCTCCTGTATTCGGCTATGGCGATGTCTATATGCCGCTGACGCCGATGTTTCATGTCCATGCGTGGGGCTCGCCCTATGTGGCGACCATGCTGGGCTTAAAGCAGGTCTATCCGGGGCGCTACGAGCCGGAGCTGATCTGCAATCTTCGGCGCGAACACAAAGTGACCTATTCACACTGCGTGCCGACAATCCTGCAAATGATCCTTGATACGGCAGACAAGACAGGCGCGGACCTCTCCGGATGGAAGCTGGTGATAGGCGGCTCGGCGTTGAGCAAATCTCTATGTGCCGAGGCGCGCAGGCGGGGCATGTATGTCCTTGCGGGCTATGGCATGTCCGAAACTGCGCCGATGATCGCCCATGCACGACCCAGCCCGGATGACATTGCGGATGAGAACAAGCTGGTTGATGCGCTGACGGCGTCCGGCGTTCCGGTGCCGATGGTACAGATGCGGATCGTGGATGATGCCATGCGCGATGTGCCGCATGACGGCAAGACGCGGGGTGAACTAGTGTTGCGCGCGCCATGGCTGACGCCCTGCTATGTCGGGAATGAGGAAGCCTCGGAGCAATTGTGGCGCGGTGGATGGATGCACACACAAGATATTGCTACAATCGACGAACGGGGAATTTTGCACATCCGCGACCGCCTGAAGGATGTCGTCAAAACCGGTGGCGAATGGATCGATTCCATTCAGCTGGAGCAACTGGTGGCAACGGCAGAGGGCGTTGCTGCGGCGAGCGTGATTGCCGTTCCGGACGCGCGCTGGGGTGAACGCCCGCTTGCAGTGATCGTGGCCGAGCAAGGGAAAACACCCGATCTAGCCGCGATCAATGCCCCGGTGGAACGAGCAATCGCCGCGGGTGACATCACGCGTTATGCCAAGCTGGATCGCTTTGAGCTGGTGCCTGAATTGCCGAAAACCAGTGTCGGCAAGATCGATAAGAAGGTGTTGCGCGCGCAGTTTTCAGGCGGGTGAGCTGGTTACGCCCTTGCGCGACATCATCGTTTCGGCACTGTCGGTAATGCGCTGTAGTGTTTCAGAAAAGCGCGCCAGTTCGGCTTCTGGAATAGCGCCGAAAATTGATTGCTCCAGGGCCAGTGCTTGTGGAGCGACCTGCCGATAGAGTTCCTTGCCGGTGTCGCTCAGCGTCAATAACTGGGAGCGGCCATCCTTAGGGTTGGGTGCGCGAAGCAACAGTTCCCTATCAGTTAAGGCGATAGCGGCGCGGCTGACGGTTACCTTGTCCATGCGTGTTCTGACGCCAACCTCCTGCTGCGTGATACCGTCGGTTTCCGCGATTACCGCAATAAGCCGCCATTCGGGAATAGTGAGGCCAAAAAGCTTGGAATAAGCGGACGAAATCGCGTCGCTCACGAGGTTGGACGCTATCGACAGGCGATAGGGCAGGAAGTCGTTCAGGCGCAATTCGGTCTTCTTCATTTCCAAACAAGTATCAGTTGACACTATATCGCGCAAAGCGTAAATTAGTTTCCAATGATACTATATGCCGATGTGGAGCGGAATATGCCTGACATTTTCGAGAACCCTGTCGGGCTGGATGGATTTGAGTTCATCGAATTTTGCGCGCCAGAACGCGGGATATTGGAGGCAGCGTTCGAGGCGATGCGCTTCGCGCGGATCGCGCGCCATCGCTCCAAGGATGTGGATTTATGGCGTCAGGGCGGCATCAACCTCATCGCGAATTATGAACCAGGCTCTCCCGCCGCCTATTTTGCAGCAGAGCATGGCCCGTCCGCCTGTGGCATGGGCTTTCGCGTCAAGGATGCACACAAGGCTTATCCTGAGCTTCTTTCCCGTGGCGCAGAGCCGGTGGAGACGAAAACCGGCCCGATGGAACTGCGGCTGCCGGCCATCCGCGGCATTGGCGGAGCGATTATCTATTTGATCGATCGCTACGAGATCGATGGCAACGGTGCGCTATCGATCTACGATATAGATTTCGATTATTTGCCCGGCGTCGATCGCCACCCGCAGGGTGCTGGCCTCGCATTGATCGATCACCTGACGCACAATGTCTATGGCGGCCGCATGGCCTATTGGGCCGATTATTATGAGAAGCTCTTCAACTTCCGCGAAATCCGCTATTTCGATATCAAGGGCGAATATACCGGCCTGACGTCGAAGGCGATGACCGCGCCCGATGGCCTGATCCGCATTCCCCTGAACGAAGAAGGCAAGGCAGGCGGGGGGCAGATCGACGAGTTCCTGCGCTCCTATAATGGTGAGGGCATCCAGCACATCGCTTTCCTCTGTGACGATCTGCTTGCCACATGGGATCGCCTCAAGCAGAGCGGCACGCCATTTATGACGGCTCCCCCCGCCACTTATTACGAAATGCTGGATGAGCGCCTGCCCGGCCACGGTGAGCCTGTGGAAGAATTACAACGCCGTGGCATTTTGCTCGACGGGTCCACACAGGATGGCGATCCGCGCCTGCTGCTCCAGATTTTCTCTGAAACCATGATCGGGCCGGTCTTCTTCGAGTTTATCCAGCGCAAGCGGGACGAGGGCTTTGGCGAAGGGAATTTTACAGCCTTGTTCGAATCGATGGAGCGCGACCAGATGCGTCGTGGTGTTCTCAAATCAGGAGAGGATAAAGCCGCATGAATATGCCATTTTCATTGAGCCGCATTCATCATGTGGCCTATCGCTGCAAGGACGCGAAGGAGACGGTCGAGTGGTACGAGCGCGTGCTGGGTATGCGCTATACCACGGCCTTCGCTGAGGATTATGTGCCGTCAACCGGCGCCTATGACCCCTATATGCACATTTTCCTCGATTGCGGTGGTGGCAATGTGCTCGCCTTTTTCGAGCTGCCCGCCCAGCCGGACATGGGGCGTGATGAAAATACGCCCGCCTGGGTGCAGCATCTGGCGTTTGAGGTGCCGGATTACGAGGCATTGATGGCGGCCAAGGCGCATATCGAGGCTCTGGGGATCGAGGTGATCGGCCCGACCTATCATGGCATTTTCCGCTCGATCTATTTCTTCGATCCCAATGGACACCGGCTTGAGCTGGCCTGCAATATCGGTACGGCGGAGCAATATGAGGAACTCGCCCGGGTTGCGCCGCTGATGCTGGAGGAGTGGGCGGTAACCAAGAAAGCGCCGCGCCATGCAGAATGGCTGCATAAGGAGCCGCAGGCCTGATGCCCTACCGTGATTTTACGCATGACCCCGCCGCGCAGAGCTGGGTAAAGAGTGCTAACGGACATCCTGACTTTCCGGTGCAGAATCTGCCGCTGGGCGTATTCGCACCCAAGGGCGGAGCGCCGCGCGGTGGCGTAGCGATAGGCGCGCATATTCTCGATATTGCTGCTGTTGCACCCCTAATAGAAGGTGAGGGGCAATCTGCCGCACTGCTAGCCGGGGGGGAGACGCTGAATGCGCTGCTCGGCGCTGGTAATGACGCCATGCGCGCATTACGGCAGGGGCTGTTTAGGCTGTTGACCGATGCCACGAATGAGGTAGCCGTTCGCCTCGCACTCTATGACGCTTCAGAGTGCGAACTCTATCTACCGGTCCATATTGGCGACTATACGGATTTCTATTCGGGCATCCATCATGCGGTGAATGTCGGCAAGCTGTTCCGTCCGGACAATCCGCTGCTGCCCAACTATAAATATGTGCCGATCGGCTATCATGGCCGAGCTTCTTCGGTGCGGCTTTCCGGCGAGGATGTGGTGCGTCCCAACGGGCAGACCAAGGCGCCTGACGCCGATGCGCCATTCTTCGGCCCGTGCAAACGGCTC
Organism: Sphingomonadaceae bacterium; assembly: GCA_046348605.1. GTDB lineage: Bacteria > Pseudomonadota > Alphaproteobacteria > Sphingomonadales > Sphingomonadaceae > Sphingobium. Next base: position 544,676 of record JAXMDW010000001.1, on the reverse strand, counting down.
GATTATGAACTCGAGATGGCTGTCTGGGTAGGGCAGGGCAATGCTCTCGGCAAACCGATCCCGATTGGCGAGGCGAGCGCGCATATCGCTGGCATCTCGATCCTCAACGACTGGTCCGCGCGCGATGTGCAGGCATGGGAATATCAGCCTTTGGGACCATTTCTCGCCAAGAACTTCCACAGCACCATCTCGCCCTGGATCGTGACGATGGACGCGCTTGCGCCCTATCGTACCGCTCAACCTGCGCGCCCGGAAGGTGACCCCGCGCCCTTGCCTTATCTGTTCGATGCGGCGGACCAAAAAGAAGGCGCGCTCTCCGTGACCATGGAGGTCTGCATCAGCACCGCTAAGATGCGTGACGCGGGCACCCCGCCACATCGCCTTAGCCACGGCCCGATGACAGCAATGTACTGGACCATCGCGCAACTGCTCACGCATCACGCTTCGAACGGGTGCAACCTGCAAGCCGGCGATCTGCTAGGAACCGGCACGCTCTCCGGCTCGGACGACAACGCCAAGGGCAGCCTGCTGGAACTGAGCAATGGGGGCAAGCAGTCAATCACGCTCCCCAATGGCGAAAGCCGCACCTTTTTGGAGGATGGCGACGAGATCATCATCAGCGCTTTTGCCGAAGCGCCCGGCTCTGTGCGGATCGGTTTCGGAGAATGCCGCGCCATGATACAGCCAGCGCCATGACGAATGACCGAAATCTGGTTCTTCATGGCTATTGGCGCTCCGGCACCAGCTATCGCACGCGCATCGCCCTCAACCTCAAAGGGCTGAACTACACGCAGGTGCCGGTCAACCTTCTGGCAGGCGAACAGCGCGAGGACGCCTATCGCGCGCTCAACCGCCAGGGTCTGGTGCCTGCGCTGGTTGTTGGAGAAAAAGTCCTGACTCAGAGCAGCGCGATCCTCGAATGGCTGGAGGAATGCTATCCCGCTCCGCCGTTGCTTCCTGCCGATGCGGACAGCCGCGCCATCGTCCGCGCGATGGCGATGACAGTGGCGTGTGACATCCACCCGCTCAACAATCTCCGTATATTGAAAGCTCTGAAAAACGATCTCGGCGCCGGCGATGCTGCACGGGATGCGTGGGCCGCGCGCTGGATATCGGATGGCTTTGCCGCGCTCGAGGTGATGATCGCGCGTAACGGCGGCAGATATGCCTATGGCGATACGCTGACGATTGCGGACTGCCATATCGTGCCGCAGGTCTACTCCGCACGTCGGTTCAATGTGCCGCTCGATGCCTATCCCGCACTGATGAATGCGGCGGAAGCGGCAATGGCAGTCCCCGAAGTCGCCGCCGCCCATCCGGATCGACAGCCGGACGCCGTCACGCCATCATAATCAACGCCAACATACAGGGAATTTGCGCAAACATCGCGCATCCCGATGAAAGGAGCATTGTCTCGTCCGCAGGCTTGGTGCATTGGATGGACAACAGATTTGCAGGCTTGAGGGTATGACGATGCTGGTGACGATTTTCGGCGGTGGTGGGTTTCTGGGGCGCAATGTGGCGCAGGAGCTACTGGCTCAAGGCATGCGAGTGAGGGTGGCGGAACGCGATCCCGCACACGCGCTACGTGTAAAGCCGCTCGGTAATCTGGGCCAGACGCAACTCGTCCATGCCGATGTGCGCGATGCTGCAAGCGTTGAGCGTGCGGTCGCCGGCTCGGACGCCGTCATCAATCTCGTCGCGGTGCTGAAGGGCGATCTTGATGGCATCAACCACAAAGGCGCGGCGAATGTCGCGCAGGCCGCCGCCAGCGCGGGCATCAAGACTCTGGTCCATGTCTCAGCGATCGGGTCCGATGCGGAGAGCAAATCCGCTTATGGCCGCTCGAAGGGGCAGGGCGAGCAGGCGGTGCGTGATGCTTTCCCGAAGGCCACCCTGATCCGGCCCTCGATCATCTTCGGGCGGGAGGATCAGTTCACGAACCGCTTTGCCAACCTCATACGCATGGCGCCAGTGCTGCCTGTAATCGCGGGCGCGACCAAGTTTCAGCCCGTCTATGTAGTTGATGTTGCCCGAGCCATCGCCACGGCCGTGGCCGATGCGGGAGCGCATGCAGGCAAGACTTTTGAACTGGGCGGGCCGCAGGTGATGAGCATGGCGGAAATCAACAGCTGGCTTGCCGCGCAGATCGGTCATGATCCGATGATGCTTGCTCTGCCGAATTGCGCATCCGAATGGCTGGCGCGCTTGACGGGTTGGCTGCCCGGCGCGCCGATCACGCTCGATCAGTGGCGGATGCTGCAATCTGACAATGTTGTCGCTCCCAAGGCGAAAGGATTGTCGGATCTCGGCGTATCTCCCACCCCGCTTGCCGCAGTAGCGGATCAATGGCTGGTGCAATATCGCAAGCATGGCCGCTTCACAGCGCGCGCCAAGGCGTAAGCCCGCATGAGCGACATCGCTACGCCCATATTGCTGGGCATTGTCGAGGGGGTGACGGAGTATCTTCCCGTATCCTCAACCGGCCATCTGATCCTGGCGACCGAGCTGATGGGCTATGACGCCGAGAAGTGGGCGTTGTTCAACATCGCGATCCAGCCGGGCGCGATCCTTGCCATATTGGTGCTCTACTGGCGTACCTTCTGGGCGGTCCTGCTTGGCCTACTCAAGGCCGAGCGCAACGCATTTGCGTTCGTTATCAACCTGCTGCTCGCCTTCTTTCCCGCTGTCGTGATCGGCCTCATGTTCAACGACGCCATTGAGGCGCTGCTGGAAAATGCCGTGGTCGTCGCGTGGGCGCTGATCCTTGGCGGTTTTGCGATATTGGTGGTCGAGAAGTACGCGAAGCCCAAACATGCAGGAGGCATCGCGGATGTGGGCGCGAAAAACTCGCTGTTGATCGGGCTGGTGCAGTGCATCGCGATGATCCCCGGTGTCAGCCGCTCTGGCGCAACCATCCTCGGGGCGATGGCATTCGGCGTAGAGCGGCGGACGGCGGCTGAGTTCAGCTTCTTTCTTGCGATACCGACCCTGACGGGAGCAACTGCCCTACAGCTTTACAAGCATGGATCGGCACTGACCGGGGCGGATATGCAGACGATCGCGATCGGATTTGTGGTGTCGTTCCTCGTCGCAATGGCTGTGGTCAAAGGTTTCGTTGCGGTGGTGAGCCGCATCGGTTTTGCACCTTTCGCCTGGTATCGGATTGTTGCTGGGACGGCAGCACTTGTGTGGCTTGGTCTCAGATAATTCCGAAACGGACCTATATAGCCTCTTGCTTCCATCCTATTGAGATTATCACAACTATAAAAAATGCATAATAGGTAAGTATAGTTTACCCATTATGCATTTTGTGCGTGACTTCCGCCAAAAACGCGTCTATGGCCTCCACTCCCCCAAAAGGAAGCAGGAGCATTTGGTCTATGGGCGACAATCCCATGCTGAAATTTGTCGGCACGAGCCAGGACTATCCGCTGAAACGCGGAGCGAACGAGCGTGCTCATGATTTTGCCGAAATCAGCAAGACGTTCCTTCTGGAAAAAGCGGAAGAGCAGGCTTCGCGCTGCTCGCAATGTGGCGTGCCCTATTGCTCCACCCATTGCCCGCTGCACAATCATATCCCGGACTGGCTGAGGCTGACGGCGGAAGGTCGCCTGCGTGAGGCCTATGAGCTTTCTAACGCCACGTCGACCATGCCCGAGATCTGCGGCCGCATCTGCCCGCAGGATCGCCTCTGCGAGGGCAATTGCGTGATCGAGTTTTCCGGCCACGGCTCCGTCACCATCGGTAGCGTAGAGAAATTCATCACCGATACCGCCTGGAAAGAGGGCTGGGTGGAGCCGCTCGTGTCGGGCAAGGCACGCGGCCAGTCAGTTGGTATCATCGGCGCGGGTCCGGCAGGCCTGACGACGGCGGAATATCTGCGCGTCGCCGGATATGACGTGCATGTCTATGACCGGCATGACCGCGCGGGCGGCTTGCTCACATACGGCATCCCCGGCTTCAAGCTGGAGAAGGATGTGGTGATGCGCCGTGTCCAACGCCTTAAGGATGGCGGCATCGTGTTCCATGAGAGCTTCGAAGTCGGCAAAGACGCGACGATGGAGCAGCTCCGTCATAAGCACGACGCGATCCTCATCGCCACCGGCGTCTACAAGGCACGCGACATCAAGGCGCCCGGCGTTGGGGCGAGCGGCGTGGTCGCGGCGCTTGACTATTTAAACGCCTCCAACCGCGCGGGCTTCGGCGATGCTGTACCCGGCCATGAGGACGGCAGCCTGCTCGCTAAGGACAAGCATGTCGTCGTCATCGGCGGTGGCGACACGGCGATGGACTGCGTGCGTACGGCGATCCGTCAGGGCGCGAAGTCGGTCAAGTGCCTCTACCGTCGCGACCGGGACAATATGCCCGGTTCGCAGCGTGAGGTGCAGAATGCTGAGGAAGAGGGCGTCGAGTTCGTCTGGCTCTCCGCTCCTGTTGCATTCGAAGGAGGTACGCAGGTTAGCGGCGTCAAGGCAGTGAAAATGCGCCTCGGCCAGCCCGATGCGTCCGGTCGCCGTGCGCCGGAGCCTGAGCCGGGCAGCGAGTTCACGCTGGAGGCCGATCTGGTCATCAAGGCGCTGGGTTATGACCCGGAGGAACTGCCCAAGCTTTTCGGCGCGGACGACCTCTCCGTCACCCGCTGGGGCACGCTCCGCGTCGATCATAAGACGATGATGACGTCCGTCGACGGTGTATTCGCCGCCGGAGACATCGTGCGCGGTGCAAGCCTTGTCGTCTGGGCCATCCGCGACGGGCGGGATGTGACGGAGCATATGCACCGTTACTTGAAGGCGAAAGCAAGAGCGAAGAATTCGGAAAGGGTCGCAGCATGACCGAACAGAACTGGATCGTCTCCGACGAGGAGCGGGCCCGCATCGCCCAACAGGGCATGTATCGCCCGGAGCTTGAATCCGATGCCTGCGGTGTCGGCCTTGTCGCGGCGACGGATGGCAAGCCCAGCCGCCGTGTCGTCGTCTCGGCGATTGATGCGCTGAAAGCCGTGTGGCACCGTGGCGCGGTCGATGCCGATGGCAAGACCGGCGACGGCGCGGGTATCCATGTCGATCTTCCCGTCCGTTTTTTCGATGATGCCATCGCCGCATCCGGCCACAAGCCCAAGCCCAACCGGCTCGCCGTTGGCATGGTATTCCTGCCGCGCACGGATTTGAGCGCGCAGGAGACCTGTCGCACGCTCGTAGAGGCCGAAATCATCGAGGCGGGCTACACCATCTATGGCTGGCGTCAGGTGCCGGTCGATGTGTCGGTGATTGGCGACAAGGCGCAGCGTACCCGCCCCGAAATCGAGCAGATCATGATCGCCGGGCCGATGCCTGAAGATCAGGACATGGCTGAGTTTGAGAAGGAGCTCTATCTCATCCGTCGCCGGATCGAGAAGAAGGTCGTGGCTGCGCAGATCAACGATTTCTACGTCTGCTCGCTTTCCTGCCGCTCGATCATCTACAAGGGCCTGTTCCTCGCAGAGAGCCTCTCGGTGTTCTATCCGGACCTGACCGACGAGCGCTTCGAGAGCCGCGTCGCGATTTTTCACCAGCGCTATTCGACGAACACCTTCCCGCAATGGTGGCTGGCGCAACCGTTCCGCACCCTCGCGCACAACGGTGAAATCAACACCATCCGTGGCAACAAGAACTGGATGAAAAGTCACGAAATCAAGATGGCAGCGCTCGCTTTTGGCGAACGGTCTGAAGATATCAAGCCGGTAATCCCGGCTGGAGCGTCCGATACTGCCGCACTGGATGCGGTGTTCGAAGCGCTGTGTCGCGCGGGCCGCGATGCGCCGAGCACCAAGCTGATGCTGGTGCCGGAAGCATGGCAGACGGGCGACGACCTGCCGCAGGCGCACAAGGACATGTATAACTTCATGGCCTCGGTGATGGAGCCGTGGGACGGGCCTGCCGCGCTCGCCATGACCGATGGTCGCTGGGCTGTCGCGGGTGTGGACCGCAACGCATTGCGCCCGCTGCGTTATACGCTCACTTCCGACAATCTGCTGATCGTCGGCTCCGAGACCGGCATGGTCGTGGTGCCGGAATCGAGCATAATCCAGAAGGGTCGCATGGGGCCGGGGCAGATGCTCGCTGTCGATCTGGCCGAAGGCGTCGTCTATCATGATCGCGAGATCAAGGATCGGATCGCGGGCGAACGCGATTATGCCGATCTGGTTAAGGGCTTCCGTACGCTCAGCGATCTGCCCGCCGCCAACGCCAACTCCCGTCCGTGCTATGATCGCGCCGAGCTGACGCGCCGCCAGATGGCCGCCAACATGACGCTGGAGGATATGGAATTGCTCCTCTCGCCGATGGTGGAGGATGCGAAGGAAGCGGTTGGCTCTATGGGCGACGATACGCCGCTCGCCGTCATTTCCGACAAGCCGCGCACGATCAGTCATTTCTTCCGCCAGAATTTCAGCCAGGTGACGAACCCGCCGATTGACTCCTTGCGTGAACGCCACGTGATGAGCCTCAAAACGCGCTTCTCCAACCTCGCCAACATATTGGAAGAAGGCTCGCAGAATGCGCATGTGCTGGTGCTGGACTCACCGGTACTCTCCTGCGCAGACTGGAGCCGCCTCAAGTCTGCGTTTGGCAAGGCTGTGGCGGAAATCGACTGCACCTATCCGGCGGACAGTGGCGCCGATGGGCTGCGCGCGGCCATTGCCCGCATCCGCGACGAGGCGGAGCAGGCAGTGCGCGCCGGGCAGAGCGAGCTGTTCCTCACCGACGAGAATGTCAGCCCGGATCGCATGGCGATTGCGATGGTGCTGGCGGCTGCGGCAGTGCACACCCATCTGGTGCGCAAAGGGCTGCGCTCATACGCGTCCGTAAACGTTCGCTCGGCAGAGTGTCTGGATACGCATTATTTCGCGGTGCTGATCGGCGTCGGCGCGACGACGGTGAACGCCTATCTCGCCGAAGCCTCGATTGCGGACCGCCATGCGCGTGGTCTGTTCGGGGATATGGACCTCGAGACCTGCGTCGCCCGCTATCGCACAGCGGTGGACGAGGGCTTGCTAAAGATCATGTCCAAAATGGGCATCGCGGTCATCAGCAGCTATCGCGGCGGTTATAATTTCGAGGCGGTTGGCTTGTCTCGCGCGCTGGTGAACGATCTGTTCCCCGGCATGCCGTCCAAGATTTCGGGCGAGGGCTATGCGTCGCTGCACTATAGCGCAACGCTGAAGCACGAGGCTGCCTATGACAGCGCTGTCGCGCGGCTGCCTGTGGGCGGCTTCTATCGCCAGCGCAATGGCGGCGAGGCGCATGCCTATTCGGCGCAGCTCATGCACCTCCTGCAGACGGCGGTCGCGACGGACAGCTACTCCACCTATCTCCAGTTCTCGCGCGGTGTGAAGGATCTTCCTGCCGTGTATCTGCGCGATCTGCTGGAGTTCAATTACGCCAACGAGGCGGTGCCGATCGACGAGGTCGAGGCGATCACCGAGATCCGCAAGCGCTTCGTGACGCCGGGCATGTCGCTGGGCGCGCTTTCTCCCGAAGCCCACGAGACGCTCGCCATCGCGATGAACCGCATTGGCGCCAAGGCCGTGTCGGGCGAGGGCGGCGAGGATTCGGCCCGCTTCAAGCCCTATGCCAATGGCGACAACGCCAATTCCAACATCAAGCAGATCGCCTCCGGGCGCTTCGGCGTGACGGCGGAATATCTCGGCGCCTGCGAAGAGGTCGAGATCAAGGTCGCGCAGGGTGCGAAGCCTGGCGAAGGCGGCCAGCTTCCCGGCTTCAAGGTGACGGAATTCATCGCCCGATTGCGCCATTCGACGCCGGGCGTGACTTTGATCTCGCCGCCGCCGCATCATGACATCTACTCGATCGAGGATCTGGCACAGCTCATCTACGACCTGAAGCAGATCAATCCGCGCGCGCGCGTCTGCGTCAAGCTCGTCAGCCAGTCCGGCATCGGCACGGTCGCAGCGGGTGTCGCGAAAGCGCATGCGGACGTGATCTTGGTCTCCGGCAATGTCGGCGGCACGGGTGCGTCTCCGCAGACCAGCATCAAGTTTGCCGGTCTGCCGTGGGAAATGGGCCTTTCCGAAGCCAATCAGGTGCTGACCCTGAACGGCCTTCGTCACCGGGTGAAGCTGCGCACTGATGGCGGACTCAAGACCGGGCGCGACATCGTCATCGCCGCGATCCTCGGCGCCGAGGAATATGGCATCGGCACGCTGGCATTAGTCGCGATGGGCTGCATCATGGTGCGCCAGTGCCACTCGAACACGTGTCCCGTCGGCGTCTGTGTGCAGGACGAGCGCCTGCGCGCCAAGTTCACCGGCACGCCGGAGAAGGTCATCAACCTCATGACTTTCATCGCCGAGGAAGTGCGTGAAATCCTTGCACGCCTTGGCGTGCGCAGCTTGGATGAGGTGGTAGGACGCACCGAGCTTCTCCGTCAGGTCAATCGCGGCGCGGATCACTTGGACGATCTGGACCTTAACCCGATCCTCGCCAAGGTCGATGCGCCGGATGATATGCGCCGATTCAATATCCCGACGCATCGTAACGATGTGCCGGACAGCCTCGATGCGCAGATCATTTCGGATGCGAAGGCCGTGTTCGAGCGCGGCGAGAAGATGCAGCTCACCTACACGGTACGCAACACGCATCGCGCGGTCGGTACGCGCTTCTCCGCGCGCATCACCGAGAAGTTCGGCATGTCTTCGCTGGCAGACGGCCACGTCCACATCCGCCTGCGCGGGTCTGCGGGTCAATCCCTCGGCGCGTTCCTCTGCAAGGGCGTGACGCTTGAAGTCTTCGGCGATTCCAACGACTATGTCGGCAAGGGCTTGTCAGGCGGCATCATCGCGGTGCGGCCGATGGTCAGCTCGCCGCTAGAGAGCCAGAACAACACCATCATCGGCAACACCGTGCTTTATGGCGCGACGGCGGGCAAGCTGTTCGCTGCGGGGCAGGCGGGCGAGCGCTTTGCGGTGCGTAACTCGGGCGCGCAGGTCGTGGTCGAGGGCTGCGGTGCCAATGGCTGCGAATATATGACCGGTGGCACGGCGGTTATCCTCGGCAAGGTCGGCGCGAATTTCGGCGCAGGCATGACCGGCGGTATGGCGTTCGTGCTCGATGAAGACGGCAGCTTCGCCGACCACGCCAACCCGGAAAGCATCATCTGGCAACGGATCGATAGCGCCCATTGGGAAGGCGTACTGCGCGAACTGGTGGAAACACACGTAGAAATGACCGGCAGCAAATGGTCCGCCGCACTGCTGGAAGATTGGGAGCGCCGCATCGATCAGATCTGGCAGGTGTGCCCGAAGGAAATGATCTCGCGCCTCGCACATCCGCTGAGCGACCGTGCGGAGGTTGAAGCGGCGGAATAAGGCCCTTTCAGATGCAGCAGAAATGAAAAGGGCGGGAGAGTTTCCCGCCCTTTGTTTTCATTGCTGGCCCGGATCAGGCTGGCTCTGCCTCTTTAGCCGCATCCTGCGCCTTGAGCTTCAGGCGATAGGCATGGAGCAGCGGCTCAGTATATCCTGAAGGTTGTTCTACGCCCTTGAAGACGAGGTCTCTGGCGGCCTGGTAGGCGAGGCTGGTGGCTTCGTTGCCGGACATGGGCCGGTAGAGCGGATCTGAGGCGTTCTGAGCATCGACCTTGCTTGCCATGCGCGCGAATGCGGCGTCGATCTGGTCTGCGCGCACGACGCCATGCAGCAGCCAGTTCGCCATATGCTGGGAGCTGATGCGCAGCGTCGCGCGGTCTTCCATCAGGCCGATGTCGTTGATGTCCGGCACCTTGGAGCAGCCCACGCCCTGATCGACCCAGCGCACGACATAGCCGAGTATGCCCTGTGCGTTGTTATCCAGCTCGGCACGGATTTCCTCCTCGGACCAGTTGACGCCTTGAGCGACCGGAATGCTGAGCAGCGGATCGAGCCCGGTGATCCCTTCTGCCTGGCGCTCCTGCTGGCGGGCGAACACATCGACACTGTGATAATGCGTCGCATGGAGCACGGCGGCGGTGGGAGAGGGCACCCATGCGGTATTGGCGCCGGTCTTGGGATGGCCGATCTTCTGGTCGAGCATGTCCGCCATCCGGTCAGGCGCGGCCCACATGCCCTTGCCGATCTGTGCCTTGCCGGAAAGGCCGCAGGCGAGGCCGATCTGCACGTTGCGATCCTCGTACGCCGCAATCCAGCTTGAGGTCTTCATGTCGCCCTTGCGGATCATCGGCCCGGCGCGCATGCTGGTGTGCATCTCGTCGCCGGTGCGGTCGAGGAAGCCGGTGTTGATGAACATGATGCGGTGCCGCACCGCCTCGATGCAGGCGGCGAGGTTGGCAGACGTGCGGCGCTCCTCGTCCATCACGCCGATCTTGAGGGTGTGGCGGGCAAGGCCCAGCATATCCTCGATCGCGTCGAACAGTCGGTTGGCAAACGCGCATTCCTCCGGCCCGTGCATCTTGGGCTTGACGATATACATGCTGCCGGTGCGGCTGTTTTTGAACTGGCCCCGACCTTTGAGATCATGCAGCGCGATCAGCGTCGTGACGATACCGTCGATGATGCCTTCGGGCGCTTCGCTGTCATCTGCCAGCAGAACGGCGGGCGTAGTCATCAGATGGCCGACATTACGCACGAAGAGGAGGCTGCGACCAGGCAGGGTGAACTTGGAGCCTGACGGCGCGGTATATTCGCGGTCCGCATTGAGGCTGCGGGTCATCAGCGCACCGCCCTTTTCGAACGTATCCTCAAGGTCGCCCTTCATCAGGCCGAGCCAATTGGAATAGGCAAGCACCTTGTCTTCGCCATCGACCGCCGCGACACTATCCTCAAGATCGCAGATCGTGGTCAATGCGGCTTCGAGGATCACGTCTGCAACGCCCAAGGGATCGGTCGCACCGATCGGGTGAGAACGGTCAACTACCACCTCAATGTGGAGGCCGTTATGCTTGAAAAGGAAGCCCTTGTCCGAAGTGGCGTGCTCGGGTGCGCCTGCTTCTCCGGTAAGCGCCTTCTCCCAGCCGGGAACGGCGTTATCGAGGAAGTTCCGCGCCCACGCGATGACCTGCGCGCCGCGTTCTGCGTCATAGCCCTTGCCCTGCGCCGCGCCGGGGATCGCGTCGGTGCCGTAGAGCGCGTCATAGAGGCTGCCCCAGCGCGCATTGGCGGCGTTCAGAAGGAAGCGCGCATTGAGGATCGGCACGACAAGCTGCGGCCCGGCCATGCTGGCCAGTTCCTCATCGATGTTCGCGCTGTCTACCGCAAACGGCGCAGGCTCCGGCACCAGATAGCCGATGTCGCGCAGGAAAGCCTGATACTCCGCCTGATCCAGTGGCTTGCCAGCGCGTTCCAGATGCCACGCGTCGATCTTCGCCTGCAAATCCTCGCGCTTGGAGAGCAACGCAGCGTTCTCCGGCGCAAAGCGCTCTAATATGTCCGCCATGCCAGACCAGAACGCCTCTGCCGAAACGCCAGTCCCCGGCAGTGCCTGCTCCTCGATGAAACGGACCAACTCATCCGCTACACTCAATCCCGCGCGAGCCGTCATCCCTGTCATCTCTGCCTCCACTCTGAAAAAAAACGCCGCGTATCAAGGCGCCTCAATAAAATCTTCTGATCAATCTGATTAAAATGACCCGCCGCAACCGGTTTAACGGCTACGACGGGTCAAGACTTTCCTCCCCAGGAAAGCTCGGGTCCGTCAGGGGTCAGCTCAGGCGACCCAGACGATGATAGAGGTTCACAAACTTGGAAGAACGCGGATCGTCCTGAATTTTCTTGACGTAATCCGCTACCGCTTCCTTCATCAGCTCGAAATCCTCGGTCGAAAAGACCGCGCGAGAGCGGGCGGGGGTCGGTTGTTCATCCATAGTTCTTCTCCTTGATTCGTGGGGCGAGTGAAAGGGATTCTCGCCCCATTATCACCAAATACCGCAGCTGCGAACTGTATTAAGCTACGGCGAACTGGTTGCCACCGTAGCCGTCAGGCCGCGGCGAACTGGTTCATGGTGTTGTCCTTACCGGCAGCCTTGAGGGCTGCTTCACCAGCAAAATATTCCTTGTGATCGTCACCGATATCGGAGCCGGACATGTTCTGGTGCTTCACGCAGGCGATACCCTGACGGATCTCCTGACGCTGCACATTGAGGACATAGCCCAGCATACCCGCGTCGCCGAAATATTCCTTGGCGAGGTTGTCGGTGCTCAATGCTGCCGTGTGATAGGTCGGCAGCGTGATGAGGTGGTGGAAGATGCCCGCCTGCGCCGCAGCATCGCGCTGGAAGGTGCGGATGCGCTCATCCGCCTCAGCCGAAAGCTCGGTGCTGTCATAATCGACGCTCATCAGCTTGGCGCGATCATAGGCAGACACATCCTTGCCTTCTGCCGCCCAGGCATCGAACACCTGCTGACGGAAGTTCAGCGTCCAGTTGAAGCTGGGCGAGTTGTTGTAAACCAGTTTCGCGTTGGGGATGACCTCGCGGATGCGGTTCACCATGCCGCCGATCTGGCCGATATGCGGCTTCTCGGTCTCGATCCACAGCAGGTCCGCGCCGTTCTGGAGCGAGGTGATGCAATCGAGCACGCAGCGGTCCTCGCCTGAGCCAGCGCGGAACTGGAACAGGTTGGACGGCAGGCGCTTCGGCTTCATCAGCTTGCCATCGCGGGTGATCAGCACGTCGCCGTGGCCGATGTCGGAGGCCGAGACCTCATCGCAATCGAGGAAGCTGTTATACTGGTCACCAATGTCGCCCTTTTCCTTGGAATAAGCGATCTGCTTGGTGAGGCCTGCGCCGAGGCTGTCGGTGCGGGCGACGATGATGCCGTCGTCAACGCCCAGCTCGAGGAAGGCGTAGCGGACCGCGCGGATCTTCGCGAGGAAGTCCTCATGCGGAACAGTGACCTTGCCGTCCTGGTGGCCGCACTGCTTTTCGTCCGAAACCTGGTTTTCGATCTGGATGCAGCAAGCGCCTGCCTCGATGAACTTCTTGGCGAGGAGATAAGTCGCCTCGGCGTTGCCGAAACCGGCGTCGATGTCGGCGATGATCGGAACGACGTGCGTCTCATAATTGTCGATTGCGACTTCGAGCTGCTTCGCCTTCACCTGATCGCCCGCTTCGCGCGCCGCGTCGAGGTCACGGAACATCATGCCCAGTTCGCGGGCATCTGCCTGCTTCAGGAAGGTGTAGAGCTCTTCGATCAGGTCGGCGACCGAGGTCTTCTCGTGCATCGACTGATCGGGCAGCGGGCCGAATTCGCTGCGCAGAGCGGCGACCATCCAGCCGGAGAGATAGAGATAGCGGCGCTTGGTGGTGCCGAAATGCTTCTTGATCGAGATCAGCTTCTGCTGACCGATGAAGCCGTGCCAGCAGCCCAGCGACTGGGTGTAGTTGGCGGGGTCTGCGTCATAGGCGGCCATGTCCTCGCGCATGATCTTCGCGGTGTACTTCGCGATATCAAGGCCGGTGTTGAAGCGGTTCTGCAGCTTCATACGTGCGGCGGACTCGGCGCTGATGCCGTCCCACGGCGCGCCATAGCTGTTGATCAGGCCACCGGCCTTCGAGATGGTCTCTTGGTAGGACATGACTGCCTCCTCGATAAGAGTTGAAAATCGGGGGCGACTCGCTGCCCTTGAGAGCTATGATGCGCCGCAACATGAGTGCGCGCCATCAAACTTGTCAAAAAATATAGCAATATGGTCGGATATGCTGTAGTAAACGCTGTAAATCTGTAAAATAATTTACAAGGCTGTTTCTATGGCTGAACGTAAAATCCTTGCCGGGCATGCGGTGCGACGTCTGCGGCGTACCTCTGGACTGACTCAGGTTGCGCTAGCGGATGCGCTGGAAATCTCGCCCAGCTATCTGAATCTTATCGAGAAAAACCAGCGACCGCTCTCTGCGGCGCTTATGCTTCGCTTGGCCGAGCGGTTTGATTTCGACCCTCGTATATTGGGTGGAGACGCGCCCGGAGGTGGGCTGGAAGGTTTGCGCCGCAGACTCGCCGATCCGCTTTTCGCGGACCTCGGTATCGACAGGGCCGAGATTGAGGAATGGCTGGCGGCGGCTCCTGGCGGCGTTGAGGCGTTCGCACGTGCGTTCGACAGGATGGGAGAGGGCGGCGTGGGCGGAACACCGTCCTCCTCGGTGGAAGCCCTGCCGGTGATGAAGGTGCGGCGCGAGATTGAGCGCTGGCGTAATCACTTCCCGGATCTTGATGCACAGGCGGAGGCGCTGGCGGATGATCTGCGTATAGCCACTGGCGATCTTTACAGCGGTCTTGCCGAGCGACTGCGCCAAAAGCACCAGATTGCCATCCGCATCTTGCCGACCGGCGTGATGCCGGACCATGTCAGGCGCCTCGATCTGCACGCACGTCAGTTGCAGCTCTCGGAGATGCTCGATTCCGCATCGCGCAGTTTTCACGCCGCGTTCCTGATTGCTGAACTTGAGGCGCAGGGCGAGATCGATGCACTGGTGAGCGGCGCGGATCTGGTTGACCGCCATGCCGAGCGCCTGTTTCGTCGCCATCTCACCAGCTATTTCGCGGCGGCGGTCATGATGCCGTACGAGCGTTTCCTGCGCGCCTGCGAAGCGAGCGGCTATGATCCGCTGTTGCTTCAGCGCCGCTTTGGCGCGGGCTATGAACAGGTTGCGCACCGGCTGACCACGCTTCAGCGCGTGGGTGCGCGCGGTCTCCCCTTCTTCATGGTGCGCATCGACCGGGCAGGGCAATCGTCCAAGCGTTACGCGGGCGCATCCGCTGCGCCGATGGTGGAGTCAGACAGTCGCTGCCCATTATGGTCCATTCATAGCGCGTTCGATCGCCCCGGCGAGATTGTGCCACAGCTGGTTGAGATGGAAGGGGGCGAGCGCTGGTTTACCCTCAATCGAACGGTAGCGGGCCAGAGCGCGGGATTGCGCGCGGGTCAGGCGATCTTTTCGATCGCGCTCGGCGTGAAGGCGGAGTTTGCAAAGCCGCTACTGCACGCGCGCGGGATAGATCTTGAAAAAGGGGACGCGCAACAGATCGGCCTCGGTTGCGTCTCCTGCACACGGCCGACCTGCGCCCAACGCAGCGCCCCGCCACGCGGCCGCACGCTACGCTTCAACGAGCGTGAGCGGGGGTTAACGCCGTTTGAGTTTGTGGGGGACTGAAAGCCGACTGTCCGGACACGACAACAAAGCGGACGTGAGCCATTTTGAGCGAGTGCTAGAGTTTATGAGACCTGTGCGCGGGTGGGTGTAGGGTCCTGAAAAGTGGTATTTTTGGCCTATTGTGCGATTGTTCTCGGGTGCGCCGCGGCGCTGGGAAAGTTGGTGGCAACTTTCATGCCGCTACGGTGAGAATATTCATGGTGCGCTTGAGGTTGTAGGCGATGGCGGTGAGGTGGACTTGGGCGGTGGCTTTGGCGAGACCTCGCCATCGCATTCGCCTGAGGCCGTAGCATCGCTTCCATGTCCCGAAGATTTTCTCGATCCGGCCCCGCACGCGATGGATTGGCTGATTCCATTGGCGGAGCCATGCCTGGGCTTCCTCTTCGGTGCGTGCCCAAACGCCGGTGGCGACAATGCGGGGAATGCCGCCCTTTGCCCGCACGGCGTCGCGAAAGTGATTGCCGCGGTAGGCGCTATCGGCAAACACCTCGCCGGGATTATCCGGTAGTGCTTCAGGGCCTGCCTTACCGTCATTGATATTAGCGGATGTGACCGAGACTTCCTCGACCAACGCCGTATCGGCATCGGCGCCGACATGGGCCTTGAAGCCGTAAACAGCCCGCTTTCCTTTGTGCTTTACCCAGCGCGCATCGTCATCGCCCTCACTGGCGGACGCAATGATGGTGGCATCGACCAGTGTTCCGGTCTTGACCGTCACCGCCTTGGACTTGAGCTGCATGGTGACAGATTCAAACAATGCCCGGTCAAGCTTGTGTGCAACGAGCAGCCTGCGAAATCGGACGAAGGCGGTACGTTCGGGCGTCGCTTCATTCGCGGCAAACCCGCAAAAACGGCGAAAGGAGGCTCGATCGTCGAGCGCCTCGGCCAGCTTCACGTCGGACAGGTCGTACCAGATCGAGAGCAGCAGGGCTTTGAACATCGCCAGCGGCGGCCAGGCCGGCTCGCCCTTGACAGCCGGATAGAGCGGATCGAGCAGCGCCGCGACCTGGCCCCAGTCGATCAGCGATACCAGCGCGTCTAGCGACGAAGCCGCTCGCTCGCGCCCTGCAAAACCAAACTGCTCTTGTCCAATAGAACGCTGCGCCATCTGCCGCTCTCCTTCTCGGAAAGCCTATAGAATCAGCAATCAACGCCCCTGTCTACACCCACCCGCGCACAGGTCTCGTTTATACCCAAAATTCGCCTTCTTGTGGCAAAGCATCGTTATCTTTTCCCCGCTTAGGCGGGTATCGCCGCTTACGAAATTTCTGTCTGCTCCATCCATTTCCTACAGCTACTTCAAGAGCCTCGGCCCTCGCGCCTGCCGCCAATCTTACATCGTGACCATAAAGCGCTGTTATCACCGCTTCTCCGATTTCGACTTGTCCCATCATGAACGCAAACGCTGAAGCATCCATATCAACCATAGACTGTTGGATGTAACATGCCGTCAGATCTATCCCATGGTCGATAAGAAGATGAGCTATCTCCAACATGGCTGCGGAAACCTCATTCCGGTCAGCAAAGCCTGCCGATTTTCCGTAATAGTCGTTTCGAGGCAAAATTGACGCGATACAACCGAAAAGCGGGTTTCTTAGAGAAGTCGAAACATCCAGTTCACAACCCAGCGAAAGCAGATATTTGACTATCTCCACGCGAACGCTTCCACATGCGCGGCCAATCGGAGCTACTCCATCCCTGTCATCCTTGAGGTTGATATCCCCACCAAAATCGACAATGGCCTTAATGCAGTCGAGATCGCCCACTCCACAAGCGTCATGCAGATGACAGCCTAATATTGCGTCCGGGTTGTTCAACTCCTCTGGGAATTTGATGAACATGCGTCTTATCAGCGCGACATCGCGGGATTGCATCGCGTCGCTAATCTGATGATGGGGTGGAATGGATTTTTTACCGAACTTCAGCAGGCTCATCGCGTCTCAGCCGTTTCTATTAAGCCCATCATAACAATAATAGCCTTCAGAATAGCGACACGCCTCATCATCTCGCAACAAGAAGTTTGATGTCCGCTTCCCCCAACAAAGCAGCCTTACCACCTGTAAAAAATTCCGTCACCGTTCAACAATTATTCGTGATTTTGCGCGATAGCTTCTAGCCTGTCGGGAAATCTTACAGCCGGTGTCATGCTGGTTGTGGACTCTGCCCGGATGGATGAGAGGCTATGGTTCGGATCTTCAAACATTATGTGCCGCATGCGGTGCTGCTGCTGGGCCTGCTGGATCTCATCCTGCTCGTGTGCTCTGCTGAAGCCGCATGGGTGATCCGCGCCCGCCAGATCGGCATGGATGTGGATTATGTGCTCAATCGCGCCGGTCCGCTCTTGAGCTTCGCGATAGCCCTTCAGGCGGCGATGATCGGCGTCGGGGTTTACAGCACCGAAGCCTTGCAATCCTTGCGCTTTTCACTGGCGCGGCTGCTCGTCGCCATATCGCTCGGCGTGATCCTCTACAGCGTTCTCTATTTCCTGCTCCCCGACATCACCTTGTGGCGCTCCAACACGCTCTACGCCATGCTTATCGCGACTGCAGCGCTCATCGGCGCGCGCCTGCTGATGAGCACGATCTTCGGTGGCGAGGTGTTCCGCAGGCGTATCATCGTGTTGGGAGCGGGAGATCGTGCGGATCGCATCCGCCAGCTTGAGAAGCGCCCGGGCGCAAGCTTCTATGTCGTCAGCTATATCGCGATGGGCGATGGCGAGCCGGTAATTGCCGAGGCGATCGCACGCAAGGCGATCCATAATCTCTCCGAATATGTCGTGCGTTTGGGCGCGAGCGAAGTGATCCTCGCGCTACAGGAGCGGCGCAAAGCTGTGCCGATGGAAGATCTGTTGCGGATCAAGACCACCGGCGTGCATGTTAACGATTTCTCGACCTTCATGGAGCGCGAAACGGGGCGCGTAGACCTCGACAGTGTGAACCCGAGCTGGCTCATCTTCTCGGATGGCTTTTCGTCCGGGCGCCGTCTGTCCAGCTTTGGCAAGCGGCTGTTCGACCTGATCGTGAGCGCCATCCTGCTGGTGCTGACCGCGCCGCTGACCGCGTTGGCGGCGATCGCCGTGAAGCTCGACAGCACCGGCCCCGCTTTCTACCGCCAGAAGCGTGTCGGCCTCTATGGCGAGGAGTTCGAGATCGTCAAGCTGCGCACCATGCGCGAGGACGCCGAGGTCGATGGGCAGGCGCAATGGGCGGAAAAGGATGACCCGCGTATCACGCGCCTCGGCTATTGGCTGCGCAAATTGCGGATAGACGAACTGCCGCAATGCTGGGTGGTCCTGAAAGGCGAGATGAGCTTTGTCGGCCCGCGTCCCGAGCGCATGCAGTTCGTAAAGGAACTGGAAAAGGATCTGCGTTTCTACGCGGAGCGGCATATGGTGAAGCCGGGCATAACGGGCTGGGCGCAGGTCAATTATCCTTATGGCGCCTCGCTGGAGGATGCACGTCACAAGCTCGAATATGATCTCTATTATGCCAAGAATTATACGCCGTTTCTCGACATATTGATCCTGTTGCAGACGATGCGCGTCATCCTCTGGCACGACGGGGCGCGATGAGGCGTGTGGCGATGAACGCTCCGCTCGAATTTATCGGCAACTGGGGGCATATGCTCGCCGCCGGGCTGTTTGCGGCCTTAAGCATTTGGACCAGTCGCAACTTTGCCAAGCAGCGTGCGGGCAAGCTGTTGGTTGTGGCATTGGTGCTCACCGCAACTTGGCTCTTGTCGATCGCGTTCGGCGGTGTTGATCGGCTGGAGAATGGAGTAGCGGAGTCTTTACGTAACTGTGGCTGGCTTGTGTGTCTTTTCGTGTTGCCTGACAGGTTCGGGCGACATGCCACGCGCCAAGCACAAGGGGCGCGCCCGCTCTATCTGATCCTTGCCCTGCTGCTGGTCGCGCAATGCGGGGTCGATATCCTCACCACGCTTGCGGCATCCGAAGGCGCAGTGTGGAGTGGCATAAGCGAGAGCGCGATCGTACTGCGCATATTATGGGTGATCGGTGCGCTGCTCCTGACACAGCGCATCTACGCGGCGAGCGACGCCGATGTGCGCGGCCGCATAGCGCCTGTTGCAGCTGCTCTCGCCGCGATGTGGGGCTATGACCTCATCCTCTATGGCGCGGCATTTTTCAAACAAGGGCAGATAGTCAGCCTGCTTTATGCGCTGCGTGGCCTTAATATGGCCGCGCTCGCGCCGGTGATTGCGCTCTCGTCGCGTACGGTGAACGATGCCGTCATGGCGCCATCCCGCACTTTGGCGTGGCGCGGACTGAGCATCGCGGCGGGGCTGGTTCTGTCTTTGCTGCTCCTTTCTGCCTTGCTCGCGCTCGATACTGTATCGAACCCGGCGATGAAGGCAGTGACGACCGGCATCCTGTTCCTGCTGTTAGCGGGCAGCCTGCTGTTTGTGCCTGCGACCAGCCTGCATCGCAGCGCCAAGGTGCTCGCCGCCAAGCATCTGTTCCGCCACCGCTATGACTATCGCGAACAATGGATGGCTTTTGCCGACACGCTGGGGCAGGGCTGGGATAATGGAGCCAGCATTCAGGCGCGGGCTGTGAAGGCGATGGCGGACATAACCCAGTCTTCCTGCGGCGCACTGTTACTGGCCGAGAAAGAGCACGGCTTGTTCCGCTGGTATGCGGACTGGAACTGGAAGGGTGAGCACCCGTCGGAACTGCGATTTCCGGTAGCGGATGTCGAGCGGATGCAGGCGCGTGGCTGGATCACGGATATAGCAGAAGCGCGTGCAGCGGGCGAAGGCTTACCCGATTGGCTGGCGGAGAGCCAAGCGACATGGGCGCTGGTGCCGCTGGTGCATTTTGGCGAGGTCGTCGGTCTGGTTCTGCTCGGCCATCCGCCGATCACACGCGCACTGGATTGGGAAGATTTTGATATGCTGCGCGCCGCTGGGCGGCAGGTCGCGAGCTATCTCGCGGAGGCGCGTGGGCAGCAAGCGCTCAATGAGGCACGCCGCTTCGAGGAATTCAATCGTCGCTTCGCCTTCATCATGCACGACATCAAGAATTTGGTCAGCCAGATCGCTCTCACCGCGCGTAATGCCGAGCGGCACGCCGATAACCCAGCGTTCCGCGCCGACATGATCCTGACGCTGAATGAAAGCGCAGAGAAGATGAACATGCTGCTCGCACGGCTTTCACAGCACAATAGCAACACAGGGGCGAGCCAGAGCCGCTTTGCCTTGGGTGATGTTCTGTCTGCGCTTGCCGCGCGTGCGGGGGCAGCGCATCCCCTATTGATCGATGGCGAACGCGGCCTTGTAGTGGAGGCAGACAAGGCAAAGCTGGAGCAGGTAGTTGCCCACCTTTTGCAAAATGCAGTCGAGGCGAGCGATGCCGGTACGCCGGTTGTCCTGCGCGTTGAGCAGTCGGGCAATGAAGCACTGTTACACGTGATCGATCACGGCTGCGGCATGAGCACAGAATTCCTGCGCGATGAGCTATTCCGACCTTTCAGCTCTACCAAGGACGGTGGCTTTGGGATCGGTGCCTATGAGGCGCGAGAGCTTGTCCAGAGCATAGGCGGCAACATCGATGTTGAGAGTGCGCCCGGCAAAGGGAGCATCTTCACGATCCGCCTGCCGCTCGTCCCGTCCAAACTCATCACACCCACAAACGGCCATGAAAGGGCCGCTTAAATATGACCGAAAAACCGCGCCCTAAGCTGCTCATCGTAGAGGACGACCTCGGCCTGCAACGCCAGTTGCGTTGGGCCTATGAGGATGTGGAAGTGTTTTGCGCCGCAAGCCGTGCCGAGGCGATCGATCTCTTGCGCGCCGAGGAGCCGGATGTGGTGACGCTCGATCTTGGCCTGCCGCCTGACCCGGACGGCACGACCGAGGGCTTCGCCACATTGACCGAAATCCTCACCCTCAAGCCCGACACCAAAGTCATCGTCGCCTCCGGTCACGGCGCGAAGGAAAGCGCGTTGCGCGCCATCGCCGAGGGGGCGTGGGATTTCTACCAGAAGCCGATCGACTTCGATGCGCTCGGCCTCATTGTGCGGCGCGCGTTTCATGTTCACGCACTGGAGCGAGAAAATGCGCGCCTTGCACGCCAGGTCGACGGTGACGCGCCGCTATTAGGGCGGATACTCACCGCAGCACCGGCGATGGTGAAAGTCGCTGCGACAATCGAGCGCGTTGCCTGCGCCAATGTTTCTGTAATGCTGTTGGGCGCCAGCGGCACCGGCAAGGAACTGCTCGCACGCGGACTTCATGACGCCAGCCCGCGCAAGGGCGGTGCCTTCATCGCAATCAACTGCGCCGCGATCCCCGAGACATTGCTGGAATCCGAATTGTTCGGTCATGAAAAGGGCGCGTTCACAGGCGCGATCAAGACCACGGCGGGCAAGATCGAGCTGGCCGAAGGCGGCACCCTATTCCTTGATGAAGTGGGGGACATACCCTTGCCATTGCAGGTCAAGCTTTTGCGCTTCCTTCAGGAGCGCGTGATCGAGCGCATCGGTGGGCGTCAGCCGATCCCGGTAGATACGCGGATCGTCTGCGCGACACATCAAAATCTGGAAGAGATGATTGCGGCAGGCTCATTTCGCGAGGATCTCTATTACCGCCTGGCCGAAATAGTGGTGCGTATTCCCTCGCTGGCGGAGCGCCCCGGTGACGCGGTGCTGCTTGCGCGGCATTTCCTTACCCGCTTCGCTGATGAGATGCATCGGCCCGTTACCGGGTTCGCGCCTGACGCGCTTTCAGCTCTGGATGCGCATAACTGGCCTGGCAATGTGCGCGAGCTGGAAAACCGGGTTAAGCGCGCGGTCATCATGGCGGACGGGAAGCTCGTTACCGCAGCAGATCTCGATCTTGTCGGGGGCGATGACAAGACGGATATGCCATTGAACCTTAAAAGCGCCCGCGAGGTTACCGACCGCGCCGTCATCAGCCGCGCCATTGCCCGCACGCAGGGCAATATATCCGGCGCGGCGAAGATGCTCGGCATCAGCCGCCCGACGCTGTACGATCTGATGCGGGCCTATGACATCAACGCCTAGGCGGTTCCTTATAGGGGCAGCACTGGCGCTGACCCTGCTCGTTGCGCCCGTGTCGGCGGGGCAGCGCGAGGATGCGCGCGCGGGTGTGGCGCGGGCGCTTGCGGCACTCGAAAGGGACGATCCGCGCACAGCGCGGGTGGAACTCATGAACGCGATCAAGGCCGATCCTGCCTCGCGGGAGGCGCGGATTGTGCAGGCCCGCGTGTTGCTGATGCTCGGCAATGGTCGCGGCGCACAGGATGAGCTGGATCGTGCAAAGCAGCTTGGTGCGCCTTTGGGGCCAATGCGGCATTTGCTTGCCCATGCCGCGCTGATGAACGGCGACCCAGAACAGGCAATTGCAGAAGCCAGCGCAGCCGATGCTGACGAGAAAGAGTTATTGTTCCGCACCCGGATCGAGGCGCAAGCCTATCAGGCGATGGGCCGCTATACTGAGGCAGCCAGTGCGTTCGACCGCGCGGGTGCTATCGATAGCAAGGATAGCGCTCTATGGGCGGACATCGCCCGGTATAATGTCGCTGTTGGTAATATGGCCGCTGCGCTCGCGGCGGCCGACAAGGCATTGGCGCTTGCACCAACAAGCGTTGACGCGCTGACGTTGAAGGCCGTTCTGGCGCGGGACCAGTTTGGCCTCGCGGAATCTACGCGCTGGTTCGAGGCGGCATTGAAGCGCAACCCGGATTATGTGCCCGCCATCACCGAATATGCGGCGACGCTGGTCGATCTAGGGCAGGCCAGCAAAGCGCTCGCGCTCACCCGTCGTGCCCTCGCCCTCGCACCCGGTCTGCCCCGCGGCTATTTCTTGCAAGCGCTGATCGCGGCGCGGGCGGAGAATTACACACTGGCGCGCAGTTTGCTTGCCCGCACGCATGGCGCGCTGGATGGACAGGCGGCGACGCGTCTGCTGAAAGGCGTGTTGCACCTCGAAGGCGGCAATGCGACGCTGGCGATCAGCGAGTTCAAACCTTTACTGGACGCACAGCCGCTCAACATCCGCGCGCGCCTTCAGCTCGCCCGCGCTTATTATGATGATACGCAATATGACGACGCCGAGCGAACATTGTTCCCGCTTGTCGAGCGTACCGATGCGGGAAGCTATGCGCTAACCCTTGCCGCCCGCATTCATGAGGCTCTGGGCAATGGCGACATTGCCGCTCAGTTCCTTGCGCGTGCTGCTGCCATGACGCCGGGTGCATCGCTGGTGTATCGCGGTGCCGGTTCGCTTTCCGAAACCGCGCCAGACGCCAATGCAAACCCGCGCACCGCCGCGCCCAATCTGCGCTATATCCGCGCGCTGTTGGAGGCGGGGCAGGTGGGGAGCGCCCTCGCACGCGCGAAGGCGCTTCAGGCCGCTAATCCGGGCGCTCCCGCCGCCGCTATCGCGCTTGGCGATTGCCTGATCGCATATGGCAAACCGGCAGATGCCGCCAAAGCCTACGAGGCCGCTGCAAACCTGCGCTACGATGAGGTCACAGCATTGCGTCTTGTCAATGCGTGGGGCAAGGCGGGTAAGCGAGATCGCTCCGAATATGCGTTGCGGCTGCTGCTGTGGCAGAACCCGATGAATATTGCCGGGCAACGTCTTGCCGCTTCATACTGGCAGGCTGGTGGAGATGTGATCCGCTCGGCAGCTTTGCTGTCCGTATTGCGCTCTCGTGCTGGCAGCAATGATGCGGTCCTGATGGCCAATCTCGCTTATGCCTATACCGACGATGGCAGTGCGGAAAGCGGCCTTCCTTATGCCGTTCATGCCTATAGGTTGCTGCCCGCCAGCGCAGTAACGAGCGATGCGCTGGGTTGGGCGTTGTTCAATGCCGCGCCGAACGACAACCGCGCTGTCGAACTGATGGAAAAGGCCGCGCAGATTACCCCGCGCGAACCGCTGGTGCGCTGGCATCTTGGTGAGGCTTATGCGGCCTTGGGAGATAAGGAACGGGCTGAGCAGGAATTACGCGCGGCACTCTCGGCGCCCGGTTTCACGCGGGCCGAACTGGCCCTGAAAACGCTCAAGTCGCTTTAGGATTCCAGGTCGAGACCACCGCATCATAATCGGGGCGGGGCCGCTCCTCGAGTTCCTTTCGCGGCGTACCGATAAACACGAAGCCAGCAATTTTCTCATGCGGCGCACCGAACGCGTCTCGCACTGCATCCGAATAGGCAGGCCATGCTGTGAGCCATCCGCCCGCAAAGCCGCTGGCGTGGACCGCGTGAAGCAGGTTCATCGCCGCCGCACCGGCGGAGAGCTCCTGCTCCCACAAAGGGATATGGCTGCCGATCTTGGGGCTGGACAGCACGACCACCAGTGCGGGCGCCTGTGTCGCGAACTCGAGCATCGTCGCTATTTCCTGCCTGCCAGCGTCGGGCTTTTCGGCGCGATAGGCGTTTTCCAGCAGCGCCGCTAGCGTAGCCCGCTGCTCAGGCTGCACGATCACGAAGCGCCACGGGAACAGCTTGCCATGATCGGGCGTGCGTGTGGCGATGCTCAGGATTTCGCGCATTTGGACATCGTCCGGCGCGGGTGCGACAAGATCGCGCGGTTTGCCGGAGCGGCGGGTCTTCAAAAGGGCGAGCGGGGAGGATGTGTCATTGAACATCGCCGCCATGTGGGCGCGGCGGTTGACCTGCGCAAGACCCGGCAACGCTTTCCCGCTTCACAGCAGCGCTTTTTCAGCTAGTTTGCCTCCGTCGGGTTACTTGAGGGAGAGAGTTATGGGCGCAACGGTCATGGACGACGGACGAGCGGGAACGCTGCTCGGCCATCCCAAGGGTCTGTTCATCCTCTTCTTCGCCGAGATGTGGGAGCGCTTCTCCTACTACGGCATGCGCGCGCTGCTGGTGCTCTATCTCACCAAGCATTTCCTGATGTCCGATCAGGAATCCGGTTTCATCTACGGCGCCTATACCTCGCTGGTTTACATTACACCGGTGATTGGCGGCTACCTTGCCGACCATTATTTAGGCCAACGCAAGGCGGTTTTGTTCGGTGGCATCATGATCGCCATCGGGCATCTGCTGCTCGGGATTGAAGGCGGCGGTGGGCAGGATGCGTTCGCCCTGAATGCCTTCTGGACGGCTCTCGCCTTCATCATCGTCGGCACAGGTTTCCTCAAAGCCAATATCTCCGCGATCGTAGGCCAACTCTATCCGCGTAACGATGTACGCCGCGACCCCGCCTACACGATCTTCTACATGGGCATCAATCTCGGCGGCATGCTGGGGCCGATCGCCTGCGGTATATTGGGCGAGACGGTCGGCTGGTCCTATGGCTTTGGCGCGGCGGCTGTGGGTATGTTGCTCGGCATTGTCGTGTTCGTGATCGGCAAGCCGCTGCTGCTGGGCAGGGGCGAGAGTGCGCACCCGGAAAAGCTGACTGCCAAGGTTGCCGGGCCGGTTTCTGTCGAGTGGCTGATATATGGCGGCTCTGTGCTCTCTGTGCTGGTCGTTGCATGGCTGGTTGGCAATCATGATGCGGTAGGCGTGCTGCTGCTTGTCTGCGGCGGCGTGGCGACGGCCTATCTGCTCTGGGAAGCCTTCGGGCGGATGGAGAAGATCGACCGCGACAGAATGCTAGCGGCATTGTTCCTGCTGGCGCTCAACCCTGTGTTCTGGGGCTTGTTCGAACAGGCGGGATCGTCGATCAACCTGTTTACAGACCGTCATGTCGATAGGCATATTTTCGGCTGGGAAGTGCCGGCATCGGTGTTCCAGTCTGTGAATTCGATGTTCATCATCCTGTTTGCGCCGATGTTCGCTGCTCTGTGGGTGTGGCTCGGCAAGCGAGGCAGTGAACCCTCCACCCCAGCGAAGTTCGGGCTCGCGCTTGTTCAGGTCGGCTTGGGCTTTCTCGCGCTGGTTTGGGGCGCGCAATGGGCGGGGCTGGAGAATGCGACGCCGGTATTCTTCATCTTCCTTATTTATGCTCTGCACACCACCGGCGAACTCTGCCTCTCGCCCGTAGGTCTGTCCGCTATGTCCAAGCTCGCGCTGCCGCGGATGATCAGCATCATGATGGGCGTATGGTTCCTCGCGACGGCGGCGGGGGATTTCATTGCTGGCCTCATCGCCGCCAATATCGGCGCGAAGAGCGCATCCAGCGCCGATCCTGTCCTCGCCACCCTCGATGTCTATAGCTCGGTCGGCTGGTTCGGGATTGGCGTGGGCGCTATTGTTCTGATCGTCTCGCCTGTTGTGAAAAGATTGATGCACCTCGACAAGTTGAGCGACTGATTGCGCTTCCGGCTTGCGGCGCTTTCCGCTAATCGGGGATGCAATCTTGAAGGCGGAGCAGACGGACTCGCATGAGCAGAAAATATTTCGGGACTGACGGCATCCGCGGGCGCACCAACCAGTGGCCGATGACCGCCGAGCTGGCGATGAAAGTCGGCATGGCGGCGGGTACGCATTTCCTGCGCGGCTCGCATCGCCATCGCGTCGTCATCGGCAAGGATACGCGCCTTTCGGGCTATATGGTCGAGAATGCTCTGGTCGCAGGGTTCACCAGTGTCGGCATGGATGTGGTGCAGTTCGGCCCGATTCCGACGCCCGCTGTGGCGATGCTCGCGCAGTCGATGCGCGCAGACCTTGGCGTCATGATTTCCGCCAGTCACAACCCCTATCAGGATAACGGCATCAAGCTGTTCGGCCCCGATGGCTACAAGCTCTCCGACGAGGATGAGGCGAAGATTGAGGCGTTGCTGGCGCAAGACATAGCACTCGCCGCGCCGCAGGATATTGGCCGCGCAAGGCGTGTGGAAGATGCGCGCGGGCGCTATATCCATGCGGTGAAGTCGAGCTTCCCGGCGGACCTGCGCTTGGATGGCCTGCGTATCGTCGTCGATTGCGCCAATGGCGCCGCCTATCAGGTCGCGCCCTCGGCGCTGTGGGAGCTGGGCGCAGAAGTCATCACGATCGGCGTGACGCCCGATGGCCTCAATATCAACGACAAATGCGGCTCGACCGCGCCTGCCTTGTTGCAGGAAACCGTGGTGGCGTCGGGAGCGGATATCGGCATCGCATTGGATGGCGACGCGGATCGGCTCATCATCGTCGATGAAAAAGGCGAGATCGTGGACGGCGACCAGATCATGGCGCTGATCGCAGCGCGCTGGGCGGAGGAAGGGCGCTTGTCCGGCGGCGGCCTTGTCGCGACGGTGATGTCGAACCTCGGGCTGGAGCGGTTCCTGTCTGCACGGAATATCGGCCTTGTCCGCACCAAAGTCGGGGATCGTTATGTGCTCGAGGCCATGCGCGCGGGCGGTTATAATGTCGGCGGCGAGCAATCGGGCCACATGATCCTCTCCAATTATGCGACGACCGGCGACGGCACCATCGCCGCGTTGCAGGTTCTCGCGGCTCTCGTCCGCGCGCAAAAACCGGCTAGCGAGTTGATGCACCAGTTCGACAAGGTGCCGCAGCTCTTGAAGAACGTCCGCTTCTCCGGTGGCAAGCCGCTCGATCATGACGATGTGAAACGCGTCATCGCCCAGGCGGAGTCCGATCTTGCCGGCACAGGCCGCCTCGTCATCCGCCCTTCTGGCACGGAGCCGGTGATACGCGTGATGGCCGAGGGCGACAGCGCCGATCAGGTAAAGGATGTGGTCGAGCGCATCTGCGCCGAAGTCGCGCGGGTTGCCGCCTGATGCTGGAGCTGCGGCCCGATTGCGAACGCTGTGGCGTAGATTTGCCCGCGGATGAGGGCGGCGCGTTCATCTGCTCGTTCGAGTGTACCTGGTGCGCGGAATGCGCCGAGGCGCTGGATGATCGCTGCCCGAATTGCGGCGGCGAGCTGATGGATCGCCCAGCCCGTACCGGCAAGGCATTACGGGACAACCCAGCGTCCACTATCCGCCACTTCAAGGGATGATCGCGCGCGTTCTTATCATCGCCGGGTCGGACAGCGGCGGCGGCGCTGGGATTCAGGCGGACATCAAGACCGTCTCCGCATTGGGCGGGCATGCGATGACCGCGATCACCGCAATCACCGCACAGAACACGCTCGGTGTTCAACTCGTCGATGTCGTGTCGAGCGGCATGGTTCTGGCGCAAATTGATAGCGTCATACGCGATATTGGTGTGGACGCCATCAAGATTGGAATGCTGGGCTCAAAGGAGAATGCGATAGTTGTGGCAGAGCGTTTATCGGGCTTGGCTGGCCACATCCCGATCGTATTTGACCCCGTTATGGTGGCAACCAGTGGAACAAGTCTGGCCGATCAGGAGACCGTTGAAGCCTTCACCCGCCTTATGCGCATCGCTACATTGACCACGCCTAATCTGCCTGAGCTGGAGGCGCTGGGCGGTCAGGGAGTGGCCCTTGCACATACGCAAGCGCTTTTGGTCAAAGGCGGTCACGCCGAAGGTTCGTCAGTGACAGATCGTTTGATGATCCGCGATGGCGACTGTTTTGAATGGCAAGATACACGCATCGACACGCCGCACACCCACGGAACCGGCTGCACGCTCGCCTCCGCCATCGCGACCGGCCTCGCTCAAGGCATGACCCTGCCGGACAGCATCGCCCGTGCCCGCGCCTATGTCCGCGCCGCGCTCATTGCCGCGCCGGGGCTGGGGCAGGGGCATGGGCCGATGGGCTTTCCGGTGGAACCATTCCATCCATGATCGCGGGTGTTGATGAAGCGGGTAGGGGGCCGCTTGCCGGGCCGGTGGTCGCGGCGGCTGTAATTCTCAATCCCGATGATCCGATTGCGGGGCTGGACGACAGCAAGAAGCTCTCCGCGAAACGCCGTGCCATCCTCGAGTCCGAAATTCGCGCCCGCGCCCTCCATGTCGGCGTTGGGCAGGCGAGCGTTGAGGAGATCGACGCGATCAATATCCTCCAGGCGACCTTCCTAGCGATGACCCGCGCGGTCGAGGCGCTCGGCCTAGACCCGGCCCATATCCTCGTCGATGGCAACCGCCTGCCCAAATGGCGCTGGTCGGCTGAGGCGGTGGTCGGCGGCGATGCGCTCCACCCCTGTATCTCCGCTGCGTCGATCATCGCCAAGGAAACCCGCGATCGCATCATGCGCGAGGCAGCTCTCGCCCATCCGCATTATGGCTGGGAACGCAATATGGGCTATGGCAGTGCACAGCATATGGCTGCGCTTGAAACGCATGGTCCCTGTGCGCATCACAGACGTAGTTTCTCTCCAGTCGCACGGTTCTGGCGACTCTGAAAAATAAATTCAGCATAATGGCAGTGTGAGTCTTTCTTGTCACACTACCAGATGTTGAGTCTGCATGAATCCGCATGACTCAATATCTGGGCCTGTTCACGATACGGACTCATGCGGAGCCGTAATTCACGGAAAATTAACCATGTTTACCGACCTTGACGCACGGAATCCCATGACTCATGCGGGTGGCCTGAGAACTATTCGGGGGTAGCAATATGGGTGTTATGGAACGTATCGGCACGAAGCCGCGCAAGGTCGCGAGGGTGCTTGCGCCTGCGGTCGAAGTCGAGACTGACCGGCTGATCCGGGGCGATTGCATCGCCGCGATGCGCGCGCTGCCCGATGCCTGCGTCGACATGATCTTCGCCGATCCGCCCTATAACCTCCAGCTTGGCGGCGATCTCAATCGCCCCGACGGCAGCCATGTCGATGCCGTCACCGACGATTGGGACAAGTTCGACAGCTTCGCCGCTTATGACAGCTTCACGCGAGACTGGCTGGCCGAAGCGCGCCGTATCCTGAAGCCCAATGGCACGATCTGGGTGATCGGCAGCTATCACAACATCTTCCGCGTCGGCGCGACCTTACAGGATCAGGGCTTCTGGATCCTGAACGACATTATCTGGCGCAAGGCTAACCCGATGCCCAATTTCAAGGGCACGCGCTTCACCAACGCGCACGAGACATTGATCTGGGCGAGCCAGAGCGAGAAGGCGAAATACACGTTCAACTATCGCGCGATGAAGACACTGAACGACGAGCTGCAAATGCGCTCGGACTGGGTGCTTCCCATCTGCGGCGGGCAGGAGCGGCTTAAGAAAGGCGGCACCAAGGTTCACCCGACGCAAAAGCCCGAAGCATTGCTCTATCGCGTGATGCTCGCCTGCACCAAGCCGGGCGATGTGGTGCTCGATCCGTTCTTTGGCACAGGCACTACCGGCGCGGTCGCCAAGCGCCTGGGCCGCAAATGGATCGGCATTGAGCGCGAGGATAGTTATATCGAGGCCGCGCTGGAGCGGATCGAGGCGGCGCTGCCGCTGGATGAGAGCGCGCTTTCGATCATGCAGACGCCGCGGCAGGCACCCAAGGTTGCCTTCGGCACGCTCATAGAAACCGGCTATCTTGCGCCGGGCGCTATCCTCACGGATACCAAGCGACGCTGGAAGGCCAGCGTGCGCGCGGACGGTTCGCTGGAATGCAATGGCGAAAGCGGGTCGATCCACGGCCTCGGCGCAAAGCTGCAAGGCGCACCGAGCTGCAATGGCTGGACGTTCTGGCAGGTCGATACCAAGGATGGCTTGAAGCCGATCGACAGCCTGCGCCAGACCTATATTCTTGCGACGGAGCCTTGAGGGGCGCGAGCACTATTTTACGCTGATCAACACCGCGCCTGCGGCCATCAGCCCGGCCGCAAGCAGGCGCTGACCGCTCAATGGCTGAGCGGTAAGCCCTAGCAGGCCGAATTTGTCGAGTAGCATTGCAGTCACGATCTGCCCCGTAATCACCAGCGCGACAAGGTTTGCTGCACCGAGGCGGGAGACGGCGAATGTCGTCCCGGTGAGGAAAACCGCGCCGCATAGCCCACTGAGCCATGCCCACCAGGGAACCGCAGCCAGTCCGTCGAGACGGAGCATCGCCCGTCCGCTTGCCATGTTGACTGCCACAAGGACCACCACAACCGACAGGCTGGTATAAGCGGCGGCCCAGATCGGCCCACCCAGCGTGCGGGCCAGTTGCCCATTCATTGCCGCCTGCATTGGCAGGACGGCCCCGGCGATGAACGCGACAAACAGATATATCAGCGGCATACAGCGTCCCCCTTCGCGAATTAGCACTCCATCCCATTGCATGCTCTGCGTATCGTGAGCGCAAAGGGATGTATACAACCTTTAAACGGGAGCCACTAACTACGGGCGCTTAGACTTAGTACTTCGTGTAGAGCTATCGCTTCAGCGGCAGCATCTTCACCTGCGCCTCAGGTATGAAATAGGTGCCATAGGCCTTGAAATAGCCTGCAACCGGCTTGTCAGACTTGCCCATGAACGGGGCGATGTCCATCACGCGCTTGTTGACCCATAGCGCCTTGCCGGTGTCGACCTCTATTTCGATGTCGCGGGATTCATCCTTCACCGAAAGCATCAGGCGCTTGCCATCCGGGCTGACGGCCACATTGCTGCCGTCGGTTGAGAAGAAGGGCAGCACCGGCTTGCTCGCGGCAGTCGGAAAAATGGTGCGCGAGCTTCCGTCATTGAGATCGATGCGGACGATGCGCGATCCGCCTGTCTTCTTCGATCCGCCCTGATTGTCGAAAGCGACCACAGTGCCGTCGGGCAGGAAATGTGCGCTATGCTGGGCGGCTGTGCGACCGGAAACGATCTTTTTGATCCTCTCCGTCTTGGGATCGACCAGCATGATCGCGCTTGGCTCTCGGACGGAGAGCAGCAGATCGCCCACCGCCGCGCCAGAAATATGCGGCGCGATTTCCGGCGTCACGACATCGACAGAGTTAATGTGGAATGGGTCGCAATCGTCGCGCAGGCTATAGAACAGACCGGGATAATCGCTGCGGATCAGCGCGTCCTTGAGCATGACCGTCTGCTCGGTCGCGCCGCTCGCGCTATAGATGCGTACGCCTTCGTCGTAGATGACCTTCTTGCAGCGCACATCGATCATCGTGTCGCCAAAGCTCTTCATCGGATGCTGGCTCTGGATCGGGGCGGCGATGCGTCCGCCCGGCAGATTATGCATCCAGTGGTGCGCGCCATCTATGCGCTTCCAGAGCACCTTGCCGTCCCACGAAATGCGGGCAATGCCGACCGTATAGGGAAAGATGTTGCGGCCATGAAAACTGGCGATGATACTGCCGTCATCCTGCAACTGGATGCCCACGGGATAGAAGTTCAGCAACTCGGTCTTGCCGTCGAACTTGTCCTTCACATCCTCAAACAAGGTATCGAGCGGCAGCGGCCAGCTATGCAGCACCTTGCCCGAGCGATCGATGATCCACGCGAGACAACCGAATTTCGGGCAGTGCACGGCGTCCTGATTGGGGCCGCCCGTCACCAGAAGTAATTCCTTGCCCGCCGCAGGATCGAGCGTGGTGAACGAAGGCTTGGGCGTTTCGTTCTCAGCGATATGGTTGACGCTGGAGGCGAGCGTCTCATCCTCCATATTGCCGAGCGCCTCGAATGCCTTGATGGCATGATCCACCTGAGCATAGGGCGGCAATTTATACTTCATCGCCATCATGCCGTAGAGCATCGCCATGAAGCCCAACGAGCCGAGGAAGATGAGGAAAGGCCAGTTGACCGCCTTCAGCCTGTCCAGCGTGGAGGCTGGCTTCTTCGCGGGACGGGACGGCTTCTGGTTCATCATGCTCTCCGGCAGGCTCTGATGCGCGCACACTAGGGCGATTATCTTGCAGCGCAATATCGTTAAGCAGCTTTTCAAGGGGCAGCGAGCGAAGAAATGGGTTAACCGCTGTTCCGAAACTGGATTGCGTTGCTTAATCGCTTCTCTCTGGCGACTGCATTTGATAGGGCAGTGCAACATTTCGTGTGGAGGCTCCGCTGATGCGCTTGATATTGTCGTTTCTGATCCTGGTTTTCGCTGTGGCGGACCCTGCGCTGGCCTATATCGGCCCCGGCATGGGCCTTGGTTTCATCGGTTCGCTGTTCGGTATGATTGCGGCGGTGTTCGTGGCGATCTTCGGGTTCGTCTGGTACCCGATCAAGCGCATGATGAAGAAAAGGCGCTCAGCCAAAAGCACGGATGATGAAGACGAGGATTAATGGCCTGAGCCAATGATCGATCCTTCGCTGCTCGCTGCGGATACGCAGCTTTATCTGCGCCCGATATGGTTTGCGGAAAGCCCGGTGGGGCTTGATGGGCTGACCGCGCGCATGGGCGGCGGGCTGATCTGGTTTCAGGGCTATGAAATCACGGTGCGGCATGGTGCGACTATCCAGCGCCATCGCGTCTCGGTGCCGGATTTTCAGGAATGGTGTGCGCATCTTGTCGAGCCACTGGCCCGACGCGCGGACCAACTGGCGCGCAACATTTCTGCCATTCGCCCGCCGATGGCGCTCAAAGATCGCATGATCCGCTTCGATGTGCCGCAGGTGATGGGCATTTTGAACATGACGCCGGACAGCTTTTCCGACGGCGGCAAGCATATCAATGACCCAAAGGCGGCGGCGGATGCGGGTTTTGCCATGATGACCGCTGGCGCGGCGATTGTCGATGTCGGTGGCGAATCGACCCGTCCCCGTGCTGACAAGATCTGGGAAGGCGACGAAATCCAGCGCGTCGTGCCTGTGATCGAGCGACTGTCGGCCAGTGGCGTTCCGGTCAGCATCGATACGCGCAAGGCGGGCGTGATGGAGGCGGCGCTCGGCGCGGGCGCGGCGATGGTCAACGATGTTTCGGCGCTGGCGCATGATCCGCGCGCGCTGGAGGTAGTGGCGGCGGCGGCATGTCCTGTGGTGTTGATGCACAGCCCCTCGGCGGGGGACGATCCGCACGAAGGGGGCGATTACCGGGACGTGGTGCTTGACGTGTTCGATGCTTTGGAGGCGCGCATTGCGGCGTGTGAAGCTGCCGGGATCGCGCGGGAAAAGATTGCCGTCGATCCGGGTTTGGGCTTCGGCAAGTCGCTGGCGGACAATCTCGCGATCATGAACCGGCTGGCGCTGTATCAGGGGCTAGGGGTTCCGGTGTTGCTCGGCGCGAGCCGCAAGCGGATGATAGGCGCGCTCTCGAACGAGGCGACGGCAGAGAAGCGTCTCGGCGGCTCGCTGGCGCTGGCGATGCGGGGGATCGAGCAGGGGACACAAATCCTGCGCGTGCATGATGTGCCAGAGAGTGTGCAGGCGGTTCATGTGTGGCGCGGATTGCGCGATGCAGCGCTTGTTTCAGGATAAACTATTGATTTATATATAAAAATAGATTTATAGAGCCGTTCGTCCAGCCAAACAACAACCCAAACGAACCCTCAGGCGACGTTGTCGATCCCAAGCTCGGTCAACTTGCGATAAAGAGTCGAGCGGCCAATACCCAACCTACGCGCCACCTCGGTCATCCGCCCACGATAATGGCCGATCGCCAGTCTGATTACATCAGCTTCAATGTCGGAAAGCTGACGGATATGCCCCGTCTGTTCATAAAGAGTGATCGCGCCACCCTCGGCATGATCGGCTGCATCCTGATTGCTGGAAGCAAGCGGTGCATGCGTGCGAGCCTGCGCTGCAATCTGCGGGAAATCAAGCGGTGTCAGTACATCGCCCTCGCAAAGCACGGCAGCGCGGAACAGAACATTCTGAAGCTGCCGAACATTGCCGGGCCAGTCATGCTGCATTAGCAGGCCAAGCGCTTCGTTAGTTATGCTGAGGCTGCGCAACCCTTGCTGGCTGGACAGGCGCGAAAGCAAGTGGCGCGCCAATGCAGGAATATCGCTGGAACGTTCACGCAGTGGCGGAACCGTCACATGCATTACGTTTAACCGGTAATAGAGGTCTTCGCGGAAGCGGCCTGCGGCAACCTCTTCCTCAAGGACCTTGTTAGTCGCAGCTATAATCCGTGCGTCAATGCGCACAGGCAAGCGTGCTCCCAAGGGTTGAACTTCTCCGTCTTGCAAGACCCGAAGAAGCTTGACCTGCGCGTCCAGCGGCAATTCGCTTACTTCATCCAGA
This sequence comes from Sphingomonadaceae bacterium, assembly GCA_046348605.1. Taxonomy (GTDB): domain Bacteria; phylum Pseudomonadota; class Alphaproteobacteria; order Sphingomonadales; family Sphingomonadaceae; genus Sphingobium. Next base: position 509,627 of record JAXMDW010000001.1, on the reverse strand, counting down.
AAAATTGTGCCCATATCGGCATCGATGAATTTACCGATCTGCCGTTCGAATGCTCCTGTGAAGGCACCGCGCTCATGACCGAACAGCTCGGACTCGACAAGATTAGTAGGGATGGCGCCGCAATTTACCGCTACCATACGGCTGCGATGGCGCGGCGAGGCCGCATGGATCGCTTGGGCAATCACTTCCTTGCCGACGCCACTCTCTCCCTCGATTAATACGGGTACGCGTGTGCGTGCAGCTTTGGCAGCAATTGCAAGGGCGGCAAGAAAATGAGGGGTTCCGCCGACAATTTCATTGAATGCGAGCGGAGCAGACAGCTTTTCGGTTAGTGGGCGCAGTTCTCCGGAATGTTCCTCGCTACGATCGAGAACGGAGTTTAGTGCAGCAAGAAAACGATCCGGCGCAATCGGTTTTGCTAGATAGTCTGTCGCACCTGCGCGCATGGACTCTACTGCCTCATGCACATCGTTCTGCGATGTCAGCACAAGTATAGGGAGCGCAGGTCGACGATCACGAATTTGGATAATTGTATCAACAAGCCTGATATTGGGATTCCAATGGTCTATCAGTACAGCATCAAGCTGCATTCCATCGCGTGTTCCCAGCGTTGCGAGCGCGGTTTCAAGATCGCTTGCATAGATCGTCCGCCAGCCTGCACGGGCGGCAAGCGCCGATACCAGCCGCTTCTGAGCGGGCTCGTCGTCTATCAATAGCAATAGTGGCATGCCGTTGAGCGCCATCTAAAATCCTAATGCAGTGAGGCACTGTCATAACTGCGCTAGGTAAAGACGATGTTAATCTTGACCCATCGTGTACGATTCTGTCCTTGGCAGGCACGATACTTCGCCCTATGTGGTCCTGCTGTGTTTAATGAATGATGTGTCAGGGGGAGTCAGTATGGCATCTCAGAACGATATGAAAATGGCCGAGGAAACTTATGCTGGCTTCTTAGGGCTGGTAAAATGGGGGACGATATTATCAGCGGTTGTAGCCGCCATCGTCATCCTCCTCATCGCCTGAATGGCGCGACAGGGGACTGAATAGTGAAAATTGCAGTTTTAAAGGAGCTTGCCGCAGGCGAGCGACGGGTTGGCGCGACGCCGGAGACGGTGAAGAAGTTCATTGGTCTTGGTGCGAGTGTCTCTGTTGAGGCTGGTGCTGGTGCTGGTGCGTCGATCTCAGATGCGGACTATGCAGCTGCCGGCGCGAGCATGGGCGATCGCAAGGCAACGCTGAAAGATGCGGACATCATTTTGGGTGTTCAGGGCCCAGCAGTCGATTCGCTTGGCGGGCAGAAGCCGGGCGCGATGCTTGCTGCAGGCCTTAATCCGTTCGGCGAGCGGGCGCGGGTCGACGCCTACGCCGCAGCAGGGATCGAGGCGTTGGCGATGGAGTTCATGCCGCGTATTACCCGCGCGCAGTCGATGGACATTCTCTCCAGCCAGTCGAACCTCTCGGGCTACAAGGCGGTACTCGATGCTGCGTCAGAATATGGCAAGGCGTTCCCAATGATGATGACGGCTGCGGGTACGGTCTCAGCAGCCAAGGCATTTGTCATGGGGGTTGGGGTCGCGGGCTTGCAGGCGATTGCGACAGCCCGCCGTCTAGGTGCTCAGGTTTCCGCGACCGACGTACGCTCCGCAACCAAGGAACAGATCGAATCGCTCGGCGCCAAGGCGATCTTCGTCGAAGATGTAAAGGGCATCGAGGGCGAAGGTTCAGGCGGTTATGCGACCGAGATGAGTGACGAGTATAAGGCGGCGCAGGCGGCTCTGGTGTCGTCACACATCGCCAAGCAGGACATCGTCATCACGACTGCACTCATTCCCGGCCGTCCCGCGCCGCGCCTCATTTCAGACGCGCAGATCGCGAGCATGAAGCCGGGCTCGGTGATCGTCGATCTCGCCGTTGAGCAGGGAGGCAATGTCGAGGGCGCAGTCGCGGGTGAAGTGGTCGAGCGTCACGGCGTTAAGATCGTCGGACACAAGAATGTGCCTTCGCGGCTTGCTGCCGATGCTTCGGCTCTGTTCTCGCGCAACCTGTTCAACTTCCTCTCCGCTTTCTGGGACAAGGAAAAGAATGCGCCCGTTCTCGATGAAGAGATCGGTAATGCCATTTGCCTGACCAAGGACGGCAAGGTGGTGAACGAGAGGCTGCTCGCCAACTGATTCAACCCCGGCCCGTTGAGTGGGCCAAGGACTAGGGGGATAATATGGACTTTATTTCCATACTTTCGATTTTCGTGCTGGCGTGTTTCGTCGGTTATTATGTCGTCTGGTCGGTGACGCCAGCGCTGCATACGCCCTTGATGGCGGTTACGAACGCGATTTCGTCCGTCATCATCGTCGGCGCGCTGATCGCTTCTGCTGAAGGCGGCGTCGGCCTCGCCAAGTGGTTTGGCCTTGCAGGCGTGGTATTTGCCAGCGTCAATATCTTCGGCGGCTTTGCCGTGACCGAGCGAATGCTTGCGATGTACAAGAAGAAGGAGCGCAAGTAATGCACGAGGTAGCACAGCTTCCCTGGGGTGTAGCGCTCGCCTATCTGGTGTCCGGCATCCTATTCATCCTCGCGTTGAGGGGGCTTTCGAGTCCGGCGACCAGTCGCGCAGGCAACCGCTATGGCATGGCCGGTATGGCGATCGCGGTCGCAACTACGCTCTATACGCATGATGTGGTAGCAATCCCTGAGATTTTGGCTGCTATCGCCATTGGCGGTATCGTTGGCTTCATCACTGCGCGTAAGATCGCGATGACGGATATGCCGCAGTTGGTGGCAGCGTTCCACTCGCTGGTCGGTATGGCGGCGGTGGTTGTCGGTGCGGCGGCTTACCTCAGTCCTGCCGCGTTCGGTATCGCTGACGAAACCGGTCAGATTTTCACCGCAAGCCGCATTGAAATGGGCCTTGGCGTCGCTATCGGTGCCATCACCTTCTCGGGTTCGATCATCGCGTTCCTGAAATTGAACGGCAATATGTCCGGCAAGCCGATCCTGCTGCCCGGACGTCATGTTCTCAACCTCGGTACGCTTGCCGCGATTCTTGGCCTCGTTGCCTATTTCACGCAGGATCAGGCGCCGTGGGTGTTCTGGACTGTGACGGCGCTCTCCTTCTTCATCGGCTTCCTGCTGATCATCCCGATCGGCGGTGCGGATATGCCGGTGGTCGTCTCGATGTTGAACAGCTATTCGGGCTGGGCCGCGGCGGCGATGGGCTTCACGTTGCACAACAGCGCGATGATTATCACCGGCGCACTGGTGGGTAGCTCCGGCGCGATCCTCAGCTACATCATGTGCAAGGCGATGAACCGTGGCTTCCTCTCAGTGATCGCAGGCGGATTCGGGGCCGAGGCAGCTGTTTCCGGTGGCGAGGCGAAAGAGCAGCGTCCATGGAAGCGCGGCTCGGCCGACGATGCCGCGTTCCTTATGAGCCAAGCCGAGAGCGTTATCATCGTTCCGGGCTACGGCATGGCGGTCTCGCAAGCGCAGCACGCGCTGCGCGAGATGGGCGATCTTCTCAAGAAAGAGGGCGTCTCGGTCAAATATGCGATCCACCCGGTCGCGGGCCGTATGCCCGGCCATATGAACGTGCTGCTGGCCGAAGCGAACGTGCCTTATGACGAGGTGTTCGAGCTGGAGGACATCAACAGCGAGTTCTCTCAGGCAGACGTCGCCTTCGTCATTGGTGCGAACGACGTCACCAACCCGGCGGCCAAAACCGACAAGACCTCACCGATATACGGCATGCCGATCCTCGAGGTTGCGAACGCCAAGTCGGTGCTGTTCGTCAAGCGCTCCATGGGCGGTGTCGGCTATGCTGGTGTCGATAACGATGTGTTCTACATGGACAACACCATGATGCTCCTCGCCGATGCCAAGAAAATGGTCGAGGATATCGTCAAAGCATTAGCGCACTAGGCAAATAGCCTATAGCGACGTGAAAACTCCCCTTTGCAGGGGAGTTTTTTGCGTTATAATGTTGGCACCAAAAAAAAGGGGCGCGACCCGAAGGCGCGCGCCCCATTAAGTGCCGAGGAGGAGGCGTGGGAAGACGCCTCTGACAGAGAAGCAAGAGATTGCTCCCAAGTCACAGTCTGGCTAGCTCTGTTTACCTTGCCACTCGTTGACCTGAGTCAAGAAATGCATTTTTTATTCGATAAGTTTTCGGATAACGTCCGCTAGCTTTTGTGGTTGATCATGCATCACCATATGTCCGCTTGGCCCTACGCCCATAATTTTAACCTTAGGCGCAGAGGCATACGCTTGCCGATATCTTCTCATCTGTGCTGAATCGATGTCGGCCCGGCCAGGCAATGCAGCTATCACTGTGAGAGGGCTGGAAAGGCGTTTCAATTGTGGCCTCAAATCTGTTTGAGCAAGCTCTGTCAGCGATTGAGCAATCACACGGACGTCACTGTTCCTACCCTCTGGAGTTTGGTTCACCATGTCAGCCAAAATCTGCCGTCCGGCCTTGGTCCCGGTCAAATATCCCTTTAACTGCCCTGCGAGATAACCGAATCCTTGCGCAGTGCCCCCAACCATAGCGGAGCCATCGGGTAGCATATCGATCACAATGATCTGAGAAGCGCAGACCGATGTGCGCAACCCAAGCATCATTGCAAGTGTTCCGCCCATGCTATGACCGAGGATGATTGGGCTGTGAATGTTCTGAGAAGATATATATCTCGCAACTTCGTCTGAGAGAGGCGCTAGCAGGGGGCCGGTTGCGTTGGCACCGGCGGGACTTTTCGCAAATCCGTTAATCTGAACTAGATGCAGCCGGTGACCATCCAATTGCGATAACAGCGGAGACCATACTGCTGGACCACTTGCCAAACCGGGGATGAGTATAATGTCCTTGCCCTGGGCGCTGCGTAGGCCGCGCGTCGTAATCGTGAGGCGTTGCGACGTGAATGGCGCTGCCTGTGCGGCTTTTGGTAACCATGGCAGTAGGCAACCGGCTATGACGTTAGCACCTAGCCGGATAATATGCCTGCGGGAGTACTCAATGGTGGGTGTAGTTTCAGCCATAAGTACTTCATTGCCGCTCAAATGCTGGATTTAAACCATATTTTTCACGGGTTAACGGAATATTTGAATCATTCGTCGCATATTCCCTTTATCGAGCGAACATAATCGCGCTATTCTGCCTCACAGGGCAATGCAGTTACTTTCGAATAAAACCACAGAGTTAGTCGAAGGTAGGAAACACGGGTTAGCGGGTGGAATGAAAGTAAAGCGTAGCGGCAAAGGCAATTATCGGTATCGCCAAGGTACGCATCTCAGGCATTGGCCGAAAGCTGTTGCTGCGGTATTTATTGCAACGGGAGTGATGGCGGCCTCTTCCTTCACCTCTAGCCGGGCCGTATCTCCCACGCTGTTTACCTCTCCAGTCAAATTCAACGACATTACCGTAGCGCAGAGCCGTGCCAAGGCTCCTGCGCAATTACGTGCAGCTATTGAGGCTCTGGGCAGCCAGTTCCGCGGCACGGTCGGCATTTCAGTGCGCCGGGTCGATGCCGATTGGGAAGCCACGTATAACGCTGATAGTTTGATGCCACAGCAAAGTGTCTCCAAGCTGTGGGTGGCGATGACGGCCCTGGACGCGGTCGATCGTGGCAAGCTTACGCTGATGGACCCCGTTACTCTTAAACCAACCGACCTGACTCTGTTTCACCAGCCGCTCGCTGCGATGGTGACGCAGAACGGCTATACCACTGACGTGGCTAATCTGATGCATCGCGCCATGACCGAGAGCGACAACACGGCCAATGACGCTGTGCTGCGTCGGGTCGGCGGTCCGGATGCGATTCGTGGTTTCCTTGCGCGACGCTTCGTTCCCAATGTTCGTTTTGGTCCAGGGGAACGGATTTTGCAGAGCACGACATCCGGACTTGAATGGAACCAGAAGATGGCCTTCGGGCGTGGTTTTGAGGCAGCACGCGCTGCGCTGCCCAAGGCTGTGCGCGAAAAGGCTCTCGACGATTATCTGGCAAATCCTATCGACGGTGCGGCACCAACCAGCATCACCTATGCGCTTGCCAAGCTGAAGCGCGGCGAGATGCTCTCACCCGCGTCGACCGAATATCTTCTGGAAGTGATGCACGAGGCGAAAACCGGCCGCCAGCGGATCAAGGGCGGCGTACCTACGGACTGGAGCTACGCACACAAGACCGGTACAGGCCAGGAACTTTATCCCAGAGCGACCGGGTTCAACGATGTCGGCATCATGACCGCTCCAGACGGAACCAGCTATGCCGTCGCGGTGATGATTGCGAGCACGACTGTATCGATCCCTGAGCGCTGGGCGGTGATGCAGGGCGTTGCGCGTGCGGTTGCGGCCTCACACGATGGAACGCTAGGCAATGGCACTGGGTACTCCATCGCCGCGCGCTGAGCGCAGATAGGGCAATAGTCATTTGGCAGCGTCGGTTCGCTCAGCTATCCCTCCGCAATGCCAGAGCAGAATCAAACACCACCCAACCATCTCTATCTGATAGACGGTAGTGGATACATCTTCCGCGCCTATCATCAGCTTCCGCCATTAACCAACAAGCACGGCGTGCCTGCAGGCGCTGTCTATGGCTATACCTCCATGCTGTGGAAACTGGCTAAAGACCTGCACGAGGCAGATGGTCCGACGCATATGGCGGTCATCCTCGACAAGTCCGGCACCACATTCCGCAATGATCTCTATGAGCACTACAAGGCTAATCGTCCGCCTGCGCCTGAGGATCTGGTTCCGCAATTTCCATTAATCCGTGAAGCGACGCGAGCCTTTTCGCTGCCGTGCATTGAGGAGCAGGGGTTCGAGGCTGACGACATCATCGCGAGTTATACCAAAGCGGCGTTGGCGCGTGGATGGCATGTGACGATCGTCTCGTCTGACAAGGATCTTGCGCAATTGATCCAGCCCGGCGTCGATATGCTCGACACGATGAAAAACGAGCGACGCGCGGATAGCTATGTGATGGACAAGTTCGGCGTGGCTCCGGACAAACTCGGCGATGTTCTGGCGCTGATGGGGGACAGCGTCGATAACGTGCCCGGCGTGCCCGGTATTGGCCCCAAGACGGCCTCAAAGCTCATCAATGAGTATGGCACACTTGACGGAGTTTTCGCAGCCGTTCCATATATGAAACCATCCAAAATGCGCGAGAATCTGATCGAGCACGAGGATATGGCGCGGCTCTCGCGACAATTGGTGGAGTTGCATTCCGAAGTCCCGCTGCCCGATCCCCTTGACGATCTGAAGCTGGGGGAGATCCCGCCCGATCCGCTACGCGCGTTTCTGGAGGATCAAGGATTTAATTCGCTGCTAGCCCGATTGAACAGCGGCACCGCTCCAGGAAGCCGGGCCAATCAATTGCATACAGCGACCAGCTCGCGACCAGCTTCCCAATCAGAAGCTACGGCACCTGCGAGGATAGATTCATGCCCCATCGACCGTAGCCTTTATGAGACTGTTACGGACATGGCAGCACTGGAACGTTGGATCGCACTAGCACGCATTGAAGGCGTAGTGGCGGTCGATACAGAGACAGATGCGCTGGATTCGGTGGCAGCCAACATGGTTGGGTTCAGTCTGTCCACTGGGCCGGGTAAGGCTTGCTATGTGCCATTGGCGCATGGCGGCACCGATATGTTTGCGGAGAAGCCGACACAGATTGACACAGGTCACGCGCTCGCGGCTCTGAAGTCTCTGCTGGAAGACGAGGGCGTGCTCAAGGTTGGTCACAACCTCAAATATGATATGAACGTGCTTGAACGGGCCGCGAAAGTTGCACGGCTGGGCGGCATCACTATCAAGCCCTACGACGACACGATCCTTCTTGCCTTTGATCTTGAAGCAGGGAAGGGGCTCGGCGGGCAAGGCATGGATGAACTCGCGCGTACGCTGCTCGACCATCAGTGTATCAGCTTCAAGGACGTAACTGGCACTGGCAAGAAGGCGATCAGCTTTGCTGAGGTGCCGCTTGATCGCGCGACCGAATATGCTGCCGAAGACGCGGAAGTGACTTACCGCCTTTGGCAGGTATTGAAACCACGCCTGCATAGCGAGCATGTCACTCGCGTTTATGAGCTTGTAGACAGACCGCTTGTTCCCGTTGTTGCGCAGATGGAGCGTGAAGGGATACGGGTTGACCGCGACTATCTCTCTCGCCTTTCCGGAGAATTCGCTGAGGGTTTATCCAGGCTGGAAGGCGAAATACATAATATGGCCGGGCAACCGTTCACCATTGCTAGCCCACAACAGCTAGGCGCGGTCCTGTTCGATAAAATGGGTTATAAGGGTGGCAAGAAAGGCAAGACCGGCGCTTATTCCACCGATGTCACCGTACTGGAAAAGCTTGCTGCGGAAGGCGCGGAGATTGCGCGCAAGGTGCTCGATTGGAGGCAGCTAGCCAAGCTAAAATCCACCTATACCGATGCATTGCAGGCGCAGATCAATTCGACAACGGGACGCGTCCATACAAGCTACTCGTTAACTGGGGCTCAGACCGGACGCCTTTCCTCTACAGATCCCAACCTCCAGAATATCCCGATCCGCACGGAGACCGGCAGGCAGATCCGCGATGCTTTCGTCGCTGAGGAGGGTAAAGTTTTGATGTCTGCGGACTATAGCCAGATAGAATTGCGTCTCGCGGCCCATATGGCGAATGTCCCGGCATTGAAGGAGGCTTTTGCACGCGGCGAGGATATTCATGCCGCGACCGCGCAAGAGCTGTTTGGTGAAGTCAATCGTGATACCCGCGGGCGCGCGAAGACGATCAATTTCTCGATCCTCTATGGAATTTCCCGCTGGGGGCTTGCTGCAAGGCTGGAAATTAGCCCAGACGAAGCGCAAGATATGATTTCGCGTTATTATGAACGCTTCCCGGGCATAGCCGCCTATATCAACGAGACGCTCGAGAAGGCTCGCGCGCACGGCTTCACTGAGACATTATTCGGTCGCAAGACATGGTTTCCCCGCATCAAGGCGTCTGTAATGCACGAGCGACAGGGAGCGGAGCGTGCTGCAATCAACGCGCCGATCCAGGGCACGTCGGCAGACATTATCAAGCGAGCCATGAATCGCATGGGGGCAGCATTGGATAGGGCGGGGCTTCAGAGTGTAAAGATGCTGCTCCAGGTGCATGATGAATTGGTGTTCGAGCTTGCGCAAGAAGACGTTGATGCTGCCGCTGCTGTTATCCGTGAGGTAATGGAAAATGCCGCAGCGCCGCTCGTCGATATATCAGTACCATTAGTGGTTGAGGTTGGCACCGGGAAAAGCTGGGGTAAGGCGCACTAAAGTTGCTTTCGCTCGCTCCGCGTTGACCAAGGTCAAGGAACGCAGCGTGCTACCATGGCATTACCTGAACAAAATATTCGGGAGATTAATGCCGTGGATCAGCCAGCATCGCGTCCAAAAACACCTTATGAGATTGCCGGTGGTGCCGACGTCGTCGAGGCCATAGTTGATCGCTTCTATGAATTGATGGACACTGAATCGGCCTATGCAGACCTGCGCGCGATCCATGCAGAAGACCTTGGTCCGGTTCAGAAAGGACTGACTCAATTTCTGAAGGCGTGGATGGGCGGGCCAAAAGACTGGTTTGACCAAGGCAAGTGCGTGATGTCCCTCCACCGCGCATTTCCGATTTCCGGCGCGATAGGCCAGCAGTGGTCAGATGCCATGCAAAGGGCAATATCTGATCAGAAGGAGATGAACTCCGACCTTGCGCAGGCAATGAGCGAACGCTTGTCACAAATGGCAAAAGCGATGGTCAATCAGCAATCCTGCTGATCCGTTCAGCATGCTCCACATATTTAGCTCGATTGAATTGGCGTCGTGCCGTTCGACTATTGACCGGGCGGTGAATTGCTGAAACTCTACACATAAAGGCATTTGGGGAGGGTGCTACGCTGAAGGCTTGGTCAATGCGCACGCATCAATAGCGTTTGTGCTGGTCCGGGAAGGTGAGAGCGTGGCGGTACCCACCCTAATTGACGCTGCGAAATTACAGGAATCCGTTCAGTCTCAGATACGACATCGATGCGGATATGGCTGCGTTCGCTGCGGCGTAACAATATACAGCTTTTACCAGTTTCCAGTTGAGGACGAAGCCGGCTGGTCTGCACCAGCGGTAGTACTGCTTTGTCAGCCTTGTTTCAAAACGATCGCCGCGCATCCACTCGAGAGATCGCAATATACCGCCCTCCTAAAGCGTCCCATCGCGAGAGACACACAATTTTTGCGTCATCAGCTTCCATATAATCCATCTATGCCGCGTCTCCGGGTGGGTGGAGCGGCGCTTATTCGCAATACGTCAATCCCAGTGATGGTAGCGGGCTATGCGCCAATAGGTTTTGCGCCGCCCATTAATAATAATGGTGCCACTCTGATTACCCTTACACTCATGACGAGCATGGGGATTCCAGAGTCAGTTATCCATGCCAATATCTGGTCTCCACCTGATGACAGCTGGCAGTTTTCTTATCGCAGTGGGCGCTACATCATTGAGTCAAGCAATATAGAATCATATGCAGATATTGAGATTTCCGCGCCGGATTGCATCACTATCAATCACCTCGTCTCCCAAGTGGCAGACAGAAAGGTCGAATTGACGGCTGACTGGATCGAGATCGACGGCAAGCGCATGACCAACCTGATCGCTAGCGGCCATCTGGTTGGATTGATAGCCTGAAGGCTTAAGATTGCTCCCTATTTAGGGCTAGCGCAGAGAATGTAATTCAGCTTGGTATCGTCATTGAGCACGAAGCCAGTGCGTGGATCGAAGCTGATGCCACGCATGTTGAAACTCTTCAAACCAACATCGGCGAGCATATCTGTGAGTTCATCAGGCGTCAGGAATTGACTCCAGTTGTGCGTGCCTTTGGGGATGAAGCCCAGCCCCTCGCCGATCCCGATCATCGCGAGGCGGGAGAGGGGGGTGCGATTTGGGGTGGATAGGATCATCAGTCCGCCGGGTGCCAGCGCATCCGCCAGACCGCGCACGAACAGGGCGGGGTCGGTGACATGCTCGATCACCTCCATAGATGTGACGAGATCGAACTGCGCCGCCATTCCCAATGCCTCGACCCCGGTCGCGCGGTAATCGATCTGTAATCCCTGCTTCTCAGCGTGCGCTTTAGCCGCCGCGATATTCTCCGGCGCGGCATCAATGCCCACAACCTCCGCGCCGAGCCGCGCCAATGGCTCGCACAACAGGCCCGCACCGCAGCCGACATCAAGCGCGCGCTTCCCCGCGAGCGGACGCATCTCGCGTCCGTCACTACCCCAATGCGAATCAATCGCCATCCGGATATAGCGCAGCCGCACCGGGTTGAGCTTGTGCAGCATAGCGCTGCTGCCCTTCGGGTTCCACCAGTCCTCCGCCAGCGCGCCAAAATGCCGCGCCTCAGTAGGGTTGATGGTGGTTTCGGGGCTGCTTGCCATATCGGTCCTTGCTTACTATAGCGACGCGGTTTTCTCGCAGGGTGGTATCACTGCCCCGCTTCCTAACGACAAACGGATACGGCAGCAAATATGGCGCGCATAGTGATGAAATTCGGTGGCACCTCGATGGCGGGGATGGAGCGAATTCGTAACGTTGCCGCGCGTGTCAAACATGTGGTCGATCAGGGGAATGAGGTTGCCGTTGTCGTTTCCGCTATGGCGGGCGAGACGGACCGGCTCGTCGGTTTCTGCAAGGAAGCGAGCCCGCTTTACGACCCTGCCGAATATGACGTGGTTGTGGCGGCGGGGGAGCAGATCACCAGCGGCTTGCTGGCGATGACTTTGAAAGCGATGGGCGTCGAGGCGCGTAGCTGGCTTGGTTGGCAGCTCCCGATCCGCTCCAGCGAAGCGCACAGCAAGGCGCGCATCGACACTATCGAAACGAGCGCGCTGCTCGCCGCAATGCAGAGCGGGCAGGTCGCCGTCATCCCCGGCTTTCAGGGCCAGATGGAGGATGGGCGCGTTTCGACGCTGGGCCGTGGCGGCTCTGACACATCGGCGGTCGCGGTTGCGGCGGCAGTGAAGGCTGATCGCTGCGACATCTATACCGACGTCGACGGCGTCTACACCACCGACCCGCGTATCGTCTCCCGCGCGCGCAAGCTCGACAAGGTTACCTATGAGGAAATGCTTGAGCTGGCCTCGGTAGGTTCCAAAGTGTTACAGACGCGTTCAGTCGCGCTCGCGATGAAGGAAAAGGTTCGCGTTCAGGTGCTCAGCTCCTTCGACGAACCCAGCAATGATGATGAACCCGGCACGATGATTGTCGGCGAAGAGGAAATAGAAGGAAGCGACATGGAACGTCAGCTCATCACCGGTATCGCGGTCGACAAGAACGAAGCGAAGGTCATCGTGACCCGCGTGCCGGACAAGCCCGGCGCGGTAGCGAGCATCTTCGGCCCGCTCGCAGACGCCAGCATCAACGTCGACATGATTATCCAGAACGACAGCAAGGATAATGCGGAGACGGACGTTACCTTTACCGTGCCGCGCGCCGATCTTGCACGCAGCGTGGACATATTGGAAAGCCGCAAGGCCGAGATTGGGTTCAACCGCCTGATTACGGACGCGGAAGTCTCCAAGGTGAGCGTCGTCGGCGTTGGCATGCGGAGCCATGCGGGTGTCGCGGCGACCATGTTCAAGGCGCTGGCCGAGCGCGGCATCAACATCGAGGCGATCTCGACCAGCGAGATCAAGGTTTCGGTGCTGATCGACGAGGACGAGACGGAGCTTGCCGTACGCGTGCTGCATACCGCCTATGGGCTGGACGCGGAGCAGGCTGCTTGAGCGCACGCCTGAAGGAGCTGATGGCGCGGGGCACCGCGTTGCTTGGGTCCGAGGTCGCAATCATTTGCGGCGCGATGAGCTGGGTGAGCGAGCGCAATCTCGTCGCCGCCGTCAGCAATGCGGGCGGCTTCGGATTGATCGCCTGCGGAGCGATGACACCGGAGCTGCTGGATAAAGAGATCGCGGCGACGAAGGCGCTCACCACCAAGCCGTTTGGCGTCAATCTCATCACCATGCATCCGCAGCTGATGGACCTGATCGCGGTGTGCGCGAAGCATGAGGTGACGCATATCGTGCTAGCCGGGGGCTTGCCGCCCAAAGGCAGCATCGAGGCAATCAAGGAGAGCGGCGCAAAGGTGATCTGCTTCGCACCTGCCTTGGCACTGGCGAAGAAACTGGTCCGTTCCGGCGTCGATGCGCTGATCATCGAGGGCATGGAGGCGGGCGGCCATATTGGCCCGGTCGCGACCAGCGTGCTGGCGCAGGAGATCTTGCCGGAACTGGCGGGCGAAGTGCCGGTGTTCGTTGCGGGCGGCATCGGGCGCGGCGAGGCGATTGCCTCCTATCTGGAGATGGGCGCGGCGGGGGTTCAGCTCGGTACGCGCTTTGTCTGCGCGACCGAGAGCATCGCGCATCCGGCGTTCAAGAAGGCCTTCCTGCGCGCCAACGCGCGTGACGCGATTGCCAGTGTACAGATCGACCCTCGCTTGCCGGTGATTCCGGTGCGCGCTCTCAAGAACGCAGGCACCGAGGCCTTCACCCAGAAGCAGCGCGAGGTCGCGCAGATGCTCGATGAGGGCAAGGTCGACATGATGGCGGCGCAGCTTGAAATCGAGCATTATTGGGCAGGCGCGCTGCGCCGCGCGGTGATCGACGGCGATATAGAGAACGGCTCGCTGATGGCGGGGCAGTCGGTGGGCATGGTGAGCAAGGAAGAACCGGTCGCGGATATCCTCGCAGAACTGATCTCCCAGGCCGAGGTTGCGCTGTCCCGGGTCTGACACTCCCTCGTTCACATCTTGTCAAAGTTTTGCGGCTACATGGCCCGCTAAATATAAGACATTGATGTAGCTAGGAAGAAGGATGATCAAATCGCAGGCTGTGGAGCGTCTTAACGACGCAATAGGCGCGCATGGGGCATGGAAGCTCAAATTGCGTGTTGCGATGTCGACTGGCGCAAGCGAAATTGACCCTGACAAGGCATGCAAGGACGATCGTTGCCCGTTCGGACGCTGGATCCACGGCGATGAGATCGATAGTGTGATCAAAGAAGGTAAGCCCTATCAGGTCGTGCGACGCCTGCATGCCGAGTTTCACCAGACAGCAGCCAATGTATTGAGGTACGCTGTTACATCGCGTCGCGAAGAGGCTGAGCGTATTTTTACCAGCGAATTTGCAGAAAAATCAGATAAACTAGTTCGCGCACTAGCCAAATGGAAGGGCGAATTGCTCTAAGTAGAACCCATCTCTTGTTCGCTTGGGTGAGCAAGAGCTTGGCAGGTGCACTGCCTTTCTGATAGCGGTATTCTATGCCTGATAGTCCTGCCGCCGCTGCCCGCCAGATTCTCATTCGTCTGCATGAAGTTATGGCAGCGCGCACCAATGCGCAAGGCAAGCTCAACAAGGTTGTAGACATAATCGGGCAGGCGATGTCGAGCGAAGTCTGCTCGATATATCTACTGCGCGAGGGTGTGCTTGAGCTGTATGCAACACGCGGCCTCAAGCAGGAAGCCGTTCACGTTACCCGACTTGCGCCCGGTGAAGGTCTTGTCGGCACCATCGCCAAGCATGTCGAGACGCTGAATCTTGATGAAGCGGCGGCTCACCCGGATTTCGCCTATCGCCCCGAAACCGGCGAAGAAATGTTTCACAGCTTCGCCGGTGTGCCGATTGTGCGCCGGGAAAATGCTGTAGGTGTTCTCTGCGTCCAGCATCTCGAGCCTCGCCGTTATGAAGAGGTCGAGATCGAGGCACTCCAGACTGTAGCTATGGTCTTGTCTGAGCTGATCGCGAATGCCGGCCTAGCGGATGAAGGGCCGAGCGATGTGCGCATCGGTGGTACGGGAACGCAGATTGTGTCTGGTCTCCAGCTGGTGATGGGCATGGCACGCGGGCAGGCTGTGTTTCACCAACCGCGCGTCAATATCGAGCACACTGTTGCGGAAGACATCGAGGTCGAACGTGCCCGCGTCTACTCGGCCTTCACTAAGATGCGCGAGCAGATCGATGGCCTCGCTGGCACATCCGAATTTGGTGTAGATGGTGAGCATCAGGAGGTGATCGCCACCTATAAGATGTTCGCCTATGACGAAGGCTGGTCACGCCGCATCAACGAAGCGATTGACAGTGGCCTTACTGCTGAAGCAGCGATCGAACGCGTGCAGCAGCGCACCAGAATGCGTATGCGCCAGATCGACGATCCGTTGCTGCGAGATCGGATGCACGATCTGGAGGATCTCTCCAATCGCTTGTTGCGGATCGTATCAGGGCAGCTCGGCACCGCTGCGCAGTTGGGGTTGAGGCAGGACGCTATTCTTATTGCGCGCAATCTCGGTCCGGCCGAGCTTCTGGAATATGATCGGCGTCGTCTCAAGGGCGTGATCCTTGAGGAAGGGTCGCTGACTGCACATGTAACAATTGTTGCGCGCGCAATGGGCGTACCCGTCATGGGGCGTGTGAAGGATGTGCGTCACCTCATCAATGAGGGCGACCTCATCCTGCTGGATGTCAGTGAAAACCGTCTCTTCGTTCGTCCGTCGCCGGATATGGACGAGGCGTTCGAGAGTAAGCTTGAGCTGAGCCAAAAGCGTCGCGCCAAATATGCGGAACTTCGTGAGCAGCCCACCGTCACCAAGGACGGCGTCAAAATCGAACTCATGGTCAATGCTGGTCTGAGAGATGATGTAGGGGCGCTTGAAGTGACAGGTGCGGATGGCATCG
The DNA here is from genome assembly GCA_046348605.1 of Sphingomonadaceae bacterium. Taxonomy (GTDB): domain Bacteria; phylum Pseudomonadota; class Alphaproteobacteria; order Sphingomonadales; family Sphingomonadaceae; genus Sphingobium. The sequence continues at coordinate 493,900 of JAXMDW010000001.1, read as the reverse complement.
GACTTTTCCGTACCGAGTTCCAGTTCCTCGTATCCGCGACCATGCCTCAACGGGAACGCCAGCAACGCCTATACCGCGATGTTATGGATGCAGCGGGGGATCGCCCGGTTATCTTTCGCACTCTCGATATCGGTGGCGACAAGGCATTGCCTTACCTCCATCATGATGAAGAGATGGTCGAGGAAAATCCGGCGATGGGCTGGCGGGCATTGCGCCTTAGCCTTGAACGCGATGGCCTCATGAAAGCGCAAGCACGCGCCCTACTGGAGGCTTCTGCGGGCCGCACGCTCCACGTCATGTTTCCGATGATCTCGGAACCATGGGAATTCGATGCTGCGCGGGATTTGTTCGAACATCAGCGTCAATGGTTGGTCGAGCGACGTAAAATGCTCCCGACCAGCATTAAATATGGCGCCATGCTGGAAGTGCCGGCTCTCGCGGAAGTGCTAGATATATTGCTTCCCAAGCTCGACTTTCTGTCAATTGGCACCAACGACCTAACACAGTTCCTTTTTGCGGCTGATCGGGCTCACCCAAAGCTTGCGGAGCGCTATGACTGGTTGAGCATTGCTATTCTGCGTTTTCTCAATCGGATTGTGCGCGCCAGCGTTGCAGCCAATGTGCCGGTTGGAGTTTGCGGAGAGATGGGAGGGCGTACATTGGAGGCGATGGCGCTGGTAGGCCTCGGCATCCGTCGGCTGTCAATCACTCCGGCATCGATCGGACCTGTTAAAGCCATGATCCGATCTCTTGAACTCGCACCACTCAGCGATGCAGTACAGAATATGCTGACGCAAACGCACGGTGATATTCGCATGGCCCTCCTTGACTATGCCGAGCAAAACGAAATTGACCTGTAACCGAACTTGTTAACGTGTTTGACAGCTCAAAAGCGTCTATTTTATACATTTTACAAGGTTAGTGGACCGAATAAGACGACGGGCTGTCGTTGACAGCGGGCTAACTACGTGAAAAAAATCAGTAACTGTTCCAAGGAATTGCCGGTTCGTTGCGCGTGACCAATCGGCATAGACACAATAAGAGGTCGCATCAGCGGCCCCTTTTTTAGGGGCGAGGACGTGAACGAGATTGTTCTGGATGACGAAAGTTGGACTCAGATGATGGAGGATCGCCCTGGCGATCTGCTGCGTGCCGCTCGTGAACAACGCGGTATGACCATCGCTGAAGTGGCTGAGGTTACACGCGTAGCTCAACGCCAGCTTGAAGCCATAGAGCGGAGCGATTTTTCTGCCCTGCCCGGAACGCCATATGCCGTAGGTTTTGCACGCGCTTACGCCCGTGCTGTAGGCGCAGACGAAGTCGAGGTTGCGCGTGGCGTACGCGCTGAACTGGGCGCGGCTGACCCAGCTGATCGCTATGAAATGTTCGAGCCGGTCGATCCGGCTAGAATTCCTCCACGTCGGCTTGCATGGGTTGCAGCAATTCTGGCAATATTGTTGGGAACAGCCTACGCCGTGTGGCGTACGCAGTTCTTTTCTGCCTCCACAGATCAGGAAATCTCTGATCTTTCAAATCGCGTGGCTGTACATCCTGCGGTGCAGAAGCTGCCTGTCCCTACATCGCTCTCAACGCAATCTGCCAGCAATGGGCCGGTCGTAATCACGGCCGTTCAGGACGTCTGGCTTCGCATATATGATGCGCAAGGGACGCGCCTTCTCGAAAAGCAGATGGTCAAAGGCGAAAGTTATACTGTACCGGAGCAGGCTGATAATCCGATGATACTCACAGGGCGGCCGAATGCCCTAGCCGTTACGGTAGGCGGAGAGCCTGTCGCGCCATTAGGTCCGCCTGAAAAAACTATCTCTGATATGCCAATCAGTGCCACCGCTCTGCTTGCCCGACCTGCCGTACAGAAACCTGCGCCAGCTGCCATATCACCTGCGGCTGCGACTGTGCCAAGCGCACCGGCCCTCCCTCAAACGCAGGCCCGGAAGCCAGTGGCACTAAGCCCGTCTACGCTTAAAGCAATGGACGAGGCGGCCATAACAGCGCAGCCTTCTGACCAGTCTGCCCCCGGGCAATGATTCTGGTTCGCTAAGCAATCCATTCACTTTATTTTTGCGTCGGCCAGTCTATGGTCTGTGCATTCGCTTTTTCAGGGTTTTCTCCATCATGCGTCACTCGACTACCAAGGTTTTGGCACTCTGTTTCACTATGAGCGGCGCAGTGGCGCTGGCAAATCAGGCATTGGCCGCTGATCCAGTTGTTCCTATCGAGAAGCGCGTGGACAGGCTGGAGAAGGAAGTGCGAGCGGTTCAGCGAAAGGTGTTTCCCGGTGGTGCGCCAGTCGAACCAGATATAATAGCAGCTGAACCCGTTGCAGCCGCGCCGCCGCCATCCTCAACACCTGTCACAGATCTGCTGGCACGTGTGACGGCACTTGAAAGTCAGCAGGCGACCCTGACCGGGCAGGTGGAGCAGAACAGCTATCGTCTGAAGCTGCTTGAGCAGAAGTTCGAGGAGTTGAAGACGCAAGCTACGCCGCCGGTTGCGTCTGTCGCCCCTACGCCTGTGCCTTCCGTCACGCCAGCAGCGCCGTCTCCTGCACCTAAAGCGGTGGCAGCTACTCCTGCGCCAAAGCCATTACCGACTAAACCAAGCGCAGTTGCCGCTACAGGCAGTGCGGATGAGGCGCGCAAGGCAGCTGTAGCAGCTATAGAAAAGCCCGCGAGCGGAGACGCCGCTAATGATGCCTTCACATATGGTTTCCGCCTGTGGAGTGCAAAATTCTACCCCGAGGCACAGGCGCAGCTTAAAACAACGCTCGACAAATATGGCTCAACCTCCATCGGTAGCCGCACGCAAAATCTTTTGGGGCGTGCTTATTATGACGATGGCAAGGTGACGCTCGCCGCCAAAACTCTCTATGAAAATTACCGCCTCCGTCCCACCGGCGACAGGGCCGCGGAAAGCCTGGTATGGCTTGGGGAATCGCTCATCCAGATGAAGCGTTTGAAAGATGCATGCCTCGCCTATGAGTCGCTTGCGGATGAATATGGCACCAAGCTCAGCGCTACACAGAAATCTATGATGGAGAAGGGCCGCGCCCGTGCCAAGTGCGGCCAGTGAATGGTGGGTTGAACGGTTTCGGAGTGATTGCGCCGCTCTGATCGGTGTGGATGAAATCGAAAGCGCACGCTTTGGCATTGCTGTATCCGGAGGACCAGACAGCATGGCGCTGTTGTGGCTGGCGGCGCAAGCATTACCTGGTCATGTATGGGCGGCTACGGTTGATCATCAATTGCGGTCCGATGCGCGGGCTGAGGCAGAGATGGTCGAACACTGGTGTGAGACTCAAACTATATCCCATGCGATTTTGACGCCAAATAAGGCCATAACCGGCAGCATCCAATCAGCGGCGCGGGCCGTGCGCTATGCATTGCTGGAGGATTGGCGCGTCACTCACAATCTCGACTGGATTATGACAGCGCATCATGCCGACGATCAATTGGAGACGCTCCTGATGCGTCTCAACCGCGCTTCTGGTGTTGGCGGGTTGGCTGGAGTGCGATCGCGCAATGGAAAGGTTCTGCGTCCGCTGCTTTGCTGGCGGCGGGCGGAACTGGAGGAGATAGTTTCAGCGCGCGAGATTCCTTATGTACACGACCCCAGCAATGATGACAGCCGGTTCGACCGGGTTGAGATGCGCAAAAATCTGAAAGGTATAGACTGGCTTGATCCGATTGCGGCTTCGCGTAGCGCCTCCGCCTGTGCCGATGCCGAAGACGCACTCGTATGGCTGGTCGATGATCTTGCTACGCGGCACATTCGCGAAGACGGGAAGGGGGGCTGGGTGCTAAACGCCCACAACTTTCCGCGCGAGGTGCAGCGGCGTCTGCTCGTCAGTCTGATCGCCCATGCGGACACGGACTCTCCTTCCCCACGTGGCGATACAATCGATCAAGCACTTGTTCAGCTATTATGTGGTAAGAAGGTTTCCATAGGCCATTGGTTGATAAGTGGCGGCAAGCAGTGGACGATCTGTGCTGCGCCCCCGCGAAAACACCGGTGAGCCATTGTTATTTGTGCTGCCCGCCTTATCTTGGGCGGGTAACAAGAGGGTAAGATGAACGACGACAAGGAACCGCAGCAAGGCAATCCCTGGATCAGGAGCGCGATGATATGGGCAGGCGTGGTTTTCGCGCTATTGCTCGTCGTGTCGCTGGTGGAAGGGCGTGATGCCGCCAGTACCGGCACTGGTATCGCCTACTCGGATTTCCGTACCAAGATCCAGGAAGGGCAGGTCAAGGAAGTCTCGATCGGCCCTGATCATATCGTCGGCACTCTCAACAACGGTCAGAAATTCGCTACCGTTCCGGTGAACGACAACGGCCTCGTTACCCTGCTTGATGACTATAACGTCAAATATAGCGGCAAAGCAGAGGAGCAGCCAAGTTTCTGGATGGTGCTGCTCTATCAGTCGCTCCCGTTCCTCTTGATTCTTGGTGTGGCATTTTTCGTTCTGCGCCAGATGCAGAAGGGCGGCGGCGCTGGTGGTGCAATGGGCTTTGGCAAGTCCAAGGCCAAACTGCTCACGGAGAAGCAAGGTCGCGTCACCTTTGATGATGTCGCCGGCATTGATGAAGCGCGGGAAGAGCTTCAGGAAATCGTCGAGTTCCTGAAAGACCCGCAGAAATTCGCGCGTCTTGGCGGCAAGATCCCCAAAGGCGCTCTACTGGTCGGTTCTCCGGGCACCGGCAAGACCTTGCTCGCCCGCGCGATTGCAGGCGAGGCGGGCGTGCCGTTCTTCACCATTTCCGGCTCGGATTTCGTTGAGATGTTCGTCGGTGTAGGCGCATCGCGCGTGCGCGATATGTTTGAGCAGGCGAAGAAAAACGCGCCTTGCATCGTGTTCATCGACGAAATCGACGCCGTGGGCCGTCATCGTGGTGCGGGCCTCGGCAACGGCAATGACGAACGCGAACAGACGCTCAATCAGCTCCTCGTCGAGATGGATGGCTTTGAGGCGAACGAGGGCATCATCATCATCGCCGCAACCAACAGGCCTGATGTGCTGGACCCGGCACTCCTCCGCCCGGGCCGTTTCGACCGCCAGGTCGTGGTGCCGCGTCCAGATATCGAAGGCCGCGTCAAGATTCTCGAAGTTCACATGAAGAAGGTGCCGCTCGCACCGGATGTCGATGCCCGCACCATTGCGCGCGGCACGCCGGGCTTTTCTGGCGCCGACCTCGCCAACCTTGTGAACGAGGCGGCGCTGATGGCCGCACGACGTGGCAAGCGCCTTGTCGCCAGCGCAGAGTTCGAAGCCGCCAAGGACAAGGTCATGATGGGCGCCGAGCGCAAGTCCATGGTCATGACCGAAGACGAGAAGAAGATGACCGCCTATCATGAGGCGGGTCATGCCATCGTCGCTGTGCACGAGCCTGCGTCCGATCCCATCCACAAGGCGACGATCATTCCGCGCGGGCGTGCTCTCGGTATGGTGATGCGCCTGCCAGAGCGGGACAATTACTCCTATCACCGCGACAAGATGTATGCGAACCTTGCCGTTTCGATGGGTGGTCGCGTCGCCGAAGAGCTGATCTTCGGCTATGATAAAGTCAGTTCGGGCGCGTCAGGCGATATCCAGTATGCAACCAAGCTGGCTCGCGATATGGTGACACAATGGGGCATGTCCGATAAGCTCGGCCCGCTGCAATATGAAGAACAGCAGGGCGAGACGTTCCTCGGTTATTCGCAGAGCCAGCGCGTGCACATGTCCAACGAAACGGCGAAAGCGATTGATCAGGAGATTCGCCGGATCGTGGAGGCGGGGTACGATCGAGCGAAGAAGGTGCTCTCCGATTTTGAAGCGCAGTTGCATCTGCTTGCCAACGCGCTGCTGGAATATGAAACGCTCTCCGGCGACGAGATCAAGACCTTGCTCGACAAGGGTGAAATCACCCGTGACGATGGCACGAAGATCAAGCCGAGTCCGATTCCGGTGGTAGGAACCTCAATTCCACGCGCTGGACGGCGTGGAAAGGGGAGCGTCGGCGGTGCAGCGACTGCTGGTGCTTGAACAGCCGTTCCGGTTGGGACAAGATGGGGCATAGGGACGTTCGTCGGCTGCCTCACACTTGCGTCTAACCTGCTGGTCCTTATCACTGTCCTGATCGACACGGGCAGATTCGCCTAATGACGCCAAGGGATGATGATGAAGAAACTGGGGTTGATTGGCGGGCTGAGCTGGGGTTCAACAGCGCGCTATTATGAGATCATCAACAAGGGCGTAGCGCGCAGACTTGGCGGCTTGCATAGCGCTAATCTGGCGATAGAGAGCCTCGATTTTTCTGAAGTTGCTCGCTGTAGCACTGCCGAGGACTGGGACTGCGCGAGTATCCCGCTCATTAATGCCGCCCGCCATCTGGAAGCTTCGGGTGCCGAGGCGATGTTGATTTGTGCCAACAGTATGCATGTCATCTATGATCGCATTGCTGAGGCTGTGTCGGTGCCTGTGCTGCATATTGCTGAGGCGGTTGGCGCAAAGATGAAGGCGGATAGCATCAAGACCGCCGCACTTATTGGCACACGTAATGTTATGACCGAAAAATTCTATCGCCAGCGACTTGTGTCTTACGGCGTTTCCTTATTGCCGCCGGATATGGATCTTGCGGAGCGTGTCGATCATATCGTCTATGAGGAACTGGTTCTCGGAAAAATTTCACGCGATTCAGAGCGCTTCATGAAATCCGAGTTGACCGACATCGCCAAGCAGCAGGTGCAGGCCGCCGTACTTGCTTGCACCGAACTGGAGACGATTGTTGATGTGCGCGCAAATGTGTTGCCCATCTATGACTCAACCTCAATACATGCGCAGGCGGCGCTGGATTTCATGCTAGGTTGATGCGCTGTAGGTTCTCTATTTGGACGCACGTAGTCTAATTCCGCCGCTGTGAAGTGCCAACGGATAGAGAATGTCATTCTCCTGAGCGATCCTGTCACGGAATCGACCCATCACCCAGAGCGTCGCATGCGCGAAATTTCGCCAGTCGACCTCGATGTTTTCCAGAGTCCACTCGTTTAGATAGAGGGACCATTCCTCATCCAGGTCACGGAATTCACGCTCAAACGTCTCGACCTCGCTTTGCAGGCGACCGGGCGCCGCCCGAAAATGTGCATCATATAGAAAGCCGTGCTCTGCCGATAAATGCTCATCCATGCATGCAGAAAGGCGGCGCAGCATTGCATAGGCGCTCTCAGCATGGGGGTGTGGTCCTCTGACGAGCGAATTCAAATCCGCTGCAATAGTGTCGAGTACTTCATGGTCTTCTATCAGTTGCTCGATATTGTGCATCTACTCCTCCGACATAATCATCATAGGAGTTGGTTAGGCTTAACAGGCTGATAACCATGAAATTTTGTATCAATGCTAATTAATGCATGCGCAAAAAAAAGGGCCGGATAACCGGCCCTTTCCCGTAGAGATTGTAACGAAAGGCTTAGCGCTTCGAGAACTGGAAGCTGCGGCGTGCCTTGGCGCGACCGTACTTCTTACGTTCAACAGTGCGGCTGTCGCGGGTGAGGAAACCCTCCGCCTTGACTGCGCTGCGCAGGGCAGGCTCATATTTCGTGAGCGCCTGTGCGATGCCATGCTTGACCGCACCGGCCTGACCGGAAAGACCGCCGCCCTTAACGGTGCAAACGACGTCATACTGACCTTCGCGATCGGTGATCGAGAAAGGCTGGTTGATGACGAGGCGCAGCGTCGGGCGCGCGAAATAGGTTTCCTGATCGCGGCCATTGACCGTGATCTTACCGGTGCCGGGCTTCACCCACACGCGGGCGACCGCGTCCTTGCGGCGACCGGTGGCGTAAGCACGGCCCTGCTTGTCGAGCTCTTGGCTACGGAGCGGCGCGGACTCGGTAGCGACGGGAGCGGCAACAGCAGCATCCACACCGGCGGCCAGACCCTGAAGGTCAGAAAGCGAATTGACGGTATCGGACATTATGCACCCACCTTGTTCTTGCGGTTGCGGGAAGCGAGATCGATCACTTCCGGGTTCTGGGCTTCGTGCGGATGCTCCGCGCCTGCGAAGATACGCAGGTTGCGCATCTGCTGACGGCCAAGCGGGCCGCGCGGGATCATGCGCTCAATGGCTTTCTCAAGAACGCGCTCCGGGAAGCGGCCTTCGAGCACCTTCTGTGCGGTGATTTCCTTGATGCCGCCCGCGTAGCCGGTGTGCTTGTAATACACCTTGTCGCCGAGCTTCTTGCCGGTGAACTTCACCTTGGCCGCGTTGATGATGATGACATTGTCACCGCAATCGACATGGGGCGTGAAGCTCGGCTTGTGCTTGCCGCGCAGGATATTGGCGATAATCGAGGCGGCGCGGCCAACGACGAGACCCTCGGCGTCGATCAGCACCCATTTCTTGTCTACCGTTGCCGGGGTGGCCGGCTTGGTGGTTTTCATCAGCGCCTTCATGGCCCGAAAACTCCTGATTGATAATGGTTCCTACAGGACATGCCCGCAAGAGGAAGCGCGCTATTGGCTTCGGATAGCTTGGAAGTCAAGCAAAAGCGGGCATTTGTATGGAGGTAAAATAATACCACTTAACGATGCGTGACGCTGTCTATCCATTTCGCAAAGTCATGCGGCGCCCTGACGATAGGCCAGGACAGGATCGCAGGCACCTCATAGGGGTGCATAATCTTTATCTGCTCCATCAGCGCATCCACCCGAGCACTCGTGGTTTTGAAGATAGCCGGATGCTCTGCGCTTTCGGTGATCTCGCCCTCCCATTCATAGATTGACGTGCAGGGAGCGAGCAGGTTCGCGCAGGCGGCGAGGCCATCGTGCACGCACTGGCGCACGACACGATTGGCGGACTCCGCGTCAGGAAACAGCGCGTAGACGATATCGATGCTGCTCATGCCCCGCGTCTGCCCAAGCTGTGGGCGGCCCATATGGCGGACACCAGCACCAGCGCGCCAACCGCCTGATGCGCGACAGCAAGAGGTAGATATATTCCGGTAAGCACAGTCGCTATGCCAAGCAGGATCTGCGTGCCCACTGCAGCATTCAGCGCAATAGAAGCGGATCTGTTGCCCGTAGCCTTTGCCTCGCGGGCCAGCAGGATCAGCAGCGCCGCCGCGCCCCAGGCCCACCAGCGATGCAGGAAATGAACGAGAAATGCGTCGGACGTTATGGTCAGCCAGAAACCGCCCCACCAGCGGATGCCTTCAGGAACAAAATGATCATTCATCAGCGGCCATGTGTTGGAGACATAGCCAGCGCGCAGTCCGGCGGTTATCGCGCCAAGGAATATCTGGATGAATAGCGCGGCGAGGGGGAGGGCGCCTGCCCAAGTCTGGCGCGCTTTGCCGGTTCCAGGGTTGCGCGCCTCAGACAGCATATCCAGCGCCGTCCAGACTATGAGCGATAGAAGCAGGAGCGCCATGCAGAGGTGCGCCGCGAGCATCGCGGGCTGGACATTCACCCGGTCCACCAGCCCGCTCTTCACCATCAGCCAGCCGATGCCGCCCTGCGCCCCGCCGAGTAAGAAAAGGCCGGTCAGCCGAACCCCATATCCGTTCGGGATCGCCCGTTTTACCGCAAACCACAGCAAGGGCAGGGCAAACGTCACGCCCAGAAGGCGCCCGATCACACGGTGGAAATACTCCCAGAAGTAGATGTGCTTGAACGCGGCCAGCGTCATGCCTTCGTTCATCAGCACATATTGCGAGCTGCTCTTGTATTTCGCGAACTCTGCTGCCCACTGCGCTTCGTTGAGAGGGGGAATCGCGCCAGTAACAGGTTTCCACTCCGTAATCGAAAGCCCCGACTCGGTTAGCCGTGTGATGCCCCCGACCACCACCATCAGAAATATCATCAAGGCGATCAAAAACAGCCAGTTCGCGATCGCCCGGGGCCTGAGAGTTGCTGCTATCTCTGTCATGCGAGGCTGATGCTCTTGCCTGCCGCGCTTTTCAAGAGGGTTAGATAGCTTCGCGCAAATGTAATGTTGTATCTTTACCTTGGTGGCTTTATATTGTGGCACTATTGAGGATAAGAATGACCCTGAAGCCTATCCATTTTCACTGGCTTGATCGCGCCGCAGTGACCCTATCCGGTTTCTGCGTTGTGCATTGCGTGGCGACGGTCGTCCTGCTCGGCACGTTGAGCTCCGTAGGCCATCTTTTCAGTAATCCGCGTATTCATGAAATAGGCCTCTTATGTGCGACGCTGTTGGGAGCGATTGCACTGGGAGGGGGCGTATGGCGCCACAAGCGCATATTACCGGCGCTTATCGGGATTCCCGGATTAGCATTGATGGCCGGCGCGTTATTGGTTCAGCATGGCCTTGGTGAAGCCCTATTGACTATAATGGGAGTAAGCCTCGTTGCTGGCGCGCATCTATTGAACTCACGCCTTAGGCCGCTGAAGGCGCCATCCGCTATATAACTGGCTGTAAACCTGCTTTCTTTGCAGGCTCATGAATATGATGCCGCAATGCTGTAGCAAAGATCGCCCAGCTCAATAACGCTGCCCCTACATTGGCGGTGGCAGCACCAATCGCTCCCCATGCGGGTAGAGCAATCGCAGTCAGTATCAAATAGGCCGCTGTAACGAGCAGCTTTCTCTGCAAAACGGCTGTTCCATCCGTCACAGCAAGAAGCGCTGGTTCATAGCTCACTCCTACAAGGTTGACGGCAGCGGCAGAACCCAACAACAGCAGTAGCGGGTATGCGCCTGTAAACGCGTGTCCAGCAATCAAAAGCAGCAATGGCTGCCCGAGCAGGGCAATCACAAGGACAAGCACGACACCAGCGCTTGCCGTGAGACGATTGGCCCGTTTCAAAACCTTGCTGAGCGCACCAATGCCATCTCGCGCGCGCAAATGGTTGAGCTCAGCATAAGCAGAACCGGCAATCAGCTTGGTTACTTTAGATAGTGCCTGTGTGATCTGGAAAGCGAGCCGATATAGCCCCGCGGAGGCAGGGCTGACAAATATGCCAAGCGCCAGAACGGGTGCCTGATTGGCAAGGCCAGTCATGGTGGTGCCCAGATTGGTGACGACAAGAAAGCGAGGCAGACCCTGCTCTTCCTTCAATGTTTTAAGGAATTTGAAGCTGTGACGTAAAGATACCGCATCGCTGTCAACCAAATAGGCAAACAGCCAAAATACGATCGAAGCAATGATTTCAGAACAGGCCCAGACAATCAAAAATCGATCGATCGACGGGCCGGTCGCTATGACTGCGACCGTACCGATCATTCTGCAGACTGAAACAACCGTCTCGGCATAAATACTAAGGTCAAAGCGGTTGTGGAGGCGTAGTACACCCGCTGGTGTGGATCTAACCGCAGGCAGCACAACACAACAGTAAAGAAAGCCCGTTTCCCCGGCGGATGCATCCCACTGACCGTGACGGACAAGCAGGATGGTCGCCAGCCACGCTATACCAATACCAATGATAAAGCCCAATATATCAAACATCCGGCAGGCGCCAACGAGCCTACCCAATGCTCTACGATTGCCTTGATGTAGATGAGCAGCCCCAAAGCGCACTACAACCTGCCAGCATTCGAACTGCACAAACTGGACAATGGCTGTCCCGATGCTGAGTACCAGAGCGAAGCGTCCGAAGTCTTCGACGCCTAGAGTTCGCGTCACAAGACCAAGATAAATGAGGCTCAATACCGCACTCACCCCTTTGCCGGACAGCAGCCACAGGACATTGCGCGCGATCTTCGCGAGCGGCTTGTCGGACTTGATCCATTCCCGAGGTGGTGTAGTGATTTTTACTGTCATTTTATGTCTGCAACCGGTCGTGATTCTGCATCAATTATAGAAGCGATGCAAACATGTTTGCGCTATGCGTTTTCTACACATATCTAGCGCGGCCATGAGTAATATATTTCACCAGCCAGTTGCCCGCGCCATTATTCTCAGCGCAGGTCAGGGATCACGCCTTCTTCCACTCACCGCGGAGCTGCCAAAATGCCTCATCCCTCTATCGGGAAAAAGCCTGATAGCGTGGCAAGTGGAAATGCTTTTTAGAAATGGCGTAACGGAAATTCATGTTGTTACGGGGTTCCAGACGGGCCTGGTTGAGCAGGAGCTTGAGCGGTTAGCGTGCCCGGGTTTGACAATGCGGGTTCATTTCAACCCGTTCTATAAAGTGGCCGACAATCTGGGCAGTTGCTGGATCGCGCGTGAAGCTATGACGGGTGACTATCTGGTTCTTAACGGCGATACGCTGGTCTCCGATGCGCTTGTTGTGCGCGTGCAGGAGGGAGGCGATTTCCCGATATGCGTTACAGTCGACGAGAAGCCGGAATATGATAGCGACGACATGAAAGTCGAACGCGATGGCGAACGCCTTGTACATATCGGCAAGACATTGACTGCCGCCCAAAGCAACGCCGAGTCTATAGGTTTTCTGGCGTTTCGGGGAGAGGGCGGTGCGCTTTTCAGGTCCGCCGTTGAGGCCGCAATGCGGACGCCTGCGGGAGTCGAAAACTGGTATCTGAAGGTCATCGACCAACTGGCGCCCACGGGCAAGGTTGGCACGGTCTCTATCAAGGGCATGGAGTGGGGCGAGGTCGATTTCCTCAACGATGTTGACGTGGCGGAAAAACTGACTGCTCGTTGGGAGTGAAGATCAGGTCGTCGCAGCCCAAAGATCGCCATGCCAGCCAATGAAATCTGCACGCTGACTTTCCGACAATGCAATTGCGGACTTAAGATCGGGCGGACCGGGCCACCCTGCGTCTGATAAAGTCAGGTCGTTACGTATGCGTTCTCCTTCATAGCGGGGGAGAACATGGAAATGGACATGCGGATCGACCATCATTAGCATCAGCCAGTTGATGCGCTGATAATCGATGGCTTGAGTCAACATGGCTTCAACGCGGCGCGTCACCTCGGCAAGATCGGCATGAAATTCGGTCGGTAATGCACCGAATGCCTGTTGATCTGATTTCGCAGCGACTACCAACGAACCCAGTGTCACCTGAGCAGGACGCAGCAAAATCACCCAGTGCTCCGTCTCACCAATCAGCGTATCTGGATAACCGAATTTGCGGATCGTTTCGTTCATCGCGGTTGCTCCAGCCAGCTGGTGATCGATCGCCCGGCTTTCCGCGCCACTATGAGTTGCACGACCTGCACGACATGAACCCCAAGAGAGAGAATGGTCCACCATGCAATGGCGACCAGACCCAGGTCAGGCCTACCAGCTATCAAACTGGCTACGAGAATGACCATGTTCGGATTGCGCCGTGCGGTGATGAGCCTGAACCAACTGTCGAACGGCCTCCATACATGCATGTCCATCCCGGCATATTTGAGGAAAATGCCTTCGCAAAGCCGCTGGAGCACATAGCCGACGACGATTGCCGCCATGATCGCCGCAAAAGTCATCGGCGCCAATGCCAGCCCAACCTTGCTCAAGCCGACCCCCCAGGCATACCACCAGAAAGGAGGGTGAACGAGATCAATGCCATGATCGAACACATTACCCCATTTGCTGGATGTGATTGTGCAGCGGGCGAGCTTACCGTCCACGGTGTCAAGAACCATGAAGCCAAAACCAGCGGCTACACCCTGCCAAAAAGCGCCCTGATAAAATAATATGGTTGCTAATACGCAGAGGATAGCGCCGATGCCTGTCACCATATTGGGCGTCATTTTTAGCGCCGCAGCCAGTCGTGTGAGATGGAAAGCCAACTCCGGCCAGAGATATTTGGTAAGCAGATCCGTAACGCCCTTATAGGCACCGAAATAACTTGCGCGTTCAATCTGATAGCGCGTTTGCGGCGTCAGGCGGATTGCGAAAGGGGTTTCCGTCTTGCGGAGCTTTTCGTTGTAAAAGCCCGGTGCTGTAGCAAGGTCGATGTGCTCTGAAGGCGCGCCGGTATCTGGCAATTGTCCGATAACCAAATCATCGCCAAAATAGAATGCGGTGTTCGCGCGTGCCATTGCGAGGCGCAGCAAAAGCGGATCGAACACATATTCACGGTTGATATGCAGCTTGTGGCCGGGTGCAATGTCCGCCCCGGCTGGTACATCCCGTAACAGCATCCGTCTTACCCGTTCAGTCGAGGTCATGCCCCAGACGATCTGGTCACCGCTGCCAAAGAGATGAAGTTGGTTACTGTCTATCGTCATTGCTGCCATTATTTCCACAACTCAGTCCTATCCGGCTAGAGTATGGAGGCGTAGATGAGAAGGGCGATTTAACTCTGCCCGGTGATATAATTGAGAATTGCTTCGGCGCCTCGCTGTGCTGCGCCCTCTGGATCACCTCCAACAGAGAGAGCCAGCGCTTCCCTCTGCAAGCTAATATATTTTTGATGTTCTGCACTGGCGCGACTGACTGCCTCCATTGCTTCATCGACCGAAGTCGCTACTTCGCCAAGCGTCCAGAAGAGATAATTCGGGTCTCCATGCCATTCGAAGCGATGTGGATTAAGAAATACGCATGGCCCGGGATCGGCGAGAAATTCATAAACCTGACTGCTAACATCACCCAGATATATGTCGGCAGCGCTGGTGTATGTCATGTCAAGGAGGCGGTTGGAGCCAAGGTCAATGAGTATTTTTCCTGGAATTGCCAGCGCTTCAATCTTAGCCTTGGTGCGGCGCGGTGCGTTGTGAAATAGCCTTATGTGTGGCGCAACAACCAGATTGAACCGATCCTGCTTGGCAAAAGCCTCGATAATCTGTGTTCCCATGACAGGCCATGACGACTGATCAGGCCGAAAGTGCGGTGCGTAGAGAACAGTCGGCCGATCATTATTGAACAAGGGAGAGCGATTGCGTGCAGCCATGCGCATAAAATCAAGCTTCACATAACCATTGACCGCATAACGGCCCGGTGTGATCGTTCCCGCCTCCAACAATCGCTGCTCGCTTTTTTCGCCGGCGACTAGAACAAAATCAAAGAACCGATCCCGCGGATCGAGCATGATCGCCTTATCACCCGCGCCATGAGGCGTGAAAATCAACCTGGTGCGCTTGCCTATGAAGTGACGAACGATGGTTGTGGTTCGCTCCGGCACCACAATCGCGTCGAAACTTCGAAAATAGGGGATATGCGTTAACAGCGAGGCCAGTCGAGATTGTTCTTCAGCTCCTGTCAGTGCTTTCTGCAACCACGCTAAAAAAGGGATCGCCAGACTCCGCACTTTCGGTGCGAAAGCGGGATAGACACTGTGAACCAGCTCCATAACCCAGTAATGCGCGCTACCCGCAACCGCGACCTCGATTTCATGTTGAGGCGCCAGCTCCTGTAATTCAGCGGCAATAGGAAGCGCGTGCAAGGCCTGATGCGCTTCACCGATGAACAAAAACAGGATGCGCACAATAACTCTCCGTCTCGAGTAGTTCTCAGCTTCATGCCCATGAGTGGCAAGTTTGCCAAGCTTAGATAATCTGGTGATGCACAAGGATAATAAGCATGCTGTGCGACCAGCCTTGACAGCGGGCAAGGAATTGACGCTTTGACGAGCCACAAGACCTTGTTCATAGGGAAGCGATCAAGGTGCGCTTATGGCTGGAGAGACTAGCTTAATGTGGAATACTTTTGTTCGCACTGTTGAACTGATGTCACCCGAAGATCGCAGACGCGGCGCGCGGCTGCTCTTGCTGGTTGTGCTGATGGCTATGAGCGAGACCTTTGGCATAACATTGTTGCTGCCCTTCTTCATGGTGCTCAGCAAACCTCAGATGATCGAGATGCAGCCCATTGTGTCGCGCATCTATTATGGCCTTGGCTTTACAGACCATCACAGCTTTTTGTTGGCATTCGGTCTTGTGGCTTTCGGCATCGTTGTCATGGCGGCAATCATCAGGATATTCACCACCTTTTCCATGAATTATTTTGCCCAGATTGGGGGGCATAAATTAGCTGAAAGGCTTCTCGAGACCTATCTTAGGCAGCCTTATGTCTTCTTCCTGCAACGTCACAGCAGTGAACTCACGAAAAAGATCACTTCTGACTCGCAGATGCTTGTGTTTCATATCCTGCAGCCAGGGATGTACGTCATCGCATATAGCCTTGTGGTTATGACGATGACTGCCATCCTGCTGTTGCTAGATCCAGTGGTCGCTTTGATTGTGGGGGGAGTAATCGGCGGCCTCTATGTACTGATCTTCAAATCCTCGAAGAAGTTGCTGGCGCGCATAGGGCGAGAGCTTGACGCTGCTCACCAGGGTCGCTTCTCCTCTATCGAAGTGGCCCTCGGCGGGATCAAGGACATTAAGTTGATGGGGCGTGAAAGCGTCTATATTGATCAATTCCGGCCAGCTTCCCTGCGTGCTGCCCGACATCAGGCGACTGGCGCTGCAATAGGTGAATCGCCGCGCTATCTGATCGAGGCGGTAGCGATTGGTGGGGCCCTCACCCTCGCATTGATGCTCATTACAACCGGGCGCGGAAACGCGCTTATTCTGCCTGCGCTCAGTGTCTATGCTCTGGCAGGGTATAAACTTATTCCAGCAGCACAACGCGTATTCAGCGGGCTCAGCAACTTGAGGGTAGGGGAAGCGGTTCTCAACTCAATTCATGAAGATTTTGCCCAGACCACCCCTCAAGTTCAACATTCACATGCATCTGTTTCGGCGATGCAGCTGAAAAGCGATATTGTTCTGGAGAGCGTCAGGTTTTCTTATCCCAACGCAAAAAAACCAGCTTTGGATGGAATTACCCTCAAAATAGAGGCTGGCACATCGATAGGCCTGATCGGAGGTACTGGTGCAGGCAAGACGACTTTGGTTGATATTATCCTCGGCCTGTTAAGTCCTTCGGAAGGACGGATGCTCATCGATGGCGTAGATATTAACGAAGCGAATTTGCCAAGCTGGCAACAGGCATTGGGGTATGTGCCGCAATCCATTTTTCTTGCCGATACGACGGTTGCGGAAAATATCGCGCTAGGGGTTGCCCATGATGCGGTCGACCATGCCAAGGTTGAGCGTTGCGCGCGCATGGCTCAGATCCATGACTTTATAGTAACGGATATGCCGGATGGCTATAATACGCGGGTCGGAGAGCGCGGGGTCCGCCTATCTGGGGGACAGAGGCAACGTATCGGCATTGCGCGAGCACTGTATCGTGACCCATCGGTGCTTGTTCTTGATGAAGCGACCAGCGCCCTTGATACGCTTACTGAAAAGGCCGTGATGGAATCTGTTCAGGCACTAAGCCATCAGAAGACCATCATCATGATCGCACACAGATTGAGCACCGTGCGACCGTGCGACCGTATATTCATGCTGGATAAGGGTAAACTAGTCGAGCAGGGAAGCTATGAAGAACTCCTCAAGACTAGCCATAAATTCAAGGCAATGGTTTAGCTCTCAGGCTAATGTCTACGGATTTTTGATTTAAATGGCGGACAAGGTGATTATCGAAACTACTTATTTTATTGAAATAAATAAAAATATTTTTTTAAATATCGTAATGCCTCATATTATGCCCTTAAATTTTCGACCGGTAAAACGGATGCTCCAGAACCATAGCTTGTTACAAGAGTGCCAGCATTAGCAGAGATATCTCATCCAGACATAGATACATGACATGAATATGTATCTGTTGTATGATCATAAGCTTATCTCAAATAATCATAACAACAACTGCGGTTTCTGACATCAGGTAGCGACTTGTTCCGCTGTGGCATGTCTCTGTTTTCGGTATTCTGTATCACTCGCGCCGGTTGAATATTCAGGCCGATACATTGCTTGTCAGTGGGCTGATCTTCACCTGTATTACTGGTAATGGATCCGTTGATAGCGTGGACTTGTCACTGAGCTGCAATGCGGCGGGTGGCTCCTAGGGTCAGGACTCATTGATCACAACCAGTAGCAGACGGCTGCGGCGATTGAGATTGCGGACATGAAGGTGTGGGCGCATCGGTCGTAGCGGGTTGCGATGCGACGCCAGTCTTTGATTCTTCCGAACAGGTTCTCAATCTTGTGGCGCTGCTTGTAGAGGGTCTTGTCGTAGTCGAACTGGACCTTGCGGTTGGCTTTGGGTGGGATGCAGGGTGTGATCCCTCGGCTGGTCAGCGCGGCGCGGAGCCAGTCGCTGTCATAGCCTTTGTCAGCGAGCAGGGTCTTGGCCTTGGGGAACGCGGCAAACAGCAGAAACGCGCCTTTGTGGTCGCTCATCTGACCTTCTGTCAGCAGCAGGATGATCGGCTGCCCAAGCCCATCGCAGACCGCATGGAGCTTCGAGTTCAGCCCGCCCTTGGTGCGCCCGATACGTCTGGGAACAGCCCCCCTTTTAGCAGGCTGGCGGCGGTGCGGTGCGCCTTGAGGTGAGTGGCATCAATCATGATCGTGTCAGGCTCCCCGGCCTTGCCCGCCAGTTCGGCAAAGATGCGGTTAAACACGCCAAGACGGCTCCAGCGGATGAACCGGTTGTAGATGGTCTTGTGCGGACCCTAGCCTTTGGGTGCATCGCGCCACATCAGCCCATGCTTGATAACGTAAATGATACCCGACACGATCCGCCTGTCATCAACTCTCGGGACACCATGCGAAAGCGGGAAAAACGGCTCGATCCGGCGCATCTGCGCACGGCTTAGCAAAAACGGGACATCCATTAGCAGCGCCTCCTCGACGCCGCTATTGAGGCAACACATCACGCTCCCAGCAAGCAATTAATGGGTCCTGAGCCTAGAGGGTAGTGCCCGGATCCAACACGCACTGATCAGCGCGGCGTTTCCCGGCATAGTGATGGGCAATGCATGGCTGCTGGTCGTGCCAGATATTTCCGCCCGTTTCGCCGTGGCGCGCACGATAACGCTGGGCCATGGTCGTTCACGGCCAATGCATCTGTGGACGCCCCGACAGACGCAAGCGGTAAATTGGGCTTGGGCACGTAGTCGGATGCTGCCATCTGTCCGGCCTCATTGAGCAGCATCTACGCTGCGGGCCTGTATGGGAGTTCGCGGACCGGAACCACATCACTAACGCGTGCTCTTGGCACCGTGCATTGAACTGGTTCTCCCGGCCTCGTCTCACCGACTGTTGTGCCATACCCTCCTTCGACCGCCTACGTCTTCCGACGACCTCTGGCGAACTGCCCAGCTTACGCCGACGCAGCCACCGGAGCCTTGTAATCTTCCTTCTTCGTTAACAGCGCCCAGATAATGCGCGCGGTCTTGTTCGCTTGCGCCACGGTGACCAACATACGCGGCTTGCGCGCTAGCATGCCGGCGAGCCATGATCCTTCGGGAGCGCCACGCCTGCTAGCCTGGCGCACGACGGAACTGCTGCCGATGATTAGCAACCGCCGCAAAGTGCGTTCGCCCATCTTGGATGTTCGTCCGAGCTTCGTCTTGCCACCCGTCGACTTCTGCAGTGGCGTGAGTCCGAGCCAAGCGGCGAAGTCCCGACCACGCCTGAACGTCTCGGCGGCGGGGGCCAGGGCGGCGATTGCCGTCGCTACAATCGGGCCGATGCCCGGGATGGTCATCAGCCGGCGTGCAACCTCATCTTCGCGAGCTCGGCGTGCGATCTCCTTGTCGAGCTCGGCGATTCGTTGGTCCAGTTCGTCGAGCATGCCGAGCATTACCCGGAACATCTCCCGAGCCGCCTGCGGCAAGGATGCGCCGATCTCTTCGTCGATTAGGTCGCGTAGCATCGCTACCCAAGAGGGGCCCTTAGGTGCTACCCAGCCATACTCGGTCATGTGGCCGCGAATGGCGTTGATGATCTGCGTGCGTTGTTTGACCAACAAATCACGGGTACGGAATACCAGCGCCGAAGCCTGCTGCTCCTCGCTTTTGATCGCGACAAAGCGCATGTTCGGTCGCTGCACCGCCTCACAGATCGCCTCGGCATCGGCCGCATCGTTCTTCTGTCGCTTTACGAACGGCTTTACATAGGCTGGTGGCATGATCCGAACCTCGTGGCCCATCCGCACCAGTTCCCGGGCCCAGTGGTACGCACCGCCGCACGCTTCCAACGCCACCAGACAACGCGGTACCCCGACGAAGAACTCAAGGACCTTGCTGCGCGCAATCCGCCGACTGAAAAGCTTCCGCCCGCCAACGTCAACTCCGTGCGCCTGAAACACATTCTTTGCGATATCCAACCCGATAATGCTAACTTCCGACATGGACGCCTCCCTCAAGTGGTGTTCAACACCTCCACTTTGGCACATTGATGCCGTCGGGGGGCGTCCACCCCATCACTAACCTGCTGGATAGCCGCGTCGATAGCTTTGCCACCGGCAACCCGTTTTCGATCCGCATAGTGCCGCAGTTCACGCCGCTGGCCCAGAGATCTGCGGATCGTCATCGCATATAGCTGGTAATATCCGGCGGCTGATTTGTTCATGTGCCAGAAAGCACGACAGGCCTAGCTGCGCGATGAGTTGCTTCCTGTGCGCGCTGGAGCCGGACCGATGGTTTCACCTGTTTTCTTCGACATGACCGGGCGCAGGCGCAGGATGGTGGGCCGACTCACGGCGCTTGTGCTTGTACTTGCCGTAATCGCGGCGCTGTTGTTCGCCAGCACGATTGTCGCAGTGCCTGCCGTTTCGCCGCTCACATTCGGTCATGAGCGCGAGCAGCCGCTGCCCTTCCGCACTCATCTTGCGCATCTGCGGCACCGTTTCCCGAAAGGACGGGCGTTCTCGCATACAGGCCATACGGACAGCATCGGCTTTTATGTGCCATGGGATGAGCAAAGCTATGACTCGCTGCGCACCCATTATGACCAGCTTGACTGGGTAGTTGCAGCCGATGGTTACATAGATCGGAGCACTGGCGCGCTCAGGGTTCAGAATGATGCAAAGCTGAACGCGCTGATCCGCAATCAGCTGCACCGACCGAAATTTTTTCTTATGGTGCAGAATGTCGCTGCCGGTGGCTGGTTCGGGCCCGAGATGAACGCGATCCTACGCGATCCTGGATCGAGCCAGCGCCTGATTGATTCCACAATCGCTGCAACGCGCCGTGAACATTGGCAGGGCGCGGTATTCGACATCGAGAATATCGAGGGCGCGACATTGCCCGCCTATCGGGATTTTCTCGCCAGGGCGCACAAAAGTTTTCATGAGGCTGGGCTTTCGTTGGCACTGACCGTTCCTGCCGGTGAGGCGGTATGGAACCTGCGGCATTTCGCATCCGCTGTCGATACGCTCTATCTGATGGACTATGACCAGCACTGGCAGGGCGGTGAGGCCGGACCGATTGCATCGCAGGACTGGTTCTCGCGTCAGCTCGCGGATGCGCGCGCCAAGGTGCCTGCCTCAAAGCTCGTTATCGCGCTCGGTAATTATGGTTATGACTGGCACGATAGCAAAGCGGATGCCCTTACCGTTAATGAAGCATGGCTTGAGGCGCATGACAGCGGCACCAAGCCCGTGTTCGATCCCGCCAGCGGCAATAGCGGCTTTGCATGGGAAGAAGGAAACCACAAGCACAACGTGTGGATGATGGACGCGGCTACAAGCTGGAACCAGCTTGGACAGCTTCGCGGCGTAGCCGGCGTAGCATTGTGGCGGCTGGGGAGCGAAGACCCGGGTTTTTGGGATGACCTCGCCGCATGGCGTGCCGGAAAACTTCCAAGTCTTACCCGTATTGCATCCCCCAGTGGCACGGATGTCGAAGGCTCGGGCGAAATTCTGCGGATCGATGCACAGCCAAGAGGTGGGAGGCGTGCGGTTTCATTCGCCCCGGATCATAGCATCACAAGCGAGAGCTATGGCGCGCTGCCGACGCCCTATGTCGTCCAGCGTACCGGAGCGGAAAACCGCAAGAACATCGCCCTTACCTTCGATGACGGCCCAGACCCCAATTACACGCCTAAAATCCTCTCTGTTCTTGAACACAAACACGCTCCCGCGACCTTTTTCATCATCGGCGAAAACGCACTGGAGCATCCTGAGATCGTCCGGCGCATCGAGCGCGACGGAGACGAGATCGGCAACCACAGCTATACGCATCCCAATCTCGCGGAAGTATCGCCACTGGGCGCAATGCTGGAGCTGAACGCGACCCAGCGCCTGATCGAGGCCTATACCGGTCATTCTACCCGGCTGTTCCGCGCACCTTATTTCGGCGACGCCGAGCCAACTACTGCAGACGAGCTTGGCCCCGCTGCGCAGGCACAGGCCAAAGGCTACACTATTGTCGGCCTTCACGTCGATCCGGGCGACTGGCGTACGCCGGGGATCAAAAACATTGTCGATCAGACCCTGAAGCAAGTCCACGCCGCTTCCAGCATCCGCAGCGCTAATGTCATATTATTGCATGATGGCGGCGGGTTGCGCGACCAAACCGTTGCAGCGCTCCCGCTCATCATAGACGGCTTGCGGGCGGCGGGTTATCATCTCGTGCCGGTTTCGCAACTCGCTGGACTCAGCCGTAACACCGTGATGCCGCCTGTTACGGGTACAGACTTGCTTTCGGTGCGCGCCGATGTCGGTTTTTTCATCCTGTTTGCCGTGTTTGGCTATGCGATCCGCTGGCTATTCTTCTTCGCTATCGCGCTTGGCATTGCCCGCGCAGTGTTGCTGACAGCCCTGGCGCTCATCTCGCGGCGGACGGGTGGCGCCGCGCCTAAAAATGCGCCGCAACCGCATGTATCCGTTATTATCCCGGCGTATAATGAAGAGAAGGTGATCGTAGACTCTGTCGCACGGGTTCTGGCGAGTGACTATCCCGCGCTGGAGCTGATCGTTGCAGATGACGGATCGAAGGATGCGACTAGCGCGCTCGTCGCCAAGCATTATGGCGATGACCCACGCGTCCGCCTGCTGACGCTCGTCAACGGCGGCAAGGCCAGCGCGCTTAACCGCGCCCTCGCGCAATCGAGCGGCGAGATCGTGATCGCGCTGGATGCCGACACGCAGTTCCTGCCCGATACCATATCGAAGCTGGTGCGCTGGTTCGCCAATCCGCGTGTCGGGGCGGTGGCGGGCAATGCGCGGGTTGGCAACCGGATCAACACCGTTACCCGCTGGCAGGCGATCGAATATGTGACGGCGCAGAATGTCGAGCGGCGGGCGCTCGATGCACTCAAAGCTATCACGGTGGTTCCAGGTGCCGTAGGTGCTTGGCGGCGTGCCGCTCTGGATGCGGTCGGCGGCTACCCGGAGGATACGTTGGCGGAGGACCAAGACCTCACCATCGCTATCCAGCGTGCAGGCTGGTGGGTGGAATATGATGTCGAGGCGATTGCGCTTACCGAAGCACCGGAGAGCTTGCGCGCATTGAGCAAGCAGCGCTATCGCTGGTCATTCGGCACGCTCCAATGCCTTTGGAAGCACCGGGCGGTGTTGAAATCAGGGCGCCCGCGCGGCCTTGCGTGGTTTGGTATGCCGCAGGCGTGGCTGTTTCAGATAGCATTCGCCGTAATATCGCCGATCATAGACCTCGCACTGGTCATCTCGATTATCGACACCATAGTCCGTGTGCATCAGCATGGCTGGGCGCAGACCCAGAGCGATGTGCTCCGCATGGCGCTTTATTGGGCGACATTCGTATCGGTCGATCTTATCGCAGGGTGGATCGCCTACCGCATGGAGCCAACATGGCAGCGTTTTCCCGCGCTGCTGATGATCGCGCAGCGGTTTGTGTATCGTCAGCTCATGTACGGCGTGGTGTTACGCTCGATCAGCTCGGCAATGCGCGGTAGCGTCGTCGGTTGGGGCAAGCTGGAGCGCACAGGGTCGGTCACGCAAATCACTACAGGCGCCTGAACCCGTCCCCCAAATTCGAAATTGTCATTTTTCACCGGCATGGGGCTGCGGTGCGACGCCGACGGCGGCGTCTAAGCGCACGGGATTCGATGTTAAATAACGAAAAACGCCTAATTTGCTCGATCCATGATGTGGGTCCGATGTTCGCCAGCCAGACCGAATGGCTGCGGGAGCTTCTGTATGATTGCACGGGGTCGATGCGCATGGCGCTGCTCGTTGTGCCGGATCACTGGCGGCGCGCGCCGATTGCAAGTGACCGTGGCTTTGTTGCGAAGCTGCGGTCATGGAGCGATGAGGGCTGCGAGATCATTCTCCACGGCTGGTGCCACAAGGACGAAAACCAGCATCAAGGCAGATGGGCCGCGTTCAAGGCGCGACATTTCACGGCAGGCGAAGGCGAGTTTCTCGGGCTGACGCGTGATGAAGCGGCGCACCGTATGCGGGAGGGACGTGCCTTGCTTGAAGATATAACCGGAAGGCGGATTGGCGGCTTCATCGCGCCCGCATGGCTTTATGGAGCAGGCGCGGTCAAGGCGTTGCGCGATCTAGAGTTTGATTTCGCTGAAGATCATATGCGTGTCTGGCGTCCGCATGACAACCACGATGTGGCGCGCGGGCCTGTCATCAGCTGGGCAAGTCGCAGCCGCGCGCGAACATTTTCATCGATGGCTTTTGCCTCACTAGCCCGAACGGCACTGAGCTATCAGCAGGTTGTGCGGATTGCGCTGCACCCGGGTGACACAACCAAACCGGAGCTGTTGGAAAGCATCGGCCAGACAATCGCCGCGTTCCGGCCTACCCATAGGCTTTCTAGCTATACCGATCTCGTAAAGGTGACGGCATGAGCCTGCGCGTCCTCACCTTCCTACACAGCTTCGAAACCGGTGGCGTGGAACGCACGGCTTTGCGCCTTGTCGCGCAGTGGCAGCGAGATGGCATTGACGCGCCGCTCTGGTTGGGGCGCACCTGCGGCCCGATGCGCGCGGCCCACGAGGGGCGTCTGCGCTATATGGCCGGGCCGGAAATCCGTTGGCCGATCAGACACATCGAAACTTTGTGGATGATCACGCTTCTTCCGGGTGTGATCCGGCGGCTGAAGCCGGATGTGCTGTTCTGTGCCGGTAACAGCTATGCCGTGGTGGTAGTGGCGATGAAGCTGATACTCGGCCGCAAATGCCCACCGATCGTCGCCAAGATCAGCAACGATTTGGTGCGTGCTGACATGCCATGGCTCGCGCGCAAGGCCTATCACCTTTGGTTGAAGATTCAAGGACGGATCATCGACCGTTTCGTCGGCATGGCAGAGCCTATGCGGGACGAATTGAGCACGATGCTTAAGTTGGGAGAGGATCGCGTTTCGATAATCGCTGATCCGGTGCTGGATGCTGTTGTGCAGGGAGCTCCGCACAGGTGCCGAGGCCATGACGCGCTGCGTTTCATTACTGTGGGCAGGCTGGCGCCGCAGAAAGACCATGAGTTGATGCTGCGCGCATTCGCACTCGGGAGCAGGCCGGAGGACATACTCCGCATTGTTGGAGACGGCCCGCTCGAGGCGCGGTTGCGGAACTGCGCCGAGGCTCTCGGGATACAGGATCGGGTGATATTCACTGGCCATAGCGAGTCAGTCGAGGCGGATCTTATCGGGAGCGACGTGTTCCTGTTGTCCTCGCGCTACGAGGGCGTGCCCGCGGCGATTGTCGAAGCACTGGCGGCTGGTCTTCCCGTTATCGCTACCGATTGCGCAGTCAGCATAGGCGCATTGCTGCATAACGGAGCGTTCGGGCGGACGGTTCCTGTGGGGAAAGTGCAACCGCTCGCGGATGCAATCGCCTCGGCCCGTTCCCTAACTATTGACCGTGATGCCGCCATCCGGTCCGTCCAGCCATTTTCCGTCGCCTCCTCCGCGAGAGAATATATGAGCCTTTTCAAATATGCTGTCGCGCGCGGACCTCGCGACGCGGCCATGCCCGAAGCAGGGGCTCTGTTCAGCGGGCAGGGAGCGCGGTCATGACCGCGCCGCAGGATTTGGCTCTGGAAGATCCGGCCAGCGCGACGAAAGCCGCCGCCTTCGGTGCAGTTCAAGAAGTACGCCGCAAATGGCTGAGCTGGGTGGGAACCTTGTTTTCGCTCGCCATTCTGGGCGCGGCATTATGGCATTTGCGGCATTTCGATATAGGGTCAGTCGTGCGGATAGACTCTGCCAACAAGCTATTCTGGCCGCTGTTCGTGATCTATTATCTTGCCGGACCGCTCTCGGAATTCATCATCTTCCGCAAATTATGGGCGATCCCGCTGTCGGGTATGATTCCTCTTTTGCGCAAGCAGGTCAGCAACGAATTGCTGCTGGGATATTCTGGCGAGGTCTATTTCTACAGCTGGGCGCGCCGCGCCGCCAATCTCAGCGCATCGCCCTTCGGGGCCGTGAAGGATGTTACCATCCTCTCGGCGATGATCGGTAATGCTGTCACGATTATCCTGCTGATCGTCAGCGCGCCGCTGCTAGTGGAGCTGTTGCCGCACATGAGCGAGAATGGCGATAGCGGCACCATCATCGCTTCTCTCGTCTTTATCATGGCGAGTTCGCTGGTCGTTCTGTTTTATCGCAAGAAGCTGTTCTCGCTCGATTGGCGCGAAATCCGTTTCGTCAGCCTTGTTCATTGTACCCGGATCGTGGCGACGGTAGGTCTGTCGGCGCTGCTGTGGCATCTGCTGTTGCCGGGTGCGCAGCTGGGCTGGTGGCTGTTGCTCTCAACATGGCGCCAGCTCATCGCCCGTTTGCCGTTCATTGCCAACAAGGATGTCGTGTTTGCGGCGGCGGCAGTCTTCCTGATTGGGCGCGACCATGAAATCGGCGAGATGCTGACGTTCATCGCCGCACTGATCGTTGCCGCGCATATCCTTGTCGGAATCGTGCTGGCGGCGGAATATGCCTTCAGCAAGGCGGACACATGAGCAGCGTCCTGCTCTCCATCCTCGCGGTGGCGTTGATGCCGTCCTCGCCCGATCTCGGCAAGGCGGAAGGCCAGTGTCGTGCCAAGGAAGCCGGTCCTGCCTTCATGGTCGATGTGGATGGTCTCAAGGATCGGCAGGGCATGCTCAAGCTGGAGCTCTATCCTGCACACGACGAGGATTTTCTTGTCGATGACAATATCCTCCTCTCTCAGGGCAAGACGTTTCGCCGGGTTGAGATGCCCGTGCCGCAAACCGGCACACCGCATCTCTGCATTCGCGCACCTGCTCCCGGCGTTTATGCACTGATGCTGCTGCATGACCGGGACAGCAACCGCAAGCTAACCATTAGCAAGGACGGGGTAGGGTTTCCCAATAATCCGAAACTTGGATGGTCTCAGCCCAAGGTCGCCAAGGTTTCGACCCTGGTGACCACAGGCATAACAGAACTCCATATCATTATGAACTACAACAAGGGGTTTTATACCTTCCGCCCCTTGAAAGAGCGGGACTGAGGCCATGCACATCGTCGATGTTTGTGCATTTTACACTCCTCAGGGCGGCGGAGTGAAGACCTATATAGAACGCAAGCTGGCGATATTGCCCGCGCTGGGTGCGCGGGTCACCATCGTTGCGCCCGGCAAGCGCGATGCGATCGAGCAGCGTGGCGACCATGCACATATTCGCTATATCGGTGCGCCCGCATTTCCACTCGACCGGCGCTATCGCTGGTTCGACAACGAACCGGGCCTGCATGATGTGCTGGACGAGCTTCAGCCGGACATAGTCGAGGCATCCTCGCCCTGGTCGAGCGCTTCTATGGTTGGTCGCTGGAAAGGGCGGGCAACCAAGTCACTGATGATGCATGCCGATCCGCTTTCTGCTTATGCCTATCGCTGGTTCGGTCCGATGATGCCGCGTCCGTGGATCGATAGTGCATTCGGCAGATTCTGGCGCCATCTCCGTGTGCTCAACGCTGAGTTCGACACGATCCTGTGTGCCAATGCCTCGCTCAGCGAGCGGCTTCTGGACGGTGGCGTCACTCGCGCGCGCACATTGCCTATGGGGGTGGCGGACAGCGTATTTTCGCCAAGCCTGCGGGATATGTCTCTTAG
This sequence comes from Sphingomonadaceae bacterium, assembly GCA_046348605.1. Classification (GTDB taxonomy): domain Bacteria; phylum Pseudomonadota; class Alphaproteobacteria; order Sphingomonadales; family Sphingomonadaceae; genus Sphingobium. Next base: position 466,145 of record JAXMDW010000001.1, on the reverse strand, counting down.
GCGGGAGCTACTGAGACATTGCAGCCTCGCCGAAGATGCGCTGCTGCTGCTTGGCATTGGGCGCTTCGCGGCCGAAAAGCGCTGGCCGATGGTGATCGACGCCGTTCGCAGGGCCAGCCGGCATTGCGCGGTAGGGCTGGTACTGATCGGCGATGGGCCGGAGCGGCGGATGATCCAGCGCCATCGTGGCGACGATCCGCACATTAACATTCTTCCGCCCGTCACGGACAGGCAGAGCCTTGCCCGCTTGCTCGCCAGTGCAGACGCACTGGTACATGGGTGCGAGGCAGAGACATTTGGCATGGTCGCTGCTGAAGCGCGGGCCAGCGGGTTGCCGCTCATCGTCCCCGATCAGGGCGGTGCGCGTGATCAGGCGGTGGCGGGTGGCGGGCTGCTTTACAAGGCAGCATCGGGCCAAAGCCTCTCGAGCGCTGTGAAACGGTTTGCGAGGATGGATCGCCACCCCATACGCCACGCAGCACTGAATGCGGCCAGCAATACCCGAACAATCGAAGATCATTTCAATGATTTACTGAGCCATTATCGCGCACTGATCACGAGAGAGCGTCATGTCGCATAACATAGTCTTACCCTCTAGCACCGGTCTGTTGAATAGTTGCGCTACCGATAAGTCGACGACTGCACCCATCATCGATGGTGAGGGGCAAACGAGTGGCAAGGTCCATCATTGTGGCCTGCGTCATGTTGGTACTGACGAGTGCATGTTTCAGGAATCCGGCTGGTTTCGTAGGCTGATACAACGGTTGTAGCAGCGCGGTTTGAGTGATAAATGCGACCGAGGGGACATAATATTCTGTGACATCACCCAAAACGCTATTGTCCATAGCCGTGCTGCTTCTCGCGCTCACTGCATGCGCGCATTATGAGGCCAGGCCTGTCGAGCTTTCTGCTCTTGCCAAGTCGCAGGCGACGAGAACTCTCGATACAAATACTGTCATGGCGATGAGAAGCCGAATTGCCCCTGAAACTAGGCCGGAGGTGGAGCAAGACCGGTTGTGGCTGCTCGCAGCTATCCTCTCCCATAACCCCAAGGTCGCTTCCGCCAAGGCCACGATCGCCACTGCAGAGGTGCAGGCGAAGGCTGAGCGCCATATCGCTTCGCCAACGCTCACCCTCACCGGCGAATATGCCAATGATCCGGCGACCAAATCTCCGTGGCTGATCGGCGGCGCGGTGGACCTGCCGCTCGATATGAGGGGCAGACGCAGCGCACGGCTGCGTTCAGCCGATCTCGCTGTCCTCATTGCCCGCTATGATTTTGCGGAAGTCGTTTGGGCCGAGCGCATGGCCGCCCGCCGTGCGCTGATCGACCATTTCATTGCGGAACGGCGCATCGCGACCGATCTGGAGATGCTATCGCTACGCGATCGCCAGCTTGCGGCGGCAGGGAGGCGTCTCAAGTCCGGCGCTGCTTCGAATGTGGAGCTTGAGCAGGTACGCATCGCGCGCGAGGCCGCCGCGCGCGATCTGGCACAGGCGCAGGGCCAGTCGGTCCAGTCTAGTGTGGCGATAGCCTCCATTCTCGGACTTCCCGCAAACGCGATCGATCAAAACCATTGGATTTGGGCCGATTTCGAGGCTGCCCCTGCACCCGACGGGGTGGATCAGGGCGCGCGCATTGCCGCCGTCACCGGGCGGGCGGATGTGCTCAAGGCGCTTGCGGACTATGACCGCGCCGATGCCGCCTATCGCGGCGAAATAGCAAAGCAGGTTCCGGCGCTCACGCTGTCCCCCGGCTACACATGGGAGCGCGGCCTGGTGAAGCTGCCGCTATCGGTGGGACTCTCACTGCCCCCGCTCGACCTCAATCACCATGCGATAGTCGCAGCGAAACAGGCGCGCGAGGAGGCGGGCAAGAAGCTCGAAGTCGTGGTAGCGGCGGCGAACGGCGCAATCGACGCCGCGCTTGCGGAGCGCGATCACGCATGGGAAGCGCTGCGCGCGCTGCGCGAACATGATCTGCCAGTCGCGCAGGCGGCGGCAAGACGTGCTGACGACCGGCTGCGGTTGGGAGGCATAGACCGGGTGATATGGGCCGATGCGCAAGGCGCGCTGCTTGATGCGCGGGGCCGCGAGCTCGATGCGCTGGCGCGGCTGCATGTGGCCGAGGCGGCGCTGGAGGATGCTCTGCGCGAACCGCTGGAAGGACCGGAAACAGGGATGACGGTTTCGGCACTGGAGGCCATGAAATGAAGCTTTGGGAAGGGGCAGTGGCGGCGCTCGGCGGCGCAGCGCTGGCGGTAGCGGCGATCTATGCGGTTCCGGGATTTGCGCCGGGAAGCGCCAGCGAGGAGAGCGAAAACGCGGCGGCAGAGGAACAGCCTTTTGGCACGGTCGCCGCAGACGAGGAAACGCTGAAACATGCCGACATACAAGTCGTTGCGCTAGCTGCGGGGTCGGTGGGCAATGTGCGCTCCGGCTATGCCCGCGCGCTCGATCTGTCCGCACTGGCCGCAATCAACGCCGATTATCGCGCGGCGTCGGCGTCGGCGGCGGCATCCGCGAATGACTATGTCCGCCAGAAGGCATTGTTCGCCGCCGACACCAGCACATCGGCGCGCGTGGTCGAGCAGGCGCGCGTGCAGCAGGCCGCCGATGCGGAAAAGGTTAAGCTCGCCTGCCGCCGCGTGTCTCTGGAATATGGCGCGGGGCTGGAGCACTTGGGCTGCCCGGCTCTCGATGCCCTGTTGCGCGATGCCGCCGCAGGGCGCGCGGCGCTGGTACGGCTCGATTTCGCGGATGGGCCGCCAGCACCCGGTTCGACTGTGACGATTACGGGCGGCAATGCTGCCAGCGATGTTCGCGTGCTAGGCCCGGCAGCGCTTGCCGATCCCCAGCTTCAGACCAGCGGTGCACTGGCCATTGTTCGTGGTCCAGCCGCGAGCTGCTTTGGCGTGGGGCAGGTATTTGACGCGCGCATCTCTACCGGCACCAGCGGAAAGAGCGGCGTCATAGTGCCTCGTTCCGCGATCTTGCGCGCGGATGGCGCGATGTGGGTCTATCGTGCGGACAAGGGCGGCGTCTTTACCCGCGTTGAGCTCAAGGATGCGCAGTCCGCGCCCGATGGCTGGCTGGTGCGCGAAGGCCTGAAACCCGGAGACAGGGTTGCCGCATCCGGCGCGGGCACCTTGTTCGGGCTGGAGCACGGCGCTCCTGCCGAGGAAGAATAGCCGGTGCTCGCAACCATCGTCCGCCAGTCCGTCCGCCACCCGTGGCTGGTGGCGCTCGGCGCTGCGTTGCTGATGCTCTATGGCATCGTCACGGTGCGCGGCGCGGCCTATGACGTATTCCCCGATTTCGTGCCTGCGCAGGCCAATGTGCAGACCGAGGCACCCGGCTTCACGCCGGAGCAGGTCGAGGCGATGGTCACGCGTCCGCTGGAGGCGGTGATCAATGGCGCGAACGGCGTCGAGACCGTGCGCTCGGAGTCGATTCAGGGCCTTTCGGTCATCAGCATCACCTTCCGGGAGGGCTCAGACCCCTATCGCGCGCGGCAGGTGGTGGCAGAGGCATTGGGCGACGCGCAGGCACGGCTGCCTGCGGGTGTGAACGCGCCGGTGTTGACCCCGCTCGTTTCCTCGACGATGGATCTGCTGAAAATCGGTTTTACGAGTGACAGACTGAGCCCGATGGCGCTGCGCGATCTGGTCGAATGGCAGGTGCGTCCCCGTTTGCTCGGTGTACCCGGCGTCGCGCGCGCCAATATCTTCGGCGGCGAGCAGCGGCGCATAGAGGTTCAGGCGCGGCCCGACGCGCTGGTCGCGCGGGGTGTATCGCTCGATGAGCTGGCGAGCGCGGTAGGCGGCATCGTTACCCCACGCGGCGGCGGTTTTGCCGATACTCCTGAGCAGCGCATCCTCATCGTGCCGGATAGCGGACGCATAGACACGCATGCGATCGCTGATGCGATCATTCCCTCCTCCACCGGCAGCAGCGCGATCCGCGTCGGCGATGTGGCGGACGTGCGCGAGGCTGCGGCGCCCAAATTCGGCGATGCGCTGGTGATGGGCAAACCCGGCGCATTGCTCACCCTCTCCAGCCAATATGGAGCCAATACGCTCGATACGACTTTGGCGGTCGAGGCGGCTCTTGCCGAGATGAAACCTGCGCTCGCAGCGCAGGGCGTGACGCTCTATCCCGCGCTCCATCGTCCGGCCAATTTCATTGAGACCGCTCTTTCCGGCATCGCGCGCGATCTGGTTATCGGCGCGGTGCTGATCGGCGCGATCCTGCTGCTGTTCATGCGCGATGTCCGCGTGGCGGCGATCACCTTTCTCTCGATCCCGCTGTCGCTGCTTACGGCGTTGATCGTGCTCGACAGTTTCGGCGAGACAATCAACACCATGACGCTGGGCGGCCTCGCGGTGGCTCTCGGCGTGGTGATCGATGACGCTATCGTCGATATAGAGAATATCGTCCGCCGCTTGCGGGAGGCCGAACCGCAAGCCGACCGGCGCGCAATTATCGAACGCGCCTCGGTCGAGGTGCGCGGGCCGGTGGTCTATGCGACTTATGTGCTCGGCCTCACCATCCTGCCCATCCTGCTGCTCACCGGGCTTCAGGGCGCGTTCTTCAGTCCGCTAGCTCTCGCCTTCCTACTCGCGACCTTCGCCTCGCTGCTGGTCGCGATGACGGTTACGCCCGCGCTCGCCTGCCTGTTTCTCGACAATGGCGGGCAGCCTCATGCCGAGCCGGATTTCCTGACCCGCTTCAAGAACTGGCACGGCGAAAAGGCCGAGTGGCTCAGCGCCAAACCGCGCGAGGCCGCCTATGCGCTGGGCGGGATCGGGCTCGCGGCGGGGCTGCTGTTCATGAGTTTCGGCAGCGAGTTGCTCCCCGCCTTTCGCGAGCGCCATTATGTGCTGGGCGTCACAGGCCCGGTCGGCGCGTCGTTCGACTGGATGCGCAAGACCGGGGCACATATCTCGCGCGATCTGCTCGCCATCTCGCAAATCCTGAGCGTCGAGCAGCAGATGGGCCGCGCCGAGGCGGGCGAGGACACATGGGATCCCAACGCCAGCGAGTTTCATGTGCGCCTGAAGCCCGATGTCGGCGCGCGCGGCGAGGACGCGGCGCAGGAGAGCATCCGCAAGGTGCTGGAGAGCACCCCCGCGATCCAGAGCGAGATCACCACCTTTCTGGGAGATCGCATCGGGGAGTCCCTCTCTGGGGAGACGGCGGCGGTCACGATCAACGTCAACGGCAATGATCTTGGTGTTCTGGATCGGGTGGCTGCGCAAGTCGCCGCTCAATTGCGGCAGGTTCCGGGCGCGGCGGATGTCATCGTCCATGCCGAGCCAGGTACGCCGATGCTGCGGATTGGCCTGGACCCTAGGCGCATGGCTGTCCACGGCATTGCTGCCGCAGACGCGGAAGACGCGATCCAGACCGTGTTTCAAGGCCGTGTCGCGGGGCAGGTCAACGCGGCGGACCGCACGATCGATGTCGCGATCACCGTGCCGCCGGAGCTGAAGCGCGACCCGGAAGCCGTGGGGGATATTCTGGTCAAGGGCGCGCAGGGCCGCTCCGCCCGTCTCGCCGAGATTGCCGACATCAGCCTGGAACAGGGCCGCGCGATGATCGTGCATGAGGGCGGACAGCGCAGGCAAGTCGTCACCGCCAATCCGACGCGGGCAGACATAGCTGGCTTCGTTACCGATGCGAAATCGCGGATAGACAAGAATGTGACCATGCCCAAGGGGGTTTATCTGTCATGGGGCGGAGCCGCCGAGGGAGCTGCCGCCGCGAGTAGGCAGCTTGCCGCGCATGTCGCAATCGCGGCACTGGCGATCGTCGTGCTGCTGGTGCTGGCGTTTGGCGGAGTGCGACCTGCGCTGCTCATCATGGCGGGAATGCCGTTGGCGATGGCAGGCGGCGTGCTCGCGGTGGCACTGACCGGCGGGGTAGTGTCATTGGGCGCGCTGGTCGGCTTCGTGACGCTGTTCGGCATCTCGGCGCGCAACGCGATCCTGCTCGTCTCCCATGTCGATCATCTGGTGGTGGAGGAAGGCGCGCCATGGTCGCTCGGCACCGTACTACGCGCAACGCGCGAGCGGGTGACGCCGATCCTGATGACCGCGCTCGTCACCGCCTTCGGCCTAGCCCCGCTGGCGCTAGAATCCGGGCAGGCAGGGCGCGAGGTGCAGGGGCCGATGGCGACCGTGATTTTGGGCGGGCTGGTGAGTTCACTGGCGCTGACCCTGCTGCTTATGCCCGCATTGATCTGGCGCTGGCGACAATCACAAGCTACAACGAGTGTTGATTTGACAGGCTAGTATCCAGCTCTTGCCAATATGGGCCGTGAAAGATGTCAATTGCGAGATTTTACTAAAGAAATCGCTTGCATAGCAAACTGGCGGGCCGCGACCGATAGTGATGATCACTACGTTTACGCTATAGCCCTATAGTGTAATTTGACAGCGTGCCACCGACCTCAAGAGTATGTCGGGACGATTAAACCGCCAATTTCCACTAGGTTCGCGTTGTGTAGCGAAGGAAGTGTAAAGACAGTCAAATTTTGCACCAGCGCCTCGCGGGCCAATTCCTCGGTTTTGCCGCCGGGGGTGGCGTGGGCGATCAGGATGGTCGGGGCCAGCGTCAGGATATGGCGATTGCGGGCTTCGGCACTGGCGGAGGTCGTCCTGCGATGGGTTTCGGGAAAGGGGCTGACGATGTCCGCAAAGCCAGCGGCGATAGCGTCGCGGATGGCGGTGCCGAGCGGCGCGGGCGGACGCCAGTCCGTGACGGCGCGAGCGAGAACAATGGTGACGGGTGCGCCACCCCGCAACAGGATACGCAGCACGTCCCGTTCAACCGGGGTATGAAAGCCGCCGACGATCGGCGGGCTGTGGGCGTCGCGGGCATTGGCCCAATCCTGCAGCCGCAGGATCACGTCGCCGGGGCAGGATTGAGAGCAGAAAAAAGCGATAGGCGATGAAGTGAACACGTTCAATCGCTCACGTCAGGCTGTAAACCAAAGGCGGCCAGAGTGCCAAAGTGGATTGGCCGTATTGTGGAGGACGCGATCTAAAGTGGTAAAGCCGCGCTGACCGGGCGTAATCACCCGATAGTCATAGCGGTTAGGTCCTACTCTCCACATTTCCAAGATCGCACCCGTAGATGACTCGGGAATATCAATCGTCATCACCAAAGCGTGGCGCACCACCTTTCTATCTATGACATCGCCCGTTAGCTTGTTCCGCAAGCGAAGCGTCGGCAGCACAGGGTCGCCGATGTTCACGCCGAAAAACGAATCCCATGCCCCCAAGGGCGGTTGGACCTGATGGCCGGAATAGCCCTGCTGGTCCGATGCCATTATCTGCATCACGAGCCGAGGGTTTGGATGGACGGTAACGCTAGGAATTTTTCCACGGGGGGGACGATACTGAGCCTCCAGCCAATCGAAGGCACCATCGTCCAACTGGTCGGTGCAGAGCGAATCTATGTAGTCACGGACGGATTTAATGACGTTGCCGGAACGGCTTGAAAGCGAAGCCTCGATCAATACGTTGGCAGAGTTATGAGAGGCGTTTGTCGAGCCGACAAACGCAATCCCGTCAAATGCGAACATTTTGGCATGAAGTAGAGGGATCGAATAAACTGAAACCCCGTTACTATGGAGTTTTCGTAGGGATTTCGGGTTGGTTAGGCCGGTTGAAACGCTTGCAATGCTCGCGTCAACAACCAAGCTACTCCCGGCCCGCAGGGGTAGAAGTTTATGGCCGTCACTCCCAAAATAGGCGACGGCTGCCGACGATGGGTTTGCCGCCGATCTTGCGGCAGAGGTTATCCGACGCCAGATACGGCCCGTTTCGAGTGTGGTAGTATCCTTAGCCATTCAGATTACGCAGCATCGTCGGGTTCATCGGAGCTTCCCACCTCGAAGTCTGTTTTGACGATTTGGGCGTATGCAAGCTCGATATCCTGCATAGCGTCGGGCATATTCAGGTTCCGCAGCCATATAGAATCCGAGAGATCGGTTATGCTCCGACACATTGCTAGGTTGTAGTTTCCGATCCTCTTTCCAGCATTTAGTTTGAACACTGTATTTTCCGCCATGCTGTCAGATAGCCTGCTTGACAAATCGAGCAGGCGAGCGCGGTCATCGTCAGATAGAGGGCTTGGGAACGGAATGGCCTCGAAATTGGATTTCGTGACGTGGAAATCATCGCCAACGATTGCCCACCATATCAGCGCGATCTTTCCATTTAGGTAGCTGTGCGCCAGCGCCGCACTGTCCCTGCTGTCGAATGAAGTGAGGCCCGATTCAGTGACAGGCAACTCACCGCCCAGATTGTCGTAGGCCGGAGCTGGAGTGAAACCAAACGACACCCAATTATAGGCGGACTTTTTGAAGTGCAGTTGATGGGCTGTTGCCCGAGACGCAATCTTTGCATCAATCGGCGGAATGGCTGCCTTTGCAGATTCCAATGCAGAGAGAAACCTTTGATTCCCAATCTTCGGCACTAGCCCATCCCAAATCCCCTTATTGAAACGCGCATATTCGATGCGTTCAACGAGGTGCGGACGTGCTGCTTCAAACCAGCGGTGGGTGATTGTGGTGTGATGCCCGGTACCACCTGATCGCAAGCCGATGTAGATGGTGTTGCGAACTCGGACCTCGGCGCTGAATAGTGCGGCGGGGATGCGCGCGAACGACGAAAACCAGCTTGCCGTAAACTTATCCAACAGGAAGTTCCGTAGAGACTGGAAGTTACCGGAGAAGGTGAGGCTCAACGGCACGATCATGCCATACGCGCCTTGCTTTGATGCCAAAGTCGCCGCCCGTTCCATCACCCAAGCGTAAATGTCAGGGCATCGCGCGGTGTTGTAATTGTGGACGGTGTATTCCTTCCGGGCATCGGAGGCTTTGACGTAAGGCGGATTCCCGACCACGACATCAAACCCGCCCGCCGTGATGATCCCGTAAAATTCCGCGAGCCAGTGAAACGGCTTGTGGCTGGCTTTCCATGCCCGGAACCTTGCGGCATCGGCAAGATCACCGTCGCCTTGGATGCCGTAGTCCTGCGCAAGAAAGCTATCCAGTTGGGCATCAAGCGCCGCCAGCCGAGCGCGAAGATCGGCCTTGTGGGTGCCGTCTATCGCGCCATGCAATTGGGTCTGCTGCTGGCGGAACAGGCCGAAGGCGGCGTCCAAATCCTGCGCCGCCTTCTCGATCTTGCCCGCGCGGTCGTCGAAATCGAAGCCCTTGGACTCTGTCGCTTTCCGCAGGTCCGCGAATGACGTGTAACCGATCAGCGTGTTGCCCGCGCGGATGTTGAAGTCGATGTCAGGCAGCGGTTCGATCTGATCGGCGCTTTCCAGTTGCGCCGCCAGTTTTAGGAACAGGCGGAGCTTACAAATCTCCACCGCCTCATCCATGATGTCCACGCCATAGAGATTGTCGAGGATGATGGACTTGTAGATGAAATAGGCGCGGTTGGGATGGCGGGTGATCCGCGCCAGCACGTCGCGGAAGTCCGAATATTGCTGCCGCGCTCCGCTACCTTCCGGGGCGCTCGCAACAAACTGCTCCATTCGCTCAAGGCAGGCGTCATAAAGATCGTAGAGGATATTGAGCGCGGCGAACAGGAACGCGCCCGATCCGCAGGCCGGGTCTAGCACCTTGACCGCTGAAATCCCCTTCCAGAAGGCGCGGACAAGATCCGGGCTGTCCGCATATTGGATGGCATCCTGCGCGAACTGGCGGATGTCGAGATTGAGGGTGATTAGCTCCTCGATGCCGGACACTTGCCCGGCGGCTAGCTTTGCACGGATGGCGGCGTAACGCTCACGCCGGGCGACGGCCTCCCGCCATGTTTCGGTGGGCAGGCCGATGTCGGGGCTGGCGACCTTGTTCCAGTCGCCGCGCTTGGCGACATCAGCGACGCCGGCGGCGATATTATCTGGCAGCAGCACATCCGCACCGTGACGGACGGATTTGAAGATATAGGTGTCGGGGTCGTCTGCGAGCATCCGCCAGACCGCTCCGCCCAGCTCGAACGCCACCTTGTCATGCCCTTCGGCATTGCGGAACAGCCACGGGATTACGGTGGAGCGGGTGATATAGTCGGTGATGTCCTCCTTGGTGTAATAGGCCCCCATCTGCTTCTGGTTAATGTATTTCTCAAAGATGTGGCCCAGCACGTCCGGGTTGATCTCGCGCCCGTTAGCTTCGGTGATCGCGCGGGTGTCCAGCGTCCATTCGTATTGATCGAAGAAGCCAAAGACGGCCTCAAAGGCCGTGTCGGCGATCTGGATTTCGTGGCCTTCACTTTCCAGCGCGTGCGGCTCGAACAAGCCGCCGTTGAGATAGGGAATCTTGCCGATCAGCGTCGCGGTGTCCGCATCGCGGGAATTTACCGGCGTGGCTAGGCCGCCGTGAAACAACTTGAGCAGGAAGGCGCGATAGAAGCTGTGGAACTGGTCCTTGCCCTGCGCCTTGCGAACGGTGTCCAGCCGGTTTCGCAGATAATGGATGTCACCGTCCAGAAACCCCTTTTTCTGGATGAAATAGACGAACATCAGCCGGTTGAGCATCAGCGAGGCATACCAAGCTGTGTCCGCCGCGTTGGCGAGACCCTTGATGAAGCCCAAGAACGCGTCGTGCTGCTTCTTGAAATCCTCATAGAAGCGTTTCGTGATCTTCTCTCGGTCAAAGGCGTCGCGCAGGGCGACGGTCGCGCCCGCAAGGGTCAGCCCTTCCTCGTCGTTGAGGGAGAAGGCGATATGACCGAGCTTCTGCAGCAACAGGTCGGGCGCGGTATTGGTCCGCCAGTCATATTCACGGAAGGCGGCGGGCTTGCCCTTTTCCCGCGCCACCCACTGCCAGATTTGGCGGCTTTTGCCGGGATCGGTGAAAATGATAAGATGCTCGTAGGCGAGCTTCGTTACCTCCCGCTCGATTTTCTGGCGGGCATGGCGATCCGGGAGAACGGCGCAATGGAAGATGCGAACGCCGCGTTTTTCCGCGATGGGCATAAGGTCGAAAGCCTCGCCATCGGCAAGGACGGATTCGGCCTTCTTCGAGCCTGGATTGTCCCAGCCAAGTTCTTCGATGAACAGGCGTCGGAAGTCGAAGGTGCGAAGCTGATCGGTTGCGCGAACTTTATCTATTGGCATGAAATCCCCCGTCAGCCTCGCAGCCCCATAGAACAGATGACACGAGGTTCGCGGTCGCGTTCTTCCAGATCCCGCACGATGCAAAGACGTCCTTCATCGCGCAAGGCCGTTACTAATTCGACCAGCTTTTCATTTGTGATCCCGCCTTTTAGCTGACGGTTGAGGATGTCGGTTGCGGTCTGGAACAGCGGGAAGCCGTAAATGTCGTCCATCGCCTTTTCGATCTCGCGGACAAGGTGATCGGTGATGAACAGATTGCGGGTGGTGCCGATGTCGCGCAGGTAGTTTTTCAGCCGATCATAGGTCTTGAAGCGCGCGCCGGAAGGACGGCCTAGCGCGCCGTGGGTGGTGCGCTCTTCCTCAGCCATATGCCCGACTGTTGTTTTGACTATGGCATGATGTTCGTCCAGCCGTTCCAGCGCGGGTTCGTCAGGCGGGCACTCCGCGGCGCGCAGGATGGCGAGCGGTGATTGCGAAATCACCTTCCCCTCGCGGTCAACCCACGCCAGCGAGTCATTGTCGTCGGGGGCGCGGACATAGACGAGCGCGCCTTCTTTGGCATTTTCGATTTTGGGCAGCGCCTTGGTCGCGTAAACCACGTCAGGCAGGTTCTCGACCGCGCCTTGCAGGGCGGGATCGGCGTCGATGGCATTTTTCCAGATTTGATAGGCGTAGGAGGCAAGATCGACCTCGCCTTCGTCGTCACCGTCAAGGATGCCGGACTTTTCGCTGTAAAGGTCGCGGATGGGGTTGTCGTTGTCGTCGTCCTCGAAAAAGGCTTCGTCGGACCCGACAACTTCCTTGTTCTCGCGTAAGCGGGTGCGGACACGCTGGCGCAGCCGGATGATACGCTCAACTCCATCGGCGGGAAGGAAGGAATAGGCGCGGATGGTATCCGCCTCCTGCCCGATGCGGTCCACGCGACCGGCCCGCTGAATCAGGCGGATGATCGCCCACGGCAGGTCGAAATTGACGATGATCGCGCAATCCTGAAGGTTCTGGCCTTCGGACAGAACATCGGTGGCGATCAGGACGCGAAGCTCGCCCTCCTTTTGGGCGATCTTGGCTTTATCGTTCGATCCCGGAGAGAAGCGCCAAGCAAGACGGGTCGGGTCGTCGGATTGCCCGGTGGCGGCGGCGACGCCCGCGATCCCGGCCTTGGCGAGCGCCGATTCCAGATAGCGGGCCGTGTCAGCAAATTGGGTGAAGATCAGCACCTTTTCCTGGGGGTGCTTGTCTTTCAGCAACGCGACCAGAGCTGCGAGCTTGGTGTCACGCTCTTCCTTCCACACGCTGCACAAGGACAGGACTTTCGCCAATTGATCGGCGTCGCGCTGCAAATCCTTCGCTAGCCCGGCAACAAACATGCTCGGCGAAAGCCATTTGAAGCGACTGCGTTTTGCCGTGCGGTAAGTGTCGTAGATTTCGGCAGCGCGTTCGCGCAGCCGGTCGGGGTCGATGACGGGCTGGTTCCCAACGTCGCCGCCATTGTCGGAATCGCCCTCGTCGAAAAGGCTGGTATCTTCGTCGCTGACATCCAGCAGCGCGGCATCCTGCGTTCCGATGGGGAGCGGTTGGCCGGTTTGGATGGCATGAAGAAAGATCATGTTGCGCAGGATGTGGCGCTCGATGGATTGCAGGAAGGCTGGGCCGCCGCTTTCAAGCCGCTTGAACAGGTTAGTGCGGCAAAAGCCCATCAAGCGAGTGCCCGCGCGGCCAAGCCCCGCGATGATCTTCTGCTCGGTGGGTGTCGGTGGGTTGGCTGTGGCCGGAGCAAGATAGTTGCCAAGGCCGTAGCGCGGGAGGCCAAGCCCTGCGACAATGTTGACCACGTCCGGCGAATAGGCCCGCGCATACGGGTCGGCGGGGTCTTTGTCGTTGATCGTGAATTTCAGAGTGATGGGCTTGCGCGTCGGGAAATAGGACCGCCTGCCATCGGAAAAGGTAATATATTTCCGCGCATTGGCCGGGTCCGTCTCGGCGTAGTTTTGCACGATAAAGCTGCGGGTCCGGCGGATCATGTAGAGCCGCATCAACTCCCGCCAGTCGTCGGCCTCGTCACTTTTCTCGAACGCCGCCAGAGAGTGCAGCGGGCATTGGTGCTTGCGGACGAACTCGGTTTCGCCGCCGATCTTGCGGATCATGCCTTCCGGGCGCACCCCGATGTCCTGATCCTCGTCCACGAAAAGGCGAAGCTGCGAGGACAGGTCGATGAACGACTTGTTGTAGGGGGTCGCAGACAACAGGATGCATAGGCTGTCATTGGCGGCGATGTAGGAATGGATGGCCTTGTAGCGGCTGCCGTCGCGGTTGCGTAGGTTGTGGCTTTCGTCGATCAGAACGATGCGATAGCGACGGAGATCGGCAAGGCGTTCCATTTGCGAGAGCGGGACCACCTTGGCGATAAGCCGATATTTATCGACATAATCCTCCCACATAGAAACAAGGTTCTTGGGGCAGATTATCAGCGTTTCGGTGCCGTAGTCCTCCTCGAACACCTTGGCCAGCGCCGCCGCCATCATGGATTTGCCGAGGCCAACGACATCGCCTATCACTACGCCACCGCGTTTGTTGAGATGGTTCGCCGCGATTTTGACGGCGCTTTCCTGAAAGCGGAACAAGCTATTGCCGAAGATGGTCGGGATGCGAAACTCAGAAAGGCCGTGGAGGGCCTCGCGCGCAAGGTTCTGCGCGATCTTGAGGTAAACGTGGTAGGGTTCGACCAGCGTATCGCGCGCCCAGCTTTCCTCAATGATCGTCGCCAGTTCGTCGGAAATATCGACACACCAGCGGTCATTCCACCGCTCGTTGAACCACTTTTCCAGTTTCAGGCAGGCATCAACGTCCATGACATCGACATTGAGTTCGCCCTGCGCAGACAGTCCGGCGAATGTCAGGTTGCTGCTGCCGACGAAACCGATCTTCGGGTTGATCGGGTCGGACCTGTGTAGAAGGTAGAGCTTCGCGTGGAGATTATGGCGCAGGTAAAGCTTGACCACGACCTTGCGGCTGCGGATTTGCCGCGCCAGCCTCCGAAGCCCCGCTTCGTCGTCGTTAGTCGGAAGCCCGATGGCAAGCTGCTCCCGGAACTGCTCCGCCAGCCGCCGCCGAAGCTCCAAGACTTTCGCGTTGTCGATCAGTTCGTCGTCCACCGCGACGGACAGGGCGTGGCGCAGTTCGGTATCGGGCGGCTGGTGCATACCGACCAGAAGGCGGCAGGCCTCACCGTCCTCCCCTGACCACTCGTCTATCTTTGTGTCAATCTGCTTCCAGCCACGGAGATTGAAATACCCCACGCAGAAGTCCGCACGCTCCGAGTGTTTGAGCGCTTCAGATAATGCAGGTAGAAGCGAGTTATCAATATTATCAAAAATGCGCGGCATTATGTTATCCCGTGCCGATTGCAGCCGACGACCCATTTGGAAAAATTTTGGATCGTCAACATCAATTACGCTCCGAAGTTGTCCTTGACGCCTTCACTGCTTTCCCCTCGTTCGCCTTTGTTAGGGAAAGCCGCTCATATTCTTCGACCGAGACGACCACCACGACGCCGCGCCCATGCTTCTCGATCAGCACCGGCTCTGCGCGCGCAGTGTCGATCATCAGGCCGAAGCCGTTCTTGGCCTCGCGTGCAGACATGGTTCTCATGGTCGAATCCCGTGACATACAAATGCGCCATTTGGGGCGAAATGGCTCTTTCTGCCAAGGGTAAGTTCAGTGGAGAAGCTGTATTTACGCGGCGTTGCCGCGCGATGGCGGGCGGCGCTGCGATATGTGGGGGCTCCGCGCCGCCCGCCATCGGTCACGCCCGATCTGGCTGCGGCTGCACCCTGTCGTTCGGGTCTGCCGGACGCTCCATCTCGAACGCCATCTTTCCGAGTTTCGTCCATGTATCGCGCGCATGGTCGCCGTCCTCGCTGTTGAGCTTTTCAGCCATCCAGATCATCGCGCCGTAGATCGTGGCGCGATCATCGCCGGTCAGGTCCACGATACCCGCCTTGACGACGAGGCCACCGAGTTCGATCAAGTGTTTCGTGCGCTTGCGGCGCTCGACCTGCCATGTCCGCATATCATGCCGCGCCTGTTGCGCCTGATGGCGGTTGCGTGCCGCCCTGTTGCGTTTGAGCGCCGCCAGTGTCGCGGTCAGGTGTCGGTGAAGATCGCCGCGACCTGCCGCGAAAGAACGCCGCGCCGCGCTTGGCCCATGCCTCCCGCTTTGCCGTGTCGGTGGTTTCCGCCAGCACGACCAGCGCACCGGCCAGTTCCTCGGCACTGAGGCTGTCCGCCCCGGTAGCGATGACCAGTTCGCCAAGCTGCTGCACCTTGCGGGCTTTCAGTTCCCGCGCCTTGTCCTCAAGCGCTTGCAGTTCCGCGTCGTAGTCTCTCGGCTTTCGCATGTTCGTGTCCTTTCGCTGTCGCAAGTGGTTGATGCGGTAAGGATAGTTGCGCGGGCGGCAGAACGCAGTAATGTTGCCGGGACGGTGTGGCACGGCCCGGTCCATCCCGAGATTTTTTCGAGGGAGGGCGCGCTTATACGTCGTTCCGACGTGCGCTTGGCCGTGCCAATGCTTGATCGCGATGGCGATCTATCATCTTCACGTCAAGGTCATTGGCCGCAAGGCCGGAAGCAGCGCGGTGGCGTCCGCCGCCTACCGCTCGGCCTCGCGGATGCGCGACGAGCGCATCGACCGCGTGCAGGACTTTTCCAACAAGCGCGGCGTCGTCCATTCCGAGATCATGCTGCCGGAGAACGCGCCCGAGCATCTTGGCGACCGCGAACGGCTCTGGAACGATGTCGAGGCGTTCGAGGTCCGCAAGGACGCGCAGCTTGCCCGCGAGGTGGAATTCGCCATCCCGCGCGAGATGACGCAGGCGCAGGGCATCGAGTTGGCGCGCGACTTCGCCCAAGCCGAATTTGTCGATCAGGGCATGATCGCCGACCTGAATGTGCATTGGGACATTGGCGAGGACGGGATGCTGAAGCCCCATGCCCATGTCATGCTGACCATGCGCAGCGTGGACGAGAATGGTTTCGGCCAGAAGGTGCGGGACTGGAACCGCACGGAAATGGTCGAGCGCTGGCGCGAACGATGGGCCGAACATGTCAACGAGCGCCTTGCCGAACTCGACATAGACGCCCGCATCGACCATCGCAGCCTTGAAGCGCAGGGCATCGGGCTTGAGCCACAAAGCCAGATCGGCGCACCCGCGCAGCGGATCGAGGGTGAAGGCGTCGAAGCGGCAGACCGCGCCGAGATGCACCGCGAGATCGCCCGCAACAATGGCGAACGGATCATCGCCGATCCATCCGTGGCGTTGGACGCCATCACGCAGCAACAATCGACCTTTACGCGCCGCGACATGGCGATGTTCGCGCATCGCCACAGCGACGGCATCGACCAGTTCAACGAGGTCATGGGCGCAATGCGCGGTTCGCCCGATCTGGTCGAATTGGGCCAGGACGGACGCTTGAGGATCGGTTCACCACCCGCGACATGATCGAGGCCGAACAGCGCCTTCACCGCGCCGCCGAACTCATGGCCAAGACGGAATTGCACGAGGTCAGCGACCGGGACAGGCAGGAAGCCCTTGCCCGAGCGGAACAGCGCGGCCTTGTTCTTTCCGGCGAGCAGGCCGACGCGCTGGCGCATGTGACGGACGGACGCGCGCGCTTGGCGTTGTCGTCGGCTATGCCGGGACAGGAAAGAGCGCCATGCTTGGCGTAGCCCGCGAGGCATGGGAAGCGGCGGGCTTTGAGGTTCGCGGCGTTGCCCTGTCCGGCATCGCTGCCGAGAATCTGGAAAGCGGATCAGGCATATCCTCGCGCACCATCGCCAGCATGGAACACGGCTGGGGACAGGGCCGCGACATGCTCACCAGCCGCGACGTGCTTGTTATCGACGAGGCGGGCATGGTCGGCACGCGGCAGTTGGAGCGCGTGCTGTCCCATGCCGCCGAGGCTGGCGCCAAGGTCGTGCTGGTCGGCGATCCGCAGCAGTTGCAATCCATCGAGGCGGGCGCGGCGTTCCGGTCGATCCATGACCGTCATGGCGGCGTCGAAATCCATGAGGTGCGCCGCCAGCGGGAGGACTGGCAGCGCGACGCCACCCGTGATCTGGCGACCGGCAGGACAGGCCATGCGATCCATGCCTATGACGCGCACGGCATGGTGCATTCCGCTGAAACACGCGAGCAGGCGCGCGACGATCTGATCGACCGCTGGGCCGCGACCGGCAGGCATCGCCGGACAGCAGCCGCATCATCCTCACCCACACCAACGCCGAGGTGCGCGAACTCAACGAGGCCGCCCGCGACAGGATGCGGGAGGCTGGCGATCTGGGCGAGGACGTGCGCGTCACGGTCGAATGGCGAACGGCACTTCGCTGCCGGGGATCGCGTCATGTTCCTGCAAAACGAGCGCGGCCTTGGCGTCAAGAACGGCACGCTCGGGACATCGAACAAGTCAGGCGCGATCCATGACGGTTCGCACCGATGACGGGCGCGGCATCAGCTTTGACCTCAAGGATTACGCCCGCATCGACCACGGCTATGCCGCCGACCATCCACAAGGCGCAGGGCATGACGGTGGATCGGACGCATGTTCTGGCGACACCCGGCATGGACGCCCATGGCAGCTATGTCGCCTTGTCCCGGCACCGCGACAGCATGGACCTGCATTATGGCCGCGACGACTTCGCCGGTCAGGAAAGATCATCAACACCTTCGCGCGACCGCGCGAAGGACATGGCGACCGATTACGAGCAGATCGACCCGGCGCAAGACTATGCCGAGCGGCGCGGCATCACCGTCCATGCCCATGATGCCCAGATCATGAACAGGATCATGCCTTGAACAATGCCGTTGACCGATCGGCGACATGCTCGACCGTCTGTGCAGCACGACAATTCGTGCGCCTGGCACGGAAGGGAGAACCGGCAGGGGGATAAGACAGGAAAGATCGAAGCCGGTGGCGCAGCAGCCGGGGAATAGACTCGGAGGTGCCTTGCGCCACGCCCGCCGGCGCCTGTCATCCGCCATGCCCATGCCGTTGATGCGATCTTCAACGCCGAGGACGTGCCGCTGCAACGCCCGCGCAATGGGAGGAACTTAACGAAGCCCGCTCAGGCATCGCCGATCGGAGCGCCTCCGGTTCCCTGACGCGCGGATGCGGATCGCCGCCTTTGCAAAGGATGAGAGCTTGCCCATGAGGTGATCGCGGCGTCATCGCGCAGGCACGCCGTGCAACTCGGAAGCGAGATGCGCCAAAATCCCGAAGGCGCGCCGACCGTTTCGTGGAACGGTTCCGGACCTCAAGCAGAGCGGCGACCGCCAGTATGCGGCAGGCAACTATTCCGGCTACAAGGCCGCGCGCGCCGAGATGGGCAACATGGCGATGAGCCTTGAGCGCGACCTCCAGATGGAATCCCTGCTCGAAGGTCGCAAGAAGCAACTAGGCATCGACATGGATTTCGACTCAGGCATGAGGCTGGGGCGGCAACTTTCCCTCAGTCATGGCCTTGGCAGAGGCCGGGGCATCGGATTGTAGAGCGAAGAACTTTCCTATTTGCCGCCGTTTCTACGCCATAGCCCTACGCTGCCTAAATATCAGTTGCACAACGATAAATCACTGTTCTGTCTGGTCTCTGCAATCGTCAGAAACAACCAGCAGGAGGCAGCGCAGCCATGCGTCAACCAGACCGTATCGTCCGTTTGAAGACCGTTCTCGCCCGCACCGGGCTGTCCCGGTCCACCATCTATCGCAAGATCGCCGAAGGCACCTTTCCCGCCCAGATCAAGATCAGCACTAACGGCGCGGGTTGGAAGGAATCCGACATCAACCGCTGGGTCGCCAATCCTGCCGGATGGCGGCAGCGTTCATTCAACGAATTTGATTTCCTCGATGACTTCTGACCGCAACGGCGACCACAAGCCGGTGACGGCATCCCGCTCCCGGCGCACCAAACGACCGCCCACGGCGTCGGAGCAGCTTGAGGAATTGTTGGGCTATCCTTGGCCGTTCCCCGGCAGACCGCCCAAGCACGACCTCAGCACATGGACCGTCATCGACGACTGGCCCGACCCCGTTCCGGTGACAGAAGCCGAGATCGAGGTGTTCGAGCGATGGTTCGGCGACTTGTTCGATGAGTTATTCGGCCCCGACACTGACTTGCCCGAAGCCGGGTCCGCAATCGACCTTGAAAACGGTACTAGAAAATGATACTGGATTCTCCATGAAGAAGCGTCACAGAGCCACGCTGGAACTGATCTTCGCCCGCCCGGTCAACGGTTCGATCCGCTGGGCCGACATAGAGGCGCTGTTCGTAGCCCTCGGGGCGGAAGTCAGCGAGCGGGAAGGTTCACGCGTCGGCGTGTTCCTGTTCGGCGAAGTGCGCGTCTTTCATCGTCCGCATCCGTCACCGGATACGGACAAAGGTGCGGTTGCCAGCATCCGTAAATGGCTGGACGAACACGGAGTAAAGCCATGAACAATGTCGTTGAAATCAATGGCGAGAAGGCGGTTATCGCTTTCGATCCCGAGATTCAGATGCTGCGCGGCGAGTTTGTCGGCCTCAATGGTGGGGCCGACTTCTATGCCGAGAGCGTCCACGATCTGATCGAGGAAGGCCGCAAGTCGTTGGCCGTCTATCTGGAAATGTGCCGGGAGAAGGGCATCGAGCCGCGCCGGAAGTTCTCCGGCAAGTTCAATGTCCGCCTCACCCCTGACGACCATGCCGCCGCAGTCATTGCCGCAGCAGCATCGGGCAAGAGCCTTAATGAATGGATCGTCGGGACGATCAGGGAGGCCGCTGAATAGCGGCCTCCCGTTCGTTCGACCGGGTTTGAAAGGAGACATCACCATGACCGCTTCCACCGTGCCGCTACGCGCCGCCCTCTACCTGCGCGTTTCGACGGCGCGGCAGGCCGAGCATGATGTTTCCATTCCCGACCAGAAGCGGCAGGGCGAAGCCTATTGCGAGGCGCGCGGCCTGCAACTGGTCGAAACCTTCATCGAACCCGGCGCGTCGGCCACCAATGACCGCCGCCCCGAGTTCCAGCGCATGATCGAGGCCGGGACAAGCAAGCCCGCGCCCTTCGATGTTGTCGTGGTCCATTCGTTCAGCCGGTTCTTCCGCGATCACTTCGAGCTTGAGTTCTACGTCCGTAAGCTGGCGAAGAACGGCGTGAAGCTGGTTTCGATCACACAGGAAATGGGGGATGACCCCATGCACGTCATGATGCGGCAGATCATGGCGCTGTTCGATGAATACCAGTCCAAGGAAAACGCCAAGCACGTCATGCGGGCCTTGAAGGAGAACGCGCGGCAAGGCTTCTGGAACGGCTCGCTTCCTCCTATCGGCTATCGCACCGTCGCCGCCGAGCAGCGCGGAGCCAAGACCAAGAAGAAGCTGGAGATCGACCCGCTCCACGCCGACACGGTGCGGCTGATCTATCGTCTTGCCTTGGAAGGCGACGGCACCACCGGCCAGATGGGCGTCAAGAACATCGTCTCCTATCTCAACAGCCGCCGCATCTTCACCCGCGACGGCGGGCGCTGGGGCATCGGTCAGGTTCACCGCATCCTGACCCGGCGCACCTATATGGGCGAGCACGAGTTCAATAAGCGGTCCAAGACCAAAGAGTTGAAACCCGTCAGTGAGATCGTGACGGTTCCGGTCCCGCCGATCATCGACAGAGAGACGTTCGAGGCGGTTCAGAAGCTGCTCAAGGCCCGCAATCCCAAGGTCGTGCCCGCCCGCGTCATCAGCGGCCCCACCATGCTGACCGGCCTGATCCATTGCGCCAAGTGCGGCGGGGCCATGACCATCCGCACCGGCAAGGGCGGGCGCTATCGCTATTATGCCTGCTCGATGAAAGCCCGGCAGGGTCCGACCGCCTGCGAGGGCATGGCCGTGCCGATGGAGAAGCTGGACGATCTTGTCGTCAATCACCTTGAGAAACAGCTACTTCAGCCCGAGCGGCTGGAGACTGTTCTTGCCGCCGCTCTGGATCGCAGGGAAGAACACGCCGAGCGCCGCCGCGAGCATATCGCCGAGTTGAACAAGCGCTCAGCCGAGTCGGAATTGCGCCTCAAGCGGCTCTATGACGCTATCGAGTCGGGCATTGCCGATCTGGACGATCCAGCGCTGAAAGATCGCATCGACGGCCTTAAGGCTATTCGCGATCAGGCCAAGACCGATGCAGACCGGGCGCAGGCCATGCTTCAAAACTCGGGGCAGAAAGCCGTCACGCCGCAAATGCTGCGAAAGTTCGCCACGACCGCCCGCGAGCGTATCCGGTTGGAAAGCGGCGGCTATCGCCGCGACCACCTGCGCGCACTCGCCCAGCGTGTCGAGGTCGCGGAGGGCGAGGTTCGCATCATGGGATCGAAGTCCCGGCTGCTACAGACGCTTGTGGCGGGAAGTGGCGTAAACTCAGTGCCCACTCAGGGACTGAAGTGGCGGAGAGGGTGGGATTCGAACCCACGTTACGGTTACCCGTAAACCGCATTTCGAGTGCGGCGCATTCGACCACTCTGCCACCTCTCCAGGCCGGACGGCAATGCGCGCATTCACGCCAATCACCATAACCGCAAATACCGATAGCGGGTCGAGCCGCGGCACTTAGCGAACGCAGTCGGCTTTGCCAACCCTGCCAATCCGCATTGCCGCATTTTTCTTGTAAGCTGAGCAACAGTGCCTACATTGATGTCATGAACCGTTTGGAAACTACATCTACCCCTTCTGTAGAAGGTGTTGTTTCGGCACCGTCTGTTGTGCATGCCCGCTTCGGAATAGGTGATGTCGTGCAACACAGGCTCTTTGGTTTTCGTGGCGTGATTTTCGATATTGATCCCGAGTTCGCGAATAGCGACGAATGGTATGAGGCCATCCCGGAGGATGTGCGCCCAGCAAAGGATCAGCCCTTTTATCATCTGCTCGCAGAAAATGCCGAGGGCAGTTACATCGCTTACGTCAGCCAGCAGAATCTTGTGACGGACGAAAGCGAGGAGCCGATAGATCACCCCGCGATTGCAGGGCTGTTTGGCGCCTATCAGGGCGGAAAATATACACTGCGTCCGCGCTATCTGCAGTAATGCCGCTTATGGTCGGATTTTCCATCCGCTCCTGAGCAGGCGATAACATACAAAGCCCAGCACGACATTGAGCAAGGTCAGCACTGCCATGCCGCGCATCACCTCGGTATCTGCCGCTGACAGGAAGCCATATCGGAATCCAGAAATGGCATAGAAAAACGGGTTGGCATGGCTGATCGCCTGAAACGCAGGTGAAAGCTTGTCCACTGAATAGAAAGTACCGGAAAGCAGAGACAGCGGCGCAATCACGAAATTGGTGACAGCAGCGGCATGATCGAACTTCTCTGCCCAGATTGATGTGAGAACACCAAGGAAGCTGACAAACATCGTTCCCAGCATCCAGAACGCGAAAATGGCCCAAAAATGTTGAGGCATCAGGCTCACGCCCGGCCAGAGCGCAATCGCCAGCCCGATTGTTGTACCCACAAACGCCGCGCGCGTCATCGCCGCCGCAACCTGCGCGAACAATAATTCTGCGGTTGAGATCGGCGGCATCAGATAATCGACGATCGTCCCCTGAATCTTGCCGACTAACATGCCAAAACTCGAATTAGCGAATGCGTTCTGAATCATCCCCATCATGATGAGGCCAGGCGCGATGAAATCCGCGAAGGGTACGCCTAGCACAGTGCGATGCTGCCCACCCAGCGAGACGGTGAATATGATGAGATATAGCAAAGTAGTAATCGATGGCGCCCAGATAGTCTGGAGCTGCACCTTCATGAAACGTCGCACTTCCTTTACATAGAGCGCGCGCGTGCCGGACCAGTTGATGTTACGAATACGCGGAACGCCTGGCTCTGGCAGAGAAACGGTGGTTTGATCTGTCATACCGTCGCGATTATCTGCACTGCACCCGCCCGGCAAGGATAAAACCTCTTCCAACCCCTCAAAGCGGTTGATCTGCGGCGACTCACTCGCCATATGCCGAAGATTAGCCGCTAGGCTGTACAACCGAATGGAGCGCATCTTGTCCTGGACCGACGAACGCATAGATCAACTCAAGGCCATGTGGGAAAAGGGCATGACCGCGAGCCAGATCGCCGACGAACTGGGCGGAGTCAGCCGTAATGCCGTTATCGGCAAGGCACACCGTCTCGGCCTGCAATCGCGTCCATCGCCCGTCAAGGCCAATGAAACGCCGCGCAGAAAACCCGTTCCAAAGAAGCCCGAAGTATCGGCAAGCGAACCGCGCTCAACCATAGCTCCAGCACGCGAATACAGCGCGGCTGCTCCTTCCACGACTGCATCCGCTTCCTCCGCTCCGCAGCCGCAAGCAGCGCAACCGGCTCCGCCACCCCAGCCGCGCATCGTTTCGATCGGCCCCGGCGGGTTTATGCGCCAGGGACCGGGCGATCAGCAGGCGCCGATCCCCCCTGCCCCGCCGCGCCGTCTCGTGCCGGCGAAGCCCAGCCCCGAGATCGCTGACAAGACCAGTCTGCTCGATCTTACTGAGAAGATCTGCAAATGGCCGATGGGCCACCCCGGCGAACCGGATTTCCATTTCTGTGGTGAGAAGGTGAACCCTGGGTTTCCCTATTGCGTCGAGCATTGCGGGCGCGCCTATCAGGCACAGTTGCCGCGTGGCACGCGTCGCGCTCCGCCGCCACTACCCTTTGGCGGACCGCGCGTCCGCTGATAGCCTTCATTTTCTGATCAGGGTTGCTCAAGCGTAAGCGATAGTACGCGAGCGACCCTGATCTGATATGCCTTTAAGGGCTTCCACCAGCCCTTCTTCAAACTGATCGGTACATTTTTCCCAACAGAAGCTTGCGCCGTAAGCCGCGGCAGCTGCCCTGTCGACATTGAGCGCGCGTCTGATGGCAGCACCCAGATCATCGTCCAGAGCACCAACTGCTCTGGTCAGGGTTCCGTTCATTCCACGCCCCGAGCTCCCCACAATGTCCAGTGGACCGGGCACTGGAAAAGCCGCGACAGGCAAGCCGCACGCCAAAGCCTCGATCATGACCAACCCAAACGTATCTGTGTGGCTCGGGAAAACAAATACATCCGCCGCGCGATAGACACTGGCGAGTTCGTCCCCGAGCAGCGCCCCCATGAATACCGCCTGCGGATAACGCCGCTTGAGCGCAGCCAGCGAAGGGCCATCGCCCACGACAACCTTCGTGCCTTCTATATCGCAGCCAAGAAACGCATCGAGATTCTTCTCGGTCGCCACACGCCCGACGGTCAGCATGATTGGTCC
Source organism: Sphingomonadaceae bacterium (assembly GCA_046348605.1). Taxonomy (GTDB): domain Bacteria; phylum Pseudomonadota; class Alphaproteobacteria; order Sphingomonadales; family Sphingomonadaceae; genus Sphingobium. The sequence goes on along the minus strand of JAXMDW010000001.1, from coordinate 441,702 downwards.
GGGCAACCCTGCGATGCGGTCATGCACAGGACCCTCCGCGCGAAACAGCTTCGCATCGATCCCTCGTGACCACAAGCGCGGGTTCGCGATACCGCGATAGTAAAGCTCATCACACAGGCGGAGTGTCGACGCAAAAACCGAAGCCGACGGGCGGTGAAACCGGCGCATCACCGGCCAGAACCAGTCCGCCGAAACGCCTGTGCGCATCGAGACATAATCGGGAAAGCGTGTGTGAAAGGCTGTGGTAAAGACTACGCCTTGATCGACACACCAACGGCGCGCAGCCCAGCCGATTGGTCCCTCGGTTACTATATGTACGACATCGGGAGCAAACTCGCTCAGGGCACGGCGAACGCCTGCTCGCGGCGCAATCGCAAGACGAATTTCATGATAGCCAGGCATAGGCATGGTTAGAAATTGCTCAGGAGTGACCATCTCCACCTGATGCCCGCGCTGTTCCAGTTGCACCACGGTCATCTGAAGAGTGCGTACGACGCCATTCACCTGCGGCGTCCACGCGTCGGTAGCAATCGCGATCTTCATGCCACTACCTCAAGCGTTTTCGCCGAAATTGCCTCGCCACGCATATGCGCAGGCCAGTCTAGGATCGCCATTCCGCCTTCGAAATCTTCGGTGAGCGCGGTGCAACTCTCCACCCAGTCGCCGTCATTATAATATGTAATATCGCCGATCATGCGGATCTCGGCAGTGTGTATGTGTCCGCAAACGACGCCGTCGAGACCGCGATGCTGCGCTTCATGCGCTACGGCATCCTCAAAATCATAGACAAACTGGACCGCATTCTTCACGCGCTTCTTCAAATATGCCGAAAGCGACCAGTAGGGCATGCCAAGCAGCTTGCGCGCGCGGTTGAACCATCGGTTGGCGCGCAGCATCATGTAATAGGCCTGATCGCCCAGGAAGGCGAGCCAGCGCGCATAAAGCACCACGCCATCAAACGCATCGCCATGCGTAACGAGCAACCTGCGTCCATCCACGGTTGTGTGCACCGCTTCATTGACGAGGTGGATGCCACCGAAACCCATGCCGGCATAATCGCGCAGCATCTCGTCATGATTGCCGGTGATGTAGACGACATTCGTACCCTTGTGTGCCATCTTCAAAATGCGGCGGATCACTTCGTTGTGCGCATCGGGCCAATACCAGCCCTTGCGCAGCCTCCATCCATCGATGATGTCGCCAACGAGATAGAGCGTCTCGCATTCTATGGAGCGCAAAAAATCGAGCAGCATCGCTGCATTGCAACCCGAAGTGCCAAGATGCACGTCAGATATCCATATGGTACGAAATTTATGCTTGGGACGGTAACTTTTCGGCTCCGGCAGATCGAGCCAATCGGGTATTTTCCGGCTCGCCTCGACCGGATTGAACAATTCTGTACCGCCTAGAAATGCGCTTATACGGTTCATAATACGACCCCCATATTGGGGCTGCCCTAGCGCAGGCTAATTACGGTCCAATGGCTGTTTGAAGACAGTTTGGTTGCAGCGCATTCACTCAACAACCTTACCCAAGTCCTCGCATTCACTTGATTATCATCAGTGGCCGATTGACCGGTGCCGCACTTTTCGCCATTTATGTCGCAATGCAATATGCAAAAACATCATGCGCATAGCCGTTATAGATAATAGCCCCGCACGCGCCGCCGTGATCGAGGAAGGGCTGCGCGAGGCCGGGCTGACCGACCTGCACATCTTCCTTGAGCGGCATGGTTTGGCGGCAAAACTGGAAGCGTGCTCGCCCGACGTAGTGCTGATGAACCTCGAGAACCCCAGCCGCGATATGCTGGAGGAGACCTTCACCCTATCACGCGCCCTTTCTCGCCCGATCGCTATGTTCGTCGATCAGTCCGATGAGAGCGCCATCGCAGAGGCAGTGGACGCCGGTATTTCCGCATATGTCGTTGATGGACTACGTAAGGAGCGGATCAAGCCGGTACTCGATCTCGCCGTACGCCGCTTTCAGGCCTTCAACCGGCTTCAGAACGAACTGGCTGAAGCGCGTTCGCAGCTGGCCGAGCGCAAAAACATCGACCAGGCCAAACTCATCCTGATGAAAAAGCGCAATATATCCGAGCCGGAAGCCTACAAACTGCTGCGTTCTCACGCGATGCAAACCAATAGGCGGGTCGCGGAAGTCGCGGAGTCGATTATAACGGCGGAAAGCCTGTTGGGAGGGATCCTGTGAGCCTCGATCATTTCCGTATTGGCTTTTTGCCGCTTGTCGACGCGGGTCTTCCTATCCTTGCGCGAGAGCTTGGGCTGGCGGAGGAACAGGGCATAGACCTTGAGCTGGTGCGGGATACCAGTTGGGCTACAGTGCGCGACCGACTGATCTATGGCGGCACGGACGCCGCCCACATGGTCGCGCCACTCACAATCGCAACCACATTGGGACTGGACCGACCAGCAGTGCCGATGTGCGTGCCATTCGTGCTGGGGCTGAACGGCAACGCTGTCACATTGGCGCCGCCACTGGCCGAAGCAATCTGCACGCCTGGCGAATTACTCGATTCTGTGACACTTGGTCACAGACTGGCGGACTTGATCGCCTTACGCGCTCGTGAAGGCACTAAGCTGCGCTTCGGCGTCGTGCATCGTTACTCAAGCCACAACTATATGCTGCAATATTGGCTACGTGGCAGTGGAGTAAACATCGAACGCGATATCGAGATTGTCACCATTGCGCCGCCCTTTGCCGCAGAAGCACTGGCGATGCGGGAAATCGACGGCATCTGCGTCGGCGAACCGTGGAACAGCGTTGCGGTCGAGCGCGGTGTCGGCGTGATCATCAACGTCACCTCGCATATCTGGCTGCGCGGCGTCGAGAAAGTGCTGGCACTTCAGACAGCAAAGGCCGAAGCCGAACCAGAGATCGTGCACCGGTTGATCCGCGCGCTCTACAAGGCTGGCGAAGCATTTGTCGACCCGGTGCGTTTCTCTGAAAATGCTGCGATTCTGGCACGCAGCGAATATCTGGATGGATCAGCGGACCTGATCGAGCGCGCCATATCAGATCGGATCAAGCTTACTGCAGGCCACGATCCGATTCACATTCCTGATTTCATGTTTCAGCATCGTGAAGCTGCGAATTTCCCGTGGGTGAGCCAGGCGGCATGGCTTTATGCGCAGATGGTGCGCGCCGGGCATGTTGTGAAATCCGACGAGGGATATGCGGCGGCGCAGCGTGTCTTCCGCCCGGACATCTACCGCGCCGCTCTCGCGGGAACCGGCGTACCCCTGCCCGGCGCCAGCGCGAAGCTGGAGGGCGGGATCAGCGAGACGACCGGCGTAGGCACGGTGCAGGGTCGCTTACTTCTGGGCCCGGACCGCTTCTTCGACAGCCGCGCATTCGATCCCGATCAGCTCGATAGCTATCTCTCTGAATCTTGAGGACAACGTTCTTCGCAGTTGCAAATTGTGCAACGCGAAATTTTCCTCTTGTCGAAATCGCGAATCAGTGTCAGGTTAAAAGGCAAGAGAGACGACGTAGTCTCGATTTTATAGATCTGCTCTACCCAACGGCGGGCATAGCATGATCTGACCACCAACAGGTCTAACGGCAACGTAGCCGCCTCAAACAGACATTGTGCTGATTTGTGGCGGTTTTTTCGTGTTTTGCGCATGTGCTTTGGGCGAATTTCACCGGAACACTTCGCAATACAGAACTTCCCGGTGCAGCGCAGAGGGGATTGCGCACCGGAAAAATCTTAATCGGGGAAGGAGTATCGAGCATGGACGATCAGAAGGATCAAAACGGGGTCAGCCGTCGTGGCGTACTGAAAACCAGCGGCACAGTCGCGCTTTTGGGTGCGGTGCAGCAAGCATTTCCCTCTGGCGCATTCGCTGCCGGCCCTGGCCCGGAAGTCACCGGCGCCAAGCTGGGTTTCATCGCCCTCACCGACTCCGCGCCGCTGATCGTCGCCAAGGAGCTCGGCCTGTTTGCGAAATATGGCATGCCCGATGTGATCGTTGCCAAGCAGGCGAGCTGGGGCGCGACCCGCGACAACCTCGTGCTTGGGTCTGGCGGCGGCGGCATTGATGGCGCGCATATTCTCACCCCCCTGCCCTATTTCCTCTCGCTCGGCGTACAGGCCAAGCAGACGCCGATGAGCATTCTCGCCCGCCTCAATGTCAACGGTCAGGGCATCTCAGTTTCCAAGGAATATCTCGCTGCAAAGGCCGGACTCAATTCCGCCGCGATGAAGGGCGTGATCGCCCAGCGCAAGGCAGCTGGCAAGAAGATCACAATGGCGATGACCTTCCCCGGCGGCACGCACGATCTGTGGATCCGCTATTGGCTCGCAGCTGGCGGCATCGACCCTGACAACGATGTCAGCCTCATCACCATTCCGCCGCCACAGATGGTTGCCAACATGCGCGCTGACACAATGGATGCCTTCTGCGTCGGTGAACCATGGAACGACCAACTCGTTGCACAGAACCTCGGCTATACGGCTGTTTCGACCGGCCAGATGTGGATGAACCATCCGGAAAAGAGCTTCGCGATGCGCTCGGACTGGGTGGCGCAAAACCCACGTGCCGCCGTCGCCATCACCGCCGCCATCATCGAGGCGCAGCGCTGGGCGGACAATCCGGCCAATATCGCCCGCCTCGCCATGATGGTTTCCGGCCCGCAATGGTTCAAAGTGCCGGTGAGCGATATCGCGGACCGCCTGCAAGGCAACTTCACGATGGGCGACGGCCGCAAATATCCGAACGCGCCGTTCAAGATGAAGTTTTTCGCCAACTATGCGTCCTTCCCCTACAAGAGCCACGACCTGTGGTTCCTCACGGAGAACCAGCGCTGGGGCAAGCTGCCAATGACCCTCAACACCAGCGCGATCATCGCCAAGGTCAACCGCAGCGATATCTGGCGGAAGGCGGCGGCGGCTGTCGGCGGCTCCGGTCCAGCCGGAGACAGCCGAGGCGTTGAAAAATTCTTCGACGGCAAGGTATTCAATCCCGCCAATCCGAAAGCTTATCTCGCCAGCCTCGGCATCAAGCGCGTCTGAAGGAGGAGCATATGACCTCGTCCACACCCGTATCAAAAACTATAGGATCGGGGGGTGTCACGCCCTCCGCCCCGATCGCCGGAGCCACTGTCGTGCCCTATCCCGAAGAAGCCATCAAGCGGCGCCAGCTCCCTCCTCTTCCCGCGCCGATGCGCGCTTGGGAAGAAAAGCTCCGCGCCATCGCCGCAAACATATTGCCGACCCTTCTGATGCTCATCGCTTTGTTCGGCTTTTGGCAGGTCCTCTGCGGCAGCCCGGAGTCCAATTTCCCTTCGCCACTCAAGGTATGGCAAGAAAGCCATGAGTTGATCGTCAACCCGTTCGAGGGTGTAACGGTAGACTTCAAAGGCGTGCATGTCAGCGAGGAAGGCGTTGTGGGCATCGCCGGGCATATCGTCACCAGCCTTAAGCGCGTGATGATGGGCTATGGCCTCGCGGCAGTTGCGGGTATCGCGCTCGGCATCCTCGTAGGCCAGAGCGTATTCGCCTATCGTGCGCTTGATCCGCTCTTTCAGGTGCTTCGCACCGTGCCGCCGCTCGCATGGCTGCCGATCAGCCTCGCGATCTTCCAGCAGGCGCAGCCATCGACCATCTTCCTCATCTTCATCACCGCGATCTGGCCGGTGATCCTCAACACTGCCGCTGGTGTGCAAAATATGCCGCCCGCCTATGTGAACGTTGGCAAAGTGCTGAACCTTAATCCCATTGAATATTTCACCAAGATCATGCTGCCCGCCACCGTGCCGCACATGTTCACTGGTCTGCGCATTGGCGTCGGCATGAGCTGGCTAGCCATCGTCGCGGCGGAAATGGTTCAGGGCGGAACCGGCATCGGGTTCTTCATCTGGGACAGCTATAATAGCTCGCTGCTTACAGACACGATCGTCGCCCTGATCTGGATCGGCATGGTTGGCTTCGCGCTGGACCGGATCGTTGCCTCCATCGGCCGCTGGGTCGCTCGTACCGCCTGAAACACTGGACACAGAGGAGTTTCGCCATGAAACAGAGAAGCTATCTCGCGCTGGAAGACATCTGCGTCGAGTTTCCGACCAAGAAGGGTACGTTCTGCGCGCTCGACAAGATCAACCTCAGCCTTGAAAAGGGCGAGTTCGTCTCGCTGATCGGCCACTCCGGCTGCGGCAAATCTACCTTGCTCAATGTGGTGGCCGGCCTAGTAAAGCCCACTCGCGGCGTCGTCTTCCTGGACGATCAGGTCGTAGATGCACCGGGCGTGGATCGCGCCGTGGTGTTTCAGGACCACTCGCTGTTACCCTGGCTCACGGTTGAAGAAAATGTCTGCCTCGCTGTCGACAAGACGGCCAAGGACAAGAGCAAGGCCGAGCGCAAGGAATGGGCGCTGCACAATCTGGAACTGGTCCAGATGGCTCATGCAGCAGCCAAGCGCCCCGGCGAGCTTTCAGGCGGCATGAAGCAGCGCGTCGGCATCGCACGCGCCATCGCGATGCAGCCGCGTGTACTGCTGATGGATGAACCCTTCGGCGCGCTCGATGCGCTCACCCGCGCGGCGCTTCAGGATGTGGTGATGGATCTTCAGGCTCGGCTTAATAATACCGTGCTGATGATCACGCACGATGTCGATGAGGCCGTGCTGCTCTCCGACCGGGTCATTATGATGACCAACGGCCCGGCGGCGCGGATCGGTGAAGATCTGAAGGTTCATATCCCGCGCCCCCGCGCGCGCCTCGCGGCGATGGACCTGCCGGAATATGCCGACGCGCGTCACGCGGTCGTCCACTTTCTGCACGAGCGCTACCGCAACCCGTCGACGCTGGCGGCCTAGAGCATCGTGCCAAAAAGTGGGAACCGGTTTTTGGCAATAAACGATGCGACAACAAACAATTAGAGCGCGCGCTCTGCGTAAGATTTGATGCAGCGCGCTCTAAGACCAACACACTGAAATCATTAACCGAGAGAGGATGTCCGGGGGAACAATCATCCGGATAAAGGGGGAAATATGTCTAACAAACTTAAAATCACGGCACTGCTGCTCGGCTCCGCCACGGCAATTTATGGATCAAGCGCCGCTGCAGATACGATCACGCTGAAGCCCAGTCTCGATGCGCGTCTGCGCTATGAAAATGTGGATACGCCAACCGTTGACGCCGATGCAGTCACCATTCGCCTGCGCCCTGGCATCACTGCATCGACGAAGAGCGGCTTCTCGGTTTTGGTCGAAGGCGAAGGCACGCTGGCGATAGACGACAATTATCGCGGCGCACCTTTCCTGCCCGCCAATGGTTATGCCGTCGTTTCCGACCCGGAAAACATAGAGCTCAACCGTGCGCAGGTGCAGTATAAGACGAAGACCTTCACCCTCACCGGCGGTCGCCAGCGCATCAACCTTGATGACCAACGCTTCGTCGGCTCGGTCGGCTGGCGCCAGAACGAGCAGACCTTCGATGCCGTGCGCGCCGAGGCGACTGTCGCAGGCTTCACGTTCGATGGCACTTACAGCTGGTCACAGCGCACCATCTTCGGCATCGACGCGGGCAAGCGTCAGGCTTATTCGGGCAACTTCATCTTCCTCGGCCTTGGCAAGGCGCTCGGCCCGGTGAAGATCAAGGGCTTCTCCTACCTGCTCGATTTCGACGTCAAGGAGCCGGTTGCCGCCACCTCGACCCAGACCTATGGCGCACGCGCAACGGCCGCATTCAAGCTTTCCAAGAAAGTCGGCTTGAACCTGATGGCAAGCTACGCCTCGCAGTCGGATTACAAACTCAACCCCGGCAATTATTCGGTCGATTATATCGCGGCCGAAGCAGGGCTGAGCTATGACATCGTCACCGTGACAGCAGGCTATGAATTGCTCGGCAGCGAAGGTGGCAAGGCATTCCAGACGCCGATGGCGACGCTCCACAAGTTCAATGGCTGGGCCGACCTGTTCCTTACCACCCCTGCTAATGGCCTTGAGGACATTTATGGTGGCATTGCGGTCAAGTTCCCCAAGGTAAAAGCGCTACCCGGCCTCAATGCAGCCGTCGTCTATCATGACTTCAAGAGCGACGTCGGCAGCACCGATTATGGCACCGAGTGGGATGCTTCCCTTGGCTTCAAGATCGGCAAGAAAATGAGCCTGCTCGCCAAATATGCGGACTATAACGCTGACAAGTTCAGCGTCGACACCAGCAAATTCTGGCTACAGCTCGAATACGCACTCTAATCAAGGTTGGAAAACGCAATATCCCGTGGTGAACGACCCATCGCGATCGCCACGGGATAGCGCCTAATCATATTGCAGTGCAAAAATATCTTGCCCGAATCGGCAAGTGAAGACATAAGCTTGAAGACCGGACAACGGAGTTCGGATCATTCTCCGATAGCGCAAAGACTATCAGTCGTGCTGAGGAGAGTACCTTCAAGGTTTTAGGGCAATGAGGCCGCCGATCTGGACATTGGGTCCGGGTTTGGGCGGTCTTTTTTTCGTTTGGGGATCGCGCAATGCAATGGTCAGAGGCTCAAGACAGGGACGAAAGGCGGATCACCGCCCAGTGCCCGCTTGTGCGCGATGCCAAAGCATCAGCGATTGGCAAGCGCAACGATCAAGGCAATCAACAGCAGCGCGGACACGATCTGCCAGAAGCGAACTGGGTCACGCTCGATCAGTGGCACATGGCTCAGGCTCGTTCGCGCAACTGCCGCTCCTCCCTCCAGTGCGCGCAGCAGCTCGACCACGTCTCCGAAGCGGTCCTCGGGGTTGACCGCAACCGCGCGCATCAGGGCCGCATCCAGCCAACCGGGCAGCTCTTCACGAGTCTTGCTGGGCGGCACAAGCGCGCGAAAACGCGGGCGACTGAACGCTTCGCTCTCACCATAGGGATAAACACCCGCGAACAGGCGCCAGAGCGTGACGCCCAGCGCGAACTGATCCGTTGCGGCATCGCCCAGATTGCCGGAAAACATCTCCGGAGCGAGGTAGCTCGGCGTACCGGGAATCTCACCAGGCGCGAACTCATCGACGCTCGGCAGGCGCGCCACGCCAAGATCAATGAGCTTCAGTCCACCATCGGGCAGCAAGATCACATTGTCCGGCTTGATGTCGCGATGAATGATGTCCAGCCGATGCAGCGCCGCGACCGCGCGGGTAATCTTGATCGCAATCGCCAGCGCCTCACGCAGGCCGATGTGGGTCTTGAGCCGCTCTTCCAGCGTAACCCCGTCGTAAAAGGGCTGAACGCCATAGAGACGGGTCTGGCGCTCGGCGGATACGGCAACAACGCCGCCGACGAACGGGCTGGAAACACGGCTTCCCACCAATATTTCGCGCGCGAAGGCGAGCTGCGCACCACTTTCGGAAAGCAGTGCTGGCTTGGGGAATTTGATAACAACCTCGCTGCCGCTTTCACTGTCGAACGCGCGGAACAGCCGGGTATAACGCCCATCGGACAGCATCCTATCCAGCCGGAAACCGTCGATGCTTTCGCCTTCAGTCGGCGGATCGAGGATCGGCAGGCGGGCAATGTCACCAGCGATGCTGTCATGATCGACCGCAGGCAAAGTGATGATGTCGAGCAGCACTGCGCTGGCATTATCCTGACTGCCCGCAGCCAACGCCTCATCGACGATGGCCTGTGCATCCGCATCGGCGGAGTTGCGAAGCCCGAGCAGCTTTTCCAGTCTCTTGGCGGACAGGCTGCCATGAACCCCATCACTGGTCAGCAGCAGCCGGTCATGCTCGGCAAGCGCAACCTCGTGATGATCGAGCCGCAGCCGTTCCTCGATACCGATAGCGCGATAGAGGATGTGGCGCTGGTCCGGGTGCGACCGGACATGATCCTGCGTCAGCATCGTCAGATGCCCGTCACGGAAATGCCACGCACGGCTGTCTCCGGCATGCAGGATATGAGCCTTACGTCCCTTGAGGATTGCCGCCGTAAAGGTCGTCGCGGCATGCGCCATATTTTCAGTCTGGCCCATCGTATTGAGCCAGCGGTTATAGGGCGCCATCACAGCATGCGCCGCCGCCGCGCGGCTAATCGTATCGGGTTGATCGTAAAGGCCGTCGATCAGGGTTCGCACCGCCAGTTCCGCCGCGATGCGTCCCCCCTTCGCGCCACCAACGCCATCCGCAACAGCGGCGACCATGCCATGCAGATGACGCTCCGTTTCGGTCGCGTCGTAAATGCCGACGAAATCCTGGTTATCAGGCCGCACGCCTTGCTCGGAGGCAAAGCCCCCGGACACCAGCAAACGCCCTTCCTGCCGCATGTTTCCTCCCAGATACACCCCGCGCCCTCGCGTATGCGCACGAGGGAAGCAGGGCAGCTGCGGCTTCGTCAAGCCTCTAAAACCATTACATACCGGAGTATCGAACAGTGACCGACAAAAGCTTCTGGCAATCCGGCCACAGGCCGACGCTGATCATGGCGTTCCTCTATTTCGACATCGCCTTCATGGTGTGGAATATGCTGGGACCGCTCGCGCCGATCATCTCGACCGACCTTGGCCTTAGTCCCGCACAGAAGGGCTTCATGGTCGCTGTGCCGACGCTGGCGGGAGCGGTGCTGCGCCTCGTCAACGGCTTCTTCGTCGACAAGGTCGGTCAGAAGATCACCGGCGCCGTTGGTCAGGTGATCGTGATCGCCGGGTTGCTCGCCGCATGGCATTTCGGCCTGCATAGCCTCGAAGGGCTGGTTGCTGTCGGCGTCATCTTGGGCTTTGCCGGCGCGTCCTTCGCGGTCGCCCTCCCCCTCGCCTCGCGCTGGTATCCGCCGGAGCATCAGGGCAAGGCGATGGGTATCGCGGGCATGGGCAACTCCGGCACCGTGCTTGCCGCCCTGTTCGCACCGCTGCTCGCCAAAGCCTATGGCTGGCAGAACGTGTTCGGCTTGGCCGCCATTCCGGTCGCGGTCGTGTTCGTACTGTACATGATCTATGTGAAAGACAGCCCGCATCAACCGCCAAAGAAATCCACCCGCGACTATGTGGCAGGCTATTTCAAGATGCTGAGCGAAGGCGATGCCTGGTGGTTCATCCTGTTCTATGGCGTGACCTTCGGCGGTTTCGTAGGCCTCGCAGGTTCGTTGCCGATCTGGTTCACCACCGAGATCGCGATGACGCCGATCCACGCTGGATACTCAACCGCTGCCTGCGTATTTGCCGGTTCACTGGTGAGGCCAATCGGCGGCGCGATGGCGGACCGTATCGGCGGCATAAAGACGCTCTCGATCGTCTATATCCTCGCGGCGATCCTGCTGGTGGTCATCAGCATGGCCCCGGCAAGCTTCGCGATCATGTTCCCGCTCTTCTTCGCGGTGATGGCGACGCTCGGCATCGGCAACGGCGCGGTGTTCCAGCTTGTGCCGCAGCGCTTCCGCCACGAGATCGGCGTGATGACGGGCCTCGTCGGCTTCGGCGGCGGTGTCGGCGGCTTCTATCTCGCCTCCTCATTGGGCCTCGCCAAGCAGTGGACCGGCAGCCCATCCGCCGGTTTCCTTATCTTCGCCATGCTGTCGCTCGTCGCGCTCGGCGGCCTTACCTCGGTCAAGAAAAGATGGCGCACCACATGGGGCGCAGCCATTCAGGGAGTACGTATCTGATGTCCAGAAATCCCCCCCATCTGGTTGTAATAGGCAATGGCATGGCCGGGTGCCGCGCGGTCGAGGAACTGCTGGCGCGTGATCCGGGCAAATATCGCATCACGATTTTCGGAGCCGAGCCACGCGTCAACTACAATCGCATCATGCTCTCGCCTGTTCTGGCCGGTGAAAAGTCCTTCGAGGATATCATCATCAACGATGCGACGTGGTATACCGAAAACAACATTGAACTGATCTCCGGCGATCCGGTTGTAAGCATCGACCGAGCCGCGCACACGGTGAAAGCAAAATCCGGCAGGCAGGTGAGCTATGACAAGCTGCTGATCGCCACAGGTTCAGACCCGTTCATCATTCCGGTCCCGGGGAAAGACCTGCCTGGTGTCGTGACGTTCCGCGACCTCGATGATGTGGACAAGATGTTGGCCGCCGCAGACCTGGGGGGGAATGCGGTCGTCATCGGCGGTGGCCTGCTTGGTCTGGAGGCGGCCCACGGGCTCGCACTTCGGGGCATGCAGGTCACCGTGCTTCACCTGATGCCGACGCTGATGGAGCGGCAGCTTGATGAGGCCGCAGGCTGGCTGCTCAAGTCGGAGCTGGAGCGTCGCGGTCAAACGATCCTCACCGGCGCGGACACCGCCGAGATCGTCGGCAATGGCAAGGTGGAAGCTGTCCGCCTGAAGGACGGTACCGAAATCAAGGCCGACATCGTTGTGATGGCGGTCGGCATCCGTCCTTCGACCGGCCTCGCCAAGGAAGCGGGCCTCGCTGTGGGGCGTGGTATTCAGGTTGACGATCACATGGTCACGTCAGACCCTGATGTGCTCGCGGTCGGCGAATGCGTCGAGCATGACGAACAGGTCTATGGCCTCGTCGCCCCTTTGTGGGAGATGTGCCGCAGCCTCGCCGATGGCCTTGTAGCTATAGAGAACCCTTACAAAGGCTCCGTCACATCGACCAAGCTCAAGGTCAGTGGCATCGATGTATTCTCCGCCGGAGACTTTTCCGGCGGCGAAGGCTGCGAGGACATCGTGCTGCGCGACGCGACACGCGGCATCTACAAGCGCGTGATCGTGAAGGATGACAAGATCCTCGGCGCGGTGCTCTATGGCGATACGGCGGACGGCAACTGGTATTTCGACCTGCTCAAAATGGGCGAGGATATTTCCGAAATCCGCGATGCGCTGATCTTCGGTCAGGCCTTTGCCGCCGGTGGGGGCGCCTCCGCAAACCCTATTGATGCCGTTGCCGCCCTTTCCGACGATGCGGAGATTTGCGGTTGCAACGGCGTATCCAAGGGCAAGGTCATGGCCTGCATCGCGGGCGGCGCGCATACGCTGGATACAGTGCGTTCGGGCTGCAAAGCGTCCGCGAGCTGCGGTTCGTGCACCGGTCTCGTCGAAAACCTGCTACAATTCGCACTAGGCGACGAATTCGCGGGCGAGCGAGACAACAAGCCGATGTGCAAATGCACCAGCTTCACCCATGAGGATGTCCGCGCGGCGATCTTGGACAAGGAGCTGAAGGAAATCCCCGCTGTCATGCAGGCGCTATCATGGAGCACGCCTGATGGCTGCTCCTCCTGCCGCCCAGCGCTCAATTACTACCTCCTCTGCGCTTGGCCCGACGAGCACAAGGAAGACCCGCAGAGCCGCTTCGTCAACGAGCGTATGCACGCCAATATCCAGAAGGACGGCACCTATTCGGTCGTGCCGCGCATGTGGGGCGGCGTTACTACGCCAAACGAGCTGCGTGCCATTGCCGACGCCGCCGAGAAATATGGCGCGCGCATGGTCAAGGTGACTGGCGGGCAGCGGCTCGATCTGTTCGGCATCAAAAAGGAAGATCTACCCGCAATCTGGGGCGACCTCAATGCCGCAGGCATGGTCTCCGGCCACGCCTATGGCAAAGCGCTGCGCACGGTGAAGACCTGTGTCGGCTCGGAATGGTGCCGCTTCGGCACGCAGGATTCGACCGGGCTCGGCATCCTCATCGAACAGATGACGTGGGGAAGCTGGATGCCGCACAAGTTCAAGATTGCCGTATCCGGCTGCCCGCGCAACTGTGCCGAGGCGACTATCAAGGACTTCGGCGTGATCTGCGTCGACAGCGGCTATGAGCTGCACATCGGCGGCAATGGCGGCATCCACCTGCGCGGCACAGACCTGCTCTGCAAGGTCGCAACCGAGGAGGAGGCGCTGGAATATTGCGCGGCGTTCATCCAGCTCTATCGCGAGGAGGCGCGCTATCTCGATCGCACCGCCCCGTGGGTTGAGCGCGTCGGCCTCGATTATGTGAAGGCCAAGGTGGTGGACGATCATGAGGGCCGCAAGGAGCTCTACGGCCGCTTCCTCTTTGCGCAGAAGTTTCTGCAAAAAGACCCTTGGGCCGAGCGCGCGGCGGGCGCCGAAGCGCATCTGCACAAACATATCGCCGAAATCCGGCCCTTCGCAGTGGTGGGAGGAAACTGATGGTAACCGCAGACTGGCTCGACATCGGCCCGGTGGAGCAACTTCCCGCTCTCGGCGCGCGCACCCTCCCGGTGCAGGGCGGCGAGGAAATCGCAATCTTTCGCACCGCGAATGGCGATGTCTATGCGCTCGTCAACAAATGCCCGCACAAGCAGGGGCCGTTGTCTCAAGGCATCGTGCATGACACCACTGTCACCTGCCCGCTGCACAACTGGCGCATTTCCCTGATCGACGGCCATGCGCTGGGTGACGACGAAGGCTGCGTGCCGACCATCCCGGTCAAGATCGACGGCGGGCGTATCTTGATAGGTCGCAAGGAAGCCCTGCAGGGGGCTGCATAAAGTGACGACCGGGCCGATCCGCACTGCCTGCCCCTATTGCGGCGTGGGTTGCGGCGTCTCCGCAACCCGCACCGGCGAGCGCTCGGTGTTGATCAAGGGCGACACGACCCACCCCGCAAACGGCGGCAGGCTCTGCTCAAAGGGCACGCACTTGGGTGAGACGGTCAGCCTCGAAGGCCGACTACTTCACCCCGAAATCGGCGGCCACAGGGCGGATTGGGACACGGCGCTCGATCTTGTCGCGGCGCGTTTCTCTGACTCTATCGCCAGACATGGGCCGGATAGCGTCGCTTTTTATGTCTCCGGCCAGTTGCTCACCGAGGACTATTACGTCGCCAACAAGCTGATGAAGGGCTTCATCGGCTCCTCCAACATCGACACTAACTCGCGCCTCTGCATGGCGAGCGCGGTCGCGGCGCACAACCGCGCTTTTGGCGAGGATATAGTTCCCTGCTCCTACAGCGATCTTGAGGAAGCGGATCTCATCATCCTTGTCGGCTCCAACACCGCATGGTGCCATCCGGTCATCTGGCAGCGGATCGAGGCAGCGCGCGAAAAACGCGGCACGAAGCTGGTGGTGATCGACCCGCGCCGCACCGAGACCGCCGAACGCGCTGACCTGCATCTTGCGATCAAGCCCGATGGCGATGTGGCGCTGTTTCAGGGTCTGCTGGCGACGATGCGCCATCGCGGCAAGCTCGATGAAGTCTATCTCGCGAACCATGTCAGCGTGCCGGAGAATTTCTGGGACGACATCTGCTGTTCCGACATTGCCGGGGCGACCGGGCTGGATCAGGATGTTCTTGCGGAATTTTACGGCCTGTTTGAAGAATTTCCACGCACAGTTACCCTATTCAGTCAGGGCTCGAACCAGTCCGCCTGCGGCACGGACAAAGGCAATGCGATCATCAACGTCCACCTCGCCACAGGCAGAATCGGCAAGCCTGGCGCAGGCCCGTTCTCGATGACTGGCCAGCCCAATGCGATGGGCGGGCGCGAGGTCGGCGGCCTCGCCAATATGCTCGCCGCACATATGGGCTTTTCCGATGAGGAGCGCGCCGCCGCACAGGATTTCTGGGCCAGCCCAACGATAGCGCCCGGGCCGGGCCTCAAGGCGGTCGATATGTTCAAGGCGGTGCACGACGGACGCATCAAGGCGCTGTGGATCATGGCGACCAACCCTGCCGTCTCCATGCCGGACGCGAATTTCGTGCGCGAGGCGTTGAAACGATGCAACTTCGTCGTAGTGTCTGACTGCATCGCCGAGACGGATAGCGCTACCTACGCCCATGTAAAGCTTCCCGCATTAGGCTGGGGCGAGAAGGACGGCACCGTCACCAATTCGGAACGCGTCATCAGCCGCCAGCGCCCAATTTTCCCACCACCGAGTGAGGCGCGCGCGGACTGGGACATCATCTCCGACGTTGCACGGCGCATGGGTTTCGCGCAAGCGTTTGACTATACCTCCCCGGCTTCCGTGTTCCGTGAATATGCGGCACAGACAGGCTTCCGCAATGGTGGCAAGCGCCTGCTCGATATTTCGCAATGGGCGGAAATTTCCGACGCGGATTATGGCAGCTGGAAGCCGTGGCAATGGGGCGGACCATCTCCCCTCTCCGAGGGACGCTATTCAACCCCGGATGGCAAGGCGAGGCTGGTGCCGGTCAAGACACCGCAGGCCGAAACCGCAGACCACGCTTTCCCACTCCGCCTCAACACCGGGCGCTATCGCGACCAGTGGCATACGATGACACGCACCGGCCTGTCACCAAAACTCTCGCAGCACCGCCGAGAACCCTGGGTCGAAATTCACCCCGAAGACGCTGCGCGCTTCGGCATCGAGAATTACGCGCTGGCCCGCATCGCGACCGCATCGGGAGAAAGCCTCTATCGCGCCATGGTAACGGACAGCCAGCGCGAGGGCGAATTGTTTGTGCCGATGCACTGGACCGACCAGATCTCCTCCGGCGGGCGCACCGGCAGGCTGCCGGGCCAGAAGGTCGATCTGGTCTCCGGCCAGCCCGCGTTCAAGAACACCTCCGCCAGCATCGCGCCCTATGGGGCGGACTGGCGCGGCTTTATCGTCAGCAGGGATCGGCCAGACATCGCGGCAGACTGCTACTGGACGCGCGTGCGCGGCGAACATGGCTGGTTGGTCGAGCTGGCCGGGCATGGCGCCATCGACATCGAGGCGCTGCTTCCACAGGGCGAGCGGATAGAGGCGCAGGATGCCAAGCGCGGCACGCTCCGGGTCGCGGTGCGCGATGAGGCGGGCGTGCTGAAGGCGGCGCTGTTCCTCACCCGCTCCGGCACATTGCCGCCGCGCGACTGGATATTGGCGCAACTCGGCGCGGAGGAAGGCGCGCAGGGTTCCGAACTGCTCGCCGGGCGCGCCGCAAGCCCCGCTCCAGACGCCGGGCCGGTCGTCTGTGTGTGCTTCGACATCGGCGCGTTCACGATCGTTCGCGCGATCCGCGAGCAGGCGCTCACCAGCGTCGAGGCCATTGGCAAAGCGCTGAACGCAGGAACCAACTGCGGCTCCTGCCGCCCGGCCATTGCAAAGCTGCTTTCGGAAACTGTGGCAGAGCCTCAGATATCCGACGCCTAGGCTAGCTCCGTCAGATCAAGCGCGTCGAGCAGGGTACTCCGCGCGGCGCGTATTTTCGCCCACATGGCCGGGCTATCCAGATCATCGGGGCTGATCGCCTCCGGCCAATGCCGCGCAATCACGTCTGCGAGCCTGTCCAGCTTTGCTTCATTGACCATGAATCGGGGGTCAACCGTAGCAGGATCCGCCACTACGCGCAGCCGCAGGCAAGCAGGCCCACCGCCGTTGGACATGGACTGCCGCACCTCGACCGGAACCAGCTTACGGATCGGGCCATTGGTGGCGATGAGCGCCTCCAGCCAACTCCATACCCGCGCATTGTCCTGCGCCTCAGTCGGCAGGATGAGCGCCATGCCTCCATCGGGTAAGGTCACAAGTTGCGCGTTGAAGAGATAGGAGGAGATGGCATCCGCCAGACTGACCGCGCTCGCCGGAACCTCGATGATCTCCACTTCGGGCAGTTTGTTGCGAAGGGCCGCATACAGCACCGCTGGGTCAGCGAACGCCTGCTCATGCACGAACAGCACATGCCCGTTCGCAACCGCGACCACGTCATTATGAAACGCGCCCGCCGCAATCGCCTCAGCCGATTGCTGTGCGAAGATCGTCCTCGCTTCATCCAGCCCATGCAGCCGCGCTACAGCAGTGCTGGCCTGAATGCTCTGGCGCGCAGGAAATGGTCCGCCCGGCTCGCCATAGACAAACACTTCCACCCCCGGCGTATCATGGCTGGCGCAAAGCCGCATATGGTTGGCCGCGCCCTCGTCGCCAAAAGGTGGCGGCACCGGCCCATGCACGGCGAAATGCTCCACATTGGCAAAGGCTAGCCTCAGCTGTGCCAGTGTCCCTTGCCACTCATGGCTGCGATGCGGCATCGTGACGAGATTCGCAACCGTGAGGTGGCAGCGCCCGTCACCTGTATCCGGCGAGGGTGAAACGGTCGCCGCGTTCGCCGCCCACATCGGCGATGCGGAAAGCGCGTTCGCCCGAAGCGCACTGTCCGCGCCTGCCATATCAGTGCCAAGCTGCGCCAGCCAGCTCTCATCCGGCCGATCATGCGGCAGAAAAATGCCCTGCGCCAGCCCCAACCGGATATTGGCGCGCAGCTTCTCCATGCCCTGCAACGCCGCCTCGCGTGGATGACTGATCTTCCCCGCATTGCTGGTGGCCGCAAGGTTGCCGAGGCTCAGACCCGCGAAATTATGACTGGGGCCGACAATGCCGTCAAAGTTGATCTCTCTCAGCATGTACCCTGCCCCCGTTCACCGCGCCACATGGGTGACAATATCCCCCACCCCAGCGCCGATCAGTCGCGCGCTCTGCTCGTCGATAATAATGCCGCCTTCCCCCTGTTCAACAGAACCGAAGCAGGAGCGAAAGTCCATCAGCCTTCCATGCGCCAGAAGTGAAGCCACGCCTTCAACCTCCGGCCTGATCTCAACCACCGTGTCTGCGCACGCATTGGCGACAGTCGCAATCTTGTCCGTCTGCGCGATCATCGTCGGCCCGCCGTCAAAGATGTCGATATAATTATCGAACACAAAGCCCTCATTCTCCAGCATCCGCATCGCCGCGCGGCCAGACGTATGCGGCTTGCCGATCACCGCGCGCGCACTCTCCGGGATCATCGCGAGGTAGAGCGGATGCTTGGGCATCAGGTCGGCAATGAACTGGTTGCCATGCACCGCGTTGAAATCATCCGCCTCGCGAAAGCCCATACCGAAAAAGCGCCCGGCAACGCCATCCCAAAACGGCGAGTCCCCCGCCGCATCCTGCATCCCACGCAGCTCGGCGATTGTGGTGTCCGCAAAGCGTGCACGATGCATCTTCATGAACAGATAGCGGCTGCGCGCCAATAATGCACCCATGCCTGCCGCCCGCTCCGTCGCCAGCAGATACAGCCCACCCACCTCGCTTACGCCATCAAGGTCAGTCGTCAGTGTCAGGGTCTCTGCACGAAAAGAGCGCCCAAGTTCCTTGCTATACTGGGTCAGCGCGCCGATGCGGTAGCTATAGAACGGCCAGTTGGTCCCGATCTTCGAGAATATCTGGCATGTGCCGGTGACGGCACCGGTCGCGGCATCCTCTAGCATGAAGAAATAATGGTCGTCAGCGAGCGTATCTTCCGCGCGCGCGAAGGAAGCAACCGCGCGCGACAACCGCGCCTTGAGGGCCGCGCGATCCGGTGGCAGGTTGGTGAAGCCACCGCCCGTGCTCTTCGCCATCTGATAGACGCGCGGCAGATCATCCATCCGGGCGGGGCGGAGTACATGGGTCATAGCGGCTCCTTATGCCTGTCCAGCCGGTGCATAACCAGCGCCGTCAGCGCCGCGCGGGGAGCCAACATATCCACCTGCAGAAACTCGTCCGGCGAGTGGATCGCCCCTCCCGGCGCGCCCATCGTATCCAGCACCGGCACGCCGCAGGCCGCGATGTTGTTGCCGTCGCATACCCCGCCAGTATCCTGCCATTCCATCGGCTGCCCCAGATCCAGCGAGGCCTGACGCACCAGCGCATAGAGGCGCTCGGTCGCAGTCGTGATCGTCTTGGGCGGACGGCCCATGCCGCCGTGGAGATGGATTGAAACATCATGTGCGCGGGCGACCTCGGCGATGAGCGCCTCAATCTGTACCAGCGCGCGCTCCATCATCTCCGCCTCCTGCGGTCGCATGTTGAAGCGCAGGATGGCGAGTGCGGGCACGAGATTGTTCGGCCCGCCGCCGTCGATCTTCGCCGGGTTGAGGCTGAGGCCCGGTTCGACCATGGCCGCGAGGCGCAGCGCGAGATCCGACGCCGCAAGAACGGCGTTGCGCCCGTCCTCCGGGTTGCGCCCTGCATGCGCCGACCGCCCGCGAATGACCGCAGAGAAGTTGCCCGATCCGGGACGCGCGCGCGCCATATTTCCATTGAGCAGCGGGGGTTCATAGGTGAGCGCAGCAAGTTTTCCCTGTGCCAGTTCCGCGATCAGCCGTGCGGAGGACGCCGATCCTGTCTCCTCGTCGCTGTTGATGAGCACATCATAGCCCAGCTCCGGCGCGCTGCTCTCGAATGCCTTCAATCCGGCCAGCATCAGGGAAATGCCACCCTTCATGTCCGCCGTTCCGGGGCCGTGCAGTGTACGCTCGTCGGTCCAGTCGCACTGCTGGAAGGCGTCTTCCACGCCATAGACAGTGTCCATATGACCGGTGAGGACCACCCGGCGCGGTGCATCGGGGCGCACGCGCACGAGGAGATGCTGCCCGTGCCGCACATCTCGGACTGTGCCATCCGCTCCCACCTGCTCGACAGGATCGGGATCGATGAGCCGCACCTCCCCCGGCAGCGCGGAGAATGCCTGACCGAGCAGATCCGCCATGCGCGCGAGGCCACTTAGATTGCCCGTGCCGCTGTTGATATTCGCCCATGTGAGCGTGCGTTCAAGGATAGGCTGGTTCGCTATGCCCCCGATCATGGCGCGCTCTGCGTCGGAAAGCAGTGTCATGAAGCGATCATCCCCGCGATAACACTGCTGTTGCCCGCCGCACTCTTCGCCTCGAAACTCGCCACGGGATAGGCGCAATAATCCGCCGCATAATAAGCGCTGGGGCGATGATTGCCGGATTCTCCGTTGCCGCCAAAGGGCATGGTCCCTGCCGCGCCCGTCGTCGGACGGTTGCGGTTGACCACCCCCGCCCGGCTCTCCAGCAGGAACCGCTGCCACAGCGCATCGTCTTCGCTCACCAGCCCGGCGGAAAGGCCAAAGCGCGTATCGTTGGCGGCGGCGATGGCGGCATCGAAATCCGCCACGCGCCGCACCTGCAGGATCGGTGCAAAGATCTCCTCATCGGGTGCGCTCACCCCGGTCATGTCAATGAGAGCGGGCGTTACGAAAGCAGCAGGCCTGCCCGGTAGCGATCCCAAAGGCCTGATCACCCTGCCGCCCAGCGCCACCAATGCGTCGAAGCGCGCCCGCGCTGTCTCCGCCGCAGCGTCCGATATGAGCGGCCCCATGAAGGGGGCGGGATCGTCATCCCATGCACCGATGAGCAACCTACCGGCAAGCGCGGCGATGGCCTCTACAAACGCATCCCCACGCGCGCCCTCCGGCACTATCAGCCGCCGCGCGCAGGAGCAGCGCTGGCCTGTCGTGATATAGCCCGATTGCACTGCGACCGACGCGGCCTCCTCCACATCGCCATCCCACAGGATCAGCGGATTGTTCCCACCCAGCTCTAAAGCGGCGATCACCTGCGGACGATCCGCCAATATACGGCGGAAATGCGCGCCCGCCCCCGCCGATCCGGTGAACAGCAGCCCATCTATATCGGCATCGACCAGCGCCGCGCCGGTCTCCCGCCCGCCCTGCACGATGTTGAACACCCCATCGGGTAGGCCTGCCTGCACCCAGCATTCCGTCATCGCGGCACCTGCGCCAGGGGTCAGCTCCGAAGGCTTGAAAACCACCGTATTCCCAGCGAGCAACGCAGGCACGATATGCCCATTGGGCAGATGGCCGGGGAAGTTATAGGGGCCAAGCACCGCCATCACTCCATGCGGCCTGTGGCGCAGCACCGCTGAACCAAAGGGCATACCCGTCTCTCGCGTGCCTGCGCGTTCGCCCTGCGCGGTGATCGAGATATCGCACTTGCCGATCATCGAGCCGACCTCAGAGAGTGCTTCCCAGCGTGGCTTGCCGGTCTCCCGTGCGATGATTTCGGCAAGGCTCTCGCGCCTCGCCTCCAGCGCGGCCTTGAAGGCATGGACGTGTTCGACACGCCGCGCCAGCGGCAACGCAGCCCAGCCGGGAAAGGCCCGCCGCGCGCGCGCGACAGTCGCCTCCACTGCTTGCCCCGAAGCAACCTCACCCTGCCAGACCGTCTCGCCGGTCGCCGGGTCTGTGGAATGAAACAGCGTCATCCGCGCCGCCCGCATATGCTAAGCGCACGAATCCATCTGCTACCAGGAACCGACATCCCTTTCGCCATCCTCCGCTACCTCCCTTGCCAGAGCGGGAATCCGGCAAGGATAGCGCAAGCGGAAGGCACGGTCATGCCTTTTCGGTGAGGCGCGTCAGCAGATTATTTGGGCGCCATGCGGATCGCGCCATCGAGACGGATCGTCTCGCCGTTGAGCATCGGATTGCGGACGATACTTTCGACCAACATCGCATATTCTTCCGGTTTGCCGAGACGGCTGGGGTGCGGAACCTGCTTGCCAAGACTATCCTGCGCCGCCTGCGGCAAGCCCGCGAGCATCGGCGTCCAGAAAATGCCCGGCGCGATCGTCACGACGCGGATAAAATGCTGCGAAAGATCGCGCGCCACAGGCAGCGTCATACCTGCGACGCCCGCCTTGGACGACGCATAGGCTGCCTGCCCGATCTGCCCGTCAAACGCGGCAACGGACGCGGTATTGACGATCACGCCACGCTCCTCGCCTATCGGCTCCTGCCCCGCCAGTCGCGCTGCAAACTTTGAGAGCACATTGAACGTGCCAATAAGGTTCACCTCGATCGTCTTGCGATAGAGATCGAGCGCATGAGGCACATTCTCGCGCCCTACCGTCTTTACGGCCGGCGCGATGCCTGCGCAGTTGACGAGGATACGCGCAACTCCGTGCGCCGCCTCGGCGGCATCGAGCGATGCGGTTACGCTTGCATCGTCCGCAACATTGGTCAGGCAGAATATGCCGCCAATTTCCGACGCCGCGGCCTCCCCCGCTTCCTGATTCATGTCGAAGATCGCAACCTTCGCGCCATTGGCAGCCAGCATTTTCGCGGTCGCGTTGCCCAAGCCAGAAGCGCCGCCGGTGACTATGGCGGCCAGTCCGTTCATATCCATTTCGTTATGTCCTCTCTCTGAATTCAGGCCAGTTCAAGCGCGACCGCTGTCGCCTCGCCACCACCAATGCACAAAGATGCGACACCGCGCTTTAGCCCACGATTTTCCAGCGCCGCAAGCAATGTCGCCATGATCCGCGCACCGCTCGCGCCAATAGGGTGACCGAGCGCGGTCGCGCCGCCATTTACGTTAAGCTTATCCGCCGGTATGTTGAGCTCCTTCGCCGCAATCATCGCCACAACGGCAAAGGCTTCGTTGACCTCAAAAAGATCGACATCCTCCGCGCTCCAGCCCGCCTTCTCCAGCACCTTTTGCATGGCCGGAACAGGGGCGGTGGTGAACTTGCCCGGCTCCTGCGCGTGCGCCGCTGTCGCCACAACCTTCGCGACCACAGGCAACCCCATCTTCTCGGCAACACTTGCCCGCGTCATCACGAGTGCCGCCGCACCATCGGAAATGGAGGAAGCATTTGCGGGCGTGATCGTGCCGTCTTTCACGAAAGCAGGCTTTAATGACGGAATCTTGTCCGGCTTGGCATTGCCGGGCTGCTCGTCGGTATCGACCACCACCTCGCCCTTGCGGCCCGAGACAGTAACGGGGACGATCTCTTTCTTAAATGCGCCTGTTGCGATAGCATCATTCGCGCGTGAGAGTGAACGGATCGCATAATCATCCTGCTGCTCACGCGTGAACTGAAAGTCGCGCACAGCTTCCTCGGCAAATACTCCCATCGCCTTGCCCGGCTCATAGGCATCCTCCAGTCCGTCGAGCATCATATGATCGTAGACGGTATCGTGGCCGATGCGCGCACCAGCACGGTGCTTCACCATCAGATAAGGCGCGCCCGTCATGCTCTCCATGCCACCCGCTATCGCTACATCGATCGAACCCGCCGCCAGAGCATCGTAAGCCATGATTGCTGCCTGCATGCCGGAGCCACACATCTTGTTGAGAGTCGTCGCTTCCACCGAAGTCGGCAACCCCGCGCCGAGCGCCGCCTGACGCGCCGGCGCCTGCCCCAAGCCGCCAGGTAGCACACAACCCATATAGATGCGCTCCACGGCATCGCCGGACACCCCAGCGCGCTCTACCGCTGCCTTCACTGCGGCTGCGCCCAGTTCCGTCGCCTTCACGCCGGAAAATACGCCCTGAAAGCCGCCCATCGGCGTCCGCGCGTAGCTGGCGATGACTACGGGATCGGTCGACATAATGTTATTCCCTCTAAAAAATGGAATCGCTGGGCAAACCCATGTGTTTACTCATTGGTATATTGAATTCTCATTAGTTTCCTGTCAAGTTTGGGATAACCGCATTAAGTGCAGAATAGATGACTAAGCCCGCCTCACCCTTCCGAACCGCCGAGCAAAAACAGACCGACCGCGAGGCCAAGCGCGACGCCCTGCTTCTGGCTGCCGTCCGCATGTTCAACGAGCGGGGCTTTCATGCTACGTCGCTCGACGATGTCGCATCAAGCCTAGGCGTCACCAAGCCAACAATATACCATTATCTCGGCAACAAGGAGCAGGTGCTGCTTGAGTGTATGACAATCGGCCTCACGCGCCTTCAGGATGCATCTGCGCGCGCAAAATCTGAATCAGGCAGCGCGATCGATCGCCTCCGTGCTTTCCTCGTTCAATATGCTCATGTGAACATGACCGAGTTCGGCCAATGCGTCATCCGCACTGGCGATGAGCTATTGTCGCCGGACGGCGTTGAAAAGCTGCACGCACTCAAACGCCCAATCGACTCAGCAATGCGAGAGTTGATCGAGGAGGGAGTGGCCGAAGGTAGCATCGCTCCGTGCGATCCCAAGATGATGACCTTCACGCTCGCGGGGGCGGTGAACTGGATTTCACGCTGGTATAGCGAAAAAGGCCCCCATAGTGCTGACGAGATAGCGTCACAGGTCTGCGCAATTTTGGAGAATGGCTTCCGCCCCCGTTGATCGGCGGCGGCGCGGCTAGTGCACAAAAAATGGTGCGGATGGTCGGACTCGAACCGACATGTATTGCTACGGCGGATTTTGAATCCGCTGCGTCTACCATTTCGCCACATCCGCGTGGGAAGCATGCCTATAGCGCCTCGGCGATACGCTGCAAGTCGTTATGCTTAAACATTGCTGGATCAAGACGAGCAGTATCGAACCCGTAAGGGTTCGCAAGGGCGAGCAGCCGCCCGAGCTTATGCGAGGAAAGCCAAGGCGACGGATGTCGCCGCCCGGCGATTGAGGGCAAACAAAAAATGGTGCGCCCAACAGGATTCGAACCTGTGGCCTTCGGATTAGGAATCCGACGCTCTATCCTGCTGAGCTATGGGCGCGTGCGACAGTGGTGCTGAAGCGGGTTCGCTCTACCGCGCAACGGAAGCGGGTTCAACCGTAGTGATGCGTATCGGCGCTCAATTCTGCGCTTCAGGAGGAATGATCGGAAACAGCAGTGGCGCAACTTCCACGCCTTCCTCCATCAGATTCCGCGCTTCCTGCGGCGCTACCTGCCCATGAATGGGCTTCGCATCTTCTTCTCCATAATGCATCGCGCGCGCCTTGTCGGCAAAGCTTTTGCCCACCCATTCACTGTTCTTGAGCGCCTCGGCCTGCGCGGCAGCCAGCGCCTGCATCAGTTCTTGCAGGCGCGGGTTGTCATTGCCCGCGCTCATGGGAACAACCGCATTGTCCTGATCGGCAGACTTGGAGACGGGTGCTATAGCAGCGCTACGCTGGTTGGTTTTCGCGCTCACCGAAGGCGCCATCACCGCCTTTTCGATCGCCGTATCACCACAGACTGGGCAGAGCAGCATGCCGGAGGTGCGCTGATGCTCATAATCCTCGCTTGAGGAAAACCAGCCCTCGAACTTGTGGCCTGCCATGCTGCAAAGGAGATCAAATACTATCACGAAACCGATACTCTCTCAGGCAATGTACGCCTGTGGGTCAAAACAGGTACGCGCGCTCTTACTTCCTCGACACGACCAAAATCAATATCGGCAAAACCAAGCCCCGCTTTATCCCCCATATCGAGCAAAATCTCACCCCAAGGGTCAATCACCAGACTATGGCCGTAGGTTTCACGGCCATCCTCATGGCTCCCCACCTGCGCAGCCGCGATAACGAAACACGCGGATTCTATAGCACGGGCACGCAACAGCGTCTCCCAATGCGCCTTGCCCGTTGGCACCGTGAAGGCTGCCGGGATCACCAATATATTCGCCCCTGCATCGCTCAGGCGACGATAGAGATCGGCAAAGCGCAGATCGTAACAGACGGACAGCCCCATCCGCGCCCACGGCGTATCGACCGCCACCAGCGCCTCACCCGGCCCATAGACCGCAGACTCGCGCCAGCTCACGCCATCGGGCAGATCAACATCGAAAAGATGGATCTTGTCGTAACGCGCCCGGATTTCGCCTTTGTCGTCAACTACGAAGCCGCGATTGCTCCAGCGCTTATCATCACGCTCCCCCTTGAGTCCGAGCGAGCCGATATGCACCCATAAGCTCGCCTTAGCCGCTGCTTCGCACACAGCAGCCAGCACGACATCATGCGCCTCGTCGGTTAGCGTTTCCGCTGCGCGTTTCCTATCACGATCGAGGCAGCCAACCATCTCGGGCGTGAATAGCATATCCGCCCCGCCCGCCTTCGCCTCGTGAATGGCGCCGACCAGCATCGCTGCATTAGCGGCGGGATCGATGCCGCTGGTGCATTGAAGAATTGCCGCACGCATGGTCTGTGAGTCAGTCAAAGCCCCAGAAGGCCGTTCAGCTTACCGACCCGTTCCAGCGCCGCCAGATCGTCCGATCCGCCAACATGCGCGCCTTCAATAAAAATCTGCGGCACTGTCATGCCACCATTGGAGCGTTCCAGCATCTCGGCCCGCTTCGGCCCGCCCATTGTGATGTCATATTCCTCGTACTGCACGCCCTTGCTTTCGAGCAGCGCCTTGGCACGCGCGCAATAACCGCAAAAGGCCTTGGTATAGATTTCGACATGCTTCATGGGTTTAGCGACCTCCTCAGAATAAACATGGTTTCAAAAAGCGGTTTGTCGATCACCGCTTATAACACACGTGCCCAACAGAGCAGATGCACAGCCTCCGCTCCGCCATCTAATAATTTACGCGTGCAAGCGCGCGCGGTTGCGCCACTGGTGTGGATGTCATCTACCAAGATTATGGTTTTCCCCTGAAGCGCATCGCGCCTCTTGAGGTCAATCTCGAAGGCCTGCCGCACCTCACGTTCACGCTCTCTGGGCCCGAGGTCTTTCAGTGGACGGGTAGCGTGTTGACGCTGTAGCAGCAGCGGGTCATGAGCCAGGCCGGTAATCTTGCCAATCTCACGCGCAAGAAGCGCCGCCTGATTGAAGCCCCTCCCCCATATCCGCCAGCGATGCAAGGGCACCGGGATCAGCAGCGCATTGTCCTTCATCGCGATGATGTCGGCGGAAATACGCGAAGCCATATGGCGCGCCATCAGCCGGGAGAGGACAGTACGTCGCCCATATTTGAGGCGCATCGCTATATGGCTCGATACGGGGCCATAGGCCAGGGCCGCGCGCGCCGTAGTCCACGGCGGCGGCGTATCGAGGCACGCGGCGCAGCGCACATCTTCTGCCTCCTCGAAATCGAACGGCAAACCGCAGGACGCACAACACGGCTCACTTAAGAACCGCATTTCGCCCCAGCAATCTGCGCAAAAGCTGTGATCTACGGCAACGATCACGCCGCAACCGGGGCAACGCGGCGGCAAGGCATAAGCCACCGCACCTCGGCCTGCCCTGCCCAGCAAATCGATGACGCGTTCTGCCATTCGCCGCTTGTCCAACAAGCCCGCGCCCGGCACAAGCCCCAACATGTCACTCGATTCCGGCCCGCCTCTACTTTTTGATCCCAAACGCCGTGCACTCGCGCGCGACAGAGCGCATGCGCGCTTCACAGATCATGATTTCCTCTATCGCTTCATGCTCGATGGATTGCTGGAGCGACTGGGCGACGTGAAGCGCAGCTTCGGCAAAGCGCTCATCATTGGTTGCCCGGACACCAGTGCGCGTGACTCGCTCACCGTGCAGGGAATGGACGTTATCTGCATCGATCCCGGCGCGCGTAATGCCACACTTAATAATGGCATTCACGCCAATGAGGATGCGCTGCCCCTGCAGGAAAACAGCGTCGATCTGGTTCTCGCCTGCTGCACGCTCGATACGGTGAACGACCTCCCCGGTGCACTGGTGTTGATCCGCCGCATATTGCGGCCTGATGGCCTATTCCTTGGAGCCTGCGTCGGCGCTGGTTCCTTGCCAAGGCTGAAGCAAGCATTGTTGGCCGCGGAAGGAGACAGCCCCCGACCGCATATCCATCCACAGATCGATGTCCGCTCGGCCGGAGATCTGCTCGCCCGCACCGGCTTCGCGATGCCGGTCGCGGATAGCGAGGCGCTTACGGTTCGCTATTCGTCGATCCTCACCTTGATGCAAGACCTGCGTGGTATGGCTGGCGGAAATATCATGACGAAGGATCGACGCGGGCCGCTCACCCGCCGCGTGATTGCCGAAGCCGCCGCGCATTTCGCGGCGGCGGCCGACCCAGACGGCAAGACCGCCGAAGCATTCTCGCTACTCTATATGAGTGGATGGAAACCCGATCCCTCTCAGCCACTGCCTGCAAAACGCGGCTCTGCGAAGGTTTCTCTGGCAACCGCGCTGAAACCCAAAGCCTAAATCAGCGCCTCCAACACGCCAATCATTGGCAGGTCGGCAGGCGGCATGGGAAGTGCGAACATCTCTACCGGCTTCACCCAGCGCATATCGGCGGCGTGATGCAGTGTCGGCACTCCACTCCATTTGCGGCAAACATAGAGTAGTAGCAACAAGTCGCTATCCCCCAGCGGCTCGCTGGCGAAGGTGACCGGCGCGAGGCAGCTCTCATAGGTGCGGATACCAAGCTCTTCCTCTAGCTCCCGCACCAGCGCCATTTGCGGCGTTTCGTCAGGCTCCACCTTGCCGCCGGGGAACTCCCACAGGCCCGCCATGCTTTTCCCCTCTGGGCGCTGTTGGAGCAGTACACGCCCGTCCGCATCCACCAATGCCGCCGCAACGACAACTATGCGAGAGCGGTCTGACATTCCATATCCTTCATGTTGGAGGCCGGGACTGGTGTGAAGATTTTGTTAACACCTGCCCCATACACTCATGCCGGGTCTTCATATCGAGAGGGGTGCGAGATGACAAATCTCATACCAATGCCAGCTTTGCGCCTGCGCAAAGGGCTGAAACAGTGCGATCGCGGCGCGACCGCGATCGAATATGGGCTGATACTTGCCCTGATAGCGGTCACCATCATCGGAGCGCTGAGTATGACCGCCACCAAGACGATCAACATGTGGGGTAATGTATCGAACGCGGTGGTTAACGCGGGTTAGGCACGAATCCTTGTTTTCCGCGCTTTTGTTAAGATTTTTTAAACCCATCGCCTTTAATTTTCGATGTGCTGAAGTGGGAAACCACGAAGCCGGGTAGGTTCAAATACGCTTTTTCAAGGAGACAACACATGGCTTTTTTCCGTAAGATGCTGAAGGACAGCAAAGGCGCGACTGCTATCGAATATGGTCTGATCGCTGCTCTGATCGCTGTTGCCGCCATCACCGCGATGGGCACAGTTGGCAACAAGCTGACCAACACCTTCAACAACGTTTCGAACAAGCTCTAATCGCTTCTTCAAAACGGCAAAGAACAAGGGCGGCAGGGCAACCTGTCGCCTTTTTTCTTGTTTTTTAAAAAGTTAGCAACGAAGCGTTAAGCATCATTCTGCACACACCGCAGTCAATTTAACGGATTTTTAATGCCACTACGGGATAGTGCACCTGCTTATGGGGGTGATTAGCCTCGCATAAGATGAAGCAGGGAATGAACCGGAGACATCCAATGGTATTTTTTCGCAAGATACTGAAGGACAGCAAAGGCGCAACGGCCATCGAATATGGTCTGATCGCCGCTCTGATCGCCGTCGCTGCCATCACTGCGATGGGCACCGTCGGCAACAAGCTGACCAACACCTTCAATAACGTTTCCAACAGCCTCTAAGCTGTTAGATATAAGAATGAATAAGGCGACGGGGTTTCCCGTCGCCTTTTCGTTATCTGCTTAATAGGTGACGATCTTCACCTTCTGCCCCGGAACCAGTGCAGAAGAGGCATTGAGCGCATTCAGCGTCAGGAAGCGTTCCGTCTTATAATCGCTATAGGCCATCCGCCCGGAGAGCGAGGCGAGCGTATCTCCCGATTTCACCGTGACGACCGCAACCCTCCTCGGCTTAACCGCAGATGCCTCCTGAGTCGTGATCCGCTTGAACGATTGCGCCATGCTGTTGAACGGTCCAAAACCCTGCCCCGCTGGCGTGATCATCACGAAGTGAAATGCCTGCTTGGGATCCAACTCATAAGCGATCACGGTAACATCCACCTCACCGGACTGGCCGTTTGCCCGCGTGGTGGAATAGGCCGTTTTCATCCCGCCGACAGTGCCTTGCTGGATCGATTGCGGCGTGAAGCTGTCATTCTTCGCGAGCGCCCGGAAAACAGCCGTGACATAGCTATCAAGATTACCCGAATAGGCCGCGCCGCTGAACTGTGCCTGCCCACCCGAACCGGAAATCGTCACCGCATTGGTACCGTTCGCCATCGCGTATCCGGCAGGCGCCGTAAATGCGATCTTGAGATCCGGATGTATAAACTGGCTGCCGTTCACCACCCCCTGCTTGGGATCATCGTCATACATTACGCCATTCAAGGCGGTGAGGAATGTGTCCCTGTTGCGCAATGTGCTTGCTGAACCAGTCTCACTGGCCTTCTGCAAAGCACGCTGCACACGCGAGGCGGGATCCGGGTGTGTGCTCGCCCATTCAGGGATATTGTTGTTACTTCCCGCCACCCGCGCATCGAGAGCGCTTTGCGCCGCCAGCGAGGCGAGCATTGAAGACAGCGCCTTGGGGTCATAACCGCCCTTGGCGAGATAGCGGATGCCGAGATCGTCCGCCTCATATTCCTGCTTGCGCGAGAATTTGAGCGTGAGGAGCTGCGCACCCTGCCCAATTCCCTGCTGCAACAGTCCACCTATGCCCGAATTGCCGAGCACCGCGCCGGTTAACACCTGCAACAGCGCCCCGCCGATTGCATTGCGGGTGGCAGCGGACTGCCTGCGCTGGCTGTGCATCGCCGCGACATGGCCGACCTCATGGCCCAGCACGCCCGCCATTTCGGCCTCATCGTTGCACAGCGCCATCAGCTGGCGCGTGATATAGACATAGCCGCCGGGGATCGCGAAGGCGTTATTTACTGAAGAGTTGAGCAGCGTAACGGTAAAATCACTCTGCACACTGGAAAGGCTCGATTGTGAGGCGATCTTGCGGCCCACACTGGTCACATAGGCTGCCTGCGGACCCTGATACGCACCGCCAAACTCCTGCAACAATTGCGGATGCGCCTTGGCGCCGGAATCCTTGTCGGCCTGGCTAATCGAGGTCGCGAGCGGGATCGACTTGGTCTTGCTGCTGCCCTCGCCACCGCAGGCAACAACTACTCCAATCAGTCCGCAGCTCAGAAACAGATGCTTCATGCGCATGAAACGCTCTCCCACATTTTGCCGTTCAACCTATAAGGTCGCCGATCGTTCCAAAACCGCAGCTGAACTTATTGCCCCATAGCGAGAAATTTATCGGCCCTACCGGACCGCAATGCAACCGAATCCAGTTTTGAGAGAGCATCCAGCTCCTCGGCAAGCGCCTTGCCAAGCGCGGATATGGCTTGCCCCTGATCTCGATGTGCACCACCCATCGGTTCTGGCACGATCCGGTCGATCACCTTCAATGCTTTCAGGTCCTGCGCCGTTACCTGCATCGCAGTGGCGGCGTCGCTCGCCTTTTCGGCTGTGCGCCACAGAATCGAGGCGCAGCCCTCAGGCGAAATAACGCTGTAGACCGCATGTTCCATCATCAGCACGCGGTTCGCTGCCGCCAGTGCGATCGCTCCGCCAGAACCACCCTCACCTACAATCGCCGCGACCATCGGCACGCCCAGCGCGAGGCACTGCTCGGTCGAGCGCGCAATTGCTTCCGCCTGCCCCCGCTCCTCGGCCTGTACGCCAGGGAATGCACCCGATGTATCCACCAAAGTCACCACCGGCAGGCCGAATTTGTCCGCAAGTTGCATCAGGCGGATCGCTTTTCTGTATCCCTCGGGCTTGCCCATGCCAAAATTATGCTTGAGTCGGCTCGCCGTGTCGTCGCCCTTTTCATGGCCGATCACCATCACCCGGCGCTTGCCGATCTTCGCAAATCCACCCAAAATCGCCTGATCGTCCGCGAAAGCACGATCCCCGGCCAGCGGAATGAACTCGTCGAATATGCCCGCGACATAATGCTTGAAATGCGGCCGTTCTGGGTGGCGCGCCACCTGCGTCTTCTGCCACGGAGTCAGCTTCGCATATGTCTCCGCCAACATCTTGGCTGAACGCTGTTGTAGCTTCGCGATCTCCGCATCGATGTCGAGCGCGCCGGATTCGGCGGTTTCGCGCAATTCCTTGATGCGGGCGTCCAACGCGGC
Organism: Sphingomonadaceae bacterium; assembly: GCA_046348605.1. Taxonomy (GTDB): domain Bacteria; phylum Pseudomonadota; class Alphaproteobacteria; order Sphingomonadales; family Sphingomonadaceae; genus Sphingobium. The sequence goes on along the minus strand of JAXMDW010000001.1, from coordinate 409,289 downwards.
GATCGGCTTTTCAAAGTCGAGAAACGTAACCATTCGGGATGCGTTAAGGCCGTGTGCGCTTCAGGTCAACGAGCGGATGACGCCGATTGACCAGTTCGACGAGGTGCTTGGCATCGACATGGGTGTAAATCTGCGTCGTGCCGATGTCCGCATGGCCGAGCATCGATTGCAATGCACGCAGGTCCGCTCCGCCAGATAGCAGATGCGTCGCGAAGGCATGGCGCAGCACATGCGGGCTGATCCGGCTCGGTTCTATCCCAGCCTCGGCACCCAGCGCACGCACCATCTGGAACAGGCGCACACGAGAGAGGTGAGACTTGCCCGAGGGAAATAGCCAAGGCTGACCGGTCGGCACATAATCCGCCCAGCGCGCCGCCGCCGCGCGGGCACGATCCGAAACCGGCACCAGTCGCTCGCGCCCGCCCTTGCCCTTCAAGATCAGAAACGGCCGATCCGGGTGGATGGCATGGCGGGGCAAGGACACCAGCTCGGTCGCGCGCAGGCCGGAGCCGTAGAGCAATTCCAACAGGGCAAGCATCCTCATGTCCTGAACAGCGGGATGCTCTTTCGCTGCGCGTTCCTCCGCCACATCGAAAAGGCGCTTCACCTCCTCATGGCTCAGAATACGTGGCAACGGGCGGCGCAGGCCGGGCCGGGCAACGCCTTCCGCCGGATTATCCGGGCGTAGCCCTTCTGCTTCCAGAAACGCATAAAAACCGCGCAAAGCTGACAATTTGCGGGCCACGCTGGATGGCGCAAGCTCGGCCCAGCTATCCGAGAGTCCTCGTAACGCCTTCGTGCTCGCCTGCTCCAAACCACACACTTCGGCACTGGCAGCTTCAAGGTCTGTCCGGTACGCCAATATCGTGTTGCGCGATGCACCACGCTCCACACTCAGCATCTCGAGATAACGCTCGATCAGCGGCGCGTCGTTCGGACTGGCCTGCGGGCGCTCGATCACGTCCGCCATGCCCATTCAGCTCCGCATAATTGCTTCGGCGGCAATCATGCGCGCCTCAGGATCAAGCCCCACGCGATGCAGCGCCGAGACGATATGATAGAGATGCTCCGGCACCATCTTGCTCCAGCTCGGCGCCTGCATACCCACCGCGGCGAGGATCGCGACGGTGCCTTTCTCGCCCCTCGTCGCGGCGGCGGATATGGCGCGCTGCCACCGCGTGCGTGCGATGAGATCGATCTTGGCGTTCTCATTGGCATCTGTGAGGCTCGGGCCACCGATACGGCCCAGCGCGGCAAGCGCAGCCAGTGCCATGCGGCCCCTTTGCCCCGCGTCGGCGTAATCCTTTAGCCGTCCGGCATCGATCCGCACCACCATGCGGGGAGAACCGACCGCCAGCATGGCCCATCCATCCGTGCCATCCGTTTCACCCAGCGCATCTGCCGCGCTGGCCCAGCGGAGCGCACTCTTGTCATAGCCCGCGCTCATCATCGCGGCGACGAGGTGGCTGACGTCCGCGCCATTGACGTCCATCACCGGCAGAGCTGCCGCAGCGCGCGAAACGGAGAGCAGATTGAGCAGATCCCAGCTATTCCCGGCAGACCACAGGGTCCGCATCCCTGCCAGCCGGTCATCCGCATCGGTGCCGGAATAGGCTTCGCGCAGTGCGGCAAGCTTGTCCGCCATGCCGTCGGGCATCTCCTCCTGCCCCTGAAAACCGGCGTAGAAATCGACCAGCGCGCTGCTGGAGAACACCCCAAGCCGAGCAGCCGCCTCAACACCGGGCAAGCGGACCGTTGGAGACAACATCGGCGCCCTCGCCTGCCACGCCAAAACATGCGAACCCGCCTGCGCCATCAACGGCGCGGGAATATCGACATTTGCCGCAGTCGCGAGGCCGTAGCGCCATGCGGTCAGCAGACTGACCCCGTCCCACTCGATCTTCACAGAGCGGCGGGAATCGGCCCCCGCACCTATAATCTTTTCCGTCAGGCGATAATCGATGCCGGTAACGTCCCCACGCCGCTCCGTCTGGTTAAGAATCGCGCTTGCCCGGCCCTGTTCGGCCGCGAACGAAGCGCAGATTGCCTCCGCCATACGCCAACCGGGAGACTGGCTCGACGATGCCCCACCTTGCTGGATCGAACATAGCCCAACGGGATCGGCGCTCGCCAGATAGGCCTGCATCGCGACCGCATAGAGCCGTTTGCTATACTGATCGGCATCGACGCTTTGCACGAGGGAACGAGCCGCATCTGCCTCGCCCATGCGGACCAGCATCCAGGCGCGCTCGGCCACCCAATCCGCGCCATTGATGCCATGCGGCGTATCTGTGTTCGATAGTAGCGCACGTCGCAGCAGGATCGCGCCCCAGCGCGACGCTATCGGCGCTTTCGTCTCGCGCAGCAGGGTTGCGAGATACCCGCCGGATGCGCCGCCGAACGCATTGGCGGGTAAACCGCCAGCCGACGCGACCAGCGGTCCGACCTTATCGAGCGAACGATGCGCCCCCTCCGGCAGGTCATATTTCTTTTGCTGTTCCGCCAGTTCTTCCGGGCTGAGCTCATCCTCACCTATGGCATTGCCTGCATCAGGCGGTAGTACTGCGGGTCCGTTGATTTCGGTTAGATCGAGCTGCAAACCCGGCTTGGGCGTCTGCGCGGATGGAACGGGCTGGTTCCCAGGCTTTGGCTGTTGCGCCGGTTTTTCGGCCGCCGGTTCATCCCCAAATCCGGGGGGCAGCAAAGACGTCGGCGCACGGCCCGCGATCAATGGCACAGCGAGGCTCAGCGCCAGTCCGCCAATCGCCGCGCCCGCCATCCAGCGCCAGTTGTGCTTGCCCCGCCAGCTCATTTTCAGCGCCCGAGCTTATCCGCCGTTATCGGCTTTTCGACGCGAGTCAGCGGCTTCTCACCACCCTGATGCCAAATCCAGCCCAAGGCAGCGACAAGAATGATGGCTATAAGGATGCATCCCATTGGCACGGGGCTGCGACGCCGGGGTGGTTCGCCAAAGCTGTTAGTTCGTCTGATTTTCATGATTCCGCCGGGCGGCTCCGCTAAATACTGGTCCAGAAAATTCGCTTTTGCGCATGAAGCGCATGGCTGTATAGCCGCGCCCAGCATGCAACAAAACAGCAAATCTCAGAAAGTGCAGGATGACAGACCGATTGTGCTGATCGGCATGATGGGTGTCGGCAAGTCTACCATAGGCCGCCGCCTTGCCGCGCGCCTCGGGCTACCCTTCGTCGATGCCGATGAAGAGATTGCGCATGCGGCAGGCATGAGCATCCCCGATATCTTCGCAAAATATGGCGAGGCTGGGTTTCGCGATGGCGAGCGTCGAGTAATCGCGCGGCTAATCGAGGAGGGGCGCAAAGTCATCGCCACCGGCGGCGGCGCGTTCATGAACGAGGAAACACGAGCGCTGATACTCGACAAGGCGATAGCGATCTGGCTCGATGCAGACATCGACGTACTGGTCGAGCGCGTATCGCGCCGCGAGGGTCGCCCTCTACTTACCGGCAAAGACCCGCGCACCGTGCTGACGGAGCTATCCGCTGTACGCAACCCGGTCTATGCGCTCGCGCCGATCCGCATCATCAGCGGCACCGGCCCGCACGAGCAGGCGGTGGAGAAGATTTTGGAGACTTTGGGGTTATGATCGTCGTTCCGGTTTCGCTGGGTGCGCGCAGCTATGACATCCTGATTGAGGATGGCTTGCTTGATCGTGCTGGTGAGCATCTTGCAGCCCATGCGCGCGGCGGACGTCTTGTGGTGGTGACGGACGAGCATGTTGCGGCGACGCAGCTTAAGCGCCTGGAGGCCAGCCTTGCTGCATCCGGCATCGCAATCAGCCCGATTATCCTTCCGCCCGGCGAAGGCACCAAGAGCTGGCATGGGCTTTCAACCCTGATGGACCGGCTTCTGGAGCTCGGCGTAGAGCGCAAGGATGCGATCATCGCGTTGGGCGGTGGCGTAATCGGCGATCTGGTCGGTTTCGCTGCGTCGATATTGAAGCGCGGCTGCCGCTTCATCCAGATACCCACCACTTTGCTCTCGCAGGTCGATAGCTCGGTCGGTGGTAAGACCGCGATCAACACGGCAGCGGGCAAGAATCTCGTCGGCGCGTTTCACCAGCCCGTTCTGGTGCTGATCGACCCGACAACGCTCGACACTCTACCGCCGCGGGAAGTGCGCGCTGGCTATGCCGAGGTGGTGAAATATGGCCTCATCGACAGGCCCGAATTCTTCAACTGGTGCGAGGCGAACGGAAAGGTGCTCCTCGAAGGACAATCCGCCGCGCGCGCCCATGCAATCGAGGTCAGCGTGCGCGCGAAGGCCACCATAGTTGCAGAAGACGAGGAGGAAAAGACGGGACGGCGCGCGCTCCTAAACCTCGGCCACACTTTCGGCCATGCGCTGGAAGCGGAGACCGGCTATTCGGACAGACTGCTGCATGGTGAGGCGGTGGCGGCGGGCATGGCGCTGGCATTCCGCTTTTCAGCGGCGCAGGGGCTATGCAGCGCGGAGGAAACCGCTCGTGTAACAGCACATCTGCGTGCATCCGGCTTGCCTGCAAGTCTTAAAGATGCCGGAGTGGGCGCCAGTGGCGAGGCGCTCGTCGCGCATATGCTGCATGACAAGAAGATGGAGGCTGGCACGCTGCCGTTTTTGTTGGCACGCGGGATCGGGCAAACCTATCTCGACAAGACGGTCGATCTGAAGGCGGTTGCAGCGTTTCTGGATGGCGAAGAACGGCCCTAGGCCCGGTAATAGCCCCACGCCGCCCATAGCCACGCCACAATCAGCAATGATCCGCCAATTGGCGTGACCGCACCCAGCCAGCGCGGCGCACCGAGCGCCATCAGATAGAGCGTCCCCGCAAAAATCGCCGCGCCGACCAGCATCGTGATCGCCGGGCCACGCATGGTCTGCATCAGCACCAGCGCCGCGACAGCATGGACAAGTTGATACATGCCGCCGGTCCGCAGCCATTCCGCAGCCTGAGGCGAAGTCGCGCCATGTGCGCCAAATGCACCCGCCGCTATACTCAGCGCTGCGCTCAGTGCTGCCAAAACCGCTATCATCACGCCGCCTCTCCCTTGCGTGCACCCGAAGCAGCCTCAACCGCCTCGCTCAGCGCTTCAAAAGCCAGCAATATGGACGGATGGCGGGCAGGATAATCCCGCGCCGCCGCAAAAACATCTATTCCGGGCCAGAACCCTGTGTCCCCGCTGCCGTCTGCCAGATAGGCTCTTAACGCATGTCGCGCGGCCTGCACTTCCTCCGCCGTAGCTCCAGCAGCATGGGCCACCACCAGCGCAGCCGAGGCCTGCCCCAGCGCGCAGGCCCGCGCTTCCATCCCAATCTCCGCGACACGAGCATCGGCATCAAGCATCACATCTACAATCACCCGGCTGCCGCATGTAGGCGAGCGCCGATCCGACGTCGCATCGGGATGCTCAAGGCGCTTCTGTCCAGCCAAAGATGTCGCGAGGCGCAATATCTCGCGTGAATAGAGATGGGATGTCATGATGCCAGCCTAGCGCATTTCATCCCGCTGGCAAAGTCAAGCGCACGAGCAGACCGCCCAGATCCTCGCTCTCCAGCAGCGCAACCGAACCGCGATAGATCTCCGCCACATCGCGGACAATCGCCAGACCCAGCCCTGTGCCGGGCTTACCGGTATCGAGCCGCACGCCGCGGTCGAAAATACGCGCGCGCTCAGCGGCTGGAATGCCCGAACCGTCGTCCTCGACATCAATCGAGACTGTCTGCCCATCTGCCGATGCCGATACGGTTGCGAATACGCTGCCACCGCCATATTTCGCCGCATTCTCAATGAGATTGCCGAGCAATTCATCAAGATCCTGCCGTTCGACCAGCACCGTCGCCGCCTCGTCGCCATCCATGTCAATCCGAACATCAGGATAAAGCCGCGCCACCGCGCGCTCAACTGCCTGCAGGCTTTCCCATACATTCGCACGGCTCTGCGCCATACCGCGCCGCCCGACAGCGCGGGCGCGGGCAAGGTGATGATCCACCTGCCGCCGCATGGTCGCCGCCTCGCGCATAATGGTTTCCTTGAGATCAGTCGCGTCGGCGGTTGCAGCATTCATGATGACAGTGAGCGGCGTTTTGAGCGCATGGGCGAGGTTACCCGCGTGCGCCCGCGCTTCTTCGGCCTGCTGCTCGTTATGGGCGAGCAGACCGTTCAACTCTTCCACCATCGGCAAAACCTCGTCCGGCACCGCTTCGGTGACGCGACTCTTCTCTCCCGCGCGCATCCTTATGATCTCGCGCCGCAATGCCCTCAGCGGCCTCAATCCGTACACGCTCTGGATGCTCGCCATCAGAAACAGCCCAATGCCCAGCAGTGCGAAACTCTGTATCAATGTGCTGCGCAACGATCGTATCTGCGCATCAAGGCCAGAGCGCGCCTGCGCTACCGCAAACACCCATTGATCCTTCGATCCGGGGATGATGACTGGCCGCTCCATCACGCGCAGGCTTTCATCCGGAAACTGATCGCTGTCATAGACGCGGAGCTTGGTATCCTTCCGCTCCACATCGAGCTTCAGCGCCCGATCCCATAATGAGCGGGAGCGCCAGTCCTCATGGCCCTTGGCGCTGATCTGGTAATAGAGGCCACTGTTAGGTTCGAGGAAGCGCTGGTCCGCCAGAGGGCGATTGAAGAATACCTCGCCATCCGGGCCGATCTCTGCGGAAGAGATCATTGCTGTCAGCGCATAGGCCATGCCATCGTCAAAATTGCGCGTAATCGCATCACGCTGTATTCGATCAAGCGCTACGCCACCGCCGAACAGCATGATCGCAATCCACAGCGCCGCAACGCCCATCATCCGCCGACTGAGCGAGCCGGTCGAACGTGCTGTTGTTTGCAGTGTTGTGGGTTGCTGATCCGTCACGGGACGGGATTATGACGCCACCGGCTCTTCAAGGCTATAGCCAAGCCCGCGAATAGTGGTGATGACATCCTGCCCCAGCTTCTTGCGAATCCTGGTAACAAACACCTCGATCGTGTTGGAATCTCTATCGAAATCCTGATCGTATATATGTTCGATCAGCTCGGTACGGCTTACCACCTTGCCCTTGTGATGGAGGAGGTAGGAAAGCAGCTTATATTCCTGCGCGGTGAGTTTCACCGGCTCTCCGTTCAGCGTTACCTTGCCCGAGCGTGTATCAAGCCGCACATCGCCCGCGGTAAGCTCGCTCGAGGCATTGCCGGAGGCGCGGCGGATAAGCGCACGAAGCCGAGCGATCAGCTCCTCGGACTGGAACGGCTTGGCGAGATAATCATCCGCACCCGCATCCAATCCGGCTACCTTGTCAGACCAGCTATCCCGGGCCGTCAGTACCAGCACAGGGAAGCTCTTGCCCTCCTTGCGCCAGCGGTCGAGCACTGTCAGACCATCAATTTCCGGCAGGCCGAGGTCAAGCACGGCAGCGTCATAACTCTCGGTCGAACCAAGGAAATGTCCATCCTCGCCGTCTGTAGCCAGATCGACCGCGTAGCCCGCACCTTCCAGCGTAGACTTCAATTGCCTGCCCAGATTGGGTTCGTCCTCTACAATCAATAGCCTCATACTACGCCTTTCAGTGCGCCCAGCCCATCACCTGACCAGTGCGGCCATCGACATCGACCCAGACCACGCGCCCATCGCGTACATATTTGAGCCGATACCGGTTTGAAGTCTCGTGAAATTCAGATCCCAGATAGGTCGCATCGCCCATCTCACCTTCCATGCGCCGCTTGATGACGGCAAAGGGCATGACCCGCCCTTCCAGCATAGCGCGACGGGCGGCATCCTGCTCATCCTTGGGGCCACGCGCCACCGCATCGGGCACTGTTACAGCACCCAAAGTCGACAAACCCATGAGACAGGAGAGAAGCAGGCGGTGGATCATCGTCATGCTTGTGTCATAAATCACCCCCCTTGAACAAGCGGTGAATAGCGGGGTCAGGATATGGAAAGGCTTGCCGCGCCCGCCGCACTCCCCTAGCAGCGGCTCATTATGGCGGCACCCATCCTCTCTTATGAAGGCCTCGGCCTCGTGCAAGGCGCGGGCTGGCTGTTTCAGGATCTCGACATCTATATCGGTGAGCGGGATCGGCTGGCCCTGATCGGCCGCAACGGCGCGGGTAAGACGACGCTGCTCAAGCTGATCGCGGGAGACATAGAGCCTGACAAGGGACGCCGCTCGATTGTGCCCGGCACCCATGTTGTAATGCTGGAGCAGGACCCGGATGTCTCCGCCTTCGCCACGCTGCACGACTTTGCACTGAAAGGCCCGGATGCCCCACCCGCGCATGAGGTGGAGGCGATTGCACACCAGATCGGCATCGATCTCTCCCGCGACGCTGCCACCTCCAGCGGGGGCGAGCGGCGACGGGCGGCCATTTGCCGCGCGCTGGCTTCCGAACCTGACATATTGCTGCTCGACGAGCCGACCAACCACCTAGACATAGCCGCGATCGACTGGCTGGAGGACTGGCTCAAGCGATATAACGGCGCGTTTATCGTCATCAGCCATGACCGGACCTTTCTCACCCGCCTCACGCGCCAGACCTTGTGGCTGGACCGGGGGAGCCTGCGCCGCAACGAGATCGGCTTCGGCGGGTTCGATGCCTGGATGGAGAAGGTCTATGCCGAGGAATCCCGCGCGGCAGACAAGCTCGATGCAAAGCTGAAGCTGGAGGCGCACTGGCTGGAACGCGGTGTCACCGCGCGGCGCAAGCGCAATCAGGGGCGATTGGCAAAGTTATACGAGATGCGCGCCGCCCGCGCCTCCATGATCGGACCACAAGGAACCGCCAAACTCGCGGTCGTCAATGATGATGTGAAGACCAAGAGCGTGATCGTCGCGGAGAATGTGACGAAGCGCTTTGGGGATCGCACGATAATCCGCGACTTTTCCCTGCGTATCCAGCGCGGCGATCGCATCGGCCTTGTCGGCGGCAACGGCACCGGCAAGACGACGCTATTGAAGCTGCTCACCGGCGAAATCGAGCCGGACGAGGGCAGTGTGACACGGGCAAAAACGCTCGATGGCATCGTGATCGACCAGCAGCGCAAACTGATGGCCCCCGAAAAGCGAGTGCGCGATGTGCTAGCCGAGGGTGGCGACTGGATAGAGGTGCGCGGCGTCAAAAAGCATATCCAGGGTTATTTGAAGGAATTCCTGTTCGACCCCAAGCTGGCGGATGCGCGGGTGGGTACGCTGTCGGGCGGGGAGCGCTCGCGCCTGCTGCTGGCGCGGGAGTTTGCCCGCGAGTCGAACCTACTGGTGCTCGACGAACCGACCAATGACCTCGACCTTGAGACCCTCGATCTGTTGCAGGAGGTGATCGCCGATTATGCTGGCACGGTGCTGATCGTCAGCCACGACCGCGATTTCCTCGACAAGACAGTGACGGTGACTTTGGGTCTGGACGGCTCAGGCCGGGTGGATATCGTCGCTGGCGGCTATGAAGACTGGGAGCGCAAGCGGCGCCAACCCAACGCCGCACCCAAGAAGGCCGCGCCTGCGAAAGCCGAGACTGTCGCCTCGCAACCCGCCACGCCCGCGAAAGCCACCAAGCTGAGCTATAAGGACCAGCGCGATTACGACCTTCTCCCCGCGAAGATCGAGGAACTGGAGGCCGCAATCGCGCGCGATGAGGCAGCTTTAGCCGACCCCGATCTTTACACCAAAAACCCCGCCCGCTTCGCAGCGCTGATGACAGCCATCGAAAAGACCCGGGCAGAGAAGGACGCGGCGGAAGAACGCTGGCTGAAACTGGCCGAGATGGTAGAGGAGATGAGAGGCTAAGCTGCTGATTGCGGGTTTGAGATATTATCCGCTTTTCATTGCTTGCCACTCGCTCTGCGGTAAGCCACTTTCGCCGGAAGCTTGTTGGTGCCATCCCAGTCTATCTGATCGTCCGGCATAGGCCTTCCGAATAGAAACCCTTGAACTTCTGCGCAGCCCTCAGCTTGCAAGAGAGCAAGCTGCTCGCTGGTTTCAACGCCTTCCGCAAGCACAGGGACATTGAGGCTCTTGCCGATTGCGAGGATAGCACGGATCACCGCAAGTGACTTGGGCCCCTCGTTGCTGTTACCCAGAAATGATTTATCGATCTTGATCTTGTCGAATGGAAACGAGTTCAACATATCGAGCGAGGAATATCCGCACCCGAAATCATCGATCGATATCGATATGCCCAGCGCCTTCAGATAGCGAAGCTGGTGCAGAGCGGCCACTTTATCAGAAATGATCGCTGTTTCTGTAATCTCCAGCTCCAGCCTGCGGGGAGGCAGGCCAGTTTCGACCAATATCTCATGGATACGATTTGGCAGACCGGGCATCGCGAGCTGAACCGCCGAGATATTGATCGCGATGCGAATGTCATCCGCCCACTGCGCGGCCGTCGCGCAAGCCTTGCGCAATACCCAATCGCCGATTTCGATGATGAGTCCGCACTCCTCCGCGATCGAGACAAACTCCTGCGGCGGAATGAAGCCGTGTTCAGGATGCTTCCAGCGCAACAATGCCTCGAATGCGATAAGCTGGCCTGTGTTGGCATCATTCTGCGGCTGATAGTGCAACGAAAGCTGGTCCTCAGCCACGGCCTTTCGCAGATCGGCCACCATGGCGCTGCGCGCTCGGGCGCGCTCATCCATGCTTGCTTCATAATAGCAGGTGGACACAAACGGGTCAGACTTGGCGCGATACATGGCGAGGTCGGCATTGCCCACGAGGGTTTCGCGCTCATGACCATCATCCGGGAATAGAGAAACGCCAAAGCTGGCGCCTACTGTGAAGCTGTAACCGCCGCTGTGCACGGGCTGGGTGACAGCGAGACGTAGCCGCACCAGAAAATCATCCAGATCCTCGAGGCTCTCATAGGGCTTTGCCGCAGAAAACTCGTCTCCGCCAATGCGCGCAAGTGTCTCTCCTTCCTTCAGGATATTTTGCGCGCGCATGGCTACAGCGATGAGGACTTCGTCGCCCATGCTATGTCCGTGCCGGTCATTGATCTCCTTGAAGCGGTCGAGATCGATACCGATCACAGCGAGCTTGCCGTTGCTTTCTTGTGCAGCCTTGATCTCTCCTTCCAATATCCTGCCGAAGGATACGCGATTTGGTAGGCCGGTGAGCGCATCATGACGGGCCATATAGTCATTCTGTTCGGCGAGTTCGCGCTTTTCGAGAAGGTTGGATCGGAACACCGCGAGTGAGCGCGCCAGATCTCCGATTTCGTCCGATCTTTCTGTATCGGTAACAGTGAAATCCAGTTCTCCCAGAGCCAGCTTATGCGTCGATTGCGTAAGCCGCTCAATAGGCCGGAACGTCGACTTGCGAAGCAGGAAGTAGGTCAGCAGCATGGTAACGCCCGCCAGCCCTAGCGCGAAGACAATGCGCATCCGCGCAGTGGCCCAGAACTGGGCCTCCTCCTCCCACATATTAACCGCAGCGCTATACACTCCCATCACCTCGCCAGGGCGGATGTTCATCATCGCCTCATGGCAACGACCGCAATTTTCTGCGGTCGCAACTCCACGTCCAAAAATAATCGGTCGAGACTGGCGCAGGATATTATTGCCCTCGTTGATCTGTTTTTGACCACTGGCGATTGCTGCTCTATCGACCTGATCTCTCGCAGGCTCTATTTCCGCATGTCCTTGCGCCTTTTGGAACGCGATAATCTTGGGGCCCATAACAACCCAAAGGCCCACATCCCTGCTGGCGTTCGAAAACTGTTGCATTGTGCCGTTCAGTGTCGCGATTGCCCTGTCGTTGTCACCAACGCTGCCACGGTTTCGCATCGCCTGCGTATGAACGGAGGATAGCATATCGAGCGCGGCATCCGCCCGCTTATTGGCCGCCTGCACGATCTCACCATGATCCCGGTATAAGGTCACCGCAAGCGCGAATAGCTGAATAACGACGAGTGATATGCCGATCGCCAGAACAATAGAGCGCGACAAGGAAGTGCCTCGCAAGGCACGCAGGGCATGAGGTGGTTTTGAGATCAGTTCACTGCTTATCATTATCGACCTATCACCACGGCACAATCAGTCGTGAAGGGGCAGATAATAGCCTTTGGCAGTTAAATAGTTCTTATTGTCTAATTCCGGCGAACTATGTCTTCATCTAATTACCATAGGGATTTGCGCGCTAATCGAACCAGACGAATCAATGGATGTCGCCATCGCGCTCATAGAGAAGGACGCGGCGGAAGAACGCTGGCTGGAACTGGCCCAGCAGGTGGAGGAGATGGGGAGATAGACCTCCCCTCCCCTAGATCAGGACAATATCGCCCGCATTCAGCGTGGGCGCACCTGTCAGTTGCGCAATCTGGACCTGCGCTACGCCGCCTGCGCCATCGACATCATAATAGAGCGCTCCGGTCGCGTTGTTATAGATGAGGTGCTGGTCGGTCGCGGTCGCAGCGGCTCCAAGTGTCAACTCGCCCGCACCAAGTGCGCCCGTGCCATAACTCGCAAGCCCCGAAAAGGCGGAAATCGCCAGCTCGATATGATCGACACCAGATACAAAATCCCGGATCGTGTCTTTGTTGGCACTGGTTTCGAGCACGTCGAGCACAAAAGCATCCGCTCCCGCACCACCAGTCAGAATATCCCGGCCCGCACCACCGATCAGCACATCATCGCCAGCCGCGCCGATCAACGAGTCGTTGCCACCGCCGCCATCGAGCACGTCGTTTCCGTTGCCACCATTCAGATTATCCCTGCCGAGATATCCGAACATATGATCGGCCCCGTTCCCACCAAGCAGACGATCGTTTCCATCCGAACCGAATACATTGTCATCGCCCCCCGTCAGATAGTTCACCCATTTTCCGGGACTGAACTGGCTATTGCTCAGCATCGCAAGCAGCGGCGCCGAGGGGAGCGCCATTGCTGCGGTCATATAATCAGAGGTAAAATCACTGACCGTCATACTGACGATCATTCCCGCCCGTTCGTGGAGCCAGAAGGAATTTCCGTCAGTGAGCTGGCCAAACCAGACTATATAGCCACCCTGCTGTGCCTGCCGGGTGATGGAACTTGGATCGAATGTCTGCTGCCAGGGCTGGTAAAGGGCAGCTTCAGGCAAATAAGTAAAGTCGGCCATTTTTGGTCCCTCAGTCAGATGTCCTGCTTATGACGATATGGCACGATGATTACCGCAGCCGGGCCGCGGCATTTTTTCTAAGAATGTTTCCGAGTAGGGTAATGACAGATCTATGGGTCGTCTTTCACCTCACCTGATAATAATCCGCCACACGCTCCAGCGCGAAAGTGAGCACCAGTTTCGCTGCGCGGGAGGGCCAGCCCAAGGCTCGCTCTGCCGCACTCAATCCCTCGCCAGCGCACACCACGCGCCACAATATGTCCTTTAGACCCGGCCCGGCGCGGTCCAGCGCAGCGTGGAGATGATCCTTCGCTGTAATCTGCGCATGGCCGGGCGATTGCACAACCGCCGGAGTGCCCCTGCGCCCTCCAGAGGGTGGCGCGGCGTCCCATGCCATCGTCACGCGCGCGCCCAGCCCTGCCCGCTCCCAGTCCTGACGCAGTCGCTCCCCTGCCAGATAGAGCCGCTCGTTCAAAAGTCCGCGTGCATAAAGCCACAGCAGCGGAGATTCCCCGATATGCACACGCACCTGCTGCATCTCGCCTTCCGGGTCCTCAATCGCCCGCTCGATATAGTTTCCAGTACGATGCGCCACGGTCTCAGTCTCGCAGGCAGGCATAAATTCTCCTTGTCTGTTCGAGAGGAGGCTTGCCATTTCCACTGACGTGTAGGAAAGAAGAAAAACCATATGGGTTAAAAAGTGAGGCCGTCACGTGATTACACGGATCAGGGAAGTTCGCCGCGCAAAGGGCATGACGCTGGATGATGTCGCCAAACGCTGCGAGCCGATGACGACAGCCCAGACGATCGGGCGGCTGGAGACCGGCACGCGCACCGTTTCTATCGGCTGGCTCAACCGCATAGCGCAGGCATTGGGCGTAACGGCGGCGGATCTGGTTGATCTTCCCGGCAAGGAGCATATCCCCGTCGCCGCCTATCTCGGCGCGGATGGAGCCTATGCCCCGGCACGCCCCTCCCATTTCGTCGCGCCGCTGATCGAAGGCGATATGGTTGGCCTCCGTATCATGGCAAGCATCGGCGATTATCGCGCCGGGGACGAGGTGTGGTGCACGCGCATCGGCCCGGATCATTATGCGCAGGCCCTCAACCGCGATGTGCTGTTCCCCCGCCCCGGCGGACGCTTTCTGTTTGGGCGGCTGATCGGCCGCGAGGGCGATCGTTTGCAGATATTGCCGCTGATCCCCCATGCACGACAACAAATCCTGACCGACCCGCCCTGGGCCGCAGTCGCGACCAAGCTGCTTCGTGGGCTGTAGGCTGACGAATCCGCCCACCTGTTAACCAATTCATGCTAAGGCGGCGATCATGACCCTGCGCGTGCTCGCCCTATCGACGCTGTTTCCGGATATGACGCGCCCCAATTTCGGTGTGTTCGTTGAGCGCCAATATCGTGAACTGGCGAGCCGCGACGGCGTGGACGTCACGGTCATTGCGCCGATAGGCATCGCGCCATGGCCGCTTTCACGCTACGCTCATTATGCGCCCCTCACCGCCCTGCCGAAGATGGAGCGCTGGCGCAATCTCACCGTCCATCGCCCCCGCTTCACTGTCATTCCGAAACTCGTTGGGCGTTTCACTATCGCAAGCATGACGCGCGCGATTTGGCCCTTGGTGCGTGATCTGCATGCCAAAGCGCCGTTCGACGTGATCGACGCCAGCTATTTCTACCCTGACGGATCGGTCGCCCGCACACTCGCCAAACGGCTCGGCATTCCTTATTCGGTGAAGGCGCGCGGCACGGACATTCATTATTGGGGCCGCCTCCCCGCGACCCGCAAGGCAATCCGTGAGGCCGGGCGCGATGCGGCAGGATTGCTAGCAGTGTCGGAAGCGATGAAGCGCTCGATGGTGGCTCTTGGCATGGAGGCGGAGAAAATCCGCGTCCATTATACCGGTGTCGATCTCGATCGCTTCGCACCGCAGGACCGCGCGGCGGCAAAGGCAAAGTTTCATCTCGAAGGCCCTGTCGTCCTCAGTGTCGGCACGTTGATGAACCGCAAGGGGCAGGATCTCCTGATCCGCGCGCTGACCGGCCTACCTGACGTCACCCTGTTGCTGGTCGGGCATGGGCCGGATCGGGATACGTATCAGAAGCTCGCCGAAGAACTCGGCGTGGCGGGACGCGTCGGCTTTCTGGGCGCGGTGCCGCATGACGATCTGCCCGCCATCTATAGCGCGGCTGATGTTATGGCGCTGCCCTCCGCCTCCGAAGGCTTGGCGAACGCATGGGTCGAAGCGCTGGCCTGCGGCACGCCCATCGCGATCAGCGATGTTGGCGGCGCGCGGGAATTGCTGACCGACGCTCAGGCGGGACGCATAGTCGAGCGTACGCCAGAAGCACTCGCGTCGACATTACGGGAAATGCTGAGTGAAACGCCCAACCGCACAGCTGTGCGCAAAGCCGCTTTGCGTTTCACATGGGCAACCAATGCCGCCGCTCTGGTCGAGCACCTTAGCGGCATGGCAGGAAAAGCCGCTTAGGGCTGCGCGCCACCCGCCGGACCAATACGCTCTGCACCCTGTGCTACGTCCGCAGCCTTCACCTTCTTCATCGCTGATTCGGGTGTCAGGCCGAGCGAAATCAGAAGCGAAGATGAGACATAAATCGACGAATAGGTGCCAACCACGATGCCGAGTAGCATCGCCGCAGTGAAACCCATCAGCACATGCCCGCCGAAGATCAGCAGCGCGCCCAGCGCCAGCATCACGGTCAGTGAAGTCATGACGGTGCGCGGTAGAGTCTCGTTGACGGAAAGATCGATCAGCGCCTTCATGTCCATCTTGCGATATTTGCGCATATTCTCGCGGATTCGGTCGTCGATCACCATCTTGTCGTTGATCGAATAGCCAACGATGGTCAGCACCGCCGCGACGATATTGAGATCGAACTCCAGTTGCGTGATCGCGAAGAATCCCAATGTCATCAGCACGTCATGCATGATCGCGACGAAGGTCGAGATACCGAACTGCCACTCGTAGCGGAACCAGCTGAAGATCGCGATACCGAGCACGGCAAGGAACACGGCGAGCGTACCCTTCCATTTTAGCTCACCCGAAACCTTGCCCGAAACAGTGTCGACGCGGGAGAATGTGACGCCGGGATAGTCCTTCTCCAGCACCGTCTTCACCTTAGCAACAACAGCGTTGGAGGCACCCTCGCCGCCCTGTTCGGGCAGAGGCAGACGCAGAGACACGGTATTGGGATCGCCAAATTGCTGGAGTGTGGCGTTGCCAACGCCCAGACGATCAATGTCCGATCGCACTTTTTCCAGCGGCGGCTTGGAGGTGAACTTCGCTTCAATCATCAGACCGCCCACGAAATCGACGCCAAAATTGAGACCGCGCACACCCACCGCCGCGACCGCGAGCAAGGTGAGGATCGCGGTCAGCGCAAACGCCCATTTCCTGAGCGCGACGAAGCCGATGTTGGTGTTGTCGGGAACGAGCTTGAGCAGGCGCATGTCTTTCTCCCCCGCCCTTAAATATTGATCTCGGTCGGCCGCTTGGCCTTGACCCAGAAGCTTACAAGCATGCGCGTGAACACGACAGCAGTGAAAACCGAGGTCGCGATGCCGATCAGCAGCACGACTGCAAAGCCTTTCACCGGGCCAGAACCCAGCGCAAACATGATGCCGCCCGCAATCGCGTGCGTCACGTTCGCCTCGAAGATGGTGCGGCTCGCCTCCTTGTAGCCATGCTCGATCGAGGCAAGCACACTACGCCCGCGCCGCCGCTCCTCGCGGATGCGCTCGTTCACCAGCACGTTGGCGTCCACAGCCGTGCCGATGGTGAGCACGAAGCCTGCGATACCTGGCAGCGTCAGCGTCGCGTTCAAGATCGCCATTACGCCCAGAATCACGAATACGTTGATGACCACGGCAAGGTTCGCATAGACGCCGAAGCGCCCGTAGGTGAGCAGCATGAACGTCAGCACCGCTGCGGTTGCAATTGCGCAGGCGATGATGCCACTGCGGATCGAGTCCGCGCCGAGGTCCGGCCCTACGGTGCGTTCTTCAACCACGGTCAGCTTTACCGGCAACTTGCCCGAGCGCAGCGCAATCGCGAGCTGATTGGCGCTCTGCACCGTGAAGCTGCCGGAAATCTGCGCGCTGCCGCCCAGAATCGGTTCGTTGATATTGGGCGCGGAGAGCACCTTGCCATCAAGGATGATCGCGAACGGCTTGTTGACGTTCTCGGTCGTCACCCGCGCGAATTTGCGCCCGCCAGAACCATTGAAGCGGATGTTCACAATCGGCTGGTTGTTCTGCTGGTCATAGCTTTGCTGCGCGTCGGTCAGCTCGTCGCCCGACACCATCACCTGCCGCTTCACCGCAATGAACGGCACGCCCGAGGGGTTGTTGGGATAGGGCAATATCTCGCTGCCGATTGGCGCGCGGCCCTGCGCCATCTCGGCGGGGTCGGCAGTATAATCGACCAGCTTGAACTCCAGCTTCGCGGTCTGGCCGAGCAGGCTCTTCAACTGGCCGGGGTCTTGAAGGCCCGGCACCTGCACTACAATGCGGTTCGCGCCCTGACGGATGATCGTCGGCTCGCGCGTACCGAGTTCGTTGATGCGGCGGTCGATGACTTCCTTCGCAACTTCCATCGCTTGATTGAGCGCGTTGTCGATGCCCGCCTGCGTCGGCGTGATGATGATCGTGCTGCTGTCGCGCACCGCAACGTCATAATCGCGCTGGCCGGTCAGCCCCGCGCCTTGGGTGAGCGGGCGGATACGCTCCACCGCAGCATCGACCTGAGCGGGGTTGCGCACCATGAAGGCGAGCTTGCCGCCCTTGCGCGAAATATCGCCAATCGCGATCTTGGGATCGCCGCGCCGCAGCTCGGTACGGACCTGATCTTCCATCGTCTCCAGTCGCGCTTTCGCGACATCGTCAGGGTTGGCTTCGAGCAGAATGTGGCTGCCGCCCGAGAGGTCTAGACCAAGATTGACTTTCGCCTGCAAGGCGGCAGGAAGCTGGTTGAATACCCGCTCCGGCAGAAAGCTCGGAATCGCGAACAATATGCCGATGCCGAGCGCGGCAAAGATGAGGATAACCCTCCAGCGGGAAAAACCGAGCATCTGCGTTCGATCAGTCGTTCGCGGGCTTGGCGGTCGTGGGATCGATGATGTCGGTCAGCGTCGATTTGACCGCGCGCACCTTGACGCCCTGCGAAAGCTCGATTTCGACGAATGCGTCCTCAACCTTAACCACCTTGCCGACAAGGCCGCCACCGGTGATGACGTTATCACCCTTCTTCACCGCCTCGATCTTCGCCTTATGATCCTTCATCCGCTTGTTCTGCGGGCGCAGGATCAGGAAATAAAACACCACGAAGATCAGCAGCAGCGGCAATACCTGAACCATGAAGGCCGAGCTGCCGCCTGCCCCTGCGGCGGCGGTGGACTGTGCATAAGCGGGGGTGATGAACATCGGCACTGGCTTTCAATCATTGTGACGGCATAGCGGATAGACCCGTTCGCCGGAATGCGCGCGGCTACCACAGATAGGAATATATGCGCAACCGGCAAGAGGGCTTGCATGCGCGGAGCTTTCGCCCTACATGCCGCCCCCTCGGTCGGGACGTAGCGCAGCCTGGTAGCGCATCACACTGGGGGTGTGGGGGTCGGAGGTTCGAATCCTCTCGTCCCGACCAAATTTTCCTGAAGCCCTGCTTATGTTGATTCGGGACAGCGCTCCAACTTACAGGCGCGTCGTTTCCACATCGGGCGTCGGCAATGCCGCCTCAGGCGCAGCGGGATCACGGGCCAGCATCTCGATCTGCTCCAGCTCCTCAAGCTCACGACCGCCTGTCTCGATGTTCAAGTCGCGCAGCTTACGGCCCGTCACCAGCACGCGGCTCTCGAAACTGGAGGTGAACTTGTTATAGTCCGCCACTGCGCTGTTCAAACTCCGTCCCATCTTCCTGAGGCCGGACGCCGCGACAGCAAGGCGCTCGTATATTTCCTTGCCGAGATGGCCGATCTGTTTCGCCTCCTCGGCCATTTTCTCCTGCCGCCATACCGCCGCGACCGTCCGCGCGATAGCGATGAGATTGGTCGGCGTCGCAAGCAGCACGCGCTTTCCAAAAGCATAATCCCATAGGGTCGCGTCATGATCCAGCGCGGCAGTCAGGAAATGCTCGCCCGGCACAAACATGATGACATAATCGGGTGTATCCGCGAACTGCGCCTGATAGTCCTTGCGACCCAGCGCATCGACATGCGTGCGCATCGCGCTGACATGGCGCGTGAGGCATTCAGCCCGTACCACGTCATTCTCCGCCTCGGCGGCGTCCTGATAGGCGTTCAGCGAGACCTTGGCGTCGATTACGAGGCTGCGCCCACCCGGAATGCGCACGATCACATCGGGGCGGAGGCGGCCATCGGCGCTCTCAACGCTCACCTCGGTCTGGAAATCGGCATGTTCGGAAAGGCCCGCGCTTTCGAGCACGTTCCGAAGCTGCTGTTCACCCCAGCGCCCACGCGCCTTGGGACCGGCGCGGAGTGAGGTAACGAGTCGCTGCGCCTCCGCCTGCACCCGCTCCTGCCCCACGCGCATCGAATCCATCAGGCCCTTCAATTCGCCATAAGCCTCGGTTCGGGCGCGCTCGATCTCGCCGATGCGTGTGTCATAACTCTTGATCTGTTCACCGACGGGATGGAGCAGCGCCTTCAGCTGAGCCTCGCTCCGCTCATGCTGTTGCGATAGGCGCTGGTCCGCGCGCTCCAGAAACGCGCGCTGCGCCTCGCCGAGCAGCTTGCCGCCAATCTCACTGAACTGCGCGGAGAGCTGTTCCTTGGCTTCAGTCAGCGAACGAAGCTGCGCCTCTAAGCCCTCGCTCCGCGCCTGAGATTCGGCTTCCAGCGCGGCAAGACGATTGCGGGCGGCATCGCGATCCTCGCGCAGCGCCGCCATTTCCGCGCGCAGTTCCCCGGCGCGCCGCTGCTCCTCAATGACATCCCGCAAGGCCGCGTTGCGCTGCTCCTCAGCGCGCAGTAAGCCATCCGCCGCCTCGCGCTCCCGCCGACGCAGCTCGGAAACCGGCCGCTGACCTATAACAAAACCAACCAGTGCTCCTACCAAAGTCAGTAGTATGGTGACTGCTAAAAAGGATAATTCCATAATTTACAACGCAATCGAGAAACTAGGGGGCATTCGCCCCCTAGCCATAACTATTCATTCTCATATTCGCTCATGGCTTCACGCGCCTCACGTTCGGAAGCGAAAGAACCACTAGAGACAAAACACATCCCAGACGGCGTGTAGAAATACCACCGCCATTTCTGTGTTTCATCTTTGTGCAAATACAAACTGAAGTTAGTCATTCTCATGTCTCCTTGTTGTAAGGAGGCGAGCGAATGTCGATATTGATCATTTGTAGACATTGAAAGCTGGGTACGGATAGAGGGGAAACGCTCCATCAGGGAACCCTTTGATTGTATCTACATTGTCTCCATCAACCACTCGATGAGATCGATTTTATCGCGCCTCCCTCATTGCTTACCGACTCATGTCGGAGGCTGTAGGATATGCTAATTTAGAGGGAAGGCAATACAAAAGAACAAAAATAGAACAATTCAGCACATCACGCCGCGCGGCGGGCTTTTTCCAGTTTCTTCAAGAGCATATCCCGCTTCAGGCGTGAGAGATGATCGATGAACAGCACGCCGTTCAGATGGTCCATCTCGTGCTGGAGGCAGGTGGCGAGCAGGCCGTCCAGCGTCTGCTCATGAATGCGCCCCTCGCGATCCAGCCAGCTTACCCGTACCGTCGAGGGGCGCTCCACCTCGGCGAACTGATCCGGTACCGAGAGACAGCCTTCGTTATAGATCGAGAGCTGATCCGAACCTTCCAAAATCTGCGGATTTATGAACACGCGCGGGTTTTTGACCGGCGGCGCATCCTCCTCGTCCGACTCCGGCTCCTGCAAATCCATCACCAGCAGGCGCTTCGGTACGCCGACCTGTATCGCGGCCAAGCCGATGCCCGGCGCGGCGTACATCGTCTCGAACATGTCGTCGATCAACTGCTGAAGATCGTCGTCAATCTCCTCCACCGGCGTGGAAATGGTGCGCAGGACTGGATCGGGCGCTTCAAGGATCGGAAGGATAGCCATAAGCTCTCAGATATGGGAACGAAGCGGGAATATCAAGGGGATCAGGTGTCGACTTTGGCCGTATTCCGAAGCGATCAGCCAATCGGCCTGCGCGCGCGCAGCGCCTGCGCCAGCGTGCCTTCGTCAAGATAGTCCAGCTCGCCACCCACCGGCAGCCCATGTGCCAGTTGCGTAAGGCGGATCGGCAGGCCTTCCAGCCGCTCGGCGATATAATGCGCGGTCGTCTGCCCTTCGAGCGTGGCATTCATCGCCAGCACCACCTCGTCGATACCACCCTCCGATATGCGCGCGACAAGGCTGTCTATGCCGAGATCCTCCGGCCGCACCCCATCCAGCGCCGACAAACGCCCGCCCAGTACATGAAACCGCCCCGGGAACAGCCGTGATTTGTCGAGCGCCCACAAATCCGGCACATCCTCGACCACACAGAGCGCGCGCGCATCGCGGCGGGGATCAGCGCAAATGCCGCAGGGGTTCACCGTATCGACATTGCCGCAGATCGAGCAGGTCGAGAGCGTGTCGTTGACGCGTTCCAGTGCATGAAGCAGCGGTCCCAGCGCACTTTCCCGTTTTTTCAGCAAATACAGCACCGCGCGCCGCGCAGAACGCGGCCCCAGTCCGGGCAGACGGGAGAGCGCTTGAGCAAGAGCTTCTATTTCGGGTGACGCCATGAACAGCACATAAGGGCTTGCATCGCGTGGAGACAAGGGCTTGAGAGGGGCGCATGAGAATTATCTATATGGGCACCCCCGATTTCGCGGTTCCGGCGCTGGAGGCCTTGCACGCGGCGGGCCATGACATCGTCACGGTCTATAGCCAGCCGCCCCGCCCTGCCGGTCGCGGCAAGAGCCTGCGCCCATCCCCAGTCCACAAACGCGCCGAGGAATTGGGAATCGCGGTACGCACACCGCTTTCCCTGAAAGGCGCCGATGAGCAGGCGGAATTTGCGGCGTGGGGCGCGGACATAGCTATAGTCGCCGCCTATGGGCTGATCCTGCCGCAAGCTGTGCTCGATGCGCCGAAGTATGGCTGCCTCAATATTCACGCATCCTTGCTGCCCAGATGGCGCGGGGCCGCACCGATCCAGCGGGCGATACTAGCGGGCGATGCCGAGACGGGCGTACAGCTGATGCAGATGGAAGTAGGGCTGGATACCGGCCCGGTCCGCGCCACCGCGCGCACGGGGATTGGCGGCAAGACGGCGGGCGAGCTCACAACGGAGCTGGCGCGGGTGGGCGCGAACCTGATCGTCAAGGTATTGACCAATCTCGATGCCTTTCCGCCCGTCCCGCAATCGACTGAAGGCGTCACTTACGCCGCCAAAATCACCAAGGACGAAGCGCGGCTCGATTTCTCGGCAGGCGCGGCGCAGGCGGAGCGTCAAGTGCGCGCGTTCAATCCTGCGCCGGGAGCATTCTTCACGATCGGCGAGGAGCGGTTCAAGATACTCGCGGCGAATGTGGTCGATCAGGCGGGCGAACCCGGCATGATTCTCGATGACTGTCTGCTGATCGGCTGTGGCGCGGATAGCCTCCGCCCCACCCTCATCCAGCGAGCGGGCAAGGGCGCGATGAGTGTGGACGAGTTACTGAGAGGTTACGCCATCCCAGCCGGAACCCAGCTTTCATGACCCGCTTCGCCTTCACGGTCGAGTTCGATGGCCGCCCTTATATGGGATGGCAGCGCCAGCTTCACGGCCCGACAGTGCAAGAGGCGATTGAGGAGGCTCTCAGGCGTACCACTGGCGAAAACGCGACGCTCCATTGCGCCGGGCGGACGGACGCCGGGGTCCATGGCCTCGCGATGCGCGCCCATGCCGACATCGCCAAGGACATCGCGCCATTCCGCCTGATGGAAGCCTTAAACGCCCACCTGCGCCCCGATCCGGTGGCGATCCTCGCGTGCGAAATCGTGGCGGATGACTGGCACGCTCGCTTTTCCTGCGTGGGCCGCGCCTATGTCTATCGCATCCTCAACCGCCGCGCGCCCTTGACATTCGAGAAGGGGCTGGTGTGGCAAATCCCGCAACCTCTCAACGAAGCCGCCATGGCAGAAGCCGCCGCGCTGCTCATCGGCAAACATGACTTCACCACCTTCCGTTCGGCGCATTGCCAGTCGGAAAGCCCGGTGAAGACATTGGATCGTCTGGATGTAGTCCGCACCGGCGAGCGGATCGAGGTCCATGCCGAGGCACGCAGCTTCCTGCATCATCAGGTGCGCTCGATGGTCGGCTGCCTCGCGCTGGTGGGCATGGGGACATGGAATGTGGCGGACATGGCCGCCGCCCTCGCCGCAAAAGACCGCAGCGCGCTGGGTCTCAACGCGCCGCCGGATGGATTATATTTCGTGGAAGCAAAATATTAGCTTCGCTCATGCGAAGATACGGCACCGGCCCTCTCCCCCGCCCAACCGCCCGATATTGTATCGTATGCTATCGGGCGGTTGGGCGGGGGAGAGGGCCGGAACTGAACATGCCCGTGAGGGGATCAGATCAGAGCTGTCCTTCGATCCATGCCTTGAGCTGGCTCTTCGGCGCAGCGCCAACCTTGGTCGCAACTGCTTCGCCGCCCTTGAAAAGGATCATGGTCGGGATGCCGCGTACGCCGAGCTTGCCGGGCATTTCCGGGAAATCGTCGATATTGTGCTTCGCGATGACAACCTTACCTTCCAGCTCGTCCGAAATCTCTTCAAGCGCAGGGCCGATCATCTTGCACGGTCCGCACCATTCTGCCCAGAAATCGACCAGAACCGGCACATCCGAACCGATCACATCGCTTTCAAAACTCTGGTCGCTAACAGCCTTGGTTGCCATAAGAATCTCCTTTTCTGCACTGCAATGTAGGTAGGATGCGCGCCTTACTCAACGCCCAAGCGCGACAAACATTACTGTGCCATGGCAAAGCCCGGCTTGTGTGGTGCTAGTCGTTCTTCATCGAGTGCGAACAGGCGTGGCCCGGCAGTATAAAGCAGGCTGGCCTCGATCGCGTGGTCAGGGAATATGACGGCAAGTGCAGCCGCATAGGCCGCCATCTGACGCAAATGGGACGGCGGAATATCCACCTCCTCCTGCGGCACGCGCCCGGTCTTGAAATCGACCAGGCGGACGGTATCCGCACCCACCACTAGCCGATCTATCACACCATTGACGACATCCTCGCCCACTACGGCAGCGACGGGTGCCTCGGCCAGCGCATCGGGCGCGAACAGATCGGCCAGCACAGGGTCATTGAGTATGTCCAGCACCGTGCGGACCAGTTCCTCGCGCGCTTTCGCATCAGCTACGCCGCCCTGCCGCTCCAGCCATGCATGCGCGGCAGCACTGCGCCCCTCCGGCGCGACATCGGGAAGCCGCTCGAACAGGCTATGGAGCAGCTTGCCTCGCTCCGCCGCTGCGTGCATCGCCGCGCTGGGCGGAGGATAGGGCTGCATATCCTCGCCCGGCGCGGTGGGGGTCAGCGGACGGGAGGGGCGCTGTTCCTGCGGAGCCGCGATGCGCGCCCAATCGGGAAGCATCTCCACGAGTGGCTTGGTGCTCTCCGTCTTCGCGCCTCCCTTGCGCGCTTCCAGCGCCTCCGCCCCGCGCCATTCCAGCGCAGCGCCCCAATCGACGTCATCCCGCCACTCCGCGCCGAGCATCAGCATTGCCAGCTCGATAGCGGCATACCAGCTTGCCTCTGCGACTACACCCTTCGCGCGCGGCCCCAGTGCGCCCGTCACATAAAGCTGCTCCTCTGCCCGCGTCATCGCGACATAGAGCAGACGCCAATGTTCCTCCCGCGCCGAGACTGATACCAGCTGCGAGGCGGCATCGATCGCGCCCCAACGCTCCGCCTTGCGCGGCGGCAGGAACGGCAGCGCGCCCTTCTCTCCTATGGGAATATCGAGCGGTTCTTGCCGGTTGCCCGCATCCGGATCGACGCAGGCGTCCGCCAATATCACCACCGGTGCCTGCAACCCCTTCGCGCCGTGCACGGTCAATATACGCACCGCATCGCCACCCGCATCGCTCTCGCGCTTGATGTCGCCCTGTTCGCGGTCGAACCAGTCGAGGAAGCGCTGCAGCGACGGCTGCTCCTCCTGCTCGTAGCGCAACGCGGCGTTCAGCAGCTCCTCGATGCTGTCGAGTGCCTGCGCACCGAGCCGCGAGAGCAGCTTCCTTCGCCCCTGCATCGGCCCGGAAAGGATATGCTCCAGCAGCCGATAGGGCGTGATGAAGTCCGCGCGGGCGAGGATATCATACAGCGCCGCGAGGTCATCCGCAGGCGTCAGCCCACTCTCGCGCACCTGTCGCCACAGGCTGCCCTTGCGCGGCACGGCGCGCTGCCATAGCTCATCCTGCGACCAGCCGATGAGCGGCGAGACGAGCAGGCAGGCGAGCGAGAGATCGTCCTCCGGCTGGGCGGCAAAGCGCAGCGCCGCTACCAGATCCTGCACACCCAACGGCGCCTGAAGGCGCAGCCGGTCAACACCTGCCACAGGCACACCCGCCTCATAGAGTCGCGCCACGATCAGCCGCGCCAAGTCGCCGCGCTTCCTGAGCAGGATCATGATGTCACCGGGCGCGACAAGCCGTCCTTTAGAGGCGAGCATCATGCCGTCATCCAGCCATGCCTTGATTTGCCGCGCGATACGTTCGGCCAGTGCGCGGTCCTGATCGGAGAGCCAGTCCTCCTCGCCCTCCGCCTCCTGCGCAGCGTCCTCTGCGTCGGCCACACCAGCGCTGAGCGGCCTCAGTACGGATACGATCCCCGGAAAGCGATTGCGGCTCTCATGATGCACGACAAGCGGCGGCAGACCCAGTGTCTCCGCCCCCAAATGATCGATGCAGGCGTCCACCACCTCCAGCACCGCCGGCGTAGAACGGAAGCTCTCGTCCAGCGACAGATCATGAAATTCATGCGCCACTGCCAGCGCGCGCGCCTTGAAATCATCCTTCGCCTGCCCGAACGCCTTGGGACTGGTTCCCTGAAAACCGAAAATCGCCTGCTTGTAATCGCCCACTGTGAAGAGCGTACGCATCGTCGAGCCACGCGCGCCCGCACCGCTGAAAAACTCGTCCACCAGCGCGCTGATGATCATCCACTGGTTGCTGTTGGTATCCTGCGCCTCGTCTACAAGGATATGGTCGATCCGCGCATCGAGCTTGTAGCGGATCCAGTCCGCGATGCCGGGTGTTGAAAGCAAGGCGGCTGTGTGAGCAATCAGATCGTCGAAATCGACCGCCCCCTTGCGGCGCTTGGCGGCTTCATAGGCGTGGGCATAGGCGCGACCCGCATGCAAGCCTTGCGCCGCTACCTCGGCATAGGCTGCGCGGGTGCGTAGCGCGAGCAGTTCGGATAGTTCATCCGCGATCCGGGCTGCAAGCGCCGCATAATCCGGATCGGCCTTCTCCTGCCCTTTCTCAACTTTCTTCGGTAATCCATCTGTTTTCTTGATAAAACAGGTCGCAAGTTCTGTTAGTATCTCCGCACGAGTAGGTGGTGCAGCAGCGATCCAGCCGTTGATAATGTTTGCGTACACAAGCCCCGTTTTTTTCGTGCCCCATTCCGCATTGGCGCGAGCAAGGCGGCGGAGCGTTACCACATCGAACACATCGTCAGAGCAGCGCACGGCGATCTCGGTTTCAATGTCGCCCTCCGGCAGTTCGAGCGCCGCGAACAGCCAGCCGCGTAGATCGTCAGGCACATCGGCCAGCACCGCGTGCGCGCGCCCGCAGCGCCGGAGATACGCTTCTGCCCCTGCCTCGCCCAACCGCAGCGCCAGCGCATGCAGCGCACCGATCAGCTCTTCGTCGCCTTGGGTTTCCGCATCGACGACCAGCTCTTCCAACGCGAGCCGCGCCAACTCCTGCTGCTCGCGGTCCTCCAGCGCGCGGAAGCCCGGCACCAGCCCTGCCTCCAGCGGGAAGGAGGCGAGCAATTGCTGACAAAAGCTGTGGATCGTCTGGATACGCAAGCCGCCGCCGGTCGCCTCCAGCACGCGGGCAAAAAGCTGGCGCGCGCGCTCCCGCATCGCAGGCGTGATTTCCTCGCCCAGCGCCTTCAGGTCTTCAGCCAGCGCCGGGCCATCCATCTGCACCCATGCGGCGAGGCGCGAGTGGATGCGCTCCGCCATTTCCGACGCGCCCGCTTTGGTGAAGGTGAGGCAGAGGATATGCTCCGGGTCCACCCCGTTCAGCAGCAGACGAAACACCCGCGCGGTGAGCACATGGGTCTTGCCGGTCCCCGCCGAGGCGGAAAGCCAGACATGCGCATCCGGTGCCGACGCGCGGGCCTGCGCGCCCTTGAGCGGCAGCAGGGCGTCAGCGCGTCTGGCCATCAGCGCCTCCTGCCCTGCCATACCATTCCTCCAGCCGCATGAGCTGGTCATAATCCCCATAACTGGGGAGTTCGGGATTGAGTTGCGCGGTGAACGGCTCCTCGCCTGTCAACCATTTGCCAGCAGCGAGCAGGAAATGCTGCTCGGCATGCGCGACCAATTCTTCGGTCGCCACAATTTGCTCTGATCCACCGGGCTTCACCGGGCTGACGCGATAGCCGAATCCCTCCCGCCCCTTCGCCAGCGACCAATATTCGAACGCTGAAGCGCGTACCTCTTCGCCCAGCCCCTCGAACCCGCCGCTCTCGGCAATTGCGCCCAATAGCCCAAGTTGCAGCGCAAAACCCGCCTTCACTTGGGGCGCGCTCGGCGGCTTGCCGGTCTTGTAATCGACAATGCCAATGCCGCCATCCGCCAACCGGTCGATCCGGTCCGCGGTGCCGCTGAGGCGGATACCACCAAGCGTGATCTCGCCCTTGCGCTCTACGGTGATGATATGCCGCCCCTCGGCCGCGTCCTTTGCCACCTCGCCGCTCACCCAGCGCACCGCCTCCAGCATGCGCGGCAGCCACAGAGCGCGCAATATCGGGTGCGAGCCGATACCGCGCACCAGTTCGACAGTGCGAGTCTCCAGCCTGTCAGGCGCGCATTTATCCTCGCGGAACCATAGCTCCAGCGCACAATGCACCAGTGTCCCGCGCCACGCCGGGCCGGGGTCTGCATCGACCATTTCCAGCTTCTGCAGCTTCAGTATACGAGACGCGTAAAAGGCATAAGGGTCCGCCGCCAGCCGGTCCACTTGCGTCACCGCGACCGTCCGCGGACGGAGCGCGAGCGGCGGGGACGGATTTGGGCGGCGCGCTGGATCAGGCGCGCCCGCCGCATCCAGCCCCCGCGCCCAGTGCAGCGCCTCGTCCGCGCGTTTGAGATTTTCGCCTGCAATCGCCTCCATCCTAAGCCAGAAACGAGAGGCAATGGCGGGCGCATTACCGGAACGGCGAGAGCGCGTAATGACCACCTCCGGCGCGCCCAGTGCCGAGGCAAAATCATGCGCGGCGAGGCCGATGCGCTGCTCCAGCCCCGGCAGGCCGAGCTCGGCCCGGATGCGCGGTGCGAGCCAAGGGTCCGGCGCGGGCAGGCCGGGCCATGTGCCTTCGTTAAGGCCAGCGAGGATCATCAGGTCAGCCTGCTGCAAACGTGCCTCCAGTAAGCCGTATATGGAGATGCGCGGATGGCCGCCCTGCGGCGGGCGGACGGATTGCTGCTCCAATATCCGCTCGATCAGATCGGGCAACGCGCGCAGCTCGACATGCGCCGGGCCGGAGGGGGCAGCACGTTCCATCTCGGCGAACAGATCGGCCAGCGCCCGGCCCTGATGCCCGGCCCAGACCTGATCGCCGGTCAAGGCGGACGCCATCTCCCGCAGTGCCGCGAACATCGGCGCCGCGGCTCCGTCATTCAGCGCAGCCAGCGACGTGAACAGCGAAGCGGCCTCACCCCACCACGCCGCCACCCGCGCACGCAGCTTCGCCTGCCGGTCGTCATCAAAAGGCGCAAGCCGCGCCGCCAGCCCGGCCAACCCCGGCGCCGGCCTCGGCCCACGCAGGATCAGGTCCAGCCCGCGCACCTCATCCAGCCACTCGATCCGCCCCTCGCCTTTGCGCACCAGCGGATGTTTCAACAGATCCAGCAGAGGCACCGGCGCGAAATCCTCCGCCGCCACACGCGCCAGCGCCAGAACAAGCATTCCCGGCGGGGTAAGCGACAATTTCTGCCCCGCGCTATCGTCCGCCGCCACACCCCAGCGCGCCAGATGCGCCGATACGCGCACCGCAAGCTCGCGGTCCGGCGTTACGAGCGCGGCGGTGCGCTCGGGCGTCTCCAGCGATTGCCTCAGCAGCAGCGCAATTGCCTGCGCCTCCTCGGCAGGGGTCGCCGCCTCTCTCACGCGAACGCCGCTGAAGGTCCGCTCCTCGGCCTTCAAATCCCGCCACTTGCCCGTAAACACAGGCGGCAGCATAGCGTTAGAGATATTGCGGCTGCGCGCGGCCCGCGCATCATGCCCACCGCCCCAGCGCCATAGCGCCACCTCATCGCGGGCGATGCCCATGCCGTGCAGCATCGTCTTCAATTGATATTGCGGATGGCTCTCCTCCGCGCGCGGGCGGCGGCCCGTCACAGGCTCGGCCTCGAACGGCCCGATCGCCTCCCATTCTTCCGCGCTCATATGCTGATCCAGCGCCGAGAGCACCACTTCGCCAGATGGCATGAAGGCCACCGTCCTCAGCACCGCGCAGATTGCGGGTGCGTTGGTCGCAATCCCCGCCGCGACCACAAATCCGCCGGGCGGCGCCTCTTTCCACCGCCGCGCCACATGATCGAGCAGGCGGTTGCGCCGCTCAGCAAGGTCGATCATCCCCAGCCGCGCCAATTCCTCTGGCCAGCGGGTCAACAATATCTCCAACAGCCTGAGCGACGCGTCCCAATGCTCGGACAAGCCCTCCGCGCCCTCGATCTCGGCCAAACGCCTTGGATCGACACGGGCAACATGAAGTTGGTCTATCGTCGCGCCAAGCGCCTGCCCCAGCCGCATCGCTTCGCCCGCATCGACCGGCTGGCGATGCGCAGCGCGCACCTCGCTCACCAGCCGCGCGAGAATCATCTGCCGGTCCATCGGCGCTATCGCGGGCGGAATGTCCGCTCCCGCACCAATCGGATCGAGTGCATTGCCCAGCCGCTCGCCCAGCTCCTCGTCGCCAATCGGCACAAGCCTCGGCATCAGCAGCCCACCGCCAGAGGCGCGCACGAACGCATCGCTCACCGCCCGCACCGCGCGATTGTTGGGCAGCAGCACTATGCCCCGCGCAAGGCCTATTCTGTCTTTCCCGTGCTGCGCCAATATTCCGGCGGCAAGCGCATCGGCAAAGGCCCGATGGGCCGGGATGGTGTGGATGTGCGGGCGCGCCGCTTCAACCATGTCCCAGTTCAGCCTCCACCACGGGGATCGCCTGCGGCGTGCCGACATCGAACCACAAGCCGGGGTGCGATGCGCCGTAAAGCCGCCCTGCTTCTATGGCGCGATTCCAGAAGACATTGGTGGAGAATATATCGCTGGGCGGATCGACCAACAGTCGCGGCGAGAGGATCTGGATGCCAGTATAGACGAACGGCGCGATATGGCTCTGCTTGCGGCGGGTAAGCCGCCCGTCTGGTGCCATATGGAAATCGCCGAGGCCATTATGGCAGGTCGCGCGCGCGTGCGGGATCATCAGGAGCAGCGCATCCATCTTCGCGTCGTCCCACAGCTCGGCGAGCATCGCGATCGAATTACGCGGGCCATCGACCCAGAGATTGTCGCTGTTGGCGCAGAGGAACGGCTGATCGCCCAGCAGAGGTGCTGCTTTCATCAGACCGCCGCCAGTCTCCAGCAGCTTGTCGCGCTCATCGGAAATCAGATATTCGGCGGCGCTTTTGCGGGCTTTCAGATGCGCGATGATGCTGTCCGGCAGATAATGCACATTGACGATGATCCGCCCGATCCCCGCTTCCTCGATCCGGTCGAGCGCATGATCAATCAGCGCCTTGCCTGCCACGCGCACCAGCGGCTTGGGGCGGGTCGCGGTCAACGGACGCATGCGCTTGCCCAGCCCCGCCGCCATCAGCATTGCGGTATCGAGGCGGGTGCTCATGCCCTAGTCTGTTCCTTTGGGACCTGTTTCTCCGGCGAACCCGCGCGCACTTCGGCAGGGATATTGGCCGCGAACCATTCCGCAACAGGCGCGAGGGCTGGATGCGCGAGGTCGCGCTCCAGCAGGCCCCACATGCGCGGCAGGAAGCCAAGATAGCGCGGCTTGCCATCACGCTTCCACAGCCGGGTGAAGATACCGATTATCTTGGCGTTGCGCTGCGCACCCAGCACCGCATAGGCTGCATCGAACCCTGCGCCGGGCTTGGCGAGCGCCTTGTAATGATCAAGCATCTTCGCTTCGAGCGCGGGCGCGACATCGCGGCGCGCATCCTGAAGCAGCGAGACGAGATCATAGGCCGGGTGACCGATGAGCGCGTCCTGAAAATCCAAAAGGCCGAGATTGTGCGATTGAGGCCGCCCCTCGATCAGCATGATATTCTCGGCATGATAATCGCGCAGCACTGTGACGCGCGGCGCATCGTCCTGCTCCACGAGCGGAAGAACAGCATCCCATGCGGCGCGATAGCCGGGGAGGTCCACGTCCAGTCCCATCGCCGGACAATACCATTCGGTGAGGAGATCTACTTCGCGATTATAGGCGGCGCGGTCATAGGGCGGCGCGTCGGCGGGCGGCAGCTTGTGCAGATCGGCGAGCAGGGCGACGGCGCGCGCGTAAATCGCTTCCTCGTCCGCCGGATGTTCGTCCAGCCAGTCGCGCACCCGCGCATCGCCGAAATCCTCCAGCAGCACGAGGCCATGATCGAGGTCTTGCCCAAGGATGGCAGGAGCCGCTAGGCCATTTTCAGTGAGATAGCGCGCAATCTTGAGAAATGGTCGCGGGTCTTCATGCGGCGGCGGCGCATCCATCAGCACCGCCTCGTCTAGCCCAACGACAACGCGAAAATAGCGCCGAAACGATGCGTCCCCAGCAAGGGGGACAATCTCCGCCCCGCCCCAGCCGACTGACTGGAGAAAAGCTGCTGCGGTGTCGGGTGGAATCATGGAAATGGCCATCGCTCCTTCCATGACGGCGGCAGGCTGGCTGTCAAGCGCCGCACGCCATCGGATAGCACCTCGATCTTCACTAGCAGCGCATCGGGCCACAACCGCTCGCCCATCCGCTCCGGCCATTCGACAACCAGCGCACCATCTGATCGATAGTCATCCAGCCCCAATTCCGCGACCTCAGCGGGATCATCCAGCCGGTAGAGATCAACATGCGCCACCGGCAACCGCAGTTCTTGAGCGTCATAAGGCTGAACGATGGCGAAGGTCGGGCTGGGCGCTTCCTCTGCCAAGCCCAGTGCGGCGAGCAACCCGCGCGCCAGCGTCGTCTTGCCCGCACCGAGACCGCCGGAGAGCGCGATCACATCCCCCGCGCGCAGCACTTGCGCCAGCGCAGCGCCCAGCGCGAGCATCTCCGCTTCCCCTTGTGCGATCCACTCCACCATGTCAGCCCGGCTTGGCGATGCGTGGCAGATCGCCCCGTGGCAGCTCAATGGTGAACACCGTGCCCTCCCCCGGCTCTGAAATCAGCGCCAGCTTGCCGCCATGCGCCTCGATCAGCTGACGCGCGAGCGGCAGGCCAAGCCCTTGCGCGTCACCGCGCTGGCTATCGCTCATGCGGCTGAAGCGATCGAAGGCGCGGGCCTGTGTTTTCGCATCCATGCCGGGGCCATTGTCGGACACGATGAGCCGTGCACCTCCCACCTGCCCATCGGAATGGAGCGAAATGCGTCCGCCTTCCGGCACCACGCGCACGGCATTTTCCATCAGCTTGTCTAGCGCCTGGGAAAGACGCTTCTCATCCGCCATCACCCGCCCGGTGGAGGGCTTTATGTCCACAACCAGTTCTATTTTCTTGGTGGCGGCGGCTGAAGTCCACCGATCCCGGCACGCGGCAACGAACCCCGCAAGATCGACCGGCGCGCGCTCCAGCGGCAGCGTCCCCGCCTCGCCCTGTGTCAGGTCCAGCACTGTGTCGATCAGGCCGGAGAGCTTGTCGGTCGATTCAAGGATCGCAGAGACATAATCCTGCGCGGTTGTGGGCAGCTCCCCAGCATAGCCCGCCTTCATCATCTCCGCGAAGCCGCCGATCGAGGTCAATGGCGTCCGCAGATCATAGCTCATATTGGCGAGGAACGCGGTTTTCACTTTGTCCGCTTCGGCCAGAGCCTCGTTCTGCTCACGCAGCACATGCTCGATACGGCGGCTATCCGTCACATCGAGCATGGTGAACAGCGCGTTACCATCAGGCAACGGGATCGCCGCAAAATCGAAACTGCGCCCGTCGACAAACATCACCCGACCGTTGCGCTGCTTGCGATCCACGGTGCAGGAGCGCACCAGCTCGCGCACCAGCCCGGCCTGCGGGGGCCGCTCCAGCCGGTCCGCCAGCGAATTCATGAAATCGTCGATGCGCGGATGCGCGGCGAGGACTTCCTCCTCCACACCCCAGATCGTGCGAAAGCGATTGTTCCACAGGTGAAGCCGCCCATCCGAGGCGAACACGCCTATGCCCTCGAACAGGCTGTCGAACGTCGCGGTGCGAACGCGCAGCAGCGTATCGCGCGCGCTGGAGAGCTGAATCTGCTCGGTCCGGTCCTCGAACACGAGCAGCAGGCCGCCATCGGGCATCGGCTGGGCAAAGACGCGCAGATGCGTGCCATCCGCCAGCAGCCAGTTCTCCTCGCTCGCCTCCTGCGCGGTGAACCAAGCCCGTCGCTCAGACCTCCACGCCGGGAAATCGCGATGTTCGGGGATACGTCCGCCTTCGCGCATCCGATCGAGCACCCGCTCAAACTCTGGTCGGTCAATCAGATGCTCCGGCTGGAGCGCGAACAGGGTCACAAACGCCTTGTTCCAGAAAATCAAAGAGCGATCCGGCCCGAATTGCGCCACCGCTGCCGTCAGCCGGTCCAGCATGTCGCGCTGGGAGGCGACTGTGCGCGCCTGCTCAGTACGCGCGCTCTCATAATCCTGCCGGTCGATCGCGTATCCCGCGACGCCGACCCGGCCCATCGGTACCTCAACCACCTGCATCATCCGGCGTTCGCCGCCAACCGTGGTGGGCACTACGCGGGTCAACACCTCCTGCTTGTCCCGGGTGATCCGCGCCGCTTCGGCCGGAGGCAGGCCATCGATAGTTTCGAATAGTTCGATCTGCTGCTCAATCACATCTGCGGCGCTCGGCGCTTCTACGGCGCGCACATAGGCACTGTTGACAAGGCCGAGCCGCAACTGCCCGTCACGATGCCACATCGGCATTGGCGCTGCCTCAATGAGGCCTGACAGTGCCTCAAGAGCATCATGCAGGAGCCCGCCTTCCTTCTCGAGCGAGTCGATACGCGCCTGGCTCTCAGTCGCATCGAAGAACCATAGGATCGCTGCGCCGGGATTGGCGAGATCAGGCGCTGCGGGTGCCCCCTTCACCAGCAGGGTACGGCTAGACCCCATAATGTTGAGCGTGATTGAAAAGCTCTTGGCGCCACGCTGGGCAGAGGCAATGTTGTTGACGAGTGCCGCGCCCTCTTCTTCAGCTAGGCAG
The DNA here is from genome assembly GCA_046348605.1 of Sphingomonadaceae bacterium. Lineage (GTDB taxonomy): Bacteria > Pseudomonadota > Alphaproteobacteria > Sphingomonadales > Sphingomonadaceae > Sphingobium. The sequence continues at coordinate 374,493 of JAXMDW010000001.1, read as the reverse complement.
CTTGTTGCACCTACAAGTTCGGAAAGATAGGTTGGAAGCGTCGGAAGCCCCATCCATGCGGCGAGCCGCGCAGGTGCCTCGATCTTGCCATCCGCGCGAACCAACATAGGAATTGCAGACGCAGACTGTAGCAATGCCGCAAGCCGATCCGCCTGATCCCGCAGGCTGTAACCGCGACGGCGAAGTTTGAGACCTGAGACAAGCGTATACAAAGCAGCAGCGAACCAGAGCGCCAGCACTGCTCCTGCCAATAATATCGCCGTCCGTGAAACCTCAATCATGGAAAGCGGACTAGCGCAATTATAGGGAGGCGCAAAGAGTCTGTGCTTTGGGTCGAAACGAAAAAGGGCGGGAACACGCCCGCCCTTTCCAAATTACGTCAACATACACTCAGTAGCGGTAATGATCCGCCTTGAACGGGCCAGCCTGAGACACTCCAATATAAGCCGCTTGCTTGTCGGTGAGCTTGGTGAGCTTCACGCCCAGCTTTTCGAGGTGCAGCGCGGCGACCTTCTCGTCGAGGTGCTTCGGCAGCACATAAACGTCATTTTTGTATTCGCTGCTCTTGGTGAACAGCTCGATCTGCGCCAGCGTCTGGTTGGTGAAGGAGGATGACATCACGAAGCTCGGGTGGCCGGTGGCGCAGCCGAGGTTCACGAGGCGGCCCTTGGCGAGGATGATGATCTGCTTGCCGTCCGGAAACTCAACCAGATCGGTGCCGGGCTTAACCTCGGTCCACTTGTAGTTGGAGAGCGCCGCGATCTGGATCTCGCTGTCAAAATGGCCGATGTTGCAGACGATCGACATCGGCTTCATCGCCTTCATATGCTCAGCGGTGATGACGTCCTCGTTGCCGGTCGCGGTGACGAAGATGTCGCAGCGCGTAACTGCCTCTTCCATCGTCACGACCTCATAGCCTTCCATCGCCGCCTGAAGTGCGCAGATCGGATCGATCTCCGTCACCATCACGCGCGCGCCGCCCTGACGCAGCGAGGCGGCAGACCCCTTGCCGACATCGCCGAAGCCCGCAACGCAAGCGACCTTGCCCGCGAGCATCACGTCAGTTGCGCGACGGATCGCGTCGACGAGGCTTTCCTTACAGCCGTAAAGGTTGTCGAACTTGCTCTTCGTCACGCTGTCATTGACGTTGATCGCGGGGAACGGCAGCTTGCCGTCCTTGGCGATATGATAGAGGCGATGCACACCGGTGGTCGTCTCTTCGCTGACACCCTTGATGTGTGCTACAGACATTGTGAGATAGCCCGGCTTCGCTTTCAGGAACGCATTCAGCGCGCGAACGAACTCATGCTCTTCCGCGTTCGACGGCTCGAACAGCTTTTCCCCCGCCTCAACGCGCGCGCCCCAGAGCGCGAACATGGTGGCGTCGCCGCCGTCGTCGAGGATCATGTTGGCGGTGCGGCCCGTACCGTCGTCCCAGTCAAAGATGCTGCCGACATAGTCCCAATAGTCCGCGAGGCTCTCGCCCTTCACCGCGAACACCGGAATACCGGCAGCGGCGATGGCGGCGGCGGCATGATCCTGGGTCGAGAAGATGTTGCAGGTCGCCCAGCGCACTTCCGCGCCCAGCGCCACCAAAGTCTCGATCAACACCGCAGTCTGGATCGTCATGTGTAGCGAGCCGGTGATGCGCGCCCCCTTCAGCGGCTGACTTGCACCGAACTCCTCGCGCAGCGCCATCAGGCCAGGCATTTCCGTCTCGGCTATCGCAATCTCGGCCCGGCCATATTCAGCCAAGCCGATGTCAGCGATCACATAATCCTTCTCAAGCACTACGGTGGACACAAACAATCTCCCTGAAATGCGCCATATCGCCCGACACACTTCAGCGCCGAGCGGATGACTGCCCTTTAGCAATCACCGCCTCGCCTATCAAGGCAATATAAAGTTTTCTTTAAATAGCCCCGAAGGCCATTACCTACTTCTGGTTTAGCGCAATCTGGGTATCGCAGCGCAGTGCAGGTACCGGCGGCTTTGAACCAACCTGCTCGGCCAGAGCGACAACCGAATTGCGTAGCGCAGGCGCGTCGGCCGCTGACTTAGTGAGAGTAGCAAAGTCAGCACAATTCATACCCGCGACGCCGCTGCCATAGCTGTTGGCAATTTTGGTCATAAGATCGTCATAGGCGCCGAGCGCCCTCGCCCGGCCGACGGTCTGGGAAAAGGCTGACTGTATCTCAATATTCGCTGCGGACAGGATCGGGCGTTTATTAACAACGAAACGATTATAATCGGAGCTGAAGTCAGTACCTTTAAGTCGGCAGCGCAGAGTCGCCACCATCAGCATGGTATCCAGATCTCGTATCTGTGCCGCCTGATAGGCAGTATCACTCCAGCACGACGCCGCCTGTGCCTCTCCAGCCATCATTGCAGAAGCTGCTGCCAAAACACCGATAAATGGCTTCATATATTCCCCGCTTTTCTTGACAGAACTCAAGCTGCCCCATCCTGATTAGAAGTGTCTGATGATTTTCGGTAAATGCAATTTTAATCCGACCAACAGCAAGCCGCATGCGATGATCCGAATCAATTAATCTCAGGCTTGCCCCATTCCGTCTGCAAGCAGTCTGCTATCGACTCCACAAGCAGCATAACATGCATCCCACCTCTGCCCTGGAGCCAATCTGGCGAGCTCAGGCGATATGACATTACCCAGAAACCAGCCATGCCGCGTCATTTCGTGCTCCAGTTGGCCTGCCCCCCAGCCAGAATAGCCAAGCGCGACAACGAAGCGATCAGGTCCTCTTCCCTCAGCGATCGACTTCAATATGTCCATAGAACCAGATAGTCGCCATTCATCCGCCACTATCAGGCTATCCTGCCCGCTCCAGTCTGCCCCGTGCAGAACAAAGCCACGTTGCGCTTCCACTGGTCCACCGCGCACAACCGGCATATGGGCAAGATGCGGCGCTTCGATACCGAAGCTCTCCAACAGGCTGGCGACACTTAACTGCTCAATGGCGTGACTGACATCGAGACCCATCGCTCCGTTCTCGTCATGCACACACATGGCAATGGCAGAACGTGTAAAATGGGGATCATTCATCCCCGGCATGGCGAGCAACATGCGCCCTCCATAGAAGCGCGGATACTGCATTAGCGGATCATCCTCGCTCAAAGCCATGGCTTCATCCTAGTACGCAGCGGCCACTACCTGCAACCAATTTGCTACCTAACTTAAAATCCACATGCAGAGACTATGCATGCTTGACTTGACGTGATTATACCCCACTTGGAACAGGCAATTATAACCCAAGCCGAGGAGCTTCCCCATGACTATTGCCAAAGGCGACAAGATCCCCGCCACCACTTTCGTCAAGATGACTGAAAATGGCCCCGATCAGGTAGATAGCGACAGCTTTTTCAAGGGCCGCAAGGTCGCGATCTTTTCCGTCCCCGGCGCGTTCACGCCGACCTGTTCGGCCAAGCACCTGCCGGGCTTTGTCGAGAAGGCGGATGAACTGAAAGCCAAGGGCGTGGACGAGATCGCGTGCACCGCCGTCAATGACGCTTTCGTGATGGGCGCATGGGGCAAGTCCGCCAGCGCAGACGGCAAGGTGACGATGCTGGCCGATGGCAACGGTGCGTTCGCCAAGGCGGTCGGCCTGGAGATGGACGGCAGCAAGTTCGGCATGGGCACGCGCGGCCAGCGATTCTCGATGATCGTCAATGATGGCGTGGTCGAGGAGCTGAATGTCGAAGCGCCGGGCGACTTCAAGGTTTCCAGCGCCGAGCATATGCTGGGCCAGCTTTAATCTTCCATTAGATAATCCCGTATCGCCTGCCCCAATTCGGGGCGGGCGATGCAGCTCATATGGGTGCCAGGCACTTCTATATAGCGCCCATAAGCAAGCTGCTGCGCCAGCGTCGGCGCAGAGCCGTTATCCTGATCGTCCGCGCCGCAAATCACCCCAATGGGCAGATCAACCGCAGCGAGCGCGGCGAGATCTACATCAATTCCGGCGCAGAGCAGATGGCGCGCGGCTTGCGCGTCAATCTTCATCGTCTTCATGAACATCACCGCCATGAAATGCGGATCGTCGCGTTTCACGCTCTCACGGTTATCGATGGCATCGAGGAAGAACTGCCGGCGCCCTTCCCAACCACCCAGCCCTTCCAACCCCATACCCGCGAGGATCGCCCTGCGTGGGAGCAGTCCTTCCGCGAGCAGGCCGGCGCTGGTCCGCGCGCCGAGCGAGAATCCGCATAAATCATAATCTTGCAGATGAAGCCCCTCGATCAGCGCGCGCGCATCCTTGAGCAGCACATTGCGCGGATAGGCCGTAGGATCATGCGGCGCGGTGCTCATGCCATGTGCACGCAGATCCGGCATGATGACCCGGAACCCCGCCTCGGCGAGACAAGCGGCATGACCATATTTGATCCAGTTGACCTCTGCAGAGGAAAACAACCCGTGGAGCAGCAGCACCGGCCGCGCACTCTCTTCTCCCACCTCATGCACGGCGAGCGCCGCACCGTCAAAGCCAGGAAGGGAATAAGTGAGCGGGTTAATCGGGGAGTTTGCCAATGGCGTTCATCCAGAGATCGACGGTCTTTTGACTGTCGGTGATCTTGTAATCCGGCAGATCCTTGGTGTCCCGCCAATGTTCGAGACGGGTCTCTACACCATAATGATGTTTGGGCACGAAACGTGAGGGATCATCGAAGGTTGCGACGTGCAAGTCCATCGTCTCGCCCTCATGATACTGGAAGCCCAAGGGCGTCCCGCATGTGGAGCAAAAGGGCCGCCGAGCGATCGGAGAGCTGTGATACCACTCCGGCTCTGACAACCATATCACCGCTGACTTCGACAGATTGACAAACGCTATCGAGACATTGCCGGACGCGCGCTGGCACATCCGGCAGTGGCACAAATAGGCATCATCGGAAGCGACGTCAGCCTCGAAGCGCACCGCTCCGCACTGACAGCCGCCCTGCACTCTCAGCCCTTCTTGAGGTGCCGACGGCCCAGCAGCTCCGCGATCTGCACGGCATTCAAAGCCGCGCCCTTGCGGAGGTTGTCCGAAACACACCACAGCACGAGGCCGTTCTCGACCGTCGGATCTTCACGCACGCGGCTGACGAAGGTAGCGTAATCGCCGACGCACTCGACCGGGGTCACGTATCCACCGTTCTCGCGCTTGTCGACCAGCATCACGCCCGGTGCCTCGCGCAGGATTGATTGCGCCTTCTTCGCGCTGATCTCATCCTCGAACTCGATGTTGATCGCTTCACTATGGCCGACGAACACCGGCACGCGCACGCAGGTCGCCGTCACCTTGATCTTCGGGTCGAGGATCTTTTTGGTCTCAACGACCATCTTCCACTCTTCCTTGGTGTAGCCATCATCAAGGAAGACGTCGATGTGCGGGATCACGTTGAAGGCGATCTGCTTGGTGAACTTCTTCGGCTCGGCGGGATCGCCAACAAAGATATTGCGGCTCTGCTCGAACAGCTCGTCCATGCCTTCCTTGCCCGCGCCGGAGACGGACTGATAGGTCGAGACGACGACGCGCTTGATCTTCGCCGCATCATGTAGCGGCTTCAAGGCAACGACCATCTGCGCGGTCGAGCAGTTCGGATTGGCGATGATGTTGCGCTTGGTATAGCCGTCAATCGCGTCCGGGTTCACCTCAGGCACGATCAGTGGGACGTCCGGGTCCATGCGGTAAAGCGAACTGTTGTCGATCACGACACAGCCAGCCGCAGCCGCCTTGGGCGCGTATTCCTTGGTCGGGCCGGAACCGGCGGCGAACAGAGCCATATCCCATCCGGCGAAATCGAAATGCTCGATATTCTTGACTTTCAGCGTCTTGCCGGTCTCGCCATATTCAATTTCGGTCCCGGTCGAACGCGGCGAGGCAACGGCTGCGATCTCGTCAGCAGGGAATTCCCGCTCGGCAAGGATGTTGAGCATTTCGCGACCTACGTTACCCGTGGCCCCGACGACAACGACACGATACCCCAATTCATTCACTCCATTTGCTTCATAACGGATGCAGGCGCGCGCCAATAGCGTATCGCGCCTGCGAAAGCAAAGGGCGAATCAGGGGACGGCGGGAGCCACTCCATATTTCTCCAGAAACCGCTCTATCGTCCGCCATTCATGCACATTGACACCATCGCCGGTGAAGCGGTGCGTCTGGCCCGGATAGAGCATCAGGTCGAACGGCTGCGCAGCTTCCTGCATCGCAGTCATGAAGGCAGTGCTGTGTTCCAGCACCACATTGTCGTCCGCCATGCCGTGCATCAGCAATAGCGGGTCGGAGATTTTCGCAACATCAGCCAGCGCGTTGGAGGCAGGATAGGCGCTTTTCTTGGCATTGGGATCGCCCAGATAGCGCTCGGTATAATGCGTATCATAGAGCTCCCACTTCGTTACTGGCGCGCCTGATACTCCCGCCGCGAACACACCCGGCGCCCTTTCCAGCAGCTTCAGCGTCATATAGCCGCCATAGGACCAGCCATAGGTCGCGATTTTGGCCGGATCGACGAACGGCTGGGCCTTGAGCCAATTGGCTCCGGCGAGTTGATCCTCTACCTCGACCCCGCCCATCGCGCGGTAGATCTGGTCCTCGAATGCCTTGCCCCGATCCGGCGTGCCTCGGTTATCTATCGCGAACACGACCCAGCCGCGTTGCACCAGATATTGCGCCATTACCCCGCCCCAGCTCTTGGTCACCTGACGACCCGCGCCCGGCCCGCCATAATGGATCATGAACACCGGATAGCGCTTGCCCGAATCCAGCTTAGGCGTGAGGAGTTTGTAATAGAGATCGCTACCGTCCGCCGCCTTGATCGTACCGAATCGCGTATCGGCATGGGCGGCGAGATAAGGCGCATAAGGATGGCTGGCGTCGAGCTTGTTCTCGCTGAGCCCACGCAGGTGCTTGCCGTCCCTGTCCGCAAGATAAAGCTGGACAGGCTGGCTGGGATTGGACCGCGAGACAATGATGCGGCTGGCCGCACCGTCCATTACGCCATTGTTCCACCAGCCCGCTTCTGTGAGCAGCTTTATCTCGCCCTTCCCGCTCAGGGATGCGCTGTACACATGCTGCTCCAGCGGCGTCTCACGGTTGCCGGTGAACCAGATCAGATCATGCTTCGCATCGAGCCCGATCACGTCTCCCACTTCCCAGTCGCCACTGGTGAGCGTGGTCCACTTGTCGCCCTGCACGCGATAGAGGTGGCCGTGGCCAGTGCGCTCTGACCACCAGAGGAAACTGCCGTCCGGCAAGGCGCGGAAATTATTGCTGAGGTTGATCCATGTTTTCGCGGTTTCCGTGAGGATCACCTTTGACGCACCCGTCGCAGGATCGACAGCGAGCAGATCAAGTCGCTTCTGATCCCTGCTCTCGCGCTGAACAAAGAGCGTCTTGCCGTCCTTCGACCAGTCGACGCGGGCGAGATAGATATCATTCTCTGCACCGAGATCGACCTTCACCTGATGCTCGCCCAGTGGGTCCATCACATAAAGATCGACCACCGCGTTGGGTGTGCCTGCTGCGGGATAACGCTGCGGGTATATTTTCGTGCCATCCGCGCCAATCGCCGCGCGGTTGACAATCCCTACTCCGCTCTCATCAACCCGCGCCACCGCGATCCGGCTGTCATCCGGTGCCCACCAATAAGCCTGCTGGCGGTCCATCTCCTCCTGCGCAACGAATTCTGCGACACCCCAACTGATCGTATCGCTAGAGCCGGTTGTAACCTGCTTCTCCGCGCGGGTGGCAATGTCCAGTACCACTAGGTTGCCGCCGCGAACGAAGGAAAGATAACGTCCCTTGGGGCTAACCGCGGGATTGAGTTCACCATCTTTGCTATTGGTGAGCCGCACCGTTTCGCCATTCAGCGATGCTAAGAACAGATTCCCATCCAGCGGCACAAGGATGCGCTTGCCATCCGGTGACCAGTCATAAGAGACAATGCCACGCGTGCCCCCAATGCGCGCGCGCTCGCGCTGCATCTTTTCAGCTTCGGACAGTTCGGCCCCACTACCCACTTTCAGCGAGTCCACCAGCATTCGTTCTTTGCCCGTACTAGTGTCGATCGCCCATAGATCAAACCTGTCCCGATCATTCTTGCGGTTGCGCAGCAACGTGACGAGCTTGCCATCAGGCGAGAGCCTGAGCGCACGCGGCTGAGCACCGGAAAGGTCGGGGCTGGCGAATATCCGCTCCAGCGTGAGCGGCTTCGCGGCAGGCATAGTCACTTGAGGGGCAAGCTTTTTCTCGCGAGCGGCGAGCGGCGTGGTCATCATCATGGCTCCGGCGAGGGAGAAAGCAATACAGGTGCGAAACATAGTTAGCCTCACAAATCAGGCGATGGAGCCTAGCCGCATCATCGGCATAGGCAAGCTACAAATCGAACATGGCGAAGGGTTTACATTCAGCGTCAATTGACCCGGCTCGTATGTTCCTCCACATCCGGCGCATAGAAACATTGGGATAGTTTATGTCTGTAGGTCTTATTGCCTTGCTTGATGATGTCGCCGCGATGGCGAAGCTCGCTGCATCCTCGCTTGACGATGTAAGCGCCGCCGCCGCCAAGGCGAGTTCAAAGGCGACGGGCGTGGTGATCGACGATGCGGCGGTGACCCCACGCTATGTTACCGGGCTGACACCAGATCGTGAGCTGCCGATCATATACCGGATCGCGCTTGGCTCAGTACGCAACAAACTGCTGTTTCTGCTCCCCGCCGCTTTGCTTCTGAGCGCGCTGGCACCCTGGGCCCTCACGCCGCTCTTGATGCTTGGCGGCGCCTATCTCTGCTACGAGGGTGCGGAAAAACTGATCGAGAAATTTCTGCCCCATGAAGTGCATGAAACGGAGACACTGGCACAACCCGCCGATGCAGCGGAGGTGGAGAAGGCGACGATCAGCGGCGCGATCCGTACCGATTTCATCCTCTCCGCCGAAATCATGGCAATCGCGCTGGCTAGCGTCGCCGACACTCCCTTGTGGGAGCAGGCGGTGATCCTGATCTTCGTCAGCCTGTTCATCACGGCGACAGTCTACGGCGTCGTCGCACTGATCGTGAAGCTCGACGACATCGGCTTGCATCTGTGCCGCAAGGGCGGCTCCACCAAAGCGCTGGGTAGGCTACTGGTCAACGCTATGCCGCCATTGCTTGCCTCACTTACAGTTATTGGGACCGCAGCGATGCTGTGGGTCGGCGGCGGCATTGTGGTGCACGGGCTTGAGGAGATTGGCATACATTTCCCCGGCCATCAGATCGCGCAGCTCTCTCAGGCGATCGCGCAGACCTCGGGCGTCCTTGGCTGGCTGTTTGGCGCAATGCTGGCAGCGGCTTTCGGGATTATTCTGGGCGCTTTGATCGTTCTATGCACTACCGCCATTGCGCGAGTAAGGCGCGCCTAGGCGGTACTACCCCCATCCACGGTCATCACCGTACCAGTCACGCTGGCGGCAGCGGGTGACAACAGATACAGCACCGCGCCCGCGACCTGTTCCGATGTAGGCAGGCCAAGCGGCGCGCGACGACGGATGGACGCAAGCTGATCGGCATCGAAGCCTTCGGTCATATCGGTATCCAAAAATCCGGGCGCGACGCAGTTGACGGTGATGTTATATTTCCCCGCCTCGCGGGAGAGCGCACGGCTGAACCCCTCCAGCCCAGCCTTGCTCGCCGCATAGACCGACATCGCGTGAAAGCCGCTCTGCGCCGAGATCGAGCTGATGTTGACGATCCGCCCTTCCTTGCGGGCAAGCATCGAACGCATCAGATATTTGGTGAGCGTCATCGGCCCCAGAAGGTTTGTCGCAATCACCTTCTCCATATCGGCCTGATGCATGGTCGCGAGGACGCCCGCCGCGCCAATGCCCGCGTTGTTGACCAATCCGTAAATAGGGCCATAGACTTTCGATATGTGGCGCGCGATGTCCGAAAGCGCGTGCAACTCGGTCATGTCAGCCTGCACATAAGCGATCTGACCGGGAAACTCGGCTTCCAGCGCCAGGAATGCCGGACTATCTCCACGCCCCAGACCAACCACACCATAGCCCTCGGCAAGCAACGCCCGCGCAAGCGCAAGCCCAAGCCCGCGCGAGACGCCGGTAACGACGATCTTTTTCATGCTTTCCCTGCCCGCTCCGTCTTGCCCGCTGCGCTCACCGGGATTTCGGAGACGATGCGTATCGTCGCCGGGCGGGCAGCCGGGGGCAAATGCGCCTTGCAATACTGTGCGATCTCCTGGCGCAGCATCGCGGCATCCTGCGTCACCTCGGCGCGCGGAACAACGGAAAGCGTGAGCAATGTGCCCATCATCGCACTGGGCTTGGCAGTGATGTGGCATTGCGCGACGGCGGGATGCGCGTGGACGATTTCTTCCACCGCCTCGACCTGAACCTTGACGCCGCCGACATTCAATGTGCTGTCTTCGCGCCCCAGAAACCGGGCGCGCCCATCCTCTACGGCAATTCTGTCACCCGTGCGGATGAAACCTTCCGCATCTGATACGATATGTGACGCCGTCGCCTGCCTGCCGCCGGGCGGGCGCAGCCACAACAACCCATCACGAAGGGAAAGCCGCGCACCATCCGCTTCGGCGCCCTTTTCCAGCCAATTCGCCGGGAAGCCCGCTTTGCCATCACGCACCGCAAAGCCGGTTCCCGCCTCGGTAGAGGCATAGATATGGGTGATCCGCGCCTTGGGATAGCGCGCCTTCAAAGCGGCAAGGATCGCATCGTCCGCAATCTCTCCACCCAGTGTGATCTGTTTCAAAGGCAGACGCTGCGCGGCAGGCGCCATCAACAAACGGCGCCACAACGCAGGCGTAGCGGAGATGTGGGTGCATTGCTCTTCACCCAGCCAGTCAACGATTTCACCAGTGGTCATCCCCGGCTTTGGCGTCAGCAGGGTCGCGCCCGTCAACAACGCCTGCGCCAGAACCTGTGTTCCCGCGAAACGGCTGGGGTCATAGAGCATGGCCCAGCGATGCGCGCCATTGGACGACCGCTCGGCCCTCACGGCACGAAAAATGGACGCGCACTGATGACGGACCAGCTTGGGCATGCCGGTAGTGCCGGACGTGGTGAGCAGCCACTCGGTATCGATAATGGGATCACCACCTTGTTCGCCTCGACCAAGAAGGGCATCCAGGATGGTGGCTTCTTCGATGTCGGCCCGGTCACTGACAAGAACTGAAATCCCGGCCTCGCGCATCAAGGCACGCTTCGTATCGATAGGCAGATCGCGCGACAGCAGCATTAACGCTGCAACCCTGCCATCCAGCGCCAGCAAGGCACGGACCAGATCAAAGGGATCAGAGAGACAAAGCGCCACTCCCGTACCGGCCATCACTACCCCAAGTTGCAGGAGCAGACGCAGTTCGGCTGTACACAGCGCCCTGTCCGGCGCGCGGAGCAGCACATGATCTTCTGGCAGGCCGAGCGCCAGAACGCTCTGTCCGAGGCCGTTTATTCCGGCTTGGGCGCGCATTGAGCGTAGAAAGTGACGAACTCGGCGAAGGTCTGCGGGTAGACCGGTTCCTCAACCATCGTAAACGGGTCGAAACCCAGCTCGTCGTCCAGTCGTGCCACCAGCACCGCGAATGCCATGCTGTCGAAACCAGTTTCAAGCAGGATCGTCTCGTTTTCCAGCACCGGCGGCTCGTCCTCCCGGTCCTCGCGCCACATCTCATTGAACATGGATGTGATGCGGGCGCGTAGTTCATCCTTACTGAGGATAAGCGGCTGATCAGCCTGAGGAAATTGGGACAGCATCTGGTTCATGATATGGCGGCTTTCGGTTCTGGCGAGGCCTGCGGAACGGCGATTTCAGGCGGTACATTTTCAGGATCGCGCACGCGTATACCCCAGCGAGCGGTCTGGATATTCTGCTCGATCGGACGTGCTGGGTTACCCATCACCACGGTATGCGGCTGCACATCGCGCATCACGATGGAGCCTGCCGCAACGATGCTGTGATCGCCCACGGTCACGCCCGGCATGATGACCGCATGCGCGCCGATGAAGCAATAATCGCCAATCTTCGTGGTCGTATGCACATTGTTGACGAAATCATGACTCAAGATCGCTGCGCCAAATGTGATTGCGGTCGATTTACCGATAACGATCCCGTCCGGGTTCGCCTTGTCGAGCTTGGCAGAGAGCGAGATGCGGCAATCCGGCCCGATGTGCATGCCCCAGACGGTACGATAATACCAGTTGACGCACTTCACGACCAAAAAGCCATGAAGAAACCGCCGTAATCGCACCAATGGACTATAGGACATTTCCACTCGATCAGCCTTTACGCAAAGCGCGTCCCCGTAGCTGGCAAGCTAACATGAAGTCCTTACCAACTCCATACCATGCAGTGCAGCATAGAAAATTGTGCCAATCCTAGACGTTAACCTTGTTTATCAGGCGTTTGAGAGTAGATTGGAGAATTCCGCAACTGCGTGACGCGGGCCCTGCTTATGCTGCCATACAGCGCTGCTTATGGCGATGAAATCAGCTCCGGCCTTAACCAGAGGCAGAGCGTTAGCCGCCGTAATCCCGCCAATCGCAACACACGGCAATTCAAATAACGTGACCCACCAGGATAGAATGGAGAGTTCGGGCCGGTGCTGCGTCTCCTTGGTCTGCGTGGGATAAAAGGCGCCGAACGCGACATAATCCGCGCCCGCCTCACCCGCTTCCATCGCCAGATGGCGGCTATCATGGCACGTAACACCGATCTGCACCGCCGGACCGAGCAGCGCCCGCGCCTCACGCGGGTCTCCATCCCCCTGCCCCAGATGCACGCCGTCCGTGCCAAGACGCTTGGCCAGTGCAGCACTGTCGTTGATGATGAACGCGCAGTCATGATCCGCGCAGAGCTTTTGCAGGGGCTCCGCCGCGCGGGCGATGGCGTGTTCGTCCAGCCCCTTCAAGCGCAACTGGAACGCCACCACCGGGCCGCCATCAAATGCGGCTTTCAACTGATCCGTGAAGGCCGCAGCCAGCGCAGGTGGCGAAATGAGATAGAGCTGGCACGGCGGGCGACGATCATCCCGCTCGAAACGTGTCGCAAAATCAGGATCGAGGCGCAGCTCGTCGTCGGAAAAATCTGTCATGCCGCCTGTTAGCGCGGCCTGAGTGTGCGCGCCAGATGCACCCATAAAAAGAAAAGGGGCAGGATAGTCTCCCGCCCCCTCACTGAACTCATAATGTATTACAATCAGGCGGCGACAGCCACCTTCTTGGTGGAGGCAGCGTGGATCTCGTCAATCGCGCCGCCCAGCGAGGCGTTAAACTCGTCGTCCGACATCTGGTGGCGCAGATCTTCGAGCAGCGCGCGGCTGAAGCTGGCGATGATGCCACGATTCCTGGACAGTTCGACGCATGCTTCGGGGCGCTTGTAGCCGCCGGAGAGCGCGACAACCCGCAGCACCTTGGGGTGATCGACCAGCTGATCGAACAGGCCCGGCTTAGTGGGCAGCGAAAGCTTCAGCATGACCTGCTGCCCTTCCGGCAGCGCATCAAGGCTCTTGAGGATCTCTTCGAGCAGGATCTGATCGCACTCTGCGCGCGTCTCGCTCTTGATGTTCACTTCCGGCTCGATCATCGGCATCATGCCGTGGCTGAGCACCTGCGCGCCGACCTCGAACTGCTGCTTGACCACAGCTGCAATGCCTTCGCGGTTGGCGGAATTGATGACCGAACGCTCCTTGGTGCCATAGACGCCGAGCGCCTTGGCGCGGGTCAAAAGCGCATCGAGCTCCGGCATCGGCTTCATCATCTGAACGCCGTTCACCTCGTCCTCAAGGCCCTTGTCGATCTTGATGAAGGGCACAACGCCACGCGCGATCAGTGCCTGCGGAGTGGGCTTGCCATCGACTTCGCCGTCCATCGTGCGCTCGAACAGGATCGCGCCGATCACCTTCTCGCCCGTGAACGACTTGGCAGTGATGATGCGGCTGCGCATCTGGTGGATGAGGCCGTACATCTCGGTCTCGCCCGAATATTCGCTTTCCTCGATGCCATATCCCTTCAGCGCCTTGGGGGTGGAACCACCAGACTGATCCAGCGCAGCAATGAAGCCATTGCCGTCCGCCATCTTCTTGGTCATATCATCAAATTGCATCTGCACATGCTCCAGTTGCTATGCCGGCCTAAAGCCCGCTTTATGTCCCCAAATCCTTAACCGCTTATTGCATCAGCGCTTTCACACCCGGCAGTTCCTTGCCTTCCATCCATTCGAGGAAAGCGCCGCCAGCGGTCGATACAAAGCTGAAGTCATCAGCCGCGCCTGCGTGGTTCAAAGCCGCGACGGTGTCGCCTCCGCCTGCCACCGAGGTCAGCGAGCCTTCCTTGGTCAGCGCCGCTGCGGTGCGCGCGAGCGCCACCGTAGCCTTGTCGAACGGCGCAATCTCGAATGCTCCGAGCGGGCCGTTCCAGACGAGAGTCTTGCAGGTCTTCAAGACATCCGAAAGCGCCTCGACCGCAGCGGGCCCGACATCAAGGATCATCTCATCGGCGGCGACTTCATGCACATTGCAGGTGCGGACGGACGGCGGATTGGCTGCAAATTCCTTCGCAACCACCACATCATAGGGTAGATGGATGGTGCACCCGGCGGCATCCGCCGCGTCCATGATTTTCTCCGCCGTCTCGGCGAGATCATGCTCGCACAGCGATTTGCCGACATCCACGCCGCGCGCGGCGAGGAAAGTGTTCGCCATGCCGCCGCCGATGATAAGATGATCGACCTTGTTGATGAGGTTGGTGAGCACGTCGAGCTTGGACGACACCTTCGCGCCGCCGACAACCGCTGCCACCGGCTTCACCGGCGCGCCGAGTGCAGCCTGCAAAGCGTCCAGTTCCTTCTCCATCGACCGACCGGCGAAGGAAGGCACATGGTGCGCCAGTCCCTCGGTGGTCACATGCGCGCGGTGCGCGGCGGAAAAGGCATCGTTGACGTAGAAGCTGACAAGCGAGGCCAGCATTTGCGCCATATGCGGGTCGTTCTTTTCCTCTCCCGGAGCAAAGCGGCTGTTCTCGACCACAACGATCCCGCCTTCCGGCAGGCTGTCGATGGCGTCGGGTGTCGGGCGCGCCATGAAGCTCACAGGACGACCGAGAACCGCGGCCAACGGCGCCACCACAGGCTCCAGTGAAAACTCAGGGTTCACCTGCCCCTTGGGCCGACCGAAATGGGCCAGCACCAGCACTTTCGCGCCCCGGTCCGACAGCTCGTTGATCGTCGGCATGGCGGCGCGCAGGCGGGTGTCGTCCGTCACCTTGCCGTCTTTCATCGGCACATTCAGGTCTTCGCGCACGAACACGGCTTTGCCGCGCACATCGCCCATATCATCGAGAGTCTTGAAGGGTTTCACGTCGCTCTATCCCGCCTCATGCGAAACTGCCCGCCGGATCGTTCCAGCGGGCAGCAGTTTTACCTTAAAGGAACTTCGATACCACGCCCGAAGTGTCGATCATGCGGTTGGAGAAACCCCACTCATTGTCATACCAGCTCAGCACACGAACTAGGTTGCCGTCGATCACTGCCGTTTCCAGGCTGTCGACGGTCGAGCTGCGCGGATCGGTGTTATAGTCGATCGAAACGAGCGGCTCGTCCGAGTAACCGAGCACGCCCTTCAGCGGGCCATTCTCCGATGCGGCCTTCAGCAGGCCGTTCACTTCGTCAACCGTGGTGGCGCGCTTAGCGATGAACTTCAAGTCCACAACAGAGACGTTCGGCGTCGGTACGCGGACCGACGAGCCATCAAGCTTGCCCTTCAGTTCCGGCAGCACCTCACCCACTGCACGGGCGGCACCCGTGGTGGTCGGGATCATCGAGACGGCAGCGGCGCGAGCGCGACGCATGTCCTTGTGCAGCTGATCCAGCGTGTTCTGATCGTTGGTGTAGCTGTGGATCGTGGTCATGAAGCCCTTTTCAATGCCGATCGCATCCTGCATCACCTTCGCGAGCGGCGCGAGGCAGTTGGTGGTGCAGCTCGCGTTCGAGATCACGATATCGTCGGCGGTCAGGCTGTCATGGTTGACGCCGAACACCACGGTCTTGTCCACGCCGGTCGCGGGGGCCGAAATGATAACGCGCTTGGCGCCAGCGGTGAGGTGGGCTGAAGCCTTTGCCTTGTCCGCGAAGATGCCGGTGCATTCCAGCGCGATCTGCACGCCGTTTGCTGCGTGGGGCAGATTGGCGGGGTCGCGCTCGGCAGTCACCTGAATGCGCTTGCCGTTGATGACAAGATCATTGCCTTCGACCTCGACCGTGCCGGCGAAGTTGCCGTGCACGCTGTCACGCTTGAACAGCAGGGCGTTGGTCTTGGCGTCGCCCAGATCGTTGATACTGACCAGCTCCAGATCATGATCGGTGCGGGTGAGGATCGCACGGGCAACAAGACGGCCGATGCGGCCAAAACCGTTGATTGCTACTTTGACAGCCACTGTTCTCGCTCCTGCTTTATTCAGTTTCCGGTGTTCAATGCCGCAACGATCTGCGGCGCGATCTTGTCGGCGGTAAGGCCGAAATGTTCATAAAGTGCTTCTATCGGGGCCGATGCGCCGAATGTATCGATGCCAAAGCGCAGGCCGTTGATGCCGGTAATCATTTCCCAGCCGAAGGTCGTGCCTGCCTCGATCGAGACGCGCAGCACATGGTACGGCAGAACCTCGTCGCGATAGCTGGCGGGCTGGGCCATGAAGCGGCTCCATGACGGCATCGAGACGACATCCGCGCCGATGCCCTGCGTTTCTAGCTTCAACGCAACCTGCAACGCGATCTCGACTTCCGAGCCGGTCGCGACGATCACCACCTTGCGTTCATCCTCTGCAGCGTAAAGCCGATAGGCCCCCAGCGCGGAGCGGTTTTCAGAGCCATCGCTGCGAAGCTGCGGCAGGTTCTGGCGGGTGAGCGCGAGGACGGAAGGCGTGCCTTCGTTCCGCAGCGCTAGCTCCCAGCATTCCGCCGTCTCGATCACATCCGCCGGGCGGAACACCTCAAGATTCGGAATCATCCGCATCGACATGATATGCTCGATCGGCTGGTGCGTCGGGCCATCCTCGCCGAGGCCAATGCTGTCATGCGTCAGCACATATACGACCTTCTGGCGTTGCAGCGCCGACATGCGGATCGCGTTGCGGCAATAGTCGGAGAACACGAGGAAGGTGCCGCCATAAGGAATGATGCCGCCGTGCAGCGCCATGCCGTTCATCGCGGCGGCCATGCCGAACTCGCGAATGCCGTAATAGACATAGCGGCCTGAATAATCGGACACGCCGAATGGCGCGGTTGCCTTGGTCTTGGTGTTGTTGGAGCCTGTGAGGTCCGCCGAACCGCCAACCATTTCAGGCACTGCGGCGGTCAGCACCTCCAGCGCCATTTCGGACGCCTTGCGGGTCGCGACCTTCTTTGGGTCAGCAAGCAGGCCATCGACATAGGACTTGAGGCCAAGATCGCCCTTCGGCAGTTCACCCGCCATTCGGCGCTCAAACTCAGCCTTGTCGGCAGAGGCGGACAGGCGCGATGTCCATTCGGCGCGAGCGGCTGCGCCACGCGAACCGGCCTTGGCCCATTCGGCGGCTACGTCTGCCGGAATCTCGAACGGGGCATGTTCCCAGCCCAGCTCCTTGCGCGCAGCGGCGATCTCGTCTCCGCCGAGCGGCGCACCATGTACGGAGTGCCCACCTTGCTTGTTGGGCGCGCCCTTGCCGATGATCGTCCGGCAAGCAACCAGCGACGGGCGCGGATCAGCGGCGGCTTCGGCGAGCGCACTGCGGATATCGGCAAAGTCATGCCCATCACACTCGGCGACATGCCAGCCGGTCGCACGATAGCGCGCCTTGATATCCTCACTCGACGACATCGAGACATCGCCGTCAATGGTGATACGGTTGTCGTCCCACAGCACATTGAGGCGGCCAAGCTGGAGATGACCGGCGAGGCCGATCGCTTCGTGGTTGATGCCTTCCATCAGGCAGCCGTCACCCGCGATCACCCAAGTCTTGTGATCGACCAGCGCATCGCCGAACACACCGTTCAGATGCCGCTCGGCCATCGCCATACCGACCGCCATCGCCAGCCCCTGCCCCAGCGGGCCGGTGGTGCACTCGACGCCCGGCAGCTCGAAATTCTCCGGGTGCCCGGCACAAGGCGAATGCAGCTGGCGGAAGTTACGAATGTCCTCGATGGTGGGGCGAGCATAGCCGGTAAGATGCAGAAGCGAGTAAATCAGCATCGAGCCATGGCCAGCAGACAGCACGAACCGATCCCGGTCCGCCCAGCTCGGCACGGATGCGTCGAATTTCAAAAACTCCCGAAACAGAACGGTTGCCACATCGGCCATGCCCATCGGCATGCCAGGGTGGCCCGAATTGGCCGCCTGCACCGCGTCCATCGACAGCGCCCTGATCGCGTTGGCCAGCGTCTGTTCGGAAATGCTCATCGGGCGCGTTGCTTTCATGCAGGTGTGAACTGTGCGCACGCACCGATGCGAGTCGCTGCCTGCGGGGTTCCTTTGTCCCGCCAAGCCTGAGTCGTCAACCACGGCAACCATCATTCCTGCGTATGTCCAGCGGAATTTGAGGCAAACTGGGTGCTTGTGTGGCCTTGAGACATATTGCTATGAGCAGACATGCCCAGCCCCGCCCTCGCTCAAGCGCTCGATCGCCTTGACCAAGCCATTGGCCACGTCGAGCGCGCAATCGCAACCCGCGCGACCGAAAGCACCGCAGCATCCTCAGCCAAGGACGACACCGTCCGCGCTGCCATTGCGGAACTCGATACGCTGATCGCCTCGCTCGGTGGAGAGTCCAATGGCTGAAGTCACGCTCAACATAGGCGGACGGCAATATGACGTGCACTGCCGCGATGGCGAGGAGAGCCAGCTCATGCGCCTCGCCGCGATCATCGACGATAAGACAAATGTTGCGCGCCGTGCCTCTCCCGGCTTGACGGAAGTGCGGCAACTGCTGTTCGCTTCTATACTGCTGGCGGATGAATTGAGCGATCTGCGCGCGCAGGGCAAAGCGCAGGGCGCGTTCAATCTCGCGCCCGCACCCGGCGGGGCCGACGATGACGCGCTCGCGGCACGGATCGATGCGCTGGCAGGACGTATCGAATCGCTTGCACAACAGCTTGCGGATTGAAGCGCCGCACCCTAGATAAACAGGCGGCGGGTACTGCCCGGCACGAGCTGAAGCGAACATCCCTGAGGCGATATAACATCCAAGGGGGCTGTCCCTGTCCGGGTCCTGGCCCGATGCACATGGTCCCCACCTGACGTAGTGGCGTCAGAGGATATTCCAGCAAACGACCACGGCGGTCCCGCCAACCGCTTTTGACTCATGTGGAGTCGAAAGGCAGCATTTCGCCGGGGCCACCATTGAACGAAACAACAGATAAATCGGCACTGCGCCTTGCCGCCCGCGCCAGCCGCACCACTTTCGTTGCTGGACTGGATCCTATGGCACATCGCTTAGCTTTTCGCGCGCTCCCAAGCCCAGTGCGCATATTGCTCGCGAGGCGGGATATTATCGCCCTTTATGCACAGGTAAATGATGAAGCGCCGGCTCTGCGCCTCGCGGAAGCATTACTGGCAGCAGGCAAAACATTGTGCCTACCTAGAGCGATAGATCGAATAGGAACGATGGAGTTCCGTGCATGGTCGCCTGGTGATGTGCTGGAAGAGGGACCATTCGCGACCCGCCATCCCTCGTCCGACGCGCCACTCGTTCATCCGCAAGCGATTATCGCACCGCTGCTCGCCTTTGACGGCAAGTTGATGCGACTGGGGCAAGGCGGCGGCTATTATGACCGCGCCTTTGCGCGCTATGAGGATGCCCTGCGTATCGGCCTCGCTTGGTCAGTGCAGCAAATGGAAGAAGTGCCTGCTGATCCATGGGACATGCCGCTCCATCTTGTCATCACTGAGCGCAGCCTGATAGAGGCTGCGGAATGATTGGCGCTCCTCCCCCGCCCAGCTGGCGCAAACCCTTCGGCATGCTTCTCATCCTTGGACTAATTGCCCTCTGGGCATTTTTGATCGGTAGTTTTTCTCAAGAATTGGGCACGCTTCCCGGCTGGACGCAAATACCGATCTACATCGTGACCGGCATCATCTGGATTGCCCCTTTGAAGCCGCTGCTGCGATGGATGGAGACAGGGCGCTGGCGGCCCTGAGCACAACTGGTGAAATAATCCCAAACGGGTGTTGACAGCACAGAGGGCTTCCGATAGCTGGCCCCTCCACACCTGATGCGCGGGTGTAGCTCAGTTGGTTAGAGCGCCGGCCTGTCACGCCGGAGGTCGCGGGTTCGAGCCCCGTCACTCGCGCCATATTCCCTATATCGACACATTATCATACGCGGCCCAAACGCGTACCGTTGAAGATTGCCATACTCCGGCGGCCATCCCCGCCCTCACGCTCCTATAATGCTCCATAGCGAATTGTCGTCAGACAGACGCGCCATGAGGAGTATCAGCGTGAAGAAAAGTCCTGATCAGTTGCGGCTGCTTTTCGTGGACGACGATTTCTTGTCGCTCAGCCTCGTTTGCCGCCTCGCGCAACAGAGTCTACCTGGTGCAACCATAGAAAAAGTCGGTTCTGCACGTGAATTGCTCCTTCTGGCGGAGCCGGATGGATATGACTGCATCGTGATAGATTTCGATCTGCCTGAACATGACGGCATGGTCTGCGCGCAAAAATTACGCGAGCAATATCCGCATTTGCCGATCGTTCTGTGCACCGGTGCGGGTGACGAGGCGCTTGCCGCGCGCGCTATCCAGTCCGGTGTCAGCGACTATATCCCCAAGTCCCGCATTTCGGTCGAGGCGCTGAATCGCACGATCACCAATGCGATCAAGCTGGGTGAACGCGCCCGCATCATAGACGAGCAGCGAACAGAGCTTGAAACCTTCGCCTTTGCGCTTGCTCATGATTTCAAACAGCCGGTGCGACAAATCATCACCTTCAGCCAGTTGGTTCGCGATGCCACGGCAGCAGGCGACCATGCGGAGACAGGCCGTTTGCTCGATTTCTTGTCCGGCGCCGCAGAGCGGCTCGATGGACTGGTGGACGTAATGTCAGACTATACGCTGCTTAACCGGGCACCGGAAATCGACCCGGTCGATGTTAATCGCACAATCACATGCGCCCTGTCCTCCATCGCTGGATATATCGATGAGCGCCACGCTCATGTGATTGCCGAGGGCAACCTAACCGTGTCTGGGAATACCGAACTGCTCTCTCAGGTAATTCAGAATATGGTCATAAACGGCATCAAATATAATGAGAATACTGAGCCGATAGTCACCATTACGCTCGCTGAGCAGCCCGGCGGCATGGGCACTATTTCCATCAGCGATAATGGCATCGGTATGGAAAGCAGGTATTTCGATTATGTCTTCCGCCCGCTCGCACGACTCCACACCCGCAAGGAATATGAAGGCTCTGGCCTCGGCCTCACGCTCAGCCGCAAGGCCGTCAGCGCTATGAATGGTACGATAAGCTGCTCATCAGAACCGGGAACCGGAACCGAGTTCGTAATACACCTTCCAACATCCAAAGACACATGCGATCAGAAATCATATAGAACATTATATGAATATGCGCACATATAGTTAGTATTATTATTCATATAACATAAGTAAAATTACTTATATAAATATTGGTTTATATGATTTTAAACATTTTTTATGTAAATTAAATCATATTTTCTTCAAATTGATTCGAGTTTTAATAAAAAACTCGCTCATATGGAGATGAATATTTATGCCAATCACTATGACAGAGATTGCTGATCGTCAGCCGAAAACAAGGGAGCAGGGATATTGTGCTCCTCCCCCTCCGATTGACAGCGAATCCTGCTCGTCAATTACCATCCTGCTGGTCGAGGATGACGAGGCCGATGCTTATCTGATCGAACGGGCATTGCAAAACAACGCCAGAGTGACCGAGATCATACGCGCGCACTACGGTGAAGAAGCTCTGAAATTGATGGGCGATCCTGACATCCGGCCCAATCTGGCGCTGATCGATTTACAGATGCCAAAGAAAGATGGCTTCGCAATGCTACTGGAACTGAAAAAGCTCGATACGGAACTGGTACCGGTGGTGCTGACGTCCTCACGTGGCGGTGCGGACGCACATCGCAGCTTTCACCGCGGCGCACGCATGTTCGTAAGCAAACCTAAGGAGCCGCAGCGCCTGCAGGCGATCCTCAACGAAGTCATCCGCGAACTAGAATAACGCCACCATCATCTGGGCAAGGCGAGAAACTGGCAAACGGAGTAACAGCATGGCTTTAGTCGATGCATTTAAGAGCACGAGAGCGTCATCGCTTTCAAATGGCGACCAGACTATCATTGCTCACACCGCCATTGATCTCACAGCCTTCCGAGCCGTATTCGACCACGCACCCTGCGGCATGCTGCTCGCAGATACGAACGGGACCATTATCAGTGCCAATGCGCGGTTGTGCGAAATGTTCGCCTATGGACCCGAGGCATTGGTCGGACAGAAGATCGAGATGCTGGTTCAGCGACGTTTTCATACAGAGCATGTGGTCCTTCGCCACGATTATGCGGCCGCGCCCAGCCCACGGGTAATGGGAAGCGGTCGCGATGTAACCGGTCTTCGCAGAGATGGCATAGAATTTCCGGTCGAGATCGGGCTTACGGCTGTCGATACGGCGGCCGGCCGCATCAGTTGCGCATCAATCGTCGACATCACCGAGCGCAAGCGTGGAGAACTGAAGCTGCGCGAGGCCAATGCCTTACTGGAAGAGTTTACCTACGTAGCATCGCACGATCTGCGTTCGCCGCTCCGAGGTATTGCCCACCTGATCGACTTCATCCGCGAGGATTTTGGCGATACTGCACCTGAGAGTGCCATCCATAATCTAGATCGAATGACCGAGCGCATTCAGGGCATGGAGAAGTTGATCTCCGATCTGCTGGCCTATGCGCGCGCTGGCAAACGATCCCTGAAGGTCGAGTCTATCGACCTCAGGCAGCTGATCGACGAGATAACGGAACTTGAGGCAGCCTCCGACAACGTTCGCCTTGCTATCTCTGTGCCGGACGAGACTTTCGAGGGCGCGGAAACACCGCTCAGCACCGTCATCCGCAATCTGGTCTCCAATGCCATCAAGCACCATGACAGGGTAGAGGTTCACTTGGGCATTAATGCACGGCTGGAAGGCAATCACTGTATTATCGAGGTTTCGGATGATGGCCCCGGCATACCGTCGGCGGCACAGCAGCGTGTGTTCCGGCTGTTCCAGACCCTGAATGCATCTGAGCGCAAAGGCGCAGGCCTTGGCCTCGCTGTGGTGCAGAGGCTGGTCGAGGGGCATGGCGGCAGCATCACACTGATCAGCGACGAAGAAACGCGCGGGTGCACCTTTCGAGTAATTTGGCCGCGTTTTGCCCGGAGTGATCTTGATGACTAAGAGAGATATCAGCGTTCTGGTCGTCGACGACGATGACGTCACCACCGAAATCGTCGAGCGGGCGCTACGCAAGGTTGACGGGAGTTTTGTCATAGTCCCAGCCAAAGACGGTCAGGAGGGGCTAGACATATTGCGAGGCACTTCCACCCGGAAGATCGCAAGGCCCTATCTCATTCTGCTCGATCTCAACATGCCACGCATGAACGGGTTCGAGTTTCTGGAGGCGATCCGCAACGATCCGCGCCACAAGGACAGCGTGATCTTTGTGCTTACCACATCGGACGCCGATACGGATCGCTCCCGCGCTTATCATGAGCAGGTTGCAGGTTACATGATCAAGTCGCAGGTCGGGCCGCAATTCACGCGCCTTGCAACGCTACTCAACGACTATGGCAAAACCGTCAGCTTGCCGCACTGATCCCCGATGAAAAAAACGAAAATCCTTGTAGTCGATGATGATGATGTGGATCGGGAGCTTCTGACACGATTGCTCCAGAGACTTTCGGACAGTCATGAAACTCTCAACGCACGCTCACTTATCGACGCCGAGCAACAGCTCGCGAACACACAATTCGACTGCGTGTTCGTGGATTACAACCTTGGTGGGCGCACGGGCCTTGACCTTCTGCCTGCGATTACAGCGCACCGCCCTGAAATATGCCCGGTCATTCTCGTCACGCTCGATGGCTCTAATGAACTGATCATCGAAGCGATGCGCAGCGGCATCGCGGACTATATCTCGAAGAGCAGGCTAGATCTGAGCCAGCTGAGTGCCACTTTCAAGAGCGTCATGGCCCGCGCAGCAGCCGAGCAAAAGCGCAGAACCGCCGAGTTTGAGTTCGCTCGTGCCACCGAGGCCATGCGCGCCAGCCATGAAGCAGCTATGCGGGGCGCTATAGAACGAGCAGAGAGCGCCAATAGAGCAAAAAGTCGCTTTCTGGCCAATATGAGCCATGAAATCCGTACACCACTCAACGCTGTCATTGGCCTGTCTTATCTGCTCGAGAGAACGGCGCTCAATGAAGAGCAGGCCGATCTGGCCGCCAAGATCACCCTAGCCAGCAGGACTTTGCTTAGTCTTGTAAACGATGTGCTGGATATTTCGCGGATCGAAGCATCCGAAATGAAAATCGAAACGATCCCGTTCAGCTTGCGTGAACTGGTGAACAGACTGAGGGCATTGATCGAACTTCAGATTGCAGACAAGAATGTAACGTTCGAGGTCCGGATTGCAGATGACTTGGCGGACCGATGGCTTGGCGATCCTGGGCGCCTGCAGCAGATTTTGCTTAACCTCCTCAGCAATGCCGCCAAGTTCACAAAACAGGGGTACATCCGACTGACAATAGAACTTACGGACAGTCTGAATGAGGGGCACTTGCACTTTTCAGTAGCCGATAGCGGTGTAGGCATCGAAGCTAATATACTGGACCATTTATTCGAGCCGTTCACACAAGCGGACAGCTCTACGACGCGATGCTATGGTGGCACGGGCCTTGGGCTCGCTATCACCCGTGATCTTGTGAGCCTTATGGGGGGAACGATCGGTGTGCATAGCACGGTGGGGATGGGCAGCCGCTTCTGATTCGACATTCCCCTTACCCGCGCTCATACGGAGCTGCCCAGCTATGCTGATGCGCATACAAAAAAATCGAACAGACTGCGGGGAGTTTCCGTTCTTGTGGTTGATGACAGCCCGCTCAATCTGGAGGTAGCCGGAAGAATATTGGAACTGGAGGGTGCCAGCGTACACCTCGCTGAAAGCGGCGGCGATGCGGTCACTTTAGTCGTGAGCAAGCCACTTACCATCGATATCGTGCTGATGGACCTCCAGATGCCGGTGCTCGACGGTTATACCGCATTTCGACAGATTGAAGCGGTATTGGGAGGCGATAGACCGGTCGTGCTTGCGCTGACTGCTGGAGCGGCGGAAGACGAAGGCGGCATTGAAGGGATAGCCAAAATGGACGGGTGGATACCCAAGCCCTTTGATGTCGAGCAGTTGGTGAACCAAATTTTGGAAGCAGTCGGCAAGAGAAAACTTGCCACTGACACTATCGCGCCCATCGACGCCCGGATATCGAGATGGCCTGAACTGGACGGCTTCGATATGACCGACGCCTATATACGCCTCAATGGAGACCGGTCGCTCTTCCTCTCCGCCTTGAGCAGGCTGAAGGAAGAATATGCAGATCTTGAATTGAGCAAACCAGCCGAGCTTGGCAAGCGCCTTCATCGCCTGAAGGGCAATGCCGGTATGCTAGGCGCAACACGGCTTGCGGGATTGGCGGCAGATGCAGAAGACGTCTGTAAAGACAGATTGCCCAACAATGCGCAACGGCACCTGGCGGCTATCGTTCGAGAATTACAGAGAATTGGGCGACTGCATCCGCTTCAGGTAGCCTAAACAGCCACAGGCGCTGCAATATGTGCCTGCGGAGCGTAATCCACCACTTCAAAATCCTCGATCGTGTAGTCGAACATTGACGGCGGCTTTCGATTAATCTGCAGCTTCGGCGCGCCCGATGGCGTGCGCGCCAATTGCGCCTCAACAAGCTCGGCATGATTGAGATAAAGGTGCACGTCCCCGCCCTGCCACACGATTTCTCCGGGTTCGAGGTCGCATTGCTGCGCCAGCATACGAGTAAGCAAAGCCAACCCGAAGATATTGAAGGGCACGCCGAGTACAAAGTCTGCGCTGCGCTGGAACAATAGGCCAGAAAGCTTTCCATCTGCGACATGAAACTGGTAGGTCATGTGGCAAGGCGGCAGGGCCATGCTGTCCACCTCGTCGACATTCCAGCCGGTGAACAGCAGACGCCGTGAGCCGGGATTGTTGCGGATGCCCTCGACCAGCGCGGCGATCTGGTTATGGCCCTGCGGTGCGCGGCGGTATAGCCCCTCTTCGTCCGTCGTGTCATAGCGCGGCCAGTTAACCCATTGCGCGCCATAGACCGGACCCAGATCGCCCCATTGCGTAGAGAAGGCCTCGTCGGAGATAATCCGCGCTTCGAAATCGTCGCGGCTGATATCCTCGCCGGTCGCCTTGCGATATTTATCCAGCGGCCAGTCCGTCCAGATATGCACGCCTTGCGCCACCAGAGAACGTATATTGGTCTCGCCGGTAAGGAACCACAGCATCTCCCGCGCCGCGGCCTTCCAATAGACGCGCTTGGTCGTAAGCAATGGCACTGCATCACTTGCCAGCGAAAAGCGCATACTCGCCCCGAACAGCGCGCGCGTACCTACACCGGTCCTATCCGTGCGCTCATGCCCCTCGCGCCATATCTGGCGCATCAGGTCCAGATATTGCTGCTCATAATGGATGATATCGTGCATCGGGTGACGCTATCCCTTGTCTAAGCGGTTCGTACTTCCATGCGCACGGCTGTGAGGCTCGTCAAGTGCGGCCTTATTCGATCCGAATCGGAGTGAAATTTATAGGAACCGCTAGCATATCGGATCATCCTATATCTGGATGTAAGCACCACATGCCGCACAGTATGGCACTATGCTAGCAACTCCCCAATTGGCTGATTTTACCGACAGACTATGTACCGCCAATAGCTCCAACGAACTGGTCGGCGCGTTCTTCATTTCTTCGAGGCATGAAATTGCTGATATGTGGACCGGCATGGGGCATCTAGATGCAGTATCTCTCCCAATTGAGCACATCATTACGCTAGGGCAGCGTTCCGCATCGAGTCAAATCATGCTGGTGCACACCCACCCATCGGGTGATCCCAGACCCAGTAATCAGGATATGGTTGCTACAAAGCGTCTCCGCGCTTGCCTGATGAACCATGATATCCGACTGTTTGACCACATCATTCTGGCGCAAAAGCGCTATTTCAGCTTCCGCCGTAGTGGACTGCTATGAAAGCGCAGATTGCTGGCCGCTTTTCCTTGCAACGCGCCGAGTCCCTCCCTATAGGCAGCGCCTGCCTTACCGGGATCGAATGATTCCGGATCGGTCGGGGAGTAGCTCAGCCTGGTAGAGCACTGTCTTCGGGAGGCAGGGGCCGGAGGTTCGAATCCTCTCTCCCCGACCATATTCTTCATTCATTTCTGACGTGAAGTATACAGGAGCTAAAGGTTCACTCTGAACCTTGCCCTACGCCAACTCCATAGCAAAACAGGCGCACCCGGTGGGGTACGCCTGCTTGAAACCATGTTCGCGCTGTGGAAGCGAAATCAGCCCTCGTTGCGGGTGTCGCGGCGCTCGGCGATGCGGGCGCGCTTGCCGGTGCGGCCGCGCAGATAGTAGAGCTTCGCACGACGCACGACGCCCTTGCGGACGACGGTGATGCTGTCGATGTTGGGCGAATAGAGCGGGAAGACGCGCTCGACGCCCTCGCCGAAGCTCATCTTGCGAACGGTGAAGTTGCTGCCCATGCCCTTGTTGGAGCGGGCGATGCAGACGCCTTCATAGTTCTGAATACGGGTGCGCTCGCCTTCGACGACCTTCACGCCGACACGCAGCGTATCGCCAGCGCGGAATTCGGGAACATCCTTGGCGGCCTTGGCGATTTCCTCGGCCTCGATCTGTTGAATGAGGTTCATATGACCTTCTTTCTTCGTCTCATGTTGCGCGCCAGAGGCAGGTCAGTCCCGAACGCCCCTGTGGCGCTCCCAAAGGTCCGGCCTGCGTAACCGTGTGTCATCCTCCGCCCGTTGTTTCCGCCAGACGGCGATCTTCGCATGATCCCCCGATCGCAACACTTCAGGGATCGCACGCCCTTCCCACTCAGCGGGTCGGGTATAGTGCGGATATTCGAGGAGGCCGCTTTCGAAGCTTTCCTCGACTCCGCTCGAAGGGGCGCCCATTACGCCAGGAAGCAGACGAATGCAAGCGTCGAGGATAGTGAGCGCGGCCATCTCGCCGCCGGAGAGGATGATGTCGGTGAGGCTAACCTGCTCGATGTGCGGGCGTGCCTCGAACAGACGCTCGTCAAAGCCCTCGAACCGGCCGCAGAGGATGGTGACGCCGGGGCCGGACGCGATCTCACGGATGTGCTGTTGGGTGATGGGGCGCCCGCGCGGGGTCATGGCGAGGATGGGTAGGCCGGGCTGGCGTTTCTCCGCTTCATCGACGGCTGCGCTGAGCACATCGCAGCGCAACACCATCCCCGCGCCGCCGCCAGCAGGTGTATCGTCGACGGTGCGATGCTTGTCAGTGGCAAAGTCACGGATCTGGATGGGATCGTAGGACCATATCCCCTGCTCCAGCGCCCGCCCGGCGAGCGACACGCCCAACGGGCCGGGGAACATCTCCGGGTAGAGGGTGAGGATTTGGGCGGCGAAGGTCATTGGATATATGCGGCTTCGATCACAGCCTTATCCGCTTCAATCCGCGCGGCATGCATCGGCACCATGAAACGCTTGCCGGGTTTGCCGTCTGGGCCAGAGGGCCGCTCGATCTCGATTATATCGCCCGCGCCGAAATTCTCGACCGCAACAATATAGCCTAGTTCATTACTGATATCAGAAACGCATGGTAAGCCTATGAGATCATGATGATAATATTCACCATCTGACAGCGGCGGTAGCGCCGCACGCGGCACCGTGAGCGCCGTCCCGCGCAGCGCCTCGGCGGCGTTGCGATCGGTGATCTCGACAAAACGCGCCACAGCCCCGTTAGACCCGGAGCGAATGGACTTGAGGGTGAGCGCACGCCCACCCGCATCGAAAATCTTGTAGGCACGCAGGCTGTCCGGCCCATCGCCGAAGAGCTTCAAGCGCACCTCGCCCGTCACGCCGTGCGCGCCGATGATGGCCGCCAGCGTAACGGGCTTGTCTTTATCCAAGGATCAGCCCTCGGCCTGCTCTTCGCTGGCCTCTGCGGCGGGTGCTTCCTCTGCAGCCTGTGCTTCTTCAACTGTGGGGGCCACCTCTTCAGCAGCAGGAGCTTCTTCAGCGGGGGCTTCTTCAACTGCAGGAGCAGCCGCAGCCTCACGGGCGGCTTCCTCGGCCTCAGCCAGCTTAGCGGCCTTGTCCTCGGCGCGATCCTTGGCCTTCTGGCCCGGCTCGCCCTTGTTCGGGTTGTTGCGCGCGGCGCGCTCCTTCACGCCGGCAGCGTCGAGGAAGCGGGCGACGCGATCAGTCGGCTGCGCGCCATTGGCGACCCAGTATTTCGCACGCTCGACGTCCAGCACCACGCGCTTCTCGTCGGTCTTGGCGAGCAGCGGGTTGTAGCTGCCGATGCGCTCGATGAACTTGCCGTCACGCGGCGCCCGCACGTCCGCCACCACGATGCGGTAATAAGGGCGCTTCTTGGAGCCGCCGCGCGACAAACGAATGGAAGTTGCCATAAATTCTAACCTTACCTTTCTGATATACTGAAATTGCTATATTAAATTACTTCTTCATGAATTTCTCGAAGCCCGGAGGAAGACCGCCCGCCCCCCCCCCGCCAAGGCCCGGCAGTCCAGCACCAGCGCCGCCGCCCATACCGCCAAGCATGTCGCCGATGCCGCCACCCTTGCCGCCCATAAACATCTTCGCGAGGCCGCCCAATCCGCCCATCTTGCGGATCTTCTTCATCGCGGTTTCCATTTCCTGATGCATCTTGAGGAGCTTGTTGACTTCCTGCACCGTGCGGCCCGCGCCCTTGGCGATGCGGATCTTGCGCTTGGCGTTGATGATCGCCGGATGCTCGCGCTCCTTGGGCGTCATCGAACTCATGATCGCATCGAGATGCACGAGCGTCTTGTCACCCACGCCACTCTGCGCCATCGCGGCCTGCGCCTTCTTGAGGCCGGGGATCATGCCCGCCATCGCGCCGAGGCCGCCCATCTGCTGCACCTGTTTCAACTGCATACGCATGTCGTTGAGATCGAACTGCCCCTTCGCCATCTTCTTGGCGAGCTTGTCAGCTTCCTCAGCGTCGATGACTTCCGCCGCCTTCTCGACGAGGCTGACGACATCGCCCATGCCAAGGATACGCTGCGAAACGCGTGCGGGGTGGAACGGCTCGATCGCGTCGAGCTTTTCGCCGGTGCCCGCGAACTTGATCGGCGCGCCGGTGACAAAGCGCATCGAGAGCGCCGCGCCGCCGCGCGCATCGCCGTCCATACGGGTGAGCACCACGCCGGTGAGCGGCACCTGTTCGGTGAAGTTTTTCGCGACGTTGACGGCATCCTGTCCAGTGAGGCTGTCAACCACCAACAGGATTTCCTGCGGAGCGGATACATCCGCCACCGCCTTCATCTCGTCCATCAGCGCCTGATCGACATGGAGGCGGCCCGCGGTATCGAGCATCACCACGTCATAGCCCTGCAACTTGGCGGACTGAAGCGCGCGGCGGGCAATGTCGACCGGCTGCTGGCCCGCGACGATGGGGAGCGTTGCGACGTCACACTGGCTTCCCAGCACCGCCAACTGCTCCTGCGCCGCCGGGCGATTGACGTCCAGCGAGGCCATCATCACCTTCTTGCGCTCTTTTTCCTTGAGCCTCTTGGCGATCTTGGCGGTGGTGGTGGTCTTACCGGAGCCCTGCAAACCCACCATCATGATGACAGCAGGCGGCGTGACATCGAGCATCAGGTCAGAGCTTTCCGCTCCCAGAAACTCGGTCAGCGTATCGGAGACGATCTTGACGACCATCTGCCCCGGCGTGACCGAACGCAGCACATCGCCGCCCACGGCCCGATCCGTCGCGCGATCGATGAACTCACGCACCACGGGAAGTGCAACGTCCGCCTCCAGCAGCGCGATTCGCACCTCGCGCATGGCGGTGCGGACATCATCCTCCGTAAGCGCACCGCGCCCACGCAGCTTGTCGAACACCCCGGTCAGGCGATCGCTCAACGAGTCAAACATCGACACCTCACAACGCGCGGAAATCCGCGAAAAAGCTCATATACCCAAACAACAAACACGCCGGTGGGCGAAACCTCGCCGACCAGCGTCGATCCGTGGACCTTATGGACAAGCCGCCCAAGCCAGGGATGTCATCAGGGCGTCAAATGAACCCGAAGGCCCGCTTAACTGCGGCGGCACATAAGCGAAAGCGCGCGCCAAAGCAAGTGAAGCCGTGGACTTTCGCGCATTTCATCCCTACATGCGCGGCGATGAGCAGCTTCGCCAAAATGCACGGTCTGGGCAACGACTTCGTGGTGATCGACGCGCGGGAAAGCGTTGTCGAGGTTACGGATGCGCGCGCCCGCGCCATCGCGGACCGGCACACAGGCATCGGCTGCGACCAGCTTATCGTCGTGGGCACTTCCGAGCGGGCGGATGTCTCGATGCGGATTTTCAACGCTGATGGCTCCGAGGTAGAGGCATGCGGCAACGCTACGCGCTGTATCCCGCTATTCGTGGGTCGCGACGTGACGATCGAGACCAAGGCGGGCCTACTCGATGCGAAACTCAGCGGTGATGGCGCAGTGGTCGATATGGGCGCGCCGCGCTTTGAGTGGGACGCGATCCCCCTCTCCTACGCGATGGATACGCTCGTAATGCCGACGAGTTGGGAAGACCTTCCCCCTCCGGCCTGCGTCAATGTCGGCAATCCACATGTGATCTTCTTCGTGGATGATCTGGATGCGATCGATACCACGCGCCTCGGCGCGATGATCGAGCATGACCCTCTGTTTCCAGCCCGCGTCAACGTCAATTTCGCGCAAATGACCGGCCCTAGCCATATACGCCTCATCGTATGGGAGCGCGGCGCAGGTCTAACGCAGGCGTGCGGCACCGGCGCGTGCGCCACGGCCGTTGCGGCAATCCGCCGCAAGCTGATGCAGGGACCGGTGACAGTCTCGCTGCCCGGTGGTGATCTCATCATCGACTGGCAACCGGGAGGGCATATCCAGATGACCGGCCCCGCAACCCACGTCTTTTCCGGCGAGGCTGACTGGGAAAAATTCTGATGTCCGGCCCGGAAATTCTCACCTTCGGTTGCCGCCTCAACATCGCCGAGAGCGAAGCGATGCGGGTGCTCGCGGGAGATGATCCCAACCTCATCATTGTCAACAGCTGCGCCGTGACCGGCGAAGCGGTGCGGCAGGCCCGGCAGGCGATCCGCAGAACCAAGCGCGAGCGCCCTGACGCGCGCATCGTCGTCACCGGCTGCGGTGCGCAGACCGCCCCCGCGCTGTTCGCCGCCATGCCGGAGGTGGACAGCGTGCTCGGCAACCGCGAAAAGCTTAGCCCCGGTGTTTTCCTGCCTAACCCGGAAAAAGTCCGCGTATCGGATATTATGCGCGTACGCGAAACGGCGCCGCATATGGTCAGCAGCTTCGCTGACCATACTCGCGCGTTCGTTGAAGTGCAGAATGGCTGCGATCATCGCTGCACCTTCTGCATCATCCCTTTTGGGCGCGGCAACAGCCGTTCAGCTCCTGCGGGTGCAGTGATCGACCGGGTGAGGGCGCTGGTTGATGAGGGCTATCGTGAAGTGGTGCTCACCGGCGTTGATGTGACGAGCTATGGCACGGACCTTCCCGGCGAGCCGACATTGGGGAGTTTGGTTGAGCGCATCCTCACGCAAGTCCCTGCCCTGCCCCGCCTTCGGCTTTCCTCGATCGACAGCGTGGAAATAGACGACCGGCTGTTTGCGCTGTTGACGCAGGAACGACGCGTAATGCCTCATGTACATCTCTCGCTTCAGGCGGGTGACGATATGATCCTGAAACGTATGAAGCGCCGCCATAGCCGCTCGGAAGCGATCCGCATCGTCGAGCGGCTGCTATCTGCGCGCCCGGAAATCAGCATTGGCGCAGACATTATTGCCGGATTCCCGACCGAGACCGAGGAGATGTTTGCTAATTCGGTGGCGCTGGTCGAAGAATGCCAGATCGTCCACGGCCATATTTTCCCCTACTCGCCACGCGAAGGGACACCTGCCGCCCGCATGCCGCAGGTTGATCGCGGCACAATCAAGCGACGCGCCGCCGCATTGCGCGAAGCCTGTGCTGCCAACCGCAAACGGTGGCTCGGATCGCTTGCCGGTACAGAGCAACGAGTATTGGTCGAAAGTGGCGGAACATCCGGCCATGCGGAGAATTTTGCTCCTGTGCGCCTACCTGCCCCCCAAAAACGCGGAGAAATCGTATCTGCGACCATTGCCGGGGTTGAGAATGGCGCGCTGATCGCGCAAGAGATCGCCGCATGAGTGATACCCCACCCAAAAGCTGGCGTGAAAAACTGTTCGGCGGCCTCAAACGCACCTCGGAAAAGCTGGGAGAAAACCTCACCGGCCTGTTCTCCAAGCCGCTCGACGCGCAAACGCTCGACGAGATTGAGGAGGCGCTGATCGTCTCAGATCTCGGCCCGGCGATGGCGATGCGTATCCGTGACCGACTAGAGGATACGCGCCACAGCCGCCCGATCACCGAGGAATATGTCCGCGAAGTGATCGCCGAGGAAGTTGAAAAGGTGCTGCGCCCAGTCGCCAAGCCGCTGGAATATAAAGCCGCAAAGCCGCAAGTCATTCTTGTCATCGGAGTCAACGGTTCCGGCAAGACCACAACCATCGCCAAGCTCGCCAAGCGCTTTCAGGAGCAGGGCCGCTCTGTCATGCTGGCTGCGGGCGACACTTTCCGGGCGGCGGCTATCGGGCAATTGAAGGTCTGGGCGGAGAGGATCGGCGTCCCCATCGTTTCAGGCAAGGAAGGCGGCGACGCTGCGGGTCTAGCCTTCTCAGCAGTACAGCAGGCAACGGAGCAAGGTATAGACATATTGATCGTTGATACCGCAGGGCGCCTCCAGAACCGGACAGAGCTAATGGATGAGCTGGCGAAGATCCGACGTGTGCTGGGAAGGCTCGACCCCGCCAGCCCGCATGACGTGGTGCTGGTATTAGACGCGACATCGGGCAACAATGTGCTTTCGCAGATCGAAGTGTTCAAGGAAGTCGCACAAGTGACTGGCCTCGTGATGACCAAGCTCGATGGCACCGCACGCGGCGGCATGCTGGTCGCGGCAGCAGAGAAATATGGCCTGCCGATCCACGCCATTGGCGTAGGCGAAACGATCGATGACCTGCGCCCGTTTGACCCAACAGATATGGCGAAAGCGATTGCTGGAAGCGCTTATGCCTGAAGCAGCCACTTCCTCGACCAAGACCGCCCACAATAGCAATCTCTCGCTCGCACTCGATTTCGGGCCACTGCTCGTATTCTTTCTCGGTTTCAAGCTCATCGGCATGATCGCGGGGACGGCGCTCTTTATGGCTGCCATAACACTGGCGGTAATCGTTTCGAAATGGAAGCTGGGCAAGGTTTCGCCAATGCTGTGGCTATCGGCAATTCTGGTGGTTTTTTTTGGCGGGCTAACAATCTATTTCAACGATCAGCGCTTCATTCAGATCAAGCCAACAATCATCTATACTTTCTTTGCGCTGCTACTGTTTGGCGGACTCGCGAAGGACAAGCCGCTGCTCAAATATCTGCTGCAAGCGGCCTATGATGGACTGGATGAGATTGGCTGGCGCAAATTATCACGCAACTGGGCCATCTTCTTCGTCGTGATGGCGGGAGCAAACGAGATCATGCGCGCCAGCATGAGCTTCGATACGTGGCTGACGGTCAAGGTATGGGGCATGACAATCCTGTCATTCCTCTTCGCCGCCGCCAACATTCCGATGCTGCTGAAGCACGGCTTGGTGCTGGACAAGCGCTCTACCGAAGAGGTCGTAGCCCAAGGAGACCCGCCGCAGGGCTAACCCTACGGCGGTGCATCCATCAGAAATCAGGCGATTTCTTCAACCTTCTGATCGGCACGGTCAGCGCCTCTGCCATCCAGATTCTGCGATACGAAATCCCAGTTGATCGCGTTTTTGAGCAGCGCCTCGGCATAGTTCGGGCGCGCGTTGCGGTAGTCGATATAGTAAGCATGCTCCCACACATCAAGGATGAAGAGGGGCTGTACGCCTTCATAGGCGACAGGTGTATCGGCGTCGTGATAGGACGTCACTTCGAGCTTACCGTTATGCAAGTTGAGCGCAGCCCAACCGGAACCGAAATGGCCGACCGCTTCTGCCTTGAGCTTTTCGATCAGCGCGTCGGTCGAGCCGAAGGCTTCATCGATCTTAGCCTGCAATTCTGCGCTCGGCTGAGTCTTTTCCGGGCTGAGGCAAAGCCAATAAAAGCTGTGATTCCATATCTGGCCGACCTGATTGAACAATCCGCCCTTCGAGGACCGGATCAGCTCGACCAAAGATTTGCCTTGCAGCGCAACATCCGCCGCAACCAGCTCATTGGCCTTTGTCACATAGGCGTTGTGATGTTTGCCATGATGATAATCGAATGTTTCAGCAGAAATGAGATCGCCGAAAGCGTCCTTTGAATAAGGCAGTTCGGGGAGTTTGAAGGTCATGACTAGTTTCCTGTATAGGGTTTCACAAAACTGGGTTCTTCACTGACAACGCATGGCAAACCGAGAATGTCCTTGCGATTTAGGAAATTTATACCGCTGCGCAACATGACGAATCGCGCCAAAATCTTCGGATGATTAAGGATGTGACAATCCAGCCCTCATGACATAGACTGGCCGCGGCAGAGCAACGGCTCGCCGCGTTTAGTCGCAACTCTCCTGGGGGAAGCCATGACAAAATTTTTTGCGAATCTGAATATGGTGCTTGCCGCCGGCCTGGTGCTGGCGCTTGCTGTAATATGGTGCACAAGCGTTCCTATGGGCGGTCCAACGCTCAATGAAATATTCCGCTGGCTGCATCTCTTTTTCGGTGTGACCTGGATCGGCCTGCTTTATTATTTCAACTTCGTCCAAATCCCGACGATGCCGAAAATACCGGCAGAACTAAAACCGGCAGTGTCAAAGCATATTGCTCCTTCCGCGCTGTTTTTCTTCCGTTGGGGTGCAGCCTTCACGGTACTCACCGGCCTCATCGTTGCGCATCTCTCTGGCTATCTGGTGCCTGCGCTCACCTTCGCCGACCCCGCATATCGGATGATCGGCATCGGCATGTGGCTGGCACTCATCATGGCGTTTAACGTCTGGTTCGTGATCTGGCCGGCGCAGCAGAAGGCTCTGGGCCTCGTCGAAGCCGATGACGCCGCAAAGGCCGCAGCAGCCACCCGCGCGATGATGTTTTCGCGCACCAACACGCTGCTGTCGCTCGCGATGTTCTATTGCATGGTGAACGCCAACAACGGCTGATCTACCTGAACATCCTCAAGAGGGGCGCTCTGCATGGCAGGGCGCCCTTTTTCATTTAGAGCAGCCCGTGCTTGCGCAGGCAGTGGCGGAACTGATCGTAACTGAGCTTTAGTGCCTTGGCAGCGGCACGTTGGTTGTGCCTATGCCGGGCAAGCGTATCCTCGACCAGTGAGCGCTCATAGGCCGCAACTGCACCTCTCAAATCATCAATGAAGGGTGTAGATAAGGACTTCAGCTCAACATCCTCCTTGGCCTGTACATCCTCTATGGCTACCGGCTTTGGCGCCCAGGGTGATGCAAAGGGATCAAATGTCAGCGCATCGACCGGTCCGTCCTCCTCATGCCAACGATAGACCGCGCGCTCGACTACATTGCGAAGTTCGCGCACATTGCCGGGCCAGACATAGGCACCCATCTCTGCCATGGTGCCTTCAGAGAATCCTGGCCAGCTACTCCAGCCGATCTCGGACGCCATACGCCGCCCGAAATGATCAGCAAGCACTGCTACATCCCCTACACGGGCGCGGAGTGGAGGAAGCGTTATCACCTCGAAGCTCAGCCGATCGAGCAAATCTGCACGGAAAGTGCCCTTTTCGGTCGCGGCCGGCAGATTCTCGTTAGTCGCGGCAACGATCCGCACATCGACATTCAGTGGCCGGGATGACCCGATCCGCGTTACCTCGCCATACTCCACCACGCGGAGCAACCGTTCCTGCGCGGCCAGAGACAAGGTGCCTAACTCATCCAGAAACAGCGTACCGCTGTCCGCCTCCTCGAAACGCCCTGCCCGCGCCCGCGTCGCGCCCGTGAATGCACCCGCCTCATGTCCGAACAGCTCCGCCTCGATCAGCGTCTCAGGAAGCGCGGCGCAGTTCATCGTGATGAGCGGCTTGTTCCAGCGGGACGAGAGGTGATGAAGGCGTTGGGCTATCAGCTCCTTGCCAGTCCCGCGTTCGCCAATGACCAGAACTGGCCTGTCAAGCGCTGCAGCGCGGCCCGCCAGCTCGATCGCATCGAGAAATGGCAATGATTGGCCGATAAAGCTTTGGCGTTCCATACACTATTATTTAGCATAAATTGCTAATTATTGGTATAATTATTTTTGACATCATTAAGTCCGCCGCATAGAAAAGTCCTGATTTGCGTCGATTTCTGAAATTGGCACACCCCCTGCAATGTCGAGAGCATGATCCGAAGCAATCGGGTCACAGCATTTTGAACTCAAAGTAACAGGGGAATTTTATGACCAACCGTATCGCATTCGTTCGTACCACTGCCGCTCTGCTCGCCACTGGCATGACCTTCATCACCTTCTCCGCCGCTCGAGCAGAGACGGCGGCCAACTATCGTGCCGCAGTCGAAACAAGCATCGACAACGAACTACGCCTTCCCACAGGCAAGTATGGCAGTCGTCACGGCACCGCCACACTTGCAGTCACCGTAAGCTCGAATGGGCAGGTAGAATCCGTACGGCTACTGAAGTCCGCCGGTTTCGCGGCGTTCGATCAAGAAGCGATCCGCACCGCCAACAGTGTCTCCTACCCTGCCTCCGCGAAGGGCCGCACCGTTGCGATGGTGCTTGGCTTCAACGAGCAGGTTTCGACCAAGGCGCAGGCCGAAGGTGGCGAGATCGTCACCGCATGGGCCGCCGATCAGGATCGCAAGATTCGCTTTGCCCAACAGTCAACCGCCCAGCAGCCCGACAGCTGAGGTGGCGCGTCCGGGGCGGAATGCATTTCCGTCCCTTGCGCTCCGCCCCGGCAAACGCGCATAAGAGTCTAACCAAGGAGCTAACAATATCATGGGTATTTTTTCCCGCACCCGCGACATCATCGCCGCCAACATGACCGACATGCTGGATCGCGCCGAAGACCCGGCCAAGATGATCCGCATGATCATCCTCGAAATGGAGGAGACACTGGTGGAAGTGCGGGCATCCGCGGCCCGCACCATTGCGGACCAGAAGGAAATGCGCCGCGCGATCGGTAAGCTGGAACTCGCGCAGGCAAGCTGGACCGAGAAGGCGGCTTTAGCGCTCTCCAAGGATCGTGAGGACCTCGCCAAGGCGGCGCTGGTCGAGAAGCAGAAAGCGGCCGACATGGCAGCGCAACTCGAAGGCGAGATCGCTGAGCTGGATGACGCGCTGCTTGCTGCCGAGGAAGATATTGGCAAGTTGCAAGCCAAGCTGCAGGAGGCCCGCGCCCGTCAGAATGTGCTGGCAAAACGCATGGAAGGCGCGCAAAACCGCCTCCGCCTAAGAGAAATGTATGCGGGCGAGCGTACACGGGAAGCCTTCGCGCGGTTCGAGATGATGGAGCGCCGCGTGGACCTCGCCGAAGGCTATGCCGATGCCATGAAGCTGGGCGGACAGCCCAAGACACTGGAAGAGGAAATCGCTGAGCTTCGCATGAGCGACAAGGTGGAGGAAGAACTGGCCGCGTTGAAGGCTGCCCAACAGGGTGGAGCTATCACACCGGCACCAAAGGAGGACGACGCGAATGGATGACAGTTTTTTGGCCGTCCCCATAGTGGGCATCATCTTCGTCGGCCTGCCTTGGGTGATCCTGCATTATCTCACCAAGTGGAAGACCGCCTCCAGCCTCACCCGCGAGGACGAGAACATGCTCGACAGCCTCTATGACACCGCCCGCAGGCTGGAGGAACGCCTCATAACAGTCGAGCGGATCGTCGCCGCCGATCACCCAGACTTCAAACCCACTCATGGCGCGGCAGACATCGATCCCGCAGCTTATCGGAGGAGCAACTGACATGAACGCCCGCCGCACCAAATATTATCTCGACAAAGCCAATGGCAAGTGGATGGGCGTGTGCTCCGGCCTTGCTGACTATACCGGTATCGATGTGCTGTGGATCCGTGTCGCAGCTATTGTGCTGACGATCATGGGCGGGTTTCCGTGGACGCTTGTCGCCTATTTTGTCACCGCATGGATGGCAGAGGCGAAACCTTATGGCCTTTATGAAGACGCGGAAGAAGCACGCTTCTGGCAGGGTGTACGCGCCAATCCCTCCCGCACTGCGCGCGATGTGCGGTCTCGCTTTCGCGACATCGACCGCCGCATCAGCGACATCGAGGTGCATTACACCAGCAGCAACAGCCGCCTCGCCCGCGAGATCGACAGCCTGAAATAACAAGACCGTAACAGGGGAATTGTAGGGAGAGGGATGCGCAGTCTTCCCTCTCCCTTTTTTCGCTTTATAGGCTGGCAGCATGACCGCCCTTGCCGACATATATGAGGAATATGAATTTCTCGACGCCGATGACCGCTATCGCCTGCTGATCGATCTCGGCAAGGCACTGGAACCGATGCCCGATGCGCTGAAGACCGACGCAACCTTGGTGCGTGGTTGCTCCGCTGCCGTCTGGGTCTATCCCACGCAGCTAGACGATGGGCGGCTGCATTTTCTGGCGGATAGCAATGCCGCCATCACTAAGGGGATTATCGCGCTGGTGTTGAAAACCGTGCAGGACGGCACACCAAGACAAGTGGCTGAAGCCGACATCGAGGGCGCGCTCGCACCGTTCGACCTCAAGAACCAGCTTTCCTCCAATCGCACGCAGGGCATCCCCAATATGATCGCCCTCATCCGCGAGACTGCCGCGCGCTATTTGTGATTGGGTCTAGCACTGGGGCGATACGCGCCCCATATGGCAGCGCATGACCAAACTCTCTCTGCTCGATCTTGTCCCCGTAACCGAGGGCGGCTCCGTCCGCGAGGCGCTGATCCGCGCCGCCGACCTCGCCCAGCATGCCGAGGCATTGGGCTATGAACGATATTGGACCGCAGAGCATCACGGCATGCCCGGCATTGCATCAGCCGCCACGTCGGTGGTGCTCGCGCATGTCGGCGCGGCGACCAAGACCATTCGCATCGGCGCGGGCGGCATCATGCTGCCGAATCATGCACCGCTCGCGATTGCCGAGCAGTTCGGCACGCTGGAGGCACTCTTTCCCGGCCGCGTTGACCTCGGCCTTGGCCGCGCGCCGGGATCGGACCAGCGGGTCGCGCAGGCGATGCGGCGGAACATGATGAGCGGCGCCGAGAACTTCCCGCAGAATGTGATCGAGCTTCAGGCCTTTCTCGCGGGCGACGAGCGGCTGGCGTTTCAGGCGACTCCCGGCGAAGGAAGCCATGTGCCGCTGTGGATCCTGGGATCGAGCCTTTATGGCGCACAGCTCGCCGCGCATCTCGGCCTGCCTTATGCGTTCGCGTCGCACTTTGCGCCCGATATGCTCGACGAGGCGCTCCATATTTACCGTCGCGATTTCAAACCCTCGGCACAACTACAACAGCCTTACACAATGGCCGGGTTCAACATCTTCGCTGCGGATACTCAGGAAGAAGCTGAATTGATCGCCACTTCCGCAATGCAGACGGTCGTAGCGCTGCGCACCGGAACTCCGGGCCGCCTCCAGCCACCCCTACCCGGATATCGCGACACATTGCCGCCTATGGCGCAGTCGATGCTTGCCAATTTCTTCGCCGCTTCCAGCATTGGGACGCAAGAGCAAGTGGAGCGCGACCTCGCCGCCTTCATTCGCCGCACGCGCGTCGATGAGGTGATCGTCAGCGGCTTTATCTATGACGCAGATGCGCGTAAACGCTCGGCCGAGATCGGGATGGCTGCGATGAAGGCGATAGAGGCGGAAGTAACCGCCTGACCAGCTTCACTCTCGAGTTTCTGGCTTCCAGTTCCGGCGTTCCTCGGCCGCCTTCAGCACATCATAGGCTGCCTGTATCGCCTGAAACTTTAAAGCTGCCTCCTTGTCGTCGGGCTTCACGTCCGGATGGTTTTCCTTCGCGAGTTGCCGCCAGCTCTTGCGCACAGCCTCGAAATCAGCATCGGATTCTAGCCCCAATATCTCCAGCGCGCGCATTTCGTCGCGGCTGCGGGTGCCGTCGCCCGGAGCGCCCCAGCCATAGAACGCGCCGCCGGAAAAGCCGCCCGCATCGCGCCGCTCCTCACGCTCGCGGTTCGCGCGCTCCTCCTCGTCCAAGCCCTGAAAATAGTCCCAGCCTTTGTTATATTCCGCCGCATGGGCCTGGCAGAAATACCAGCGCTCCTTGCTGTTGGGCGATTTGGGCGCGGGACATTCGCCGGGCTGATCGCATCCATGCCGATCGCACAGCCGCACCTGTTGCGCCGCGCGCTCGCTGCCGTAACCGCCCCAGCGGGGAAAGCCCCAATCGTTTCTGCGTCCTTGCCGTGCCATAAGCCGACCAGTGTAACCGGCTGGCGTTACGGAAGAAAGACGGCGACAGAAGTTTTTCTTCGCGTTTCCCGCGCGTTTTGCTATTGCGACGTTCGCCAGAGGGTCGGGCGGCCGCGGCTTGTGTAAAAGCGAGGCGAGGAAAGTCCGGGCTCCACGAAACAACGGTGCCGGATAACTTCCGGCTGGGGAAACCCAAGGGAAAGTGCAACAGAGAGCAGGTCGCCAAAGGCTTCGGCCCTAAAGCTTCGGCAAGGCGAAAAGTGAAAGGGTGCGGTAAGAGCGCACCGCGCCCCCGGCAACGGCGGGCGGCACGGTAAACCCCACCGGGAGCAAAACCGAATAGGGACGGCGCGCCTTTCGCAGCAATGCAAAGGCAGGGTGTTTCGCCCGTGATCGTCCGGGTTGGTTGCTTGAGGGGCGGAGTAATCCGCCTCCTAGAGGAATGGCCGCCCATCCGTTTACGCGTCCTTTACGGATACGGTGGCGGTGGACAGAACCCGGCTTATAGACCCTCTGGCGCTTTATCGGGATACCCAAAGGTCACGAAAGTCACGCCCTATAAGGGGGGTATTGGTCTCTCCCTGCCCTGAGGGCGGGATTATCGCACGTTCACGCAATTAATCGAATCTGTCAAAGAGCCAGCACATCCGGGCCAGCCATTCCCGCCGCCCGAAGGGATATTCTTAGCGCGACGATTGGCAGCCGCGCATG
The DNA here is from genome assembly GCA_046348605.1 of Sphingomonadaceae bacterium. GTDB lineage: Bacteria > Pseudomonadota > Alphaproteobacteria > Sphingomonadales > Sphingomonadaceae > Sphingobium. The sequence goes on along the minus strand of JAXMDW010000001.1, from coordinate 331,984 downwards.
CCGCAAAGGCCGGATCGCATGAGCCCAGCGCGCGTCTCTCCTGCGAACAGGAGGGGCAAGCAAATGCCGTTGGCGGACGCGAACCTAAGGGATCACGCGGCGGGGGGCGGCATGGTGAACCTTGCGCGGGGGCGGCGATATGGGGCCTTTGGAGGGGAAGTATCAGAGGGCGTGGGATGTAGGACAGCGGAAATTTAACTACTTGCCACAAGCTAGGCGGTACGTGCAGATAGCTGTGCTCTGAAATCAATAACCATGAAGTATCAATGCGGTATGTAATTCAATAGGCCACCGATACCGTTATTAGCATGCTCGATCAAACGTGCACCAGAGTTCCAGAGCTTATCAATCGCTGTAAGCCGCTCTCCCCAAGTTGCCATCCGACCAAAAAGTCCGGCCAGTTTTGAATGAGATGCAGCTGAAGCCTTTATATCCCCTCTCCGAATTTTCATCATCATTTCAAAGTATGTGACCAATGCTCCTTCTATACCGAAAATTGGTATATGGCGCAGAAATGTCGACAGAATTGCCAAGTGACGTTTAGCCAAGTCACGCACTACTGGATCCAGAGATTGATCGTCGAATTCGATGATCATTCCTTCAATTTCAGCAATTAGCTCCCCTGCTTCCGACGGGATCGGTAAATCTGTAGGAATTCCCAATGCGCTGAGCAAAATTACCAGACTAGATACTGAACTGGAAACATCACGCACGTGATTAGACCATTGACCGTGCACCTGTTCCAAACTGAATGCTCGCGCCAAGCCATCTATAGCACTTAAGACGCCCCCTTTAGCCTCATCAGATAACTGGCTATTAACGACCACAGTTCGCGCAAGTGAAGTCTGTTCAATGATATAAGCGGCAACTTTATGTATGCCTACATCTGTAACATCGGCACCTGCCCAGTATTTTATCTGCTGGCAAGCGGATTCACCTGGATTAGCTGCCTTTAATAATCTCAGTATCCCCAAAACATTACGTAAGCTTTGATCGTCCAAATGCCATCCCCATTAGACTGCTATGATGTCATATTAGTGCGAGCTTTATATCATAATATCTAAGCCCCACCTACTAATAGCATAAAAGGCGGCGCGAAAAACGCCGCCTTGGCCGCCCTACACCCCTCATTCCCAGCCGACGTGCCTTGCGCGCTTGCGCATCGCCTCGATAAACAGCCGCACTGCGGGCATCGTCGCGCGGCCCGGATCGTATAGCAACGTGACCGGGATCGGCGCGGGCGCATGGTCCGCCAGCACCCGCACTAGCCGCCCCGCCGCTATCGCCTCCGCGGACTGATAGCTCAGCACATTGGCGAGGCCGACGCCCGCCTCCGCCGCCGCGATCGTGGCGTCGACCGTGTTGATGGTCATACGCGGCGCGATCTCTACCGGAATTTCGCCCTTGGCGCCGAAGCTCCATGTGGTGCCAACGCGCACGCCGCTCCCTACGATGCAGCGATGACCGGTCAGATCGCCCGGAACAGAGGGAACGCCATGCGCGGCGAGATAGGCCGGGCTGGCAACGATAGTTTGCTGCACGGAGCCGATCGCCACCGCGCGCAGACTGCTGTCTACCAGCGGACCGATGCGCACCGCGACATCGATCCCCTCCTCAATGATGCGTACATTGCGGTCGATCAGCATCATGCGCGCGTTAAGCCCGGCATGTTCCTCCAGCAGCGCACTGATGGCGGGCAACACATGCAGGCGGCCGAACACCACCGGCGCCGTGACGACAAGCTGGCCGCGCGGCACCGTCCGTCCGCCCATTACAATCTGTTCCGCTTCGCGCAGCTCCGCCAATATCCGCCGCGCACGGCCCAGAAACGCCACTCCCTCGTCCGTCAGTGACACCGCGCGGGTAGAGCGATGAAACAGGGTAACGCCCAGATGCCGCTCAAGATCGGCCACGGCGCGGGTAATGGCGGGGGGAGAGAGGTTGAGCGCGCGGGCGGCAGCCGCAAAGCCACGTTGATCGGCCACCGCGACAAAGGCGCTCAGGGTTTCGAAGCGATCCATTATTCTCCAAACTGAAATAGTGAAAGTATATTTCTCGTTATTATCACAAATACAGAAACGCGCTAGCTGCATCGCATGGCAGCAACATATCTCCACACGATGTTCGGCCCGGGCGCCCGGAGCATGCAGGAAGCGGCAGGATCGCGCGCTTCCTACGCACGCATGGAAGCCACCGCGGGCGAGATGGACAAGCTCACCGAGCGGGAGGCCGAGTTTATCGCCGCCCGCGACAGCTTCTACATCGCGAGCATCACCGAAGGCGGCTGGCCCTATATCCAGCATCGCGGCGGGCCTGCCGGCTTCCTGAAGCGCATCGCGGGCAACCGGATCGGCTTTGCCGACTTTCAGGGCAACCGTCAGTTTCTCTCGACCGCCAATCTGGCCGCCGATGATCGCGTCGCGCTGTTTCTGATGGATTATCCGAACCGCCGCCGCCTGAAGCTCATCGGCCATGCCACTACCAGCGACGATCCGGCGGATGTCGCCGCTCTGTCATCACCCGGTTACCCGGCGCAGCCTGAACGAGCCTTTGTGATCGATATCGTAGGGTTCGACTGGAACTGCCCGCAACACATCACACCGCGCTTTACCGAGGCGGAGATACAGCGCGGCACCCAGCCGTTGCTTGAAGAACTCGCGCGATTGCGCGCCCGCATAACCGAACTGGAAGGAATGATCCCATGAACCATAAGCTTACCCGCGGCGTCCACCATATCGGGCTTACAGTGCCCGATCTCGATCAGGCGCGCGCCTTTTTCTGCGGCGTTCTGGGTTTCGATGAGGTCGGCGGCGTGCCTAGCTATCCCGCGATCTTCGTGTCAGACGGTGCGGTGCTGCTCACTTTGTGGCGCGCGGAAGACCCGCTGACCGCGCGGGCATTCGACCGGCGTGCGAATATCGGGCTGCACCACCTCTCGCTTGCCGTGGCGAATGACGAGGAGCTGGATGCGGCGTGGGAGAAGGTGAGCGCCCATCCCGGTGTGGTGGTCGATTTCGCGCCCGGACCCATTCGCCCCGGAGCAACGACCCGGCATTTTCTGGTGTTCATACCGGGCGGCATCCGCATGGAGTTTGCGACGCCTTTCGCTTGAGGCAGTGCTTTAGAGGGTCAGGCGCGAGCCGACCCTCTCACTCATCCCCGGTTGGCTTGGGCAACAGCAGCGCCAGCAAGATCGCGCGGCACTCGCCGCAGATGATCCCGTCGATCAGCTCAGGGCGGAAGCGGCGCTGGAAGGCGCGGACGGCGGCTTCCGGTTCCTTGATGTCATAGCCAAAGCGTTCCAGTGCCAGCATGAAGGCGCTGTCTGACCACAGCGGGTCCATAAGATGTTTGGTCGGGCGTGGGAGGGCGAGCCGCAGGCGCGCGAGCTTCGCCCAAGGGAACAGCTCGCCGGGGTCTTGCTTACGCTCCGGCGCGACATCCGAATGACCGACGATGTTGCCGCGTGTGATGCCATGGCGCTGCACAATCTCGTGCACCAGCGGGATCAGCGCCTCGATCTGCGCATCCGGGAACGCCCGATAGCCCCATTCATGGCCGGGATTGACGATCTCGATACCAATGCTGGCGGAGTTGACGTCCGTTATCCCACGCCACCAGCTCTTGCCCGCATGCCACGCGCGCTTGTCCTCCGCCACCATACGGACGACCTCGCCCTCCTCCGTCACCACATAATGCGCGGAGACTTTTGACTCAGGGTTGGCGAGCCAGTCGATCGCGCTCGCCGCATCGGGCATACCGGTATAATGCAGCACCAGCATAGACACCGGCAGCTTGCGTTCGTCATGATTGGGTGACGGCCGTTCTTTCACCGGGCTTCGTTGTCCTTTATCTTTTTACCACGCAATTTCCCTGCGGGGAGCACAATGGCGGACAAGCCCTTATCGATCAAGCGGGTTCCGTACGTTCATACACGCCGCGATATTTCTGGCTCGCAGCAAACAGGGTCGTAAGGCCGATAGTGGTTTCACCAGCACCAAGAAGCAGCCAGCTTCCTGCCAGACTGTGCTTGGCGAAGAGCGAGAATAGCTCCTGCTTTCGTTCGGCATCGAAGTAAAGCAGGACATTGCGGCACAGGATGATATCGAAATCACCCTTAGGGGCTTTGGGCGCGCAGAGATTATCCACCCGGAAATCGATCATTCCAAGGAGCGATGGACTTATTTTCCATTCATCGCCGCGTGGCTCCATCCAGCGCATCATGTCTGATATAGACAGCCCGCGCTGGGCCTCCATCTGTGTGATAATACCCGACTGGGCCTTACCGATCGCCTCATGCGAGACATCGGTCGCTAATATCTCAAGTTTCCAGTCCGGCCATTTGGCCTCACCGTTGCGAAACAGCATCGCGAGCGACAGTGCCTCTTGCCCGCTGGAGCAGCCCGCACACCATACACGCAGCACCTTCTTTCTGCCCGCCGCCAACGCCCGCTCCATCGCCGCGGGGAGGATGGCCTCTGCCAGCAGTTTGAAGATATGGGTATCACGGAAAAAGCTGGTCTCATTATTGAGCAGGGCATCGACTGCCTCGATCACCAGATTTCCGCGAATATTGCTTTCGATCGCGCTCACAAGCGCATCAAGCGAACCCAGACCATGCGCGCGCAGCACCGGGCCGAGCGCGGCCTCGATCCGCCACATGCGGCTTTCGGAGAGTATCTGCCCCGTATGCGTGTGAAGCAGATCGGCTAGAAAGCGCATCGATGGGGTGAGGACGACTTCCTTCATGCCGCCACCCCGCAATGCTCACGCAGATAGCGCGGCATCTCGGACGGCGGAAGCATGGCGGAGGTAATGCCAGCACGCACCACCGAAGACGGCATACCCCATATGGTGCTGCTCGCTTGATCCTGGGCAATCAATGCACCACCTGCCTTGATGACTTCCCGACCGCCCGCAGTGCCATCCCGCCCGATACCAGTAAGGACGATGCCAAGCGCGCCCGCGCCGTAGCTTTGCGCCATGCCCCTGAACATGTGGTTCACTGAAGGCCGCGCCATACTGTATGGATCGGCCTCGTCGGTGAGGAGAGCCCGAACGGCATTTCCGTCCCGTCTGCTCGAAAGGCTTGCATCGCCGGGAGCGATATAGACATGTCCGACACGCAGCACCTCGCCATCCTTCGCGACGCTGACCGGAAGGGCGCACATGCGCGCAACCTGCCGTGCATAATGCGAGATGAAGGGCGCGGGCAGATGTTGGGTAATAAGGATAGGCACTGCAGGCTTACCCTCGAGCATTTCGAAAAACTCAGCCACAGCATGAATGCCTCCCGTCGAGGCGCCGATGCCGATGCACTCCGCTCTGAAATTTTCTGGCAGGGCACGCTGCGTGATAACCGCATATTCCGCCCTGCGATGGCGGCGGGCGGAAGCGAGACGGCGGATGCGACAGAGCAACTGCTCGCCAAACGCAGCCCCAGCTTCGCCACTGGCTGGCTTCGCCAGCGCGTCGCTTGCACCGAGCGAGAGTGCGGCGACTGCCGTCTTGCTGCCGCGCTGACAATGGGTGGAAAGCATGATGACATGCGCGTCGCGGGCAATTTTCAGTATATGAGGCAGCGCATCCAGCCCCTTCTGCCCAGGCATTTCGTGATCGAGCAGCACGATGTCTACGGACTGATCCGCAAGAAAGGCGTAGGCCTCCTCCAGATGCCCAGCAGTGCAGACCAGCTCTATATCGGTGACGTCATCGAAAATGCTGCGGACGACCGAACGCACCACGACCGAGTCGTCGACCATGAGAACCCGGACGGCGCCTGCCCGCGTGCTATAGTTTCTGGCAGGCAAAACGGCGTTCATCGCCCAGTCCCGAAGATGAAAATTATTTCAGGCGTGCTTCAGAGCACGCCGACGATCTGCAGCTTGCTTTCGAGGGTATCGCGATCGAACGGCTTCATAACATATTCGTCGGCACCGGCGTCAAGGGCGGCCTTGATGTGGCCGAGGCCGTTTTCAGTGGTGCAGAAGATGACCTTGGGCCGGTTTGTGCGGGTTGCAGTCAACTGCTGCAGGAACTCCATGCCGCTCATTACCGGCATGTTCCAGTCCAGCAATACCACATCATGATCGCTGCTTTGGCACTGATTGAGTGCATCACGGCCATCGCACGCCTCGCTGACGCTGATGTCGAGCGATTCGAGGATGTGACGCGCAACCTTACGAATGACCTTGGAATCGTCCACTACCAGGCAGTTTTTCATATCGGCTTTCCCTAAAACTTGGCCTTATTTCATCATTATAGGCGATAAAGCTGAGCGAAAGGTAAACAGGATATTCAGGCGGCTTGCGCAGAAAAACAGGAATCGAGGAAGCCAGCGAGACTAATGAGGAAATAGGGCTCGCCATTGGTTTCAATCACCCCTGTTGCATAGGACTGCCACACCGGATCAATCCGGCCGCAGATCGGCACCGGCGGGGTCTCGACGGTCTGGATATCATCCACGCGATCCACAAGAATGCCATAGCCATGTCCGCCGATTTCGCAGACGACCGCATGACATTCCTCGTCGCTGTCTTCCAAAAGGGTGCAGGAGGATTTTTGGCCGAGCACCAGAGCGGCTGCATCTATGATGGTCAACACGCGGCTGCGCAGCGCGGAAAGGCCGGCAATATGGCTCGCCACACCCGGAATGGCGGAAAGTTCACGCAGCCGCACCACAGCATCGACCTCGTCAGTGCTGATGGCGACCGCAGTGCCAGCTATACGCGCAAACAGATAAAGCCCGTTCATGCTGCCACGCCCCTTTGCCCCAATGTGGTAATCGCACCGATCAACGCATCCTGATCGTAACGGTAGATACTGTTGTCATCCGGCCCCTGCGGCTGGCTGGCACGGCGCAAGCGTACCAAAGGCGCGTCAGGGGCAAGCTCAGCGGGTGCAATCCCATCATCCGATGTGAGGAGCACAATATCGCCCGGCCTATGCGCCACATTTTCGCCGCCCCAGACAATCTCGAACCCGGCCTGCCCCAGCAGTGGCGCCAATATCTCCCTGTTCCACGGGTCATCCGCATCGGGAACAAAACAGCGGGTCGGAGCCTTATCATTGGCAATGGCGCGTATCTCTGCTGCTCCAGCCAGCGCCAGAACGGCGATGCTGTCCACCACCTCAACCTGACGGCCTTCCAGCAGCACCAAGCCTGCAACCAATCCATGCCGCGCGGACATATCGAGTGCGTTCGAAACTTCCTCGATATCGACCACCATACGAATAGGGTAACATAGTTCGTGAAGGTCATCGCGAATGCGCAGGCAGGTTACATCATTGGTTCCGGTCTGGACATCAGCCGCACCGACAACACGTGCAGAAGCGACGATACGATCACCGATCGTGACACAGGGCTGCCCAGCGGAAACACTGAAGCAGCCGAGCGGAATATCCTCTACACGCTCTACCAGCGAGAGGCGGATAATACGTTCTTCGCCTGAAAGCTCGATATAGCGCAGACCGGTGTAGCTGCCGCCAGTCTGTTGCGCAGGGCGGTCATAGGTTGCAGCCCGGTCGACAGTTTCGGAGATAAGCGGAAGCTGCGCCACCTGCGCGATGCCGCCTGCATCGAGCAGCAGCATCGGCTGGCCGTTATCGGGCAGGGTCATGCCCGCATATATGCCCGCCGCCATAACCATCGGCGCTGCCGGGCGGATCACGAGCTCTTCATGGTTTTCCACATGGGACACACCAAGAATATAGGGTTTTCCGCCGGTCGAGCGCACCAGCATGAGCGATCGCGCGCCCTGCCGTTCAATCATCGGCATGCCGATCACATCCTCGAGATCGATCATCGAGTAGCGGGTATCGCGGATCGTGGCGGTAAGTCCGCCACCCAGCCGTGAAACAGAAACGGTGGGATTATTGTCGTGCAGGATTTCAATCACGGCGGAGCGCGGGATGGCGAAGTTGATGCCGCCTGCATTGAGGATCAGGCCCGGAATGATTGTCAATGTCAGCGGCACGCGCATGGTGAGGGTGAGCCCCCTGCCCGGCTCGCTCGCCAAGGCAATGACGCCACCGATCCGCTCGATATTGGCGCGCACGATATCCATGCCCACGCCGCGTCCTGAAATTGCCGTCACCTGATCCGCAGTCGAGAGGCCCGGGGTGAAGATCAGCTCCATCTTAGCCTGTTCGCTCAAGCCTGCCGCATCCTTCCGGGTCATTAGCCCTGCGGAGACCACCTTATTGACCACCGCTTCGGTATTGATCCCGCGCCCGTCGTCCGAGACTTCGATGACGATCTGGCTGCCAGACTGATGCGCGGACACACAAAGCCTGCCTGCTTCCGGCTTGCCCGCCTCGCGACGCTGCTCAGGGCTTTCGATGCCATGATCGATGCTGTTGCGTACGATATGCGTCAGAGGGTCGATCACGGCCTCGACCATCTCACGATCCATTTCAACATCGCCGCCCTCGAGCACCAGATTGATCTGCTTGCCCAGCTCACGGCTCAAATCGCGCACCATGCGCGGGATTGCCATAAAAAGACGGTCCACGCGCTGCATGCGGGTCTTGGAAATGGTGTCGCGCATATCCGCGATGCAGTTCGACAGACGTTCGAATGCTGATTCTAACTCCGGCTCCGGCTCGATCGCACGCAGCTTGCGGGAGAGTTCGTTGCGGGCGAGGACCATGTCAGACACGCCATTCATCAGCTGATCGATCAGCATCAGCGGCAGGCGGATGGTGCGCGCAGTGCCAGGCAGACGGGCCTGAGATTCCTCTAGATCATTGGTCTGCGTTTCGTCCGATGTCTCACCAGCGCCATCCTTGCCTTCTGCCATGCGCGACTGGGCATAGCAGTTCTTCAAGGCGGCGATGATGACCTCGTCGTCCTTGCGATCGAGCGTGTCGCCAGACACTATGGCAGCGCAAAGCTCTGCAATGCGGTCCATAATTGCAAGAACAGCGCTGATCGTCGCCGCATCGGGCACGCCTTCGCCGCCGCGTATCTCAGAGAGCACATCCTCTGCCGCATGGCTCAGCTTCTCGAAACGGGGCAGATTGAGGAAGCCGGAGCTGCCTTTAACGGTATGGAAAAAACGGAAGAGTTCATCGAGTTTTTCGCGGTCAGACGGGTCTGCCTCCAGCGCCACCACTATATTGGCAAGCGCCTCCAGCCCTTCCTGCGTTTCTGCAACGAAATCGGAAAGCAGTTCTTCCATTGACCCATCCGCGACACACTATCGCGTCGCATGTTGGACAGACATGGTTAAAACCGGGTTAAACTACGCAAAAATCAATAGTTAAGCGGGCAGGACCGCACCAAAGACCAAAGCAGGCTCACCGGGAGCGGAGAGCATCATTTCTCCGCCAGCCCGCTCGACGAGTTGGCGTGTCATCCAGGCGGCGGCAGAGCGGGAGGTGACGGCCTCATCACGCAACTGGCCTGAGAGTGCGGCGCGCAGCTCTTCATCGAGCACAATCTTCTGCCCCTGCCCGCGAACGGCGAGTTCCACGGCATCGGTTCGCACCTCGACACCGATGTCAAGCTGACCGCCGCGCACAAGCGCGTCGCCAGCGATCAGCGCGAGATTGAGCAGCACCTTCACCGCGCGTTTGTTGATCGCCTCTTCCGGCACCAGCCAGCCGACCTTCACCCGGCCCGACGACGCGAACATACCTTCGATCGCCTGTCGCGCCTCATCCGGCGGAACCGCATCGCCATATCCGCCTGCCGAGCCGAACGCCAAACGGAAGAATTTGAGCTTCGAGGCCGATGTCCGAGCGCTCTCCGCCAGCAGATCGAGGCAGCGCGCGCGCATTTCCGGGTCGGTCTCGTCGGCCATCAGTTCAAGGCCGTTGTTGAAAGCGCCCACCGGGCTCAGCAGGTCATGGCACAGCCGCGAACATAGCAGCGCCGCGAAATCCAGCACCGGATCGCCCTGTTGTCCTGCTTCCTGACTGCCCATTTCGCCCCCTAGCCTTCGCTGTGATCCCGTCTTTGCCGCCATGACGGCGGATAAGCAAGCGGGATCGCCTTATTCGTGCTCCACCATCAGTTCGACAGCACTGAACCGGCCATGCAGCCCTTCTGTTCCGGCACGCCACAGCGCGTAGCGGCCATTCGGCCCGCAGATCAGCCAAAGCGCACCATCTGGCACCGCCATGTCCGCATCGCAGGCTGATGGCTCGACAGTGCCAACCGGGTGCGAATGATAATGGCCGATCACTGCAGGCCCGCCCGCCCGCGCCTCTTTGTGCGCCGTTAGCAGGGTGACAGGATCAAGCTCGAAGCGCCGCTCCGGCTCGGCGGAGATGTTCATCGCCTCCCGCGCCTCCCTGATCCTATCCCCCTCTCCCAGAAGGAGCCCGCAAATCTCGCTGTCCGGCGCATCGACCGCACGCGCCAGAATAGAGTTCAGCATCGCCCTTGATATAGTGACCGTCATCCCCACATCCCTACGCGATGGGGGAAGCCAGTTCCAGCATGAGTGTAACGGTCGACGAGACGCAGTCCGGCGTACGTCTGGACAAGGCTTTAGCGGCGCTCGTCCCAAGCCTCTCGCGCGAACGGCTCAAGGCCTTGATCCTCGAAGGCCATGTAGCGAACAAACGCGGGCTGGCGATGCGCGACCCGTCAGCCAAGGTCGCACCCGGCCAGACCTATTGCCTCACTATCCCCGACGCAGTGCCCGCCGACGCCATCGCGCAGGATATTCCCCTCAGTATCGCCTACGAGGACGCGCACCTCATCGTGGTCGACAAGCCAGCTGGCCTCGTCGTTCACCCGGCTGCGGGCAATCTCGATGGCACATTAGTCAACGCACTGCTGCATCACTGCGCGGGGCAATTATCCGGCATCGGCGGCGTTGCCCGGCCCGGCATCGTCCACCGCATCGACAAGGATACGTCCGGCTTGCTCGTCGTCGCTAAATCCGACGCTGCACATGAAGGGCTGGCGGTGCAGTTCAAGGATCACAGCATCACACGGCGCTATCTTGCGATAGTGCGCGGCCACCCCCGCCCAACGAATGGCACGGTCGATACTTGGATCGGCCGCTCGGATCATGATCGCAAGAAGATGGCGGTGCAGCGTGAGGGCCGTGGCAAGCATGCCGTGACCCATTATCGCACTGTCGAAACGCTGAAAGACGCGGCGCTTGTCGAGTGTCGGCTGGAGACCGGCCGCACGCATCAGGTGCGCGTGCATATGAGCCATATCGGCCATCCGCTGATCGGCGATCCGGTCCATGGCAAGGCGGGACGGATGAAGTTCGGCAATGGCGGCCACAAGCAAACATTTGCCCGGCAGGCGTTGCATGCCGCCGCGCTGGGGTTTATTCATCCTATAACGAAGGAAAAGCTCGATTTTGAGAGCAGGTTGCCTGCCGATATGCAGGAACTGTTAAGCCAGCTCCGCGTATAGACAGGGCTAGCAATTCGAACGAAGCGCACCATATGGGCGCGATACAGAAGGGATTGGGGTACAGTAAAATGGCAAACGGCAAACCATCCAAAGCGATAGTGCCTGCCCTCGGCACGGATGCCAGCCTTAATCGCTACCTCGCGGAGATCCGTAAATTTCCGGTTCTCTCAGCCGAGCAGGAATATATGCTCGCAAAGCGCTATCAGGAACATCAGGATCCTGAATCCGCCGCGCAGCTCGTCACAAGCCATCTCCGCCTCGTCGCCAAGATCGCGATGGGGTATCGCGGCTATGGCCTACCGGTGAGCGAACTGATTTCAGAGGGCAATATCGGCCTGATGCAAGGCGTGAAGAAATTCGAGCCGGATCGCGGCTTCCGTCTCGCCACCTATGCGATGTGGTGGATCAGGGCGTCGATCCAGGAATTCATTCTGCGCAGCTGGTCATTGGTGAAGATGGGCACCACCGCCGCGCAGAAGAAGCTGTTTTTCAACCTGCGGCGCATGAAGAACAATATCGAGGCCTTCGAGGATGGCGACCTGCGCCCGGAGGATGTGACCAAGATCGCGACCGATCTTGGCGTTTCCGAGGACGATGTCGTCAGCATGAACCGCCGTATGGCTATGGGCGGCGACACGTCTTTGAACGTGCCGATGCGCGAGGACGGCGAGGGCCAGTGGCAGGATTGGCTGGCGGACGAAAACCCCCTTCAGGACGAGCGCGTCGCCAATGCCGAGGAGCAGGAAATCCGCCACAGCCTATTGCTGGAGGCGATGGATAGCTTGAACGACCGCGAGCAGCACATCCTCACCGAGCGCCGCCTTGCCGAAGAGCCGAAAACGCTGGAGGAACTCTCCCAGGTTTATGGCGTCAGCCGCGAACGCGTCCGCCAGATCGAGGTACGCGCGTTTGAGAAGCTGCAAAAGGCGATGATGCGAATCGCAGGCGAACGCCATCTGATGCCCGCCTGATTCTCGTCAGGTACAAGAATAATTCTATGATATATAAATAAAAACCCGACGCCCATAAGGGCGCCGGGTAAGTGTGATAGGCTGGTTTAACTTCCAACCCGTCAGGTCGCACTTCTCAAATAGGCCTAATGTGTGAACTTTTATTTACCCAGTTTGATTGGGTTTAGATTTTTTGTTGTTTTCCCATATGATTTCCGGGCAGCCGGGCAGACCTTTTGCATCGCCACGCTCAAGCGCTTATAGGGCAGGCATGGCCATATTCCCTCGCCCTGTTTCCCCCAAGTCCGCTGCAGGCGATCTATGGGGCTATATCCGCGAACAACGCGCACATCGCTGGCCGCTGCTGGGCGTATCTGCCGCGATGACATGGGTGATCATCTGGATGTTCATCGCGGATGCAGATACCAATACTATGCCCAAGCAGAACAAGATCATGTATTTCGAGAACTGGCGTGCAGACCGCTCTGACATCGCTGTCATCCTCCAGCAGAAGAAGGATCTGGCCGATCGGGTTGCGGCTTTGCACAAAAAGCAGAAAGAGATGCAGAAAATCGCCGACATGTTCGGAGTCGAATGGCGTGAGGAAGAGAGAAAGAACGCCGTGAAGGAAGCGGAGGCTGTGCGCATACTCAATGCTCAGCTCGATAAGCGGCTGGCTGAGGCGCAGGCGCGCTTGGACGCAGGCAAAGGCCTGACCGCCACATCTGTCGTACAAGCCCCTTCCCCTGCAACTGCACAATGAAGCCTTCGTCAGCTGACATCCGTTTCATCCGCGCGGCGATCGCGCTATCATTGCGCGGATTGGGCCGGACTTCGCCTAACCCTAATGTCGGCTGCGTCATCGTTCGTGACGGCATTATTATTGGTCGAGGCTGGACCCAGCCCGGAGGCCGCCCCCATGCCGAGGCCCAAGCCTTGGTGCAAGCTGATGGATTGACGGACGGCGCAACCGCCTATGTGACACTGGAGCCGTGTTTTCACCTCTCTCCTCGCGGGCCGCGCTGCGTCGAATTACTGCATCGCGCCGGGATCGCGAGAGTCGTCATCGCAGCCATGGACCCTGACCCACGCACCAACGGCCAGAGCATTAAGTGGCTACGCGAGCAGGGAATAGAAGTCATCAGCGGCGTACTGGCAGCAGAAGCGCGCGCGGCGATGGCCGGTTTCTTCGCACGCCAGACGCTTGGGCGCCCAGCCGTTACGCTGAAGCTCGGCCTTTCGCTGGATGGCTGCATAGCGATGGCTGATGGAACCAGCCAATGGATCACCGGAGCCACTGCTCGAGCGCACGCGCATCTGGTCCGCGCACAGCATGAGGCGATATTGGTGGGGCGCGGCACATGCTGGGCAGACGCGCCGCGGCTCGATGTGCGCCTGCCTGGGCTGGACGACCGCTCGCCCCGGCGCATCCTGCTCGGGCATGGAGAAGCGCCCGAAAGCTGGACACTGATCGATGATCCCATGCGGATCGCTGACCTGGAAGACGTTTCAAGCCTGCTGGTCGAAGGCGGCGCACAGACCGCAGCCGCTTTTCTCCACGCCGATCTGGTCGATACCCTGTTGCTCTATCGCGCGCCTATCCTCATTGGCGGTGGCAGGCAGGCAATTGGCGACATCGGGCTCCCCTCGCTCGACGCCGCGCATGGCCGCTGGCACCTCACCGACAGGCGCATGTTCGGAAAGGATGCAATGGAGGTTTACGCGAGGGTTAGGGAAGGTTAGAGCCAAGCCATGTTTACCGGCATCGTCACCGACATCGGCACCATCGTCTCAGCAGATCAGCGGGGAGACCTCCACCTCGTCATATCCTGCGGCTACGATATGGACAGCGTCGCGCTCGGCGCATCGATCGCCTGCTCTGGCGTCTGCCTCACGGTTGTCGACAAGGGTGTGAGCGCGGATGAAAAGGGCTGGTTCGCGGTCGATGCGTCCGCCGAAACGGTACGCCGTACCGCGCCCGGCATGTGGGAGAAGGGCCGCCGCCTCAACCTTGAGCGTGCGCTGAAGCTCGGCGATGAACTGGGCGGGCATATCGTCACCGGCCATGTCGATGGCATAGCGACGGTGCTGGGCGTGTGCGAAGAGGGCGAATCGCGGCGTGTCGGCTTCTCCGTCAGCCCAGAGATCGCGCCTTATGTTGCGCAAAAGGGCTCGATCACCATCAATGGCGTCTCGCTTACTGTGAACGAAGTGGCCGATCACAAGGGCGAAACCCATTTCAGCATCAATCTCATCCCGCACACATGGTCCGTCACCACATTGGACGAACTGGCGGTCGGGCGCCCCGTCAACATCGAGATTGATGTGCTGGCGCGGTATCTAGCCCGGATGAAAGAACGCATCACAGTAGTTTGAATGTGATTCGATATCTTGACTATCACATTGTAGTGTGATTTTGATTGCTTATGTCTACACAACTGATTGCCGAGATCGAAAATCTCATTCGCGGTGGCGCCATGTCCCGCTCAGGCCTTGCCCGCGCAGCCGGGCTCCACGCCAACAGCCTGCGCAAGCTTGGCGATGACGACTGGAACCCGACGGCGGACACACTCGCCAAGCTCGAATCCTATCTCATCAAGCGTGAAAGCGGCACGGCCCTCGCCTCACCCGAGGAGATCATAAACGAGGCGCGGAATGGCCGCATGTTCATCCTCGTCGACGATGAGGACCGCGAGAATGAAGGCGATCTTGTCATCCCCGCGCAGATGGCGACGCCGGACGCGATCAACTTCATGGCGACGCACGGTCGCGGGCTTATCTGTCTCGCACTGACCAAGGCGCGCGTCGATCAGCTCGGCCTTGACCTTATGAGCCGCGCCAACGGCACCCGCCACGAAACCGCCTTCACCGTTTCGATCGAGGCACGTGAAGGCGTGACGACCGGTATATCGGCAGCGGACCGCGCCCGCACTATCGCTGTCGCCATCGATGCCTCCAAGGGACGGCAGGACATCGTGACGCCGGGTCATGTTTTTCCGTTGGTGGCGCGCGACGGCGGAGTACTTGTCCGCACCGGCCACACCGAAGCGGCGGTCGATGTGTCCCGCCTAGCGGGCCTCAATCCCTCCGGCGTGATCTGCGAGATCATGAAGGACGACGGCACAATGGCTCGGCTCGACGATCTCATCCCCTTCGCCCAGCGCCATAATCTCAAGATCGGCACGATCCGTGATCTCATCGCTTACCGGCGACGGCACGACCATCTGATCGAACGCCGTACCGAGGCCGACTTCACCAGCCGCTGGGGCGGAGACTGGAAGGCCATCACCTTCTTCAACAGTGCCACGCAATCCGAACAGCTCGTGCTGCAAAAGGGGCATATTGACCCTGACAAGCCGACCCTAGTCCGTATGCATCAGCTCAGCCCGCTTACCGATGTTTTTGGCGAGGAAAGCCCGCGCGCAGGTATTCTTGCCCGCTCGATGGAGATCATTGGTGAGGAAGGCTCAGGCCTTATCGTTGCCATCAACCGCCGCACGCCCGATGATTTTTCGCGGCTGCTGCAGGTTCGCGATGGAACTCAGCCGCGCGACATGGATGAACTGCGCGACTATGGCGTTGGCGCGCAAATTCTGGCCGAGCTGGGCGTGCATGACATGATATTGCTCACCAACACGCACCATAGTCTCGTCGCACTGGATGGCTATGGCCTCGCAGTTGTCGGCCAACGCGCCATCGAGAATTGAGGAGAGAGGTTTTGGCGAAGTTTCTGATCGTTGAGGCGCGGTTTTACGACCATCTGAACGACCTGCTGATCGATGGTGCGGTGACTGCTCTGAAGGCAGCGGGGCATAGCCATGAAGTCCTCACCGTGCCCGGCGCGCTGGAAATACCGGGCGCTGTCGCGCTCGCGGCGGAAAGCGGGGAATATGATGGCTATGTCGCCATTGGCGTAGTGATCCGCGGTGAGACCTATCATTTCGAAGTCGTTTCCAATGAAAGCGCGCGCGGCTTGATGGCGCTCTCTCTCGATGGCCTGCCTATCGGCAACGGTATTCTCACCGTGGAAAACGAAGCGCAGGCACTTACCCGCGCCAAGAAGGACGAGAAGGACAAGGGTGGTGAGGCCGCGAAAGCGGCGATCCGCATGCTGGAGCTGCGCGAGAAGTTTGCCGCCTGACCGGATACGTCTTGCCTGTGTCACGTCCGGCTCTAAATAGGGCTTATGGCACAAAACGTCCTTCCCACTGATCCCACGCTTGATGAGGTGCGCGCCGCGCTAGCGCCCATCATTGCGCGCAATGCGGCGTTCGATGGCTGGAGCAAGGCGGCGGTGGAGATGGCGGCATCGCAGGCGGGCGTTGATCCGGTGATCGCCGCCCTCGCCTTTGATGGCGGCGCGATGGCGATGATAGACGCCTGGTTCGCACATATCGACACAGAGATGATCGCCGCCTGCCCATCTGAGACACTCGACGCGATGAAGATACGCCAGAAGATCACGTCACTGGTCGAAGCGCGTCTCGCCGCAATGGAGGCGGACAGGGAATCGCTCCGTCGGGCGCTTTCGATTCTCGCCATGCCGCAAAATATGGCGCGCGCAGCGCAGCTTGGCTGGCGCGCGGCGGATCATATGTGGCGCGCGGCGGGCGATACATCGGTCGATTATAACTACTACACCAAGCGCTCGATCCTCGCTGGCATCTATGCCGCTAGCTTGCTCGTATTTGTGAATGACAAGAGCGACAATCATGCCGAAACCAGTGCGTTCCTCGCGCGCAGGATCGAAGGCATCATGCGGTTCGAGAAAGCCAAAGCACGCTTCACCCGAAATGCGGAACGTCGCCCCAGCCTCGCGCGTTTCGTTGGCCGCCTGCGCTACCACGCACGCTAAATCGGCGAACCAAGCGGGTTCAGCACCCATTCAATGCGCGGCGTATAAACGGGCGACAAGGAGACAGATATGATACCGCTTCGTATTGCCGCTATATTATTGTGCAGCGCCGCCTCGCTCACGCTTCCCATGGCCGCCGGAAGTGCGCAGATGCAGACTTCCTCGGATGCAACGGATCTTGCCCGCGTTGCGGCCTATATCCGCGAGACGAAGAGCCTCGTCGCCGATTTTGCACAGACTGACCGCAGGGGTCAGACGCTCAACGGTAAGCTGACCTTGAAGCAGCCCGGCAAGATCCGATTTCAGTATCAGCAGGGCGTGCCGTTGCTGATCGTCGGGGATGGCAGCGCGCTCACCCTGATCGACTATGAGGTGCGACAGGTGCAGCGCTGGCCGATCAAGAGTTCGCCCCTGGGCGCACTCATTGATCCCAGCCGGGATTTCACCAAGTTCAGCAAGGTGATCCAGACCGGCGACTCCAGCCTGCTTTCTATCGAGGCGCGCGACCCCAAACGCCCGGAATTCGGCACCATCACACTGGTATTCAAGCGCCTGCCTTCCGCGCCCGGCGGCCTCAATCTCTATGGCTGGGTAGCGCGCGATGCGCAGGGCAATCGCACCGCCGTTCGCCTCACCGGCCAGCAATATAATGCAGCAGTCGCAGACTCCGCCTTCCGCTGGCGCGACCCCCGCCCGCAAGGCCCACGCGCAGGCGGTTAAATGGTGCCTGCGAGCGACAAATCGTTTCGTTCAGGTTTCTGTTCATGTTGGCGACAGCCTGACTCGTCTATGAAGGGTTAACCGCAGAGGAAGCGGCCGGGCTTCCCCCTGTTATCCGGCCCGCCCACTTTGTGATTGCGCCCAATAGCGCAGACTGGACCCTCGCTCCACGCCCCCGGAGCGAGGGTCTTTCATTTACCGCGTTCATGGCTTGCGCAGCCATGCCAAGCCTCCTAGGGGGAATGGAATATGGCTCAAACACTCAAAATCGCATCGTGGAATATCAACAGCGTCCGCGCCCGTATCGATCTCGTCACCCGCTTTTTGCAGGAAGAAGCGCCGGACATTCTCTGCCTTCAGGAAACCAAGGTCACTGACGACATTTTCCCCGGCGGCGTCTTTCGCCAAATGGGCTATAATCACCACATCCTCCACGGCCAGCCGATGCATCATGGCGTCGCGATCATCAGCAAGGTGCCGATGCGCGAGGACGACCGGCTCGATTGGCAGGCCAACAAGGAAGCACGCCATGTCGGCGTGCGGCTCGACAATGGCGTGCGGCTGGAGAATGTCTATGTGCCTGCGGGCGGCGAGGTGCCCGACCGGGAGCAGAATCCCAAATTCGGCCAGAAGCTCGATTTTCTCGGCCGCATGATCGACTGGGCGGAAAAGCTCGACGTGCCGACGATCCTCACTGGCGATTTCAACATCGCCCCGCTGGAAAGCGATGTGTGGAACCACAAGCAGCTTGTCGATGTCGTCAGCCATACGCCGGTGGAGTGCGAACTGCTGGGGCGGTTGCAGGCCGCACACGACTGGGTAGACATCGGTCGCAAATTCTACCCTGCGCCAGAGCGGCTCTATACCTGGTGGAGCTATCGCGCGAAGGACTGGCTGGCGTCGGACCGGGGCCGCAGGCTTGACCATATATGGGTCAGCCCGCAGCTCGCCGACAAGGCGGTGAGCCACCGTGTCGCCGAAAATTGCCGCAGTTGGGCGCGCCCATCTGATCACGCCCCGCTCATTACCGAGTTCGTCTTCTGATGAACGAGCCGGCGGCCGCGCGGGCAGTCGCCAAGGCGATTGACGCGCTGCGGCGCGGCTGGCCGGTTGAGGTGCGTGCGGGCGAGGAACGGTTGCATTTGCTTGCGGTCGAAAGCGCGGATGAGGCTAGCCTACCCGCGTTTGATCCTGATGCCTGCGCCGATATATTGATTTCTGCCGCGCGCGCACAGACATTGCGCCTCGCCAACCAGCGCGAGGCGGCTGACCCGGAAGCGCCGGTGATGGTGCAGCGCGAAAGCTGGATCGATCTTGCCGGAGCAATGGCGCTCGCCGATCCGGTGCAAGATCTGGCAACGCCCTTGAAGGGCCCGTATCGTGCGCTGCATATCGATGCTCCGTCGGCTGCCCCCGCCGCGCTCCGCCTCGCAAGGCTCGCAGGGATATTGCCCGCCTTCTTCGTGTCGCAAGCGCCTGCAGACTGTGAGGCTTCCGCTGAGGCTGACGCCATATCGAACTTCGGCGGCGGGCCGCAGCTTCATATCGCCACGCGCGCACGGCTGCCTGTCTCGGCCTCGGAGAATTCCGAGATCGTGGCGTTTCGCACACCCGGCGATCCACGCGAGCATGTTGCGCTGATCGTTGGCAAGCGGGATGGCAGCACACCGGTGGTGCGGCTGCACAGCGAATGCCTGACCGGCGATGTGCTTGGCAGCCTCAAATGCGATTGCGGGCCACAGTTACATGCCGCGCTGCACGAGATTGCGCATGCGAGTTGGGGTATCCTACTTTATCTGCGGCAGGAGGGGCGCGGCATCGGCCTCATCAACAAGCTGCGGGCCTATGCGCTACAGGATCAGGGGTTTGATACTGTGGATGCAAATACGCGCCTCGGCTTCGCGATTGACGCGCGGGATTTTTCGGTAGCGGCGCAGATGCTTCGGCTGCTGTCAGTGGGGCAAGTGAAATTGCTCACCAACAATCCCGCCAAGGTCGCCGGGCTGGAGGCCGAGGGTGTTACCGTATCCGAGCGCTTGGCCCTAGCCATTGAGGCCAACCCGCATAACGCCCGCTATCTCGATACCAAGCGGGACCGCACCGGGCATCAGCTATGAGTATCGCGGTGCGGGTCGATACGACTGCGCATACTCTGACTTTCAAAGATATCACTATCCCCTGCTCGATCGGCAAAGGCGGTGCCTGCGCTGCGGATGCCAAGCGCGAGGGCGATGGCTGCACACCGCTGGGAATATGGCCGATCCGAGGCGCACTGATACGACGCGGACGGGTAAATCTGCAACGCGCCCCCCTCATCCCGTGGCGCTGGACGCGGGACAATGATGGCTGGTCGGATGGGGTAGACGACCCTGCTTACAACCGCCCCGTCCTCCTGCCTCATCGCTACTCCCATGAGCGGCTTCAGCGTGAGGATGCGGCTTACGACATCGTGATTGTGCTCGGTCACAACGATGCACCGCCGGTGCGGGGCATGGGCAGCGCGATCTTCTGGCACATCTGGGTACCGGGTGAAGGCGGCTCTCCCAAACCTACTGAAGGTTGTGTTGGCATAGCGCGGGAAAAGATGGACAGCATCCTGCCAATGCTGGAACCCGGCATGGCAATGGAAATATTCTAGGCCGCGATCTGCTCCATTACCGTCGCCTCGGCTGCATCGAGCAATCGCCGCTCCAATGTTTGCAGGCGCGTCTTGCTCTCGATCTTTCCGCCCAGCAAATCGGTGATATAGAACGTGTCCACTGCCCGCTCACCATAGGTGGTGATATGCGCACTATGCACGGTCACCTTGGACTGGAACAGCGCGTAAGCAAGGTTGAAGAGCAGCGCCGGCTTATCCCGCGCATGTATCTCGATCACGGTGAAGCGATTGGAAGCCTTGTTGTCGATGAGCACATTGGGCGCAATCGCGAACGCCTCTGCACGGGTGCGCGGCAGGGGGCGCGCTTCGAGCCTAGGTTGCAATTTCTGCTTGTTGGCGAGCGCATCCTCAATTGAGCGCTCGATGCGCGCAAGCTGGCTCGGCTCATCGAACGGCCTCCCGAGCGGGTCCTGCACGAGGAAATTGTCGATCGCCATGCCATCGCGCGTAGTATGGATACGCGCGTCGATGATGCTGCCGCCCGCAAGGTGGATGGCACCTGCGATACGGTAGAAGATGCCCGGATGGTCTGCCGCATAGATGGTAACGAGCGTGGCACCGCGCTCCGGGTAAACCTGCGCCGCGATGGAAAGGGGCTTTTTTCCAGCCGCTAAAATGTGCCGCGCGTTATGCGCCAATATGTCGTCGGCTTCGGCTATCCAGTAGCTCTCGGGCAGACGCTTGGCGAGGCGGGTAAATTCGGCGTCGCTAATAGCGAGCTGCTGGCGCAGCGCGTTCTGCTTGGCTTCGATCTTCTCCTTGCGCCCGGTCGATTTGTGCCCAAGGCGTAACACTTCCTCGGCGGCGTGATAAAGCTCCGAGAGCAGCTGGCGCTTCCAGCTGTTCCACACGCCCGGCCCGACGGCGCGAATATCGACCGTGGTCAGCATCAGCAGCAGCTTCAGCCGCTCGGCACTTTGCACCACCTCGGCAAAATCCATGATCGTCTTGTAGTCAGAAAGGTCACGCTTGAAGGCGGTGGCGCTCATCAGCAAATGATGCCGCACCAGCCAGGCGACCGTCTCCGTCTCGGCGGGGGCAAGGCCAAGGCGCGGGCAGAGCTTTTCCGCAATTTCTGCGCCGAGGACACTATGATCTCCGCCCCTTCCCTTCGCGATGTCGTGCATCAGCACTGCGACATGCAGCACACGGCGGGAGACGAGCTTGCCGAGCAGGTCGGTCGAAAGTGGATGATCTTCCTTGAGCAGACCGTTCTCGATTTGCGCCACCAGACCAATCGCGCGGATCGTATGCTCGTCGACAGTGTAATGATGATACATATCGAACTGCATCTGCGCGACCACGCGACCGAAATCCGGTATAAAACGGCCGAATACTGTCGCTTCGTTCATGGTTCGCAATACGGATTCCGGATCACGCGGAGATGTGAGCACATCCATGAAAAAGGCATTGGCGCGTGGATCCTTGCGTACTGCATGATCGATAAGCGGGGCATCCCTTCGTGCGGCGATCATTGCGCTGGGGTGGATATCCAGCCCGTGCTTGTCAGACAGCGCGAAAATCTCCAGCAGGCGGACCGGATCCTGCTGAAAGAAGTCGTCGCTGGGGAGCGCAATCCGTCCGCGCTCCAGCACAAAGCCATCCAGCTTGCGCGGGCGGCTGAACAGGGTCGGCAGGAAGCGCCGTCCGCGCACTGCCCACTGGTCGTCCAGATGCGCGAGGAACACGCCGGTTAAATCCCCCACGATCTTTGCCATCAGGAAATAGTAACGCATGAAGCGCTCAACGCCGGACCGCCCGGCGCGCGGCGTAAAGTTCATGCGCTGCGCCACTTCGAGCTGAAGATCGAAGGTGAGCCTGTCCTCCTCGCGTTGGGTGATGTCATGCAAATGGCAGCGCACCGCCCACAGAAAGCTCTCCGCCTTCTGGAACTGTTTCAGTTCCTGCGCGGTAAGCAGGCCCGCTTCGACCAGTCCGGCCACGTTGTCGACCCGGTTCACATATTTGCCGATCCAGAAAAGCGTCTGAAGATCGCGCAGGCCGCCTTTGCCTTCCTTTACATTGGGCTCGACGACATAACGGCTGTCGCCCATGCGCTTGTGCCGATCGTCGCGCTCGGCGAGTTTCTCGGCGACGAACGCCCGCGCGCCATCTTTGACCACTTCAGCTCCAAAACGCGCACGCGCCTCGTCATAAACCTCGCGGTCGCCCCATACATAGCGCGCCTCCAAGAGGGCAGTGCGCACTGTGAGGTCCGCTTTCGCCATACGGATCATCTCATCTACGGAGCGACTGCTATGCCCGACCTTGAGGCCAAGATCCCATAGCGAATAGAGCATGGACTCGATAACCTGCTCGGTCCACGCGGTTGGTTTATAGGGCGTGACGAACGCGATATCGACATCTGAGCCCGGCGCCATCTCGCCCCGGCCATAGCCACCCACCGCAAGCAGCACCATCTGTTCCGCCTTGCTGCGGTTGCCGGGATTATAGAGATGATGGATCGTCGCATCATAAAGAATACGCAAAATCTGATCAGTCAGGAAAGCGAACGCCTGCACGGTTTCACGCCCGTTGGTAGGATGGGCATATAGCCGTCTCAGCGCTTCCGCCCGCCCGGCAATCAGCGCCTCACCCAGCACGCCCACGATCCTGCTGCGCAATATGGTGGCGTCATATGTATCCGCCTGCGCGATAACCTTCTCCAGCCGATCGGCGACATCTCTGCGGTCTATGATCGCGCGGCGATTGGGGAGGGTAGAGAAAAAATCCGTCATTATGTGGTACCTAGTGATCCCTGTCCGCATCCGCCAGCGCCTTGAGCCTGTAAACCAGCTCGAGCGCTTCGCGCGGGGTCAGCATATCCGCATCCGTGGCTTTCAGTAACTCTGATAGCGGATCGGGGTTACTATCTTCCTTCACTTCGGCACTGGCGGCGAACAGCGGCAGATCGTCCAGCCCCGCCGCAATGCCGCCGGTCTTCGCCCGGCCTGCCTCCAGCTTTGCAAGAACCGCCTTGGCGCGGGCAAGAACGGCGGGAGGCAGTCCAGCGAGCCGCGCGACGGCGATGCCATAGCTGCGATCCGCTGGGCCATCAGCCACTTCATGCAACAGGACGAGATCGCCCTTCCACTCCCGCGCGCGGACATTGTGGAGCGAGAGCGCGGGCAAGCTTTCCGCGAGCCGTGTCAGTTCATGGTAATGTGTTGCGAACAAACAGCGGCACTGGTTTACCTCATGCACCGCTTCTACCACCGCCCAAGCGAGCGCGAGGCCATCATAAGTGGACGTGCCGCGCCCCACTTCATCGAGGATCACGAAGCTGCGGTCCGTCGCCTGCGAGAGGATCGCGGCGGTTTCTACCATCTCGACCATGAAGGTAGAGCGCCCACGCGCGAGATTATCCGATGCGCCGACGCGGCTGAACAGCCTGTCGACAAGGCTCAATGTCGCCGATTGCGCAGGGACGTAGCTCCCCGCCTGCGCCAGCAATACGATGAGCGCGTTTTGACGCAGAAAGGTAGATTTACCGCCCATATTGGGTCCGGTAACGAGCCAGAGCCTGTCTGCTTGTGTAAGCACGCAGTCATTGGCGACGAAGGGCTGACCATCCCGGCGCAGCGCTTCTTCCACCACAGGGTGCCGCCCGCCGATGATCTCCAACCGTTGCTCTTCCACGAAAGCAGCACGCTCCCAGCCGCCTTCCGCCGCGCGCTCCGCCAAGGCCGCCGCCACATCGAGCCGCGCCAGCGCTTGCGCTGCGCGGGTGATCGCGTCTTTTCGTGCCAAAGCCATCTCGATCAGGCTCTCAAGATGCGCGGCCTCGGCGGCGAGCGCATGCGCGCCCGCTTGGCTGACGCGGGTCGCTTGCTCATGCAGATCGACCGAATTGAACCGCACAGCCCCGGCCATTGTCTGCCGGTGGGTAAAGCCCGATCCCTCGCGCATCAGCGCATCGCCATGCTTTGCCGGCACTTCAACGTGATAGCCAAGCACCGCATTATGACGAATCTTCAAGGCGGCGATGCCGGTCTCGTCCCGATAGCGCGCTTCCAGTAGGGCAATGGCCCTGCGTCCGTCACTCCCCAGACGGCGCAGTTCATCGAGCGCGGCGTCATAACCTTCCGCGATATAGCCGCCGCTAGCCGCTTCGGTTGGTGGGGTTGGAACAAGTGCGCGAGCAAGTTCATCGACCAACTCGCCATGCCCATCCAGAGCCGGGAGTAACCGGTCGAGCAAGGCAGGCCGATCCTCGACTTTGGCGAGACGTTCGCGCAACATCCGCGCCTCGCCCAGTCCATCACGGAGCTGACCAAGGTCACGTGGAGAGCCACGGCCCATCGCCAGCCGACCGAGCGCCCGCCCGACATCCGGCAGCGCGCGCAGCGCCGTCCGCAATGCCTCGCGTCGTCCACTATGGTCGTGCAGCCATTGCACCAGATCGAGCCGCTCTTCGATTGAGTGCGTATTGAGCAGCGGCGCAGCAAGATCGGCGGCGAGCAACCGCGCACCCGCGCCGGTCACCGTCCGATCAACGCTGTGTAACAGGCTACCTGCCCTGCCGCCGTTCATCGTCGCGACGATCTCAAGACTTTCGCGCGTCGCGGCGTCGATCGCCATATGGCTGCCCGGCGCGATATGAACAGGCGGCGCAAGATGCGGCAGCCTGCCTTGCCCAGCATGATCCAGATAGGCCAGCAGTCCGCCAATCGCAGACAATTCCGCGCGACTGAAATTACCGAAGCCATCCAGCGTTGCCACGCCGAACAGGCTTTTCAAACGCGCTTCTGCTTTCGACGATGAAAATGCTGACCTGTCAAAGATATGACCGCCGGAAAGGTCCAGATTTGAGCCTTCTGCAAGCACAATTTCGGACGCACCCAGCCGCGCCAGCTCTGCGTCGAGCGAGCCGGCATCCACGCTCATCGCCTCGAACCGCCCGGTCGATATATCCGCCGCCGCAAGCGCGATCTCGCCGCCCGCCTCGCCGACCGCAACCAGCATATTGTCGCTGCGCGCATCGAGCAGTGTGTCCTCGGTCAAGGTGCCCGGCGTCACATAGCGGATGATGTCCCGCGCCACGAGCGCCTTCGACCCGCCGCGCGCCTTTGCCTCTGCCGGAGTTTCCGTCTGCTCGGCAATCGCAACGCGATGCCCAGCCCGGATAAGCCGCGCGAGATAGGCCTCTGCGCTGTGCACCGGCACGCCGCACATAGGGATCGGCGTGCCTCCATGCTCTCCGCGCGAGGTGAGCGCGATATCGAGCGTCTGCGCCGCCGTCTTCGCGTCATCGAAGAACAGCTCGAAAAAATCACCCATGCGATAGAAGAGCAGACTATCGCCCGCTTTCGACTTTAATTCGAAATATTGCGCCATCATGGGCGTCATCGGTGCGGAGATATTAGAAATAGGCATTACAGGTCGATCCATCGAGCACTGCGATAGCGGTTAAGCACTCCAGACGAAAGTGTGACATCCAAATCGGTAATAAAATGTGATCCGCCCCTTGTTACTGCACTATAAATAACGCTAGGGGCAAAAGGCCTGCACGCATCGGTTCCAATCAGGAGAGACATGAATGTCCGACCGCCCCACTGTTGAATTTTCCGAGCGTGAAGCCCTGTTTTTCCATTCAACCGGTCGTCCGGGCAAGATCGAGATCATCGCCTCAAAGCCGATGGCGACCCAGCGCGACCTCTCACTCGCTTATTCTCCGGGCGTTGCGGTGCCGGTCAAGGCCATCGCTGAAGACCCGGCCACGGCTTACGACTATACGGCTAAAGGCAACCTAGTTGCGGTCATTTCCAACGGTACGGCAATCCTCGGCCTCGGCAATCTGGGCGCTTTAGCTTCCAAGCCGGTGATGGAGGGCAAGGCAGTGCTGTTCAAGCGCTTCGCCGATGTGGACTCGATCGACATTGAGGTAGCGACCGAAGACCCACAGGCGTTCATTGACGCGGTTGCCCTGCTTGAGCCCAGCTTTGGCGGGATCAACCTTGAGGACATCAAGGCGCCGGAATGCTTCATTATCGAGCAGGCGCTGAAAGAGCGCATGAATATCCCGGTCATGCACGATGACCAGCACGGCACCGCGATCATCTGCGCAGCTGGCCTCATCAACGCTTTGCACATCACCGGGCGCGACATCAAAAACGTCAATATCGTGGTGAACGGCGCAGGTGCGGCGGCAATTGCCTGCACCGAGCTGATCATCGCGATGGGCGCGGACAAATCCCGTATCCTGATGTGCGACCGCAATGGCGTGATCTATCAGGGCCGCACAGAGGGCATGGACCAGTGGAAATCCGCCCACGCCGCCAAGACCGACAAGCGCTCCCTCGAGGAAGCGCTGAAGGGCGCGGACATCTTCATTGGCCTGTCAGCGGCAGGTGCTGTGAAGCCGCATATGGTGAAGGACATGGCCGCGAAGCCGATCATCTTCGCGATGGCAAATCCGGACCCGGAGATCACGCCACCAGACGCTAAGGCCGCGCGCCCCGACGCGATTGTCGCTACGGGCCGCTCCGATTATCCTAACCAGGTCAATAACGTCCTCGGTTTCCCCTTCATCTTCCGTGGCGCGCTCGATGTGAGGGCCACCGCGATCAACGAACATATGAAGATTGCCGCCGCTACCGCCATTGCGGAGCTGGCGCGTCAGCAGGTGCCAGAGGAAGTTGCCCGCGCCTACGGCCAGCAGCACAGCTACGGCCCGGATTATATCATTCCCGCGCCGTTCGATCCGCGCCTGATGGAGGTCGTTTCGGCAGCCGTCGCCAAGGCAGCGATGGACAGCGGCGTCGCGCAAAAGCCGATCGAGGACATGGACGCCTATCGCCAGTCGCTGAAGGCGCGCCTCAACCCCACCACCTCGGTTCTTACACTCGCCTATGAAGGCGCGAAGGCCAGCCCCAAGCGCGTCGTCTTCGCCGAGGGCGAAGAAGAGGTTGTACTCCGTGCCGCGATCCAGTTCCGCGATGGCGGCTATGGCATCCCCGTGCTAGTCGGGCGGCAGGACGTCTATGACCGGCTGCGGGCGCTGGGTGTCGCTGATCCGCACAGCTTCGAAGTGCACAACAGCGTCAACTCGCCGCTGGTTCCGAAGATGGTCGATGCGCTTTATGAGCGGTTGCAGCGGCGTGGCTATCTGCGCCGCGATTGCGAGCGCATGGTGAACCGGGATCGCAACATCTTCGGCTCGCTGCTGCTCAAGATGGGCGAGGCTGATGCCATGATCACCGGCATGACGCGCACTTATGCGCAGACCATGCGCGAAGTTCGCAAGGTGATCGACCAAGAGCCCGGCCGCACCAACTTCGGTGTGCATATCCTAGTCGGTCAGAGCCACACGGTGTTCATGGCGGACACGACGGTGCATGAGCGGCCCTCCGCCATCGAGCTGGCCGATATTGCGGAGGGCACCGCTGCGGTTGCCCGCCGGATGGGCCACGAACCGCGCGTCGCGTTCCTGTCTTACTCCACCTTCGGCAATCCTTGGGGCAATTGGCTCGAAAATCTGCGTGAGGCGGTCGCGATCCTCGACGAACGCGGTGTTGACTTCGAATATGAGGGCGAGATGGCGCCGGACGTGGCGCTCAACCGCAATGTCATGAAGAACTATCCGTTCTGCCGCCTCTCTGGCCCAGCGAACTGCCTGATCATGCCCGGCCTGCAATCGGCGAACCTTTCCGCCAAATTACTGCGCGAGCTGGGCGGCGACAGCGTGATCGGCCCGATGCTGGTGGGTATGGAGAAGCCGGTACAGGTGGCGACGATGGCGTCGAATGCCAGTGAGTTGCTGACTCTGGCGGTGCTGGCGGCGGGAGGCATTGCGGGCTAGTCTGGTTGTGGTTGTCGTTTGGCCCGACGAACTATTGAGATTCTGATATTATCTTTTATTTTCAGTATCTTAATATTAACCTTTGAACCCTTGCGCGATCACATACCATTCGCTGCTGCCCTTCCGGCTGGCGGGAGGCTTGGCATGCTTCACGGTGGTAAAATTCTGCTTGAGCGTCACGAGCAGCTCCTTGTCCGTCCCGCCCGCGAACACCTTGGCGACGAACGCCCCGCCCGGCTTGAGATGCTCCACCGCGAACCAGACGGCGGCCTCGACCAGCCCCATCGTGCGCAGATGATCCGTCTGCGCATGGCCGACCGTGTTCGCCGCCATATCCGAGATCACGAGATCGGGCGCGTCGCCGCCCAGCGCCTCGCTGAGCTTCGCGTCCGCGGCTTCATCGAGAAAGTCCATCTCTAGCAAGACAACGCCCTCGATCGGATCGACGGGCAGTAAGTCTATCCCCACCACCTTCGCCTGCGGGGCGCGCTTGCGCACCACCTGCGCCCATCCGCCCGGCGCGACGCCAAGATCGACCACCGCGCGCACGCCCTTCAACAGGCCGAATTTGTCATCCAGCTCCATCAGCTTGAACGCGGCGCGGCTGCGCCAGCCTTGAGCCTTCGCCTGTTTCACATAAGGATCGTTCAATTGCCGTTGCAGCCAGCGGGTCGATTGCGCGGTGCGGTTTTTCGCGGTCTTGACCCGGACCTTGCCTGCGCCCGCGCCCCTCACAGGCGTTGCTCCATCAGGCAGCGCAATATGCCCTCGCGGATGCCCCTGTCCGCAATGCCCAGCCGCTCGGCGGGCCAGATGGCGAGAATTTCTTCCAGTATCGCGCAGCCCGCGACCACCAGATCGGCCCGCTCGGCACCGATGCTGGGCATGGCGCGGCGCTGATCGAGCGTCAGCAGTGAAAGCCGCTGCGAGATCGAGCGCATGGTCGCGGTCGGCACGATCAGCCCGTCGATCAGCTGGCGGTTATATTTGGGAAGGTCGAGGTGCACGCTCGCCAGCGTCGTCACCGTGCCGGAGGTGCCGAGCAGCCGCGGTTGCTCCGCCTCTACCGGCAAACGATCCGCGAACGGCGCAATCGCCTCGGCCACGCGTGCGCGCATGCGCAGATAGGCCTCGGCGCGGGCGTCCTCATGGCTGCTCTCGACATCCTCCGTCTCGGTGAGCGAAACGACGCCCCACGGGATGCTGAGCCAATCCATGATGCGCGGCGCGGGGCCGCTGCTGTCCACCAGCACCAGCTCGGTAGAGCCGCCACCAATGTCGAAGATCAGCGCCGGTCCGTCGCCCGGCTCCAGCAACGCATGGCAGCCGAGCACCGCCAGCCGCGCCTCTTCCCGCGCCGAGATGATATCGAGCGCGATGCCGGTTTCCTGCTTCACCCGCGCAATGAATTCCGCGCCGTTGGATGCGCGGCGGCATGCCTCGGTCGCCACCGAGCGCGCCAGCGTCACCTGCCGGGAGCGCAGCTTGTCCGCGCAGACGCTCAAGGCCGAGAGCGCCCGGTCCATAGCCGCCTGAGAAAGTTCCCCCGATGAGGCCAGCCCCTCGCCCAGCCGCACGATGCGCGAAAAGGCATCGACCACCACAAAGCCATCCGCCGAGGGTTTGGCGATCAGCAGACGGCAATTGTTGGTGCCGAGGTCGATCGCGGCATAGCTGCTGCGGCCGTTCCATTGCATCGATTTGCGGGATGCGGGCGCAGAAGCGGACACGGGCGGGCGCTTGCCCCCATCGTCCCCGCCCTTCTTTGGGGAACGCACTTCATCTGGTGTGTGGCGATACTGATGCGCCATGATTGCACGATACTCTTATGTTCTCCGCGCGGGACGCACGGTACTTGACGCCAAGACTAGGCATAAGCGCGGCGCGGCGCAACCTCCCTGCGCGCGTGCTGCGCCGGATTTCGGATATTTCACGATGCACGATATGCGCAGAGGAATATGCGCGCGCGCCAATGGGCATTTTTGACCGACTGGCCGCCTTGACAGCAGGAGACGCGACGCCTAGATCGACGCCTCCGTTGCCCGATCGTCTAAAGGTAAGACTACGGACTCTGACTCCGTCAATCGAGGTTCGAATCCTCGTCGGGCATCCAGACTTTCGGCAAAAAAATTCAATGATTTGCGATCCTATGCTACGGCTCGTTACATAGATTAAGCAAATGAATACCTATCAGCTACTACTCGATCCGGCGTTCGAATATCTGCCGACCCTCAGAGATGTTGATGAGTTCCGGAAAGGCATAAACGGCTGTGGTTCGCCCGCCCCCTTCTCTAACACGAGTCAGGAGGCCGCCTGCCTCTAGCTGCCGGAGCATTCCATTGGCGGTAACGCGATTATTAAAGCCAGCCCGTTCCGCAAAGGAAGTCCCAGCAATCACTGGGCTGGTGAAGAGAACATCCACCGCTGCCATGGCGTATTGGGAATGGGTCAGGTTCTGTACGCGGTGGCGTGTCTCCTCATACAGATCACGGATCCGACGAACCTTTTCCAAATTACTTTCGGCCTGCTCTGCCAGCGCTTGGAGAAAGAACTCCAGCCACCCCTGCCAATTTCCCTCCTTTGTGATAGCCAGAAGCCAATCGTAATATTGGCTTCGGTGTGCCTCCAGATATTCCGACATATAGAACATAGGGCTAGAGAGAGCGCCGCGCCTATATAAAATGAGGGGAATGAGCATCCGACCGATACGGCCGTTGCCATCCTTGAATGGGTGGAGAATCTCAAACTGTGCGTGTGCTATTGCAGTTTGAAGAACCGGGTCCTCGTCGTCTCGCGCGAGATACGCTTCCCATTTCTCAAGCTCATGTGGCAAGATCATGGGGCTAGGAGGCACGAATCTTGCCTTCTCGATTGGATCGCCACTACGTCCAATCCAGTTTTGATCCTCCCGAAATTGCCCTGGAGCCTTGTCCCGCCCCCTTACGCCTTGGAGCAGGCGTTGATGCACCTCTCTAATGAGCGAAAGGGTGATCGGGCGAGTGGCAAGAGCGTGGTCTGCTATTCTAACCGCAACCCGGTAATTCGATATCTCCTCAATATCGCCGCGACGAGTTTCGGAAGTGACCAGACCAGCGTCTGCTTCAAGAACTTCATCAAGCGTTGCCTGCGTGCCCTCGATGCGGCTTGATAATACAGCTTCGTTTGCTGTCATTGGGGACAGTAAAATGGCTGGATTTTGCAGGGTCTGGAGCATTCCATCATAGCGCGCCAGACATGCGTTGGCCTTGCCTACTAAAGGTAATATCTCCCTCCACCGGATATCTTCGACGGGGAGAGATGGAGGGATACAAGGATCATTAACCATCACTCCTTGTACTGCGCTCGATTGTTTGTGTAAAGCGCAGAACAAATCTACTTTTCAAAATAGGAGTTATGTAAGGTCTTCCTATCAAAAGCGTACTTATGATTCCTCATCGGGCATTTAGCATTTCGAGAATCACGAAACGATAACTATGGCTTCCCCTATCAGCCAAACGAAAGCTCGTAAGGCAAATTGCGTTTCATAGTCGTCGATTAGCTCTTTGAGCGCTCAAAAGCATATCAACTGACGCTAACAATGATAGACGCAGAGCCGCTCAATTGCGCAACCCTTGGCAAGCTTGAAATAATCCTCAGCTTTCCGGCTTGGCCAGCTTATCCCGCGATCAGTCGATCCGCAGGCGGCCGTTGCCGAGGGTGATCGTGCCGAGTTCGGAGAGTGCGTTCTGGCCGAGGAGCGAATAGCCGCTCGCGCAGACGGGCGTCATCATGGGCGTTGGCGTCGGTCGCTTTCCGGTGACGTATCAGGCGGCGGGCGTTCACCCTTCAAACCGACCGCAACGGCTTCCAACTGATCGAAAAGGTCGCTCATACGACAGAAAGATGCGCGGTTTGGGTAGTGTGAGCAGCGTCTGAATAGAAGGTATAGTCGTTTCCTACCTGCGTGTAGAACGCGCCAGCGCCGATCGAGAGGCTGTCATTGCCGTCCAGGTCGATGGTGAGTGAGGAGCTGTTTCCTGCTCCCACAAGTGACTGGATCACAGTCGAATCCATCGTGAGATTGGCAAAGACAAAACTGTTGCTGAAGTTGATCGTCTCGACATGGCTGAGCACGCTGGTGAGGCTGGCCTGCGTAATCGTGCCCGCGCCGGATGCGATGCTCACACTATCCGTCCCCGCCCCGCCATCGACATGCCAGCCGCTCGACAGGCCGAGCGTGAAGCTGTCGTTGCCCGCACTTCCGGTCACATTTTCGACGCCGGTCAGCGTGTCACCATTGGCATCGCCACCGCTACCCGTGCCGGTGGCCGTGGAAAGGTTGAGCGTAATCGCGCTAGCAGACGCGCTGTAATCCGCCGTGTCAGTACCCGCACCGCCAATAAGCGTATCGCCGCCTGCACCGCCCACAAGGGTATCGTTGCCCGAACCACCGTCGATTGTGTTGGCATTACCGTCGCCGGTGAGGCTGTCATTGTTGTTGGAGCCGGTAAGGTTCTCGATCCCAGAATAGCTGTCGCCATTCGCGTCACCGCTGTTCAGCAGGGAATTGGCGAGGTTTGCAGTAACGGCGGAAGTTGCGGTCGAATAGTTTGCGGTGTCGGTCCCAGCACCGCCGATCAGCGTATCCGCCCCCGCGCCGCCGGTGAGCAGATCATTACCTGCCCCGCCATCCAGAGTGTTTGCACCGCTATCGCCATAGAGGCTGTCATCGAAGCCCGAGCCGATCAGGATTTCAACGCCGGAGAGGGTGTCTCCCGCCGCATCGCTGCCCGAACCCGCCGTGCCATCGAGATAGGCGGTGACCGCAGCCGAAGCGGACGAATAATCAACCGTATCGCTGCCCGCGCCGCCGATGAGGCTGTCAGCGCCCGCGCCACCGATCAATGTGTCGTTGCCCGCACCGCCATCGAGCACGTTCGCGCCGCTGTCGCCCGTCAGCGTATCGGCAAAGCCGGAGCCGGTTAGGTTCTCGATGCCGGAATAGCTGTCGCCGCTTGCGTCGCCGGTGTTGACGGCGGCGTTGGCGAGGTTGGCGATCAGGCCCGCTGCTGCGGTGCTGTAGCTCGCGGTGTCGGTGCCCGCACCGCCGATCAGGGTATCGCCGCCCGCGCCGCCGACCAGCGTATCGTTGCCAGCGCCGCCGTCCAGTGTGTTGACGCCAGAGCTGCCGGTCAGAAGATCCGCCAATGCTGAGCCGATGAGGTTTTCTATGTTCGCCAGCGTATCGCCCTGCGCATCGCCGCCTGAGCCTGCGCTGCCATCCAAGGCAATCGTTATCGCTGAGGCCGAAGCCGAGTAATCCGCAGTGTCCGTGCCCGCGCCACCATCGAGCGCATCCGCACCGCCGAGGCCGATCAGCGTATCATTGCCGCCCTGACCATAGAGTGTTTCCGCCGCGCTGGTGCCGGTGATGCTGTCCGCTAAGGCAGAACCATATACTATCTCGAATCCGGTCACGATGTCGCCCGCCGCATCGCCTCCACTGGAGGATGCTCCGCTCAACAGCAGCGTGATGCCCGCCGACGAGGCCGAATAATCGAGCGTGTCGGTGCCCGCGCCGCCGGTCAGCGTATCGGCTCCCGCGCTGCCATAGACCGTATCGTTACCAGCGCCGCCGTCGAGGGATTCGGCGCCGCTGCCGCCCGTCAGCGTATCGTTGAAATTGGTGCCTACCACGCCTTCGATCGAGATGAACGCATCACCGGTTGCGTCGCCACCGCCGCCGCTCACCACCAGCGATCCACTAGCGAAGCTCGCGGTGATGCTGGCCGAAGCGGTGATGTAGGAGACGCTGTCCGTGCCTGCACCGCCGTCGAGCGTATCCGCGCCTGCACCACCGATGAGAATATCATTGCCTGCACCGCCAGAGATGCTCTCCGCGCCGGTATAGCCATAAAGCGTATCGTTGAAAGCGGAGCCAGTGAGCGTCTCGATATTGGAAACGACGTCGCCCAGCGCATCGCCACCGCTGCCCAACGTCACGCCATCGAGATAGACGGTGACGCCTACGGTCGAGGCGATATAGCTCAGCGAGTCCGTTCCCGCGCCGCCGTCGATAATGTCCGCGCCAGTGCCGCCGGTGATGATGTCGTTACCCGCGCCGCCATTGATCGTGTCATCGCCAGCATTGCCGTTGATCGTGTCGTTACCAAGGCCGCCGGTGAGCGTTTCGCCGCCGGTCGAGCCGTTGATCGTGTCGTCATAGTCGGAGCCGACCACGGCCTCGACCGCGAGCACGATGTCGCCCTGTGCATAGCCGCCCGAGGAGGCGCTGCCATCAAGGTTGATGGTGACGGCCGCCGTGGAGTCCGAATAGTCGACCGTGTCCGTGCCCGCGCCGCCGTTGATGGTATCCGCGCCAGCTCCACCACGAATGAAGTCGTTGCCTGCATTACCGTTGATGACGTTGGCATTGGCGTCACCATAGATGAAGTCGTTCCCGCCGCTGCCGTTGACATTCTCGATGCTGATATAGGTGTCGCCCGCAGCATCGTTGCCGCTGCCCAGCCCGGTCAGCAGGTTGACGGTGACGGCATTGTTCGTGAGGCTATAGTCGACGGTGTCGGAACCAGTGCCGCCGTCGAGCGTGTCGCTCCCCGCGTCACCGCGCAGTGTATCCGCACCGATGTCGCCACGTAGCGTATCATTGCCGGTGCTGCCCCAGAGTGTGTCGTCGTTGTATGAGCCTTCGAGGATCTCGATATTGGTGAGCCGGTCGCCCGCTGCCTCGCCACCGGTACCCGCGCTGCCATCGAGACCGATGGAGACGGACGCGCTGCCCGCGTAGGACGCCGTGTCAGTGCCGCCGCCGCCGTTGATCGTGTCTGCGCCGCCCAGACCCCGGAACCATTCGTTCGAAGCCGATCCGGTCACGCTGTCATTGAGGTTGGTGAGGTAGATGTTCTGGAAATTGCTGTATTTGTCGCCAGCCGCATCCCAGCCTACACCCGCCGTAACGCCATCCAGAACGATAGTGATGCCTGCCGTGGCACTGACAGAACCATAGTTCGAGAAATTGGTGCCGAAGAACAGGGTGTTCGTGCCCGCGCCGCCATCCAGTATATCCGCGCCTGCGCCGCCGGTGATCGCGTCGTTGCCCGCGCCGCCGGTGATGGTGTCGTTCCCCGCGAGGCCGGAGAGATTGTCATTGCCCGCGCCGCCGTCGATTACGTTAGCGCTGCCATCGCCAGTCAGGGTATCGTTGTTCGCGGAGCCGGTGATGTTCTCGATGGTGTTGTAGGTGTCGCCCTGCGCGTCGCCACCGGTGCCAACCGCAGTGGTGAGGTTTACGTTAACGGCGGCGGCGCTCAAAGAGTAGTCCACAGTGTCCGTGCCAGCATCGCCGCGGATCGCGTCATTGCCCGCACCACCCAAAATGATGTCGTTGCCTGCGCCGCCATAGAGTGAGTCATTACCCGCGCCGCCGTCGATGGTATCGTTGCCCGCGCCACCATCAATGATGTTGGCGTTGGCATCACCCGTCAACGTATCGTTCTGGCCGGACCCGGTGAGGTTGATAAAATTGCTGAAGGTGTCGCCCGTTGCATCGCCGCCGCTGCCCGAACTGGTGGCAAGCGACACGGTGACGCCCGCGGACGAGTTGAGGTAGGAGAGCGTGTTGCTGCCCAGGCCGCCGTCCATCGTGTCCGTGCCAGCACCACCTTCGATGGTGTCGTCGCCATCCTCGCCATAGAGCGTATCGTTACCCGCGCCGCCGCTGATGGAGTCGGAGCCGATACCGCCCCAGATCGTGTTGTCAGCCGTGCTACCGGTCAACGTATCGGCATAGATCGAGCCGCGCAGGTTCTCGAAGTTGCTGAGCGTATCGCCATTGGCATCGCCCGCCGTGCCGGTGCCTGTCGCGAGGCTGACGGTGACGGCAGAGGCCGCATTGGCGTAGCTCGCCGTATCGTTGCCCGCACCGCCATCGAGCACGTCGGCACCCGCGCCGCCTTCGATGCTGTCATTACCCGCGCCGCCTTGAATGTTGTTGACGCCGGTCGAGCCGATGATGCTGTCGTCGCCTGCCGAACCGATCGCGTTCTCGATCGTTCCGCCGACGAAGATGTCGCCCTGTGCGTCGCCGCCGGTGTTGCCGGTGCCGGTACCGAGGTTGATACTGATTGCCGCGCTGGACGTGCTGTAATCCACCACATCCGTGCCTGCGCCGCCGTCGATGGTATCCGCGCCTGCGCCGCCGATCAGCGTGTCATTGCCAGCGCCACCCTGCAGATTGTCGTCACCATCGCCTGCATTGATGCTGTCATTGCCAGCGCCCGCCTGAATGGTCTGTGCGTTCGCATCGCCCACGAAGCTGTCATTGAAGCTGGAGAGGATGAACTGCTCGATCGCGGTGTAGGTATCGCCCTGCGCTAGCCCGGTCGAAAGCGCGGCGTTGGTGAGGTTGACCGTCAGCGCGCTAGCGGAAGACGAATAATCGACTGTGTCGATGCCGTTGCCGCCATCGAGCGTATCCGCGCCGAGGCCGGGCTGGAAGATGTCGTCGCCGTCGCCGCCGACGATCGTATCGGCGCCAGTGGAACCGATGATGATGTCCGCCAGCGAGGAGCCGATCACCTTCTCGATACTGATGAGCACATCGCCATTGGCTTCGCCCGCCGTGCCCGCCGCGCCGTCCATCCGCACGACGATGCCGCCAGCGCTGCTATAGTCTGCCGTATCGAAGCCCGCGCCGCCATCCAGCACATCCGCGCCAGCGCCGCCGACCAGCGTATCGTTGCCCGCACCGCCTTCCAGCGTCTCGTTGACGCCGGTGCCGACGATGGTGTCGTCATAGCCGGTGCCGATCACATGCTCGACATTGAGGATCGTATCGCCTGCCGCATCGCCACCTGAGGAAGCGGTGCCATCAAGGCGTACGGTGACGCCGGAGAGTGAGCCGGAATAGTCAATCGTGTCCGTGCCAGTGCCGCCGTCGATGCTGTCCGCCTGAGAAAAGCTGACGAAGCTGTCATTCCCGCCCCATCCCCATAGGACAGTCGCGGCGGTTGTTCCGCCTTTCAGAACGTCGTCATAATTCTGCGAGCCTTCGATACGTTCGATGCCGGAAAGCACATCGCCCTGCGCCCAGCCGCCCACGCCCGCTGTGCCATCGTTGGCGATAGTGACACCCGCACTGGAGAGCTTGTAGTCAGCGGTATCGATGCCGCTGCCACCGATGATGGTGTCAGCGCCGAGGCCGGAAGTGATCGTGTCGTCGTTCGCGCCGCCATCCAGCGTATCCGCGCCATCGCCGCCGTGGAGTATATCGTTGCCCGCGCCCGCCTGAATGGTAGAGCTGGTGACATCCGCCGTGATCTCGTCCGCTTGGCTAGAGCCAATGACGATCTCTATGCCGAACATGCGATCGCCCGCAGCATCACCGCCGGTGCCGAAGCTGCCATCCATGTAGATCTTCATGCCGTTGGAGGCGGAAAGCGAATAATCGACCGTATCGGTGCCGCTGTCGCCGCGATAAATGTCTGCGCCGCCGCTGACGATGAAGAGATCGTTGCCCGCGCCGCCGGTAAAATCCTCGTCGGCCGAAGAGCCTTCGAACTGGTCGTTATAGGCCGAGCCAACCACAGCCTCTATTCCGGTCAGCACGTCGCCCTGCGCGTCGCCACCCGCCGATGTGCCAGAGGTGCGGACTGTCACGGCGCTTGTCGAGGCGCTATAGTCCGCCGTATCGGTGCCTGCCCCGCCGGAGATCGTGTCCGCGCCTGCGCCACCCTCAATAAAGTCGTTACCGATACCGCCCGTCAGCACATCGTTGCCTGCACCGCCGCGCAGCGTGTCGTCGCCGTCAAAACCGTCGAACGTATCGACGCCCGAAGAGCCGATCATCGTATCGCCAAGGCGCGAGCCGACAAACTGCTCGACATTGGTGAAGGTGTCGCCGGTCGCATCGCCGCCGGTCGCGGTGCCGAGCGTCAGATCGATGGTCACCGCTGCGCTGGACGAGGCATAGCTGACGGTATCTGTGCCCGCGCCGCCATCCATCTGGTCCGCGCCCGCACCGCCTTCCAGCGTATCGTTGCCTGCCTCGCCATAGAGGATGTCGCTGCCCGAACCGCCGATCAGGCTGTCGTTGCCGCCACGGCCATAGAGCGTGTCGTTGGAGAAGGTGCCGGTGATGGTATCCGCGAAACCGGAACCGATGACAGACTCTATGCCTGAGAGCGTGTCGCCCGCCGCAATGTCTCCGCTGCCCGCCGATCCATCGAGATTGACAGTAACGCCGCCCGCCGCAGCCGAATAATCCGCTGTATCGGTGCCTGCGCCGCCGATAAGCGTATCCGCGCCCGCGCTGGCGATCAGCGTATCGTTACCGAGACCGCCGTCGAGCGTTTCCGCTCCCGAACCGCCCGCGAGCGTGTCGTCATAGTCCGAACCGGTCAGCGCCTCGATACCGGTAAAGGTATCACCATTGGCGTCGCCGCCAGTGCCGCTGTTGGTGGCGAGACTTGCGATTACACCAGCTGTCGCATGCGCATAAGAGGCAGTGTCCGTGCCTGCGCCGCCGTCGATTGCGTCCGCGCCCGCGCCGCCCTCGATGATGTCGTTGCCTGCGCCGCCCTGAAGCGTTTCGTTGCCGGTGGTGCCATAGAGCGTATCGGCAAAGGCGGAACCGATCACACGCTCGATGTTCGAGAGCACGTCGCCGGTCGCGGTGCCGCCCTGCCCCTGGTTGACGCCGTCGGTATAGACGATGACGCCTGTGGTGGAGGCGGAATAATCCGCCGTGTCTGTGCCGACGCCGCCGTCGATGATGTCGCTGCCCGATCCGCCGACAATCGTGTCGTTACCTGCTCCGCCGAGGATATTATCCGATCCTGCCCCGCCGTCGATCGTGTCGTCGCCCGCGCCGCCTTCCAGCGTATCCGCATTGGCGGAGCCGGTGATGCTGTCGGCCAGCGCCGATCCAATGATCCGCTCGATGCCGGAATAGGTGTCGCCAGAAGCGTCGCCCGCGCTGCCTGTGCCGGTGCCGAGGTTGAGCGTCACTGCCGAGGCCGAGGCGCTGTAGTCGACCGTATCGACACCCGTGCCGCCGATCAACACATCGGCACCCGCGCTGCCCATCAGCGTGTCATCACCGCCCTGGCCGTCAAGCGTATCCGCACCCGTGGAGCCATAAAGCGTGTCGTTATAGGCGGAGCCTTTCAATGCCTCGACATTGGCGAGTGTATCGCCCGCCGCATCGCCGCCGCTGCCTGCCGTGCCGTCGAGATAGACTGTGACAGCACTCGAAGAAGCGGAATAGTCCGCCGTATCTGTGCCAGTGCCACCATCGATAACGTCCGCGCCTGCGCCACCGGTGATGCGGTCGTTGCCGGATCCGCCGGATAGGGTGTCGTTGCCCGCCTTGCCGTCGATCACGTCATCGCCCGCACCGCCGGAGATGCTGTCATCGCCGAAGCTGCCGTCGATGGTGTCGGCAAAGCCTGAACCAATCACCGCCTCGATATTGGTCAGCACATCGCCAAGCGCCTCGCCACCGGAGCCGGCGACGCCGTCCATGCGCACCGCGATGCCGGTGGATGCGCCGCTATAGTCGGCCGTATCTGTGCCAGCGCCGCCATCGAGGCTGTCGCTACCGAGGCCGCCGATCAGCGTATCATTGCCGTTGCCGCCGGAGAGCGTATCATTGCCCGCACCGCCTGACAGAGTGTCGTTGCCATCGTTGCCAAGAATGGTGTCCGCGTTAGCGGAGCCGGTGATGCTGTCATCGAGCGTGGTGCCAATGACCTCCTCGATCTCGCTCAATATATCGCCTGCCGCCCAGCCGCCGGACGACGCTACGCCATCCATGCGTACGGTTACAGCAACCGCGTTGTTGGAATAATCGACGATGTCAAAGCCTGTGCCGCCGGTCAGCACATCGGCCCCGGCGCTGGAATAGAGGATGTCGTTACCCGCGCCTGCCGTCACCGTATCGGCACCGGAAGAGCCGTATACAATGTCGTCAAAGGCCGAGCCGATCAGCGTTTCGATGCTGGTCAGCACGTCGCCCGCTGCATCGCCGCCCGATGACACTGATCCATCGAGATAGACAGTTACGCCTGCCAGCGAGCTGGCGTATGTCGCGGTATCGGTGCCCGCGCCGCCGTCGATGCTATCCGCGCCGGTGCCGCCCGATATGGTATCATTGCCCGCCTCGCCATAGAGCGTGTCATTACCGCTCATGCCGAAGAGGATGTCGTTGCCCGCGCCGCCATAGATCGTCTCGTTGGCGGTCGCGCCAGTGAGCGTATCGGCATAGGCCGAGCCGATAATCTGCTCGATGCTGGTGAGCACGTCGCCCGCTGCATCGCTGCCCGATCCGCTGGTGCCGTCCAGATAGACCGTCACAGCGCTGAGTGCGCCGGAATAATTGGCGGTATCGAAGCCCGTGCCACCATCGAGAGTATCCGCCCCCGCGCCGCCGATGAGGGTGTCATTGCCCGCTTCGCCGGAGAGAGCATCATTGCCGGCGCCGCCTGTGAGCGTATCGTTGCCCGCGCCCGCCAATATGGTGTCATCACCAGTCGAGCCGCCGAGGCTATCGTCATAGCCGGAGCCGATCAGCCGCTCGACATTGACGATAGTGTCGCCCGCCGCCTCCGCGCCGCTGCCTGCCGTGCCATCGAGCGCAATGGTGACAGCGGCCGTGGCGGAGGAGTAATCGGCCGTATCGGTGCCGGTGCCGCCATCGAGCACATCTGCGCCTGCGCCACCGATCAGCGTGTCATTGCCGCCCTGACCATAAAGCGTTTCGTTCGCCGTGCCGCCGGTGAGAATGTCACCCAGCGACGAGCCGCGCACGATCTCGATGTTGGAGAGCATATCGCCCGCCGCATCGCCACCGGAGGATGCAAGGCCGTTCAGATTGACGACGACCGCCGCAACCGAGGCCGAATAATCCGCCGTGTCGGTGCCCGCGCCGCCATCGAGCGTGTCCGAACCGGCATCGCCATAGAGCGTATCGTTGCCAGAGCCGCCCAACAGGCTGTCATTGCCCGCGCCGCCCGCAAGACTGTCATTGCCCGCGCCGCCGGAGAGCGTTTCGTCGCCGCCTGCGCCTGTCAGCGTATCGGCAAAAGCCGAGCCGATCAGTGTTTCGATGTTGGAGAGCGTATCGCCTGCCGCATCGCCGCCCGAGCCGGCTGCACCGCCAAGGCCAATCGTTATACCAGCTGAAGACGCCGAGTAATCGGCGGTGTCAGCGCCCGCTCCGCCATCGAGCACATCCGCACCTGTGCTTCCTTTCAGCGTGTCGTCACCGAGGCCACCGATCAGCGTTTCCGCGCCGGTTCCGCCGCGCAGGGTGTCATCATAGTCCGAGCCTTCGAGGATCTCGACATTGCTGATGGTGTCGCCCGCCGCATCGCCGCCAGTCTGCGCGCCGCCATCAAGCCCGGCGTCGACGGCGCTTGCGGAAGCTGAATAGCTCACCCGGTCGGTGCCCGCACCACCGTCCAGCGTATCCGCGCCCGCGCCGCCGATGAGGATGTCATTGCCCGCACCGCCCAGCAGCGTATCGTTGCCGAGATCGCCGGACAGCGTATCGTTG
The DNA here is from genome assembly GCA_046348605.1 of Sphingomonadaceae bacterium. Lineage (GTDB taxonomy): Bacteria > Pseudomonadota > Alphaproteobacteria > Sphingomonadales > Sphingomonadaceae > Sphingobium. Next base: position 290,058 of record JAXMDW010000001.1, on the reverse strand, counting down.
CCGCCATTGCCTTCCAGCGTGTCGGCGTTGCCGGTGCCGTAAAGCGCGTCGTTACCTGCGGAACCCAGCACGCGCTCGATATTGGTCAAAGTATCGCCCGCTGCATCGCCACCAACCGAGACAGAACCATCGAGATAGACCGTCACCGCCGCGCTCGATGCCGAATAATCGGCGGTATCGGTGCCCGCACCGCCATCCAGACTGTCCGCGCCGGAGCTGCCGAGCAGTGTATCATTGCCCGCACCGCCGAGCAGCGTATCTGCGCCCACGCGACCGCCAAGCGTATCCGCAAAAGCCGAGCCTTCTAGCGTCTCGACATTGACTATGGTGTCGCCCGCAGCATCGCCGCCGCTGCCCGTGCCACCGGAGAGCGAGATGCTGACCCCCGCCGAGGAAGTGGCGTAGCTTACCGTGTCGAGGCCAGTGCCGCCGTCCATCGCGTCCGCACCCGCGCCGCCCGAAAGCGTGTCGTCGCCCGATCCGCCGTCGATGATGTCATTGCCCGCGCCGCCATCGATCGTGTCGTCATTGCCCTGGCCGAGCAGGATGTCGGCGTTCGCGCTGCCAGTGATGAAGTCGATATTGCCGGACCCCAAGACCCGCTCGATGCTCGAGAGCGTGTCTCCTGCTGCGTCGCCGCCACTGCCTGTGCCCGAAGCCAGATCTACGGTAACGCCAAGCACCGAAGCCGAATAATCGGCGGTATCCGTGCCAGCGCCGCCATCGAGCACATCAGCGCCCGCGCCGCCCGACAGAGTATCGTTGCCGGAACCGCCGAGCAGCGTGTCGCCGCCGCCATTGCCGGTGAGCAGATCGTTACCCGCGCCGCCTTCCAGTGTCTCGCCCGCAGAACCGCCCGCGATGTCGTCGTTATAAGCAGAACCGACCACCCGCTCTATGCCTGTCAATGTATCGCCCGCAGCGTCGCCGCCTGACGCGCTGGATCCATCGAGCACCAGCTGCACCGCCGCGCTGGAGGCTGAATAATCCGCCGTGTCGAAGCCCGCGCCACCGACGAGAGTATCCGCGCCCGCGCTGCCGATCAACGTGTCGTTGCCCGCACCGCCGTCGAGCGTATCCGCTCCACCGCCGCCTGACAGCGTATCGTCGCCAAGGCCGCCAGAAAGGGTTTCGTCACCCAAGCCGCCGGTCAGCGTGTCGGCATAATCGGTGCCGATCACCGTCTCGATGCTGGTGAAGGTATCGCCCGCCGCCTCACCGCCGCTTCCCGTTCCGGTGGAGAGGTCGACCGAGACGCCTGCCGCCGCTGTCGCGAAACTGACAGTGTCCAGCCCCGCGCCGCCGTCATAGCTGTCCGCTCCGGCGCTGCTCGTCATGAGGTCATTGCCCGCGCCGCCAACGAGCGCGTCGTTGCCTGCCGAGCCGCCCAACGTATCGGCAAAGGCAGAACCCACGATCCGCTCGATGCCCGTCAGAGTATCGCCCGCCGCATCGCCGCTGGAGCCAAAGCTGCCGTCGAGCGCCACGGTGACTGCCGCGCTGGAGGCGGAATAATCGGCCGTATCCGTTCCCGCGCCGCCGATCAGTATATCCGCGCCGAGGCTGCCCTTCAGCGTATCATTGCCCGCGCCGCCATCCAGCGTTTCGATGCCGATGCCGCCCGAAAGCGTATCGCCATAGGCCGAGCCGACGATCCGCTCGATGCCGGAAAGCGTGTCGCCCTGCGCGTCGCCGCCGCTACCCGTTGAGCCATCAAGGCCGACGGTGACCGCCGCAGAGGAGGTGGAATAATCCGCCGTGTCGGTATCGTTGCCGCCGATCAGCACGTCCGCGCCCGCACCGCCCCTCAGCGTATCGTTGCCATCGCCGCCGTTCAGCGCGTTGGCGTTGGCGTCGCCGATCAGGGTATCGTCGTAGATTGAACCGAGCAATGTTTCGACATTGGTGAGCACATCGCCCTGCGCCGTGCCGCCGCTGCCCGCGACGCCATCGAGCCGAGCGGTGACGCCGCTCGTCGAGTCGACATAGCTTGCGATATCGGTGCCTGCGCCGCCGTCGATCGCATCCGCGCCGTCGCCGCCGAGGATCGTGTCATTGCCTGAGCCGCCGAGCAGCGTGTCGTTGCCGCCCGCGCCTTCAATGCTGTCATCGCCTGCGCCGCCGTCGATCCGGTCGTCGGTCGTGTTACCGATCAGAGTGTCGTTGAAGCCAGAGCCGGTCAGCCGTTCGATGCTGATATAGGTGTCGCCTGCTGCATCGCCGCCCGCGCCCGCGCGGCCATCGAGATAGGCGGTGACGCCCGCGCCGGAGACGGCATAGCTCACAGTGTCAATACCAGTGCCGCCGTCGAGCACATCCGCGCCAGCGCTGCCGAGCAGCGTATCATCACCCGCGCCCGCGCTGATCGTTTCGCTGCCAAGCCCGCCGCCAAGGGTATCCGCATAGGCCGAGCCGATCAGGTTTTCGATATTGCTGAGCGTGTCACCCAGCGCATCGCCCCCGGTTCCTGCCGAGCCATCGAGCATCACCGCAACGCCTGCGGTGGCATTGGCATAGCTCGCGGTGTCGTTACCCGTGCCGCCGTCGAGAGCATCCGCGCCCGCGCCGCCTTCAAGCACATCGTCGCCCGACCCGCCAAGCAGCGTATCGTTGCCAGCACCGCCGGAGACAAGATCGTTACCGCTCGCGCCGTCGAGCGTGTCGTCCGAAAGCCCGCCAGTGAGCTGGTCGTCATTGGCTGAGCCGATCACGCCCTCGACACCCGAAAGGCTGTCGCCCGCCGCATCACCGCCGGAGGAAGGCGTGCCATCGAGATAGACGGTGACAGCGCTTGCTGAACCAGAATAATCGACCGTATCGAAGCCCGCGCCGCCGATGATGACATCCGCGCCCGCGCCGCCGTTCAACAGATCGTTGCCCGCGCCGCCATCCAGCGTATCCGATCCGCCGCCGCCATAGAGCGTATCGTCGCCGCCCGCACCTTCCAGCACTTCGTTCGCGGCCGTACCGGTGATGACGTCGTTGAAGGTCGAGCCGATCACCCGCTCAATGCTGGACAATGTGTCTCCGGTGGCGTCGCCACCCGCGGAGAGTGAACCGTCGAGGTTGATAGCCACAGCAGAGGCGGACGAGGTATAGTCCGCCGCGTCCAACCCCGCGCCGCCGATCAGCTGGTCCGCACCTGCGCCGCCGCGTAGCACATCATCGCCCGCGCCACCGTCGAGGATATCGACGCCCGCGCCGCCATCGAGGAAATCATTGCCCGCATTGCCACGCAGATCGTCCGCGCCCGCAGTGCCGGTGATCGAGTCATCGAAGCCAGAGCCTTCCACGATTTCGATGCTTGTGAAAGTATCGCCCAACGCGTCGCCGCCTGTGCCGCCGCTCGCGAGGCTCAAGGCCACGCCTGCGGTCGCGAGGCTGTAGTCCGCGGTATCGATGCCCGCACCGCCATCGAGCACATCGGCACCTGCGCCACCGCGCAGAAGATCGTCTCCTGCCGCGCCGTGAAGCTGGTCGGCGCCCGCACTGCCGGTCAGCGTATCGTCGTTGGCCGAGCCGATCACCGCCTCGACATTGGTCAGTACATCGCCCTGCGCGTCGCCGCCGGAGCTGGCCGCGCCATCGAGGCGAATCTGCACCGCCACGGCAGAGGCCGAATAATCCGCCGTATCAACGCCCGTGCCGCCGTCGATCTGATCCGCGCCGGAGCCGCCGGTGATACTGTCATCGCCCGCTCCGCCGAGCAATATATCGTCGCCAGAGCCGCCGTCGATGCTATCGTTGCCCGCGCCGCCTTCCAGCGTGTCGATCGCGGTGGAACCGGTCAGCGTGTCATCATAGGCCGACCCCACGACGCGCTCAATGCTGGAGAGCGTATCGCCCAGAGCATCGCCGAGCGTGCCTGTGTTGGTCGCGAGGCTGACCGCAATCGCGCTCGTCGCATCGGAATAGTCCGCGGTGTCGAAGCCCGCGCCGCCAAGCAGCTGATCCGCGCCGCCACGGCCACCCAGCACATCATTGCCGCTGCCGCCATCCAGTGTATCGTCCGCCGAAGTACCCAACAGCACGTCGTCATAGGCCGAGCCGATCAGGTTCTCGATATTGAGGAGCTGGTCGCCCTGTGCCGCGCCTCCGGTCGACACCGAGCCGTCGACCGAGACATTGACGCCGGATGTCGAAGATGAATAATCGACCGTATCTATCCCTGAGCCGCCGTCCATCAGGTCCGCGCCAGCGCCACCATCGAGCGAGTCATCGCCCGCGCCCCCGAGCAGCGTATCGTTACCGCCACCGCCGGTGATGTTGTCATTGCCCGCACCGCCATCAATGATGTCCGCCGCGAGGCCGCCATTCAGCGTATCGTCAAGCGTCGAGCCGATCACGCCCTCAATGCTGATATATTGATCGCCCGCCGCATCGCCGCCGATGCCGGTCGAGCCATCGAGCGTGATCGTGACCGCGCCCGCCGAGGCCGAATAATCGACGACATCGACGCCGCTGCCGCCATCCAAGACATCCGCGCCCTGGCTGCCAAGCAGGCGGTCGTCGCCCGCGCCGCCGGTGATGCTTTCCGTGCCGATGCCTCCGCCCAGCACGTCGTTATAGGCGGAACCGACCAGATTCTCGATGCCGGAGAGCGTATCCCCCGTGGCTTCGCCGCCGGTGCCGACAGAGCCGTCGAGCGAAACGGCCACGCCGGATGTGGCATTGGCATAGCTCGCCGTGTCGTTGCCGTTGCCGCCGATCAGCTGATCCGCGCCAAGGCCGCCGTCGAGCACGTCGTCACCGCCGTCGCCATAGAGCACGTCGTTGCCAGCGCCGCCAAAGACATCGTCGTCGCCTGCGCCCGCGTGGATCACTTCATCCTCGCCAGCGCCGACCACAAGGTCGTCAAAGCTGGTGGCGGTGAGGTTTTCGATATTGGTGAGCTGATCACCAGTGGCATCGCCGCCTGAGCTTACTGTGCCATCGAGATGGATCGTCACCGCAACAGTCGAGGCGGAATAATCGACCGTGTCGATGCCTGCACCGCCGTCGATCACATCCGCGCCCGCGCCGCCCGCGAGCACATCGTTTCCTGCGCCGCCCAGTAAGGTGTCGTTGCCGACACCGCCGTTGATGATGTCGTCGCCCGCGCCGCCTTCCAGCTGATCGTTGAGCACGCCGCCGGTCAGCGTGTCGTTGAACGCCGAGCCGACCAGACGCTCTATGCCGGTCATCACATCGCCCTGCGCATCGCCGCCGATACCGACAGAACCATCCAGCCCGACCGAAACCGCGACCGTGGATGTCGAATAATCTACCGTGTCGAAGCCCGCGCCGCCTTCGAGTGTGTCCGCGCCTGCGCCGCCGTCAAGAATATCGTTGCCCGCACCGCCGATAAGATGATCGTTACCAGCACGACCGACCAACGTATCGTCGCCCGCACCGCCGTCGATCTGGTCATCGGTCGCCGCGCCGAGCAATGTGTCCGCTCCGGTTGAACCGAGCAGGTTCTCGATGCCAACCAGCGTGTCCCCCTGCGCATCGCCGCCAAGCCCGATGCCCAGCGCGAGATCGACCGTCACGCCCTGTATCGAGCTGGAATAATCCGCCGTGTCGATGCCCGCGCCGCCATCGATCAGGTCCGCGCCCGCGCGGCCTTCGAGGATATCGTCGCCACCGCCGCCGTACAGCTCTTCGTCTGCTGCCGCGCCGATGATATGGTCGGCCGATCCAGTGCCGATCACGCGCTCGATGTTGAGCAGAGTGTCTCCGGTCGCGTGGCCGCCAAGTCCCGCAGAGCCATCCAGCGAGACGGTAACACCGCTCGCCGAGGCGCTGTAGTCCGCCGTGTCGATGCCGGTGCCGCCGTCGATCAGATCGCCGCCCGCGCCGCCCTCGATAATGTCATCGCCGGAGCCGCCGAACAGGCTGTCCGCACCCGCGCCGCCGCGAATGAGGTCGTTGCCCGCCCCGCCTTCGATCTGGTCGGCAAGCACGCCACCGGTCAGTGTGTCGTCGAAGGCCGAGCCGCGCAGCGCCTCGATATTGAGCAGCGTGTCGCCAGCCGCGTCGCCGCCGATGCCGGTCGATCCATCAAGGCCGACGGTCACGCCTGTGGTGGAATTGGTGTAATCGGCAATGTCGATGCCGCTACCACCGTCGATAATATCCGCGCCCGCGCCGCCTTCGATGATGTCGTCGCCGCTACCACCCTGCAACGTATCGACGCCCACCCCGCCAGAAAGCGTGTCGTTGCCGGAACCGCCGGTGAGAATGTCATCCCCCGCATTGCCCGACAGGATGTCGTCGCCGCCGCCGCCTTCGATGAACTCATCCGCGCCTACGCCGGTAATAGTGTCGTCATAGGTCGAGCCGATGATATGCTCGACATTGACGATACTGTCGCCCGCGGCATCGCCGCCAATACCGAGTGAGCCATCGAGGGTGAGCGCGATTCCTGTGGCGGAGGCGGTATAGTCTGCGGTGTCATAGCCAGCGCCGCCATCCAGCACGTCCGCGCCCAGTCGTCCGGCGAGCGTATCGTTCCCGGCGCCGCCTTCCAGCACATCGTCGGTATCGCCGCCAGTAAGACTGTCATCGAAAGCAGAGCCAACCACGCGCTCTATGCCGGAGAGCGTATCCCCTGCTGCGTCGCCACCTGCTGCGCTGCCGGTCGAGAGGTTGACCGTGACGGCAGCGGCAGAGGCCGAATAATCCACCGTGTCGAAGCCGGTGCCGCCCTCCAGCGCATCCGCGCCTGCCGAGCCCATCAGCGTGTCGTTGCCACCCTGCCCGCGTAGAATGTCGTCATTAACCGAGCCATAGAGCGTGTCGGCAAAGGCAGAACCGGAAAGCCCCTCGATGTTTGCATATGTATCGCCCGTAGCGTCGCCGCCGGTATTTGCCCGGCCATCAAGGCCCGCGACGATGCCGTTGGCGGAGCTGCTATAGTCCGCAATGTCGGTGCCCGCGCCGCCATCGAGGCTGTCGGCACCGCCGCGACCTTCAAGAATATCGTTGCCTGCGCCGCCTTCCAGCGTATCGGCACCCGCGCTACCACGAATCTGATCGTCGAAGCCCGATCCGACGATCCGCTCGATGCCGGAGAGGATGTCACCCTGCGCATCCCCGCCAAGCCCAACGCTGCCATCGTTGGAGACTAGCACGGAAGTGACGGACTGGCTGTAGTCAGCCGTATCGAAACCCGCACCGCCGATCAGCTGATCCGACCCCAGCCCGCCGCGCAGCACATCATTACCCACGCCGCCATCGAGGCGGTTGGCGAGGTCATTACCGCTGAGCGTATCGTCGAACGCAGAGCCGGTGATGCCTTCGATATTACTCAGAATGTCGCCCGCCGCATCGCCGCCGATACCGACCGAGCCATCAAGCGCGACCTGAACCGCAGCATTGGAGCCAGAATAATCGGCAATGTCGTTGCCGGTGCCGCCGTCGAGACTATCCGCGCCTGCGCCACCCGCGAGAATATCATCGCCCGCCCCGCCGGAGAGAATATTGGCGCCCGTATCACCGGAAAGGCTGTCGTTATAGTTGGATCCGGTCAGATTCTCGACGCCGGACAGCGTATCGCCCTGTGCGCTACCGCCCGTGCCGGTGCCAGTGGCAAGGCTGACCGTGACGCCCTGTACCGAGTCCGAATAGTCGGCGGTGTCGATGCCTGCACCGCCGATCAGGCTGTCTGCACCGAGGCCGCCCTGCAACACATCGTCGCCCGCGCCACCATCGAGCACATTGTCGCCTGAATCGCCAAGAATACTATCGGCATAAGCGCCACCCACCACATGCTCGATGCCGGTAAGCCGGTCACCCTGCGCAATGTCCCCCGAGGAGGCGTTGCCATCGAGCCGGACCGTGACCGCGCCCTGTGCTGCGGAGTAATCGGCGGTATCGAAGCCGCCCTCGCCCATGAGCGTATCCGCGCCCAAGCCACCCGCAAGCGTATCGTTGCCCGCGCCGCCGCGCAGGATATTGTCGCCATCATCGCCGGTCAGAGTATCGTCGAACGCCGAGCCGACCAGTCGCTCGATGCCGGAAAGCTGATCCCCCTGCGCATCGCCGCCGATCCCCAGCGAACCGTCTAGCGCCACGATGACGCCTGAGAGCGAGCCTGAATAATCGGCAGTGTCGAGGCCTGTGCCGCCCATCAATATGTCCGCGCCGCCGCCGCCGCGGAGAATGTCATCGCCCGCGCGACCTTCTAGCTGGTCGTCGCCAGCACCACCGATCAGCGTATCGTCCAGCGCGGAGCCGATCACATGCTCGATGCTGACGAGCGTATCGCCCTCCGCATCGCCGCCTTGGGACAGCCCGCCATCGAGCCGAACGGTCACTGCGGCGAGCGACAGGCTGTAATCCACCGTATCGAAGCCCGCGCCGCCATCGAGCAGGTCTGCTCCGCCGAGGCCCAGCAGCGTGTCGTTGCCGCCAAGGCCATAGAGCGCATCATTGCCAGCAGTGCCGATCAGCGTGTCGTCAAATGCCGAGCCTTCCAGCCCCTCGATGCTGATGAACACATCGCCGACAGGATCGCCGCCCGATAGCTGCGAGCCATCCAGCGCCACGATTACTCCGTTCGCCGCGCCTGCGTAGCTCGCGATGTCGAAACCGTCGCCACCGTCGATTACGTCCGCGCCAGCGCCGCCTTCGATCACATCGTCACCAAGCCCGCCATGAAGCGTCTGGCTGCCCACCGCGCCCACGAGACGGTCGGCGTAATCGGAGCCGATCAGCTGCTCGATGTTGAGATAGGTGTCACCCTGCGCATCGCCGCCGACTCCAGCCCGGCCATCGAGATAAACGGTAACGCCAACGCCAGAGGTCGTAAAATCGACTGTATCGACGCCCGCGCCGCCATCGACATGATCCGCGCCGGCACCGCCAACGATGAGGTTGTCGCCCGCATCGCCGGTCAGCGTATCGTCAAAAGCCGAGCCGACAAGGTTCTCGATGTTGCTGAGCACATCGCCCTGCGCATCGCCGCCCGATCCCTGAGTGCCATCGAGCGCGACCGTAACGCCGCTCGCGGAGGTCGAATAATCCGCCGTATCGATACCGGCGCCGCCATCGAGAGCGTCCGCACCCGCGCTGCCGAAGAGGCGGTCACTACCTGCCCCGCCCTGAAGAGTTTCTGCGCCCGCACCGCCATGCAGACGGTCGTCGCGATCCGAGCCGATGACCGTCTCGATGTTGGAGAGCACATCGCCTTCGGCTTGCCCGCCGTGCGACGCGCTACCGTCGAGGAAAATCTCTACGCCCTGCGTGCCAGTGGCCGCCGGATCGATCGCCTGAGAATAGTCGACCGTGTCGTTGCCCGCGCCGCCATCGATATGATCCGCGCCTGCGCCGCCATCGAAAATATTGTCGTTGGCGTCGCCGGTGAGCGTGTCGTCATAGGCCGAGCCGGTCAGCCCCTCGACATTGGCGTAATGATCACCCTCGGCGCTGCCGCCATGCCCGGTTGCGGTGCCCAGATTGGCATCGACGCCCTTTACAGAACGCTCGTAGCTGACAACGTCTTTGCCATTGCCGCCATCGATGTCGTCCGCGCCGATACCTGCGACAACCTTGTCATCACCATCGCCTGCATTGATGATGTTGCCGGGCGGGTTCGAGAACAGCACATAGATCGGATCGCCGCTCACCGGGTTGGTGACGGTCATGTCCGCAGCGCTGTTGACGATCTTGATGCCGAATGCGGTTGAGACCTGGACCGCATTGACGGTCGGCCCGCCATATGAAGACAAACCAAGCTGCGCAGGCAGGAAGAATTCATCCTGAAATCCGCTGGACGCTGCGGGCGTCGATGGATCCGGCACCGTGTAAATCAATTGCAGATCAAAGGTGAAATGCGACTGATTGGCGGGATAGTTTACCGTCTGGCCTGTGGCCGGATCGATATGTGACGTGACCTTCTGGATATCCCCAGCGCTGACATCAACGACCCAGCCCTTGGACGTAAGCGTCCCGTTCGCGATCGAATAACCGGCGGGCAGCGACGGAATCGTGATCGTGAACAGATCCAGCCCCTTGGCTGGGACCATCGCCTCGACATGCAGGGTACGCAGTGTCGCACCGTTCGGTGCCTGCGCGGGATTGTCGGCATAGATGATATCGCGCTGTGCGGTACCGGTGATGGTTTCCTTCGCCGACTGAGCCGCATATTTCGCGTCTGTGGAGCTGGTCGGGCCGCCGGTCGATCCCTTGATCGTCGTTTCGCCATTCTCGATGCCAGTGCTGACTCCCTCCTTGTTGTAAAGGGTCAAGGTGAGCTTTGGCACCAGCTTGCCGATACCTGCAGGGCCGATCGCATCATCTGGGCTAGGTTCAATAGCGCGCGCCGAGGGGCTTGATGGAGGCGGGCCGGAAGAACTTGGCGTAGATGCTATCTTCTCGGTCAGCCGCGAACTATCCGCGTCAGACGTATGGCGTTGCTCTTGCTCTGCCGCATTTTCCGCCTGCGATGCAGAGGAATCTCCCGGCTGCACACCACCGCCGTCTTGCGGCTTGTCGCCATCCTTGTGGGCTTCGCTCTGTTCCTCGGAATTGGCGGAGGATAGCGCAAGCTTGATCGGTGCGACCTGCTCCTTGATCTCGCCTACGGTCGACACCGCCTGATCGGCGCTGATTTCCTTGTCTGTGAACACCAGCATCGGCTTACGACCGGTGAACGCGGCCAGCGCCATGCCGGGTATGATGATCTTGCTGCCGTCCGCGAACACCAGAACGACGTCGATGTCGACAATCTCGGTCTTGAACGGGGCAAAGGCCATGCCCAGCTCGGCTTTGTCGTCTGCACCGAGCGCGACGACCTTGGCGGCGCCATAATTCGCCGTGCCAACCGAAATAACTGCTGCACCGCCGGGAATCTCGCCAACCTCCGGCGCTTCCGCAGGCGCGGCAGCATGCGCTTTCGATTCTTTGGCACCGGAATTCCCGGCTTTTCCAGACGCTGTGCTGCCCTTGATTCTGGCCATTTGCTAATCCTGATGTCGACAGCGTGCACTATCGCGGATCAGTCTTACTTTATGGTAAATGCGTTCTTTACCATCTGCGGCAAGAACGCATTTACCATAAGATCTAGCTATTTCAGGAAAATCAGTCGGATTTACTGCCGGAGGGAGATTGGGCGATCTTCGGCAGGGGCTGCCCTTCACTCACCAGATCGAACAAGCCGCCTAGCTGCTGAAGCACGCGAAACTCGGCCAGTGTCTTGTCAGTGTTGTTGGTAAGCGCGCGCGCCTTGGCGTCGAACAATATCTGCTGGCTGTCGAGCAGATCGAACACCGAACGACGCCCCTCGCGGAACTGTTGCTTGTATAGATCGGCGACCTTTTCCGCGGAAGCGGTTTCGCCCTCGATAGTTGCAATCTTCTGACGCGCCGCTTCCAATGCATTGAAATCTATACGAATATCCTGCTCAACCTCGCGACGGCGGCGATCAACCTCATAATCCGCCTCGCGCAGGCGCGCAGAGATGCGGTTGCGGGTCGCGATATCCCGCCCGCCGTTGAAGAAGCTATAAGTGACGGTCATCATCGCGCGGGCATCGCGGTTGGTGCCAGTCAGGCCTTGCACATCATCTTTCCAGTTGCCCTGCGCGACCAGCGAAAGGCGTGGAAAGAAGGTGCCGGTCTGGCTGTCACGCTGCTTTTCCAGCGAGCGGCGATCCTGCACCGCCTGCGCCATGCGGGGATTATGATCGTCGATCATGTCGACCGCCGCCTGCGCCGAGGACGGCAGCGCCTTTTCGGCCGCAGGAAGATCGACCGTGATGCCGGGCACATGCCGGGTCAGGCGGCGATAGGCTTCACGCGACTGTTGCAGCGCGCTCTGCCGGTCGAGCACCTTAGCCTTCACATTATCGAGCCGGGCCTTCGCGCGGCTGACGTCTGCCGGCGTGGTAAGCCCCAAATCCTCCTGAATGGAGACCATTTTCAGGATCTTCTCGGTCGCGGCGATTTCCTGGTTCGCAAGGTCGACCAGCTTTTGCCGCTCCAGCACATTCAAATAGGCCTGGCTTATGTCGTAGGCGATCGCCTCGATCCGTTCGCGCGTCGCCCATTGCGCGCTGCGATAGCTGGCACGAGCGCGTGCGATGTCATTGTTAGTCGTGCCGAAATCCCAGATATTCTGGTTGAGCGTGACGACACCCTCGGTGCGCCGGAGGTTGGTCGTGCTTCCAATCTGCGGATTATTATATTCCTCGCCGATGGCGACTGTCATGTCCAAATGCGGCAGGTAGCCCGACCATGCCTCGTGCACGCCATAGCGGGCGTCGTCCTGCCGCGCGAGCGCGATCTGGATATCGGGATTTTCCTTTAGTGCGTGCACAATGGCAGCGCGCAGCGACTCAACCGCGCCAGCGGGCGGCTCGGCACTGTCAGAGGGCGCACCAGCCGGAGCGGCATCACTGACGGGTGGTAAGGGTGGCCGATCCTGTAGCGTTGGCCGTTCTGACGCCGGCGGCGTATAGATTGGAGACGTCAGCTGGTCAGCCGATGCAATCTGAGCACTGCCGACTGTGCTGACATTTGATCCGATCGCATAGGGATCACCGAATGCATATGCTGAGCTATCACGCGCGGCAACTGGCGCTCCGTCTGGCATCGGGCCATACGGTGCTGCCGTCTCCGCTGCGCAAGCAGGCATGATGGAATGAGTTGATGCAAAAAGCCCCAAGGCCAGTGCTATGTGGCATACTTGCCTGGCGATCGACGCTTTACGATGCGCCGCACGCTGCACACGATCCAGTTCCAAGGTCGGCCTCCTTCGCCAGTCCCATTTATTCAGGCTGAGTGATGACCAAAGATGGTTAATATCGCGTAAAACGCTGTCCCATTATGAGACACGCACATTTCAGGGTAATATCGAAGGCTACGATCAGTCGACGAAAAACTCGATGTCTTCCTCTTCCTTGCGCGCCTTGTCGTTGCCCAGCATCGCGAGAAGCTGCTCCTCGGACAATGGCTCATCGAAGCGGAGACCGAAACCCTGCTCCGTCGTGCGCATGATGCGACCGAACATCTGCTCCGTACCTACTGTGAGCACGACCGGGACATCGCGGCGGTTCATCAGATAAGCAAGCTTGGGCCGGAACATGGCGCCCCCAGCCGAAAAGTTGATGACCCGACCATCATAGCCCAGCATACGGTCGATCATCAGGATATGCCCGTCAACCTGACAGCCATAGCGTTCGGAGACGCGGCTAAAGTCATGCTTGGGTTTGCGGAAGCGGCTGAAAGGATTGATCGTCATCGGTCCGTCTCCCTCATCCATGACCTGAGCGGCTGGCATCGCCTGCCTGATCGTCAGTATCATCGCCCCGCTCCGCACCATTTCTGCGGTCCTGGATCGCATCGAGGCGCGCCTTTAGCACTTCCATCTCCATGCGCGCGCCATGCAGGCCTGACGTGACAGAATGCGCTCCTGCCTTGCCCTCGTCATCCAGCAGAGCGAGATGATCCATCAACACTGACAGCCGCGCCTGATTGGCTTCATTCTGCGCGATCAGCTTCGCAATCGCACTGTTGTCCTCGACGCGGCCATGTTCGAGCCGTTTGAGCGATCCGCCAAATGTGCGCTCCACCTTGCGGGCAAGACCGCGCTGCCCCGCGATCAGGCGACGCACATCATGGCGCAACTGTTTCCGTTCGCGCCTTACACCTATCGCCTCCTCGCCGCGAACAAGGAAGCTCGCAAGCCGTGAGAGCAGGCCTCCACCCTCGCCTGCCCTGCGGTAGTGCGATATGCTTACAGTCGAGGGATCGCGCTCCAACAACTCCGACTGCAAGCCGGTCATCCTGTCAAGCTGGGCATGGAGCCTCGGCCCGGAGAGCGCGGCGTTGTGCGCTATCATAGTGCGCATCTCGCCCAGAGCCTCCTGAATATGGGTGCGATCCCGCTGCGCTTCGCCAATCAGCGCGCTAAACTGTGAGACCATCATGGTCTGGTTCTTCGCCAGCTCCGCCACGCAATCCGAAATGGGCTTCAGCAACGGCGTCGGGTCGCTGACCTTTTCCGCAGCCTGCGCCAGCTGCGCAACGGCCTGATTCATTTCCGTCACGGCGCTCTGCGTCTGCTGTTGCGAAAGCGCACTGTCGAGCACCGTCTCGCGCAGATCGCGGATATGTTTGCCACCCAATTCCAGTGCGCGAATGACATTGCCTAGCTCAACGGTCTCGCGTTGGGCGTTTTCGCTCTGCGGAGCCTCCAGCGCAGAGACGTTCGCCAGCCAATGCTCGAACTCGTTGCGGAGCGTCTTCATCGCGCTGGTCATGAAGCGTTCGAGCGCGCCGAGCGCCATGGACGTCATGAGGCCGAAGAGCGATGACGAGAAGCCAACCGACATACCGTTCAAAGGCGCTTTCATGCCCTCGATCATCTTGCCGAAACTGTCCGCCCCCGCACCGCCACTCATATCCATACTGCCAATGAGGTCGCTCACGGCATGTACTGTCTTCATCAGGCCCATGAACGCGCCAAGCAGGCCGAGGAACACCATCAGGCCAGAGAAATACATCAAGGTCGATTTGCGGTCGTTGATGCGGATATCTATGTCATGCAGGATAGACTGCACGGTGGCGTTCGAGATCTGGAAATTCTCGTTCTTGCCCATTTCCTCGGCAATGAGGTTATAGCCATGGCCGAGCAGCTCCGGTTCCTCAAACAGGATCGCCGGATGCTTGTAGGGATCGAGCGGGCGACGTTCTTTCTTGCCATAGTCAACCTGCAATGCCTTCAGAGCCTGCACTTCGTTCTTGAGCGCGAGCACATGACGGAACGCGATCGATGCTGCGAGCCCAAACAGGCCGAAGATCGTCAGGTTCAAGGCTACCTTGGCCTGAATGCCCGCGATAACAAACTCGTGCGCATAAATGCCCAGCCCGGCGAGGATCACCATGATCCCCGTCATCTTCAGCAGTTCGGAGCGGATTTTCTTTTCCATCGTTCCTGTCTTCTTCGCTCGTCGCTCTAGGGCTTCAGCACTACACGGACATTGTGCCCGTCTTTGGAGGAGGGGTCAGTAACACGGATTTGTGTAGTGATATTGGCGGGGCTGATGCCGGCGCGAATCAGGATGTTGCGGGTCATCGCAGCGCGATAGAAACCGATGCGCTGCGCCTCGGAGATCGAATTATCCTGCGGGGTGAGGGCCCATATTTCATATTTCATGCCCGGCTTGGCGCGCGGTTTCAGGAATGCAACGACGGCCTTCTCATTGTCATCGGAATAACGCACTGCCATCGGATCGAAATCGACGCGCAGCAGCATGTCGGCGGTTTTGACCTCCACGCCTTTGGTATCGTCCGCATTCTCCATCGCCTTCACCTTGAGTTTCAGCGTGTCAGGCGTTTCTCGGGTGCGGATGGTAAGCCTATCGGTGCCATCGACAATCGTTTCAGATTTCAGGATCGATCCGAGCTGTGCGATCGAAGTACCTGTTTCTGCATCTTTCGGCGACATTATCGGGTTGGTCTGCAAACCCGGAGACGCGCCGGACTTTCTGCCATTGTTCTCCAGCGATTTCGATTTCTGCTCGGCGATATAGGCCTTCTTGAACTGCTCCATCGCGCGCTGCGAGAGCACCATCACCGCTGAGCTCATGATAACGAGTAGAAAGGTCACGACCATGATCACGGTCGTGAGCACATCCACGAACGCGGGCCAATGGTTGACTTCGCCGTCGGATGATGCGCCGGCCACTACCCCTTACCTTCCTTTTCACGACCGATTGTCGGTCGAATTCAAACATGGTGAATGGCTATTAACCCAATTCCCCTAACCAACCCCTAATGCCGCAGCGCAGCGATTTGCATTATGCCGCGCGCTGCTGTTGCTGGCCGCGCAGCATGGCGAGAACTTCGTGCTTCGGCTTGTCCGCGAAGATCCGGCCCTCCTCCAGCCAGATGATGCGATCGACGAGATCGAGCAGCGCCATGCGGTGCGTGGCAACGATAACTGTGGCGTTCGTGGTTTCCCCGCGCAGCCCGTTAATCACCGCCTGTTCGGAATCGATGTCCATGTTGGCGGTCGGCTCATCGAGCAGCAGCACGGATGGATCGCGCACCATCGCGCGGGCGATCAATACCGACTGGCGCTGGCCGCCCGATAGCCGGGTGCCACGCGGGCCGACCTTGCGGGTATAGCCCTCGACGGTCCGGTCCACGAAACGATCCAGCCCTGCCGCGCGGATCGCCCGCTCCACAAGCTGAGGTTCCGGCTCTTCCATGCCGAGCAGGATATTTTCCCAGATCGAGCTGTCGAACAACAGGGCGTCCTGGCCCGAATAGACGATGCTCTGGCGCAGCTGGGACACGGCGAACTGATCCATCGCATGACCATCGATACTAATTGCCCCCGCACCTGGCGCGATCATGCCGGAAAGCAGCTGTAGTAGCGTAGACTTGCCCGAACCCGAACGCCCAATAAGCGCAATCTTCTCGCCCGGTTGAATGGAGAGCGAAACGTCACGCAGGCTTTGCTCCGCCGCGCCTTCATAGGTGTAGCTGACTGCGCGCAGGCGAATGTCTCCACTGATTGGCTGGCGCCGGATCGAGGGATCGGACACAGCACGTTCCGGTTCCATCGCCAGCAGTTCGGCCAGTCCTGCAAACTGCGAGAGGCTCTGATAGCCCTTGGAGACCATGGAAATCGCGCCCGACACAGGCACCATCGCGCGGCCTGCCAGCATCGTAGCAGCAACCAGTGCGCCCGCCGTCATCACCCCGGCCTTGATCTGAAACACGCCGATGATGACGACCATCACCGTCACAAGCTGTATCATCAGTCCGGCTGTCGACGCCGGCAGGTCAACCCACTTGCGACCCGTGCGGCTCGATATGCCGATATGGTCGGAAACGATGTCCCACTGGCGCAGGAAGCGTCCTTCGGCCTGATTGGCCTTGATCGTGCTCAAACCCTCGGCGACATCAACGACGAGGTTGTTGCGCGCCTGCATCAGCTTGGTGGCGCGCTTGGCGGAGAGCTTGCTTGCATAAGCTGCGATGGCCCCGACGAACAGCATAGCCGCGGCGCCAACAATTGGCCCGAACGCGGTCAGCCCGGCGATCATCGCGATGAGGCCGACGAACGCAAAGAAGAACGGCACATCGACGAGAAACGTCACCAGCATCTGCGGCACTAGCATAGCGAGCGCCTCGACATCCCTGAGCGCGGTCATCAGGCGCCCGACATTGGCGTCACGCTTGCCGATCCGTCCCTGAAGAAAGCTCGTCATCGCGCGATGCTGCACCGCCTGACCGACGCGCACACCTACGGCATCAACCAGTGCACCACGCGCATGCTTGAACACAAATTCGAACAGCAACACCAGCACTATGCCGACCGAGAGCGCCCATAGAGACTCAATAGCGAGGTTCGGCACCACGCGGTCGTAGATCGCGCGCATGTACAGCGGGATGGCGAGCGCGGTGAGGTTCATAAACGCGGCGGCCGCAAGCATCTGCCCCAGCCGCTTGCGTTCGGAAAGAAACACACCCAGCACCCAGAGGCGCGGGTTGCGACGCACGAATTCCCGCTCTTCATCGAAATCATAGCCATTTTCCGGGTCGCCATGACCGCAGACCAGCAACTCGCCGCAGGAAAGTGCTTCCAGCGCCTCCAGCGGCACCTGCTTCTCGGTTTCGGCATCGAGGATGATGGCCGTATCGCGATCCGCCAACATGGTGATGAGAACCGCGCCACCTTGATCCAACGGCAGCAATGCAGGCAGTTCTTCCGCTTTCAGCTGGCGCAGCTTCGCCGTTTGCCAGCGCGCCTCAAGGCCCGCGCGAGCCAGCGCGATCTGTGCGAATCGGGGATCCATGTCCCCATCCGACGCAGGCAGGGCAGCAGTAAGCAGGTCTTTAGCAGCGGGTTTCCCGCAACGCGCACTGAGCTGTTCCAGCGCGGGGACAATGGCGATAGGGTTGAGCAACCCGCGCCATTCCGCGTAGCGATCATCCTTTTTTTCCAGTGCCTTACGTGACATTCTTGCACTCAGCCGTTGCAGCAGGCTGGGGTTATCACTGGCACGACCGCTAGGCCGGTCGATGATGTATAACTGCTCGATGTCCATGCGGACTCCCGTGAATATGGTTAATGCATTAAGCCTTTTTAAGGATAATGATTGGTAAACAGGCGGCAGGATTTTTCGAAGGACCGCCCGTTATGCGCTTTGCCAGCCTCCGTGACCGCCTGATACGCAAGCTCGGCGGCGCGTCCCTATTCGAAGGGGTATCGAGCCAGGAAATGGCGGCCGCATTCGCTGGCAAGGTCAAGCTGGAAAGCACCAGCATCGCGGGGATCACACCTTGGAGTGCACGTCTCAAGACTGACCGCGAAGTTGGTATGCTGCATCTGTTCGGCGGCGTGTTACTGCTGTTCCTGCTCTGGGCCAGCCTGTTTCATGTCGACAAGGTAACGCGCGGGACCGGTCGCGTATTGCCATCGGTGCAAAACCAGGTGGTGCAGCATCTCGAAGGCGGCATCCTCGGCGCGCTGCTGGTTCAGGAGGGTGAGCGAGTCCGTAAGGGACAGGTGTTGATGCAGGTGAACAACAGCTTCACCACGGCAGAATTTGAAAACGCCCGGACGGACGTGACCGCAAAGCGCATCGCGCTCGCGCGTATGGATGCTGAGGTCGCAGGAGCGAGCAGTTTCTCTACACCCGCAGACCTTGCGAAAATCGCACCAGACATTGCTGCCTCGGAGGAGGCGCTGTTCTATTCCCGCATCGCCCAGCGCGGGCAGGAATCCGGCATTGCCAGCGAACAGGCCAGCGCCAAGCGCGCAGAGCTGGCATCACTCACCGCGCGGCTCGGCAATCTGCGCGATGAGGAGCGGCTGATGAACGTTCAGCTCGACAAGCTCACCCGCGCCTATGAGGCCGAGGCAATCTCCGAACGCGAGGTGCTGGACAAGCGCTCTGCGCTACTCGCATTGCGCACCCGCATAGCCGACGTGCAGAACCAGATCCCCGCTACTCGCGCCGAACTCGCCGAGGCGACCGGCCGTCATGGCGAAGTATGGACCAAGATGGTGCAGGAAACCAAAGAGAAGGCGGCGCAGCTTCGGCTCGAACTCTCCAAGGCCGGTGAAGCGCTCGGCGCCTATCGCGACAAGGACAGCCGCAAGGAAATCCGCGCGCCGATGGATGGTGTCGTCAACAAGCTTTACATTCAGACCGTTGGCGGCGTTATCAAGGGTGGCGATCCGCTGGTCGAGATCGTTCCCGTCGACAAGGTCATCATGGTCGAAGCGCGCGTTGCACCCAAGGATCGCGGCAATATCTATCCGGGCCTGCCCGCGCGGATCAAGATTTCGGCCTATGACTCCGCGATTTATGGCGGCCTTGACGGCACTGTGGTCGATGTCTCGCCCGACGTGATTCAGGACCAGAAGGGCGAGGTCTATTACCGCGTGCGCCTGCGCTCCGACACCGCGAATTTTGGCAAGGGCAAGCATGTTCTCCCCGGCATGACGGCGGAAGCCGATATTCGCTCCGGCAGCCAGACAATCCTAGATTATATATTGGGCCCGCTCATCCGCATCCGCGACACCACGATGCGAGATTGACCATCTGATCGGGATCACCGCCTAAATCGGGAAATGGCAGCGGAGGAGCATTCCGGCAACTCTCGGGAAACTTCGCTGGGAAGCCAAGCGCCGACTTTATCATATTCATTTGGGATTTGTAATCAGGGGACCACGGGTTCGAACCCTCAAGTTGGCACCATTACCTGCCACGCAGGAGCACTCAAAATCTGGCAACCAGTTGAACCCCGCCGCCTGAACCATCCGCCCAGGGTGTTACGCGCACATCATCGTCATGTTTGGACGTAATCAAAAAGCCGGACGCTTCACCGATTGCTGCGCCTGCGACCACATCATACCAATGATGCTTGTCCGCCTTGACCCGCGCGAAGCCGACAAATGCCGCAAGAAGTTGCGCGGGCAATCCTGCTTTCCAGCCATAGCGGTTCTGCAAAGTTGCCGCCCCTGCGAAGGACAGAGCCGCGTGTCCTGACGGAAAGCTCTTGCGGTCGCTTCCATCAGGCCGGGTTTCGGGGAAACTTTCCTTGAGGCCGAGGGCAACGAGTTCGGCCGCGCCCATGCTGGCTCCCGCCTGCAACAGCCCCGGAGTATCCTTCTGAATCAGCGGCGCACCAAGCGCAGCGACTGCCAATACGGTCCGGCCCGCATTGCTGATATCGCCCCATGTTTTCGTGCCTGCGACTGCCGTTGAATTAACCGCCAAGAGCAATGCGCAGACAAACCAGCCTAAGAGGCGGTTTCTCCGTAAAACATTTCTTGCGCTATTCATGAGCATATAACGCCGACAACCCTGGCAAACCGCAGTCACTGAACGCGATTATATCGCAGGATCAAACCTGCGTCACCACCGGCACAGAGTCAGAAAACCAGCGCCGCCCAAACCAGAAGGCGACATTCACCAGCAGGATCAGCACCGGCACCTCGACAAGCGGACCGATGACCGCCGCAAAGGCGACAGGTGATGCCAAGCCGAACGCCGCAATCGCGACCGCAATCGCCAGCTCGAAATTATTGCCCGCCGCTGTAAAGGCAACAGCCGTCGTGCGCGGATAATCGCTCTCAATGAGCTTGCCCATGAAGAAGCTGATCGTGAACTGCACAACGAAGTAGATGACCAGCGGAATGGCGATGCGCAGCGTGTCACCCGGCAGTGTCATGATTTCGTTGCCCTTGAGGCTAAACATCGCAACGATTGTGAACAACAGAGCGACAAGCGTGATCGGCCCGATTTTCGGCAGGAAATAGCCTTCATACCACTCTGCACCCTTGGCTCCGATTAGCCAGCGCCGGGTCAGGAAGCCCGCAAGGAACGGGATGCCGAGATAGATCAGCACAGCCTGCGCAATCGTCCAGAAGCTCACATCGATTACACTGCCCTGCAGGCCCAGCAAGGGCGGCAGGAACGCCAGAAAGAACCAAGCATAGATGCTGAAAAACAGGATCTGGAATATCGAATTGAACGCGACCAGCGCGGCGACATATTGATTGTCTCCCCTTGCCAGCTGGTTCCACACGATGACCATCGCAATACAGCGCGCAAGGCCGATGAGGATCAGCCCGGTCATATATTCCGGCTTATCGTATAGGAAGACGACGGCCAGCACGAACATCAGCACCGGGCCAATGATCCAATTCTGGATCAGCGACAGCGCGAGGATGCGCCGGTCTTCAAACACGCGCGGCAACTCCTCATAGCGCACGCGCGCCAGCGGCGGATACATCATCAGTATGAGGCCGATGGCGATCGGTAGGTTGGTGGTCCCCCAGGAAAGACTGTCTATCGCTTTGGGCAGCCCCTTGAAAACGGAGCCGAGGGCAACCCCGATTGCCATCGCGAGGAAAATCCACAGCGTCAGATAGCGGTCCAGAAATGAGAGGCGTTCGCGCTTGGCGGGTGCAGTCATGCGTCGGCCCCTGCCTTGTTGGTCGCGCCTTCGCTCTGGCCGATTTCCTTGAGCTTCCGACGTGTCGCAATTTCATCAATGCCAGCCAATGGAAGCGCGAGAAACAGCTCGATCCGGCGCAACAAATAGCGCATCGCCTGCCGGAACGCCTCCGCCTGCCCTTCTCCCTCAACCGCCGCCGGGTCTTCGATCCCCCAGTGCGCGGTCATGGGGTGGCCGATCCACACCGGGCAAACCTCGCCCGCGGCATTGTCGCATACCGTGAAGATGAAATCGAACTCCGGCGCGCCCGGACCGGAAAATTCGTCCCAGCTTTTGGAACGCAACCCCGTGGCCTCATAGCCCATGCCTTCAAGCACCGTGAGCGCCATCGGATGAACCTGACCCTTGGGCTGGCTGCCTGCGCTATAAGCACGGAAGCGACCTTTGCCGAGCTTGTTCAGGATCGCCTCGCCCAGAATAGAGCGCGCGCTGTTCCCGGTGCAGAGAAACAGAACATTGTAAATCTTGTCCGACATGAGACCCTCTCAAGCATTGCAGGATAAAGCGCCGACCAGATCGGCACACATTTCAGGAGCGCCGCCGCAGCAATCCTGCATCAGAAAGCTGAGCAAGCGACGCATGCCGGCATAATCGGCGCGATAGTGGATCTGGCGGCTCTGCCGCTCCGAATGCACCAGCCCCGCCCGTTCCAGCGACGCCAGATGATGGGACATGGTAGAAGGCGGCACTGCGATGCGCTCCGCTATACTGCCCGCAATCATGCCTTCCGGGCCAGCGACAACCAGCATGCGGAAAACCGACAGACGCGTCTCATGCGCCAGCGCGGCAAGCGCGTCGACAGCCCAGAGTTGCGTACCAGAATCACTCATATATTCTATCCTTCTAGAATTATCGAAATATCATATAGGCAATGATCGTCAACCGAAGTTTCTGGATTGATGAGAATGGAAATCCACTCGCGTTGATCTTCGTCATGGCGCGGATGAGAATAGATGGATAGTCAATCCATAGTGCGAGGCAAAGTGAAGAGATAACTCGATTTGAGCATGTTCATATCATCACCCGATCCGGCCATTAGGATACAAAGGCTATGGTTTGTCGGCCTGCCCGTGCTGCTTGTCCTGTGGTTTGCCGTTTACCGCCAACTACCCGGTTTTGCCCGATGGGCGGTTGCGCAATTGCCAGTAGAGCCGGGAGGTCGATTGGCTTCATCGCTCGAATTCTTCATATACGACACACCCAAAGTGCTGATGCTGTTGACACTGGTTGTCTTCACGATGGGGATTATTCGCAGCTTCTTCTCTCCTGAGCGCACGCGCGCGCTTTTGGCTGGAAAGCACGAAGGGGTGAGCAATATTCCCGCCGCGTTGCTCGGTGTCGTTACGCCATTTTGCTCATGCTCGGCAGTTCCCCTGTTTGTCGGTTTCGTGTCCGCAGGTGTACCACTCGGCACAACATTCTCGTTTCTGATTGCGGCACCGATGGTCAACGAGGTGGCGCTGGGCCTGCTTTTCGCGTTGCTGGGATGGCGCGTCGCGCTCACTTATCTCGCCTTCGGTCTGGGCATCGCCATAGTTTCAGGATGGGTAATCGGCCGTCTGCATCTCGAGCACTGGCTTCAGCCCTGGGTACGCGATGTGCGGGCCAGCAATATCGAACTGGAGGAAAGGAAGCTCGGCTGGGTCGAGCGTTTCGAGGCAGGCTGGGAAGCTGTGGAGCAGATTGTCGCGAAAGTCTGGCTGTGGATCATTCTGGGCATAGCGGCTGGAGCATTCATCCACGGCTATGTGCCGGAGAACCTCCTCTCGACTATCATGGGCGCAGATGCGTGGTGGTCGGTTCCCGCCGCAGTAGTGCTGGGTATCCCCATGTATTCCAACGCGGCAGGGATTATTCCCGTTATTGAAGCGCTACTCGGCAAAGGCGCAGCCCTTGGCACCGTGCTGGCCTTCATGATGTCCGTGATTGCGCTCTCACTGCCGGAAATGATCATTCTGCGTAAGGTGCTCAACGGCAAGCTGATTGCCGTGTTCATTGCGGTCGTCGGCAGTGGCATTCTCGCCGTCGGCTATCTGTTCAACGCCCTGTTCCCATGAAGAGGATTTGTCATGAAGACCATCAAGGTGCTCGGCCCCGGCTGCAAAAGATGTCAAACCGTAGAGGAGATGGTGAAATCCACTGCGCAAGGCCTCAATCTGGACGTCGATGTCCAGAAAATTACCGATTATGCTGAAATCGCGCAATATGGTATTGCCGCCACTCCCGGCCTCGTGATCGACGGCAAGGTCGTTCATGCGGGTGGGCTACCCAGAGAGGACGACTTGCAGCGCTGGCTGCAAGCCTAAGACCAATCGCACAAAGCTGAAATTTACAGCGCGCGGGCGATCACCATTCTCTGGATGTCGGACGTGCCCTCGTAAATCTGGCACACCCGCACGTCGCGATAGATTTTCGCGACGCCAAACTCCTCGAGATAGCCATAGCCGCCGAGTGTCTGGATCGCCGCTGATACGACTGCCTCGGCGGTTTCGGATGCGACCAGTTTCGCCATCGACGCTTCCTTGAGGCAGGGCAGCCCGGCGTCCTTCATGGATGCCGCATGGAGCACCAACTGGCGCGCAGCTTCCAGCCGAGCGGCCTGATCCGCCAGACGAAAGCCGACGGCCTGATGCTCGATGATCGGCTTGCCGAAACTGGTGCGGTCACGCGCATAATCCACTGCGATTTCCAGTGCGGCCTGTGCCATGCCGACACATTGCGCGGCAATGCCGATGCGCCCGACCTCAAGGTTGGAGAGCGCGATGCCATAGCCAGCCCCTTCCGCACCCAGCCGCAGCTCTTCCGACACGAACAGATTCTCGAACCGGATCGCGCATGTATCCGAGGCATGTTGGCCGAGCTTGTGCTCAACCTTGTCGACCGAATAGCCTTCGCTGTCCGTCGGGACGATAAAGCCGGAAATGCCGCGCTTGCCCGCCTGCGGGTCGGTCACTGCATAAACGATTGCAATGCCTGCAAGCCTACCCGATGTGATGAACTGCTTGGCGCCGTTTAGCAGATAACCGCCCTCAACCTTCTCCGCGCGCGTGCGGATCGCCGAGGCGTCTGACCCGGCATCCGTCTCCGTAAGCGCAAAGGCGCCGATCATCTTGCCCGAGATCAGATCCGGCAAAAAGCGCGCCTGCTGTTCAGCAGTGCCATCCTTGAGCAGGCCGGAGACGATGAGACTGTTCTGGATGCTGATGATGGTCGAGAGCGCACCATCCGCAGCAGCGATTTCCATCAGGGCTAGAGAATACGATACGTAATCTGCGCCAGCTCCCCCGAATTCCTCAGGTGCCGTCATCCCCATGAGGCCCAGTGCGGCCATCTGTTCGAACAACTCTGGCGGATAGCCTTTTGCGCTCTCGAATGCGGCGCTTTGCGGTTTGACTTCGGCCTGCGCGAAGTCACGCACCGTGTCGCGGATGGCTGCCTGGATTTCCGTCAATATCATCGTTCGGCCTCGCTATTTACTGGTGAGTAAATTGCATCCCAAACGGTTTTTTGTCAATATGCGAGACCATCCGCTGGCACGGAAAGTCATGCCAGGGATGATGACTTTAGGCGATTGCCTCGACGCTGCCCAAAACCTTGCACTCCAAAAGCGCAGCGGCAAAGGGTTTGAGATTGGCGGGTGTAAGGCCGCAAATAGCAATGCGGCCTGAAGGCGCCATATATACCCCACATTGCTCGCGCAGCATCGCCACCTGATCCGGCGTGATGTTGAAGGTGGAGAACATGCCCTTCTGTTGCATGAGAAATCCAAGCGCGGGGTGCAACGCGGCAAGATCGCTACGCATACCGTTTATCCGCAGACGCATCTCATCAAGCTCATCGCGCCACTGCCGGCTCAGTTCCTCACTCTCCAGAATGATCCGCACCGTCGCAGCGCCATGATCCGGCGGCATCGACCAGTTGGCCCGCGCGAGCGAAAGCATGTTCGTCTGCGCCAGTTTTGCCTCGTCTGCACTGCGCGCCAACAGATAGAGAGCTCCGACGCGCTCACGATAGAGGCCGAAATTCTTGTCGCAGCTATAAGCGACCAGCAGCTCCGGGCAATGGCGCGCCATGATACGAATGCCCGCAGCATCCAGCTCCAGCCCGTCACCCAGACCCTGATAGGCAAGATCGAGGAAGGGAAGCACACCCTTCTCTGCGCAGAGCTGCGCGAGCGCCTCCCACTGATCCGGGGCAAAATCCGCGCCGGTCGGATTGTGGCAACAGCCGTGAAGCAGCGCAACATCGCCCGGCTTGGCCGCTACCAAGGCTGCCTTGATTTCATCAAAACAGAGCGACTGGGTTGCAAGATCGATATGCCGGTGGGTTTTGACCTTGAGCCGCGCTGCGCCGATTACTGGAGGATGGTTGGCCCATGTCGGCGCGCCAATGTGAACTGTCGCTTCAGGGTTTGCGCGTGCGATCAGCTCCGCCGCCATGCGCAGCGCACCGGTGCCGCCCACGGTCTGCAAACCGGATATGCGCTCAACAGGCGCATCTTCACCGAAGATGATCGGCAACAAGCGCTGGAAAAATCCAATATCGCCCTCAGGCCCGACATAGGACTTCGTCGCCTGCGTAGCGAGCAGATGCTGCTCCGCTGCCTTCACAGCCGCGAACACCGGCGTATGCCCCGCCTCGTCCTTGTAGACACCGACGCCGAGGTCGATCTTACCGGGCCTAGGGTCGGCGGCATAAAGACCAATAAGCGCCAACAGGCTATCAGGCGGCTGCCTCTCAAGGCCAGCCCAAAGCGAATTTATAGCCATTAGTCGAAAGTCCTTATTTAACAGCGCCCCAGAGCGAAGATGCCTGGACATAGCCCTGCTTGCCGTTGACGTTAAACCGGCACCAACCCGCACTGCAATCACTCACCCGCCCGACGACACCCTTGGCTGCACGATACAGCAAGGCCTCGTCATGCCCCCTGCCCTCACGCAAATCCGCGGCGACGGACGACACAACCGCCGTCTCGGCTGCGCTCAAAAGGCGCACATGCATCCAGCCTTGCGTGCCATCCGGATCCTCGATCTTGCGCCAGTTGCCCAGCACCTGCACAACCTTCACCGGCAGGTCACGACGGCGATATACCCAGTTGGAGGGATAATCGAGGCTCGGCCCGACGCGCATCCGCGCCTCATCCGCAGCAATGGAAGCCCAATAGGGCGGCGCCTTCGTATCCGCGTGGGCTGTCTGGGCCGCAAGCACGCCAGAAAAAACAAGCACCGGCCAAACCATAGTACGCATCATGATCGACAAAGGCTTTCCATCCATCCTCACCGTTAACGAATAGCGGCAACTGCCTGTTCAGCACAAGAACTTTGCACCGGATATTGCGGCCCCTACCCATCTTTGCTTGACCTGCCTGCCCGCATGGAGATAGCGCTAAACACATGCCGAAGAAGCCGCGCCCAGCCCGCCCCAGAGTCATCGTCACCCGCCGCCTGACGCCGAGTGTCGAGCAAAGGATGGTCGAGCTGTTCGATACGGTGCTCAATCCTTCGGATGCGCCGATGAGCCGCGATCAGCTCGCCGCCGCGATGGCCGATTGCGATGTGCTGGTGCCGACCGTGACCGATCATATCGATGCCGCCCTGATAGAAGCCGCGCCAGAGCGGCTGCAAATGCTCGCCAGCTTTGGCAATGGCGTCGACCATATCGACCTCGGCGCCGCACGCAAAAAAGGCATCATCGTCACCAATACACCGGGCGTATTGACCGACGACACAGCAGACATGACGATGGCGCTGATCATCGCCGTGCCGCGCAGGCTGGCCGAAGGCGAGAAGCTCATCCGCTCCGGCGAGTGGCAGGGATGGAGTCCCTCCGGCATGCTTGGTCATCGTATTGGTGGCAAGCGGCTTGGGATTATCGGCATGGGGCGCATTGGGCAGGCCGTCGCGCTGCGCGCCGCGCCCTTCGGTCTCTCTGTCGCCTATCACAATCGTCACCGCCTGCCCGAAAGCGTCGAGCGCGCAACACATGCGACATGGGTAGAGTCCCTCGATGAGCTGATTGAAACCAGCGACTTCATCTCGATCCACTGCCCGCTGAACGACGAAAGCCGTGGCATGATCGACGCACGCCGTCTCGCGCTCCTGAAGCCAGATGCCTATCTCATCAACACCTCGCGCGCGGAGGTCTATGACGAGGATGCGCTGATCGAGGCTCTGGAGGCAGGCCGCATCGGTGGCGCGGGCCTCGATGTTTACACACATGAGCCAGCGGTCAATCCGCGCCTGCTCACTCTCTCCAACGTGGTGCTAAAACCGCATATGGGTTCCGCCACGATCGAGGGGCGTGACGCGACCGGAGACAAGGTGATCGCCAACATCCGCACCTGGGTGGACGGCCACCGCCCGCGCGATCAGGTCTTGGAAGGTCTCTTCTAAAATATCCGCCTCCCACGCGTTCACCCTCGACAATCAGGGTTGAAGGTGACAGTCTCCCCTCATGCGGGAGAAGGAACTGAGGCTGGCGCTGGTCTGCTATGGCGGCATCAGTCTTGCCGTCTATATGCACGGCATCACCAAGGAAATCTGGAACTTCGCCCGTGCGAGCCGCAATTTCCATGAGGGCCAAGGCGAAGCGCAGAGCGGCGCACTCGCGGTATATCAGGATCTGTTGTCCACCATCAGTACGGACGGCAAGCTGCATATGCGCGTCATCATCGACATCATCGCGGGCGCATCGGCTGGCGGCATCAACGGTATTTTCCTCGCGCAGGCAATCGAAACAGGCCAGTCGCTCGAACCGCTGACAGACCTGTGGCTCGACAATGCCGATGTCGAAAAGTTGCTCGACCCGGATGCGCGGCCTGCCGCCCGGTTCACGAAATTCTGGGCGCAACCCATAGTCTGGCTAGCCGCGCGCAGGAAAGGCGATGCGGTGGAGCGCACCGTCTCTCCCGAAACGCGCGAGGAGGTGCGGCATAAGCTTTCCAGCTTCGTGCGCTCGCGCTGGTTCCAGCCTCCGTTCGGCGGCAAGACGTTCACAAAGCTGTTGCTCGACGCGTTCGACAGCATGGCGTCAGCGAAGCGAGAGCGCGCCTTGCTCCCCTTCAGCCATCCGCTCGATCTGATGGTGACGGTGACGGATTTCGAGGGCTATCCCGAAATGCTGCGCCTCAACAGCCCGCCTGAAGTACGCGAGATGGAGCATCGCCTCACCATCCAGTTTCGCACCAAGATGCGGCAAGGGACGCTGGCGGACTCCGCAGAGCTGGTGTTCGCCGCACGCGCGACCGCGAGCTTCCCCGGCGCTTTCCCGCCTTTTACCGTGCGCGAGCTGGACAAGGTGCTCGCGCGCATGAACAGATATTGGCCGGGGCGGGAGCGGTTTCTCGCCCGCGCTCTCCCCAAACAGAGTGGGCTAGGGAAAGCCGAGAGCGCGGTCCTGATCGACGGATCGGTGCTGAGCAATGCGCCGTTCGCCCCTGCGATCATGGCGCTGAAAGACCGCCCCGCGCGTCGCGAGATCGACCGGCGCTTCGTCTATATCGATCCCAAGCCGACGACCGGTCGCGCCTTCGCATTCAACCGCAACAATAAGTCGAAGAATGGCGCGAATCCCGAAGAAGCCCCGCTGCCCGGCTTTTTTCGTACCATCTTCGGCTCGCTGAGCGACATCCCGCGCGAGCAGCCGATCCGCGACAATCTGGAGGTGATCGAGGCGCGCTCGCGCACCATCAACCGCATGCGCCACATCACCGAATCCATGCGCGAGGAGATTGAGCGCGAGATCGAGGGTACGTTCGGCGGCACATGGTTCCTCGACCAGCCGACCCCGGCCCGCCTCGCGACATGGCGCGCCAAGGCGCAGACTCGGGCGGCGGTCAACTCCGGCTTCGCCTATCCCGCCTATGGGCTGGTGAAGCTCTCCTCCATCGTCGAGGAAGTCGTCGGCATGCTGTTTCGCTTAGGCGGCGATGGCAGTCCGACCATGCGCGAGGCGTTTCGACAGTCGGTCTGGTCTCACGTCCGCGCGAACGGGCTTGATCAGATGCGCGAGGAGCGCAAGGGCGGCGCTCGGCCTGAAATCATCGCCTTCTTCCGCGATCATGACCTCGGCTTCCGCATCCGCCGCCTGCGCTTCATGGCCCGCCGCCTCACCGAAGCCGCCGACACGCATGATCCGGAGCTTCAGGACTCGCTCGGCACCATGCGTAGCGCGATCTATTCCGCGCTCGCCATCTATCAGGAGAGCGAGGCGAGCGACTCTTATTCCGAGGTGATGATCCAGTCTGCCGAGGCGACAGCGATAGACCCGGAGCATGCGCTTTCAGAGCTGGCCGAGGCGCGCAACCTCCGCGCCAAGGATGTTGCGGTGGAGGAAATGCTGGCGGGCGCGCTGGGGGAGCTGCCTAAGAACGAGCGCAGGACGATGCTGCTCACCTATCTCGGCTTTCCGTTCTACGACATCGCGACGCTGCCGCTGTTGCAGGGCGAAGGGCTGGACGAGTTCGACCCGATCAAGGTCGACCGCATTTCGCCCGATGATTGCAACACGCTGCGTTCTGGCGGCGCGGCGGCGATGCTGAAAGGGATCGAGTTCAACAGCTTCGGCGCCTTTTTCAGCCGCGCCTATCGCGAGAACGACTATCTCTGGGGCCGCCTCCACGGCGCGGAACGGATGATCGACATAGTACTATCGACCGTGAAGGATGGCGACCTGCCCAATGCGGCGGAGCTGGCCCGCACCTTCAAGCTCCGCGCCTTCGCGGCGATCTTGGCGGAGGAAGAGCCGCATCTGAAACACGCGGCGGACTTGATTGCGGAGCTGAAGGGGGTTGTGGCGAGCTGATCTACCCGGATGTCGACTTGGGTGTGAGAGTAGCCATCCTATCTTTTTACGTCACCCCGGGCTTGACCCGGGGTCCCGCTGCTCATCAACCCAGCTGATCGAACAGGTCACACCATTCCGGATTGCCGCGCTCGATCAGGTCAAACTTCCACTGACGCAGCCAGCGTTTGATGCGCTTCTCCTGCGCGATGCAGTTAGCTATGTCTTCGCTCTGTTCCGCCCAGACGAGACGAGATAGTCCATATTTCGCGCAGAACTCGGAGCCTGTACCGGTTCGGTGTTGGTGGATACGCGATAACAGATCCGAGGTTACGCCAACATACATGGTTCCGCGATAGCGATCAGCCATGATATAGACCCAGCCGCCCTGTCTCTTGCCCCACATCGCTGGAGCATCAGATAAGCGGGACCCCGGGTCAAGCCCGGGGTGACGAGATTTTGCTATGCCCGCAATGTGATCGTCAACAGACGACTACCCCAAATCGTCCCACATATCCTTCAATTTACTGAAAAAGCCACTCGATGCCGGGCATTCCTCGCCGGTTTCGGTTTCGCGGAAGGCTTGCAGCAGCTCTTTCTGCTTGGCGCTCAATCGCGTCGGCGTTTCGACGTCGATCTGGATCACCATGTCGCCGCGTGAGCCGCGTGCATTGAGTGCAGGCATACCCTCGCCGCGCTGACGGAGCTGCTTGCCAGACTGGATACCCGCCGGGATCTTTATTTTCACCAGCTCGCGATCCAGCCCCGGCACTTCGATCTCGCCGCCCAGCGCCGCCGTGGTGAAGCTCACCGGAGCGCGGCAGAACAAGGTCGTGCCGTCGCGCTCAAACACGCGGTGGCGCTTCAGGTGCACGAAGATGTAGAGGTCGCCCGCTGGCGCGCCACGCGCGCCCGCCTCGCCCTCGCCCGTCAGGCGAATGCGCGTGCCTTCATCGACGCCCGCCGGAATATTGACCGAGAGCGTCTTGGGTTTGTCCACCCGCCCCTCGCCCCGGCAGGAGCGGCAGGGGCTTTCGATCACCTTGCCCGCGCCATGGCAGGAGGGGCATGTGCGCTCGACCACGAAAAAGCCCTGTTGCGCGCGCACCTGACCATGCCCGCCGCAGGTGGTGCAGCTTTTCGCGCCGGTGCCGGGCGTCGCGCCGGAGCCGTCGCAATCGTCGCAGGATGCCGAAACCTCGATCGAGATTTCCTGCGACTTACCGGTGAACGCTTCTTCAAGGCTTACTTCGAGATCATAGCGCAGGTCCGCGCCGCGCCGCTGTTGCTGACGCCCGCGCCCACCGCCGCCGCCAAAGGCGCCGCTGCCGAAGATCGTCTCGAATATGTCGCCGAGGTCGGAAAAGCCTGCGCCGCCGCCATTGAAACCGCCACCGCCCGGTCCGCCATTCTCGAACGCGGCATGGCCGAAGCGGTCATAGGCCGCGCGCTTCTGGTCATCCTTCAGGCAGTCATAGGCGTGACTGATCGCCTTGAACTTCGCCTCGCTCTCCTTGCAGCCGGGGTTCTTGTCCGGGTGGCACTGCATCGCAAGCTTGCGATAGGCGGACTTGATCGTCGCGCCATCGGCGGTGCGCTCTACCCCCAGCAATTCATAGAAATCGACTTGCGCGCTCATTGCTTCCGCTTCCCAACCCCGTCGCGTTTCTCACGAACACGGGCGGCACCGCGAAGATGCCGCCCGTTTGTTCAGAGGTGAAGATACCCACCTCGCATTGTCATCAGGCCTTGCCGTTTTCGTCCACTTCGGAGAACTCGGCGTCGACGACATCGTCGTCCTTGTCAGCCCCGGCGTCTGCACCCGGAGCGGCAGCGGCGGCCTGCTCCTTCTCGTAGATCGCCTGACCCAACTTCATCGCCACGGTCGCGAGTTCCTGCGCCTTGGCCTTCATCGCCTCGGCGTCGTCGCTTTCAACCGCAGTCTTGGCGGCGGCAATCGCGGTCTCGATCTCGGACTTCAGCGACGCATCGACCTTGTCGCCATGCTCTTCCAGCTGACGCTCGGTGGTGTGAATGAGGCTCTCGGCGTTGTTCTTCGCCTCGGCAGCCTCGCGGCGCTTCTTGTCGTCCTCGGCGAACTGCTCCGCTTCCTTGACCATCTTGTCGATGTCGGCGTCAGACAGACCGCCAGAAGCCTGGATCTTGATCTGCTGCTCCTTGCCGGTGCCCTTGTCCTTCGCGGAGACGTTGACGATGCCGTTGGCATCGATGTCGAACGTCACCTCGATCTGCGGAACGCCGCGCGGCGCGGGCGGGATGCCGACGAGGTCGAACTGACCGAGCAGCTTGTTATCCGCCGCCATTTCGCGCTCGCCCTGGAACACGCGGATCGTCACCGCCTGCTGGTTGTCGTCGGCGGTCGAATAGACCTGAGACTTCTTCGCCGGGATGGTGGTGTTGCGGTCAATCATGCGGGTGAACACGCCGCCGAGCGTCTCGATGCCGAGCGACAGCGGGGTCACGTCGAGCAGCAGCACGTCCTTGACGTCGCCCTGCAACACGCCCGCCTGAATGGCCGCGCCCATAGCGACGACCTCATCGGGGTTAACGCCGGTGTGCGGCTCCTTGCCGAAGAAATCCTTCACCGCCTCGCGCACCTTGGGCATGCGGGTCATACCGCCGACGAGCACCACTTCGCTGATCTCGCTTGCGGAGACGCCAGCATCGGCGAGCGCCTTCTTGCACGGCTCCATCGTGCGTTTGATGAGATCGGCGACAAGACGCTCAAGGTCCGCGCGGGTGATCGTCTTGACCAAATGCTTCGGGCCATTCTGATCGGCGGTAATGAACGGCAGGTTCACTTCCGTCGTCTGCGCCGAGGAAAGCTCGATCTTGGCCTTTTCGGCGGCTTCCTTGAGCCTCTGGAGTGCGAGCTTGTCCTTGGTGAGGTCGATGCCCTCTTCCTTCTTGAAGCCCTCTGCCAGATATTCGACCAGCTTGGAGTCAAAGTCCTCGCCGCCAAGGAAGGTGTCGCCGTTGGTCGACTTCACCTCGAATACGCCATCGCCGATCTCAAGGATCGAGATGTCGAAAGTGCCGCCGCCAAGGTCATAGACCGCGATGATCTTGCCATCCTGCTTCTCGAGGCCATAGGCAAGCGCGGCAGCGGTCGGCTCGTTGATGATGCGCAGCACTTCAAGGCCGGCGATGCGGCCCGCGTCCTTGGTCGCCTGACGCTGGGCGTCGTTGAAATAGGCGGGGACGGTGATGACGGCCTGCGTGACAGTCTCGCCAAGATAGCTCTCGGCGGTTTCCTTCATTTTCTGGAGCGTGAAGGCGGAGATCTGCGAAGGCGAATAATCCTCGCCGCCTGCCTTCACCCATGCGTCGCCATTGGCGCCCTTGGTGATGTCATAGGGGACGAGCTCCATATCCTTAGCGGTCATCGGATCGTCAAAGCGGCGGCCAATGAGGCGCTTCACCGCGAAGATCGTGTTGTCCGGGTTGGTGACAGCCTGACGCTTCGCCGGCTGGCCGATCAGGCGCTCGCCATCCTTGGTGAACGCGACGATGGAGGGCGTGGTGCGCGCGCCTTCCGCATTTTCAATAACCTTGGGCTTGCCCCCGTCCATCACCGCAACGCAGCTGTTGGTCGTGCCCAGATCGATACCGATAACTTTAGCCATTCTTTCCTCTTCAAACCCCAAATGTTTCAGCGGTTAAGGGAGCGGCATCGCTGCTAACAGAGCCGGTGCCACCACCCGTTCAGGATGCGATATAGGAGCGCTTTTTCTTGGCACAAGACCGTGTTGCGCCTAGCAAGTGCGAAGAGTCGAAAATGAGACAGTTTTGAGGACCATCATGCGCCTGCTTCACCTCGCCGCCCTAGCCGCTCCTTTCGCATTGGTCGGCTGCGCAGACCCTGCCCCCCTTTATGTCGATCAGGCATGGGTGCAGTTGAACGCCAATCCCAAGGCACCGTCTGCAGGATATTTCACCATTCATGGCGGACCGGAGCCGGTGACGCTGCGTAGCGTGCAGACCGAGGGTGCTATCAACATCGAGATGCACGACAGCGCAATGAAGGACGGCATGATGACGATGACGCAAATCGACTCTGTAGCCGTTCCCGCCAAGACCAAGGTCGCGTTCGCACCGGGCGGCAAGCATCTGATGATTTTTGACATCAACCCCGCAGTCGTGAAGGCTGGCAAGATGTCCATATTGTTCATATTTTCGAATGGCGACCGCCTGCCGGTCGATGCCGTGATCAAAACGGCGGGAGGAAGCGCCTCTAGTGCTGCGGATCATGACATGGGCGACATGAACCATATGGATCACGCGAACTGATCCCTCCTGAAAGATGACCAGCCGTGGATTGACCGAAGGCGAGCGAACGCTAGCTGCTTCCGTTTTCGGCACCGCGATTGATTATGACCGGGTCCGCCTTCACCAGCGCAAATATTGGCCCTTCCATCCGCGTAGCTACACGATGGCACCGGATGGCAACCTGTGGTTCCACCCGCATGGCGAGCTCTACAGCCCGGATTTCTCAGCTGAAGACCTCAGCCTGCAAAGTCATTTCATCCACGAGATGACCCATGTGTGGCAGGCACAGACGCGCGGGCGCTGGTATCTGCCGCTGATGCGTCATCCGTGGTGTCGCTATGAGTATGCGCTGGAGCCGGACAAGCCTTTTGCCCACTATGGCATAGAACAGCAGGCGGAGATTATCCGCCATGCGTTCCTCTATCAGCGCGGGCTCTGCCCAGCAGGCGCGCCGCCGCAGGACATGCTGGAAGCGTTGCTGCCTTTCGGCTGTTAGTCCGGCTTCTTCGCCACACCAACAAGCGCGGGGCGGAGCAGCCGCTCCTTGATGCGATAGCCCGCCTGCATTTCCTGCACGATGGTGCCGGGCGCCTGATCGCTCGGCAGCTCCATCATCGCCTGATGCAGATTGGGGTCGAGCATTTCACCCAGCGCCGCGATCTTCTCGATGCCGTGGCGTCCGAAAATGCTGTCCAGCTCGCGTCCGGTAGCCTCGAGGCCAACGACCAACCCCTTGAACTTGTCGTCCTCGCGCAAATCAGCTGGAATGGAATCGAGCGCGCGCGAAAGATTGTCCGCGACCGAGAGAATATCGCGCGCGAAGGCCGTAGAGGCATAAGCCCGCGCATCGGCCAGCTCTTTCTCCATGCGGCGACGCACATTCTGCGTCTCGGCATGGGCATAGAGCACGTCCTGCTTGGTCGTCTCCAGCTCCTGCTCCAGCGCGGAGAGCTTGGCATCGAGATCGTCAAGCGCCTCGGCCGCGCCATCTACAGCAGCTTCCGCCTCGGTATTTTCGTTGGGTTCCAGTTCCATATTCTCGTCGTTCATCTCATCAGTCTCGATAATGTCTGTGCCGTGAAATCCACCATGGGGATCACGCGGGCATAGTTCAAGCGGGTGGGGCCGATCACGCCGACAACGCCGACGACCCGCCCATCCCCATCGCGGTACGGCGCGGCTATGACCGAAGAACCGGACAAGGAAAAGAGCTTGTTTTCCGATCCGATGAAGATTTTGGTGGCGGAGGCCGCCATCGCACCCTCCATCAGGCGGGAAATCTCCTGCTTGCCCTCCAGATCTTCCAGCAACTGGCGCACCCGCTCCAGATCCTCGGAGGCATGCTCATCAATGAGGTTGGCTTGCCCACGCACGATCAGCACCGGACGCTCGGCAGCATCCGCGCTCCAGCTCGCGAGGCCCCGCTCAACGAGGCCACGCGCCGCTTCATCGAGCGCCGCTCGATCCCGCGCCAGCTCGTTGGCGAGCCGCTCCCGCGCCTGCGCCAGCGTCAGCCCGGAAAGCCGCGCAGAGATATAGTTGCCCGCCTCGATCAAAGCAGATGGGCTGACCCCGCGGGGCAAATCGACGATACGATTTTCGACGCTGCCATCCGCTCCCACCAGCACCGCCAATGCCTGATCCGCGCCAACCGGGCCTGCCTGACCCAGCGGTACAAAGCTGAATTGCCGCAGCACCATCTCCCGCCGCGGCACCAGAACCATGCCCGCGCAGGCCGAGAGACCGGAGAGGATTGCGCTGGTCGAAGCCAGTGCATCCTCGATGCGTCCACCCTCCCCAACGCCGCGCTCGATAAGGCGACGCTCCTCTTCCGAAGGTTCCGCCGCCTGCATCATGCCATCAACGAACAAACGAAGGCCGATCTCAGTCGGCAATCTGCCTGCAGACACATGCGGCGCGGCGAGCAGGCCCATCTCCTCCAGATCCTGCATCACGTTGCGGATTGAGGCTGAGGAAAGATGCAGCCCAGAAAGTTGGCTGATCGTACGCGAACCCACAGGCGTGCCCGTACCGAGATAATTTTCCACCACCAGGCGGAAGATATCCCGGGCGCGATCGTTGAGTTCACTGACAGGCGTGATGGACATGCCCCGCTATGTAGGCATGCCCATCCATGTTCTCAATCACTATCCTGCGACGGAGGTCGCCCGGCTCAATTGAAACGCGGCTTGAGTACTGGCGGGCGCACGCTGTTCTTGCCGAAGGCATAGCTGATCTGGATGGCGTCCGCAGGCTTTTCCTTCGCGCTCTGCGCAGAAACGCTAGGCGTTGAAGGTTGTTCAAGAACCAACTCATTCGCATTCCTCGCAAGCAGGAAATTGGCGCGACGCAGCCTGTTCTTGCGTGTGAGGAAAGGATTGGCCGTAGAGGGAGCCTCGGCAATCATCGCTTCGCGACGCGATGCAAGATCGCCTGAGATCTCTGGGGTTGATGCGGCGATAGGCCGCTCCGATGAGGCAGGCGATATCGCTGCCGACACCTGATCGGGTTCCGTTACCTCCGCCACGGGTGCTACCGCCAGTTCAGGCTCGGTTGCCTTAAACCGATCAGCCGGATTGACAGCAACGAACGGCTCTATCTCGCGCTCCTGCTCAATTACAGGCTTATAACCGAACATCGTCTTCTCGAGCTCAGCGACTGCTGACACTTGCCTGCGCCGCAGAGCGGCATAGCTACCTGCGCCAACAAGTAGCGCTGCGCCAAGACCCAATATCCAATAGCCCGCCTCCGTGCCGTCATCCGGAACCACAGCGGCTACAGCTGGAGCTTTAGGCGCTGCCTGCATCGGCAGAGCATCGATTGGCTCAGCAGGCGCTGCCTCGAGCGCCCGAGGCAACGGAGCGACCGCAGCTAGAGCCTTGGCCTCCTTAACAGCCGCAGCCTTTGGTGCAGGAGAAGGGCTGGATATTGCCTCTTTCGGCGCGACTGGCGTTGTGGAAGGTGTTACCACCTGAACAGGTGCTGGAGTCACCGGGACAGGCTGAACCACCGGTCCATTGGACTGATAAATCACCTGTGGCGCTGATGGACTGGGCGCTGGAGCACTCTGTGCCGGAGCAATTACGGGCGGCGCCAATACTGTCGGCGCAGGGGCGGGATCAGCCGGAGCAGCAGCCGGATCGATCGTCTGTGCGGAGGCAGAAAAGGTTTGCAGGGCCAGAACAGCGGCAATCGCGGCTATGGCGGGGCGAGTGGGGGATGCTGTGTACCTCATATCGGTTCCTACGCATGGGCGCGACGATGGTTCTTCGCCCCTTAACCCCCATGCGTCAGAGAGAAAGCCTGCGACGATAAATCGAGAAACCTGTGCATCAGCATCGACGAAGCGTTTTCACCCCGATCCCGAAATCACTTGTATGAGTGAACGCGCAGGCATAAGCGGCGTTCGACAGTTTTTGGCCGACACGAACGAGAGAGGTTACCCCATATGCGCCCATCCGGCCGCACCCCCGATCAGATGCGCAGCATCACCATCGAACCCGATTTCACCTGCCATGCGGAGGGAAGCTGCCTCGTCAGCTTTGGCGATACGCGCGTACTCGTGACGGCAAGCGTCGAGGAAAAAGTACCGCCCTTCATGCGTGGTAAAGGCGAAGGCTGGATTACGGCGGAATATGGCATGCTTCCCCGTGCCACCCATACGCGCGGCAGCCGCGAAGCGGCCAAGGGCAAGCAATCGGGCCGCACGCAGGAAATCCAGCGCCTGATCGGTCGGTCGCTACGCTCTGTGGTCGATTTGAAAGCATTGGGCGAGCGCCAGATCACGTTGGATTGCGACGTTATTCAGGCGGATGGCGGCACACGCACGGCTTCGATTTCCGGCGCATGGGTCGCGCTGCGCATAGCTATCGACAAGCTGATGGCTTCCGGCGCGCTCAAGGCCGACCCGATCATCACGCAGGTCGCCGCCGTGAGCTGCGGCATCAGCAACGGCACCCCGGTGCTCGATCTTGATTATATTGAAGACAGCGCGGCGGAGGCGGACGCCAATTTCGTGCTGACCGGCGACAGCAAGCTCGCCGAGGTGCAGGCAACAGCCGAAGGCGCGACCTTCGATGAGGAAGAGCTGCTCCGCCTGCTGCGCCTCGCCCGCATCGGCTGCGGCGAGATCTTCACGGCGCAGCGGAAAGCGACTGGCAGATGACCGATAACTGGGGCGGTGAGCAGGCAATCCGCAAGCTCGCCCCCGGCAGGCTGGTGATCGCCAGCCACAATGCGGGCAAGGTGCGCGAGATTGCCGAACTACTCGGCCCGCACGGTATTGAGCCGGTCTCGGCGGGGGCTCTCGGCCTGCCGGAGCCGGAGGAAACTGGCACCACCTTCATCGCCAATGCGGAGCTGAAGGCATTGCAGGCCGCTGATCTTTCCGGCCTGCCCGCACTTGCAGATGACAGCGGCCTGTGTGTCGATGCGCTGGGTGGAGACCCCGGCATTTTCTCCGCTCGTTGGGCGGGGCCGGATAAGGATTTCTCTCTCGCCATGCGCCTCGTAAATGACGCGCTGGAAGCCAAAGGCCCGGATGCCGGGCGGGATGCGCATTTCATCTGCGCACTGGCGCTCGCATGGCCCGATGGGCATGTCGAAGCGTTCGAGGGACGCGTCGATGGCCGCATCGTCTGGCCGCCGCGCGGTGACAAAGGTTTCGGCTATGATCCGATATTCGAACCGCTGGACCATGAAATAACCTTCGCGGAAATGGAACCAGCCGCCAAGCATGCGATGAGCCACCGGGCCGATGCTTTCCGCAAGCTGGTGGAGGCCATATTCTGAGCGGCGACGCGCACTCTTCGCTGGCGCTCTATATCCACTGGCCGTTCTGCGTCTCCAAATGCCCTTATTGCGATTTCAACAGCCATGTGCGCGAGAGCGTCGATCATGACGCATGGCGCGCAGCCCTGCTCGCCGACATGGCCTATGAGGCCGCGCAAACTCCGAACAAACGCCTGACGTCGATCTTCTTCGGCGGCGGCACACCCAGCCTGATGCCACCTGCGCTGGTGGCGGATCTGATCGAGGCTGCGGAACGGCACTGGAGCTTTGCGAGCGACATAGAGGTCACGCTGGAGGCTAACCCCAATAGCGTGGAGGTGGCGCGCTTTGCCGATCTGGCGCGCGCAGGCGTCAACCGGGTGTCGCTTGGCATCCAGTCTTTTGAGGAGCAAGCGCTGCGCTTCCTTGGCCGCGCCCATGATGCCAACGAGGCGCGAGCCGCGCTCGATACCGCGATTGCCACCTTCGCCCGCGTCAGCTTCGATCTCATCTACGCGCTGCCCGATCATGACGAAGCGACATGGGCGCACCAGTTGGAGGCGGCTCTATCCTATGGCACCGGTCACCTCTCGCTCTATCAGCTGACAATCGAGCCGGGTACGCGCTTCGAGACACTGGTCCGTAAGGGCGACTTCACGCCGCTGGAAGCCGACCGCGCCGCCGACCTCTATGAACTGACGCGCGACCTCACCACCGCCCACGGCCTGCCGCCCTATGAAGTGAGCAACCATGCCCGCCCCGGCGAAGAAAGCCGCCATAACCTCACTTACTGGCGCTATGACGACTATGCTGGCATCGGCCCGGGCGCACATGGACGGCGCGGTGGCATGGCAACGCAGCGACACAAGAAGCCGGAGAACTGGCTCTCTGCCATCGAACGCAACAAACATGGCATGGAGGCTGAAACACCGCTCGCCCCTACAGATCAGGCGCGTGAGGCTTTGATGATGGGCCTGCGCCTCGCCGAAGGGATCGACATTGCCGCTCTCGCCCAGCGTATCGGACTAGAACGTGACGCGATGCTCGACTATGCGGCTATCGCGCAGCTCGCCGGTCATGGTCTGCTGTCATCCGATGGCGATCACGTCACAGTCACGCCGCAGGGCATGCTGCTGCTCGATGCCATCCTGCCGCAGATCGTGCTATAACCCGCAGGCAATGGACCCGCCCCACCCCCTCCTCGCCGCATGGCACAGGCATCTCGCGCTGGAGCGGCGACGCTCTGCGCATACCGTGCGCGCTTATGTAGCGAGTGCGCAGCGGCTGCTGGATTTTCTGACCGTGCATTTGGGCAGCCCGCCCTCAGCTTCAACCCTTTCCGCCCTGCCCGCCGCAGACCTGCGCGCCTATCTCGCCCATCGCCGCGCACAAGGGCTGGGCAATGCTTCGACGGCGCGGGAGCTGTCCGCCATCCGCGCCTTTCTCAAATTCGCGGGCGGTGGGGATGTTACCGTGCCGCCACTGCGCGGCCCGCGCGTCAAGAAAGGCGTTCCCCGCCCCGTCTCGCCCGATGATGTGATCGCGCTCTCAGAGGATGTGGCCGAGAACGCCGCCGAGCCATGGATCGCCGCGCGCAACTGGGCGGTTCTGTTGCTGCTCTATGGCGCAGGGCTGCGTATATCCGAGGCGTTGTCACTGACAGGCGGCGATGTGCCTGCGCAGGAAACGATCCGCATCACCGGCAAGCGTGGCAAAACGCGCATCGTGCCGCTATTGCCGCAAATCCGCGAGGCACTAGCCGAGTATGCCGCACTCTGCCCTTACGCTACCGCGCGAGACGAAGCCCTGTTCCGGGGCGCACGCGGAGGTCCACTCGACCCTGCGATCATCCGCAAGGCCGTACGTGAAGCACGGCGACGACTGATGCTACCTGAGCGCACCAGCCCGCACGCGCTGCGCCACAGTTTCGCCACGCATCTGCTTGGGCGTGGCGCGGACTTGCGCTCGCTTCAGGAGCTACTCGGCCATGCAAGCCTCAGCTCGACACAAATCTATACGCAGGTCGATGCCGCACATTTGCTCGATGTCTATCGCAACGCCCATCCGCGGGCGTGATCAGGCCGGAATGCCCGGCAGATGCACAACGAATGCCGACCATAATCCCGGCGTCGCGAGGAAGAAGGTCTGGATCGCAAGCAACAGCGCAAACAAGGCGATCGAAGTCTTCGTAGCGGCATGCACGCTACCGCGCGTCTTTCTGTCCCAGACCGCCATGGAAATGAGCAGCAGCAAAGGCAGCGCGCTCAGGAATGTAAAGCCGATCAATACAGGCGGCGCGAGCGGCAGGCGTGCGAATGCCGGCTGCGAAAGCATGATCATCAGCGCCAGCATATAGCGCTTATGCGACTGCAAATCCTTTTTGCGGGAAAGCCAACCTAGCGTCAGCAGGATAATATAGAACGGAATGCCGCCCAGCGGAACCACGCTGAAGGTCAGTACATCGGTGAACGGCAGGCTGCTGTTCCGGGCAATAGCATCCATCATCGCCATATACATGACAGGGACCATCACCACGCCGAGCATAAACCCGAATGCGCCCAGGGTCTTGTGCACATCGCGCCTGCCCGCCGCGACCAGTTGCGTCTGTGCTATGAATATTACCACCCAGAGGCTGAATATTGCCGAATGCACCATTAGGCTCGGCGTAATGGGCGGGTTGGGCCGCGGAAAATGGATTACATCAAATGGTCTAAGATAGAAGCTGGGGCCGAAGCCCAGAACGATGACAGCTGCGATGACCAGCGCCATGCGCGAGTAAAAGCGCCGCTCCTGCGCCTGCCGCTCTGATGGCGTCGAACGACGGACTGCTTCTGCTGCCTGATCCATACTTCCCCCTCCTCGCTTGGCGGGGAGATTAGCTTATGATCAGCGGTCGGGCAATCCGGTGATTATAGGGCGCCAAGGCTGAGGATTATCGTCATGAAGGCACCTTGCCCTCAATCGCTTCCCAGATCATCGCAGCAGTGTCCGTGCCATTGAAGGCGTCGATCGAGACGATGCCGGTGGGGGATGTGACGTTGATCTCCGTCAGCCATTCGCCGCCGATCACATCAATACCGACGAACAGTAGCCCGCGCCGTTTCAATTCCGGCCCAAGCGCCGCGCAGATTTCCTTTTCCCGCTCGGTCAGTTCAGTCTTCAGCGCCGAGCCGCCAACAGCGAGATTGGAACGGATCTCGCCTTTCCCCGGCACGCGATTGATCGCGCCTGCAACCTCACCATCGACCAGTACAATACGCTTGTCGCCCTCGCTCACCGCAGGGATAAACGCCTGCACCATGAACGGCTCGACCCAGCTCTCGTTGAACAGCTCCACCAGCGCGGAGAGATTCGCGCCGTCACTGCCGATACGGAACACCGCGCTGCCTGCATTGCCGTAAAGCGGCTTCACGACGATGTCTTTATGCTCGACAAGGAAAGAGCGCACCTGATCCAAATCGCGCGTAATCATCGTCGGCGGCATGAAGCGCGCATAATCGAGCACGAAAATCTTTTCCGGCGCATTGCGCACCGAGGCAGGGTTGTTGACCACCAAAGTCTCGCCCTCGATCCGCTCCAGCAGGTGCGTCGCGGTGATGTAGGAGAGATCGAACGGCGGGTCCTGCCGCATCAGCACGACATCAACATCGCGGCCCAGGTCAATATCCACCCAATCGCCGAAGCTGAAATGATCGCCCTCGACCCGCTGCACCGTGACAGGCCGCGCTTTCGCCAGCAGACGCCCATCGCGCATGGTCAAGGCAGGCGCTTCATAATGCCACATCCTGTGTCCGCGCGCCTGCGCCGAAAGCATCAAGGCGAAGGTCGAATCTCCGCCGATCTTGATGCCTTCCATTGGGTCCATCTGCACGGCGACATTAAGCGACATGGGCAATCCTTGAAGTGACGACAGGCTAGCCGCCCATCCAGACGTTGCTCAAATGGCGTGGGATGCGCCCTGGCGCAAGGAGCATGACGTCGATTTGCATATCGTCGCCGGGTTGGAGATAGTCGTGCGCGATGCTTTCCGCAGCTTTTGCGACGCGAGCGAGACGGCGTTCGTCAATAGCAAGATCGAGCTCCGTATCCGTCGCACGTGCCTTGACCTCAACGAAAATCACGAGGCCGGGCTTGCGGGCGATGAGGTCAATCTCTCCGGCCCTTGTGCGCACACGCCTTGCCAATATCCGCCACCCCTTGAGACGCAGCCACCAAGCCGCAATTCGCTCGCCCTGTCGCCCGCGCTTTTCCGCCGCGAGACGGGCGGGAGATTTCATTGCGCCTTTAATTCCAGCGCGCGGGCATAAAGTGCGCGCCGGTCAAGACCCGTCGCCTTCGCGACCTCACTCGCCGCCTTGCCCACAGGCAGACGCTCCAGCGCGTCACGCAGCAACGCATCCGCATCATCGGCAGTTGCGGGTTCATCCTCACCCGGAGGCCCAACGACCACCACGATCTCGCCTTTTGGTGGGGCATCGGCATAGTACCGCGCCAGCTCAGTGAGCGCCCCGGTTCGCGCTTCCTCATGCAACTTGGTCAGTTCCCGCGCCACACAGGCTTCGCGATCCCCCAGCGCCAGCGCCATGTCTGACAGGGAGGCAGACAATCTCGGCCCGCTCTCATAGAAGACCAGCGTCGCGCGCAGGCCAGCCACTTCCGCCAGCGCATCCCCGCGCGCCTTCGCCTTGGCGGGCAGGAAACCCATGAACAGGAAGCGGTCGGTCGGCAGGCCGGAAACCGTCATCGCCGCAATCGCCGCGCAGGGGCCAGGAATGGTGGTCACGAAGCGCCCTGCTGCGCGCGCATCGCGCACCAGTTTGTAGCCGGGATCGGAGATGAGCGGCGTCCCGGCATCCGACAGCAGCGCCACTGCCTCACTTGCCATGCGCGCGACCAGCCGCGCCCGCACCGCCTCATCACTATGGTCATGATAGGGCAGCATCGACCGGTCTGACCCGGCATGGCGCAGCAGCCGCGCGCTCACCCGGCTGTCCTCCACCGCTACCACATCGGCGCGGCATAATATGTCAGCTGCCCTCGGTGTGAGATCAGACAAGTTGCCGATTGGCCCCGCCACGATATAAAGGCCCGGAGAAAGTGGTTCGACCATAGAGGATGTGCAATGGCAGAGACGGGTGCCCTTCGGCAAGCAAACAGTTTTCAAGCGCTGCGCCGGGTGGGCCGCTTACTGGTCCTCGCGACAGGATTACTGCTGGCCGCATGTCAAACGATCGTGCCGCGCGGAACCGGCCCT
Source organism: Sphingomonadaceae bacterium (assembly GCA_046348605.1). Classification (GTDB taxonomy): domain Bacteria; phylum Pseudomonadota; class Alphaproteobacteria; order Sphingomonadales; family Sphingomonadaceae; genus Sphingobium. Next base: position 245,493 of record JAXMDW010000001.1, on the reverse strand, counting down.
GAAACTACCGGTCCGGCAAAGCCAGCCCCTGTTCAGGAGGGCTTGCCTTCCGACTCAGAGCGGCATCGCGTTGCTTTACTCGTGCCTATGAGCGGCTCCAACGCTGGCGTCGGCCAGTCGATCGCAAACGCGACTACCTTGGCGCTGCTTGATACCAAGGCGACCAATATCCGCATCACCACCTATGACACCGGCAAGGGCATCGCCGCCGCCGTCGACAGCGCCATTGCCGATGGCAACAAGCTGATCCTGGGTCCGCTCACTGCCGACGAGGCGAGCGCCGCCGCCAACCCGGCGCGCAAGGCGGGTGTGCCTCTTATCAGCTTCTCCAACGACTCTGGCGCCGCTGGCAACGGCGTCTTCATCATGGGCTATACGCCCGCGCAATCCGTGGATCGTATCGTGGATTATGCGCGCGGGCGCGGCATGAGCAAGTTTGCGGCACTGGTGCCGTCAGGCATTTATGGCGAGCGTACCGGCAACGCGTTACTCGCCGCCGTGCGCGCACATGGCGGAGCGGTCGTCGCGATGCAGAATTATGACCGCACCGCAGCTTCGATCACCGCCGCGATCAAGAAACTCGGCCCGGCAACAGACTATGACGCGGTGCTGATCGCCGATGGCGGCAGGGTTGCGATGCAGGCCGCGCCGCTGCTGCGCAAGAGCGGCGTGACCGCCCGCATCCTTGGCACCGAGCTGTGGAACACGGAAAGCGGCCTCACCGCCAGCCCCGCCTTACACGGCGCTTGGTTCGCTTCGGTGTCGGACGCCTATTACCGGCAACTCGCCACCAAATATCGCGCCCGCTTCAACACCGCGCCCTATCGCCTCGCGGCCATGGGCTATGACGCAGTGCTGCTCACCATACGTATTGCGCAAGACTGGCGACCGGGCAGCGCCTTCCCCGTTTCGCGCCTTACCGACAAGGGCGGCTTTGCGGGGATCGACGGCGCATTCCGGTTCAACGGCAACGGTCAGGCCGAACGCGCGCTGGAAGTGCAGCAGATCGATCCAACCGGATTCACGGTAGTTGAGGCTGCACCGAGAGGCTTCGGGGAATAGTCTTCCCCATCCTGCTCAAAGAATAGACTGGCCGGTCTTTTCCCAGTCCGCGACGAACCCGGCAATGCCCTTGTCGGTCAGCACATGATTGAACAGCGACTTGATGACCGACGGCGGCGCGGTCATCACATCGGCACCGATCTTCGCAGCCTCGAGGATGTGGATGGGGTGGCGCACGCTCGCCACCAATATCTCGGTCGCGAAAGTGTAATTGTCGTATATCAGGCGGATGTCCTCGATCAGCTTCATGCCATCGAAGCCATTGTCGTCATGCCGCCCGACGAACGGCGAAATGAAGGTCGCACCGGCCTTCGCCGCCAGCAACGCCTGATTGGCGGAGAAACAGAGAGTGACGTTGACTTGAGTGCCTTCGCCAGTCAGCGCCTTGCAGGTCTTCAAGCCATCGACCGTGAGCGGCACCTTGATACACACATTGTCGGCAAGCTTGCGGAGGACTTCCGCCTCTTTCATCATCGTCGCGTGGTCGAGCGCAACGACCTCTGCCGAAACCGGCCCATCGACGATCGCGCAAATCTCCTTCACCACTTCCAGAAACTGGCGGCCAGATTTCGCAATCAGCGACGGGTTGGTCGTCACGCCATCGAGCAAGCCGGTTGCAGCCAGATCGCGAATGTCGGCGGTGTCTGCGGTGTCGACGAAGAATTTCATGTGCTGCTGTCCCCTGGCTGCGGCTGGACCATTTTCAAGATGACCGTATACGGTCATCGACTCGGAAAATGGTCTGATTCAATTGTTAGAGCATTTTCATGTGCAAAACCGGCATCCACTTTTGCTGAAAATGCTCTAGTGAGTCGCAGCAGGCTATAGCCGCGTGGACCGAATTTCTACATCACTTTCCCGGCTGTGAAGGCAGCTATAATAACTGGATCGTGGGTAGCCTGCGGATCGGCGCGGATGGCGAGCTCCTCCTTGCCCATTTCGGCGAAAATCGCGTTCGACGCCTTGCGGGTGACATCCTCACGCAGTCCCGCGAAATCTATCCCGGTGACAGCCTTCAGCGCTTCCGTAACCACCTGATCGTCAAACAGCCGCAAGCCCTCGTCCACGCCCGGCAGCATCGCAGGAATGAGCGCATCGCCAATCTGCTGCTGCAACAACAACGTAGCAGCAGGCGTACCGACAGCCTTAATGATGGCCGCGGCGTCCTGCGGAGACATGGCGAGAATCGCATCGGCAAGAACAGGCGCAGCGCGGTCCGCGCCTTCCTCGGCGGCGCGATTGACCTGCCGCAGCAGCCTGTCCCGCACCACGCTGCTCAAGAGCACGCGAGTCAGCACCGATCCGGTCTTGCTGAACTGATCTGGCAGCGTAATGCGTGCGACCTGGCTGTCGTAAAAGCCGCCCGGCGCCATAAGCCGCGCCAGCGCGCGCTGCGAAGAAAGGGTGAGAAGCCGCCTGATCGCTTCCGTGAGGCTATAGCCAAGTCCCTGAGTGCATCCCGCCAGTACCAAAAGCGTCAACGCCGATCCGCTCGCCAGAAATTGCCTGCGCTGCATTTGTTTCTCCCTCTCCGGTCAAACGCAAACTTCCTTCTTTTGATCCCAAAAAGGAAGCGGGTTTTTATTGTGTGCATAGTCTTTACATGAACCAATATGACTCGCGTCCGTGTATTGACCCTGAACGCCGCGCTTGGGCCGCTCGATTATCGTGTGCCGCCGGGCGTGGAGCAGGCTGTCGGGCCGGGCAGCATCGTCGAAGCACCGCTGGGGCCGCGGCGGATATTGGGCGTGGTGTGGGAAGAAGAGCATCTGCCCGACGCAACGACGGTGCCCGATGCCAAGCTGCGGCCGCTCTATGCGGCGCTGCCGATCCCGCCGATCCCGGCACCGCTGCGCCGCCTCGTCGAATGGGTTGCGGACTATTACATGGCGCCGCTCGCCGCTGTGCTCCGCATGACAATGCCTTCCGGGGTAGCGGTAGGTGAGCGGGTCAGTATAGAATATCGGTTGTCCGAAACGTCGCCCGCCCGCATGACGCCACAGAGGTTGCAGGCGCTGGATAAGATCGGCGGGTTTCAGGGGGCTGTGAGCGAGCTTGCCGAGAAGGCGGATGTCTCTGTCGCTGTCATCCGAGGGCTGATTAAAGCGGGCGCGTTGGAGGCAGAGGAAGTGAGCGCGGACTCTCCTTACCCCGCACCGGACCCCGACCACGCTATTCCGAAGCTCAATGAAGCGCAGCAGGCCGCAGCCGACATATTCACGCAAGCGATTGATGATAGCGGCTTCCAGACCTTCCTGCTCGATGGCGTCACCGGATCGGGTAAGACGGAAGTCTATTTCGAGGGCATCGCACGCGCCGTGCGCGACGGCAAACAGGCGCTCGTCCTGCTCCCAGAAATCGCGTTGACCGAGCCATTCCTGCGGCGCTTCGAGGCGCGCTTTGGCGTGCTGCCGGTCGCTTGGCATAGTGGTCTGCGGCAAAGCGAGCGCCGCCGGGCGTGGGGCGCGATAGCGCGCGGCGAGGCGAAGGTCGTGGTCGGGGCGCGCTCGGCGCTGTTCCTCCCCTTCCCGAACCTCGGCTTGATTGTGGTCGATGAGGCGCACGAAACCAGCTTCAAGCAGGAAGACGGCGTGCATTATCATGCGCGTGACGTCGCGGTGATGCGCGGCAAGTTCGAGGACTGCCCGGTGATCCTCGCTTCCGCGACGCCTGCACTCGAAACCCGACATCAGGTGAGCCTCGGCACGTACAAAGAGATCAAGCTCCCGGCGCGCTTCGGAGGCGCGCAGATGCCAGATATCGTCGGCATCGACCTCCTCACCGATCCGCCGGACCGGCAGCGCTGGATCGCGCCCGCACTCGTCACCGCAATCGACGAAACGCTGGCGCGCGGCGAGCAGGTATTGCTGTTCCTCAACCGTCGCGGCTATGCACCGCTCACGCTATGCCGTCACTGCGGCACCCGCATCCAGTGCCCCAATTGCACGAGCTGGATGGTCGAGCACAAGAGTACCGCCCGCCTTGCCTGCCACCATTGCGGACATATGATGCCCACCCCGCGCGCCTGCCCGGAGTGCAAGGAAGAAGACGCGCTCGTCGCCTGTGGCCCCGGCGTTGAGCGCATCGCGGACGAGGCGGCGATGCTGTTTCCACAGGCGCGACGGGCGATCGTAACGTCGGACACCTTATGGTCGCCCGAGAAGGTCGCGGAGTTCGTAGCCTCGGTCGAGAATGGCGCGGTCGACATCATCATCGGTACGCAGCTCGTCACCAAGGGCTATCATTTCCCCAATCTCACGCTGGTAGGCGTTATCGACGCCGATTTGGGGCTGGAGGGTGGAGATCTGCGCGCGTCGGAGCGCACCTTCCAGCAGATCAGCCAGGTCGCGGGGCGGGCCGGGCGTGGCGAAAAGACGGGGCGTGTATTCATCCAGACGCGTATGATGAATGCGGGCGTCATGAAGGCGCTACTCTCCGGCGATACGGAGCGCTTTTATACTGCCGAGGCGGAGAGCCGCCACCACGCCGAGGCTCCACCCTTTGGGCGCTTCGCCGCGATCATCGTCTCCAGCGAAAGCGCGGAGTCAGCTGCCGAGACTGCACGCCGCCTTGGCAGGGCCGCTCCGCAACGCGACGGTCTGCATGTCTACGGTCCCGCGCCAGCGCCCCTCGCTCAACTTCGCGGGCGCTACCGTCATCGCCTGCTGGTCCATGCCGCGCGCGGCGTAAATGTTCAGGGCGCGATCAGGCAATGGCTGGGGTCGGTCCACTGGCCCGCATCGGTGCGGGTCAGCGTCGACATCGACCCCTATAATTTCATGTAGCTTATTCGCCGAAGAGCTTAGCCGCCTCAGCACGCGCGTCAAATTCGTCAGACGCGCGTGGAGCCGGAGCCTGCTCGTTGTGGGCCAACTCATCCTCATGGCGATGCGCAACCTCGCGCTCACGCCGCAGTTCCTCGATCAGAGCCTCACGCGCACCATCGAGCCGAGCATCGACAGGCGCCTCAAGCCCTGCCTTCTTCGCCGCCTTAGCGACAATCGCGTCCAGCTCCCGCTGCGAGCACAGGCCTAATGTCACCGGATCCTTGGGCTGGATGTTGGAGATGTTCCAGTGCGAGCGATCACGGATCGCCGCAATGGTGGTGCGAGTGGTGCCGATGATGCGGCCAATCGCGCCATCCGAAATCTCGGGGTGGTTGCGCAGGATCCATGCGATGCCATCGGGCTTATCCTGACGCTTCGACACTGGCGTGTAGCGCGGCCCCTTGGTGCGCCGCACCGGCTCACTGCCCTTGGTGATCTTGAGCGCATAATCGGCGTTCGCCTCGCCCTTCTTGATCTCTTCCTGCGTCAGCTCATGCGCGCGAACGGGATCGCGCGGGGTATAGCGCGTGCTCGCCGTTTCGTCGGCAATCGCCTGCACTTCGAGCATGTGCAGACCACAGAATTCCGCGATCTGCGGAAAGGTGAGACCAGTATTCTCAATCAGCCAAGCGGCAGTTGCGTGGGGCATCAGCGGGTGGGACATGATCCATGCTCCGGTAATTAAAAATAATAAGGGCCACCCAAGCAGGGTGGCCACACGATGGATCAGGCTTAGGCCAAAGCGCCGCGAAGGGCAAGAGAATATGGCTTAGTCCTCCGCCACCCTCAGCACGATCTTGCCGAAATGATCCCCCGCCTCCATGCGCGCATGGGCCTCGGCTGCATCCTCCAGCGCATAGACCCGGTCCATCGCCGGACGAAGCTTGCCCTGCTCAACATAGGGCCACACTGTGCGCGCAATCTCGTCTGCCACCAGACCTTTAAATACATTGGAACGCGGGCGCAGCGTGGAACCCGTGAGCGTCAGCCGACGGGTCATGATGTCAATTATCGAGACTTCCGCCTTCATGCCGCCCAATGTCGCGATGGAGACATGCCGTCCTTCGACATCGAGGCACTTCAGATTACGCGGGAGATAATCCCCGCCGACCATATCGAGCACCGCCTGCACACCGCGCCCGTGGGTGATCTCTTTCACCACATCGACATAATCCTGCGTGCGATAATTGATAGCGTGATGCGCACCCCAATCGAGCGCCTGTCTGCATTTCTCGTCAGACCCGCAGGTGACGATGATCGTCACGCCGAAGAGTTTGCACAGCGAAATCGCCATCGTGCCAATGCCGGACGTGCCGCCATGCACCAGCACCACGTCATCCTCCACCGCATAGGCCCGCTCGAAGAGGTTGGTCCACACGGTAAACAGCGTCTCGGGCAGCGCCGCTGCCTCGGCCATGTCATAGCCATCCGGCACCGGCAGACATTGTCCCGCAGGCACCGCGACATATTCCGCATAGCCGCCGCCATTGCACAATGCGCAGACCTTCTGCCCCAGCAGAAGTGGCTCCGCCTCCGCGCCGAGCTGCACAACTTCGCCCGAAACCTCCAGCCCCAGCAGCGGCGAAGCACCCGGTGGCGCCGGATAACGCCCTGCGCGCTGGGCGGCGTCAGGCCGGTTGACCCCTGCCGTATGAACGCGGATCAGCACCTCGTCCGCTTTGGGAACCGGGATCGGCTCGCGGATCACGCGCAACACATCCGGCCCGCCCGGCGCCTCGAAACCGATGGCGCGCATTTCCTTGGAGATCACTGCGAGTGTCATTCAGCCATATTGACAGCGGCGGCGATCGGGTCAACACTCATCGTCATGGATATGGACGACTTTGTTCCCAAACGGACCGACGACGCTCTTTCGGCCCTTGCAAAGCAGGATCTCGATCCCCTCTCGGTTGACGAACTTCATGCGCGCGTCGCCCTGCTCGAAGCGGAAATTTTACGAACCCGCAATAAAATCGAGCATAGCGTTAACCATAAAGCAAGCGCAGAGGCCTTATTCAAAAAATGACCGGATGCTTCGCCCTTCCCTCGCCCACAGATAACCGGGCCGGAAAGGGAGCATCATTCGATCAGGCACTTGAACAGCCGTTCGAGTGTGCCGACATAGTGGTGAATGGCGTCCCACTTGGACGCCGGGAGAACAGATATGCCATCCTTTGCCCCCGCCCTTGAAACCACGCTTCATAATGCGCTGGGCCATGCCGCAGAGCGTCATCATGAGTATGCGACGCTGGAGCATCTGCTCCTCGCGCTGATCGATGACGAGCATGCCGCCAAGGTGATGCAAGCCTGCGGGGTCGATATGGGCGAGCTGACGGACTCCGTCACCCATTATCTCGACACCGAGCTCGATAGCCTCAAGGTCGACAGCGATACGGACCCTTCCCCCACCAGCGGCTTTCAGCGCGTGGTGCAGCGCGCAATCCTGCATGTGCAGTCCTCCGGCAAGGATGAAGTGACCGGCGCCAATGTGCTCGTCGCGCTGTTCTCCGAGCGTGAGAGCTATGCCGTCTATTTCCTGCAACAGCAAGACATGAGCCGCCTCGACGCGGTCTCCTTCCTCTCGCATGGCGTCGGCAAGGGTATAACTTCAACGCCGGAGCCACAGCAGGTGAAGGCGAGCGAGGAAGAGAAGAAGCAGCAGTCCAAGGAGAAGAAGGACAGCGCGCTCGACCAGTTCACGATCAACCTCAATGAGAAGGCGATGGAGGGCAAAGTCGATCCGCTGATCGGCCGAACTGCCGAGGTTGACCGCACGATCCAGATCCTGTGCCGCCGCTCCAAGAACAACCCTCTCTATGTTGGCGATCCCGGCGTCGGTAAGACCGCCATTGCGGAAGGCCTCGCACGCAAGATCATCGAGGGCGATGTGCCCGAGGTTCTGAAGGAAGCTGTGATCTACTCGCTCGACATGGGCGCGCTACTCGCCGGTACGCGCTATCGCGGCGACTTCGAGGAGCGGTTGAAGGCAGTCGTCAACGAGCTGGAAAAAATGCCGCACGCGGTGCTGTTCATCGACGAGATCCACACGGTGATCGGCGCGGGCGCGACCTCTGGCGGCGCAATGGATGCGTCGAACCTCCTGAAACCGGCGCTCTCGGGCGGCACGATCCGTTGCATCGGCTCCACCACCTACAAGGAGTTCCGCAACCATTTCGAGAAGGATCGCGCACTGCTGCGCCGGTTCCAGAAGATCGACGTCAACGAGCCGACCATCGAGGACACGATCAAGATCCTCACCGGCCTGCGCCCCAACTTCGAAGCGCATCACCATGTCCGCTACACGGCGGACGCGATCAAGGCGGCGGTGGAATTATCAGCCCGCTACATTAACGACCGCAAGCTGCCGGACAAGGCGATCGACGTAATCGACGAGGTTGGCGCGATGCAGATGCTGGTTGCGCCCTCCAAGCGCAAGAAGGTGATCAGCCCGAAGGAGATCGAGCAGGTCATCTCGACCATGGCGCGCATCCCGCCCAAGACGGTGTCGAGCGACGACAAGACGGTGCTCGCCACCATCGAGCAGGATCTGAAGCGCGTCGTGTTCGGGCAGGATGAAGCGATCAAGGTGCTGTCGTCCGCGATCAAGCTCAGCCGCGCGGGCCTCCGCGATCCAGACAAGCCGATCGGCAACTATCTCTTCTCCGGCCCGACCGGTGTTGGCAAGACCGAGGTTGCGCGCCAGTTAGCAACGCTTCTCGGCATTCCGCTGCAACGCTTTGATATGTCGGAATATATGGAGCGGCACTCGGTCTCGCGCCTCATCGGTGCGCCTCCGGGCTATGTAGGTTACGATCAGGGCGGCCTGCTGACCGACGCGATCGACCAGAACCCGCATTGCGTGCTGCTGCTCGACGAGATCGAGAAGGCGCATCCGGACCTGTTCAACATATTGTTGCAGGTGATGGACAATGGCCGCCTCACCGATCACCACGGCAAGACGGTAGATTTCCGCAACGTCATCCTCATCATGACGACCAATGCGGGCGCATCCGACATGGCGCGCGAGGGCATCGGTTTCGGCGATGTCATCAGCAAGGAAGACGCGAGCGACGAGGCGGTGAAGAAGCTCTTCACGCCGGAGTTCCGCAACCGCTTGGATGCCATCGTGCCATTCGGCTACCTGCCGACCGAGGTGGTCGCCCGAGTGGTCGACAAGTTCGTGCTCCAGCTGGAGCTGCAGCTCGCGGACCGCGACGTGCACATCACCCTCTCGGACGAAGCACGCCAGTGGCTCACCGCCAAGGGCTATGACAAGCTCTATGGCGCTCGCCCGATGGGCCGCCTGATGCAGACCAAGATCAAGCAGCCTCTCGCCGAGGAGCTGCTGTTCGGCAAGCTGGTGCATGGCGGCGAAGTGGTGGTCGGCCTCAAGGACGATGCGCTCACTTTCGAGGTCACGCCCGCCGCGCCGCGCACAGGCAAGCCCAAGAAGGATGGTGTAGCGAAAGCGAAGGCCAAGCCAGCGGCCAAAAAGCCACGAGCGCCTAAAACCGCAAGCTGATAGTCAGGGAGGCGCCATAGCGCCTCCCCCTTGACACATTACCGCCTCGTTCGCATTATGTTCTCTCAGTGCGTTCAGGGAGAACATTATGTCCGCCGATATCATCTTCTACACCAACCCACAGTCGCGTGGACAGATCGTGCGCTGGATGCTGGAAGAATTGGCCGAGCCCTATGATACCGTTCTGCTCGACTATGGTGCGACAATGAAGAGCGCTGAGTATCTGGCAATCAACCCGATGGGCAAGGTGCCCGCCATCGTCCACAAGGGCCATGTTGTGACGGAAGGTGCCGCGATCTGTGCCTATCTGGCAGAAGCATTCCCGGAGGCAGGCCTCAAGCCCGGCCAGGATGCGCTAGCCGATTATTATCGCTGGATTTTTTTCGTGGCAGGCCCGGTTGAATCGGCTTTTTCCAATCAGGCAGCAGGCTTCGTTCCCCCCGAAGATAAGCAGCGCATGATGGGCTATGGCACTTTCGATCTGACGATCGACACGCTCGAAAAGGCCGTCACAGGCAAAAGCTATATTGCAGGAGACAGGTTCAGCGCGGCGGACGTGTATGTCGGTTCGATGATCAATTTCCTGACCATGTTCGGGATGCTGGAGCCGCGACCTGCCTTTACGGCGTATGTCGGCGGGCTGACCGCTCGCCCGGCCTATCTGCGCGCTAAAGAGATCGATGCCGCACTCATAGCGGAACGAGAAGCCTCCTCGCCCGCCTGAGACAGCCTCTCACTTCATCAGATGATCTAGCGGATGCTCGGCACGCGGTGATGGCGCGAAGCCATCCAGCCTTTTGCGCACCAGCGACCAGCGCACAGGCGTGGCGATAGGGATAAAGCCTTCATGCGCCGCTATCAGGGGTTCCGCCTGCCCCAATATCTGCAGACGTTCTTCCATCGTCGGCGCAGTGCGCGAGGCCTTGAGCAATTCCTCCGCCTCCGGGTCGCAATGGACAGCGCGTGCGCAGCTCAATCGGCCCAAATACCAGGCAGCACTGTCATAAGGCGCCACCTCATCAATCAGGCTTATATCCGCGCCTTTCTCGACGCGGTGGAGTGTTATGCCTGCCTGCCGGTATTGCGCACGCAGCGCAGCGAAAAGGATGTCCATCCCCGGCCCATCGGGCAGGCTGATGGTGAGCGTAAAATCCTGCCCTTCATGCTGTATCTTCCAGCGGGAGATTATGTCTCGCGCGAGTGCCTGACGTCGGTCCATCGGCAGCGCCACCCAGTCTGGTGGTGTGGGTGAATGCGGCAGATTGAGCTGCTGCGGCATGATCTGCTCGGCAAATCGCCAGCGCGCAATATTGTAGCTGCTCACCAATGCTGTCCGATCCAGCGCCATCGCGAGCGCCCGACGAATTTGCAGGTCATCCAGTTTCGGATTGCCTGCCGAGAGTGCCAGCCCAAACAAACCTTGCACCGGGTCGAACCGCATGGCGTTGTCGTTTATCCGGGCTATCGAAACATAGGGTAGTTCAGCAATCGTACCGCCCAATACGAGATCGGCCCCATTCTGCCCATAACGGACGATAGCGCGCGAAGCTTTTTCTGCCCGCAACAGTCTTATGTCACGTCGCGGAGCGTCTTCATCGACCTTGCCAACCAGATTTATCGGCATAAGCCGCCATAAGCCTGCACCCACCCTGCTCTTGCGATAGGGACCGGTGCCACCCGTGCCGCGCGCAACCGCCATGTCCGCCTCAGCCAAAGCAACGAGGAAATTGGGGCGCGGTGCAGCCAGGCGTATTTCAAGAACATCATCGGTCATCGCCACGATCTGCTCGACCGAGGAAAGCGGGCCATAAGGGTCTGTTTTCGCATGTGCCCGCAATCGTGCTTGCAATAATTGCTTCACCTCCCGCGCATCCACCTTGGCCCCGTCAGCCCAGCGAGCACGACGCAGCCGGAAGATATAGCTCATGCCATCATCGACAACGATCCAGCGCTGCGCCAGCGCCGGGATAACCGTGCCGTCCGCATCCAGACTCACCAGCCCGCGCGCGGTGGCGGCCAGCATGACCTGCCCGGCGCGCGTATCCGCATATGTCAGCGGAGAAGCCCCCTCCTGCACGGACCCGATCACGCTGACGGTGGCTGGCTCGTCGTCGGCATCGCCACAGCCTGTGCACACCAGGGAGGCGCCGAGTGCGAAAATCAGTGAGTGAAGCAAGCGCGGTTTCAAAGCTTGGGCAATCCAGTCCGGGTGGATGTCCTTCCTAACGCGCCATGCAAGCAAGGCCAAGCGGCGATGCTCCGAAGATGACTATCCTATCCGGAAAAGTAGTGCGCCTGAAAGAAGGCATCGAATCAACCCGCACAAGTCAATAGGACTGACGTGTCGGCTACTGACGAGCGTCCAACAAAAGATGGTGCGGACGGCGGGACTCGAACCCGCACTCCCTAGGGGAAGCGGATTTTAAGTCCGCTGCGTCTACCGGTTTCGCCACGTCCGCATTCTATACCGGGGCAATGCATACCCCCTGCAATCCACGAAGCGACACGTCAAGCGCGATGGCGCCTGAATAAGAGATCGGGAATAGAAAATCGGACTAAGGTAAGTGTCGAACGCCTTATTTCACATTCAGGCGATCGCGGATTTCCTTGCCGGGCTTGAAGAAAGGCACCTTTTTCGCATCGATCGAGACGCTTTCGCCGGTCCGCGGGTTGCGCCCTGTGCGTGCATCGCGTGCGCGCGTCGTGAAAGCGCCAAAGCCGCGCAACTCGACACGACCGCCCTTCGCCAGACGCGTCGTGATATCGGAGAAGAAAATATCAACGATGCGCTCTACTTCCCCATAAGTAAGATCGCTGTTCTTCTCTGCGAGATTCTGAACCAGTTCGGAACGGATCATTTGCCCTCCTCATTTCAGCAGGCCCACACGCTGCTAAACAACTTCCTTAGGGCAACAGCGCAGAAATGACAATCTCCCTATTAATGAATAAAACTGATCCATATCAATACACTGCGCATCAGTATATTGTAAAAAACCGTCACATTATTGCCCATAAAAAAATCCCGCCCCGAAGTTATCGAGGCGGGATCTTTGCTTGCTTGCTGGCTATCAGGCTTCGCTTTTCGCCTTCAGCGCTTCGCCGAGAATATCGCCGAGCGATGCGCCGCTGTCGGAAGAACCGTACTGCGCAACCGCCTGCTTCTCTTCGGCGATCTGCAGCGCCTTGACAGAGAAGCTGGGCTTCTTGCTGCGATCGAAGCCGATGACCATCGCATCGAACTTCTGACCCGGCTGGAAGCGCTCGGTGCGCTGCTCGTCACGGTCACGACCAAGGTCGCCGCGCTTGATGAAGCCGGTCGCGCCATCTTCGCCTGCCTGAACCTCAAGCCCGCCGTCGCGCACTTCGAGTACGGTGACGGTGACCGTCTGGTTCTTGGAAAGGCCGCCCGAACCGCCGCCAGCAGCAGCACCAGCGCCCGGAGCGCCCTTTTCAAGCTGCTTCATGCCGAGCGAGATGCGCTCCTTTTCGATGTCGATATCGAGCACGATCGCCTTCACAACCTCGCCCTTGCGGTGCAGGTTGAGCGCGTCCTCGCCAGAGATGCCCCATGCGATGTCGGACATGTGGACCATGCCGTCCACATCGCCTTCGAGGCCGATGAACAGACCGAATTCGGTCGCGTTCTTGACTTCGCCCTCGACGACGGAACCAATCGGATGACGCTCGGCAAAGCTGTCCCACGGGTTGTTCTGCGCCTGCTTGAGGCCGAGCGAGATGCGGCGCTTGTCGCCATCGACCTCGAGCACCAGCACATCGACTTCCTGGCTGGTCGAAACGATCTTGCCGGGGTGGACGTTCTTCTTGGTCCAGCTCATCTCGGAGACGTGGACGAGGCCTTCGATGCCCGGCTCCAGTTCGACGAACGCACCATATTCGGTGATGTTGGTGACGCGACCGGAGAGCTTCGCACCGACCGGATACTTCGCATCTGCACCTTCCCACGGATCGCTCTCAAGCTGCTTCATGCCGAGCGAAATACGCTGGGTGTCGCGGTTGATGCGGATGATCTGCACCTTCACCACGTCGCCGATGTTGATCATCTCGTTCGGGTGATTGATGCGCTTGTAGCTGAGGTCGGTGACGTGCAGCAGGCCGTCAATGCCGCCCAGATCAACGAACGCACCATAATCGGTGATGTTCTTGACCGTACCCTCGATGATCTGACCCTCGGCGAGATTCTGGATGAGGCCGGTGCGCTGTTCGGCGCGGCTCTCTTCGAGGATGGCGCGACGCGAGACGACGATGTTGCCGCGGCGACGGTCCATCTTGAGGATCTGGAACGGCTGCGGAATGTCCATCAGCGGGGTGACATCGCGCACGGGGCGGATATCGACCTGGCTACCGGGAAGGAACGCCACGGCGCCGTCGAGATCGACGGTGAAGCCGCCCTTGACGCGGCCGAAGATGACGCCCTCAACGCGGGTATTTTCCTGGAACTCGGCTTCGAGCTTGTCCCATGCGGCTTCGCGGCGAGCGCGATCACGCGAGAGGACGGCTTCGCCATGCGCGTTCTCGACGCGGTCGACATAGACCTCGACCTCGTCGCCAACCTTGATCTCTGCCTTCTGGCCGGGCATCGCGAACTCGCGCAGCGCCACACGGCCTTCGCTCTTGAGGCCAACGTCGATCAATACCATGTCGTTTTCGACGCCGGTTACGGTGCCTTTGACAACGCGGCCTTCAAAACCACCGTCTGCACCACCGAATGATTCATTGAGAAGCGCCGCGAAATCATCACGCGACGGAAAAGCCGTAGAGGCCATAGATTAGTATCCTTTTTCACGTCATTGCAGGCCACCCGGTTGTGTCCGAGGGTCTTTGGCTTGCACAGTGCCCGTGCGGCCCCATGCCGCATGAACATCCTTCAAACGAAGCTCTGATGGCCGAGTCCAGAAAAAGCGAAAAGGGCGCGCGGAATATCCGTGCGCCTCGCCGCGTCACTCTTGTTGGTGACGTCCAATCCTCGAATCCACCAGGGCAATCGCCCTTTGGATGGCTTCGTCTATACCCAATTCGCTGGTATCTAGCAAGTCCGCGTCTGCGGCTTGGGTGAGCGGCGCATTATCACGCCCCATATCGCGCGCATCGCGGGCGGTGATCTCCGCTTCCATTGCTGCAATGTCCGCCTTCTGGCCGTGGCGCTCCATCTCCGTCGCGCGGCGCTCCGCACGGACCCGCGGCGAGGCCGTGACATAGAGCTTGGCGTCCGCATCCGGCACGATCACAGTGCCGATGTCACGCCCATCGAGTACCGCCCCGCCCGCCTGATGTGCGAAGCTGCGCTGCCGCTCCATCAGCGCGGCACGCACGGCGGGATGGGCGGAAACACGCGAGGCGAGCGCGCCGGTTTCCTCTGTGCGCAGTTCTGGATCGGCAAGCAGAGAGTCCGGGAAGCCTGTGGCGGCTGCCGCATCGGCCTCACTCGCAGGATCGCCTCCAGCACGCTTGAGACTCAGCCCCACCGCGCGATAGAGCAGCCCGGTATCAAGATGCGGCACCCCATAATGCGCCGCCAGTGCCCGCGCGATCGTTCCCTTGCCGGATGCTGCCGGGCCATCGACGGCGATGATCATACCCCTTGGCTCCGCATCGCTTTCACCAGCCCGAATATGGCTATCAGCGCCCAGCAGACTTCGAGAAACATCGCCGCCAGATTGAAGTGTACCGTCAATGAATAGATCAGCAAAAACGCACCCACGAGATTGAGCAGGTTGAACACAATGAAGTTCAGTCGTTTCGCGACGTTGCTGTAAATATAGGCTATGATGAACAAGGTGCTGCCCAGCAATCCTATTCCATCCACCAATGCCATGCTCATTGTGCACCACCCAGATTGCGCAACAGGTCGAGAAAGCCCGGGAAGCTGGTCGCAACCGGGCGCATGTCGTCAATCGTCACACCCTGATAGCTTGCCAGACCGGCGACCGCGAAGCTCATCGCGATACGGTGATCCAGATGCGTTTCTATCGGCCCGCCGCCTTCCAGCGGCTCTCCACCGGTGCCGTCGATAATGAGGCCGTCATCGGCCTCCTCGACCATTGCGCCGATTTTGCGCAACCCAGCCGCCATGACGGCAATTCGATCGCTTTCCTTTACTCGCAGTTCTTCGAGGCCACGGAACACGCTGCGCCCCTTCGCTAGCGCGGCAGCGATGAAGGCGATGGGGAATTCATCGACCATCGACGGCACTTCGGCGGGATCGTTCTCGATGCCATGCAATGTGGACGCGCGCACCCTTATGTCCGCAACCGGCTCGCCTCCCGCATCGCGCTGGTTCAAGAGTTCGATATTGCCACCCATCGCCTGAAGCAGCTTGATGAGACCGGTACGCGTCTCATTCATACCGATGCCGGTGATCGTCACATCCGACCCCGGCACGATCAGCGCCGCAACAAGTGGAAACGCGGCTGATGATGGATCACCGGGCACGACGATATGCTGAGGCTTCAGCTCCGCCTCACCACGAATCGAAATGATCCGCGCCCCATCCGCATCGATCTCGACCGAGATGTCTGCCCCAAAGCCCTTCAGCATGCGCTCGCTATGGTCGCGGGTTGCTTCCGGCTCGATCACCCGCGTGATACCCGGCGTATTCAATCCGGCCAGCAGCACGGCGGACTTCACCTGTGCGCTCGCCACCGGCAGGCGATATTCGATCGGCACTGCTGGCACGATCCCGCGCATGGTGAGCGGCAAGCGCCCGCCGGGACTGGACGTAAACTCCGCACCCATCAGCGACAGCGGATCGATCACCCGGCCCATCGGACGCTTGCTCAAAGAAGCGTCCCCAACAAACGTCGCCGTCAGATCATGGCTCGCCAGCAACCCCATCAGCAGCCGCGTCGAGGTGCCGCTATTACCCATATCGAGCGCGGTTTCGGGCTGGAGCAGCCCGCCCACCCCCACGCCATCGATATGCCACACGCCCTCCGCGTCGCGCTCGATGCGCGCGCCCATAGCCCGGAGCGCAGCAGCCGTCGCAAGCACATCCTCGCCTTCCAGTAAGCCTTCAACGCGGCTCCGCCCCACCGCCAGCGCCGAAAACATCAGCGCACGGTGCGAGATGCTCTTGTCTCCGGGCACAGAAACAGTGCCGCGCAGCCCCGATGCAGGCGCGGTAAAGGTTGCGGGTTGCGCCAGGCTATGGTCGCTGCTCGAAGACATCAAACTCGCTTTCTTGCGTAAAAATCGATCCGGCTTTTGGGGTTTATTTGAAATTCGTCAACAGACGAATTTACAGAGCCGCACCGGCCCACTCCCCCTCCCAACCTCCCATAGGATACCATATCGGGAGGTTGGGAGGGGGAGTGGGCTGGCACCGAACATCCGAAATCCAGCGAAGCGACGAATTTCGGATCAGACACTTTGACAGCGCCGCGCGGCTATGGCAAGGCGCGCGTCTTCATGGGCGGCGGAACTTCTGCCTCACCCTATTTTGCATATTCGCACTGACTTGGAAAAGGATGGTAGGCGGCACATGGTGAAGCCTGAATGGGGCACGAAACGGACCTGCCCGAAATGCGCGACGCGCTTTTACGACCTCGGCAAAGATTCGCCGGTAACCTGCATTTCCTGCGGTGTTTCCTGGGAGCCGGAGCCTGTCCTCAAGTCGAAGCAGCCGCTTCCCTATGAGGAAATCGCGCCCAACAAGCAGGCCGAGGTGGCCGACGATGATCTCGCGGTGGTCGATCCCGATCTGGATCTGGATCTCGATGTCGATGATGATGGCGATTCGCCTGATAACGAGGTCGATCTCGGCGGCGATGACGATCTCGGCCTTGAAGCTGGCGACGGCGAAGGCGACGACGACAATTAACAATTAACCACTTGCATTTAGAGGTGCTGCTCGCTTAAAGGCAGCGCCTCCGCAAGAAACAAGGCCTATGGATCGGGCCGATGCGGTGGTAAAAGATCCCGGCGTCGAGCACCAGAGCGGCGTCATGACATGGATTGGGGCCTTAGCTCAGCTGGGAGAGCGCCTGCATGGCATGCAGGAGGTCAGCGGTTCGATCCCGCTAGGCTCCACCAGTCCGCACAACTCTAATCATGGATCGATTCTTGATGGCCGGATGTTCAAGTCCATCCGGCGCCCGCTAGGCTCCACCAGTCCGCACAACTCTAATCATGGATCGATTCTTGATGGCCGGATGTTCAAGTCCATCCGGCGCCCGCCAGGCTCCACCAGTCTATCTTTATTCGCACGAAAGCTTAATACCCCGTCCGGATCGCGATCCGCGCATTGGGAGACACGCCTGCTTTCCCCGCCGGGCAAGGCGCTGGCTTGAACGCAGTATCAAGGCAAATCCATAGCTCGTTCAATAGCCCGTAATCGCTGGCCTGCACGCGGATCATATCCAGCGTCATGCCGGGATTCGCGCGCGCAACCACACCGGCCACCTTCCCCGCCGTAATCCGTCGCTGCGCCGCCAGCCAGCCCATGTCCGGCAGGCGGATGCTCTGATAGACCTTGCGAGCGTGGGCATAATAGTCCTCGGGGCTGCGCGCCATGCAGGTGCCATGCTTCGCCCATTGATGCTGCATCAGGCGGATCGAGGGCATCATGCAGAGATTGCGCGCAATGGTCTCGCGACTCACCGGCGCGGCGGGTGCACAGAACTGCGGCCAGCCGTTGCGTCCATCCCGCGTCTTTCCATCCGGCCACAGGCCATGCAGCACAAAGCCGAAGCGACCTATCGCCTTGTCGCACTGCATGTCATAGCCATCGACACGAGCACAATATTGCGGGGTCCATGAAAGCGCCAGCGTATAGCCTGTTATCGCCATGCGCCGCACTTCATCAGGGCGCGGCGTGCTGCCATTTCGCGGGGCGTTGATGCGCTCCGGCACATGGCAGGAGGTCATCTGGGCGTAAGACACACACGGCAATGCCAATGCCGCCAGCGCGAGGCCAGCCTCAAGCAGCCTCTCAGGCCGTCGCAAAATCCAGCCCAATGTCCGCTGCCGGAGCGCTCTGTGTCAGCCGCCCCACGCTGATATAGGTAACGCCCGTCTCGGCGATCTCCCGGATCGTCTCCAGCCTGACGCCGCCGGATGCCTCCGTCGGCACACGCCCGCCGACCAAAGTCACCGCCCCGCGGAGAGTCGATACCGCCATATTATCGAGCAGCAGATGCGTCGCCCCCGCACTTAAGGCCGGTTCGATCTGGTCGATCCGGTCCACCTCGACAATGATTCGCTCCACGCCCGCATCGACCGCGCGGCGCACTGCCTCGCCAACCGATCCCGCCACCGCGATATGATTGTCCTTGATCATCGCCGCGTCCCACAGGCCCATGCGGTGATTGGTCGCGCCGCCCATCCGCGTCGCATATTTCTCCAGCACGCGCAGGCCGGGAATGGTCTTGCGTGTGTCGAGCAACTTGGCGCCCGTACCCGCAATCTTGTCGACATAAGTACGCGTCAGCGTCGCGATGCCGGTGAGGTGCTGCACCGTGTTGAGCGCCGAGCGTTCTGCCGTCAGCAGCGCGCGCGCATTGCCGGCGAGGCGCATGAGATCGGTGCCAGCAGACACCTTCTCCCCTTCGCCGACCAATATCTCGATCTCCACCTGCGGATCGAGCGCGCGGAAGAAGGCTTCGGCGAGCGGCAGCCCCGCGACCGTCACCGCGTCGCGGCTGTCCATCACCCCGC
The DNA here is from genome assembly GCA_046348605.1 of Sphingomonadaceae bacterium. Lineage (GTDB taxonomy): Bacteria > Pseudomonadota > Alphaproteobacteria > Sphingomonadales > Sphingomonadaceae > Sphingobium. The sequence continues at coordinate 226,410 of JAXMDW010000001.1, read as the reverse complement.
TAAAGCGCGCATCCGCCGGGATCACGCTCTCGCTGGTGACGTCCCGCCCGCCCGCGCCCAGGGGCCCGCCAAGGTCTTCGGCCAGCGTGGAGGCGATGAAGGCGGGAAGGTCGAAATTGGGTAGGGGCAGAATCATTTCCAAAGGCTCGCTTTTCTCTGCTCAACCACTTTGAACGATCGGAAAGCGAGCCTAGCTTTTCTCCGCTTCACCGCAATGTTTTGTCCTAAAGCCTGATCTATGTCATTACGAGATAATGACGATACCGAACCAACAATAACTTCTGTAAGCGGCATATCTTTCCCGAAGTCATAGAAATACAAGCCGTTCCGTTCAGTAGAGTGATCAAGAGCTACCATTGCTCTAATCTCGTTCTCGTAACGCCAGTGGCTAAATTTTGTTAGTAATACCTGCTCCATTATCAGAAAACGGTAATCGAAGTCGGCATAAAATTTTATCCAATCACATGGAACTCGTGTGCGTCGGTAGTTCACTTTGTTCGCAATATCGTCGGCCAATTCAAATCCAAGACAAATTCCGCGGTGCTTATCAGCATAATGGCTCCAAAGGAGCGGATTGTGCCATGAACGGCTAAAACATAGAATACCTCTGTCTTTCGACATCTCATCTTTCATTTTTTCGAAAGCGGCACGCTCGCGGGCCATTGCTCCCGCCGGAGCGGCCCATTCAAATGGGTCGTTCAAACTCTGGAACAACGAAATTTTCAAATAGCGCTTCCGTATAGCCTCCAGACCATATCGTTCGCTTAGGAAATGATATACCTTCACCGCGCCCCCAGATCGCCCTGCCCTACGGTTCCCGCCGCCAGTTCCAGCATCCGGTCGAGGCTCTTCTTGGCCGCCAGACGTAGCTCCTCCTCGATCTCGATCCGGGGCGTCAGGTCGCGCAGGCAGAGATAGATTTTCTCCAGCGTATTGAGCGCCATATAGGGGCATATGTTACAGTTGCAGTTGCCGTCCGCACCCGGCGCGCCGATAAAGTTTTTCTCCGGCATCGCCTTTTCCATCTGGTGGATGATGTGCGGTTCGGTTGCGACGATCAGCGTATCGCCGGGCATGGTCTTGGAAAACTCCAATATGCCGCTGGTGCTGCCGACATAATCGGCGTGATCCAATATATAGGCCGGGCACTCCGGGTGCGCGGCGACCGGCGCATCCGTGTGCTGCGCCTTCAGCTTTAGCAGCTCCGTCTCGCTGAACGCCTCGTGCACGATGCACACACCCGGCCAGAGCAGCATATCGCGTCCGGTCTTGCGCGCGAGGTATCCGCCCAGATGCCGATCCGGCCCGAAGATGATCTTCTGATCCTTGGGGATTTGCGCGAGGATTTTCTCCGCTGACGAGGAAGTGACTATGATGTCACTGAGCGCCTTCACTTGCGTAGAGCAGTTGATGTAGGTGAGCGCAATATGATCCGGGTGCTCGGCGCGGAAGGCGGCGAACTTGTCCGGCGGGCAACTGTCCTCCAACGAACAGCCAGCGTCCATATCCGGCAGCACCACGATCTTGTCAGGCGACAAAATCTTCGCAGTCTCCGCCATGAAGCGCACGCCGGAAAAGACGATCACATCCGCGTCGGTCGCCGCCGCCTTTTTCGACAGCTCCAGCGAGTCGCCCACGAAGTCGGCCAGATCCTGAATCTCCGGCTTCTGATAATAATGCGCCAATATGACGGCATTACGCTCTTTCCGCAGCCGGTTGATCTCGGCCAAAAGATCAAGGCCGGTAAGGGATTCAACGGGTTGCGCCGTCATGTTCACTATCCTTCTAGTTGTGCGGCCACGCGCAATCCGTTTGACGCGCCTTCGTCCGCATGAGACTATGTTCCATGTTTGCAGCCCTACGCCGCCGATACCTCGACATATTGGCCTCGATCTACATTTTCAACGAGCATCGCGGTTATTCGAGCCTTGATCGCGTGCTGGATGCGGTCAGGCGTCGCCACCCGGAGGCGACGGACTTCGTTGCGGCGGTGGAAAAGCACCGCGCGGACGAGGAAAAGCATTATCACATGTTCCGCCGCTATTTCGAGCTGTTGGGGTACAAGCCCTATGCGGTGGACAAGACCTGCGCGCATATCGACCGGCTCATTCGCCTCACCTTCGGCTGTGACATTGACGGGCTGGATACCGATGCGGTGATCGCGTCGGACGACCTTTTCAATCGGCTGTGCCGCGTGATCGTACTTACCGAACAGCGCGGCATGTGGCAGGTGGACAAGCTGCTGACAATGAATTTCATCCGAGAGGAACGCGCGTTATTCCAGCTTTTCAAAGTGGTGGAACGCGACGAACCGAGCCACTGGATGCCTTACGACGACTGGCTCAAGGAACATGGCGGGCGGCAGGCCTCATGGCGAGAGCGGCTGGCGGACGCTTTCGTCCACAAGAGCCTGATCCTCTACAAATTGCCGCTGCTCTTCCTCAATCCATGGCTGAAGCGGCGGACAGACTGGCAGCATGAAAGCGACACCCACCCTGTAGGCGCGCTGCAACCGGCCTGATTATTCCTCTGCGCCTTCTTCGTCGTCTTCCGGCTCATCAGCAAAGCGCACCACGACTTTCGTTTTCTTGATGCCCTCTACCTGCATCGGCATGGCAAAGGCGCGTTCGACTATGGTGCGCGCCGCTTGCCGCGCCTGCCCCAATATCGCCTCTTCGCGCGCTTGGCTTAGAAGCGCGCCCAAAGCCCCCTTGCGTACGGCGGCTTCCGGTGCTGAACCACCGACCTGATGGATATTCGCGCCGTCGATCTCCGGCTCCGATATGGAGAGCGCAGGCAACGTGATTTTGAGCGCTTTGCCCTCTTCGTCCCAGACCACATCCTGCTTGCGGATCGCCTTATAATCCACCGAATAGCGGACGATCGCCGGAACGATAGCTATGCCGCCCGCTGTATGCGCGGGGGCTGCGACCTCGGCATGTTCTGCTTCGGCAGGTGGCGTATCGGTTTTATGAGCAGCGGGCGGGCCATGTTCTGGCGCCGCGCCTTCCTTCGGGGCTTCAGTCGCTTCCGGCGCGCCAGCTGCGGCGGGCGCAGCAACCGCAACCACCCGACCGATATAGACAACTTCCTTGCCCTGCTTCTGAAGCGCCGCCAGCACGCTATCCCTGATCGATCCGATCGCCGCCTCTTCTTTCGCCTTTTCCGAGCGGAAGAAATAAAACGCCCCGCCAAAGGCCGCGCCGAACATCACCAACCCTATGATGATCGGAACAATCAGTTTCTTCATGCCCGCGCGGCCCTCCAGATGTCTTCCCCGACATGATGTGCCAGCCCACGCTGCTGCAGGTCAAGCAAATGCGCGAGCACCGAGCGCGCGGCAGCCGGGTGAAGCCTTTTGTCGACGCCCTTGTACATCTCCGGCACCATGTCCACGATGCGCCTGCCCGCCTCGCCCTCGCCCAGATGGCGCAATATCTGCCCCTCGCGATGCTTGCGATGGCCCATCATGCCACGCACCAGCCGCTGCGGATTTTCCACTGCCTCGCCATGTGCGGGGTAATAGACCGTGTCGTCCCGCTCCAGCAGCTTCTGCATCGAGCGCATATAATCCGCCATGTCGCCATCGGGCGGCGAGACGATGCTGGTCGACCAGCCCATCACATGATCGCCGGTGAACAGCGCCCCTTCTTCTTGCAGCGCGTAGCAAAGATGGTTGGAGGTATGGCCCGGCGTCGCCACTGCGGCAATCCGCCAGCCATCGCCTGAGACAGTGGCACCATCCGCCAGCGCTTCATCCGGGCGATACTCCGCATCAAAGGCCGCATCCGCACGCGGGCCATCATCCTCCAGCGTCAGCGGCGCGCAACCGATGATCGGCGCTTTAAGCCGCTCAGCAAGCGGCGCAGCGGCGGGGCTGTGATCGCGATGCGTATGGGTGCAGAGGATAGCCCGCACCGGCCTCCCCGCGACGGCGGCTATCAGCGCATCTATATGGGCGTGATAGGCTGGGCCGGGATCGATAACCGCCACATCATCACGGCCAACCACATAGCTTTGCGTGCCGGTGTAGGTGAACGGCGACGGGTTTGGCGCCAGCACGCGCGCCACCAAGGGCGACAAGCGCATCGCTGCGCCGGTGGGCATGTCATTCATATCGAACGGAGCGTCCATATCTCTCCATGCGCTTATCTGCAGCGGTAACGCAAGAGGATCGCGGAGTGTATGGCTAAAGCATTCAATTTTGTCGGGATTTTTTACAGGTCAGGACGCTGTTAAAATCTCATTTACCATCGAAACCCCGAAAATGCGCCATAACTGCAAACTGGCACGGCGAATGCTTATAGTAAAGCACTACCCCGCTTGACCCCCAGGGGGATGCCGCAGGCCTTGTCTCCGCCGCGCATCCCCCACCCGGTCACCCCGGAGGGGAGTTTCCTGAAATCAGTTGGCGCTGAAAAGTCCGCTATCGGCGAGAAGCTGGTGCAGTTCGCCCGCTTCGTACATTTCCATCATGATGTCGCTACCGCCGACAAACTCGCCCTTCACATAGAGCTGCGGGATGGTCGGCCAGTCGGAAAACTGCTTGATGCCCTGCCGGATTTCCTGATCCTGCAACACATCGACGGTTTCATACTCGACGCCCAGATGCTCAAGGATCGCGATTGCGCGGCTGGAAAACCCACATTGCGGGAACAAAGGCGTACCCTTCATGAAGAGCACGACGTCATTGCCCTCGACAATCTGCGCTATGCGGCTCTGAGTATCGGTCATGATCACTTCCTCGGTTATCGCCGCAGACGCGGTCTATTATTCAGGTGGGGACGCCGGTCGTCAGTTGCAAGGCATGCAGCACGCCACCCATGCGCCCGCCCAGAGCGGCATAAACGGCCTGATGCTGTTTCACGCGGGAAAGACCGCGGAAACTCTCTGCTTCTACTTTCGCAGCATAATGGTCGCCATCCCCGCGCAGATCGGTGATTTCCACCGTCGCATCAGGGATACCCGCACGGATCAGCGCGACAATATCATCCGCCGCCATCGGCATGGATAGCGCCTCAGCCCTGCGGTTCGATGAACATGCGGCGCGCGATCACTTCCTGCTCCTGCAGGGCGGCACGCACGGTCGGCTCATCGATCTCGATGCCCGCACTGGTGAGATCGCCCAAAAGCTTGCGGATAACGTCCTCGTCGCCCGCTTCCTCGAAATCAGCCTGCACCACGGCCTTGGCATAGGCATCCGTCTCGGCAGCCGTCAGGCCCATCTTCGCGCCCGCCCACTCGCCGACCAGCCGGTTGCGGCGCGCGATGATGCGGAACTGCATTTCTTCGTCATGCGCAAACTTGGCTTCGAAAGCGCGCTCGCGGTCGTTAAAGTCGGTCATGATTGATGCCCTGATTTAGATGTTGATCTTGAATAGTAGATAGGTTCGCCGCGCCGCTCAGGCAAGCGCCGGAGAGAGCCATGGCTGGTCTTTTGTGCGCGCCGCCTCGAACGTGCCGATACTGTCCGTCCGCGCCAGCGTCAGGCCGATCTCGTCCAGCCCGCCGAGCAGGCAAGATTTGCGGAATGGGTCGATCTCGAAGCTGAAACGATCCTGAAACGGCGTGGTGACGCTCTGCGCTTCCAGATCGATGTGGATCGGGTCCGTCTTCGCCACTTCCATCAGCCGGTCAATCGCCTCCTGCGGGACAGCGACGGTAAGGATGCCGTTCTTGAATGCGTTGCCGGAGAAGATGTCCGAGAAACTGGGTGCGATGACCACCTTCACGCCCATGTCGTTCAAGGCCCACGCGGCATGCTCGCGGCTCGATCCGCACCCGAAATTATCGCCCGCAATCAGGATCGGGCTGCCCGCATATTCGGGATCGTCGAACACATTGGCGGGGTCGGCGCGCATCGCTTCGAACGCGCCCTTGCCCAGCCCAGCGCGCGTGATGCCCTTCAGCCATTTCGCGGCGATAATCATGTCGGTGTCGACATTCTTTACACCGAGCGGATAGGCGCGGCCTTCGACAGTCTTGATCGGTTCCATCAGCGTTCCAGCTCCCGCTCCGTGACGGACATGGCGCTGTCCTCCGCCCTGCCGACCGTGGCCGCCATCACCGCGCTGAGGATCGCCCCCAGCGCCAATATCCAGAAGGCCCGCTTCATGCTGTCTCTCCCACCAGCTCTCTTATATCGGTCAAGTGGCCCGTGATCGCCGCCGCCGCCGCCATCGCGGGCGAGACGAGATGCGTGCGTGCGCCCGGCCCCTGCCGTCCCATGAAATTGCGGTTGGAGGTGGAGGCGCAGCGCTCGCCCGCAGGCACCTTGTCCGGGTTCATGGCGAGACACATCGAGCACCCCGGCTCGCGCCACTCAAAGCCCGCATCGAGGAAGATCTTGTCCAGCCCCTCGGCCTCGGCCTGAAGCTTCACAAGCCCCGAACCGGGAACGATCAACGCCTGCTTGATCCCCGGCGCGACCTTGCGCCCCTTCGCCACCGCAGCGGCGGCGCGCATGTCCTCGATCCGGCTGTTGGTGCAACTGCCAATGAAGACATGCTGCACGCTGATGTCCTCGATCCGCTGGCCCGCAGTGAGTCCCATATAATCGAGCGCCTTTTCGACAGCCGCGCGCTTCGAGGGATCGTCAAAACTCTCCGGCGCGGGTACGACTCCATTGATCGCCACCACATCCTCAGGGCTGGTGCCCCATGTAACCGTCGGCGCGATGTCCGCGGCGTCGATCACCACCGAGCGGTCGAACCGTGCGCCCTCGTCTGTCTTCAGCGTCTTCCAATAGGCGACAGCCGCATCCCAGTCCGCGCCCTTGGGCGCCATCGGGCGGCCCTTCACATAGGCAAACGTCTTCTCATCCGGCGCGAACAGACCCGCGCGCGCGCCGCCCTCGATCGACATGTTGGAGACGGTCAAGCGCCCCTCGATCGACATTTCCTCGAACACATTGCCGCGATATTCGATCACATGGCCAGTGCCGCCCGCCGTGCCGATCACGCCGATCACATGCAGGATCACATCCTTGGGCGTGACGCCCGCGCCGAGCTTGCCCTCAACGCGGATTTCCATCGTCTTGGATGGCGTGAGCAGCAATGTCTGCGTCGCCAGCACATGCTCAACCTCGCTGGTGCCGATGCCGAACGCCAGAGCGCCCAGCGCGCCGTGCGCCGCCGTATGGCTGTCTCCGCACACAAGGGTCGTTCCGGGCAGCGTAAAGCCCTGCTCCGGCCCGATGACGTGGACGATACCCTGCTCCTTGTCGGTCGCGCCAATATATTTGATACCGAACTCCGGCGCGTTCTTCTCCAGCGCGGCAAGCTGCTGCGCGCTCTCCGGGTCGGCGATGGGCAGGCGGTTGCCAGCCGCATCGACGCGCGCGGTCGTCGGCAGATTATGATCCGGCACCGCAAGCGTCAGATCAGGCCGACGCACCTTGCGGCCAGCAATACGCAGACCCTCGAACGCCTGCGGGCTGGTCACTTCATGGACGAGATGCCGGTCGATATAGACGAGGCAGGTGCCATCCGCCTGCCGTTCGACAATATGGGCGTCCCAGATTTTTTCATACAAGGTGCGAGGCTGTGTCATAATTCATCGCCCCTAGCGCCATTAAGGCGTTAACGGAAGATGGTAATGAATTTTGGGGTGTTAGCTGGCAGCGGGAATGTTGGGGGAGGCGGACATTGCCTAATTCGTCATGCTGAACTTGTTTCAGCATCCATCGCGCACCACACGTCTTGTCCAATCTGGAGAAATGGACCCTGAAACAAGTTCAGGGTGACGATCGAAGAAAGCGTCCGCAATGTTGTCGGTTCCGATCAGTCCACTTCGGCGTAGTCGTTGGGGTGAGCGGACGTTCCGATTCCGGCCTTTAGCTAGTCGCTAGCGGAGGTATACTGCGAAATTCGATTATCAGTGCCGCGACCCCCAAACACGCGATAGGTGGCGTCGCCATGTCCAACGCTATCGACATTAGCTTGAACGTCTCCCAATACGAGACGCTGAGATAAAATCGCCAGAACAGATCAAGGCCGACGAGGCTGCATCCAGCGATGGCAGCATCCACCCAAGGGATTGAATGCGTCCGCAACCCTCGCCACCCCGCCAACAGCATGGCCGCGCAGAACAGGCCAAGGATGCCAATACCTAGCATGGTCTGCACAACTGGGGCGATTAGCCAACCGTAGAAACTTTGCGAGCCGTAGCGGATCGCTGTAAACCACAGAGCAGAAGCCAGGTAGAAGGCAATGGTTAGAGCGTGCGGCCGGACTTTCATCAAAGTGTTATTATCTTATCTGCGAACGTCCGCAATGTTGTCGGGTCCGGTCAGTCTCCTTTCAGCCAAAAATGATCAAAAGCTGCCGCTACAAATTTGTCATGTGTCGTAAGGCCGACTGTGAAAAACCGCTGTCCTACAACCCGCGTCCTCTGTTACCACCTCTACCGAGACCCACTTCCCCTCTGTGTGGCAAGTACCGCGCCGCTGGCCGACCAGCACACAGCGGTTCAGGTAAAGCGATTGGCTGCGGGCGGGTCGCTCGCAGGGAAACTCTCGTCGCTGGCCTGATCGACCTCATCCCAATCACGCAGATCGCTTGCCATCGCTTCAGGGCCAGCGTTGCGCACATCGACCTCTCCGGGGGTAGATTCGCCCGCCGCGAATGCGACGCGAGAATTTTTCTCCTCGTGCTTGAAATATCGATACAGGCCATAGGCAACAGCAGTTGCAAATGCGATTTTCATGATAGCCATGAGTATGATCCTTTTACAAAAATCCTTTTGCCGGACTCAATGCCCATGAACGGGTGTTGGTTCCCGGTGGATCTGGCGTTCATCAGATTATCGTGACGGCTGGCCGTGACCTGCGGCGAAGGATTTCAAGGGGCTTGATCGGGGTCAGGTTCAGGCGCGGGCATCAGGCAAGCCGCACCTCAACGCCGCCACACAAACCGCTGTCCTACAGCCCACTGCCTCTGCTACGCACCGGATAAAGGCCCCATCTTCGCCCCCGCGTGGCAAGCACCGCGCCGCCTCCCGCCGCCTTAAGCCTTCACCGGCTCAGGCCCGCCAGCGGCCCGCAGGCTTCCCTCTCGCCAAGAGAGTCGCGCGCCGGGCGGTCAGCGATGCAGCCTGTTTGACTGAAGCGGCGGCAGGTTTTCCGCCGCATGGACTTCTCATCGGGCGGCGGGAGTGGCTGGCCCGGACGATTTCGACGGCTCTTTCACATTCGTCTGATTTTACACCCTAGTCACGCCTGCCCATCGGCAAAGCAGGACGCCTTGCCCCCTTACAGGGCGTGACTTTCGTGACTTTCGGGGTCAGCGGGCGTTCGCAGCGCCTTCTCGCGCCAAGAGAGCCTTCTTGCGCTCCAGCCCATAAGCATAGCCGCCGAGGCCGCCGTCGCTGCGCAATACCCGGTGGCAGGGGATCAGCACCGCGAGCGCATTGTCGCCGCAGGCCGTCCCCGCCGCCCGCACCGCCTGCGGCCGCCCGGTTGCAGTGGCGATCTGGGAATAGGTACGCGTCTCGCCCGCCGGAATGGCGCGCAAGGCCTGCCACACTGCCTGCTGAAACGCGGTGCCACGCGCATCGAGCGGCAGATGCGCCGAGGATCGCGCGGGATCATCGACCAGCGCCACAACCTCGCCCACCAAGGCCTCGAACTGCGCGTCCGCGGGCAGGATTTCGGCCTGAGGGAAGCGGGCGTGGATATCCTCAAGCCCCTCGTCAAACGCGATGCGGCACAGCCCCTTGTCCGTCGCCGCGACCAGCACCGGCCCCAGCGAGCTCTCAACCACGGCGGCGCGGATGCTCGCTCCCGTCCCGCCCTTCCGCCTTGCGCTTGGCGTCATGCCCATTCTCTCCTTCGCATCCTCATAAAAGCGACTGGGCGCAGCATAGCCCGCATCATAAACCGCATCGGTGATCCGGCCCGCCTCAGCCAGCGCAGCCTCTGCGCGATCGGACCTCAAACCCCGGGCATAGGCCGCCGGGCTGACCCCCACTGCGCGCGTGAACAACCGTTGGAAATGGTGCGGTGCATAGTCCACCACAGCCGCCAGTTGCTCCAGCGACACACGCTCCTCCGCAGCATCGAGCAGCTTCAGCGCCTTCTCCACGGCGAGCGCCTCCCGCCCAGCCTCATCCGGCTTGCACCGCAGACACGCGCGATAGCCCGCCGCCCTTGCGGATGCTCCAGCGTCAAAGAACTCCACATTCTCACGCTTGGGACGCCGCGCCGCGCAGCTCGGCTTGCAATAGACGCCGGTCGTGCGCACGGCGAACACAAAGCGCCCATCCTGCGCCTTGTCCCGCCCTTCTACGGCCTGCCAAAGGGCTTCACCATTATGGGTGTCGTTCGTCATGCCCCTTCGATAGCAGCAAGCGACAGGTCCGGCTTCCCGTTTCTTGCGTTCAAACTCGATGATTGCGCTTTCCCTTGCGCCTGCGCAGCCCTACATATCGCCGCGATGACCCGCCTGCTTCGCCTGTTCGCCCTTTTGGCTCTTGCTTTTGCTCCCATGTCGCCTGCCCACGCCGAGCAACAGGATATTGCCGCGGCGGTGCGCGGCGTTGTGCGCGTGGTGATCATCGCAACCAAGGGGGATGAGGCCTATTTCGTCGGCCATGGCAGCGGTTTCGTCGTCGCGCCGGACAAGATCCTCACCAACGCGCATGTCGTTGAACTGCTGCGCGCCGAGAAGAATCTCGTGATTGGTATCGTCCCGTCCGAAGGCAAGCGTAGCTATGGCGGCAAGCTGATCGCCTATTCTCCGGGCAATGACCTCGCCCTTATCGAACTGAAAGACGGCCATCTGCCCGTCAGCACCTTTTATGCCGGTGGCGTTACAGACGGCCAGCATGTGGTCGCCATCGGCTATCCAGCGACAGTCGACCGCGCGCAGGGCCTTGATCTCAATGAAATGATCCAGCCGCTTGCACCGGTGAAGACCAGCGGCACTGTGTCTACCGGGCGCTCAAGCCAAGCGTTCGACACGATCCTCCACACTGCGCCAATCGCTGCAGGCAACAGCGGCGGGCCGTTGGTCGATGATTGTGGTCGGGTGCTAGGCGTCAATAGCATGGGTTCGGTCGCCGAAAGCGATGCGGATGCCGAATTCGGTTTCGCAGTGTCGAACCGCGAAGTTGCCTCCTTCCTCAGGCAAGCCGGCGTACAGTTTCAGCGCACAACGGTTCCCTGCCGCAGCATGGCGGAGATGGATGCGCTTGAAGCGAAGCGGGCAGCGGAAAGTCAACTGCTACAGCAGCAGAAGGATCAGCAGGAGGCGATGGCGCGCGACAAGGCGCAAGCGGATGCCCGCAATCGCGCGGAGCAGGAGATTGTCTCTTCGCGGGAGAACATGATCGCACTTTCGGGTGTCATCCTGCTGCTGGGCGGCCTCGCTCTGGGTGGAGCGATGATGTTCAACGCCGAACACAAGCCCAGGGAACGCAAATGGGCGATGATAACTGGCGGCGTCTTAATTGTGCTAGCCATCGCGGTGTTCTTCCTGCGCCCCTCCTTCTCCAGCATAGAAGACAGGGTGACCACTTTCCCGGTCGACAACAGTGCGCAGGTGTCCGCGACCTCTGACTACGACGCCAATGGTGACAATCTGTGCCGTATCGACGAGAGTCGCAGTAGAATTATCTTCTCGGACACGCAGGACATATCCTTGAACTGGTCGCCCGACGGATGCGCTAATGGCTCAGAGCAATATGTACAGGCGGACAAGGGCTGGGATCATCTGACTATAAAGCCCGACCAGAGCATATCCGTTTCGAAATTCGATCCCGCGACCGGAACATACAGTATCGACCGCTTCCTGCCCGATACCAGCACGATGGCTCAGGCAAGTTCCATAAAGGCGAAGTCCACTATCAAGGGCTGCACTGTGGATCAGACTGCTCTTACCGCGCTGGCACAGGCCCAGAGCCAGATCCACGCGATTCTCTCCACTCAACCGAACGAGCGCCTGATCTATCAGTGTGCCCGAAAGGCCACGAATGCACCCGCAGAGTGACTAGTGCGCAACTAATCCTTTAGACTATCTTGCAACAGCGAAAGACCCCTGCTAACCGGCCCCCACGTTTGACGGGGGCGTTAGCGCTTTTCCGTATTTCCAAACGCGGCATATCGAACTGGAGGAACAAGGGCGCGTGGAGAATTCCGGCGGCATTCAGGCTAGCTTAAGCGGGCGTTACGCCTTGGCTTTGTTCGAACTGGCCCGTGACAACAATCAGCTCGATTCGGTTGCGCAGAGCCTCGCAGCGCTGAAAAGCGCGCTCAGCGAATCAGCTGAACTTCGTGCACTGACCACCAGCCCGGTCATCGGTCGCGACGCGGCTGCAAAGGCTATCGCTGCTGTTGCAGAGAAAATGGGCCTTGATGCCCTCACCCAGAAATTTCTCGGCGTGCTGGCGCAAGGCCGCCGCCTCTCGCAGCTCTCCGCCGCGATCCGCGCATTCGAGACTTTGCTCTCGAATCACAAGGGCGAGAGCCGCGCCGAAGTCACCTCCGCCCATCCTCTCGCCAAGACTCAGGTCACGGCTCTGGAGAAGGCATTGAAAACCCGTGTCGGCCGCGATGTCGCGGTTGACCTGAAGGTCGATCCGTCGATCCTTGGCGGCCTCGTCGTCAAGATCGGCAGCCAGATGATCGACGGCTCCATCCGCACCCGTTTGAATACCCTCGCTCACGCGATGAAAGGCTGAAGGCTACACCATGGATATCAACGCCGCAGAAATCTCGAAGGTCATCAAGGACCAGATCGCCAATTTCGGCACCGAAGCACAGGTGAGCGAAGTCGGCTCCGTGCTGAACGTCGGTGACGGTATCGCCCGTATCCACGGCCTCGACAATGTACAGGCCGGTGAGATGGTCGAGTTCGCGAACGGCGTGCAGGGCATGGCGCTGAACCTCGAAGCCGATAACGTCGGCGTCGTGATCTTCGGCTCTGACGCCGAGATCAAGGAAGGCGACACCGTCAAACGCACCGGCACCATTGTGGACGTGCCGGTCGGCAAGGGTCTGCTCGGCCGCGTTGTAGACGGCCTCGGCAACCCGATCGACGGCAAAGGCCCAATCAAGGCCGAAGCCCGCATGCGCGTTGAGAAGAAAGCGCCGGGCATCATTCCCCGCCAGTCGGTTTCCGAACCGGTACAGACCGGCCTCAAGGCGATCGACGCACTCGTGCCTGTCGGTCGTGGCCAGCGCGAGCTGATCATCGGCGACCGCCAGACCGGCAAAACCGCCGTCGCGATCGACACCTTCATCAACCAGAAGGGCGTCAATGCAGGCGATGACGAGAGCAAGAAGCTCTACTGCATCTATGTCGCCGTCGGCCAGAAGCGCTCGACTGTCGCGCAGATCGTTCGCCAGCTCGAAGAGAATGGCGCGATGGAATATTCCATCGTTATCGCCGCAACTGCGTCCGAGCCCGCACCGCTCCAGTATCTCGCGCCTTACACCGGCGTGACGATGGGCGAATATTTCCGCGACAACGGCATGCACGCCGTGATCGTCTATGACGACCTTTCCAAGCAGGCCGTCGCCTATCGCCAGATGTCGCTGCTGCTGCGTCGTCCTCCGGGCCGCGAAGCCTATCCCGGCGACGTGTTCTACCTGCACAGCCGCCTGCTGGAGCGCGCGGCGAAGATGTCCGACGCCAACGGTGGCGGCTCGCTCACCGCGCTGCCGATCATCGAGACGCAGGCGGGCGACGTGTCGGCCTATATTCCGACCAACGTGATCTCGATCACCGACGGCCAGATCTTCCTTGAAACCAACCTCTTCTATCAGGGCATCCGCCCCGCGATTAACGTTGGCCTCTCGGTCAGCCGCGTCGGCTCCGCCGCGCAGACCAAGGCGATGAAGAAGGTTTCCGGCTCGATCAAGCTCGAACTCGCCCAGTATCGCGAAATGGCCGCGTTCGCGCAGTTCGGTTCGGATCTTGACGCCTCGACGCAAAAGCTACTCAACCGCGGTGCGCGCCTCACTGAGCTGCTGAAGCAGCCGCAGTTCTCGCCGCTGCCGTTCGAGGAGCAGACCTGTTCGATCTTCGCCGGCACCAACGGCTATCTCGACGCAATCCCGACCAGCGACGTCACCCGCTATGAAGCGGCGATGCTCAGCTATCTGCGCGCCGATCATGCCGACCTGCTGAAGAGCATCCGTGACAGCAAGGATCTGGGCGACGAGCCGAAGAAGAAGCTGGTCGCCGCGCTCGACGCGTTCGGCAAGACCTTCGCCTAATTCGCCTGAGGGGATAGACGGCTAATGGCCTCGCTCAAGGAACTCAAAGGCCGGATCGGCTCGGTCAAATCGACCCAGAAGATCACCAAGGCCAAGCAGATGGTCGCCGCGGCCAAGCTCCGCAAGGCGCAGGCTGCCGCCGAGGCCGCGCGCCCCTATGCCGAGCGTCTGGGCGCGGTGATGGCTTCGCTCGCCTCCAAGGTCTCCGGCGACGGCGCGCCGAAGCTGCTCGCAGGCACCGGCGCAACCCAGCGCAACCTCATCGTCCTCGTCAACACCGACAAGGGTCTGTGCGGCGGCCTCAATTCCAACCTCGTCAAGGCCGCGAAGGCCAAGGCGCAGGAACTGACCGCGGCGGGCAAGGATGTGCAGTTCTACCTCGTCGGCAAGAAGGGTCGCGCGCCGATCCGCCGCGACTATCCGAAGCAGATCGCCGAGAATTTCGACACCAGCACCGTGCGGAACCCCGGCTTTGCCGAGGCAGAGAGCATCGCCGCACAGCTCGTTGAGATGTTCGCTGCTGGCGCATTCGATGTCGCACACCTCATCTTCCCCAAGTTCAAATCCGCGCTCGCGCAGGACCCGACCGTGGCCCAGCTCATCCCTGTGCCTGCTCCATCAAGCACGGCGGCATCCAGCGCGGTGGTGGAATATGAGCCGGACGAAGAGTCGATCCTCGAAGAACTGCTCCCCCGCTACGTCAAGACGCAGCTCTTCGTCGCGCTGCTGGAGCGCGAAGCCTCCGAGCAGGGCGCGTCGATGACCGCGATGGACAACGCAACGCGCAACGCAGGCGACCTCATCAACCGCCTCACCATCGAATATAACCGCAGCCGTCAGGCCGCGATCACCACCGAACTCGTTGAAATCATCTCCGGCGCAGAAGCGCTTTAAGGACAAGCAGGCAAGGAAGCACAGACATGGCCCGTAAGCCCACCTCCGCCAAGGCAAGCACCAACAATGTTGGCCGCATCTCTCAGGTCATCGGCGCCGTCGTCGACGTGACCTTCCCCGATGCGCTCCCGGCGATCTTGAACGCGCTGGAAACCAGCAACAACGGCCAGAAGCTCGTTCTGGAAGTCGCTCAGCACTTGGGTGAGAACACCGTCCGCACCATCGCGATGGACTCGACCGACGGCTTGACCCGCGGTCAGGAAGTCAGCGACACCGGCGCACAGATTTCGGTTCCGGTTGGCCCCGAGACGCTCGGCCGCATCTTGAACGTCATCGGTGAGCCGATCGACGAGCGTGGCCCGGTTGGCGCCAAGCAGTCCGCCCCGATCCACGCCAAGGCGCCGGAGTTCGTTGACCAGTCGACGGAGACCTCGATCCTCGTCACCGGCATCAAGGTCATCGACCTGCTCGCGCCTTATGCAAAGGGCGGCAAGATCGGCCTGTTCGGCGGCGCAGGCGTCGGCAAGACCGTGCTCATTCAGGAACTCATCAACAACATCGCCAAGGGCCACGGCGGCACCTCGGTGTTCGCGGGCGTCGGTGAGCGTACCCGCGAAGGCAACGACCTCTATCACGAGTTCCTCGACGCAGGCGTTATCGCCAAGGATGCTGACGGCAACGCGATCTCCGAAGGCTCCAAGGTGGCCCTCGTGTTCGGCCAGATGAACGAACCGCCGGGTGCGCGCGCACGCGTCGCCCTCTCCGGCCTCACCATGGCCGAATATTTCCGTGATCAGGAAGGCCAGGACGTGCTCTTCTTCGTCGACAACATCTTCCGCTTCACGCAGGCGGGTTCGGAAGTGTCGGCGCTCTTGGGCCGTATTCCTTCGGCGGTGGGCTATCAGCCGACGCTCGCGACCGACATGGGCGCCCTGCAGGAGCGCATCACCTCCACCACCAAGGGTTCCATCACCTCGGTGCAGGCAATCTATGTGCCTGCGGACGACTTGACCGACCCTGCTCCGGCTGCATCCTTCGCGCACTTGGACGCGACCACGGTTCTTAACCGCGCGATCTCGGAGCTCGGCATCTATCCTGCGGTTGACCCGCTCGACTCCACCTCGCGAGTGCTAACCGCCGCAGTCGTCGGTCAGGAGCATTACGAGACCGCACGCCGCGTTCAGGAGACGCTGCAGAAGTACAAGTCGCTGCAGGACATCATCGCCATTCTCGGCATGGACGAGCTGTCGGAAGAGGACAAGCTCACCGTCGCCCGCGCGCGCAAGATCCAGCGCTTCCTCAGCCAGCCGTTCCACGTCGCAGAGGTCTTCACCGGCATCTCCGGCAAGTTCGTGCAGATCGAAGACACCGTGAAGAGCTTCAAGGCAGTCGTCGACGGCGAATATGACCACCTGCCCGAGGCTGCCTTCTACATGGTCGGCGGCATCGACGAAGCCATCGAAAAGGGCAAGAAGCTGGCAGCGGAAGCAGCCTGATCTTTTGATACGACATTCCCCTCCCAGCTATGGGAGGGGGCATAGGACAGACGCATGGCACTGCATTTCGAACTCGTAACCCCTGAGAAGCTCGTCCGTTCGGCGGAGGTTTATCAGGTCGTCGTCCCCGGCACCGAGGGCGATTTCGGCGTGTTGGAAGGCCATGCGCCGTTCATGTCCACCATCCGCGACGGCGCGATCCAGATTTTCGAGACGGCCTCATCCGCGCCGGAAAGCATCCCGGTTGTCGGCGGCTTTGCCGAGGTGAATGAAAACGGGCTTACGGTGCTTGCCGAAAAGGCGGGCTGACATCGGAGGCATCCGATATGGGCAGCTGAGAGCACCTTTTCCGCTTTATCCATATTATTTACATTCTTCATTTATAGCCTAGCAGCGACTCGCCCTAACTCGATCACATAGAATATGGTCGGCAACTGAAGAGCGAGCTTGAACGATATCAATCGCTCCGACAGGCTAAATAGTGATCGAAAAAAAAGCTCCAACCGAAAATAACAATCTAGATCTTTTCGTGCTGATTGCGATCGCGCTGATTGGATCAGTGATCGTCATGGCAGAGCGTATCACTCTACTGCACGGTCTCCCGTTATGGTTCGATGAAACATGGACTGCTGTCATTGCGACTCAGAACAGCTGGCACGGCTTCTGGAAAGAGGCGTGGCTCGACTGCAATGCACCGCTCTACTATATTATTATGTTGGGTTGGACAAAGGTTGCTGGAGTCAGTGATTGGGCGTTGAGAATACCTAGCCTGCTATTCACTCTGTTGGCCGCTCTTACCCCACTTTTTATCAGAATTCCGACTTTACGCCCCCCTGAAAGGATCACTTGGAGCGCTAGCATCTTCTTTTGGTGGCCTGCAACGCTATTTGGACTTGATGCGCGCTGTTATGCCCTCTTGCTCTGGATGGCTACTTTTCAATGCGTTTATTTCATCAAGCTGGCCGACGAAATCAGCATTAAGAATCTCTCAAAATGGAGTTTTGTCTCCAGTCTGACGCTAATGACCCATTATTATGCTGGGTTTTTGATAGCCATGCAATTTTTCGTGATATTTGCCTACAACCCAAAACAAATTTTCAAATCATCGATAGCATTGTTGATATTTGCCCCTGCATCAGCATGGCTATTATATCATCTACCTAGGCTGTTGCTTTACTCAGATCCCCGCTATTCTTGGTATAGCGAAATGCAATGGGATGATTTTCTGAAGTTTTTATCCTTCCCATTTGGTCCTCCTAACATCATTTTTATAATTCTTATTATCAGTTTCTTGGCTGTATTGCTCCTATCTTCAGTACTCAGCAATATTCCTTTATTTACTTTTTATGATAAGCGCGCACCAATTCGACTAGCTATAATCTCAGGTATACTGACACTGTGTGTCATATTTTTGTTCAATATCATTAAGCCGTCTATCACAGAGCGATATCTAACAATTGTAACACCGACTATGCTTCTTGCTCTAGTTATATTGGCGAGTAGAACCGGAAGACCGGCTATAAGCTATATATTAATTACAATTTTCTTTCTTACTCCCTCTCTAACTATGCCATCATTTCGGACAGTATTGGCAGGCCGAACCAACTATGGTATAGAAGAGGTAAGTAATTTTCTGACACCCTATCACCCAGACCGAGTTATATTCTTCTGGGATCATCCTAACGGTCAAATATTAGACAAGCGGTCACTAGCACAGGTTGGTGGTTTTTATCTCAATCGTAGTCATCTATATCCTAGCGTTGTTCCATTGGTTGTGCCTACGGGGCATAACGCCAACACCCGTATAGCAGAGTTGGCAGACACCAATCGCCCTGCATTTATCTGGTTGTTCGAATCCCAGGTGAAGGCAACAGCCGCCCAATATCCACCCATATTTGACACAGTCCCGGGTTGGAAATGTAGGACAGCGGTGAAGAATTATATTGTCCAAATGAATGGCAACCCCATATCCAACCCGACTGGCTCTGTTGCATGTGTTAAGCTATCCAATTCTGGCTAGATATGTTGAGATAGGCAGCCCCTACGCGCGATTGAACTGAACCAATTAGTATTTTGGCAAAGTTTCGCAGTTATCGTCACGCCAAGGAATATAGTAGTGGGCGAAAAATGAGCGCATTCGGACGAAAAAACGGCCCTGGGGCGATGCGACCCGCATTTGGCGTTGCCAAGCCTATGCATGTGCTCACCCCTCAGTCCGGCGGCTCATCACAGGGCGCAGAGGCCGATGGCCACGGCTCACAATTCCCGCCGATTGATCCCAGCGCATTACCGCCACTGGATGGTGGAGAAGCGTCCCCACAGCAGGCCAAGAACGCCGAGGCGATGGCCCGCCTGCAGGACCGCATGAATGCGGAGCATACTCAGGAAGGTCCGCAGGGCTTCGAGGCTTCAGTTCACAAGATCAAGGAGCAGGTGTTGCCCCGCCTGCTGGAACGGGTCGATCCTGAAGCGGCAGCCACCCTCACCAAGGATGAGCTGGCCGAAGAATTCCGCCCGATCATCATGGAAGTGCTCGCCGAACTGAAGCTGACGCTCAACCGGCGCGAGCAGTTTGCGCTAGAGAAGGTGCTGGTCGACGAGTTGCTTGGCCTCGGCCCGCTCGAAGAACTGATCAACGACCCCGACATCTCGGATATCATGGTCAACGGCCCGCTTCAGACCTATATAGAAAAGAAGGGCAAGCTCCAGATCGCGCCGATCCAGTTCCGCGACGAGGAGCATCTGTTCCAGATCGCGCAGCGCATCGTCAACAAGGTCGGTCGCCGTGTCGATCAGACGACGCCACTTGCCGACGCGCGCCTGCCCGATGGTAGCCGCGTCAACGTGATCGTCCCTCCCCTATCCCTGCGCGGCACCGCGATCTCGATCCGTAAATTTTCCGCGAAGCCGATCACGCTCGACAATCTCGCCGAATGGGGCGCGATGAGCCAGAAGATGTGCACCGCGCTCAAGATCGCTGGAGCCTGCCGGTTTAACATCGTCATTTCGGGCGGTACTGGTTCCGGTAAAACTACCATGCTCAACGCCCTCTCCAAGATGATCGACCCCGGCGAGCGTGTGCTGACGATCGAGGACGCGGCCGAACTCCGCCTGCAACAGCCGCACTGGCTGCCGCTCGAAACCCGCCCCGCAAACCTTGAGGGCCAAGGCGCGATCACCATCGGCGACCTCGTGAAAAACGCGTTGCGTATGCGGCCTGACCGCATCATCCTCGGCGAAATTCGTGGCGCGGAGTGCTTTGACCTCCTTGCCGCCATGAATACCGGCCATGATGGCTCTATGTGCACACTCCACTCCAACAGCCCTCGTGAATGCCTTGGCCGTATGGAAAACATGATCCTGATGGGTGACATCAAGATCCCCAAGGAAGCGATCTCGAAGCAGATCGCCGACTCGGTCGACCTCATCGTGCAGGTGAAGCGTCTTCGCGATGGCTCGCGCCGCGTTACCAACGTCACCGAAGTGATCGGTATGGAAGGCGAAGTGATCGTCACTCAGGAGCTGTTCAAGTTCGAATATATCTCTGAGGACGCGAACGGAAAGATCATTGGCGAATATCGCTCCATGGGCCTGCGCCCCTATACGCTGGAAAAGGCACGCGGCTTCGGCTTCGATCAGGCAATGCTGGAAGCCTGTTTGTAAGAGATTGCGCTCAGACGTGACCCCGCTAAAGCGGGTTCATGCCCGCAGCATCCCATAGAACTAGCTCACATCACGAAACACGTCCGTTTCTCGCGATCGGCCTTCGGCTGCTGGCGATGCTTACAATCACAATCATGTTCGCATGCGTCAAATGGGCAAGCGAGCGGGGCGTCCATATTGTCGAAACCATGTTTTACCGTCAGTTGTTCGGTATGCCAGTGGCACTCGCTGGCGTGATGATCGGTCCAGGATTGGCGGCGCTCAAGACGCGGAATATCGGCCTGCATATAGGCCGATCCGCATTAGGCACTTTTGGCATGGTGTTGAATTTTGGCGGCTATATCCTGCTACCATTGGCGGAAGCGACAACCATTGGCTTCACTATGCCGATCTTTGCCACCCTCCTATCGGTATTCTTTCTTGGCGAGCGCCCAGGTATCCATCGCTGGGCGGCTGTCATTGTCGGTTTTCTGGGCGTTCTGGTAATCGTCGGCCCCGGGCATCATGAGGGCGTGTCGGCCCTCGGCGTTGCTGTTGCCATCGGAGCGGCGATTGTCACGGCATGCGTCTCGCTCGTGCTGCGTCAGATCGGTAAAACCGAGCAGCCTTCCGTCATTGTATTCTATTTCACGGTGCTGCCTTTGCCCTTTCTGGGTCTGGCTATGCTTTGGTTCGGCAAGATGCATGACATGGAGACATGGGGAATATTGCTGGCGATGGGTTTTTTTGGTGGAATTGCTCAATTGCTGATGACGGCTGCGCTGCGTTGGGGACCTGTCTCGCTAGTCTTACCGATGGATTATTCTAGCCTGTTATGGTCCACGGCTTTGGGTTGGCTGATCTGGCAGAACTGGCCCGGCTCCTCAACTTGGGCGGGCGCGGCGATCATCGCGGGCAGCAGCCTTTACATCCTGTGGCGCGAGCGCATTCGCCACCGGCAATCCCTCGACCGCGAGATTTCAGTCAATTGATTCGATAGACCAGCATCAGGTTATTCGCAGGCATATAATGGCATGCTGTGCGCACAAGACCGTGCACTATTGCTTCCCGGTCCACATCTTCCACAGACCTGATACCATAGGATGGATCTCGCGTGCGTAACTGAGCATCAAAAGCAAGATTGCTCGGAGCGGTTTCGATATCTGCCTTCAGGAACGGGCCATAAAATATCAGCGGTGATCCATGCTTCAACAGACGAGCTCCACCCGCGATGACGCCTGCTGTCGCCGCCCACGGTGCAATATGGGCCATGTTAATGCATAATATCGCATCTGAAGCATTTATTGGCCAATCCGCAGCTGATGCGTCAATCTCAATCGGAGGATGAATATTGGCAAGGGCCGCCTCTTCCGCCCAAGCCGCTATCGAAGCACGCGCTACCGGATCAGGGTCGGACGGCTGCCATTCGTGCGCGGGAAAGCGTTTTGCGAAATGGATGATATGCTCGCCAGAGCCGCTTGCTACCTCCAACACCAGACCGGAAGTGGGCAGTTCTCTTGCCAGCACATCGGCAATTACATCGCGATTGCGCAGGGTAGCGGGTGCATGGCGCTTCGCTGCATCTCCGTCAAAGCGCTGAGCCTCCCCTGCGAACCAGGGGCGGTCGCTCACTCCGCCGCTTCCGCTAGCGAAGCTTCTTCCCACACCAGCTTTGGTTTGCGCGCCGCCAGCGTCTCATCAAGCCTGCGGCGTGGTGCATACCACGGTGCGCCCTTAAGCGCTTCGTCACCCGCCTTGGCCCGTTCCGCAACGGAACGCAGCGCCATAATGAACTGGTCAAGCGCCGCCTTGCTCTCGGTCTCGGTCGGCTCAATCAGCATCGCGCCATGCACCACAAGCGGGAAGTACATCGTCATCGGGTGATAGCCCTCGTCGATCAGCCCCTTGGCGATGTCCAGCGTCGAGAAGCCCTCTGCCACGCCTTTGTCTGAGAACAGCGCCTCGTGCATGCATGGTCCGCTCGCGCCGAAGGGCGCATCAAGCACATCCTCAAGGCTGCGCAGGATGTAGTTGGCATTAAGCACCGCATCTTCCGCGACCTGCCGCAAACCATCTGCGCCGTGAGAGAGGATATAGGCCAGCGCGCGTGTAAACATGCCCATTTGCCCATGGAACGCGACCATGCGACCGAAATTCTGAGCGTGGTCTTGCCCTGCCGTTTCCTCCTCGATCAGATGGAAGACGCCATTCGCATCTTTCTCGACAATGGGAAGCGGCGCGAACGGAGCCAGCGCTTCAGACAACACCACCGGCCCACTACCCGGCCCGCCACCACCGTGCGGGGTGGAGAACGTCTTGTGCAGATTGATATGCATCGCATCGACGCCGAGATCACCGGGCCGCACCCGGCCGACAATGGCGTTGAAATTCGCGCCGTCGCAATAGACGAATGCCCCCGCCGCATGCACGGCATCGGCGATTTTCTTCATGTCGCGTTCGAACAGGCCACAGGTATTCGGGTTGGTAATCATTACCGCCGCAACATCGGGGCCGAGGCGCGCCTTCAACGCCTCAAGATTCACGCGGCCTTCCGCAGTCGCGGGTATATCCTCGACCGCATAGCCACAGAACGCCGCCGTCGCCGGATTGGTGCCATGCGCGCTTTCCGGCACGAGGATCACCTTGCGCGCATCCCCTCGCGCTACCAGCGCAGCGCGGATCGCCAGCAGACCGCACAGCTCGCCATGCGCGCCCGCTTTGGGAGACATCGCGACCGCCGCCATACCTGTGAGGGTCTTGAGCCATTCGCCCAGCTCATGGATAACCGCCAGCGCCCCCTGCACCGCCGATTGTGGGCTCAAAGGATGAAGATCGGCAAAACCGGGCATCCGCGCTACCTTCTCGTTCAAGCGCGGATTGTGCTTCATCGTGCAACTACCGAGTGGGAAGAGGCCAAGATCGATCGCGTAATTCTGGCGCGAGAGGCGGGTATAATGCCGCACTGTCTCCTGCTCGGAAAGTCCGGGCAGGCCTATTGGCGCTGTACGCTCCATTCCGCCAAGGCGGCTTGGTACGGCGGGTACTTCGGCGAGATCGACGCCAGTACGATCCGTCGAACCAATCTCGAAGATCAGTGACTCCTCCAGCATGAGTGCTCGATTTCCGGTCGCTGTAGGTACGTCTCCCGAAATGTTCGATGCCGCCATCTCCGGACGCCATCCGCTCTGATTGATTGTCATGCCAGAACCTCCTTCAGGCCCGCGCACAAGGCATCGACATCTTCATCCGTCGTCGTCTCCGTCACCGCGACAACAAGGCCATTGGCTAACGCCGCTTCCCCAGGAAACAGCCGCCCCAATGAAACGCCGGCAAGAATACCGCTATCAGCCAATGTACGAGCCACCTCCCGCGCATCCTTGGAAAGAATGAGCGTAAACTCATTGAAAAAATTATCATTCAATAATGTGATGCCCGGCACTGTCGCCAGTTTCTCCGCCGCGTGCACAGCCAATCCAT
This sequence comes from Sphingomonadaceae bacterium, assembly GCA_046348605.1. Taxonomy (GTDB): domain Bacteria; phylum Pseudomonadota; class Alphaproteobacteria; order Sphingomonadales; family Sphingomonadaceae; genus Sphingobium. The sequence continues at coordinate 202,683 of JAXMDW010000001.1, read as the reverse complement.
GATTGAGCATCGCGAGATCGCGCAAGCCTTTCTCGCCTAGCAAGGTCATATGAATAGTGAAGGCCAGCGCACAAAGCCCTGAATTCGTACAAATATTGGATGTCGCCTTTTCGCGTCGGATATGCTGCTCGCGCGTGGAAAGCGTCAGCACATAGCCGCGCTTGCCTTCCGCATCCAGCGTCTCACCACAAAGACGCCCCGGCATCTGGCGCACATATTTCTGCTTGCAGCCGAACAGGCCGAGATATGGCCCACCGAATTGAAGGCCGACACCCAAGGACTGCCCCTCGCCAACCACGATGTCCGCGCCCTGCTCGCCGGGGGATTTTATAGCGCCCAGCGCCACCGGTTCGGTCACCACTACAACCAGCAGCGCACCCTTGGCCCGAGCTGCCGCCCCGATCTCCTCCAGATCGGGCAGGCGCCCTAATATGTCTGGATATTGCACGACCACACAGCTGGTTTGATCGTCTATCCGCGCCATCAACCCGGCATTGTCTGGTTTGCTCTGGATCGAAGGCAGTGAATCCGCGATTGTGTAGTCCGTCACCTTCGACATGGTCTTGACGACTTGCGCGTAGTGGGGGTGCAGCGCGCCCGAAAGCACGGCCTTCTTGCGCTTGGTGATGCGCGCCGCCATCGCTACTGCTTCCCAGCAGGCTGTCGAGCCGTCATACATGCTGGCGTTCGCGACATCGCAGCCCAAGAGGCGCGCGACCTGAGTCTGAAACTCGAACAGCATCTGGAGTGTACCCTGAGCAATCTCCGGCTGATAGGGCGTGTAGGCGGTGAGAAACTCGCCGCGCTGAATGAGGTGATCGACCGAGGCCGGGATATGATGGCGATAGGCGCCAGCACCGAGAAAGAATGGTCCATCACCCGCCGCCATGTTCTTCCGCGCGAGCGACGCCATGTGCCGCTCGACCGCCAGCTCGCTCGCATGATCGGGTAGCCCCGCAATCTTAGCGAAAAGTTGCGCCTCGGCAGGCACATCGACGAACAGATCGTCAATCGTTGCCGCACCCACCTTGTCGAGCATTGCGCGACGGTCCGTGTCCGTCAGGGGAAGATACCGCATTTAGTTCACTTTCCTCATCGAAAACCTCAAGCGCACATAATCCGCGCGCCAAATTCCATCCTCGCCCAGCATATCGGCTGGCATACGCGCCTCTGCCGCAGTGAAGATCGCCTCACGCGCCTCAACCGGCACGCCGATCATGTCGCAATAGCCGCTGCGGAAGGTGCGGAACCAGCCAGCCGGGCCAGCTGGCAAGGGTGTTGGCCGGTCAATCAGCCGCGCGTCAATCTCGGAGAAGCCAGCAGCGCTGTAGATGACGCAGAACTCCTCAACCGAGGGATACCATTGCTGGTCACTCTCTGGCAGAGCGTAGCCCCGCGCCACCAGCTCCGCATTCAGCGCTGCCCGCAAAGCGCGAACATTCCCCGCCCCGCCCATCTCGCCGACGAAACGCCCGCCAGGCCTCACTGCGCAAAAGACTCCCTCCGCCACTGCTGCGCCTCCAGCATCCAATGCAGCACAGCATTGGAAAAAACAGCATCGAATGCGCCATCGAAGCTGAGCCGCTCGCCATCCATCGCCTGCGCGTCCAGCCCGCGTGCCCTCGCAGCAGAAATCATATCCTCCGACGCATCCACGGCGGTCACAACTGCGCCAGCGTCCACTAGCGCCTGTGTCAGCGTACCATCGCCACAGCCCAGATCGAGGATATGCTCGCCTGGCTGCGGGTTGAGCAACTCAACAACCGGCAAACCGAGCGCAGGCACGAACGAGCCGTTGCGACCATAATCGCTGGCGTTCCACTGGCTCGACTGGTTGGGAGCAGCCATGTTTGCGCGCTTACAGACCCGCGACGAACTTAGTGTAGGCCGCTTCGTCCATAAGGCTCTCAAGTTCGCTCGCGTCGGTGAGGCGCAGCTTGAAGAACCATCCGTCTTCTTCTGCGTCGGAATTCACCAGTGCCGGGTCTTCCTCCAGTGCACCGTTCGCCTCGACCACTTCGCCGGAGACAGGCGAATAAACGTCAGACGCCGCCTTGACGGACTCGACGACTGCCGCATCATCACCTTTGTCAAAGGTCTTGCCCTCTTCCGGCAACTCGACGAACACGATGTCGCCCAATTGCTCCTGCGCGTAATTGGTGATGCCGACTGTTGCGACCTCGCCCTCTACATCGATCCATTCATGATCTTCGGTGAAATAACGGCTCATTAGAACAGGCTCCTTGTCTCTAGGACGGTTGGCGGTGATACCGATGCGGCACGAACGGCATCGGCGAAACGGTGGCAGGGATACGCTTGCCGCGCACTTCAATTTCTAAAACTGTACCGAGCGCGAAATGTGGGGCATCGACCCAGCCCATCGCAATGGGCACGCCAAGACTGGGAGAATGTCCGCCGGATGTGACAGTGCCAACTTTCTGGGCGCCGATGAATATCTCCGCCCCCTCGCGCGCCGGTAACTTGCCCTCGATAGAGAGGCCCACGCGCTTGACTGGCGCGCCCACGGACAACTCCCGCGTGACACGCTCATGGCCGATATAACCGCCTGCCTCGCGGCGCTTCTTGAGGATCGCAAAGCCCAAGTCCGCACCGATCACGCTGATCTCAGACGAAAGATCATGTCCATAAAGCGGAAGCCCCGCCTCCAGCCGCAGCGAATCACGCGCGCCAAGACCGATGGGCTTTACCTCCGGCTGCACGCACAGAGCATCGGCAAAGGCGACAGCAGCCTCGGCGGGCAGGCTGATCTCGAAGCCGTCCTCGCCGGTATAGCCGGAACGGCTGACCCAGAGATCATGCCCTTCCCATGCAAAAGCAGAGCACTGCATGAAATAGAGCTCTTCAACCCCCGGCACTACGCGGGACAGCGCTGCCACTGCTTCCGGTCCCTGAAGCGCCAGAAGCGCGTGCTCATCGAGCAGGCTCATTGTCACTTCATCGGGCAAATGCTCGATCAGCCAACCGATATCGTCATATTTGGTCGCGCCATTTACCACCATGTAGATATCGTCCGGGCGGCGGGCGACCATCAGGTCGTCCAATATGCCGCCCTCCTCATCGAGCAGCAGCGAGTAACGCTGGCGCCCGACGCTGAGCGTGCCGATGCTGGCAGGGATGACCGCCTCGAGCGCCGCATCCAGCCCGTCTCCTGTAAAGACAAGCTGCCCCATATGACTGACATCGAACAGGCCCGCATGCTCACGTGTCCAGAGATGCTCGGCCATGATGCCTTCATACTGGATCGGCATATGATAGCCCGCGAAGCCGACCATGCGCGCACCCTTGGCGCGATGCCAGCTATCCAGCGGCAACGCCTGCAACGGCAGTTCTTCCTCGATGTCGATTTCCGGTTCGGCGCTCATATTCTCATTTCCTGACTCGGTGTGAAACCGAACATAGCGCGCAAAGCCGCTAGCTCAGTCACCCCCTCTGTCACGGAACCTGAGAGTTTTGACCGCATTACACCCACAAGAGCGAATACGGCTTACCCCTTCGGTGGGGCGGTGATCCGCCCGCTTTCCAGAGTGCCTCGTCCAGGATGCGGTCCTGGTGCCTGAGAGTTTCCGGGGCGGTTGCTCCTTCGGCGGCCTTGGCAGATTACTCCGTCGCAGCGCTCTCCCGCATCCTGCCCGCAACGAATCTCTTCGCCGCGGAGACAGTCATGCCTTCGCTGTTTCCTTGAAGAGAGTCAATCAGGCTGGAGGCAACTTGCCGTGGATAAGTTCGTGTTGTCGTTCAGCGTAACGATCGGTCATTCCCGCTATATAATCACATATATAGCGACTGCGTTCCGGCTCGCGATCGGATACTCCGTCATGCCAGTTTGCGCCCATAAGTTCCGGTTTTTCGTGATAGGCCGCGAACAGGCCGGTGACGATCACCCGTGCCCGCTCGGCCTCCGCACGCTGCGATTCATGGAGGTAGAGATTGTCGTACAGGAAGCGCGACAGCATTTTCTCCTGCTCCACCAGCCCATCCGAAAAACTTACCAAGCGCCTGCCACAAGCGCGCACATCCGTCACGCTTTCAACCCCGGAAGCTGCAATCGCCACCCGGCTCGTCTCGATCACGTCATTGACCATAAGGCCGATCTGGTCGCGGATCAACTCCCGCAGCAGCCGGTCCTCGGCTATGTCCGGGTAGCGCGCCCGCACCCGCTCCCAACCTTGCGCCACCAGCGGCACGGCGCATATCTGCTCCAATGTCAGCATCCCGGCGCGCAGGCCATCATCGATATCGTGATTGTCGTACGCAATATCATCCGCAATCGCCGCGACCTGTGCCTCCAGACTGGGCCAGCTTTCAAGCTCCAGCGGATAGAGCGCGTCCAGCTCCGCCATCGCCCATGTCGGGTTTGTGATGGGGCCGTTATGTTTCGCCAGCCCCTCCAGCATGTCCCAACTGAGATTGAGGCCCGGAAAGGCCGGATACGGGCTTTCGAGCAGCATGAGCACGCGCAGGCAATGGGCGTTGTGATCAAACCCCCCTGCCCCGGCCATCGCCGCTTCCAGCGCATATTCGCCCGCATGGCCGAAGGGCGGGTGGCCGATGTCATGCGCGAGGCAGAGTGCTTCCGTCAGATCTTCATTCAGCCCCAGCGCGCGCGCAATCGTGCGGCCAATCTGCGCCACCTCAAGGCTGTGGGTCAGGCGGACGCGATAATGATCGCCGTCGGGCGCCATGAACACCTGTGTCTTGTGGCGCAGACGGCGAAACGCGATCGAGTGGATGATCCGGTCCCGATCACGCTGGAAGACATCACGCGGGCCACGCGTCTCACCGCCCGGTTCGGGATAGAGCCTACCCCTGCTATTTTCGGGCAGGCAGGCATAAGGAGCGAGGCGGGCCGCCACGACTAGTTTCCGCCGAGCGCTTCAAGCTCCTCGCCCGCATCGGAGCGCCAGACGAACGCATCGCTGCCCGCCTTCTTCAGATCCGCTTCGACAGCCTTGGCGCGGTCTAGGTTCTTGAACGGCCCGACGACAAGGCGGTTGGTCGCACCCCAGCTTGCGGCATAGCCATCCTTGCTGGCGAGCGCATCATGCTCCTTCTTCATCCGCTTCAGTGTGAAGGCGAGCGCGGACTTGTTCTTGCCGGTGCCAATCTGCACCCAATAGCGCGCGGGATTGGCGGCGAGGCGCTTTTTCTCCGCCTCTGCCTTGGCCTTCGCTTCGGCTTCAGCTTTCTTCTTCGCGGCAGCGGCTTCGGCTTTTTTCTTTGCGGCCTTCAAAGCGGCAAGATCGTTCATGTCGACGGCAGCAGTAGAACGAAGCTCGGACTGCGGCACCTCGATTTCGGCCATGATGTCCGCAAGAGTACGGGTGGAGGTGGCTGGCTTCGGTGCTGGCTGAACCGGCGCGGGGGCAACCACTGCGGGCTTAGGCGCGGCGGCAGGTGGCGGCAGATCATCCGGCACCGGCGGACCCTGAACTGGTTTCGGCATCGGCGCACTGGAAGCGATTTGCGTGGATGGCGCGGCGGCAGACGGCGCAGGTTTCGGCGCTGCCTGTACCGGAGCCGGTGCGGGTTGCGGCTTTGGCGCAGGCGCAACAGGCTTGGGCTGTGCCGACACAGGAACAGGCATTGGCGGTGGCGGGCTGGCCTGCGATGCGCGGGTCTGAGCGCTGTTCGAGGCTGTGTTGGACGCCACCTGAACATTCACCAGACCGGGTGGGAAGCGCCCCATATGCACGGCGGCGGCGCGTTGCGCCGGGTTGAGCATCGCCATGCGCTCGAGATAGGGCTTGATCGCGGTCGCCAGTTGGCCCGGCATCACCTGGTTGGAGATGCTGATCGCCTCGCTCGTCTTGCCATTCATCGCGAGGATGAAGGCCTTGTCGCGCCACGCCGCGCGGTCGCTCTTGTAGAGCAAAGGCTGGATCGTCTTGTCGGCCATATCAAGCTGACCGGATATGCCATAAGACACCGCAAGCCGCCGGACGACCTTCTGGTCATTAGGGTTGAGGCGCAGTGCGGCGATATAATCTTGCTGTGCGCCCACCTGATTGGCGGCAAGATCGCGCGCGAGGCCGCGGTCCGCCAGCAGGCCGAAATCGCTGTATCCGAGATTACCCGCAAGTTCCATCAGCCGCAGACCGTCGCCTATCTGATCAAGCTGGAGCATCGCGCGGCCCAGACCAGCCTTTACCCGGCCATTGTCCGGCGCGACATCGTCCGCCCGACCGAAGAACCCCATGGCGGAGCGCGGGTCTTCCAGCTCCAACGAGGCTTCGCCCGCCTTGATCAGCGCATCGAGATCGCGCGGAGATGCAGCAAGCCGCGTCATAGCGGTTGCCAGCGCCGTGCCCGCGTCAGTGGGTTGAAGCTGAAGCTGGGAGGATGGCGCGGCCTGAGCCAGCGCAGTAGACGGCAGCGTCGCCGCCCACAAAAGCCCTATCGCCGCAAGGGGCAAGCGTCGCGAGAATGATTGCGGCCTCATGGCATTATCCAGAATATTTTTGTCAGTCATAACATCGCAGTAGAGCGGACTACCCCTGATGCCCGCTCTTGACCCGCGCCCAGGAAGGCGCGGGCCAGACACTCTCCTATTGATTGCCCTGACGGTTGAGGAATTGCGGAAACTTCGTCACGGTTGGCGTATTGTCATCATCATCGTCATCGGCGCTCGGCCCGCGACCGAGGCCACGCGACAGGCCGGACATGCGCTCAAACAAGGTTCCGCCCGACGGCTTGGCCGCGGGCGCAGCAGGAGCAGCCTGCGGCTCGCTCAGCGGTTGCACGACAGTTTCGGCGCCGAGGATCAACTCGTCATTACCGTCGATGTCATCGAAGCGCGCGACGGGCGCTGGCGGAACGGCAGGCTCAATCACCTGTGTTTCCACCACCTCGACTTCCACTTCCTCGACAATCTCGGCTCCGGCGAGGTCCATTTCTTCCTCGGCGGGCGCTTCTGCCACAGGGCTGTCAAACAGACGCGAAGGCTCAGGAGCCGGAGCGGGTTCCGGTTCCGGCGCGGCGACTACAGGTGCAGGGCGAGATGCGAAGCTGAACGGCTGCGATGCGCTCGCGGACGAGCCTTCGCTCTCGATGCCGGTCGCGACGACCGACACGCGGATCTTGCCATTCAAATTATCGTTGAACGCTGAGCCCCAGATGATGTTGGCATCGGGATCGACCAGCTCGCGAATGTGATTGGCGGCTTCGTCGACTTCCATCAGGCGCATATCCTCGCCGCCGGTGATCGAAACGATAACGCCCTTCGCGCCCTTCATCGAGACGCCATCGAGCAGCGGGTTGGCGATTGCCTTTTCGGCGGCGGCGAGCGCGCGCCCGTCGCCTTCGGCCTCGCCGGTGCCCATCATTGCCTTGCCCATCTCGCCCATCACAGAGCGCACGTCGGCAAAGTCGAGGTTGATGAGGCCGGGCATGACCATCAGGTCCGTAATGCCGCGAACGCCCTGTTGCAGCACCTCGTCCGCCATCAGGAAGGCTTCCTTGAAGGTGGTGTTGGGGTTGGCGACGAGGAAAAGATTCTGGTTGGGGATGACGATCAGGGTATCGACATGCTTTTGCAGCTCCTCGATCCCCGCCTCGGCGGAGCGGGCGCGGCGTGTGCCTTCGAACGTGAACGGCTTGGTGACGACGCCGACGGTAAGGATGCCCTTCTCGCGCGCGGTCTTGGCAATGACCGGAGCAGCGCCGGTGCCGGTGCCGCCGCCCATACCGGCAGCGATGAACACCATATGCGCGCCCTCGAGAGCCTGCTCGACAGAATTCATCGTCTCTTCTGCCGCTGCACGACCGATCTCCGGGCGCGAGCCTGCGCCAAGACCCTCTGTGATACGGGGCCCGAGCTGTATGCGGCGCTCGGCTGGCGAAGCGTTCAATGCCTGCGCGTCTGTGTTGGCGACGATGAAATCGACCCCCTCGACCTGCGCCGCGATCATGTTGGCGATGGCATTACCGCCCGCGCCCCCAACGCCGATGACGGAAATCCGTGGCTTCAGTTCATCCACAAGCGGCGGTCCAATTTCGATGCTCATATGCTTGCTCCCTGGGCTTTCCCCAACCCTCTGCCTTCCAAGCTCCCCAGCGCGACGCGGAAGAGTGTTTCACATTTGCTTCATGCACGAGATGGCAACGCAATTCATCCTCTTTTTAACCATTTTTTGTGTCAGCTCGTCTTGCATCAGTAATTAGACCGCATGGCGTGCATCAGGCGTTGCCACCAGCCCCCCTTCTGGGCGCCATCCGCGCCCTTGCGAGCAGCACTTCCGGGGCCGCCAATATCGATGGGCTTTTGATGTCCATAAAGGGCCAAACCCACTAAGGTCGCAAAGGCAGGGCCAGAATGCGCCTCGGGCAGAGCGACCAACCCGCGCGGCTTGCCTATGCGCACCGTCCGCCCTAGCGCGCCCTGCGCATAGTCCGCGATGCCCTTCAGCTCCGCCCCTCCACCGGTCAGAACGATCTGCCGCCCGGCAGGCTTGCCGAAGCCAAGATCATTCAATGCCTCGTTGACGCGGGAGAGTATCTGGTCGAGCCGCTCGCATATCACAGCGACGAGCGATGCGCGCGTGATCTTGCCGCCATCGGAGCGTTCGCCTTCAGCAACATTGGGAACAATCTCGATCATCTCACGGAAATCGCGCGGGTTCTGCATTGCTGAACCATAGAAGCACTTCACGCGCTCGGCCTGACTGCGGCGGATACCGAAAGCCGAGGCGATATCATCGGTGATGTCCGACGCGCCCATCGGGATGCTGTGCATGCCTAGCAGCACCCCGCCCGCATAGACCGACACGCTGGTGACGCCCGCGCCCATTTCCACCAGTGCGACGCCCAGATCTCGCTCTTCTTCGCTAAGGCAGGCCATCCCTGTAGCCAGTGGCGCGGCGACGATAGCGTTGACGTTCAAGTACGCGCCACGCACGCAGTTATCCATGTTGGCGAGCGGTGCGCCATCCGCCATCACGACGTGCACATCGACGCCGAGCCGATCCGCATGCATCCCTTCCGGCCTACGCACACCCTCATTGCCGTTGATGGTATAGCAGGCGGGCTGCGCATGAAGCACAACCTTGCCGGCGGGGTCGATGCTGTCGCGCGCCAGTTCAAGCAGCGCCTCTATATCCGCCTGCTCAACCCGATGGCCCTCAAGCCTATGTTCCGCCGAGACCACATCGCTGACCTGATTGCCGCCGGAGAAGCCGACCCACACATCCTCGATATTGCTGCCTGCGACCCGCTCTGCCTGTTCCACCGTTTCGCGAATGGCGGCCTCGGTACGTTCCATATCCGCGACGAAGCCACGGCGCACGCCCCGGCTTTCGCGCTGGCCGGTGCCAAGCACCTCCAGTTCGCCCGCATCGTTCACCGCAGCGATGAGCGCGGAAATCTTCCACGAGCCGAGATCGACGACGGTGATGAGATTTTTTTTGCCGGGTGCAGCCATTCGTCTCAGCCCTGCTCCCTGCTGGCGAGCGCTTGCGGGAGGGCCGCCTCTGGTTTCTTGGCTTCCGCAGCCTCGCCTTGCGCCGATCCCGACGCGTTTGCGGCATCGGACGGAACCGCGACGGAGGGAACCGTGCGCCCTTCCGGCATGCGCATCACCATCTTTGTGGGATCGCGCATGTCGAAACGCAGCACACCGCGCCCGAGCAGATGATTGACGCCATCGAGCCGCGCGAAGTTCACCAGAGCCGCGGCGGCAGAGCTATCGCCCTCGGGCAACGCCAGCGTCTCGCCCGATTGAAAGCGCAGATCCCAACGCCGGTTCCCCACCCATGTCGCCCCGGTGAGCAGGGACTTGAGCGCTGGCGCAGCCTCCATCAGGCGCGACAGCCGCGCAGCCTGCATATTGGCGGCCTCCCCCACCAGCAGCGGCAGATCGGGCATCGCCTCAGCTGATACGGCTTCCAGCACCACGCCATTGGCGTCGATCAGCGCCAGATTGCCCTGATGCTGCCATACCGCCGTCGGCTTGCGCTCGACAATATCGACAATCAGCGTATCCGGCAGGCGGCGCGACACCCGCGCATCCTGCACCCACGGCAGGCGCGCAATGTCCGCCCGCACCGCCTCCAGATCGACATTCAGCATCGAGCGATCGACCTGCCCCAGCGCGATGTCATAGACCGCCTTGGCGTCCATGCGCTTGGTGCCGTGCACCTCGACCTTCTCGACCTCATAGCCGCTGTGCGCTGCCAGCTCCGCCAGCTCCATTCGCGCCATTCCGGGCAGGCCAAAGAAGCTCGCTACGCCCCACAGGCCCGCGACCGCTACCGCGACAAGCCCGAAGGTCATGCCGCGTTGCATTGCCTCCGCGCTGATCGGCAGGCGCGCGAGCAGACGGCCCAGCTCTGACTTTTTCGCCGCACCTTTTACCTTGCGAGCGGCGCGCGGCGCATCCTTGACGGACAGGCGCTGCGCGCCACCCCTGCGGATACGTTCGCCCTTGGTCATCCCGCCAATGCCTCCTCGATGATGCGCTCGACCAGTTCGGCATAGCTGATACCCAGCTTCGCCGCCTGCTCTGGCACGAGGCTTAATGGCGTCATGCCGGGCTGGGTGTTAACCTCCAGCAGATAAAGCCCCTCGACGCCCTGCGTATCATCCCAGCGGAAGTCCGACCGCGAAGTCCCCTTGCAGCCGAGCAGTTGGTGCGTGCGTAGGGCAATGTCCTTGCAGGCGTCCGCAATCTCGACCGGCACATCAGCGGGGCAGACATGCTCGGTCATGCCGTCGGTATATTTGGCGTCGAAATCATAGAAGCCGGATCTGGGCCGCAGCTCCGTCACCAGCAGCGCCTCATCACCCAGCACGGCGGTCGTCAGCTCACGGCCCCGGATATAGGGCTCGGCCAGCAGTTCTTCGAACTCCTGCCACGGCCCCGCTGCATCGCGCGCGATAGGGTTGCCATAATTGCCATCCGCGGTGACGATCGCGACACCGACCGAGCTGCCCTCGTTGACCGGCTTCACCACATAGGGGCGCGGCAACGGATCTGCGATGTAAAGGCTTTCGCTCTTCACCACATGGCCGCCGGGCATGGGGATGCCATGCGGTTGCAATGCCTGTTTGGTGAGTTGCTTGTCGATGGCGATGACCGAGGTCGCGAGGCCGCTATGGGTATATTTGAGGCCCATCAGGTCCATCATGCCCTGCACCGTGCCATCCTCGCCCGGCACGCCATGCAGCGCGTTGAACACGACATCGGGCTTGGCCTCAGCGAGACGCAACGCGACATCGCGGGCCATATCGATGCGCGTGACCGTGTGACCGCGCGATTCGAGCGCCTTCGCTACGCCTTCACCGCTGGTGAGCGAAACGGAACGCTCCGCCGACCAGCCGCCCATCAGGACTGCGACATGCCAGGGACCGCGGGTCATTTCTGCACCCCCACGCGCTGGATTTCCCATTGCAGCTCGATGCCGGCCTTATCCTTCACCCGCCTGCGTACTTCCTCTCCCAGCGCCTCGATGTCCGCGCTGGTAGCCTCGCCGAGATTCAGCAGGAAGTTGGTGTGCTTTTCGCTCACCTGCGCTCCACCCAGTTGCAGCCCTCGGCAGCCAGCCTCATCGACAAGCTGCCAAGCCTTGTGGCCCGGAGGGTTCTTGAAGGTGGAGCCGCCGGTCTTGGAGCGCAGTGGTTGGCTCTCTTCGCGGCTGGCGGCGATGCGGTCCATCTCGGCCTGTATCGCTGTAGGCTCGCCCGGCTCACCCCGGAAGAGTGCGGCGACGACAATCGCCTGATCGGGCAGCTCCGAGTGGCGATAGCTGTAATGCAGGTCCGCGTTGGAGAGCGTCACCAGCGCACCGGAGCGCAGCACGACCTGCGCCTCGACCAATATATCCTTTACCTCGCGCCCATAGGCACCGCCGTTCATACGCACGAACCCGCCGACCGTGCCGGGGATCGAGCGCAGAAATTCGAGGCCGGAAATCCCCGCATCGCGCGCGGCGGAGGACACAGCGATACCGCTCGCCCCGCCACCGCATTTGAGCGTCATCGGCGCGGCCAGTTCCACCTTGCCGCATGCCTTGCCCAAGCGCACGACCACGCCCGACACCCCGCCATCGCGCACGATGAGGTTGCTGCCCAGCCCCAGCCCCATCACCGGAATATCGGGATCGAGCGCGCTCAAAAATGCCTGCAAATCCGCAATATCTTCCGGCTCGAACAGCCATTGCGCGTTCCCGCCGGACTTGAACCACACGAGCGGCGCGAGCGGCGCGTCAGGGGTAAGCTTGCCGCGCACCGGAGGCAGCGTCATGACGTCTTGTCTTGGGCGCGCGGCTGCACTCATGCGGCCTGCGTCTCCAGCTCGGAGGTCACAGCCGCAGCCAGCCCCGCCGCCCATTTGGTGATGTCGCCCGCGCCGAGGCAGACGATCATGTCGTCAGCCTTGAGGTCGGCGGCAATGGTCTGCGCCAGTGCTTCTGCACCCGCTACTTCAGCAGCCGCGCGATGCCCGCGCCGCTTCAGGCCAGCGACCAGCGCCGCGCTGTCCACACCCTCGATCGGCTGCTCACCGGCCGGATAGACCGGCGCGGCATAAACGATGTCTGCATCGTTGAACGCCTGCTGAAACTCGTCCATCAGATCACGCAACCGGGTGAAGCGATGCGGCTGTACCACAGCGATGACGCGGCCTTGCGCGCCCTCGCGCGCCGCCGCCAGCACAGCCTTGATCTCGACCGGGTGATGGCCGTAATCGTCAATCACGATGGCGCTGCCACCGCCCGGCACAGCGATCTCGCCCACCTTTGTAAACCGCCGCTTGACCCCGCCGAACTTGGCGAAGCCTGTGCGGATCGTCTCGTCCGCGATGCCCATGTGCAGCGCGACGCCAATCGCGGCCATCGCGTTCAGCACATTGTGACGCCCCGGCATCGGCAACTCGATCCCCTCGATCCTGCGCACCGCGCCGTCACGCTCACGCACCTGTACATCGAAACGGTTGCCGCCTGGAATGGGCTGAACATGTTCGCCGCGAATATCGGCCTGCGCCGAGAAGCCATAAGTCACGATACGCCGGTCCTGCACGCGCGGCAGGATCGCCTGCACCTCCGGGTGATCGAGGCACAGCATCGCCGCGCCATAAAAGGGCACATTCTCCACAAACTCGACGAACGCGTCCTTCACCGCATCGAAATTGCCATAATGATCGAGATGCTCGGGGTCGATATTCGTCACCACCGCGATGGTGCCGTCCAAACGCAGGAAGCTGCCGTCGCTTTCGTCCGCCTCCACCACCATCCATTCGGATGAGCCGAGCCGTGCGTTGGAGCCGTAAGCGTTGATGATGCCGCCATTGATGACGGTCGGGTCCACCCCGCCCGCGTCGAGCAGCGCGGCGATCATGCTGGTTGTCGTCGTCTTGCCATGCGTGCCTGCCACTGCCACCGTGGATTTCAAGCGCATGAGTTCGGCCAGCATTTCGGCGCGGCGGATGACCGGCACGCGCTTCTCCAGCGCCAGCTCCACCTCCGGATTGCCGCGCTTGATCGCGGTCGATGTCACCACCACCGCCGCATCGCCCAGATTTTCGGCCTTGTGACCGATCATTACCTTGATGCCCTTTTTGCGCAGGCCTTCGACGACATAGCCCTCGGCTACGTCAGACCCCTGCACGCTGTAGCCGAGATTGTGCATCACCTCGGCAATGCCGGACATGCCGATGCCGCCAATGCCGATGAAATGGATCGTGCCGATGTCGGTCGCGACGCCTTTCATGCGGTCGCTCCGCCGAGATTGAGCGCGGAGGGAGTAATAATAGACGGTTTGACGGTCACGGTATCGTTCATCAGCGGGGCAGTTCCTATCGATTCCAGTAAATCGGCCATATCGCTTGCGGCGTTGGGACGGCCACAATTCCATGCGCGCTTGGCAGCATTTTGCAGCGCGCCCGGCTCCAGCGCCATTTTCTGCATCTGCTTGGCGAGCTCGACCGGCGTGAAATGCTGCTGCGGGATCGAGCGCGCGCCGCCCGCCTCGACCAGCTCGCGCACATTGGCGGTCTGGTGATCATCCATCGCGGAAGGCAGTGGCACGAGGATGGCAGGACGCCCGGCGACGGTCAGCTCAGCCAATGTGGAGGCGCCCGCCCGTGCGATCACCAGATGTGCCCAGCTGAGCTTCTCCGGCATGTCGGTGATATAGGTAGCGAGGTCCGCAGGGATCTCCAGCTCGGCATAAGTGGCGCGTACGCGTTCGATGTCCTCCGCGCGACACTGCTGCGTCACCTGCAACCGCCGCCGCAGCGAGATGGGCAGCATCGACAGCCCCTCCGGCACCACGTCCGACAATATGCTCGCGCCTTGACTGCCGCCTGTCACCAGCAGGCGGAACACGCTCTCGTCGGTTAGCGCGGGGAATTCTTCACCGCGCAGGGCGAGTACTTCCTCGCGCACCGGATTGCCAACCAGATGGACCTTGTGATCGAACTTGTATTTGAGCCGCTCGACATTGGGATAAGCGGTTGCAATCGCGTTGACCTTGCCCGCAAGATAGCGGTTGACGCGCCCCAGCACGGCATTCTGCTCATGGATCACGGTAGGCACGTCATCCTTCAGCGCCGCCAACAGCGCGGGAAGCGCCGGATAACCGCCAAAGCCGCAGACTACTGTGGGGCGGAAGTTGGCATACATGCGCCGCGCCATGTCGCGCCCCTCGCGGATGCCCTTCAAACCGCGCAGCCAGCCCAGCGGCCCGCCCTGCATCCGCCCGGCGGGCAGCACATGCACTGCCGCCTTGTCGAATATGCCGGGAATCTTCGCGCCGCGCTCGTCCGTCACCAAGGCGACATGATGCCCGCGCGCCATCAGCTCCTCCGCCACGGCATGGGCGGGGATCATATGCCCCCCGGTCCCGCCCGCGGCGAGAACGAAGTGACGGGTAACGCTCATCGGCCACTCCAATTTGTCTTCGTCGCGCGGGGCTTGCCATCCAGATAGGGATTGCGCCTGGTGAAGGCGAGCAGCAGCCCGACGCCGATACTCAGCGCAAGCATAGAGGAGCCGCCATAGCTGATAAAGGGGAGTGTCATGCCTTTGGACGGAAAAATTTGCGCATTGACGCCCATGTTGATGATGGCCTGCATCCCGAACTGCACCGTGAGGCCCGCCGCCGCGAGTAGGATGAAGAGATTGTCCTCGTCGAGCAGCTTCAGCAGCACGCGCATGATGATCGCGAGATAGACCAGCGCAACCGCGATGCAGGAAATGAGGCCGAATTCCTCACCGATCACCGAAAAGATATAGTCGGTATGCGCTTCCGGCAGGCGGAACTTTGCCTGCCCCAGCCCCGGCCCGACGCCGCCAAAGCCGCCATTGGTGATGGTGCGGTGCGCCAGCTCTACCTGATCCGGCCCGGTATCCTCAACCACGCCCAGCCCAAGGAAATCATTGATGCGTTGTCGCCCGTTCTCGTAGAACATATAAACGAGGACCATGAGGCCGAACGCCGCGCCGCTCATGATGCCGATGATCCGCCATGACACGCCCGAGAGCAGGAGAAGCGCGCCCCAGCAGGCGCAGAAGATCACCGTCTGCCCGAAATCCGGCTGCTGCATCAGGAGCAGCGCGATGATGCCCGTGATCGCGCCGGTGAGAGGCACCACTGGCAGCGCCGCGTCCCGCTCCTTCAAGGACAACAGCCACGCCATCGTCACCACATAAGCGGGCTTGAGGAACTCCGACGGCTGAAAACGCATGCCGGGCAAGTCGATCCAGCGTTTCGCACCATTGATGCTGCTGCCGAGCACCGGCACGAGGAGCAGCGTCAGCAGGAAGAAGCCCGCAAGGCCGATGGCGAGGCGGCGCGCCTGATCCTTCTGCATCATCGAGATACCGAGCATCAGCGGCACGCCGAGGCCGACCCAAAGCAACTGGCGATAGAAATAGACCAGCGGATCAACGCTGATCTGGCTGGTCGAGCGGTCAATCGCCGCGACCGGAGATGCCGCCGCCACCGCCACCAGCCCGATGGCGATCAGGATGAAGATGAGCGAGAGCAAGACGCGGTCGATTTCCCAGAACCAGACGCCGAGCGGCGTGCGTTCCCTAGGCACGGTCCGGGCGCGGAAATCCCGCACCATCTGCCCGGCGCGGGAGGGCGTGCGGCGTGGGCGGGTTTCACGCATCAGAGGCGTCCTCGCACTCATCGAGCGCCTCGACGCAGTGGACGAACGCATCGCCGCGCGCTTCATAATCGCGGAACTGATCGAAGCTGGCACAGGCGGGCGAGAGCAGCACCACATCACCCGGCTCCGCCACGCGCGCAGCGCGGCGCACGGCGGCGGTCAGCATCTCGGAATCGTCGACCGGCATATGCGGAGCGAGCAATGCGGCATAGCGATGCCCCGCCTCGCCGATGGTGTAGGCCGCCTTGATGTTGGGATAATAAGGCACGCACTCGTCGAGATGATCGGTCTTGGCGAGGCCGCCGACGATCCAGTGGATGCGAGGCTTGCCGTTTACTGGCGGGTAGGCCGCGAGCGCGGGTGCGGTGGACGCGGCATTGGTAGCCTTGCTATCGTTGATCCAGAGCACACCATTCCGCTCCGCGACGCGCTGCATCCGGTGGGGCAGCGCGGCGTAGGTCTGGAGGCCTTGCTCTATTATGGCCTCGGATATGCTGAGCGACTGCGCAACCGCGCGCGCAACCGCTACATTCTGCGCGTTGTGCGGACCTTGCAGCGCGGGCCAACGCGCCTGATCGACAGACAATATGTCAGTCGCGTGGATGCCTGTCACCGCACTAACACCCGCAGCGATGGCGCGCGTATTGTCGTCATCCAGCGCGATCACCGCCTTACGCCCCGTAGACTGCATCGCGAACAGCCGCGCCTTCGAGGCGCAATAGCCCTCGAATCCATCATAGCGGTCCAGATGATCGGGCGTGATGTTCAAGAGCACCGCCACATCGCAATCGAGGCTGAAGGTGAGGTCGATCTGATAGCTCGACAGCTCCAGCACATAGATGCCGCCTGCGGGGAGCGGCTCCTGCCCCAAAATCGGCAGGCCGATATTGCCGCCCATGCGGGTGGGGATGCCCGCCGTCTCGATGATGTGGTGAACCAGAGCCGTGGTGGTCGATTTGCCGTTGGTGCCGGTAATGCCCACCACCTTGTGCGCAGGGAGAGTCGGCCGCGCGAGTGCGAACAGCTCGATGTCGCCGATCACCGGCACGCCGAAGCTGCGCGCATGCTCGGCTATCGGGTGCCGGTTCAGCGGAACGCCGGGCGAGACGACCACGCCATCATAACCTGAAAGATCAACGCTGAGCGGATCCGCGATCTCCGCCTTGCCCGCCACCGCCTCACGCGCATCCTCGCGCGTGTCCCATGCCAGCACCCGCGCGCCACTGGCGTGCAGACACTCGACCGTCGCCAGCCCCGATCGCGCCAGCCCCAGCACCGCATAGCGCTTGCCCGCAAAGACTGACGATACGATCCCCATGCCCCCGCGCTCTCCCTTACCGGAGCTTCAGCGTGGCGAGGCCCGCCAGCGCCAGCACGAAGGAGACGATCCAGAAGCGGATCACGACGGTGGTTTCGGGCCAGCCAAGCTGCTCGAAATGATGATGGATCGGCGCCATCTTGAACACGCGCTTGCCGGTGCGCTTGTAGAAAAACACCTGAATGATGACCGACAGCGCCTCAACAACGAACAGCCCGCCGATGATGCCGAGCACGATCTCGTGATGGCTCACCACCGCGATCACGCCGATAGTGCCGCCCAGCGCGAGGCTCCCAGTATCGCCCATGAATACGGCTGCGGGAGGCGCGTTGAACCACAGAAACGCCAGCCCCGCGCCGATCATCGCGCCGGTCAATATCACAAGATCGCCTGCGCCCGGCACATGCGGAATGCCGAGATAGCCCGCGAAATCCGCGCGCCCCGCGAGATAGGTGATCGCGGTGAAGGCCATGCAGGCGATCACCACCGGCATCGTAGCCAGGCCATCGAGTCCGTCTGTGAGGTTGACCGCATTGCCGAAAGATACGATCACGAACGCAGCGAAGACATAATAAAACAGGCCCAAATCTATCGCCGGACCGTTCCAGAATGGGACATAGAGCGCGGTGCCATTGTGCTGCACGATCAGCATCGCCGCGATGCCGGCGATCAGGAATTCCGCGAGCAGACGGAACCGGCCCGATAGCCCCTTGTGGCTCGCCTTCGTTACCTTGTCATAATCGTCGAGAAAGCCAATTGCGCCGAAGCCCATCGTCACGACGAGGCAGGCCCAGACATAGGTTGAGCTCAAGTCCATCCATAGCAGCACCGAGACGAGCATCGAGGTCAGGATCATCAGACCGCCCATCGTCGGCGTACCGCGCTTGGCGAGGTGGGTCTGCGGCCCGTCCGAGCGGATCGGTTGGCCCTTGCCCTGCCGAACGCGCAGCCAGCCGATGAACTTCGGGCCGATCAGCAGGCCGAGGAACAACGCAGTCGCAATCGCCACGCCAGCGCGGAAGCTCAGGTAACGAATGAGGTTCAAGACCCCAGGAAAATCAAGCTGTTGGGCCAGCCAGTAGAGCATCTATCTATCTTTCTCCGTCCGCCAGCGCCGCGACAAGGCGCGACAGGCCGACACTATTGGAACCCTTGACGAGAATCACGTCGCCCGCACGCATCTCGCCTGCAAGCGCCTCTTTTGCCGCCTGCGCGTCGGCCACATGCGCCAAAGCGAGCTTCCCTTCAAGCCTTTGCGCGAGCGGCTCCATCTCATTACCGACCAATATCGCGCAATCGACGCCTGCTTGTTCGATTGGCCCGGCGAGATCGGCATGCAACGACGCGCTCTGGTCGCCCAGCTCCTTCATCGCGCCGAGCACCGCGATGCGCCGCTGCGCCTTTTCACGGCCCAGCTGACGGAGCGTCGCGGCCATCGAGAGCGGGTTGGCGTTGTAGCTTTCGTCGATGAGGAGCGCCTCGCCATCCTGCGCGTGCACCTCATGCCGCGCGCCACGGCCTGCCAGCCCCGGCATCTCTGCAAGCGCGAGCCCTGCTGCCGCAAGATCGCCGCCCACCACCTCGACCGCAGCGATGATCGCCAGCGAGTTGGAGACATTGTGCTCGCCCGGTGCCGCGACGGTGTAGCACAGCTCGCCACCCGGCAGGTGCGCGACCACCAAAGTGCCGCCGCTGGTGGCGGGAACGGCTTCGGTCGCGCGTACATCTGCGCCTTGTTTCAGGCCGAAGGTGACGATGTTTGCGCCTTGCGTCTCTGCAGCTCCGATCAGCAGATCGCGATGCGGGCTATCGAACGGGATGATCGCAGTGCCGCCCGGCTCAAGCCCCTCGAATATCTCCGCCTTGGCGCGAGCGATCGCCTCCTCGGTGCCGAAATATTCGATATGCGCGGGCGCGATGGCGGTGATGATAGCCACATGCGGGCGGACGATCCGCGTCAGCGCAGAAAGCTCGCCCGCATGGTTCATGCCCATCTCGAACACGCCGAATGCAGCATCGCGTGGCATGCGAGCGAGGCTGAGCGGCACGCCGACATGATTGTTGTAGCTCTTGACCGAGCGATGCACCGGCCCGCGCCGTCCTCGCTCCAACGCAGCGAACAGCGCCTCCTTGGTGCTGGTCTTGCCGACCGATCCGGTGACGCCGACCACCTTGCCATGCATCCGCGCACGCGCCGCGCGACCGAGCGCGTTGAGAGCGTCTGTGGTGTCCACCACCAGCACATGCGGCTGGTCGATGGGTTGCGAGACGAGCGCACCCGCCGCGCCGGATGCAAACGCCTTGTCGAGAAATTTGTGCCCGTCGGTCGCCTCGCCCTTCAGCGCGATAAACAGGTCGCCTGGCCCTACCTCGCGGCTGTCAAACGCCACGCCATTGACCTCGAATGGCGCAGAGGCGGTGCCTCCGGTCGCTTCGGCTATTTCTTCTGAAGTCCAGAGCGCCGCGCCGCCCGGTTCGCTCATTGCGCACACTCCCGCGCGACTTCTACGTCATCGAAGGGCAACACCCGCTCACCGATGATCTGCCCCTGCTCATGCCCCTTGCCTGCGAGCAGCACGATGTCGTCCTTGCCCGCCTGTGCAGTGGCGGCGGCGATGGCCGCACGGCGCCCCCCAATTTCCTCGGCATTTGGCGCGCCCGCCATGATCGCGGCGCGGATGGAGGGAGGATCTTCGGAGCGGGGATTGTCGTCGGTCACGATCACATGATCTGCCATGTCGGACGCGACCTTGCCCATCAGCGGGCGCTTACCCGCATCTCGATCTCCGCCCGCGCCGAACAGCACGATGAGGCGGCCCTTGGTATGCGGCCGCAGCGCCTCGATCGCCGCGCGCAGACCATCAGGCGTATGGGCATAATCGACATAGACCGGCGCGCCAGCCTTGTTCAAAACCGCCCGCTCCAGCCGCCCGCGCACCGGCGTCAGGCGCGAGAGGTGCGGCATGATCTTGGCCCATGGCGTGCCGCTCGCCATCACAAGGCCAGCAGCGACCAGCACATTCGCCGCCTGATAGGCGCCGATCAGCGGCAGATCGACCTTGTGCTCCGCGCCCTCCGCCGCGATAACGAGTTTCTGCCCCAGAGCGGTCGGCTCCCTGCTCACGAGGCGCAGCGTTTCGCCGCTCTCGCCCACGGTGATGAGCTTCAGCCCACGCGCTTTGGCCCGCGCGATGACTTCGCCCGAACGCTCGTCGTCCGCCCAGACCACCGCCATGCCATCGTCCGCGATTACCTCATCGAACAGGCGCATCTTGGCCGCGAAATACTCCTCCATCGTGCCATGATAATCGAGATGATCGCGCGAGAGGTTGGTGAACGCCCCCGCCATCACCGGCAACCCCTCGGTGCGATATTGCGCAAGGCCGTGGCTCGACGCCTCGAACGCGGCGTGGGTGATACCCTCTTTTTTGAGGCCCGCCATGTTGGAGAGGAAAGTCACAATGTCCGGCGTCGTCAGGCCGGTATGCACCTGATCGACCGAGGTGGTGACGCCCAGTGTGCCGATCGACGCGGACTTGTGCCCCAGCGCGCGCCAGAGCTGGCGGGTCAGCTCCACGGTCGAGGTCTTGCCGTTGGTCCCCGTCACGGCGACGCAGACATCGGGGAACGGCGCGAAGAAGCGCGCCGCCATGCGGGCAAAGAGTCGGCGCGGGTTGGCGTCCGCGATATGCACCGCACCCTCGACCTTCGCCTGCGGCCGCGCCACGACCGCAACCGCGCCCGATGCTACTGCCTGTGGAATGAAATCCTCGCCATTCACCCGCCCACCCTCGAATGCGCCGAACACGCATCCGGGCGCAACCTTTCGGTTATCGATCGCAAAGCCGGCGACAGCCACATCGGGCAAATTCCCCGCCAATCCTTCGGCGAGCATATCAAGGCGCATTAGTCTTCTCCTGTGTCTTGAGACAGGAGCGGCATAAGTTCCGATATGTCAACATCCCGACGCTCATCGGGGAGGATTCCCAGCATCGGGCCGATCCGCGTCACCACCTGCTTGACCACCGGCGCGGAGGTGTAGGCCGCCGTGCGGACGCCGGGATATTTGCTGCTGCCCTGCGGCTCGTCCATCATGGTGAGCACGACATATTGCGGATTATCCATCGGGAAGGCCGACGCGAAGGTCGTAATATTGGCGTGGGCGGCATAACGCCCTCCTTCCGGCTTTTCCGCCGTGCCGGTCTTGCCGCCGATACGATATCCCGGTGCATTCGCGGTCTTGCCGGTGCCGTACATCACGATGAGACGCAGCAGCTGGCGCATCCGTGCGCTGGTGGCAGCGGAGAAAACGCGGCGGCCCTGCGGCACTTCATTGGCATTCAATTTGCGTAATGTCGCAGGCCGCCAGATGCCGCCATTCACCAACGCGGCATAGGCGCTCGCAAGGTGAATTGGCGTCACGGCGATGCCATGCCCATAAGCCACGGTCATGTTGGTGATACGCCCCCAGTCCGCAGGCCACAGCGTCGGGAAGCGCTCTTTCAGCTCGATGCTTGGCCGCCGGTCAAACTCCAGCGAGCGATAGACCTTCTGCATCTGCGCAGAGCCCATCTCGTCTGCAATCCGCGCGGTGCCGATATTGGAGCTGTGGATAAGGATTTCCGGTACATTGAGCCAGCGGCCCAGCGGGTGATCGTCCTTGATCTTGTAACCACCGACCTGCAAAGGCGCGGTCGCGTCATAGGGCTTCGCCATAGAGGTGACGACGCCTGCGTCCATCGCCGCAGCGATCGACAGCGGCTTGAAGGTGGAGCCCAGCTCATAGCGCGCCTGGACCACGCTGTTGCGGCGCGCATTGGGATCTCCGCCCAGCTTGTTGGGATCGAACACCGGGAACGCCGCCATCGCGATCACCTCACCGGTGTTGGCGTTCAGCACGACGCCCGTCGCGCCCTTGGCCTTCTGATCGACCATCGCGGAGTAAAGCTCGCTCTCCAGAGCGCCCTGCACGCGCGCATCGACCGAGAGCGCCAGCGGCTCGCCACGGCGCGCGGGATCGACGAGGCGATCGTTAAATGCCGCCTCAACACCCATGCCGCCTTCGTATGTATTTCCGTTCTTCACCGGCACAAAGCCGAGTAGATGCGCTGCGAGCGTGCTCTGCGGGTAGAAGCGCTCCTTCTCACGCGGAAACTCGATGCCGATCTCGCCCAATGCATTCACCGCCGACACCTCTTCGGGCAGCGCGCGGTGGCGCAGATAGGCCCAGCCCTTGCCGGTGAGCTTCTTGTAGAATTCTTCCCTTGGCGTATCCGGGAAAATCTCGTTCAATTTGCGCGCCAGCTCGGCAGGGTCGCTGATGAGCTTATCCGGCCGCACCGAGATCGCATAGGCGTCCATCATCCGCGCGAGCGGCACGCCGTTGCGGTCCACTATGTCGGCACGGAGGGGGATGCCGCCCATAGCGCCAGCCTGATTGTCGCGCCCGCCGGAGAACACGCCCATCCAGGTAAGACGCAGTACCAGCACCGACGAAATTGCGATCAACAACAGCAGCAGGATCATCAGGCGCTGATGCGCTACCGCCGTGAGGTTTACCCTGTCACGCCGGATCGGTGGTCTTTCATGCCTGACGACGATGGTCGCCATCAGCGCGCAGACCTGCCGATTGCACCCATCGAACGACTATCGAGCAATTGCGCGTCGAGCATCGCCATGCGCTCCGCCTTGCGGGAGGTGGTTGCCGGGCGCGCGGGCTTGTCAGCCTGCGCGAGCTGAGGCGCGGTCGATGCCTTACTCTTGGCAGACTTCTCCGCTTTTGGCTTCTCAGCCGCCGCAACACGAATGGCTGGGGTCGAAACCGGAGCAGCCTTTTCGGGTGCGGGCGCAGCGACGGCTGGCTCAAGCTGAACCGGCGCAGACTCTTCCGTCGGAGCCATCTGCGCGGGATTACCGGTGCCGATCATCGCAACCAGAACCGGCTGCGGCGCATATTCGGGGCCATTGGGTTGCAGGCCATCCAGATGCGCGAGCTGACGCTCGTCGGTGAGATAACGGTCAGCACCAAGCGCGGAATAATGGAAATCCTGGCTCGCCCAGCGCTCCAGTTGGCGCATGCTTGCCCGCGCGCTGAACTCCGTCTCCAGATAGCGGATGTCGCCCCGCGCCGAGGCGATTTGCGCCCGCACTCGCATCAGCTCGTTGCGCTCTGTCGCCACTTTCAGCGACACCAGATAGGCCGACAGCGCACCCAGCGCCACGAACAACACCCAGAACAGGCTTTGCAGACGTTTGACGGCGATCATCCTTCTGTCTCCTGATGGTGTACGCCGAGCCGGACGGCGCTGCGCAAGGTGGCGGAACGGGCACGGGGGTTGCGGGTAATTTCAGCTTCCGATGGACGGACCGCCTTGGCGGGCTTGGCGAAGGCCGCGCGTTCCGTGCTTTCCACTAGCGGGCGGTGGCGTGATCCTGCCGCTTCGCTGCCGGAGCGGCGGCGCAGGAACTGCTTCACGATCCGGTCCTCGAGGCTGTGAAACGTCACCACTGCAAGCCTGCCGCCGGGCGCGAGGATCTGCTCCGCCGCCTCCAACCCGCGCTCCAGCTCGTCCAACTCGCCGTTCAGGTGGATTCGGATCGCCTGAAAGGCGCGGGTCGCGGGGTCTTTCTTGTCATGCGGCTTGTGACCAAGCGCGCGCCGAACGATATTCGCCAGCTCCGCGGTGCGCGTGATCGGACGCGCGTCAACGATAGCCTTCGCCACCCGGCGCGAGCGCGGCTCTTCACCATAGCGATAGAGCACGTCAGCAATCTCGTCTTCCGGCGCGGTGTTCACGAAGTCCGCGGCGGTCATGCCAGCTTGCGCCATCCGCATGTCAAGCGGGCCGTCTGCCTGAAACGAGAAGCCGCGATCGGCCCGGTCAAGCTGCATCGAGGACACGCCGATATCGAGCACCACGCCATCGACCTGAGTGGCACCCGCACCTTCGACCAGCGAGGCCATCGCTGAGAACGGCCCCTCGACCAGACGAATATCGCTGCCCTCGCGCGCAATGCGTTCGCGCCCTTCAGCAATCGCATCGGGGTCGCGGTCAATCGCGATGACATGCGCGCCAGCGGTTGCCATCGCGCGCGAATAGCCGCCAGCGCCATAAGTACCATCGACATGGGTCTCGCCCGGCCGGATCGCCTGCGCCTTCAGCACTTCATCGAGCAGCACAGGGATATGCGGTGCGGCGTCGGTCAGTGCGGATGCGGCAGCGGCGCTCACTTGCTCGCACCTTTACCAGCAAGGAACTGCTCCACCGCATAGATCACGCGACGGCTGCGCCCCTTGTACTCAAGATATTTTTCTGGCGCCCAGATCTGGATATGCCGCCCAGTGCCGACGAACAGTGCGGTCTCACCAATGCCCATCATGCCCTTGATATCATCGGGCATGAAGAAGCGACCGCCATCATCGAAATTCAGGTCTTCGAGGTCAGGGAAATATTTCTCGCGCGCAGCCTCGTCATCGAATGTCTCGCCACGCCCGCGCGCGGCCTGTTGATCCGCGAGAACCTGCCCTTCGAGCCAGTCCTTGTGCGAAAGGCCGAAGCCGATCGCGCAATCATGCTGGGGATGGAGGCTGAGGCAGATCTTGTTGCTGTCTCCGCTGCTCTGGCGGACGGCCTTGCGCATCTCCAGCGGCAGCGCGAAACGGCCCTTGCCGTCTGCGGCGCATATACCATGCCCTGAAAAGATGATGCCTTCGGCCAAGCCGCCCAACCCCCAATTACCGCGCCGCTCAAGGCCGCACGAAACCGCCCGGAAAAGCGCATTGGGGAACGCCGATCCGCCACGGGAATCACACCGCTATGAACAACCCCTAGTAAGGATTGTGTATCAAGGGTTGGACTGGGAGAAAAGGGGAAATTTTGGGAAAATATGGGAAAAGAGTCGTTTCGACTGGTTTTTTCTGATTATTCGGTGGGTAGCCCGATGTTCAGCCGCTGCTTACCACCTCCCCAGCCTCGCGCTTTTCCTTTGGCTTTCGGGCCATCCACCAGCCCTGCCCAAGCCATCCCAGCCCGGCCCAGAAGAGCGCAGCGAGCAGACCCCAGCGCAGGCCGGAGATAAGCGTCGCATCATCCTTCACCCGGCGCGGCGCGGCCTCGCGCGGCATGGCGAAAGGATCGGCTGCCCAACTGGCAAGCAACGACGCTATGTCCGATGCATAAGCCTCTGGCCGATCTGCCCAGAGCGGATCGGCCAGCCAAAGCCGCTCATCGAGCAGGTCGGCATCGGCAACAAGCCGCACCCGCCCCTTGCCGATGGTACAGAGCGCCATAAGCCCGTCGTCAGCAAAGGTGCAGGGCGTTTTTCCTTCCGGCACGAAGTGCGACGCGCCCGCCATCATCAGCATATGCCCGCTCTCCAGCAATCGCCGATCAACGCCGTCTCTCCCATGCGCCGCCGGCTCCAGCCGCAAGCCCCAGTGTAGCAGCAACGGATCGAGCAGGCTGGTGAGCGGCGCGCGGCGGGGATCGCCCAGCGGTAACTCGCTCGGCCACTCCAGCAGCGGATCGGCAAAGATTACTGCCTTGCCGCCGCGCCTGATCCAGTCATCCAGCGCCACTAGCTCCGCGGGTTGCAGTAGGCGCGGCTGGGCGAGAATGAGCGTATCCAGGCCGCGCAGACTTGCACCATCAATATGATCGACCGCGCGGGCATGGATCATGTCCACCAGCGGCGAACGCCCACCTCCCTCTCCCGCGACAATTCGTCCCGGCGTCACGCCTTCCGCCCAGAACAGGGGCAATGCACTCATCATACCGACTGCGCCGGGCGGACCCGGCACATTATTTTCAGTCGGGGCAGGTATCGGCGGATCTTCGACAGAGCGCAGACAGAACAGCGTCACCGCCGAGCCGATCGCGAATGCCAGCACACCCAGCCACCAGCGCTTGCGCCGTCCATCCATCCGCCAGCTCAACAGGATGAAAAGGCCCAACGCCACGCTAGCCGCCAGCCACCAGCGCTGCGGCACCGCCTGCCCCGTTTCCAGCACGCCGCCTGCCGCCAAGCCGAAGGGCATGCTGAGCGGCAACAGCCCTGCAAACAAGACGATAGCCGTCAGCAGGAACACGCCCGCAGTAACGGCCAGCCCTACCAATCGGCGTTGCCTGATCTCAGGCTTTATGGTTATTTCCCGCCACCATTGGCCGGTGCGCGATCCATCGGTTTTTTGAGGTTCGGATCGGGCTGGAGATCAGGCACGACCGACTGCGTAGCAGTGTCATCAGCGGATGGCGCCACGCCAAGCTCAGCCAGCGGTTCGCTCGGCGTCCCATTGGCAGCAACAATCTCGGCGGCGTTGGCGGCGGCAGCCGTATCCGTCGCATCATCGCGGCGGATATTGTCGACGACGATGTTCGCGAGGCCGATGAGCAGCACAATGCCAAACAGCCCGGTAAGCCCGGTCTGGATACGCTGCATCGCTTCCTTGCGGCGTGATGTTACTTCGGCCATTCCACTCGCTTCATGCTAAGGCCTCACATCAGGCCTCTGCAGGCTCCTTGTGCATGAGCCAGGGGAACACCGTCAACCCCTTAGCGGCCAGCCACTCCGCGTTGTAGAGCGTGGAGAGATAGCGGAAGCCGGTGTCGCACAGGATCGTAACAATCCGGCTACCCGGCCCGAGCTGTTTGCCGAGCGCGATGGCGCCCGCCACATTGATGCCGCTGGAGAGGCCGAGGCACAGCCCTTCCTCGGCGAGCAGGCGGCGAACCCAGAGGAGGCCTTCCTCGTCCGAAATACGGAACTGCGTGTCGATTGGCGCGCCGTCGAGGTTGCCGGTGATGCGCCCTTGGCCGATACCCTCCGCAACTGAAGACCCCTCGG
The DNA here is from genome assembly GCA_046348605.1 of Sphingomonadaceae bacterium. Taxonomy (GTDB): domain Bacteria; phylum Pseudomonadota; class Alphaproteobacteria; order Sphingomonadales; family Sphingomonadaceae; genus Sphingobium. Next base: position 175,396 of record JAXMDW010000001.1, on the reverse strand, counting down.
CCTTCAGTTCGCCATGCGCGTAATAATTATAAAGCGCCGCGCCAAAAGGGTCGGAAAGCGCGATGGTGATCTTCTCGTCCTTGGCCTTGAGGCCCAGCCCAACGCCCGCGATAGTACCGCCGGTGCCTGCCGCGCAGGTGAAGCCATCTATGCGGCCATCCATCTGCGCCCAGATTTCTTCCGCCGTGCCCATGATATGCGCCTTGCGGTTGGCGATATTATCGAACTGGTTGGCCCAGATCGCACCCGGCGTCTCCTCGGCAATGCGGCGCGAGGTGTGCACGAAATGGCCGGGGTTGGAATAAGGCGCGGCGGGGACGAGCACCAGCTCCGCGCCCAGCGCGCGCAGCGTATCCATCTTTTCCTTGCTCTGCGTCTCCGGCATCACGATGATCGTCTTGTAGCCGCGCGCATTGGCAACGAGCGCAAGACCGATGCCGGTGTTACCCGCCGTCCCCTCGACGATGATGCCGCCGGGCTTCAATTGCCCCTTCTCCTCGGCATCGCGCACGATATAGAGCGCGGCGCGGTCCTTTACGCTGGCGCCCGGATTCGCAAATTCGCACTTGCCATAGATTTCGCAGCCACTCTCCTCGGATGGCCCTTTGAGGCGGACGAGCGGCGTATTGCCAATGAGCGAAATCGTATCAGGAATGGTTGTCATGATGCTGGCATAGCGCAGCCTGCGATGCCTGCCAAGAAAGGGAATATTGCCTATTCCAAAGACGCGATGCGACAAAAGTCCGGCTGAAAAATTTTTTTGCGATTTTTTGTTTTTGGCGGGAACCAATCCGATCCTGCCACGTTCTTACTTGCGGATGGCGACCCTTTGCCCCCCGCTACGCTATCCGAAACATAGAGCCCGGAACGCCCTTCCCCCAAACCCGCGTTCCGGGCTCAACTATTTTTCCCTTACAACAGAATAGTTTAGACGATCGCATGGGAACGATCTTCCGGCCTGTTGGTTACTCTCTCACGCGCGCACGAACAGCGCTGGATTTTCCAAGGAGATTAGCATGACACGCACAATCGTCACCGTCCTCACCGCCAGCCTCGCGCTGATCGTATCCGCATGCAATACCGTAGAAGGCGCGGGCAAGGATTTGCAGAGCGCCGGTTCCGCCGTAGAGGGTGCAGCCAAGTAAGCCTTATTGCGCGGTTAGCGCGGCTTCCTCGGACTGGCGCTTGCGCTCGGTGAACCACATCGCGACCAGCGCCAGTTCGTAAAGCAGCACCAGCGGCACCGCGAGCATCAACTGCGAAACGACATCGGGCGGCGTCAGTACCGCCGCGACGATGAACGCCACCACGATCATATAACGGCGCAGGCCGACCAGCTGCTGGCGCGACACCAGTCCGGCATGATTGAGCAGCATAAGCAACACCGGCAGCAGGAACGAAATTCCAAACGCCAACACAAACTGCATCACGAGGCCGAGATAGGAATCCGCGCTGGGCAGCGCCTCGACCTGTATACCGCTACTTGTCCCCTGATATTGCAGGAAGAAGTGGAAAGCTGTCGGCATCACCACGAAATAGGCGAGGCTCGCACCCGCCATGAACAGCACCGGCGTCGCGAGTAGGAATGGCAGCAGCGCCTTCTTCTCTTTCGCATAAAGGCCGGGCGCGACAAACGCCCAGAGCTGGTTGGCGATGATCGGGAAACTGAGGAAGAAGGAGCCGAACAGCGCCACCTTCACCTGCACGAAGAACGCCTCATAGAGCTTGGTGTAGACGAGCTTGCCACCTGCCGGACCGAAGGCGTCCTTCAGCGGATGCACGAGGATGGCGAACAATGTGTCCGAAAAATAGAAGCACAGAAAGAAGCCTGCGAGCAGCGCAACGACGCATTTCAGCAGGCGCGAGCGCAGTTCGATCAGATGATCGAGCAACGGCGCCTTGGTGTCGTCCAGATCCTTCATGCCGGTTTTTCCGGGGTGGGGAGCGGCAGTTGCGGGGCTTCGACTTCGCTGGCACTCGGCTTGTTGCCGATGATCGTCGTCTCATCGAACTCCGGTTCTACCGGCGCATCATCGGGCAGCGCATCGGCGTTCGGATATTGCTCCATGATGCGGCGATTTTCTTCCGCCCATTTCTTTTGCAGCTCCTCCATCTCCGCCTCGCGCATCATCGCATCGATGCCTGAACGGAAATGGCGCGACATCGCCCGCGCCTTGCCGACCACCTGCCCCACCTTGTAGAGCGCGCGCGGCAAATCCTTCGGGCCGATCACCACGACCGCGACGATGATGATGAGCAGCAGTTCGCTGGAGCCAACGTCAAACATGCGTCATTCCGCCTGACAGGATGCGGATTTACTCAGCCCTGCTTCTGCTCTTCCTTGGTGGCGGAAGGCGCGGTGTCCGGCGCGGCTTGCCCTTCGATGCGGGTCGCGGGGCGCGCGGCGGAGGCGACATCGTCGTCGTCCGCCATGCCCTTCTTGAACGCCTTGATGCCCTTGGCGACATCGCCCATTACGCCCGATATGCGGCCACCGCCGAACAGCAGCACCACGACCAGCAACACAATCACCCAGTGAAAGAGTGAGAACGAACCCATCCAAATTCTCCTTATGAAGCCGATATACTAGGCTTCTTCCTCCTCGTTTTCCAGCGCGGAATCATTCTCCTCGCGCTCGAACAGTCCTTCCATCGCGAGGTCGATCGGATCGAGTAACCCGGCAGCGCGCAAATCCTCCAGACCGGGCAGGTCGCGACGACTCTCCAGCCCGAAATGGGTCAGGAATTCCGGCGTCGTCGCATAGATGAGCGGCCGCCCCGGAACCTCGCGCCGACCGGCTGGGCGCACCCAGCCCGCCTCCATCAACACGTCGATCGTGCCCTTGCCGACCTGAACGCCGCGGATCGCCTCGATCTCGGCGCGGCTCACCGGTTCATGATAGGCAATGATCGCGAGTGTCTCCATGCCCGCGCGGGAGAGCTTCCGCGCCTCGTCCTTGTCTCGCCGCAGCAGGTGCGCCATGTCTGGCGCAGTCTGGAAATGCCAGCGCCCGCCGCGCTCGACGAGGTTCACCCCGCGCCCGGCATAGTCGGCAGCGAGAGAATCCAACGCGGCGGCAATATCCACCGCATCGCCAAGATACTGCCGTAGCTGAGCGATGGTCATCGGCTCTGTCGCGGCAAAGAGCGTCGCTTCAAGCGCGCGGGCGAGTTCATCTGGCTCCGAGTCGTTCATGTTTCCGCGTCCTCCAGCACAGCTTCCGCCTCCGCCGGACGCAGGAAGATCGGCGCAAAGATGCCCTCCTGCCGGATGTCCACCCGTCCCTGCCGCGCCAGCTCCAGCATCGCAACAAAACTAGACGCTAAAGCAGAGCGCCCCAGCGGGCCGGAAAGCCCATCCGGCAGAAAACTCTCCAGACTTGCCCAATCGAGCCGCGCGCCGACCAGCCGACCAACCCGCTCCAGCGCCTCATCCAACGTCATCACCGGGCGGCGCGAAACAACATGGCTTACGGGCTGGGTGCGCGCCTTCACCTGTCCATAGGCAGCAACTAGCTCATAGAGGCTGGCCTGCCACAGCGCGTGCTTCTCGACCCGGAGCCCTTCCGGCGCCCCGCGCGCGAATACATCGCGGCCCAGCCGGTCCCTTGCCATCAGCCGCGCGCCCGCATCGCGCATCGCGGAGAGACGCTGGAGTCGCAGGTGGAGCCGCAGTGCCAGTTCTTCTGGCGATGGCTCTTCCTGCATCGCCTTGGGCAGCAATAGAGCAGATTTGAGATAGGCGAGCCACGCCGCCATCACGAGATAATCGGCGGCCAATTCTAGCTTTAGCGCCTTCGCCTGCGAGATAAACGCCAGATATTGCTCGACCAGTGCGAGGATCGAAATCTGCTTCAGATCCACCTTCTGCGACCGCGCGAGATTGAGGAGCAAGTCGAGCGGGCCTTCCCAGCTATCGAAGCTCAGAGTCAACACTTCGCCAGTAGCGCGCGGAGCCTCGAACAGATCGAAAGGCTCGTCGCGCTCGGCCATCAGGCCATCACCGCGAGCAGCGCGTCGCGCTCGGCCATGAGGGCGTCGAGCGGCATATCATTTTTCGTCGAGGCTGCCTCTGCCATCGCCCGGTCGAGCCGCGCGCGCGAGGCTTCGGAAATGTCGGGCAACGCGTTCGCAATCCCCACCATATCCTCCATCCGCGCCCAGCAGTTGAGCGCAATGTCGCACCCCGCGGCCACGACTCCCGCAGCCAGCGAGGGAATATCGCCGCGAAGCGCCTTCATGTCGAGATCGTCGGACATCAGCAGGCCATCGAAGCCGATGTGCTGGCGGATGATCTGTTCGATCACGATGGGCGAGAGGCTTGCGGGACGCTCGGCATCCCATGCGGTATAGATGATGTGCGCGGTCATCGCCATTGGCGCGGCGCGCAGGCTGATGAAGGGTTCGAGGTCGGCTTCGAGCGTTGCTTCGTCCGCTATGACAGTGGGAAGTTCGTGGTGGCTATCGACCAAGGCGCGGCCATGCCCCGGTATATGCTTGACGATGCCGACCACACCGCCAGCCACCAGCCCATCAAGCACCGCGCGCCCCAGAGCAGCGACGCGCATCGGCTCCGCGCCCAATGTCCGGTCGCCCATGATGTCGCTCGCGCCCTCCTGCCGCACATCGAGGAGCGGAAGCGCATCGACATTAATGCCGCATTCGCGCAGCATCGCGGCCAGCGCCCGCGCATTCCACCGCGCCGCCATGATCGCGGTTGAGGGTGCAATGTCATAGAGCCGATCGAACGTCTGCATTGCCGGGAAGGGGGGCCATTCGGGCGGCTGCATCCGTGCAACGCGTCCACCCTCCTGATCGATCATGATGAGGAGATCATCGCGGCCATGTAGCGCGCGCAATTCGTCCGTCAACGCGCGGAGCTGATCCCGCGTGGCGCAGTTGCGCTTGAACAGGATATAACCCGCAGGATCGGCATCCGCAAAAAACGCGCGCTCATCCGCGCCGAGGCTTTCCCCCGCTATCCCGAAAATTACCGGCTTCATGGACCAAGAGTAGCGGCCTCACGTTCGACACGCAAAGCCGATTTCATTTTAGCCTGTTAATTGACCACCATACAGTTCTCGCCCGCCACCTTGAGCTTGCCGCAGAGAATATTCGCCTGCGGAGTGGCGACGCGAAGGCGGTAGAACTGGGTTCCGTTCACCGTCACCGGCTCGATGCTATAGGTGAGCGCGGAGAGATAGTCGAAGCGCTTCGCGAGGCGCGACCAGCTCGATTTTGCCTGCGCCTCATTATTATACGCGCCGAGCTGGATCATCGGCCCGCCGCTCTTCGCGGTCGCTACCTGCGCGACAGGCTTGGCCGCCGTTTGGCTCGGCTTCACGACCGCAGACACCACCTTGGCCCCGGCAGGTTGCGCGGATTGCGAAGCGGGTGGCGGAGCGCTCACCGTCTTGGTGATGGGTGTTTCGGGCAGCTTTGACGGATCGATCACACCGCTGCGCTCCTGACCCTCGCTCGCGGCGAAGCTGTCATCGCCTTCGCCGTCAAACTTCTTGGCATCGGCGGAATTGGCGGGCACCTTGTATGCGCCAGAGGGGGCTGCGATGACCTGTGGCTCCGAGCTTTCAACAAGCCGATTGCGGATCATGTAAACCGCGCCGACGATCAGCGCGAGCAATACCAGCCCGGCAACGATCAACACACCAAGGCGGAGCAGCGACACTTCCTCATCGGCATCGTCGCCATAGGCGGGTTCCAGCCACGGCAGACGGTCCTCGTCATCCAACGCGAGGCTGTCGTTCATGGCACTGTCCCCCATTCACTGCATCTCCGAAAGAGCCTCCACACCCATGAGCGCGAGACCGTTGCGCACTATTTGCCCTATTTGCTGCGCCAAGAAAAGCCTTACGGACGTAATCGCCGGATCGTTAACCACGATTATCCGCCGCGCTGCATCATCATTGCCCATATTCCACCAGCCATGGAACGCGGCAGCCAAGTCACCCAAATAAAAGGCAATTCTGTGCGGTTCACGGCTCTGCGCAGCGGCCTCTACCGTTCGCGGATATTGCGCCGCAAGCTTGATGAGCGCCAGCTCCTCCGTCCCAAGACGGGACAGGTCAGGCGCAGGCAGCGCCATGCCCGCTTCTGCCGCGCGCCGACCTAGCGACGCGATCCGTGCGTGGGCATATTGCACATAGAACACCGGATTGTCCTTCGACGCCTCCACTACCTTGGCGAAATCGAAATCCATCTGCGCGTCGGACTTGCGGGTGAGCATGGTGAAACGCACCACATCCTTGCCCACTTCGCGCACTACATCTGCGAGTGTTACGAAATTTCCGGCGCGCTTCGACATCTTGACCGGCTCGCCATCGCGCAGCAGGCGGACCATCTGCACGAGCCGCACATCGAACCGGGCCTTGCCTTCGGTCAACGCCGCGACCGCCGCCTGAATACGCTTCACCGTGCCGGCATGATCCGCGCCCCAGATGTCGATCAGCTGATCGGCGGATTGCGCCTTCTGGAAGTGGTACGCCATGTCGGCGCCGAAATAGGTCCAGCCGCCGTTCGATTTCTTGATCGGCCGGTCCTGATCGTCCCCGAATTTGGAGGAACGGAACAAGGGCAGCTCTACCGGCTCCCAGTCCTCCGGCGTTTCGCCCTTCGGCGCTTCGAGCATGCCATCATAGACGAGATCATGCGCGCGCAGCCACGCCTCGGCAGCCTCAGGCTTCTTCGCGGCCTGCAATTCCGCTTCGGATGCGAACACATCGTGATGGATACCGAGCAGCGCCAAGTCGCTGCGGATCATGTCCATCATCGCCGCAACGGCTTCGGTGCGGAACAGCACCAGCCATTCGCTCTCCGGCGCGTTGACAAACTGGCTGCCATAATGGGTGGCAAGCTTGTGGCCGACCGGAACGAGATAAGCACCCGGATAGAGGCCTTCGGGTATTTCGCCAACATCCTCGCCCAGCGCTTCGCGGTAGCGCAGATGGACGGAACGCGCGAGCACATCGACCTGCCCGCCCGCATCGTTGATATAATATTCGCGGATCACCTTGTGGCCGACCGCCTCGAGCAAGGTCGCCAGCGCGTCGCCCACCACCGCGCCACGGCAATGGCCCATATGCATCGGCCCGGTCGGGTTCGCCGAGACATATTCGACATTGACGGTAACGCCATTGCCGCTCGTCGATTTGCCATAGTCCGCGCCGAGGCTCTCAATCGCGCGCAGCTCCGCCGCCCATGTCTCCGGCGTGAGGCTCATGTTGATGAAGCCTGGCCCGGCAATGGAAACGGAGGCGACCTCGTCCAAGGCCTCCAGCTTTGCCGCGATCTTTTCCGCCAGCGCGCGCGGGTTGGTGTCCGCCGCCTTCGCCAGCACCATCGCTGCGTTGGTCGCGAGGTCGCCATGCGAAGGGTCACGCGGCGGCTCAACCGTCACCGCCTTGCGGCTAATGTCTGCGGGCAAATCCCCCGCCGCGATCATCGCATCCAGCAGCGCGTCCATATGCGCGGCGAAACGAACGTAAAGTGTCACTGCATCATCCTGTGCTCTGCCCTCGACGCGCCGGGCAGGCAGGCCGCCGAGGATGGGAAATTACCGAGTGGCGTTATATTTGAACTGCTCCGGCGTCAGGTTGAAGCCGACGAGCAACTCGAAGCTGGTTCGCTGCATCGCCGCCTTGACCTCGGGCAGTGTGAACGGATCGATCGCCGCCTGCTCCTCGCCAGACTTGCGCTTTTGCGTGATCTTACGCTGAATATCTTCCGGCAAAGTCGCCTGCGCGCGGTCGACATAGGATGCGCCCTTGGCGGACGCCTGCGCGCGATATTGCCCGGCAGCGAAGCTGACGCGCACAGTACCGACACGCTTGGCGATCACTGCATTGCCGCCGCGCACAACGACCGAGTAGAACGGCAGATCGACCTCACGCGCAACCGAAGCATCGCGCCGGGTCGCCTGCACATCGAAGGTCGCCTCAGTATAATATTGGCTGCCGCTATCCGAGCAGGTCGAGCGCAGATTGGTCATGCTCGCCACCACGTCGATGGCGCTGGCATCCGTGCTGCCAGCAGGGTTGAACAGGGTGACATCGCCGGTCTGCGCCGGGATCGCCGCGACCGGGCAGGAGCTACGCACCGAGACGATTCCGCCGGTCTCATCCAGATCCCCCTTCTTCGCGCAGGCGCCCAATGCGAGCAAAGCGAGAGCGGTAACGGATGTTCTCAGGATCATGGAGCGGGCTGAAGTCACGGGCATTCCCTATATAATTCGATCCGGCTTCTTATCGACCGGGCGCTTGCTGTGCAACACAAACAGCATGAGGCGCATATCCACCCTCTAGCCTTGTCGCGCAATCCTGCCTACAGGCTCAATCCATGACCGAAGCTGAACAGAGCCGCCCTGCTTTAGACCTGCTGATTGCCGCCCCGCGCGGCTTTTGCGCCGGGGTGGACCGCGCGATCATCATCGTCGAGCGCGCGCTGGAGAAATATGGCCCGCCGGTCTATGTGCGCCACGAGATCGTCCACAACAAATATGTGGTGGATAGCCTCAAGGCGAAAGGCGCGATCTTCGTCGAGGAGCTTGACGAAGTGCCGGACGGCGTGCCGGTGGTGTTCTCCGCGCATGGCGTGCCGAAAGCCGTACCTGCCGAGGCGGAGGATCGCGGGCTCGATTATCTCGACGCCACCTGCCCGCTCGTCTCCAAGGTGCACCGTCAGGCAGAACGGCAGGTGCAAGCCGGGCGGCATATCCTCTTCATCGGTCACAAGGGGCACCCTGAGGTGATCGGAACCTTCGGCCAGGTACCGGATGGCGCGATGACGCTGATCGAGACGGAAGCGGATGCGCGTACGCTGCAACCCGCTGACCCGGACAATCTCGCCTATTTGACCCAGACGACGCTCTCAGTAGACGATACCGCCGCGATCATCGCAATCCTCGAAGACCGCTTCCCGGCCATCGTTGCGCCCAAGGGGGAGGACATTTGCTACGCCACGTCGAACCGGCAGGCGGCGGTGAAGGCGATGGCGCAGGAGTGCGACGCCGTGCTCGTGATCGGCGCGCCGAATAGCTCCAACTCGTTGCGCCTCGTGGAATGTGCCGAGCGCGCCGGAGCCAAGGCCCAGCTCATTCAGCGCGGCATGGACATTGATTTCGGCTGGCTTGCAGGCATCAATACGCTCGGCATCACGGCAGGGGCCTCCGCGCCGGAAGTGCTGGTGCGCGAGGTGGTGGACAGTCTGGCTGAGCATTTCGCTGTATCCGAGCGCACCATCGAGGCAGCACAGGAGCGCATGGCGTTCAAACTGCCCAAGGGGCTGGAGACTGCCTGATGGCCGTTTATACCCACGTCCCCGCCGAGGAAATGGCGCAATTTCTCACCCGCTACGATACCGGCGCGCTCGTCTCTGCCAAGGGCATCGCGGAGGGGGTGGAGAATAGCAACTACATGCTGGAAACGCGGCGGGAGGATGGCACGAGCGAACGCTTCATCCTCACCCTCTATGAAAAGCGTGTCGATGAGGCGGACCTGCCTTTCTTCATGGACCTGCTGGACTATGTTGGCGCGCGCGGATGCAAGGTGCCGCGCTTCATCGCGGACAGACAGGGCCGCAAGCTGCAACAGCTCTCTGGGCGGCCCGCCTGCCTGATCGAGTTTCTCTCCGGCATTTCCGTGACCGAGCCGACCCCGGCACAATCGCTCGCTGCGGGCCAAGCGCTGGGCGAACTGCATGTCGCAGCGCGCGGCTTTGCGGGCGAGCGTCGCAATACTCTCTCGCTCTCGGGCTGGCATGACCTCGCCGGGAAATGCGGCGAGCATCTCGATGACATCGCGCCCGGCCTTGCCGCGCGGGTGTCTGAAGAACTCGCCTATCTCGATGCGCATTGGCCCGCCGATCTGGAACACAGCGTCATCCACGCCGATCTCTTCCCGGACAATGTGCTGATGAACGGCGACACCGTTACCGGCCTCATCGACTTCTATTTCAGCTGCACCGACATCCGCGCCTATGACCTCGCGGTGACGCATGGCGCGTGGTGCTTCTCGGTTGATGGCGGCACTTATCACGCGGACCGCGGTGCGGCACTGGTCAGCGGCTATAGCGAGACACACGGCCTTTCGGACGCCGAACGCAAAGCCCTGCCGATCCTGTGCCGGGGTGCGGCGCTGCGCTTCCTCCTCACCCGCGCCTATGACTGGATCAACACGCCGCCGGACGCGATGGTGACGCGGAAAGATCCGCTCGCTTATTTGCGCCGCCTCGATTTCTATGCGGACGCAACGCCTGCGGACCTTGGCGCGGCATGAGCGCGCTCACCCGCGTTGAAATCTTCACCGATGGCGCGTGCAAGGGCAACCCCGGCCCCGGCGGCTGGGGCGCGGTGATCCGTTCTGGCTCCCATGAGAAAGAGCTTTCCGGCGGCGAGGCGGACACCACCAACAACCGCATGGAAATGATGGCGGCGCTGGAGGCATTGAAGGCGCTCAAGCGCCCCTGCCATGTGATTTTAACCACAGATAGCGTTTATGTGCGCGATGGTATTACCAAATGGGTACACGGGTGGCAGCGTAACGGCTGGAAAACCGCCGACAAAAAGCCGGTGAAGAACAGCGATCTCTGGCAAGCCCTGCTCGCCGCCGCCGCACCACATGAGGTGGAGTGGCACTGGGTCAAAGGCCACAACGGCCACCCTGAAAACGAACGCGCCGACGTCCTCGCCTCCACTGCGGCGGAAAAGATGCGGGCGGGTACGTAAAAAGGACTGGTGAGCTGCGACAGGATTGCGCATATTAAAAGCTTAAACAAGGGTAACGTTATGACTGTCCAGCCCCGCAACGTTACAATCATATTCTATTTTACATTCGCACTGTGGTTCACAGCTATGCGTTATAGCGGAGGACCATGGTTCTATGCTTGGCTATTCGTATCTATAATCCAAGAGGCCCTTACTTTCGCCAACTATAGCCTCTTCTGCATCATTATCACGTTTGTCGTTCACCGCGCGATTAGAACAAAAAGATTTCCATGGACTGATGCTGCTATATTAGGCTCCACATTTATAGGGTTTGACCTGTTCTGGCGCTTTTACCTAAGTCCAAAAGCTTGGGATGCTTTCAAACTCACCTCTTTATACCTTGATGAGGCGTCTCCAATGATTGTCTGTCTTGGAATCACAGCTCTAATCACAGAATTGAGACTACGTCAGCGACTAGTTAACTAACCCGGCAGTCAACCGCTCCCCCCGTTCATCTCCGCTTCATCTTTTCTCCATCAATCCAGCTTGCAGCCCGACAACACGCAGTTATGCTCCTGCGCGATCCGTTTCACGAGCCCGAAAGACGTCCATGCCCCTGCCCCGCCTCCTCTCTTCCCTGCTCACCGCCACCGCGCTCGCTTTCACCCCCGCATCCGCACCCGCGCAGGTGCCTGCCTCGGCTCTCGTCTCTCAGGTCGACATCCCCTATTCCCAGTTCACGCTCAAAAACGGCCTGCGCGTCATCGTCCATACCGATCGCAAGGCGCCGATTATCGCGGAGTCGATCTGGTACGATGTCGGCTCGAAGCATGAGCCCAAGGGCAAGACCGGCTTCGCGCATCTGTTCGAGCATCTGATGTTTTATGGCTCCGAGCATGCGCCGGGCGACTATTTCACGCCGATGCAGCAGATCGGCGCGACGGACCTCAATGGCAACACATGGTTCGACCGCACCAATTATTTCGCGACCGTGCCGACCGGCGCCATCGAGACCGCGCTCTTCATGGAGAGCGACCGCATGGGCTATCTCCTAGGCGCGATTGACCAGACCAAGCTCGATGCCCAGCGCGGCGTGGTGCAGAACGAAAAGCGTCAGGGCGACAACCAGCCTTATGGCATGGTCGATTATGCCCAGATTGCCGGGCTGCTCCCGCCCGATCATCCATACGGCCACGACACCATCGGTTCGATGAAGGATCTGGATGGCGCGACGCTGGCCGATGTGAAAGGCTGGTTCACCGATCACTACGCGCCGAACAACGCGGTACTGGTGCTGGCGGGAGACATTGACGTGCCGACCGCCAAGCGCCTCGTCACCAAATATTTCGGCGATTTCAAGCGCGGCAAGGCTGTGCAGCCGGTGAAGGTCGATATCCCGACGCTGGCGGCGCGCAAGGACGAGGTGCTCAAGGATCGCGTCGCCACCACGCGGCTCTATCGCTGGTGGACCATCCCCGGCCTTAATGACCCGGATGCGACGCCGCTCGCAATTGGCGCGCATGTGCTGGGTGGCCTCGCGTCCTCACGGCTGGATAACCAGTTGGTGAAAGGCGAGCAGCTTGCCGTTTCCGTCACCGCGCACGCGCAGATCCTCGCGCAGCTCGGCTTTTTCGAGGTGACGGCGGATGTAAAACCGGGGGTCGATCCAACTGTTCTCTCGAAGCGCCTTGATGAGATCGTTGCCGACTATATCGCCAAAGGACCGACAGCGGACGAAGTGCAGCGCGTGGCGATCAGCGATGTTTCCGCGCGCATTGGCGGGCTGGAGCAGGTGGGCGACAGCGGCGGCAAGGCTGCGATGCTGGGGCAAGGGCTGCTCTTTTCCAATGATCCGGCGCACTACAAAAAGGAACTGGCCGACATAGCCGCCGCGACGCCGGAAAAGGTGCGCGCGGCGATGGGCAAATGGCTCACCCGGCCTGTGTTCGCGCTTCAGGTCGTGCCGGGTGAGCGTGATGCCTATGAGGACGGTGGCGCGGCTGCCAAACCTGCCGGGGCGCGCTCCGGCGGCACCAAGCCCGCGCACTTCGTAGCCGAGGGCGAGCAGCCCATGACGCTTAATCCAGCCGCCGTGCTTGATCGCAGCAAGCTTCCCGCGGTCGGCGCGTTCGCCAATGTGGATTTCCCGACAGTTGAAACGACGACGCTCTCCAATGGCATCAAGGTGCATCTCGCTCGGCGCACCAACCTTCCGACCGTGCGCCTCACCGTTTCGTTCAATGCCGGCAAGGCCGCGGACCCAGCACAAGCACAAGGCACGCAGGCATTGACGCTCGCTATGCTGAAGGAAGGCACCGCGAGCCGCAACAGCATCGAAATAGCAGAGGCGCAGGAGCGTCTGGGCGCGAGCATCAGCGTCGGCGCGTCCTTGGATCGCACCAATATCTCGCTCTATGCGCTCACCCCCAATCTCGCGCCGTCGCTTGATCTGCTGAGCGACATCATCCTGCATCCCAGCTTCGACGCGAAAGAGCTGGAGCGGGTCCGCGCAGGCCTGCTCGCCAGTATCGCGCAGGAAAAAACTGACCCGCGCGGTCTCGCCCGTCGCGCATTTTTCCCGGCGCTGTATGGCAGCAATCATCCTTATGGGATCGGCAGTAGCGGATCGGGCGACCCCGCCGTGGTTGCGAAGCTGACGCGCGACGACCTCGCAGCCTTCCAGCACAAATGGCTACGCGCGGATACGGCGGAAATCTTTGCCGTGGGCGATGTCACGCTTGATGAGTTGAAAACCCAGCTCGAAGCACGCTTCGGCGCATGGCCGATGACGCGCGACATGCCGGGCAGGAAGGATTTCAGCGCCACGCCACCCGCCCCAAGTCCGCGCATCATCCTCGTCGACAGGCCGCAATCGCCGCAGTCAATGATCTATGCGGGCATGGTGTTGAAGGGCAAAGGCAGCGACGACTTCGTCGATCTTCTCGCCGCCAATGACATATTGGGCAGCGGCATGCTGGGGCGCCTCAATGTTGATCTCCGAGAGACAAAGGGCTGGTCCTATGGCGTAGGCTCGCTCATCGACCGGAACGAGCAGAATGCTGCCTATATTGTCGTCGCGCCGGTGCAAGCGGACAGGACCGGCGACAGTATCGCTGCGATCCGACAGGATATCAGCGACTTCCTCGGCCCCAAGGGCATCACCCCGGAAGAGCTGGACCGTACGGTCAACGGCTCCATCCGCGAGCTGCCGGGCGGCTATGAAACCTCAGGCGCCGTGCTGAGCCAGATGCAGCGCGATGCGCTGTTCGGCCGCCCGTTCGATTATGTCGAGGGGCTTGCCGCGCGCTACAAGGGGCAGACGGCTGCTACGCTGGATGCTGCGGCCCGCGCGGCGATTGACCCCAACAAGATGATCTGGGTCGTGGTGGGGGACAAGTCAGTCGTGATGCCACAGCTTGCAAAGCTCGGGCTTCCGGTGGAAATATCCGCCCCAGCATCGAACGACTCAGCCGCCGCGCCTGTTGCGGCCGCGCATTAAGGAGAGAAGAACATGGCCTCAGTCGATGGCGCCTATGACTGCATCACCAAGACACCGATGGGCGACCAGCCCAGCGTGTTCACCGTCATCAGCAGTGGCGGCACCTTTCACGGCACCAATGCGGGGCCATTGGGTTCGCTCGACGTGAAGGACGGCAAGGTCGATGGCAACATCCTCACCTGGAAGATGGACATGGTAATGCCGATGCCGATGTCACTGGAATGCGATGCGATTGTCGAGGGCGACACGCTCACCGGCACGATACAGGCTGGCGCATTCGGCGCGATGGCGATGAAGGGTACGCGCCGGAAGTAAACTGATTTCCATATGAGCATGGGGAGTAAGGCCGATATGACCGCAGAAGCTCTGGTGAAATATAATGGCATTGCGCGAACGCTGCACTGGCTGATCGCGATTGGCATAATCGCGGCGCTGATACTCGGCCTCAACCATGACGCCTGGAAGACGACGCCCTGGATGCCCGGCGTGCACAAATCGCTCGGCCTGACTGTGCTGGCTCTCTCGCTTGTCCGCCTCGGCTGGCGCTTCACGCATACGCCTCCAGCGCTGCCCTCCTCCATGCCCGGCTGGCAAGCCGCGCTTGCCAAGGCCACGCACTGGCTGTTCTATATCATGATGATCGGCGTACCCTTGAGTGGCTGGATATTCTCCTCGTCCGGTCCCTATCCGCTTAATTGGTTCGGGCTGTTTGATATTCCCAAGCTCGCAGTCGAGAAAGGCAGCATGCTTGCCGAGGCCACGCACGAGGGCCATGAGATCATGGGCAAGCTGTTTATTCCACTGCTCGCGCTGCATATTCTGGCGGCGTTCTATCATCACTTCCGCCTCAAGGATGGCGTGCTCCGGCGCATGTTGTGAAGGCGCATTCGGTTCACGTAAACATCTGTAAAACAATGCTCTGTGCCCATGACTTGGGCGATGCGGGGGCATAAACCTCGGGCCATGCGAGGGAGAGGTTGATGCGGATCGCTGTTGCGGACGATGAGGAAACGATCCGGGAGTTCATGGGATCGCTGCTGACCGACGGCGGGCATAAATGCAGCGTGTTTCGTGATGGACGCGACCTGATGAACGCGATGATGCGCGATACGTTCGACCTCGTAATACTTGACTGGATGATGCCTCCGGTGAACGGCCTCGATATTCTCCGCTGGGCGCGCGAGACATTAAACCCCTGCCCGCCGGTAATCATGCTGACCAGCCGGGCCGACAAGGCCGATGTCGCGGAGGCGCTCAATTCCGGCGCGGACGATTATATTATCAAGCCGGAATCGAAGAATGTGATCCTCGCGCGCGTCGAGGCGGTGATGCGGCGCAGCAATCATCAGCCCGAAAAACAGAGCCGGATCGAGGAATTCGGAGGCTACAGCTTTGACCGCATGTCAAACACGGTCACTTTGGGCGACGAGGAAATCCCGCTCACAGCCAGAGAGTTTGCGCTGGCGCGTATGTTTTTCAGCAGCCCCAATCGCGCATTTTCCCGTGCCTATATTCTCGAAACCCTCTGGAACAGTGTGCCGGATCTTCCCACCCGCACGCTAGACATGCATATCTCTCGCATAAGATCTAAGCTTAGACTCGGGCCGGAAAACGGGTATAGGCTTCAGACGATCTTCGGTCATGGCTATCGGCTGGAGGTGTTTGACAAGGAGTAAAGGATGCCGAGGACAGCTGACCCTGCGAATGGATCGGCGCTCCCTCACCTCTCCTTGACCTCCACCCTGATAGCGTCAATTCCCTACCATAAGCTAGCCGGAAGGGTATGAGGTTCCGCCGCCTCTGGTTCGAGTGGCTGTTTATAGGTCTTGCGGCGAGTATAGCGCTGTTTCTGGCCGAGCGGATGCAGATATTCGATCGCGCCGAGCATCTCATATACGATTTTGCCGCACCGAAGCATGCAGCACCGCCCGACAAGGACATCGTAATTGTAGGGATCGACAATGAATCCCTCGCCGCGATCGGACGCTGGCCGTGGCCGCGAGAGCTCCATGCAGAGGCTATCTCCCGCCTCAAGGCAGCGGGCGCGAAGGTGATCCTCTATGATATATTGTTTATAGAGCCGACGCCGGACGATGCCAGCATCGCGCGCGCGATTTCGGGCAAGCCGCCGGTTTATCTACCCATATTGTTCGACATCCCCGGCCCCAATGGCGCGCCGTACAAGATTTTGCGCCCCAACCCCGAGATCGCGGCGGCGGCAACCGGCCTGGGCATCGTCAATATGAACCCGGATAATGACGGGCGTGTGCGGCATATAGAAATCAAGGCGCTGGATAATGGGCAGTGGATCCCGCACATGACGGAGCTCGCCTTTCGCGAAATGCGCGGCACGCCTTCGCCCATCTATCAGCATGTATCATCGGACTGGCCGGTCGTCAGCATAGCATTCAATGATGTGGGCAGGTTCCAGACCATAAGCTTCGCAGACGTCTTGCACGGCAAGGTGCCGCCGGGACTGCTGCGCGGCAAGACCGTGATCGTCGGCGCAACGGCTACTGGCCTCGGTGATCTCTATTCCATTCCGGGTAGCTCGGCCCTGATGTCTGGCGCGGAAGTGCAGGCCAATCTGCTCAACAGCCTGCTGGCTGACCGGTTCATCATGCCCATGGGGCGCAACTGGGTCGCGATATTGTCGATAGTGCCGCTCTGGCTGCTTATGCTTGCCTTCTGGCGGCTATCCCCTACCCAGACATTGCTGCTCACAATCAGCATGATGGCGGCGTTGTTTTTCGGTTCGATCCTGGCTCTGGCGCTGACGGGGTGCTGGGTGCCACCCGTGGCGGCGCTGATCGGCCCGGCGATAGTCTATCCCTTATGGGGCTGGCGGCGACTGACAGCGGTGACAGAATTCATCCATACGGAAATAGACGCGCTGCTCGCGCAATCCGCGCTCTCGCCCAGCCTGATCGACGGACGCGGAGGAGATCGCATTTCCGAGGGGACCGAGCGCCTGCACCAGATCATCGCGCTGATGCAGAAAAGCGCGGTCGAGCGGCAGGAAATGCTGCAATTCCTCTCGCATGACATGCGCGGCCCACAGGCGTCGATCATCGCACTGCTGGAGGGAGAGTCCGGACGCGATCTCCCCGAGCGACAGCGCGAGGTGCATGCCCGCATCCGGCGCTATGCCGAGACAACGCTCAATCTCGCTGACAATTTCGTGCAGCTCGCACGCCTCGAAAGCCAGCCGGCGGAACGGGAGCCAGTCGATGTCGGCGATACCATGGCGCAGGCTATCGACATGACCTGGGCTCAGGCGCGCGCTGCTGGCGTGCTGATCGATCGCAGCGCCGCACAGAACGCAGACCTGTGGGTATTGGGCGATGCGGCTGCACTGGTACGTGCGTTCGTCAATCTGCTCTCCAACGCCGTGAACGCCTCGCCAGAAAAGAGCACGATCCGCTGCGCAGTGCTCCATGAGGATGGTTGCGTACTGGCCTCCGTGATCGATGAAGGGCCGGGCCTGCCCCCTGCGCGCAAGGCGGACCCATTCGCACGCTTCGGCTATACGCGCCTCGCAACCGGCGCGCGTGGATCGGGGCTGGGCCTAGCTTATGTTGCGGCGGTCGCGCGGCAATGCGGTGGCGACGTCAGCTATGCCGAAGGCGAGAGCGGCGGCGCGCACTTCACGATGCGCCTGCCGATATGGGAGGATATGGACCTCGAAGGCTGAACTAGACGGTGAAGCTCTCGCCGCAGCCGCAACTTCCCTTGGCATTGGGATTGTCGAACACGAAGCCCGCCGCAAAATCATCCTCGCGCCAGTCCATGATGCTGCCGACCAGATAGAGCACAGAGGCGCTGTCGATATAGAATGTGCCGTCCGGCGTTTCGATCTTCTCGTCGAACTTCGCTTCTTCGGTGACGTAATCGACTGAATAGGCAAGGCCCGAACATCCCCTACGAGGGGTGGAAAGCTTGACGCCGATCGCGCCTTCAGGCGCCTGCGCCATCAGGTCCGCAATGCGCTTTTCCGCCGACGGGGTGAGCGTGACGGCTGCAGGGCGCGCGCGGGGAGTCTTGGTTTCTGCGTTCATCACAACATTCCCAGTTCGAGCTTGGCTTCATCGCTCATCTTCTGCGGGTCCCACGGCGGGTCCCACACCAGATTGACGTCGACCGTGCCGACGCCCGGCACCGCGCCGACGCGCAACTCCACCTCGGCGGGCATGCTCTCCGCCACCGGGCAGTGCGGCGTGGTGAGCGTCATCGTGACGACCGCGTGGCCGTCCTCGGTCACATCAACACCGTAGATCAACCCCAGATCATAGATATTGACCGGAATTTCGGGATCGAAGATTTCCTTGAGCGTGGCGATGATGCCTTCATAGACGTCTCCGCCCGGTTCACCGGCTGACTGCTCGGCAGGCTGCTGGCTGAGGAAGCCTTCGAGATAATCGCGCTTGCGCTCCAGCTTGTCCGCCGCACTTTCGTCGGCAGCATCCTCGACTCGCGCCTTGGGCGGAGCGGAGACCTGCTCAACTTCTTCTACCGCGATTTTGCGTTCTTCGTTCATATCGCTCACCCGAAAATCTTCCTTACCCGTTCAATGCCCCGCACCAGCGCGGCAATGTCGCTCTCGTCGCTGTAGAGGCCAAAGCTCGCCCGCGCCGTGGCGGGCACGCCCAGATGCTCCATCAGCGGCTGCGCGCAATGATGCCCTGCGCGGATGGCGACATTTTCTTCGTCCAATATGGTGCCGACATCGTGCGGATGTACCCCCTCGACCTCAAAGGAGAGGATGCCCGCGCTATCTTCCGGCCCGAGCACACGAACGCTGTTGATCTGGGAAAGCGCCGCACGCGCTTCTCGCACCAACGCCGCCTCATGGGCGTAGATATTGGGCAAGCCAATCGCCTCGACATAATCGATCGCTGCCGCCAGCCCCATCACTTCGACGATCGCGGGCGTTCCAGCCTCGAACCGGGTCGGCGCCGGCGCATAGGTCGTGCGCGCGAACGTGACCCGGTCGATCATCGATCCGCCACCCTGATAGGGAGGCATGGCATCGAGCAGCTCTTTACGCCCCCACAGCGCGCCGATGCCGGTGGGGCCATACAGCTTGTGCGCCGAAAAAACATAGAAATCACATCCAATCTGGCGGACATCCACCGGCAAACGCGGCACTGCTTGGCAGCCGTCGATCAGAATTTTAGCGCCTACAGAGTGGGCGATTTCCGAGGCGCGCTTTACGTCAAGCTGGCTGCCCAACACATTCGAGACATGCGCAAGCGCGACCATCTTGTGTTGCGGCGTGATCATCGCCTGCATTGCATCCAGATCGATACAGCCATCGACGGTCAGCGGCGCGACGTCAATATGCGCGCCCACCCGTTCGGCAATCAGCTGCCACGGCACGATATTGCTATGATGCTCCAATTGGCTCAGCAAGATGCGATCGCCCGCATGCAGGTTCGCGCCACCCCAGCTCTGCGCGACAAGGTTGATCCCCTCGGTCGCACCGCGCACGAACACGATCTCCTGATCGCTCTCCGCACCGATAAACCCCGCGACCCGCCGCCGCGCCGCCTCATAGGCGAGGGTCATATTGGCCGAGCGCGCATAGACACCGCGATGCACGGTCGCATAATCCTCGCCCAGCGCGCGCGATACCGCGTCAATCACCGCCCTCGGCTTCTGCGCGGTCGCGGCGGTGTCGAGATAATGCCACGGCTTGCCCTCAACGGTGACAAGGCCGGGGAAATCGGCACGTAAAGCTTTGATCGGACTTGCGACGTTCATGCCAGCCCCTCCAGCTTCGCGAGCGCCGCCGCCTCGAACCGCTCCCGCTCCGCCTCGTCCTCTATGCCATCGAACACACCCGCGACGAACGCTTTCAAGAGCAGTGTCTGCGCCGTCTGCGGGTCCATCCCGCGCGAGGCCATGTAGAACAGCGCCTGTTTGTCCAGCTCACCCACCGCGCAGCCATGCGCGCACTGCACATCGTCGGCGAAAATCTCCAGCTCCGGCTTGGCGTTGGCGGTAGCCGTGCGCGAGAGCAGCATCGCCTTGACGGACTGGCTCGCGTCCGTGCCCTGCGCGCCCTTTTCGACCGCGATCTTGCCGAGATAGTTGCCAGTAGCCTTGCCACCGAGGATCGAGCGCACGACCTGTTCACTGGTCGCATCTGGTTCGGCATGGGTGACGGTGGTGACGACTTCCAGCGTCTGCTCACCCCCGCCGATGATCGCGGCATGCAGGGCGAAATGCGCGGCTTTGCCCAGCCGCACATCGAAGGTCACGCGGCCCAGCCGACCGCCGCTGTTCAGCAGATGAAAGTCGAAGCTCGCGCCGTCGGACAGCTCGATCACATAATCACGCACGATGACGGCATTGTGATCCGCATCCTGCAACAGCGCGTGTGCGCCGTCCTCGCCCGCACCCAGCACGATGCGCTGCGGCGCAGGCACCGGCCAGATGGAGGCGACGGCCTCCACATCCGAATAGCGCCAATCCTCCGCGCGCCGTGTGGGGAGAGCGAGTGCCGTCATGCAGCGACAACCTCCGCATAGCCTTCGCGTTCAAGCTCCAGTGCCAGCTCCGGCCCGCCGGACTTCACGATCCGCCCGCCCGCGAGCACATGCACGAAATCGGGCGCGACATAATCCAGCAGGCGTTGGTAATGCGTGATGAGCAGCACAGCTTTGTCGGGCTTCCTCATAATCGCGTTGATGCCCGCGCCGACAGTCTTCAGCGCGTCGATGTCCAGCCCCGAATCCGTTTCGTCGAGGATCGCGAGCTTGGGGTCGAGGATGCCCATCTGCACCATCTCGGCCCGCTTCTTCTCGCCGCCCGAAAAGCCGACATTCACCGGCCGCTTCAGCATCTCCATATCGAGGCCGAGCAATGCCGCTTTCTCCTTGGCGAGCTTCAGGAAATCGCCGCCTGACAGCGGCTCCTCCCCGTGGGCGCGGCGCTGGCTGTTGAGGCTCTCGCGCAGGAATTGCAGGTTGGAAACGCCGGGAATCTCGACCGGATACTGAAAGCCGAGGAAGAGACCCGCTGCGGCGCGCTCATGCGGCTCTAGCGCGAGAAGATCCACCCACTCTTCGTCACCCCGGACTTGATCCGGGGTCCCGCTTATTTCTGCATCGCCGTCAGAAAGCGGGACCCCGGCTCGGGGGCCGGGGTGACGGCGGGGAGAGAACATCACGCTGCCGCCCGTCACCTCATAGCCGGGACGGCCACCGAGTGTATAGGCGAGCGTCGATTTCCCCGCGCCGTTCGGCCCCATGATCGCATGCACCTCGCCCGCGTTGATGGCGAGCGACAGGCCCTTGAGGATCGGCTTATCCGCGACGGTGTTCGAGAGGTTGTTAATCGAAAGCATTATTCATCCCTTATGCGCGCGCTGCAGCGTCCGCGCGGTCCAGAAGGCCATGTCGCGCACATCGCCCGGCGCGGGGAACAATGTGTCGATATGGCGCTTGATCGGCATATAGGGCCACCAGTCCGCCCCAGCCTCGGGCGCGCCTTTTTCCAGCACGCCGGTCACGAACTCCGTCACCGGCCCCATGCGCGCGAGATTGGGGGCCTTGGCCTTGTGGAACGCCTTGTCTGCCTTCAGCTTTTCGGTGAAGGCGGCGTCGCCCTTGTCCAGCGCCGCGCGGCACTCCGCCTGATAGGCATCGAGATCGCCGAAATCCTTGACGGCGCGGGCCTGTAGCTCGCCTTCCTCCAGCTCATAATCCTCGGTCAGGATGCGGATCGCGGCGGTCCACGCCTGCCCATTGCCGACATCCTCCGCGAAATCGGCGAGGGCATCCTGAATATCGTCTTCGTCGCTCAATTTTGTCGTCCTTGGTATGTTTTATCCGGTTGGGTGCGGGCAGCGTCGTTGTTCGAGAGGTTAGTGATCAGGGGCATTATCGTCTTTGCCGGGCAGAAAGGAGATTGCGAAAACAATGTATCCCGCCAACCAGATGATAAGACCCAAGCTCAACATTCCTCCGCCAATTAGAGAAAGTGAGTATTTTAGAGCTAAACGGTCAGGATCAACATCGGAGAAAGAGTACTCTTTCTCACTCATAAATAAGGAGAAGAGCCAAACTATAATACCCAATCCACCTATTATAACACCGGCAGCTTTTGCTCCTGAGCCATCTGGTCGAACCGCGGCCTGAAAATATGCCTGCTCAGAAGCATCTTGAGACTGCTCCCCTGCAATATAGGCAAACTGCCTTCCACAATTTGGACAGGCGTAAACACTATCATCGACCTCTAATCCACAATCCAAGCAGTTCTTCATCACCCCACGCTCCCCTCAACCAAAAAACCCTCGTCACCCCGGACTTGATCCGGGGGCCCGCTGCCTTCGTCCTTCGCGCATGAAGAAGCGGGATGCCGGATCAAGTCCGGCATGACGGGGGTGGAACGGGTGGAGCTCATCCAACTGACCCCTCAAGGCTAATCCCGAGCAGCTTCTGCGCTTCCACCGCGAATTCCATCGGCAGTTGTTGCAGCACCTCTTTCGCGAAGCCGTTGACGATCAGCGCCACAGCCGCTTCCTGATCCAGCCCGCGCTGCATCGCGTAGAAAAGCTGGTCGTCGGAAATCTTGCTCGTCGTCGCCTCATGCTCGATCTGCGCGGTCGGGTTCTTGACCTCGATATAGGGCACCGTGTGCGCGCCGCACTCGCTCCCCAACAGCAGGCTGTCGCACTGCGTGAAGTTGCGTACATTCTCCGCGCCCGCGCCCACGCGCACGAGGCCGCGATAAGTGCCACTGCTCCGCCCCGCGCTGATGCCCTTGCTGACGATGGTCGAGCGGCTGTTTTTGCCATTGTGGATCATCTTGGTGCCGGTGTCAGCCTGCTGATAATTGTTCGTCACCGCCACCGAGTAGAACTCGCCGACCGAATTCTCGCCATTCAGCACGCAGCTCGGATATTTCCAGGTGATCGCGCTGCCCGTCTCCACCTGCGTCCAGCTCACCTTGCTGTTCCTGCCCTGACACAACGCGCGTTTGGTAACAAAATTATAGATGCCGCCCTTGCCCTCCGCGTCGCCCGGATACCAGTTCTGCACGGTGGAATATTTGATCTCGGCGTCGTCCAGCGCGACCAGCTCGACTACGGCGGCGTGGAGCTGGTTTTCGTCTCGCTGCGGCGCGGTGCAGCCTTCAAGATAGCTCACATAGCTGCCCTTGTCAGCGACGATCAAAGTGCGCTCGAACTGGCCGGTGTTCTCGGCGTTGATGCGGAAATAGGTCGATAGCTCCATCGGGCAGCGCACGCCCTCCGGGATGTAGACGAAGGTGCCGTCGCTAAAGACCGCGCAGTTCAATGTAGCGAAATAATTGTCGTGCATCGGCACGACGCGGCCCAGCCACTTCTTCACCAGATCGGGATATTCGCGGATCGCCTCGCTGATCGAGCGGAAGATGACGCCCGCCTCTTCCAGCTCTTTCCGGAAAGTGGTGGCGACAGAGACCGAGTCGAACACCGCATCCACCGCGACTTTCCGTGCACCCTCGACGCCGGCGAGCACTTTCTGCTCCTCCAGCGGGATGCCGAGCTTCTCATAGACGCGCAGGATTTCGGGATCGACCTCGTCTAGGCTGCCCAGCTTCGGTTTCGCCTTGGGCGCGGCCCAGTAATAGGCACTTTGATAGTCGATCGGCGGCACGTTGAGCTTCGCCCAGTCCGGCGTCTCCATCGTCAGCCAGTGGCGATAGGCCTTCAACCGCCAATCGAGCATCCACTCCGGCTCATCCTTTTTGGCGGAGATGAAGCGGACAGTATCCTCGGACAAGCCCTTGGGGCCATATTCCTGCTCGATGTCCGACGACCAGCCATGCTCATAGTCCGCGACCTTGGCGGCGGCGGCGCGGGCGGCAGCGTCTTTTTGCGCGACCTCGGTCATGCGTGTACTCCCGCAGAAAGACTGGCAAGCGTCACCCCGCCCAGCGCGCCGCGTACGGCGTTGTTTACCGCGCTCCAATGCGGCTTCACCGAGCAATCAGGCTCGATGGTGCAACCGCAACTGCCATGACTGGTGCAGTTGGTCATCGCTATTGGTCCCTCGATGGCCTCAATAATGTCAGCAAGACTGATCGCGGCGGCGGGGCGGGCGAGCTTGATGCCGCCGCCCTGCCCGCGCACGGATTTCAGCAATCCCGCACGGGTGAGCAGGCTTACTAGTTTTTGCGCGGTGGGGAGCGGTATGCCGGTCTCGGCGGCGAGCTCGGTCGCACTGGTGCGCACGCCGCCACAATGCCGCGCCGCCGCTCCCATCATCACAACAGCATAATCGGCAAGGCTCGAAAGCCGCATTGCCCAAACTCCCACCTAATCGGAACGAATCACTCCGATTAGGTGCATGTGGTCAGTTCATGCCCATAAATCAAGGGGCGCTACCCGGCTGATTCTCAGCTGATGCGATTGAGCTTCACCAGACCGGTGAGCGCGCGACGTTGTACTGTCAGCCGAGCAACCGCCGTTGGATCGTGCAACAACTGGTGCGGAGTATGGCCGAGGAACTGCTTGATCTCGCGGATGAAGTGCGACTGGTCATAGAAATTACCTTCGTCACACAGCTCCATCCAGTTCTTGCGGTCGATGACGATCTGCGAGGCGCACCGCAGCGCGCGATATTTGCGCGCCAACAGCTTGGGCGGTGCGCCGTAAAGCTTGTTGGTGTATCGCGCGAGTTGGCGGGCGGAGAGGCCGGTCTTCGCAACGATATCCTCGATCTGCGGCGAATCCGCATCGCCCAGCCATTCGTCGATCGTGGTCACCAGATCCATCATCTGCTTGCTGACCGGCTTGAGCTGTGCCTCAAGGAATTTCCAGATGCTGGCCGCCGCTGCATCGCGATCCGGCGTAGCGCGGAGCAATTCCAGCTGTTGTCCATATTGCGGACCGGCTTTTACATTGGCATCGCAGAGCTTATCCACCCATAAATGAGCATCAGGACAGCCCATAGCATGCCACCCCAGTGGCAGAACAGAGATGCCGAAAACTTCGGCGGTACCCTGCAAGGAGAAGTGCGTGGCCCCCATAGTCGGGCCGACCATGCACACTTCCGGAGTCGCGAATACGGCCCCGTCGTGAAACTCATATTCGCCGCTGCCGGACAGCATGAACCGCAATTGCGGCATGTCCGCCCGGGTCATGTCCTTATAATCAGCTATATGCGCGACGAAGAGATAGATTGAACCAAAATAATAGCGCAGCTTTTCAGGAGGCTCCCAATATCGAAGCTCGACAGGAGTCTGAATATCTCTGCCAGGAAAGACCTGATCCATTTGCAGTAATGACCCCGATTGCCCCGTGTTTAAGGTATCAACTTACCTAACTTTAAAGTGGGGAAACCAAAAGCCATTAGCAAGTCTCTTGAGACAGACCGTATAGAGAAAAAATGCCCGGCAGCACTTGGCTGCCAGGCATAAGGTATAAAGGTCTCCTAGCGGATAGCCAGAGAGCCCTTCGGGTCGCAGGGACTATTTATGCCAAGCCAGGGGTTCGCACTTGTATAAATTGGTCATATTGCGAACTTCTCTCAAAAAACATTCATAACCGAGGGTCTTGAATTTCATTGCAAAGACCACCCATGCGCCATCAAGTCTTTGACGCCTCAAGGCAGGGCTGGCATAGCCAAAAGCCATGTTCTACCGTATTTTCAGCCCGCTACTTTTTCGTCTGGATCCTGAAACGGCGCATTATTTGGCGCTTTTCGGGATTCGTGCTTTTGTCTCGGGCGTACCAAAGCCCGTGGACGAGGTTCTCGGGACAAGCATAGCCGGAATCGACTTTCCCAACCTGGTCGGGCTCGCCGCAGGCTTCGACAAGGATGGAAATGTTGCGCATTTAATGCACCATTTTGGATATGGTTTTTCGGAGCTGGGGACGCTTACTCCCCTTCCGCAGAGCGGAAATCCGAAACCACGCCTGTTTAGACTCGCGAAGGACCGCGCCGTCATCAACCGTATGGGCTTCAATAATGGAGGCCAGGCGGAGGCAATCGAACGCCTGCGACTCATGCCGCGGACAGGCCGCGTAATCGGTATCAACATCGGTGCGAACAAGGATGCGGCAGACCGTATCGCCGACTATGTGACCGGCGTCAGGCAGATGGCGCCCTATGCAGACTATCTGACCGTCAACATCTCCTCTCCCAACACTCCGGGCCTGCGCGCGCTTCAAGGTCGCGGGCCGCTCGATGAGCTGCTCAGCGCGGTGATGGCGGAGCGGGGCGAGCATGGGCCGCCCGTCTTCCTCAAGGTGGCACCCGATCTCGAGCCCGCTGACATTGAGGACATTGCTGCCAGCGTTATCGAGCATAAGGTCGACGCGCTGATTGTTTCCAATACCACTATCAGCCGTCCACCTCTCTATTCCCCCGATGCAGACGAGACCGGCGGGCTCTCTGGCGCGCCCTTGCATGACCTGGCATTACAGCGGCTCAAGGATTTCCGAGCCGTGCTGGGTGCCTCTGTGCCGCTCATCGGCGTCGGCGGCATCGCGAACGCGGAGCAAGCCTATGCCCGTATCCGCGCCGGCGCATCGCTCATCCAGATATACAGCGCGATGGTCTACGAGGGGCCGTATCTCGCGGCGCGGATCAACAAGGGGCTGAAGGCGTTGCTGGAGCGTGATGGCTTCACCAATATATCACAGGCGGTGGGTATCGATGCGGCGTAGGCGGGACATAGGCCGCTGGCTACTCGCTCTACTAGCCTTCGTTGTCTTCTCGACGCAGGCACTGGCGGCGGGAACTGTCTCCTCCGCTGACACACGCGCGTCTGAGGCGGGTATGGAGATGCTGCGCAAGGGCGGTACCGCGACCGACGCAGCGCTCGCGATGATGCTCGCCCTCACTGTTGTCGAGCCACAATCGAGTGGCATCGGCGGCGGCGGTTTCCTCGTGCATCATGACGGCAAGCGCGGCCTTGTGAGCACGATCGACGGGCGTGAGACTGCGCCTCGCTCGGCCACTCCAGCGCTGTTCCTCGATGCTGAGGGCAAGCCCCTGCCCTTCTGGCAAGCAGTTCCCGGCGGCAAGTCGGTTGGCGTGCCGGGCAATGTCGCGCTGATGGCAAAAGCGCATCGTAAATGGGGCAAGCTGCCGTGGGCAGAACTCTTCACACCCGCGATCAAGCTGGCGCGGGATGGTTTCACGGTGTCGAAACCGCTCGCACGGGCATTAGCAAACGCCGCACCACTGTGGACGGATTTCCCTGAGGCGCGCGGCATTTACTGGATCGACGGGCGCCCCGCCGTGGAAGGCGAGACGCTCCGCAACCCGGCTCTAGCCAGTTTCCTCGAAACGCTGGCGCATGGCGGACCGAACGCCTACTATAAAGGCGACAACGCGGCGGCAATCAGCACCACCGTCGCTACCGCGTCCCGCAACCCGACCCAGCTCACTACCGCGGACCTCGCCACCTATCGCGCCAAAGAGCGCCCTGCAGTGTGCGGCCATTATCGCAGCACCAAGATATGCAGCATGGGGCCGCCTTCGTCCGGCGCGACGACTGTGTTGCAGATCCTCGGAATGCTGGAGCGGTTCGACATGAAGGCGCTCGGGGCGGACAACCCTGAAAGCTGGCACCTGATCGGCGAGGCGATGATGCTCGCTTATGCCGACCGCGCGCTATACCTTGGCGACAGCGATTATGTGCGCGTACCGGTCGCAGGCCTTATCGACCCTGCCTACCTTCGCCGCCGCTCGATGCTGATCCAGCCGGACAAGGCGCTTGGGACGTATGAGGCGGGTGTGCCCCCCGGCGCAAAGCCCCGCACGCCTGCAAAGAAAGACGAAACTCCCGGCACCACGCATTTCATAGCCATCGACGATGCAGGCGACATCGCCTCGCTCACTTCCACCGTAGAAGGGCCGTTCGGCAGCCAGCTCATCGCGCATGGCTATTTCCTCAATAACGAACTGACCGATTTCGACTTTGCACCGGAGAAGAACGGGGCGCCGGTCGCCAATCGGGTGGAGCCGGGCAAACGCCCGCGCTCGTCCATGTCTCCCACCATCGTCTATGACGCGAAGGGCAAACCTGTCTTCGTCGTCGGCGCGGCAGGCGGCGCGACCATCATCATGCAGGTGGCGAAGGCGCTCGTCGCCCATCTCGACTGGGGGATGAGCGCGCGGGACAGCATCGGGCTGGGGCAGATTTTCTTCAACAAGGACGGCCTCGCGCTCGAACCCGGTACGGCGTTGGAAGCTATGAAACCGGCGCTCGAAGCCATGGGCCATCATGTCGCTCCGCTCAGCGCTTACCTCAAGGCGAACGCAGCCGAACGCCTGCCCGATGGCACATGGCAAGGCGCCGCCGATCCGCGCAGCGTGGGGGTGGCCCTTACGGAATGAGCGGGTTATAGACTCCGGCAAAAGCATAACCGGAGAGCCAATGCGCATATTCGAGCATTTCCCGAGCCTTGTTGCGATGTTCTTCACCCGCGCGGGGGAGAATGGCGACAAGCCCTTCCTCTGGCACAAGGAAGGCGGCCAATGGCACAGCATAAGCTGGGCGGAGGCAGCGCGGCAGGTCGCGACGCTCGCGGCGGCGCTCAAGGCGGAAGGCATCAAGCCCGGCGACCGCGTGATGATCGTCAGCGAGAACCGGCCGGAATTCTGCGTCGCCGATCTTGCGATCATGGCCGCAGGCGCGGTGAGCGTCCCTACCTACACCACCAACACCACACGTGACCACGATCATATCCTCAATGATAGCGGCGCTTCCGCCGTGATCGTCTCTACCGCAAAGCTCGCCAAGCCGTTGCTACCCGCCGTCATTCATTCCAACGCCGTACGGCTGGTGATCGGCATCGAGCCGTTGAAGATCGCGCAGGCAAGCACGTTTTCCCTGAAGCAATGGGACGATCTGCTCGCCGAGCATAAGGGAGACCTGTGCGCGGGTGGGTGTAGACAGGGGCGTTGATTGCTGATTCTATAGGCTTTCCGAGAAGGAGAGCGGCAGATGGCGCAGCGTTCTATTGGACAAGAGCAGTTTGGTTTTGCAGGGCGCGAGCGAGCGGCTTCGTCGCTAGACGCGCTGGTATCGCTGATCGACTGGGGCCAGGTCGCGGCGCTGCTCGATCCGCTCTATCCGGCTGTCAAGGGCGAGCCGGCCTGGCCGCCGCTGGCGATGTTCAAAGCCCTGCTGCTCTCGATCTGGTACGACCTGTCCGACGTGAAGCTGGCCGAGGCGCTCGACGATCGAGCCTCCTTTCGCCGTTTTTGCGGGTTTGCCGCGAATGAAGCGACGCCCGAACGTACCGCCTTCGTCCGATTTCGCAGGCTGCTCGTTGCACACAAGCTTGACCGGGCATTGTTTGAATCTGTCACCATGCAGCTCAAGTCCAAGGCGGTGACGGTCAAGACCGGAACACTGGTCGATGCCACCATCATTGCGTCCGCCAGTGAGGGCGATGACGATGCGCGCTGGGTAAAGCACAAAGGAAAGCGGGCTGTTTACGGCTTCAAGGCCCATGTCGGCGCCGATGCCGATACGGCGTTGGTCGAGGAAGTCTCGGTCACATCCGCTAATATCAATGACGGTAAGGCAGGCCCTGAAGCACTACCGGATAATCCCGGCGAGGTGTTTGCCGATAGCGCCTACCGCGGCAATCACTTTCGCGACGCCGTGCGGGCAAAGGGCGGCATTCCCCGCATTGTCGCCACCGGCGTTTGGGCACGCACCGAAGAGGAAGCCCAGGCATGGCTCCGCCAATGGAATCAGCCAATCCATCGCGTGCGGGGCCGGATCGAGAAAATCTTCGGGACATGGAAGCGATGCTACGGCCTCAGGCGAATGCGATGGCGAGGTCTCGCCAAAGCCACCGCCCAAGTCCACCTCACCGCCATCGCCTACAACCTCAAGCGCACCATGAATATTCTCACCGTAGCGGCATGAAAGTTGCCACCAACTTTCCCAGCGCCGCGGCGCACCCGAGAACAATCGCACAATAGGCCAAAAATACCACTTTTCAGGACCCTACACCCACCCGCGCACAGGTCTCTAAGGACGACCCCGCCGCCAATCCGAAAGCATGCGCCGCTGCCCTCAGCGCCAAACGCAGCGACCTCGCCTGCCTCATCTACACCAGCGGCACCGGCGGCGCTCCGCGCGGGGTGCAGCAGCATCACGGCGCGATCCTCCTGAACGTCGAGGGCTGCATCGACGTCATCGCCGGGGATTTCGGCTGGGGCGATGAGATATTCCTCTCCTTCCTCCCCCTCTCTCACGCCTATGAGCATAGCGGCGGCCAGTTCCTGCCCATCGGCCTCGGCGGCCAAATCTATTATGCCGAGGGGCTAGACAAGCTCGCCGCCAATATCGAGGAAGTGCGTCCCACGATCATGGTCGTGGTGCCGCGCCTGTTCGAGGTGCTGCGCGCCCGCGTACTGAAGGCGATAGAGAAGCAGGGCCGCGTGCCGATGCTGCTGCTGGATCAGGCGCTACGGCTCGACGCGAAAAAGCAGGCGGGTAAACGGGCTGCATTATGGGACTTGCCAATCCGCCTCCTCATCAACCACACGATCAAGCCCAAGGTGCAGGCGCGCTTCGGCGGGCGGATCAAGGCACTGGTTTCGGGCGGCGCGCCGCTGAACCCGGAAGTCGGCAATTTCTTCCACGCGCTCGGCCTCACACTGCTGCAAGGCTATGGGCAGACCGAGGCCGGGCCGGTGATCTCCGTCACCAGGCCCAGCACCGGCATGGCGATGGACACGGTTGGCACGCCCTTGAAGGGCGTCGAGGTGAAAATCGCGGAGGACGGCGAAATCCTCGTGCGCGGCGAGCTGGTAATGCACGGCTATTGGCGCAACGATGCGGAAACCGCGCGCGCGTTGCAAAACGGCTGGCTGCACACCGGCGACATCGGCGAGTTTGACAGCGCCGGGCGTTTGAAGATCACGGACCGCAAGAAGGACATCATCGTCAACGACAAGGGCGACAATGTTTCCCCGCAAAAGGTCGAGGGCATGCTCACCCTTCAGGAGGAAATCGCGCAGGCGATGGTGAGCGGCGACAAGCGGCCCTATCTCGTCGGCGTGCTGGTGCCGGAGGCGGACTGGCTTAGCGCATGGACGAAGGCGCAGGGCACCGAGGGCGCGAACCTCGCGCAACTGGCGCACGATCCGACGCTTCACAGCGCCCTGCGCGCGGCGGTGGATCGGGTGAACGCAGAGCTGTCCGTCACCGAGAAAGTGCGCCAGTTCATTATCGCCGACGAACCTTTCAGCATCGAGAACCAGATGCTCACGCCCTCGATCAAGATCCGCCGCCACATGATCCGCTGCACATATCAGGAGCGGCTGGACGCGCTCTATAAGGGGTAGCGTAGGCCGCGCTGATTAGCTTAGGTCGAGTTTCCATTCCCAACCAATCGGGTCACCGTCCATTACCTCGACACCCCAAGAATCAAGAATACTTCTCAAAGCATCTGCCTGCTCAAAGTTTTTAGACTGCTTCAGTAGCTTACGAGTGCGAATGACTGCATCTATATCAGCATTAACGACGGGGATAGGTAACTGATTTTTAATTGAAGATGACCTCAACTTCCTTCGTGTTAACCTGACAAGATCAAGACCCAAAATTTCATCAAATAAAGCAATAGCCAATGTTTTACTTCTCTTTGATATGGTTTTCGATTTTATAGTATCTTCTAAAATCACCAATGCATCAGATGTATTTAAATCATTAGAGATTGCTTCTTCAAATTTATTGATATGATCTTTTATTTCACCTTTTATAGAAGGAATTAATTCACGGACAAATTTAGGACCTGCCGCTCTGTCACCAGGAAACTGTCGCCTAATCCTAGCATAAGCTTCTGAATCTGGACGGACTCGGCGGCACGCCAAAACAAGCCTCTGTAAACGCCGACTCGCTGCCGCGAGGTTGTCCCAGCTAAACTCCAGCTCGCTGCGATAATGCGCCTGAAGGCACAGCATGCGGTAGGCGAGCGGGTGGAAGCCCCGGTCGATGATGGTCTGGAGCCGCAGGAACTCGCCCGACGACTTGCTCATCTTGCCGGAGCGGTCGATCAGGAAGTTGTTATGCATCCACATCCGCGCGCCCGAATGTTCCGCGCAATCCAATGAGCCACAGCCGGTAATCGCCTGATTTTGCGCGATTTCATTGGGGTGGTGGATCTCGCGATGGTCTATGCCGCCGGTGTGGATATCAAATGGAAGCCCGAGCAGCTCCCGGCTCATCACGCTGCACTCAAGGTGCCAGCCCGGCGCGCCACGGCCCCAAGGGCTGTCCCACTCCATCTGCCGCTTCTCGCCGGGCGGCGTCTTGCGCCAGATCGCGAAGTCCGCCGCGTGGCGTTTGCCCTCAACCGCCTCGATGCGCCCTTCTCCCTCTTCCGTCGCCGCACGCGCCAGCCGCCCATAATCCGCCACCGTCGAGGTATCGAAATACAGCCCGCTCTCCAGCTCGTAGCAATGCGCCGCCTCGATGCTCTTCGCAAATTCGATCATCTGCGGCACATAATCGGTGGCGATGGACCAGTGCGCAGGCTGGCGGATGTTGAGCGCCTTCACGTCCGCCCAATAGGCCTCGGTATAATGCTTCGCGATGTCCCAGATGGACTTCGCCTCGCGCGCCGCCATCTTCTCCATCTTGTCCTCGCCCGCGTCGGCATCGTCTGTTAGGTGCCCAACATCGGTGATGTTGATGACATGGGTGAGCTTGTATCCCTTGAAGCTCAGTACCCGCCCCAGCGTATCCGCGAACACATAGGCGCGCATGTTGCCGATGTGCGGATAGTTATAGACCGTCGGGCCACATGTGTACACGCGCGCCTCGCCGGGATGCACAGGCGAGAAGGGTTCAATCTTGCGGGTAAGACTGTTGAACAGACTAAGCGGCGTGGATGGTTCGGTCATGTCCGCGCTCATGCTGCGCTTTCAGGGCAAGGTCAACAACCCAGCGTCATATGGCGTTGACCGGCAGCCGCAGATAGACATGCCCGTCTGGTGTCGGCGGCGGCATTGCGCCCGCGCGGATGTTCACCTGAAGCGATGGCAGGATAAGCTCCGGCGCGAAGAGTGTCTTGTCCCGTGCCTCGCGCATGGCGACGAAATCATCCTCGGAGACTCCATCATGCACATGGATATTATGCGCCCGCTGCTCCGCCACGGAGGCTTCCCATGCGGGTTCGCTCCGCCCGGCAGGCGGATAATCATGGCCGGTGAATATCCGCGTCTCCGGCGGCAGGGAGAGGATTTTGCGGATCGAACGATAGAGCGTCCGCGCATCACCACCGGGAAAATCCGTCCTCGCGGTGCCATAATCCGGCATGAACAATGTATCACCCACAAAGGCCGCATCACCGATGACATAGCTGACGCAGGCCGGAGTGTGCCCCGGCGTGTGCATCACGCTGATCGAGAGCGCGCCGAGTGTCAGCTCATCCCCCTCAGCCACCAGACGGTCAAAGGCGCTACCATCCGGCGTTACATCCTCTGCCTCAAACAGCGGCGCAAATATCTTCTGAACCTTGGCAATATCCTTGCCGATCACGACCGGCGCATCGGTGCGTTCATGGATATAATGCGCGGCGGAGAGATGATCCGCATGGGCGTGTGTTTCCAATATATAGCGAAGTTCTAGGCCAGCCTCCTCGATCACCTCAAGCAGCTTATCCGCCGACGCAGTCGAAGTGCGGGCGTTCCGTGCCGTAAAATCCAGCACCGGGTCGATGATCGCGGCTGCGCGGGTTTCCGGGTCGCTCACAATATAGCTGATCGTGTTGGTGTGCGGATCAAAGAAAGCCTGAACTTGGGGGGACATCATATATACTCCTATGCGCATTATATTGTATATTGCTAATTTAGATTCAACTAATACATTGAGGTCATGACCGAATATCTGCTCGCGGCTGTTGGCGGCGCCCTGATTGGCTTTCTGTTGACGCTGTTTGGCGGCGGCGGTTCTGTCCTCGCCACCCCTTGGCTGATCTATATTGTAGGCGTTGCAGACACTCATATCGCCATCGGCACATCCGCTGCCGCCGTTTCGGCCAACGCTCTTGCAGGGCTCATAACACAGGCGCGCGCGGGCCGCGTCAAATGGCCCTGCGCGACGATATTTGCAGTCACGGGCCTATCAGGATCCTTGGCCGGAGCTCATCTCGGCAAATTGCTCGATGGTCGCGCGCTTTTGATGTGGTTTGCGATTGCGATGATTGCCGTCGCAGTTTCCATGGCCCTACCCAAGAAAAGCGTGGGCAACCCGGATGTACATTTCACACCGCCCATGATGATCCGTCTGGTTCCAATCGGCCTTACCACAGGCTTTGCGGCGGGCTTTTTCGGGATTGGCGGCGGATTTCTGATCGTACCCGGCTTGATGGCGGCAACGGGCATGACCCTCGCCAACGCGGCGGCCTCGTCGCTCGAATCCGTGGCGCTGTTCGGTGCGGCTACCAGCGCCAGCTATGCCTGGTCCGGCCTGATCAACTGGGCGCTGGTCGGCGCGTTGGTTGTGGGCGGCTTTGCAGGGACCGGCCTCGCCCTTCCGCTCGCCAACCGGCTGACACACCATGCAACCCTTGCGCGTCGTATCTTTGCGGCCATGATCGTGCTGGTCGCCATCTATATACTGACTATTGCGGGGGCATAGCCCCTGAGCGCGTCACACCCCGCGCCCGCAGCCAGAGTGTCAGTCGGTGCGTTACCACCATCGCCAGCACGAACAACAGCGAGCCGATGATCGCGCGCGAGTCACCATGGCTCACCGCGCTGGGGCCGATGCCAAGATATTCGCGGCTGATGTGGCGCGCGAAACCGATAGGGATCAGAAACAGCAGCGCCGACAGGGAGAAGCCCGCCATCAGCTCTCCGCTTTCATGGTCATAGCGGATGCGCGTCGCCCGCGCGCGGATGAACCCGGTCGCCATCCCGAGCAGGCTTGCCGTGACGATGATCACCACATCGACCCAGTGAAACGCCCGGTGCGGCTGAAAATAGAGCAAGGGCAGGATCACCGCCGTCAGCAGCGTCGGAAATATCCACAAACGATGCGCACGCAGCACCCGCTCCGGCTTCCGCTGCCAGCGCTTCCAGCCGAGATAGACGATCGCCGCAACGCAAGGTGCGAGCACCCAAAGCGGAACGGGGAGCTGGTTCACGCTTTCTCAGAAACCCAGGAACTTCACCTGCTGATCGAGCGGAATGCGGGCGCGCTCGAAATTGTTGATCGGCGCTTGCTCGTCGCGATAGCCGATGGCGATGCCGCAGAAGAAGATATGCGTCTCGTCGCTCACGCCCAGAAACTCCTTGATGAGGCGGGCATGCATCCAGAGATATTCCTGCGGGCAGCTATCCAGCCCCTCCCCGCGCAGCAGCAACATCACGGTTTGCAGCCACATACCGACATCGGACCATTGCGGCGGCCCCATGAAGCGCGGAAAATAGCACAGCAGCACAGCAGGCGCGCCGAATGAAACAATGTTGTTCGCCATAAACGCGCGGCGGCTTTCCTTGTCCTCGCGCGCGACGCCCATCGCGCCGTACATTCTCTCGGATACATCATGCAAACGCGCCAGATGTGCAGGCGAGCCATTGGGCGCGGACCAGTCATATTCCTGCGGGTCTTGCGGCGGCGACGCCTTCATCTTTGCCTGAAGCTCCTTCAGCGGCTCGCCGGTGACGATGCTCGCTTCCCACGGCTGGAAATTACAGCCGGAGGGCGCAAATCGCGCTTGGTCCATCACGCGGGTCAGCGTCTCCAGATCGACCGGCTTATCGAGAAACGAACGGACCGAGCGGCGGGTCATTACTGCCTCGGCAACGGATAGGGTCATAAATCAATCCTCATCAAAAAGCCCAGCGAGCTGTTCGACCATCGTACCGCCCAGTTGCTCCGCATCCATGATCGTCACGGCGCGCTTGTAATACCGCGTCACGTCATGGCCGATGCCGATGGCGACAAGCTGCACGGGGCTACGCGTCTCGATCCATTCGATCACCTGCCGCAAATGCCGCTCCAGATAGACCCCGCTGTTGACCGAGAGCGTCGAGTCATCGACCGGCGCACCATCGGAGATCACCATCAGGATGCGGCGCTCTTCAGGCCGATTGACGAGGCGCGCATGCGCCCAGAGCAGCGCCTCACCGTCGATATTCTCCTTGAGCAACCCCTCGCGCATCATCAGACCGAGCGATGTGCGCGCGCGGCGCCAGGGCTCATCCGCCTTCTTGTAGATGATGTGGCGCAGATCGTTCAAACGACCGGGGAGCGGCGGGCGGCCAGCGGCGAGCCAGTCCTCGCGGCTCTGACCACCCTTCCATGCGCGCGTGGTGAAGCCCAGTATCTCGGTCTTGACGCCGCAACGCTCCAGCGTGCGTGCCATGATGTCTGCGCTGATCGCCGCGATGCTGATAGGCCGTCCGCGCATCGAGCCGCTATTGTCGATCAGCAGTGTGACGACCGTATCGCGAAACTCGGTATCGCGCTCGATCTTGTAGGAGAGCGAGTGTGTCGGGTCGATCACGATGCGCGCGAGGCGGGCGGCATCGAGCATCCCCTCCTCCTGATCGAACTCCCAGCTGCGCGATTGCTGCGCCATCAGGCGGCGTTGCAAGCGATTAGCGAGCTTGGTGACGGCGCCCTGAAGCGAGGCCATCTGCTGATCAAGAAATCCACGCAGCCGCGTCAGCTCGTCCGCATCGCACAGCTCGGTCGCCGCGATGATCTCGTCATGCGCGCTAGTATAGGCCTTATAGTCGAAACCCGGCGGCAGATCGGACATCGGTCGGTTGGGGCGCACTGGCAGCATGCCCTCGTCGCCCATCGCATCAGTATCGTCGTCGGAGAGCGCGTCGAGATCGTCGCGATATTCGGACTCACCGTCTTCGCTTTCGCCTTCGGACTGCTCGCCGCGCGCCTCGGTGCTGGCGTCGCTGTCTCCCGCCTGCTCCTCGCCATCATCGCCTTCTTCATTTTCCTGCTCGGAGGAGTCTTGCTCCTCCTCACCGCTTTCGTCGGTCGGTTCCTGCTGATCATCCGTCTCGACGAGCGCCAGATGCTCCAGTAGACTGCTGGTGAGCTGCTGAAAAGCGCGCTGATCGTCGAGCGCGAGGGGCAGCGCATCAAGATCCCCGCCCGCTTTGGCCTCGATCCACTCCCTTACCATCTCAAGACCGGCGCTAGCGGCTTCCGGCGGCGCATCGCCCGTCAGGCGTTCGCGCACCAGCAAGGCAACTGCAGTGGAGAGCGGCACTTCCTCGGCAGAGCGCGCCTTTGTGATCGGGTCGGATTTGAGGCGAAGGTCCAGAGCGTGGGAGAGATTGTCCCTCACCCCGGCCATGCTGCGCGCACCAATGGCCTCCACCCGGGCCTGCTCGGCGGCGTCATAGACCGCGCGCGCTATCGCTTCGGCGGGCGCATGGCGGCCATGAAGCGTACTGTTATGATGCCGCAGCTTCAGCGCATTGGCGTCTGCAAAGCCGCGCGCCAGCGCCACCTGCTCACGCGGCAGAGAGCGCGAGGGAGTTGGCACCTTGATCG
Source organism: Sphingomonadaceae bacterium (assembly GCA_046348605.1). Classification (GTDB taxonomy): domain Bacteria; phylum Pseudomonadota; class Alphaproteobacteria; order Sphingomonadales; family Sphingomonadaceae; genus Sphingobium. The sequence continues at coordinate 137,682 of JAXMDW010000001.1, read as the reverse complement.
CTTTCCCAACCATATGTGGAGCATCCGCCGAGAATGCGACCTCAACCTCCGAATCGCGTGCAATCGCCCGCGCCGTACCCGAAAGAATCGCCTTGAAGGCATCGAGAGGGGACTGTTGACTCATGATTTCCGGGCTGCGCGAGGAGGCGAGACAAGTCAAGCCTGTCTTGAATTTGCCCCGAAACAGCTTTTGGAACGTCGGCTTTTTACAATCAGCGTCCCAATATGAGACAAAGCACTCCAGAGACGTTTCAAATTGATACGAAGTTCATTTCACCGCAAAATATGGTAAATAATATGTAATCATGCAGACAAATCCAGTATAAGATCGGATATCAACTGCTGCTCTATTCCATCGAATGACCAGCAACCGAAAAGAAAGCGACCTGTTTATGAAGAAGCTAGTTATCGCCGCTGCACTAGCCGGTTCGACCTTCATGGCCCCCTCGGCCCATGCACTTACCGTCGTCCGCGCATGCGGCGCTTCGGACATCAGCGCCACACCCGCACTCACCAATGTGAGCTGCGCTGGCTTCTATGATGGCAACCTGCTCAATCAGGCCAATGCCAGCAACCTTGTCGGCATATTGAACGGCCTGACGGGCACGAACACCTATAACACCGCGACCTTCCAGTTCGGGTCTTTCAGCACGATTTCGCCCCTGAACGGTGCGACACACATCGATTTCACCCAGAACCCGTTCAATACCACGCTGAATGGTTGGACGCTGATCGGTGTGCATTATGGCGCAGGTCAGGGTTCGCCTGGCTTCGGCATGGGTCCGCTCGGCGGGAACCCGCGCAATCCGCGGCCGACCAACGTCGACACCAGCGGTTTCTATTATTTCTTCGCTGGCAAGAACACCGGCTCGATCGATCTCAACTGGCAGGCCAGTTCGAACCTGACACTCTTCTCGACCGGCGCTCCCGGCGGCGTTCCCGAGCCGGCGACCTGGGCGCTGATGATCCTCGGCTTCGGTGGCATCGGCACCGCGATGCGCCGCAACAAGGCGAAGGTTCGCGTAAACTACGCGCTCGCCTAAGACACCCATTTTCATAACAGGCATGGCTGCGGCCGCTTCCCAATGGGAGGCGGCCGTTTTTTTGTAGGGAGACGGCGTAATGCGTTTATGCCGGGCCTGATCGTCTGTGGGAACGGTCAGGCCTTCCCGACGATGCTCTCAGGCAAATCCTTGTTGAACACGCGCTGATAATATTCCGCGACCAGCGCACGCTCCGCCTCGTCGCATTTGTTGAGGAAACTCAAGCGGAACGCGAAGCCGACATCCTTGAAGATGAGTGCATTCTGCGCCCAACTGATCACCGTGCGCGGCGACATGACTGTCGAGATATCGCCGTTGATGAAACCCTGCCGCGTCAACTCCGCGACCTTGATCATGTTCTGAACTTCGGCGCGGCCGCCCTCATGATCATATTCGCCGGATTTGGCGAGCACGACCTGTGTTTCCACTTCGGCGGGGAGGTAATTCAGCGCCACGACCAGATTCCAGCGGTCCATCTGGCCCTGATTGATCTGCTGCGTGCCATGATAGAGACCCGAGGTATCGCCGAGGCCCACGGTGTTGGCGGTCGCGAACAGGCGGAACCACGGGTTCGGGCGGATGACGCGGTTCTGATCGAGCAACGTCATCTTGCCGTCCGTCTCCAGCACGCGCTGGATCACGAACATCACATCCGGGCGGCCCGCATCATATTCGTCGAACACCAGAGCGACCGGGCGCTGCAATGCCCAGGGCAGCAGCCCCTCGCGGAACTCGGTCACCTGCTGGCCGTCCTTGAGGACGATCGCGTCACGCCCGACGAGATCGATACGGCTGATATGCGCATCGAGGTTGATGCGGATGCACGGCCAGTTAAGCCGCGCCGCGACCTGCTCGATATGGGTCGATTTGCCGGTGCCGTGATAACCCTGCACCATCACGCGGCGGTTGAATGCGAAACCCGCGAGGATCGCGAGCGTAGTATCGGCGTCGAACACATAGGCCGGATCGAGATCGGGCACGCGCTCGTCGGCCTCCGAGAAGGCGGGCACCATCATATCGACATCGACACCGAAGAGATCGCGCGCGCTCACCTGCCTGTCAGGCGCTTCCATCAGCGTCTCGCTGCGCATGTCGGGATTGGCGTTGGGTATGTCAGTCATGAATTGGGCCTTGAACTCAGTAATCTCTGTGGGACTCACGCAAAAGCGGGAGCCTTTCGCAGGTGCGTATAGGCGGCGATCACATCCTGCAATGCCTTTTCGTGGCTGCGGTCCCCGCCATTATGATCCGGGTGATAGCGCCGGACGAACGCGGCATAGGCAGTGCGCAGCGCCTTGCGGTCCGCATCCACGGCGAGATCGAGCGTCCTGAGCGCCTTGCGATCTTCGGCGGAGAGCGCCTTGCCATCCTTGCGGAGCGCCATCTCGGCACGCATCGCATCCATCTTTTGCCGGTATCCCGCGCCGATGGCATCCAATGGGTCGGCAAAGTCCGCCCATTTCGGCCCCGGCGCATGGGCGTTAGACGAAAAAGCGCGCGTCTCCCGCTCCCACCCCGCATAGGGCCGCTGGGCGTCGGCAATCTCGTCCGCACTCATGCCAGCGAAAAAATTATAGCCCGCGTTGAACTCCCGCACATGATCGAGGCACAGCCAGCGCCACTGCGGCGGCTGGTCGGCGGGCGCATCGCGAGTAGCCGGCGCACGAAATTCTCCGGGCTGGTCGCACCCCTCCACCGCGCAATGCTGGGCAGCGCCCTCCACCCGGCCATGAAAGCGCGAGCTGCGGCGGGGAGTGTCGGTTTCGGCTGGCAAGTTTCGCTATCCCGGAAAAGGCAAAGCCCTTATATAGGCATCATGGATACGCAAGCAAAAGGCCCGGTCGCCACAGAAATCGAATCCCGTCTCCGCCTCGCGCTCAATCCGTCGCATCTGCTGGTTATCAACGACAGCGAAAAGCATCGCGGCCATGCGGGCCATGACGCGCAGAGCGGCGAGAGTCATTTCACGGTCGAGCTGGTATCGACCGCCTTCATCGGTGCGAACCGGGTCAAGCGGCAACGGTTGGTGAACGACGCCCTGCGCGAACTGCTGGTCGAGAAAATCCATGCGCTTTCCATCCGTGCACTTGCGCCAGGGGAGTGAACGTGACCGAGGCGGGGCCTGTTCTGGAAACCCTGCTGCCATCGAGCCATAATCTCGGTGATTTCACCGTGCGGCGCTCTCTCCCCGCAAAAACGCGCACGATGGTGGGGCCATTCGTTTTTTACGATGAGGCAGGCCCGGCAACTCTGGCGCCGGGCAAGGGCATAGATGTGCGCCCGCACCCACATATCGGCCTCGCCACCGTCACCTACATGCTGAAAGGTGCATTCCTGCACCGCGACTCGCTGGGCAGCACACAGCTGATCGAGCCGGGCGCGGTCAATCTGATGACCGCCGGGCGCGGCATCGTGCATTCTGAGCGCTCGCCCTATGGCGTGCGGGCCGCAGGAAGCGACTTGTGGGCAATCCAGACATGGCTCGCTCTGCCCGATGCGGTGGAAGAATGCGCCCCCGCCTTCGAGCATCTGCCGCAGGAACGCCTGCCGGTGATCGATGGCGCGGGAACACGGGCGCGCATAATTATGGGCACGCTCTGGGGGGAGACCGCCCCCGTCACCACTTACGCTGGCACCATCTATGCCGACATTGTGCTGGAGGCTGGCGGCGCGATCCCGATAGACGCCGAGGCGGATGAGCGCGCACTCTATATCGTCAGCGGCGAGGCCAGCCTCGATGGCGAGACACTGTCTCCCGGCGCGCTTCATGTGCTGCGACCGGGCTTTGCAGCTACCCTGCGCTCAACCAATGACGCGCGCGTCATGTTGTGCGGCGGGGAGGCTTTCACCTCGCCACGTCATGTGTGGTGGAACTTCGTCTCGTCCTCAAAAGATCGACTGCTTCAGGCGCGCGAGGATTGGGAGGCGATGCGCTTTCCGCTGATCCCGGACGACAGGCAAGAGTTCATCCCGCTGCCGCAGGGCCGCCCGCTAACGATCAGCCATCCCTGACTCCCACGTTCTGAGAGCAAAACCCCCGCTATCCGCCCCCTATCGCATTTCTACTTTGAAGATTTATGACGAGCGGAGTAGTAGGCGCACCATATCGGCCCCATATGGGGTACAAGAGGATGGCAAACCCCTATGGCAAGCGCCGCTGAAATCATTACCCCGAAAGCAGCCGAAGGCGCGCTAGCGCCTGAATCCGTCGTTGTCCGGTTTGCGGGCGACTCTGGCGATGGCATGCAGCTCACCGGTGGGCAGTTCACGCTCTCGACGGCCTTGGCGGGTAACGACCTCGCGACTTTCCCGGATTTCCCGGCGGAGATCCGCGCGCCGCAGGGGACGCTGTTCGGCGTCTCCGCGTTCCAAATTAACTTCGGCTCGTCCGACATCACCACCGCAGGCGACGCGCCCGATGTGCTGGTAGCGATGAACCCCGCCGCCTTGAAAAGCAACGTCAAGGATCTCAAGCCCGGCGGTCTCATCATCGCCGACAGCGGCGAGTTCACCAAGCGCAACCTCGAAAAGGCGAAGTACGAAATCAGCCCGCTGGAGGATGGCAGCCTCGCGCAGTGGCAGGTGCTCGCGTTCGACATCTCGCAGCTGACGATGGACAGCGTGAAGCCATTCGGCCTCGGCAACAAGGAGGCGCTACGCTGCAAGAATATGTGGACGCTCGGCCTCGCGCTGTGGATGTTCGACCGCAGCCGCGAGCCGATTGTCGCGTGGTTGAAGGCGAAGTTTGCTAAGGCGCCGGAGCTGGCCGAGGCCAATATCGCCGCACTGAACGCGGGCCATGCCTATGGCGAGACGGCGGAAATCGGCGGCGCGGGCGTATCCCTGCCGCAATATCATCTCGACCGCGCCGCGCAGCCGCAGGGGCTTTACCGCACGATCACCGGCGCGGACGCGATTGCTTATGGTCTCGTGGCGGGTTCGCAGCTTGCAGAGCTGCCGATGTTCTATGGCGGCTATCCGATCACGCCCGCCTCGGCGGTGCTGCATGCGCTCTCGAAGCTCAAGGAATTCGGCGTCACCACCTTTCAGGCGGAAGACGAGATCGCCGCCATCGCGTCCGCTATCGGAGCGAGCTATGCAGGCCAGCTTGGTGTCACCTGCTCCTCCGGCCCCGGCATTGCGTTGAAAGGCGAGGCGATGGGCCTCGCGATCATGACCGAGCTGCCGCTCGTCATCGTCAACGTGCAGCGCGGCGGGCCTTCGACCGGCCTCCCTACCAAGACCGAACAGTCGGACCTCTATCAGGCGGTCTATGGCCGCAACGGCGACGCGCCGCTGCCCGTCATCGCCGCGCGTTCGCCCGCCGATGCGTTTGAGTGCGCGATCGAGGCCTGCCGCATCGCCACGCAATATATGACGCCAGTGATGCTGCTGTCGGATGGCTATATCGCCAACGCGGCGGAGCCATGGAAAGTGCCGGATGTAGCCGATCTCGAACCTTTTCCGGTCGAGTTCCTAGGTGCAGCACAGGAAGGCGGCCTCCAGCCCTATGCGCGTGACGAGAAGCTGAAGCGCCCCTGGATCAAGCCCGGCACGCCCGGTCTGATGCACCGCATCGGCGGCATCGAGAAGCAATTGAATACCGGCCATATCGATTATTCGCCCGCCAACCATCAGGCAATGACCGATCTGCGTCGCGACAAGGTGCAGGGCGTGGCGAACAGCATCCCCGATCAAACCGTGTCGCAGGGCAATGTCGGCGGCAAGCTCGCCGTGGTCGGCTGGGGCAGCACCTTCGGCCCGATCCACCAGGCCGTGCGCCGCGCTCGCGCCAAGGGGCAGGATGTCAGCCACATTCACATCCGCCATATCTGGCCGATGCCGAAAAATCTGGGCGATTTGCTCAAGAGCTACGACAGGATATTGGTGCCGGAGATGAACACCGGGCAATTGAAGACCGTGCTGCGCGACCAGTTCCTCGTCGATGCCCGCCCATTGAACAAGACCTCCGGCCAGCCCTTCCGCATCGCGGAGATCGAAGCCGCCATTGAGGAGCTTCTCAAGTGAACGACATGACCCCTCCGCAGAAGTTGACGCCCAAGGATTGGGAGACCGATCAGGAAGTGCGTTGGTGCCCCGGTTGCGGCGATTATGCGATCCTGAAGGCGGTGCAGCGCACCCTGCCCGAAATCGGCGCGCGGCCCGAGAACACCGTGTTCGTATCGGGCATCGGCTGCTCCTCGCGCTTCCCTTATTATGTCGAGAGCTATGGCTTTCACACCATCCACGGCCGCGCACCGGCTGTTGCGACCGGCGTCAAGCTCGCCAACCCGGAGCTCGACGTGTGGATCATCACCGGCGATGGCGATGCGCTCTCAATCGGCGGTAACCACACGATGCACGTGCTGCGCCGGAACTTGAACTGCCAGATCCTGCTGTTCAACAACGAGATTTACGGGCTAACGAAGGGACAATATTCCCCCACCAGCCGCGAAGGTACGCGCAGCCCTTCGACGCCCTATGGCTCGGTCGATCATCCGGCGAAGCCCGCCGCGTTCGCATTGGGCGCGGGCGCACGGTTCGTTGCTCGTGGGTTCGATGTGTCAAAGAACCTGCCCGAGGTGCTGACCGCCGCCTACAACCACAAGGGCGCGGCGTTCGTCGAGATTTTCCAGAACTGCATCGTCTATAACAAAGACGTGTTCGAGGATTTCGCGGCCCCCAAGGGCGCGGAAGACCGCCAGCTCTGGCTGAAGCATGGCGAGCCGATGCTGTTCGGCTCGGAAAAGACCGGCGGCGTCAAGGGCATCACGCTCGACCGGCAGAATCTCTGCCTCAAGGTCGTCGATGTCGTGGATGGCGACTGGCAGGCGGCGGACGTGATCGTCCATGACGTCAAAAACCGCTCTATCGCGCATATGCTGGTCGAGATGCCGTTCGGCGCATTTCCGATGGCGCTGGGCGTGCTTTACGACGATCCTGCGCCAAGCCTCGAGGAAGGGGTGATGGAACAGAACCGCAAGGCGTCGGAAGGAAAGAAGGCCGATCTGCAAAAGCTGCTCTCCACCGGCCAGACATGGACTGTCGGACCGCAGACCGAAGCGGCGGACGCCGGCAGCGCGGGCAGCGGGCCGGAACTCTGATTTGACTGGAGGGTTAGCTTCCTATGGCTAACCCCGCGCTCCTCTGGCTGCGCCGCGATCTGAGGGTTGCCGATCAGCCAGCGCTGGCGGCGGCAATCAGTGAAGGCCCGGTCATCCCGGTCTATATCCTCGACGATGAGACGCCGAAGCATCGCATCATGGGCGGAGCGAGCCGCTGGTGGCTGCATCACAGCCTCGCCTCGCTGGATGCGGACTTGCGGGCATGTGGATCGCGCCTCATCCTGCGCCGGGGCCGCAGTGCTGACGTTCTTGCTGCGTTGGTCCAAGAAACTGGCGCGAAGACCATCCACGCCATCCGGCATTATGAGCCGTGGTGGCGCAATGCCGAGCGCGAGGTCGCGAGGACGCACGATCTTGTGCTGCACCACGGCAATTATCTGCTCCCTCCCGGCAGTCTGACGACCAGCAGCGGCGGCGCGTATAAAATATACACCCCCTTTATGCGCGCTCTGACGCATCATATGCCGCCCGCCCAGCCTGTGTCCGCGCCAACGCATATCCCTGCGCCCGCGCAGTGGCCTGAGAGCGACACGCTTGCCAACTGGAACCTCCTGCCCACCAAGCCCGATTGGTCGACCGGCTTCACAGAGGAATGGACACCCGGTGAAGCGGGTGCGCGCGGGCGCGTCCAAGACTTTCAGGAGGAAGCCGTGCATTATGACACCGCGCGCAACCTGCCCTCAAGGCAAGGCTCCTCGCGCCTTTCGCCCCATCTGCATTTCGGAGAGATTTCTCCCGCCGCTGTCTGGCACAGCATCAAGAACGAAGGCGCAGGCGCACAAACCTTTCTCAAGGAGCTGATCTGGCGCGATTATGCGCAGAACATCATACTCGCTTTTCCCGATTATGGCCGCGTCAATGGCAAGCCTGCTTTCGATGCCTTGCTCTGGCGCGATCATGAGGGCGAGGCCTCCGCCGATCTTGCAGCATGGAAAGCAGGGCGCACCGGCTATCCCATTGTCGACGCCGGGATGCGCCAGCTCTGGGCAACCGGCTGGATGCACAACCGAGTGCGGATGATCGCCGCGAGTTTCCTCATCAAGCACCTCCTAATCGACTGGCGCGTGGGCGAGCACTGGCTCTGGGATACTCTGGTCGATGCCGATTACGCGCAGAACGCCGTCAACTGGCAGTGGGTTGCGGGCAGCGGGGTCGATGCCAACATGTTCATGCGCATCATGGCGCCGCTGGTGCAATCCGAGAAATTCGATGCGGCGGGCTATATCCGCCAGTGGGTGCCGGAGTTGGCCCACCTCGACGATGCGACCATCCATGATCCCGACCAATTCAGCCGTCGCCCCTCTGCCTACCCCGCCAAGATCATCGGTCACAGGCAGGCGCGGGAACGCGCTCTTGCTGCCTATCACGCGCTCAAGGCATAAGTATCGCCTCTGCAGCCTCGACTCAAAGGACTCTCATGAGCAGATTGCCCCATCGCGCGCTTGGCCCCTATTCCGTATCCGCTGTTTCGATCGGCTGCATGAACCTCGACCATGCCTATGGCGACCATGTCAGCGAGGACGATGGCGCGCGGCTGCTCAATCGCGCGCTCGATCTCGGCTGCACGATGCTCGATACCGCTACCATCTATGGCGCGGGCGAGAATGAACGCCGGCTCAGCCGCGCTGTGATGCACCGCCGCTCGGAGTTCACGCTCGCCAGCAAATGCGTATTGGGTGTGCGCGATGGGCAGCGTTTTGTCGACGGCAGCCCGGCGGCCATAGCCGAGATGGTCGATGCCTCGCTCGAGCGGCTCGGTACCGATCATATCGATCTCTATTATATGCACCGACCCGATCCCAAGGTCGCGATCGAGGACTCGATGGGCGCTCTGGTTCGCGCCAAGGAGGCGGGGAAGATCGGCGCTATCGGCCTTTCGGAAATGAGCACGGAGACGGTTCAGCGCGCTCATGCCGTTCACCCTATTGCAGCGTTGCAGACGGAGTATTCGCCCTGGGTGCGCAATCCGGAAATCGCGGGGCTCGAAACCTGCCGTGAACTGGGCATCGCCTTCGTCGCCTTTTCTCCCGTGGGACGCGGATATTTTGGTGACTGGATCAAAAGCGCGGACTATCGCGATGGCGATATTCGCACCCTCTTCCCACGCTTTCAGGAGCCGCATCTCTCCCGCAATCTGGCGCTGCTCGATCCGTTTCGGGATATCGCAAGGGAACTAAACATCTCCTGCGCGCAACTGGCGATTGCATGGACGCTGGCGCGCGCGCCGCATGTCATTGCGCTGCCTGGCACAGTGAACGAAGCGCATCTGGCCGAGGATCTGGAAGCAGCGAAGATTGTTTTATCTGAGGAAGTTGTCGCAGCAATCGACGCCATTTTCACACCAGATGCCGTTTCCGGAACCCGCTACCCGCCATCGCTTCAGGCAACCGTATCGACGGAAATGTTCGAAGACGAGCAAGCGCAGCTCGCACCGATTGGCTAATAGCGGGACACATAGGCTACGCCTCTGCCATTGCGTGCGGCTGTTCCCTGATGCACACTCCGACTCATGAATGCAGTGAGTCCAAGGAGGGGACAGCATCTAGTGAAGGCCGCGCGGTTTGTTCCGCGTGCAGGGCTGCCTCTTGTCACGCGCTTGTTCGCACCGGTCGCCCACAGGCTGCTGGACAGGATCGATGAGGGGCTGGAGCAAGGTCGACTTGAAGCATGGCTTCCCGATGGTAGCTTCCGCGTGCTCGGCGCACGCGCCGATGGCCCCGTCTGCGAGGTACGCCTGCGCGATTGGCGGGCATTGTTACGGCTGGTCGCCAATGGTTCGATCGGCTGGTATCGCGCATGGGAAGCCGGGGAATGGGACAGCCCGGATCCGGTGCCGTTGTTCGCGCTGTTCATGGCGAATGCCGTCAGCCTCGGTGGTGCTGCCCGCGCACATGGGCCGTTGCGCTGGGTGGCGCACGCGCTCCACGCATTGAGGCGCAACAACCGCAAGGGCTCGAAGCGCAACATCGCCGCGCATTACGACCTCGGCAATGATTTCTATCAGCTTTGGCTCGATCGAGGCATGAACTATTCCTCGGCGCTGTTCGATGACCCTGCCCGCCCTGTTGAAGGACTGGGCGCTGCGCAGAACGCCAAGATCGACGCGGCGCTAGACCGGCTGAAGCTTAAACATGGCGACCGGCTGCTGGAGATCGGCTGCGGCTGGGGCGGCTTCGCGGAGCGCGCGCTGGACCGCGCCCGGATCGATTATGTCGGCCTGACGCTCTCGGAAGAGCAGGCGGCATGGGCTCAGCCCCGCCTGCCCCGCCATCGCGCGTCCATCAGCCTCACCGATTATCGCGATGTGAAGGGCAGTTATGACGCCATCGCCAGCATTGAAATGGTGGAGGCGGTCGGCGAAGAATATTGGCCTGCCTATCTCGCCAAAATCCATAGCCTGCTCAAATCCCGCGGGCGCGCTGTCATTCAGTATATCAGCATCGATGACCGGCTGTTCGAGCGCTATGCGGCAAGCGCCGACTTCATCCAGACCTATATTTTCCCTGGCGGGCTGCTGATTTCGGAAAGCCGTTTCCGCGCGCTTGCGGAGGAGGCAGGGTTGCACTGGCGCGATCAGCATAATTTCGGGCAGCATTACGCCACCACACTACGGCTGTGGCGCGAGCGGTTCGACGCGGCCGTCGAGGATGGCCGCCTCCCATCTGCGTTTGACGAGAAATTTGTGAAGCTCTGGCGCTATTATCTCATGTATTGCGAGGGCGGCTTTGCGGGTGGCGGCATAGATGTCGCGCAAGTGACGCTGGTCAAGAAATAGCGCCAGATATTTCAATTCGTCGTATTAAGACATCAACTTCCCGCAGTATTTACGGATAACACTACGTTATCTTGCAACTGGCCTATGCCTCGCATAGGTATCGACACGATGATGGAACTGGTCAAAAACGCCGATGCGGAAATGGTAACCTCCGCATATCGAGTATTGGCGGCAGAATCTGCGGCCTTGCAAATGTTGGCGGATGCCATTCCTGACGATCTGGATCGAGCCGTCCATGCTATCCTTGGCAGTAGCGGCCATGTGGTCGTCTCCGGCATCGGCAAATCGGGTCATGTTGGCCGCAAAATCTCCGCCACGCTCGCATCGACCGGAACGCCCTCCTATTTCGTGCATGCGGCCGAGGCGAGCCATGGCGACCTCGGGATGATCGGGCCGGACGATATATGCCTGCTGCTCTCGAACTCTGGCGAGACCTTTGAGCTGAAGAACATATTGGCGTTCACCCGCCGGTTCGACATCCCGCTTATTGCCATCTGCGCCCAAGCCGACAGCAGCCTGATGCGTGCCGCGGATTACAAGCTCTTGCTTCCCGATGCGCCGGAGGCATGCCCGATCAGCATGGCACCGACCACCTCGACAACGATGATGATGGCGCTGGGCGATGCGCTCGCTGTATCGCTAATGGAGGCGCGTGGTTTTGCTGCCGAGCAATTCCGTGATCTGCATCCGGGTGGACGTTTGGGCGCGCAACTCACGCGCGTAGGCGATCTGATGCACTGGGGCGATGAGTTGCCGTTGGTTCCTTGCCACGAACCCATGACCGAAACATTGCTGGCGATGACATCGAAAGGCTTTGGCATTGCGATCGTCGTTAATAGCGATGGCAAGATGAGCGGTGTGGTGACGGACGGGGATTTGCGCCGCAACATGAATGGCCTGATGGAGCGCAAGGCAGGCGAAATCGCTTCACGCAATCCCACCCAGGCCACTGTCGACATGCTCGCGGTCGAAGCATTGGCCCTCATGAACAAGCGCGAGATATCTGTCCTCCCGATCGTCGATGCCGAAGGAGTTCCGGTCGGCCTCCTCCATGTGCATGACCTGCTGAACGTCGGAGTCGCATGAATGCCGTCATCATCATTCCGGCGCGCTATGCTTCGAGCCGCTATCCGGGGAAGCCGCTTGCCGAGCTGACCCTGCCGGATGGCGCGCGCAAGAGCCTCATCCGCATGAGCTGGGAGGCTGCCTGCTGTGTGGAGGACGTCTCAGGCATATATGTCGCGACCGATGACGATCGCATCCGCGCCCATTGCGAGGCTTTTGGCGCTGAAGTTATCATGACGGATGAAGCCTGCCGCAACGGCACCGAGCGCTGCGCCGACGCGCTGGCTCGGAGTGGACTTAGCGCTGACATCATCGTCAACCTGCAAGGCGATGCACCGCTCACACCGCCGTGGTTCATCACCGCATTGATCGATGCGATGCGCGCCGATCCCGCGACCAAGGTCGCGACGCCGGTGCTCCACTGCGACATGGAAATCTATACCCATTTTATAGACGACCGCCGCGCTGGCCGCGTGGGCGGCACCACCGCAGTGTTCGATGCCCAAGGCGACGCGCTCTATTTCTCGAAGGAAGTGCTGCCGTGGCTCGATGCCGCGAAGCTGGAAGGCGCGCCGCCGGTCTGGCACCATGTCGGCGTCTATGCCTACCGCGCCGATGCGCTTGCGCTCTATGGTACCCTCCCCGCCGGACGACTGGAGGAACTGGAAGGGCTTGAGCAACTCCGTTTCCTCGAACATGGGCACAAGGTCCGCTGCATCGAGGTCGAGGCGCGTGGTCGGGTGTTCTGGGAACTCAACAACCCCGAGGACATTCCACGGATCGAACAGGCATTGAGAGATATGGCCGCGAGAGAAATCGCATGACGGGACGCGTCGTCACAATTGGTGACATTAGGATCGGCAATGCTGAGCCGATGGTGCTGATCGCTGGTCCGTGCCAGCTCGAAAGCCTCGATCATGCGCATATGATGGCCGCGCGCATTGCGGAGGCCTGCGCGCCCACCGGCACAAAGTTCATCTTCAAGGCCTCCTACGACAAGGCCAATCGCACCTCGCATTTAGGCAAGCGCGGCCTTGGCATCGAAGCCGGCCTCGAAATCCTCGCTCATATCCGCGACGAGTTCGGTTGCCCGGTGCTGACCGACGTGCACGAACCGGATCACTGCGCCCGCGCCGCGCAAGCTGTCGATGTGTTGCAAATCCCAGCGATGCTCTGCCGCCAGACCGATCTGTTGCTCGCGGCAGGGGAAACAGGCGCGGCAGTCAACATCAAGAAGGGACAGTTCCTCGCGCCGTGGGATATGGCGAATGTCGCCGCCAAGGTCACCTCAACCGGTAACGAGCGTATCCTCCTCACCGAACGCGGTGCGAGCTTCGGCTACAACAATCTGGTGAGCGACATGCGAGCGCTCCCCATCATGGCCGAGACCGGTTATCCCGTGGTGTTCGACGCGACCCATTCGGTGCAGTTGCCCGGTGGGCTGGGCAGCGCCTCCGGCGGCCAGCGCCGGTTCGTCGCCCCCCTCGCCCGCGCCGCCTGCGCCGTCGGTGTTGCAGCAGTGTTCATCGAGACGCACGAAGACCCGGACAATGCGCCAAGCGATGGGCCGAATATGGTGCCGGTGAATGAGCTGGGCGCTCTCCTCGCAGACCTCTGCGCGCATGATAAGCTCGCGAAAGGGCTTTAATAGCAGATACGTCGCTTATGGCAGTAGTCCCTGCTCCGTGAGCCACGCATCCACCTTGGCAAAATGCGCTTCCCATGTGGGTGGGACAAAGCCGTGCATTCGCTCGATCTGCGCCGCGCGGCGGGTGCTTTCGGGCTCGGCATAATCCATCACCGCCTGCTCCCAACCCGTATCGTCCTCGGGGTCGAGATAATCCGGAATCCCTCCTGCGGTCTCCTTGAACACCACCAGATTACTCGCGATAGCGGGGACTCCCGCGCCGAGCGCCTCGGTCAGTGGCAGCCCCTGCCCTTCCACAAATGTCGGAAACAGCAGCGCGCGTGCATGCGCCATATATTCGCTCAAAGTGTCATCGTCACAAGGCCCAACTTCTATCACATGGCTACGTAAAGTGAGGTCATGATCTAGCTGCTTGAACACCTCTTCAGCGCACCAGCCGCGCTGACCAATTATCACGAGCTTAGGAGCGTCATCCCCCAGCTGTTCGATCAGTCTACGCCAAACCCTAAGCAGAAGCAGATGGTTTTTGCGCCCCTCGATCGTGCCCAGTATCACAAAGTACGGTCCTGCGATGGGCGCTGCTCTATCAGCTCGCACCACAAGCGATGTTACGCCCAGCGGAGCAACCATTGATGACGGCAACGCCAGCCCTTCATGGCCAGCAAATGCTGAAAGAGTGTCGAGGCTGTCATCGCTAATCGCGATAACGCCTCGGCCTTCTTTCAGCACAAGACGCATCCGCTCCACATGACGTTCGGGAATACCCTCCCTTGCAAATTGTGGGTGGGTGAGCGGAATTAGGTCATAGACCATATAAACCGCACGAACGCTGCTCCGTCGAACCCAGCGCGCATGCCCCTTTTGATCAAGGCCTGTATGACTGACATTGAGATAAAGCGGGCGGTCCATTCCATGCAGCGGCCTTTCCCTCGTAAGAAGGCTGCGCAAGAGCAGCGCGAGGAGCCTCCGACGGAACAACTTAGGCCGTGACAACAGCAGCCCAAATAATTCGACAGAAGCCGCCTTGCTCAACACATGCGTAAAGCCGCCACGCTGCACCACTGCCAAAGCATCGTTCCTGTGGTGCGTGATGTATGCAAGGCATGCCCGGTCTATGCCGGTCGCACGCTGGCCGCCCCAGGCGCGCCACAGCATCCGGCTCACATCAAACAGGATATGGGGCATTTCCAAGTTGCTGCGACCAACGCCTGTTTATTAGTTCTTCGCCGCGTTGTTTATCGCCAAAATCGGATAAACCAGCGAGGAAACCACGCTCACAAATTTCTGAAAATCCGCCAGCGGCGCATTAGAAACGTAGATCACGTCCTTGTTGCGCACAGGGAAGCTTTGTGCCGCGAAGAAGGTCGTCGGGTTCTTCATGTCTATGCGATAGATGACCGGGATCATACCATCGGGCGTCGTCCGCGCGCCCGATACCAACGAGGGATCCAGCGCCTTGGGATCTTCGAGCCGAAATAGGAAAGCACCACGTACGTCGGCACGATTGTCCTGCAATCCGCCCACACGCCCCAAAGCCTGCGCCAATGTTATGCCCGTCGCTTCGAACGGAATCTCCGCATTACGCTCCGTCGCGCCCAATGCCGTAAAGCTGTAAGGCTGGAACAACGCAGTGACGACATCGTCTGGCTGGAGCCGGATATTCTGGCGCGGTTCACGGATGATCGTTTCAAGTGGCGTCGACGCGACCTCATTGCCGCGTGTAATCTGGATCACGGTCTTGCCAACTGGCTGCTTCACTCCACCTGCGCTCGCCAATATATCGAGCACGCGCTCGCCTTTGGCAGTAAGCGGGATACGCGCGCTACTTGCCACATCGCCGACAATCGTCACATTGGTGGTCGCGTTGCGGGCGACACGCACAATCACCTGCGGCTGATGCGCCATGCCATGCAGGCGGGAAACAATGTCGCGGCTGATCTGCTGCGGCGTTTTCCCCGCCGCCTGCACCTGTCCGATGAATGGAATAACGATCCGCCCGTCGCTATCGACCATTTGATCAGGCAGCGACGTTCCACGCGCGGTAGAGTCGGAGGACGTCAAAATCGAACCGCCGCCAGCGGACCCGAATAGCGCAGCGGGCGGCGCTTCCCAGATAGAAATGTCCAGTACATCGCCCTTTCCGACTATCGAACCGACAGGAAGCCCGTCACCCAGCGCTTCGGAAAACTGTGATGCCTGTGCACTGGCGTAGACGCGGCGTGCAACATCGTCCGACACATCGATGATTTTTATATCAGCCCCAGCGAGCGCGGCTCCATCCGCTCTAACCACCGCACCCGCAGATGGCCCTGCGCCACTCTTCAGCGCGCAGCCGGAAAGCGTCGTCGAGCAAATCAGTGCCGAGAGGAGAAGAGCGCGCCATCCCTGCCCGTGCCGTTCACTGTTATTTTGGCTGGTCATCTTGCCTTCGTCCTCTGGGGCTACAAACGTGCTTTGTTCGGCATTATTTGCCATCATGTTTCCGCATCCGGACTTACTCCGGATGAGCCATCGCAGCTATAATGCGGCTCATGAATTTGTCATCATACAATGCGATATTTTGATTGCGTTTGCGGCTATTCATTGGGTGTTTTTTCTTCCGCTCATATAATTATAGACCCCTGAGTAACGCCATAGACAAAAGTTTATCTCAACCAATGGGCTTGGCGAAAAGAGCAATTAAGGTTAGTCGCTCCGGCAAGGATATATTTTTGGAATTTATAACCGCATGTATACAGATACTCATATCTTTCCAGTAATCCTCTGCGGCGGTTCCGGCACGAGACTATGGCCATTATCCCGCAAGGCATATCCTAAGCAATTCGCGCAACTTATGGGCAAAACCAGCCTGTTTCAAAGGGCGGCCAGCCTCGCGGGCGGCGATGGCTTTGCGTCTCCCTTGATTGTGACCGGCGACGCCTTTCGTTTCATCGTACGAGAGCAACTCGATGCGGTCGGCCTGAAAGCTTCCGCGGTTTTGATCGAACCGGAGGGACGTAACACTGCGCCCGCAGTGCTGGCTGCGGCGCTGCAGCTTCAACGGCAGACGCCTGAAGCATTGATGCTAGTGCTTCCGTCTGATCATCTTATTCCAGATATAGCAGCCTTTCGCGCAACCATCCTTGCTGCGGCAGATCGCGCCATGAAGTGCGATCTAGTCACCTTCGGTATCGAGCCGACACGCCCTGAGACCGGCTACGGCTATCTGGAGCTTAAGGAGGCATCCGCCCGCTCGGCGACCACACCGCAACCATTGGTGCGTTTCGTGGAAAAGCCTGATGCAGAAAGGGCCGTAGAGATGCTGGCCTCAGGCAAATATCTCTGGAACGCAGGCATCTTCCTGTTCTCGGTACAGGCTGTTGTAGAAGCGTATCGCGCCTATGCTCCAGAATTGCTCGAGGCTGTAAACAACGCGGTTGAAACTAGCGAAGTAGATCTGGGTTTTGCACGTCTTGGCAAAGAAGCGTGGAAAACGGCGCAGAGCATTTCAATTGACTATGCCATCATGGAGAAGGCATCGAACCTTGCCGTTATGCCTTTTTCAGCTGGATGGTCAGACCTGGGCGACTGGAAAAGCGTGTGGCAGGAAAGTGGGCCGGATGACGCCGGCAATGTCTTGACGGGACAAACAACCGCGATCGACTGCACGGACAGCTTGCTACGCTCTGAATCCGACAGCCTAGAGGTTATTGGCATCGGTCTCGAAAAGATGATCGTAATCGCGATGCAGGATGCTGTCCTGGTCGCACCCAAGTCCGCAAGCCAGCGTGTGGGTGAGGCAGTGACTTCCTTGAAAGCCCGTGGTATCAGGCAGGGAGAGAACCTGCCGCGCGATATGCGGCCATGGGGCTGGTTTGAGAGCCTTGCGGTCGGGAATGGCTTTCAGGTGAAACGGATTGTCGTCAATCCTGGTCAAGCACTCTCTCTACAGAGCCATAATCATCGCGCCGAGCACTGGATCGTCGTAGCCGGCACTGCCATGGTGACGATTGGTGAGGATTTTCAGAAACTTGTGACCACCAATGAGTCCGTTTATGTGCCGCTAGGCGCGGTGCACCGACTGGAAAACCCCGGCAAGATCCCCGTTGAAATGATCGAAGTGCAGACAGGAAGTTATCTCGGTGAGGATGATATCATCCGTTATGAAGACAGATATGCGCGGAGTTAAATGTATTTTGCACATTTATTTGATTGCCCCGACAGTTACTACGGCGCTCGACATTCATTGAATAAACTCAGATCGCGCCCATACAAGGCGAAGTGCCGTGCAATCTTAAAAATTGCCTTTATATTTCAATGCACTTTCGAACGAAATAGTATCGTCTCAGTTTTGGACATGGTTAATAAGACATTACTTGCCAATTTTGATAATTGACCGTAAGCGGATTTTCAGCGGCACCTATCAGGCTGCTTGCGGGATGTAATTCATTTCGAACCTTGTTTCGGCGGCATTGGTATCTTGCCAGTTGCCGGGGAGCAGGTCGTCGATGGGATCGCCGTCGTTTCGTTCCAGAAGCCGAGTGAGAACGTCGGTGAGATAGGCGTGCGGATTGTGGCCGCACAGTTTGCAGCTCTCGATCAGTGAGGAGATGGCCGCCCAGTTTTCAGCGCCCAGATCATGACCTGCGAACAACGCATTTTTTCTCTGGAGAGTGATCGGGCGCATGCAGCGCTCGATGGCGTTGGTGTCGAGCTCGATACGCCCGTCGACTAAGAAGTTGGTGAGCGTAGTCCAGCGTTTGACAACATAGCGTAGCGCCTTGGCCGTATCGCCGCTCTGGAGGACACGGGCGAGGATGTGTTCGATATATCGGCGCATGAACCGCATGATGCGCGCGGTTTTCGCCTGCCGTACGGCGAGGCGTGCTTCAGGGCTGAAGCCGCGAACCCGCTTTTCATATTTGTACATGAGCTGGATCAAGCGCAGCATCCGCCGTGCGACCGGTGCATTATCACCCTTGTTAAGGTCGAAGAACTTGCGCCTC
Source organism: Sphingomonadaceae bacterium (assembly GCA_046348605.1). Classification (GTDB taxonomy): domain Bacteria; phylum Pseudomonadota; class Alphaproteobacteria; order Sphingomonadales; family Sphingomonadaceae; genus Sphingobium. Next base: position 119,041 of record JAXMDW010000001.1, on the reverse strand, counting down.
ACATGCGTCCAGCAATGCGCGATCGTCGCCGGCCCGCCTGGACGGTTCGGATGACCGAGCTTGTCATAGGCCTCATAGCCGTCAACCTGCAGGATACCGCGATATTTCCCCAGCAGCGTGCCGCCATGCTCATGCGCACGGTTCGGGAAGTAGCGATAGACGACCCAAGGCGGCGCCCTCCCTCCATAAGGGCCATCGTCGCAGGCGATGCCCCAGAAGTAGCCGGTCCGGGTCTTGCCGGCACCGGGATCGAGCACTTTGACAGTGGTTTCGTCGGCAAACAGCCGGTCCATCCCCATCATGATCTCTGTCATGCGTTCGGTGAGCGGCTTGAGGCGGGCGGCGGCGTGGCCCACCCAACCGGCCATTACGGCGCGCTCGATCTCGACGCCTTGCCGGGAGAAGATCTGCTCCTGGCGATAAAGCGGCAGGTGATCGGCATACTTGCTGGTGAGGACGTAGGCGACCAGCGCTTCGGTGGGCAGACCGCCTACAACCAGACGCTTGGGCGCAAGCGCGCGATTGATGCCATCGCCGCAGGAGCGGCAGGCCATTTTCGGACGTACGGTGACGATTACCCGGAACTGGGCGGGGATAATGTCGAGACGCTCGGCTCGATCCTCGCCGATCTTGTGCAATGCGCCCATACAGCAGGGACATTCTTCCGCATCCGGTTCGAGTAAGACCTCCACTCGGGGAAGATGGGGCGGCAGCGAAGCGCGCGGTCGCTCATCGTCGCGCCGGGGACGCCCGCGCTTGCGACCAAGATTTTCTTCAGCCGCCGCGCCGTCACGCGCGAGCGTTTCGGCTTCCGCCATGGCGATCGCCTGATCCTCGAGCCCAAGGCGCAGCTGGTCGGCGGGCAGCTTCTCGGATTTCCTGCCGAACTTGTTGCGATTGAGCACTCCGATGAGATGACGGAGCTGAGCTTCACGCCGCAACGAAGCGATCAGCATGACCTGCAAGGTCGGCACGTCGTCGGGGATATTTTCTAGCTCCGAACCCATGTTCGGATACTGCCAAAATATCCCGCCTTTGCAATAGGATATTCAAGGATTTCCGAGCATTTCTCCCGTTTATTGCGCCAGCTGTGGCCGCGCCACGCGAGGTGCGTGAACACGGCGCCAGTCAAGCCCCTCGACGAGCGCGGAAGCCTGCGCGGCCGAGAGCTTCATGACAGCATCGCCAATGCGCGGCCAGCGGAACTGACCATTCTCGAGACGCTTTGTTACAAGCACCAGGCCAGTGCCATCCCACAGCAAGAGCTTGATCCTGTCGGATCGCTTACAACGGAAGATGAACAGGATACCCGAGAAAGGATTGAGCCGAAGTTCGTTCTGCACAAGCCCTGCCAGACCCACCATTCCTTTGCGGAAGTCGACCGGCTTTGTCGCGATCAGCACCTTCAACGGTCCGGGCGGAATGATCATGCGCTCACCATCACGGCCAGAAACACCCGTTCGACATGGTCGGCGCTTGCCGTGTCCGGAACACGCAGCCGGATATTGCCAACCTCGACGATAATTTCAGCATCGCTGCGCCCCGCCGGTAGGGGTGGATCAGCCTGTTCCTCAATCACCGCAGGCACGAACGTCATCTTCTCCCGCTCGCACATCTCGCGGCGCCATGCATATAGCTGCTGCGGCAATATCCCGTACCGCCGCGCAACCTCCGCCACGTTCGCGTCCGGCACCAGACTCTCCGCAACAATCCGCTCCTTCGCCCCCACAGACCATCGTCGGCGAGTTACAGATTCCGGAACGACATCCATCGGCTCCGGGCGCACAACGTTGCTAATTTCGCATCCAGTTTCGAATGCACGTTCATCATCCATCGCTAATTACACCTCTCCAAAATTGAGCGGCGTAACTTAGCAGCTGATCTCATTCGCAAAATGTGGGGGATAAAATTCGCTTACAATTGACCCTTTATTCGGCTTAATGAGGCAACTCTGAGTCGTTTGGGGGAGTATAAGTGCTATGACCGTATTTCCTGGAACCAATGGTGACGACATTTTCGTTATCTCCGCAGCCACCAGTGGCGATCAATATAACGGCGGTACAGGCAACGATACAGTTCAGCTCGCGCAACCTCCTCTCATACTTACCAATCCCTTCGGTTCGCTGTGGAGCTATAGCTTTGCCGGCGTGACCTTCTCTTCTATCGAGAAGCTAGATTATAGCCAAACAGCAGGACAAACTAACAGCCTGATCACATTCACAAATCAATACGGATCCGGATTCGCCAACAATCTCCAGCTTATTGGCGGCGCTGGAGCCGACAAGCTCCTCGTCGTTGCGACTGCGGCGGGATCTTATACGATGCCGACGTTTGCCAAAACGAACTGGACCACTGATACCAGCATCACAGGCCTGATGAACACCAGCGATATGGTAGTACTCTTCGGCAGCAGCCCGTCGCCCAGCAGTCCCATCAATTACACACTCAACGCTACCGACATTCACACAGGAATTGAGGCGTTGATAGGCGGCACCGGCAACGACACATTGAATGGCGGGTCGAGCCAGGACTATCTCATCGCCTCGGCTGGCTCCGACATACTGAACGCCGGAGGTGGCGACGACTTCTTGCTGGCAAGCAATCAGATCGGGCAGTTCAACACATTTACCACCACTACATTCAATGGCGGCACGGGCAATGATACTCTTGTGATAGCCGGAGATGTAGACTTTGATGGCACCGTTATAGGTATTGAACGGCTGCGACTTCTTCCCGCCGTCGCGGCATCGGGTGGCAGCACCGGCTTTGGAAACGCGCATCTCACGATTACCGAGACCATTGCGGACCAGTTCACATCAACGCTTTCGCTCATCGAAGGCACCGGCACCATCACATATTACATGGAAACGCCCGGTGCATTCGATATCACCCCCTATCAGTTCGCTCCCGGTTCAGCCATTGATTTTGAAGTTATCGGATCAAGCGGAAATGATATCATTACCACGGGCACCGGCAACGATTACCTAAGCGGTGACGATGGCAACGATACGTTAACGGGCGGAGCGGGCAACGATATTTTCGATATCAGCCTTGGCAATGACGTCGTCATGGATTTCACTGTCGGCCAGGATCTGATCACGCTCCCTGATGTCCTGGCAAATTTCGACATACTGAAGCCATTCTTCAGCCAAGTCGGAAACGACAGCGTAATGACATTTGTTTATGGCGGCATTCAAAATAGCTTTACGCTTAAGAATGTATCGCTGGCATCCCTTACATCGGCTTCGTTCATCGGCAATTGGACTGCCAGCGATGACTGGTCCGGTAGCGTAGTTAGTTGATAATTGCCTCGGATGCCAGTGTGGGCGGGAGGCGGAGCGTAGCGGAGCCGAGTGGCCACACTGGCTTGACTGTTTCTGGGGCCGGTGGACGGTACCCAAGGCTGCTGTGTGGCCGCTTTCGGTTGTAATGTTCGCGCCACCAGCCGGTTACGATCCGCACCTCCTGAAGGCTGTAGAAGATCTCCCCATTCAGTAGTTCATCACGCAGACGGGCGTTGAAGCTCTCGATATAGCCATTCTCCCACGGGCTTCCCGGTTCTATGTAGAGCGTGGTGACACCGAGCCTGCCCAGCCATTCGCGTACCGCGTGAGCAACGAACTCCGGGCCATTATCGGACCTGATGTGCTCGGGTGGCCCATGTTCGATAAACAGGTCGGCCAACACGTCGATGACGTCGTTCGATCGGAACCGCCGGAGCGGCACCATCGCCAGGCATTCCCGGCTGAACTCGTCGATGATGTTGAGCATGCGGAACTTCCGGCCGTTGTGTGTCCGATCTTCGACAAAGTCGTAGGACCACACATGCCCGCGATATAGCGGGCGCAACCGGATGCATGATCCGTCACCCAACCACAGCCGTCGTCGCTTTGGCTGCTTCTTTGGTACCTTGAGTCCCTCCCGCCGCCATATCCGTTCCACGACCGACAGGCTAACTTGCCAACCTGCATCACCCAGCAGCGCATGGATCCGCCGATAGCCATATCGGCCATAATCCTTCGCCAAGGCAATGATGTCCGCCGTCAGACGCTGCTCTTCGGCATCATCCTTCGGAGGGTGGCGCTGGGTCGAGCGATGCTGACCCAGAACGCGGCAGGCCCGCCGTTCCGATATCGGCAATACACGACGGACCTGATCAATCGCCTCGCGGCGACGGGAGGGACTCAAAAAGTCAGCTTCGATGCCTCTTGCAAAATCGCCTTGTCCAATGCGAGGTCTGCGACAACACGCTTGAGCCGCGCGTTTTCACGCTCCAACTCTTTCAGCCGTCGCGCCTGATCGACCTTCAGCCCACCATATTCCTTGCGCCATCGATACAGCGTTTGCTCCGCAATGCCGATCTGACGACAAGCTTCAATCGCTGTCCCCCCACGGCCCACAATCACATCGACCTCTCGTAGCTTCGCGATGATCTGTTCAGGCGTAAAACGTTGACGTCCCATATCTTCCTCCAATTCCTGTACCCCGAAAGGCTCTCTTCAGAATTGGACCAATTTTCTCAAGGCAGACCACGACCCTTGGGGTTTCCGCTCTTCCCCTTCTTCCACCGATGTTGCTTGGGCGGGTGGCCATAGCCCTTCAGCTCGCGCTTATCGCCGCTGTCTTCGTCGTCATTATTCATAGGTACAAGCTCCATACTCTACGGAGCACTCCAGCTATCGGCTGGCGAGCGAGATTCCATTCACGATAAATGCGATGCCAAGGGAACGGACTAGGAGAGCGCGTCACACGCGCTCTCCTTATCTCTGCTTCAAGCCACAAGCTCTTCCATATCGGCAAAGCGCATATCAGAGCCTTTGAGTATGGCCGACTTGCCAGTTTCCTTTTCCCAGCGCCGGACAGCGACATCGACATAACGCGGATCGAGTTCAATCGCGCGCGCCTTGCGGCCGGTCTGCTCGGCCGCAATGATCGTCGTGCCTGAACCAGAGAAGGCATCAAGCACAATCCCATTCCGCTTTGAGCAGTCGCGAAGGGCGTCTGCTACAAGCGCAACGGGCTTGACCGTCGGATGCATCGCCAGTTCCTCATTCCGGCTCGCCGACATCGAACTGATACCGGCATAGTCCCAGACATTGGTGCGATAACGGCCATTCTGCCCCAGACCAAAATTGTTGATATGGGGAGCCGACCCCTTCTTGAAGGCGAAGATGAGCTCATGCTTTGAACGATAGAAGCTTCCCATCCCTCCATTGTCCTTGTTCCAAACAATGAGCTGCTTGAGTTCTGAATAGATATCGTCAGCCGCATCCATCATCTCCCGCATATGACGCCAGTCCATACAGAGGAAGTGGATCGATCCGTCTCCACTCGCATCCGCAAGCCTGACCATCACATCGCGCAGAAAGGCTGTGAACTCTTCTCCGCTCATTTCGCCGGACGCCATCGCGAACTCGGAGTGCTTCACTTTACCCAGACCGCAGACATGACCATCGATCCGCACATTATAGGGCGGATCGGTAAAGATCATCTGGGCACGCTCGCCAGCCATCAATCGGCTATAGACTTCCGCATCACGCGCATCGCCGCAAATGAGACGGTGATTGCCCAGTAGCCAGAGATCGCCCGAACGGGAAACGACAGGTGCCGTTTCATCAACAGGAGCTGCAGCATCTGCTTCCTCTCCAATGCCCTTCACATCGAGCAGCCCTTCCAGCGCCGCACCTTCAAAGCCGGTGAGCGCCAGATCGAAGTCTGGATCGAGTGCCAGTATGTCACCCAGCTCCAGCCGCAGCAGATCATCTTCCCAGCCGGCAAGTTCGGCGAGACGATTGTCGGCGAGGATATAGGCGCGGCGTTCTGCCTCGCTCATTCCCTCGATCGCGATCACCGGAACACGGCTCAGCCCCAGTTCCTTTGCCGCCGCGACACGGCCATGTCCGGCAATGATACGATCTTCCGCATCCACCAGCACCGGGTTGGTAAAGCCGAAGCGCTTTATGCTCTCCGCAATCTGTTCGATCTGGCGCTTGCTGTGGGTACGGGCGTTGCGTGTATGGGGACGGAGCGCAGCAACGCAGTGCTCCGTCCCATGGTTCATTGTGATGTTATTCAAAATTACCTCCTACATCAAAGAGGCAATCTAAATGTCAGCAGGACCGAAGCTTTTCATTCAGGAAAAATGCGCGCAAGCGTTCCGAATGTTTCTCAGCCTGATTTCGCTTCAGCGAAAAGAGATTGAGCAAGCTATGACCCGTTCCAAGCCGGTAGCAGCGCGCAACTTCTTCAGCCGCCTGAAAACAGGGGGAAGGATCAGATCTCAGCCGCTTCGGAAGGGTGCCGTCACGTCGCCCGGCAACGATCCGCAATCGGCAATCCTCATATTCGATCTGAAACCAGTGATGGAAGCGATTGAGCTTCTGGTTCACTGGGCGGCCGCGGCGAGCCGAACGAACACTGATCTCTCCACTGGCCACTCTTTCCACATAATACTGCAGGCGCGCATCTGAACCGGCTTCTGGATTGGCATCCACAACATGCTGCACATCTTCAGGTGAGATCCATTCTCCCATCCATTCGCGCCGCGCGAGTGAACCTATCCCCTCAGGGCTGAAATGGTAGCAGGGCGAAGTCGGTGAAATCGGTACATGGGACATTAGTAGGCTCCTATAATTAAAGGAGCAGCCCATCTATGCCGTCCAGATCGTCTGGTCGACCAACATTTAATTTAACAAAATCCTAATTTTGGAGCGACTCTGTCGGCCAAGGCTCCGCCTCTGATTCCTCGAAAAAGTTCCCTGAAACACCAGGTGCGCTTCTCTGATCCGGGCGCAGACGTTCCCTGATACGGCATCGGCAAATACCCTGTTCCTGAAGGGCCTCTCTCACTACTCCTTCCAGTGAAACCAGCGGAAATCCTCGCATTTCACCTCGATGGGGCGGCAATCGCGCACCCGCTTTTGCAAAAATACCCTGTTATTTTCACCATAACAGGGAATTCGCGCGGGCATACACCCCAATCCCCGTTGACGCCGCCAGTCCCTCATGCCACACAGCGCCCCTCTCGCGCGGGTGTAGCTCAATGGCAGAGCAGAAGCTTCCCAAGCTTACGACGAGGGTTCGATTCCCTTCACCCGCTCCAATCTCGCAGGCTAGAGACACAACAGCTCAACCGTTGACACTGGCGCGCATTATGCGCGAAGGGCGGATATGAAGGTTTCCGTCGCCCTCTGCACCTTCAATGGCGCCCGGCATCTTGCCGACCAGCTGGCGTCTATCTCCCGCCAGACTACTCGCCCCGATGAAATCATCCTGTGCGACGATGGCTCGGAGGATGATACGATCTCGATCGCTCAACGGTTCGTGGAGCAATCTGGCATTGTTATGCATATCCACCGCAACCCCACACGTCTGGGGTCGGTCGCCAATTTCGAGCAGGCTATTCGCCTGTGCACGGGCGACATCATCCTGTTGTGCGATCAGGACGATAAGTGGCTTCCTGACAGGGTAGCGCACAGCGTCCACGCACTCACGACTACTAACGCAGGCTATGTCGTCAGCGATGCCGAACTAATGGATGATGACGACCAACCCCTCAATGAGCAGCTGTGGAATAAGGTAGACTTCACCGCAGCCGACCGCGAGCGGTTCAACCGTGGCGCGTTGCAGGGCCGCCTCCTGATGCGGCAACCCTTCGTGACCGGCGCCACGATGGCATTCCGCGCGGAGTTGAGAGTGCTGTTCTTGCCCATCCCGCAACGGATACAGCCCAAGTTTCACCACGACCGCTGGATCGCGCTATCGCTCACCATGCACGGGCATTATGGCCATGCGCTGGCGGAGCCTCTGATCCGCTACCGCCTACATGGCAAGCAGCAGGTGGGGGTGCGGGGGCGGAAAAGCCTGTTCGGGCTGTGGCTGCGCCGGATTGGGCGGCGATTGAAGCCCTTGCGACAAAGGGCGCTCTACCGCCGGATATTGGACCCATTCAAACAAAGCTGCCCTGAGGAATATCAGCGCCAGTTTCGGTGATGACGGGAGGGGCACTCCCCTGTTAATGACGAAACCGGCGATGAATATAGTGGGAGAATATGAGTGACGGTTGAGGCGGACCCTGCGCAGAGTGCGTCCGCACAGACGTCTTCCCGCAAGCGGATCACATTATTCGCAGGATATGATGCAAATGGCGTCATCCATGACTATGTTGTGTACCTCATCCGCGCCCTCTCGCGCGTCTCCGATGTCTATTATTTTTGCGATCAGGAGCCGAACCCCACCGAACTCGCCAAGCTCGAAGGGCTAGTGCACTTTTGCGGTGGCGCGCGTCATGGGCGCTATGATTTCGGCTCATGGGCCATGCTGATCGACAGGCTGGGATGGGATCATATCGCATCCTATGACGAGCTGATCATCGCCAATGACAGCATTTATGGCCCGATGGCTGATATTGCACACACACTCGATGCAATGGAACAATCGAGTTGTGATTTCTGGGGCATCACCGCCAATGATCAGTTCAGCTATCACATCCAGAGCTATTTCATGGGCTTCAAACGGAGCATTCTTGCATCAGACGAGTTTAGGAAGTTCTGGAGCAAAGTCGATGTTTTCCAAGACCATCTGGATTTCGTGAAGAAGCATGAAGTCAGATTGTCCAGCCTGCTGATCGATGCAGGTTTCAAGCCGCAAACATTGGTGATCCCGTACAGCTTCCCCAATCCATCCTGGTTTCCCGCCGCGCTTATGCGCCGATTCTCTGCACCCTTCGTGAAGGTGAAGTGCTTCAAGGATCCGGTTGCCAATCTGTGGGAAGAATTCTCGCAGCTGGAGAGTGAGATCAAAATCCGGTCAGAATACCCCTATCAGATGATCGAAGATCATATGGGGAAGGATGCCCTTGATTATAATAGAGAAAATTCCACAAAATTTTCCCATCACATCCATCTGAAAATTGGCAGGGTGGAAATATATTCTACGGGAAAAATGAAGATCAAACTCGTCTTCTATGGGTATAAACTTCTGTCATTGAAGGTACCACGGGCCATCATCGCATGGCTATCCCGGCGGCCCGCCTTCAGATGTGCGCTGGCCCAGCCCTGAAATTGAGACTGGATTACAAGAGCGAAAAGCGGCTGTTTCAGCCCTTGGCGAGCTGCAAAATGCGCTGCGCCTGTTTGAGGTGCGGGGCGTCGATCATCTTACCGTTGAGCTGAAACGCACCCATGGCGGGATTGTCGGCAAAGGCATCGACAATAGCCTGTGCATGCGCGACTTCCGCATCGCTGGGGCTGAAGGCCGCATTGATGACCGGCACCTGGTTCGGGTGGATCGCCATCATGCCGTTGAACCCATCGCGCCGCCCGCGCGCCGCATAAGCGGCAAGGCCATCGAGGTCGCTGATCGCCGGATAGACCGTGTCGATCGCCGCCACCCCTGCCGCATGCGCACCGAACAGGGTGAGCGCCCGCACCATGTCATAAGGGGGGGTATAGCGGCCATCCTCCTCGCGAGATGTCGATGCGCCGATTGCCGCCGGCAGATCTTCCGCGCCCCATGTGAGGCCGATGAGGTGCTGCGCAATATCGCGATAGCTACCCAGTTCGAACACCGCCGCCGGTGTCTCGCTGGCAATGGGGAGGATCGGCACCGCGGCATCGCCCATCATCGTATTGAGCCGCGCAACGCTGAGCGCCCCTTCCGCCTTGGGCAGCATGATCGCGTCCGGCCTGGCGGTGAGAATTGCAGCGAGATCGAACTCCGTCAGGCCGCTGTCGAGTGGGTTTACGCGCACAATGCTGAATACGGGTCGCGACCCCGCGAGAAAGTCGCTTACCGCCGCACGCCCATCCGACTTGCGCGAAGGCGCAACGCTGTCCTCCAGATCGAGGATGATAGCATCCGCGCCGCTCGCGGCGGCCTTCTCGAACCGCTCCGGTCGGTCGCCGGGCACGAAAAGCAGAGACCGCAACCGCAAAGTTACACCTTTGGGTTCGGAAGCATGAGAGCGCTGCGCAGACACTCGCACACTATCTCATCGCGCTGATTGATCATCTCGTGCTTCCACGTAACGATCCCCTGACCGGGGCGGGATTTACTGGGCCGCAGCTCTACCACTTCGCTGGTTGCGCGCAGCGTATCGCCGAGAAATACAGGCTTGGGCATCACAAGCTTGTCATAGCCAAGATTGGCGACCAGCGTGCCGAGTGTTGTATCTCCAACAGTCAGACCAATCATCAGGCTGAAGGTGAAGGTGCCGTTGACGAGGATCTGGCCGAATTCGGACTTTTTCGCTGCCTCGGCGTCGATATGCAGCGGCTGCGGATTGTGCGTCATGGTGCTGAATAGCAGATTGTCCGTCTCGGTCACGGTGCGGCGGATCGGATGCTCGATCCGGTCGCCGATCTGCCATTCGTCATAATATCGTCCGGTCACTCGGTTTCCCCCTCTGGCACCACCTTGGCGAGTAGCGCCTCTACCTCAACCTGAGCGCCAGCCGATACTAACAACTCCGTCACCACGCCATCAAACGGTGCGATGAGCCCGTGCTCCATTTTCATCGCCTCCAGCGTCAACAACTTCTGCCCCTTGGCTACCGCATCGCCGGGCTTCACGTCCACCGCAATCACGCGGCCCGGCATGGGCGCGAGGATCGCCCCATCGCCGCCATGCCCGGATGCGCCCGCATCGACGCGCCATTGCTCCAGCCGCCACACCTGCCCACCTTCCGCCACCAGCATCGAGGGCGCAGGCTCTTCCGCCCCCGGCCCATGCAGCGAGACTTCAACTGCCGCACCATCGAGCAGGAAATGCGCGCTCTTCTTGTCCGGCGCATTGAGGCGAAACCCGGCGAGCAGAGAACGCGGCGTCATCGCCATCGCCGCTTGCGTAAGCGCCGCGCCCGAAGGCCGCTCCGGCGGCATCAACGCATCGCCTTCGCGCGCGATAAGGCCGGTGTCCACAGTGCCACCCGCAAAATCAGGGTGCGCCAACGCCTTCACAAGGAACCCGGCATTGGTCCGCACCGGCCAGACGGCGCTGTCGTCCAGCATCGCGGCAAGCCGGGTGCGCGCTTCATCGCGGGTCGCGCCGTGCGCGATCACCTTGGCGATCATCGGATCATAGAAGGCTGAAATCTCCGCGCCTTGGCGAACGCCGGTATCGATGCGCCCCCCCTCACCCGCCTCCAGATGAAACACATCAAGCGTGCCGGTGCTAGGGAGAAAACCGCGCGCAGGGTCTTCGGCATATAGCCGCGCCTCCATCGCCCAGCCATTAATCGAGAGCTGATCCTGCGTCTTGGGCAGCGAATCCCCGGATGCCACACGAAGCTGCCACTCGACCAGATCCTGCCCGGTGATCTCTTCCGTCACCGGGTGCTCGACCTGAAGCCGCGTGTTCATCTCCATGAACCAGATGCGGTCCGGCTTGAGGCCTTCCGAAGCATCGGCGATGAACTCGATCGTCCCCGCGCCTACATAATCGACCGCTCGTGCAGCCGCCACAGCCGCCGCGCACACCGCCTCGCGCGTCGCCGCATCCATGCCCGGCGCGGGCGCTTCCTCGATCACCTTCTGATGACGGCGCTGGAGCGAGCAATCGCGCTCGAACAGGTGCACCACATTGCCCTGCGTGTCGCCGAATACCTGCACCTCGATATGCCGGGGCGCGAGGATATATTTCTCGATCAGCACACGATCGTCGCCGAAGGAGCTGGCCGCCTCGCGCTGACACGAGGCAAGCGCATCAGCAAAATCCGCCGCGCTTTCGACGCGCCGCATGCCCTTGCCGCCGCCGCCTGCGACCGCCTTGATAAGGACCGGATAGCCAATCGCGTCGGCTTCCGCCTGCAACCGCTCCGGCGCTTGATCTGCGCCGAGATAGCCCGGCGTCACCGACACACCGGCGGCGATCATCCGCTCCTTGGCGGCGTCCTTCAAACCCATCGCAATAATGCTGGATGGCTTCGGCCCGACCCAGATCAACCCCGCGTCGATTACGGCCTGCGCGAACTCAGCATTCTCGGAGAGGAAACCATAGCCGGGGTGGATCGCCTCTGCGCCGGTTTGCTTCGCCGCCGCGATGATCTTCGCACCGACGAGATAGCTCTCCCGCGCCGCGCTCGGCCCGATATGCACCGCCTCGTCAGCAGAGCGAACATGCAGCGCATTGGCGTCCGCATCCGAATAGACCGCCACCGTGCGGATACCCATCCGCCGCGCCGTGCGGATGATGCGGCAGGCGATCTCGCCGCGATTGGCTATGAGAAGGGATTTCATCATCTGTTTGCCCACCATAAAACGCCGCCTACAATCGCCACCGCCAGCACCATCTTGATGCCAATGGCGATCAGCAACCAGCGAGGAAGGCCCGCAGTGCGCTTCGTCTCAGGGTTTTCCGCGCTCATACTCATCACATCCTGAACACCCCGAAGCGGGGCGCCTCCGGTATTGGTGCATTAAGGCACGCCGCAAAGGCCAAGCCCAGCACATCGCGGGTCTGCGCCGGGTCGATGATGCCATCGTCCCACAGCCGCGCGGTGGCGTGATAGGGGTTGCCCTCGTCCTCATATTTCTGGCGAACGGGTGCCTTGAACGCTTCTGTCTCCTCCGGCGTCCACTTGGCCGCATCGCGGTGCACGGTCGCCAGTACGGACGCCGCCTGCTCACCACCCATCACGCTGATGCGCGCATTGGGCCATGTAAACAGGAAGCGCGGCGAATAGGCCCGCCCGCACATGCCATAATTCCCTGCGCCAAAGCTGCCGCCGATCAGCACCGTCACCTTGGGCACGCTCGCCGTCGCCACCGCCGTCACCAGCTTCGCGCCGTTCTTCGCGATGCCCTCCGCCTCATATTTGCCGCCGACCATGAAGCCGGAAATGTTCTGGAGGAACAGCAAAGGCACCCGCCGCTGGCAGGAGAGCTCGATGAAATGCGCGCCTTTGACCGCACTCTCGGAGAACAGAACGCCATTGTTGGCGAGGATCGCCACCGGCATGCCCCAGATATGCGCGAAGCCGCACACCAAGGTCGTGCCATAATGCGCCTTGAACTCATGGAACTCGCTGCCGTCCACGATCCGCGCAATCACCTCGCGCACATCATAAGGCGCGCGCACATCTTCGGGCACGATGCCGTACAGCTCCTCCGTGTCATATTTGGGCGGGCGCGGCTCGGCCATGTTGACATCAGGCGCAAAATCCTGCGGCAGGCTGGCGACAATATCGCGCACGATCGAAAGCGCGTGCTCGTCATTGTCCGCCAGATGATCGACCACGCCGGATTTCTTCGCATGAAGATCGCCCCCGCCCAGATCCTCGGCAGAAATTTCCTCGCCCGTCGCAGCCTTCACTAAAGGCGGTCCAGCAAGGAAGATCGTCCCCTGATTGCGCACGATCACGCTCTCGTCGCTCATCGCCGGCACATAGGCGCCACCCGCTGTGCAACTTCCCATCACACAGGCGATCTGCGCGATGCCCTTCGCCGACATATTCGCCTGATTGAAGAAGATGCGCCCGAAATGATCGCGGTCCGGGAACACCTCCGCCTGATTGGGGAGGTTCGCACCACCGCTATCCACCAGATATATGCACGGCAGCCGGTTCGCCTCGGCAATCTCCTGCGCGCGCAGATGCTTCTTCACCGTCATCGGATAATAGGTGCCGCCCTTCACCGTGGCGTCGTTGCAGGCGATCATCACCTGCCGCCCGGAGACACGCCCTACGCCCGCGATGATGCCCGCGCCAGGAACCTCGCCCTCATACATGTCGCACGCGGTGAGCTGGCCGATCTCCAGAAACGGCGAGCCGGGATCGAGCAGCCGCTCGACGCGATCGCGGGGCAACAGCTTGCCGCGCGACACATGCCGCTCGCGCGATTTTTCATTGCCGCCCAGCGCCGCCTCGGCGACCTTACCGCGAAGTTCCTCCGCCAGTGCGCGATTATGCGCCGCGCGTGCCTTAACCGCCGGATCGTCGGCGCGATAGTTACTGGAGAGAACCGGGCCACTCATGCGCCGATCAGCTCCCGGCCGATCAGCATGCGGCGGATCTCATTGGTGCCCGCGCCGATGTCGAGCAGCTTGGCGTCGCGCATATAGCGCTCCACCGGCCAGTCTTTCGTATAGCCCGCGCCGCCCAGCGCCTGCACCGCCTCGTTGGCGACGCGCACCGCCGCCTCGCTGGCGTAGAGGATCGCGCCTGCCGCGTCATAGCGCGTGGTCTTGCCCGCGTCGCACGCCCGCGCCACCGCATAGACATAGGCGCGCGCACTGTTGAGCGCGACCGCCATATCCGCCACTTTGGCCTGCATCAGCTGAAACGCGCCGATCGGTTTGCCGAACTGCTTGCGCTCGCGCACATAAGGGATCACCACATCGAGGCAGGCCTGCATGATGCCCAGCTGAATGCCGGAGAGCACGGTGCGTTCATAATCGAGGCCGGACATCAGCACCTTTACGCCGCCGTTCAGCGGCCCCATGACGTTCTGCTCAGGCACCTCGCAATCGTCGAACACCAGCTCCGCCGTCGGTGAGCCGCGCATGCCGACCTTCTCGATATGCTGGCCGATGGAAAAACCTTTCATACCCTTCTCGATCAGGAAGGCCGTGATGCCCTTCGATCCCGCATCGGGTTCGGTCTTGGCGTAGACGACCAGCACATCGGCATAAGGCGCGTTGGTGATCCAGAATTTGGTGCCATTGAGGATATAATGATCACCCTTTTTCTCGGCCTTCAATTTCATCGAGACGACGTCCGAACCCGCCCCCGCTTCGGACATGGCGAGGCTGCCAACATGCTCGCCGGAAATGAGCTTGGGCAGATATTTCGCCTTCTGCTCCGCATTCGCCCAGCGGCGGATCTGGTTGACGCAGAGGTTGGAATGCGCGCCATAGGAAAGGCCGACGGATGCGGACGCCCGCGCCACTTCCTCTTGCGCCACCACATGCTCCAGATAGCCAAGGCCGAGGCCGCCCCATTCCTCTTCCACCGTGATGCCATGCAGGCCAAGCGCGCCCATCGCAGGCCACAATTCCTCGCGCGGAAACCAGTCGTCTGCATCTACTTTGGCGGCGAGCGGCATGATCTGCTCATCGGCAAATCGCGCGGTCGCCTCGCGTATCATCTGTGCGGTTTCGGACAAGCCAAGGTCGAGTTCGGGGAAGGCGCTCATCGATGACATCCTCTCATACTATGCTCGACACAGTAAACCATAGACGCAGTTGCATGTGAAATTGATTTTACAGGCAATTTATCATAGAATAGATCTATGATTAGTAGGCAACAGATCCGCCAATTCCTAGCGATTGTGGACGCGGGGAACTTTTCCCGGGCTGCCGCGTCTATCGGCCTCACCCAGCCCACGCTCTCTGCTGCAATCAACGAGCTGGAGCGTCTGATTGGCGCGCGCCTGTTCATCCGCGAGAAGCGCGCCATCCGCCTGACCTCCGCGGGAAGCCGCCTGCTCCCCCTCGCGCGCAACATCGACCGCGACTTTCGCCTCGCCGAGCAGGAGACTGCGCGCCTGCCCGTCGCCAAGCCCTTCGCGCGCATCGGCATCATCCCCTCGCTCTCCGATCATGTGGTTGAGCGCCTGATCGCGGAGCTGCAACAGGCCCATCTGATCGAGGTGCAGGAGGGACGCGCCGCAGACCTTGAGCGCGGTCTACTCAGCGGCAAACTCGATGGTGCAATCTCGCTGATCCAGCCCGAAACGTCTGACCGTCTACGCGCCACACCGCTCTATACCGAACCCTATAAGCTGCTGCTGCCCGCCAGCCATGACCTCGCGGGGCAGCAAACGGTCAACGCCGCCGATCTCGCCAACCAGCCGATGATCGCCCGCCGCTCGTGCGAACTGCTGATCCGCACCAGCCAGTTCTTCACCGAACGGGGCGTGCGCCCGCCCTTCTCGTTCAAATCGCATAATGACGAGCGCGCCATCGCAATGGTTGCTGCTGGCATTGGCGCGACCGTCGCGCCCGCGACCTTCCGTCGCGATGGTATTGCGATGCTCGATATGCAGGATTTCGAGTTCACGCGCACGGTCGCCTTCATGCTCCCCGCAGAACGCAGCCTTGCGAAAGAGACTGAGGAAGCGCTGCTCGATGCCGCACAAAATGCCGCACGAACCATCCGCGCGCTCGCTTCGCTCCGCTAATACGCCATTGCCGGGCGCCCCCCGGTCGCGCTAATCGGAAACCCATGTTCCGCAAGCGCCCCTCCACGCCCACCACTCATCCCGACGATGCTGATCAGCCCTCCGCCGCCCGCGCGAAGATCGGCAAGGACGTTTCCGCCAAGCTCGCGCGCAACCCGATGATCGAACGACTGGGCGATGCGCGGCTCGATCTGTTTCTGCGCCGAGATTTTGCTTCCCCGGAAGAGTGCGCCGCCCTGCGCGCGATGATCGACGCGGGCGCGCAGCCCTCGATCCTGTTCTCCGGCACGCAGGGGCCGGAATATCGCACCAGCCACAGCTGCCATATGGAGCGCGGCGATCCGCTGGTGGAGAGGATCACCGCGCGCATCTGCGCCGTCATGGGCGTTCCCCCGGATTACACCGAGACGCTACAGGGCCAGCGCTACACACCGGGGCAGGAATATAAGCCGCACTGGGATTATTTCCCGCAGAACGATACCTACTGGCCGCAGATGCGCGAGATGGGCGGCCAGCGTACATGGACGGCGATGCTCTATTGCAACGATGTTGAGGCTGGCGGCGAGACGCAGTTCGTCACGATGGGCCTCTCCGTCCCGCCGATGGAGGGTGCGTTGCTCATCTGGAACAATATGGGCCGCGATGGCGCGCCCAATAAAGACAGCGCCCATTGCGCAGCCCCGGTCCGCGCTGGCAGCAAATATGTGCTGACCCAGTGGTTCCGCGAGCGGAAATGGATAGATTGAGCTTGCGCAATGTTATCCGAACCCCACTCTAATGCTTTCATTTTGCTGAACTGTTACTTTCAATTCGCTGAACTTCTCATTCCCGGTCGGTTCAGAACGAATCATCCATAAGCGTCTCATCGGCAGAAGTACCCCCGCCGAACGAATTGCAGTATGGAGACAGAATTATGCGTAAATTGATCCTCTCCGCCGCGATGGCCGCAACGGCGCTCGGCGGTATCACTCTGCCCGCGACCGCCTCCGCCCAGCCGGGCAACTATGCACGGCCAGACTGGCAAGATGATCGCCGTGATGACCGTCGTGACGAGCGCCGCGATGATCGCAGGGATAACTGGCGGGATGACCGCCGCGGCGACGCCCGCGATGTGCGCGATGCCCGCAGGGATGTGCGCGAAGAGCGCGGCGAACTGCGCGACGCCTGGCGTCGTGGTGACCGGGATGACATCCGCGACGAACGCCGCGATGTTCGCCGCGCGGAAAACCGCTATTCCCGCGAGCTGCGCGACTATCGCCGCGATCATCCGCGGATCTATGACCGTGGCAACTGGCGCGCCGATTATCGCTATCGGCAGTGGAACCGTGGCGACCGGCTAGACCGCCATTATTATATCGACCGCCGCTATTACATCACCGATCCGTGGCGCTATCGCCTCTATCGCACGCCCTCTTATTATCAGTGGATCCGCGATTATGACGACGTGCTGCTGATTGACATCCGCACCGGCCGGATCATCGACATCTATTACAACTTCTTCTGGTAAGCTGTTGTAAAATATGAAACGCAACGCCCGGAGTAACTTCCGGGCGTTGTTGCTTACGCGAGTGCTTCCGCGATCAGGCGGCGGCTATTCTCGATGCCATAGAGCGCGATGAAACTGCCCATGCGCGGGCCTTGGTCTGCGCCGAGTAGCGTCTGATACAGCGCCTTGAACCAGTCGCGCAGCTGCTCGAAGCCGTAATGCGGGTCCTTCCCAATCGCATAAACGATGTTCTGAATGTCTTCAGAAGACGCATCGTCCGAGAGCGCGCCAAGCTGCGCGTCGAGTTCGGCCAGCGCGCGCGCCTCATTCTCTTCCGGCTTGCGGCGCTTCAAGGTAGGCGCGACGAAATCGCGGTTATATGCGAGCGCATTTTCCACCAGCCCGGCAAGCTGCGGATGCTGCTCCGCTGACGCGCCCTCGACATAGTTGGAGAGATAAGCCCAAACGCGATCCGCTGTCGCCTCAGCTCCCATCACGCCGACGAGATTGAGTAGCAAACCAAAGCTCACCGGCAGCGCCTCACCCGGCACAGCCTCGCCCCGCGCCGCATGGATATGATGCACCGGATTGCCGAGCTGCTTATCCGCAGGCTGGCTCGCGTAATTGCCGCGGAACTGCTCATATTCATCAACCGCGCGCGGGATTACCCCGATGTGCAGCTGCTTCGCGCTCTTCGGCTCGCGATAGGCGTAGAATGCGAGGCTTTCCTCGCTGCCATAGGTCAGCCACTCCTCCAGAGAGAGGCCATTGCCCTTGGATTTGCTGATCTTCTCGCCCTTTTCGTCGAGAAACATCTCGTAGATCAGGCCTTCCGGCTTGCGGCCACCCAGCACCTGCGCGATCTTGCCGGATTGCACACCGCTATCGGTCAGGTCCTTGCCATACATCTCGTAATCGACATCGAGCGCGACCCAGCGCATCGCCCAGTCGACCTTCCATTGCAGCTTGGCGCCGCCGGAGAGGATGCAATGCTCGATGGTCTTCCCTTCATCCTCGAAGCGGACCAGACCCGCTTCTGCATCCACAACCTCAAGCGGCACTTGAAGCACGATGCCCGATGTTGGGCTTATCGGCAGCACCGGCGAATAGGTCGCCGCGCGCTCGGCCCGCAGAGTGGGGAGCATGATGTCCATGATCGCCTGATACCGCCGCAGCACATTGCGGAGCTGTTCGTCAAACGCGCCCGCCTTATATTGCTCGGTCGAGCTGCGAAAATCATACTCAAAGCCGAAGCGGTCGAGAAACTCCCGCAGCATCGCATTGTTGTGCGCGGCGAAGCTGTCATATTTGCCGAACGGATCGGGGATCGCGGTCAACGGCTTGCCGAGATGTTCCCGCAGCATCTCCTGATTGGGCACATTGTCCGGCACCTTGCGCAGGCCATCCATATCGTCCGAAAAGGCGATAAGGCGCGTCGGAATGTCGCAGATTTCCTCAAACGCGCGGCGCACCATCGTCGTGCGCAGCACCTCGTTGAACGTGCCGATATGCGGCAGGCCCGAAGGACCATAACCAGTCTCGAACAGCGCATAACCCTTGGCGGGTGCAGCGTTGCCCAACCGTTTCAACACCCTGCGCGCCTCTTCATGCGGCCAGGCTTTGGATATAAGGGCGGCTTCGCGCAGGGATTGTGGTTCGCTCATGTCGTCCCCTTAGCGATCAAACCCGATCAGATGTAGCCCTTTTTTCGGTCCCTCCCTATTCATGGTTTACCGGCAATTAAACATATAGCGCTATCATCCTAAGCCATGACGAGCCAGCAGAACCCGAGCGAGTTCAAACGCGAGATGCGCATTCCGGTTGAGATACCGGTACATGTCGACAGCGTGCTTGTTGCCGGGGACGCGATTATTACCAATCTCACTGAGCATGGCGCGCTGATAGAGGGCATGTCGCTGCCCAAGGGCATGCAGTTTCAGATCGAATATGCGGGGCAGGTGCTCTTCGGCGTTGTCGCCTGGGCGGAAAATGACCGCTTCGGCGCGCGCTTCCCGTTCGTGCTGAACGATGGCCCGCTCTACACCCGCCTCCAGCAGGCAGTGCTCGAAAACGATTTGCGCGAACGGCGCGAGCGGCAGGCAACCTCTGTAGAAATGCCGATGGAGCCGGTTTTCCGCCCCGCCCTTGCCACCCTGCGCCGTCCGGCAGCGGGTTTCGGACGCCGCGGCCTCTAAAAACACCGCATTAGCATTGCAGCATTCCGGGCAGGCGCTATGCCGGGGCGATGACCCGGCTGTCTCTCCTCCCTGCGCTTTATGCCAGCCATGCCGGGCTGTGGCTGTGTGAGCCGGACGGAGAGGCACGTGCGGTTTCACGCGGCGAGGCCGTCTCCGCGGCCTCCGAAACGCCGGTACTGCTGCTCAATGCCCCGCTCACCGGCCAGCGCCTCGGTTATGACGCGCTCTCCGGCCTCGACCTGCTGGAATTGTGGGCGTTCATCCACCCCGCGCGCTTCCTGGTTCCGACCCCCAAAGGGCTGGCGACGGCTTTAGGGCTGGACGTTCCGCAGCGGGAGCAGGACATCCCGGCGCTGCTGATCGCTGCCGCCGAGGCTTTAGCAGCGCGTGTGACGCAGCCCGACTGGCGCGAGCGCGAGGGCGCGTGGACCGCCGCGCAATCCTTGCAGCGCCTGCGCTGGCCTTGGGCGCCGCTGATCGGGCCTTTGCTGGATCGCCCGAAGGACTCGGAGCGCTGGCTGTTTTCGCGTCTGCCCGAATGGGAAGAGGCCGCCCCCCGCCCCGCGCCCCGGCCCTATACCCCCGCACCAGACGACATCGAGGCGCAGCTCGAAATGCTTACCGGCACTGACGCCGAACCACGCCCCGGACAACGCGCCTATGCTCAGGCCGCCGCCGCAGCCTTCGCCCCCCGGCAAATGCGGGACCGGCCCAACCTCATGCTCGCTGAAGCAGGCACCGGCATCGGCAAGACCTTGGGCTATCTCGCGCCTGCCTCACTCTGGGCCGATCAAGCGGGCGGCGCGGTATGGATTTCCACTTATACCAAGGCATTGCAGCGCCAGCTTGATGCCGAGACTCAACGCCTGCCCGGAGGCGCAACCGCCAATCGTGCCAAGGTCGTAGTGCGAAAGGGCCGCGAGAATTATCTCTGCCTGCTCAATCTGGAAGACGCGCTGCAAGGCGGCTTTGCGGGCCGCGCGGCGATCCTCGCCCATCTCGTCGCGCGCTGGGCCGCTTACACCAAGGATGGCGACATGGTCGGCGGCGATCTGCCCGGCTGGCTGCCCACGCTCTTCCGACGCAACGGCTCGACCGCGCTGACCGATCGGCGCGGGGAATGTGTCTATGCCGGCTGCCCGCACTATCGCAAATGCTTCATCGAGCGCAGCGTGCGCGGCGCGGCGCAAGCCGACATCGTGATTGCCAACCACGCGCTGGTGATGATCAACGCCGCGCGCGGGCGCGACGAGGGCGGCGCACCGACACGGCTCATCCTCGACGAAGCGCACCACATCTTCGACGCCGCCGACTCGACCTTCGCCACAGCGCTGACGGGTCAGGAGACGATAGAGCTGCGCCGCTGGGTCATCGGGCCGGAGGGCTCCTCGCGCGGGCGCAGGCGGGGGCTTTCCGCCCGCCTCGCCGATGTCGCAAGCTATGATGCGGAAGGCGCGGCGGCTATCAATCAGGCGCGTGACGCCGCCAGCCTGCTCCCCGCCGATGAATGGCTCAAGCGCGTGGTGCATGGCGAGCCGTTCGGTCCAGTGGAAGCCCTGCTCACCGCCGTGCGTGCGCAGGTGTTCGCCCGCGCCGAGGATGGCAAAGCGGGCGACGCCGATGCGGGCTATGGGCTCGAAACCGAACTCGCCGAGCCGGACGGCGCGCTGGTCGAGGCTGCGATGAACGCCGCCGCCGCGCTGGATGGCCTGCTCAAGCCTTTGAACCATCTCGGCAAAAGGCTGGAGACGATCCTCGCCGACGGGCCGGACTGGATGGATGGCCCCGCCCGCGCACGGATCGAGGGCGCTATCGGATCGCTCACGTGGCGCACGGATCTGCTCGCCGGATGGATCGCCCTCCTCGCCCGCGTCGGCGGGCCGGGCGACCCGGATTTCGTCGACTGGCTCGCTGTAGAGCGCTTCGAGGGCCGCGAATTCGACATCGGCCTGCATCGCCACTGGCTCGACCCCACCCGCCCCTTCGCGGAGACGGTACTCAGGCAAGCGCACGGCGCGCTGCTCACCTCCGCCACATTACGCGGCGGTGGCGATGGCGCAGGCTGGGCGCGGGCCGAAGCACGCACCGGCGCGGCGCATGTCGACGGCCCGGTGCAGCGCTTCGAAGCCGCCAGTCCGTTCGACTATGCCGCACAATCCGAAATCCTGATCGTCACCGACGTCAAGCGTGGCGACATATCCGCGCTTTCCGCCGCTTACGCCCGCCTGATCGAGGCATCCAATGGGGGCGCATTGGGCCTGTTCACCGCTATCCGCCGCCTGCGCGCCGTCCACGCCCGTATCGCGGACCGGCTCGCCCGCGCCAACCTGCCGCTCTACGCCCAGCATGTCGATCCGATCGACACTGGCACCTTGGTGGACATCTTTCGCGATGATCTGCGCGCTTCGCTGCTCGGCACAGACGCCTTAAGGGATGGCGTTGATGTACCCGGCCATTCGCTGCGACTGCTCATCATGGAAGGCGTGCCGTGGCCCAAGCCGACCGTGCTTCACGCCGCGCGCAAGCTCGCCGTGAAGGCCGAAGACAATAGCAGCAATAACGGTTCTGGGGGCAGCGCCTATGACGACGCAATCATCCGTGCGCGGCTTGCGCAGGCCTTCGGTCGCCTCATTCGCCGCGCGGACGACAACGGGCTGTTCGTGATCCTCTCCGCCGCTATGCCCAGCCGTTTCCTCTCCGCCTTTCCGCCCGGTGTCCCGATCCGGCGCATCACGCTCGACGAAGCGGTCATTACGGTCTCTGAACGACTTGGTTTTGCAACCTCTTTGGTGCATCAGGGCGTTGTTTGATTGCGGCACCAGCCCTCTCCCCCTCCCAACCTCCCATAGGATACCATATCGGGAGGTTGGGAGGGGGAGAGGGCTGGTGCGGATCATCCGAAATGCTGCGAAGCAAGCGCATTTCGGATCAGGAGTAAATTGAGGATGCCGAACAAATGAAGACCCTGATTCTGTTGCGCCATGCCAAATCTGGCTGGGATGACCCTGAATTGCGAGACTTCGACCGGCCACTGAACGCCAAGGGCATCCGCGCCGCAACGACGATGGGCCGCAAAGCTGCGGAATTGGGGTTGAAGCCAGACAAGTTGATCGCCTCGCCCGCCGTGCGCGTGATGCAGACGCTAGATGCCTTTCGCGAAGGCATGGGCAGCCTGCCCGAAGCGGTGTGGGACCGGCGCATCTATCTCGCCTCCTCCGCGAATCTGCTCGATGTCCTCCACGAGACTGACGCGAGCGTCGGCACCTTGATGCTTGCGGGGCATAATCCGGGGCTGGAGGATCTGATTCTCGAACTGGTGGCGGATGATGGCAGCTCGCCGCTACGCGATATTGTCGAGGCCAAGTTGCCGACGGCGACGCTGGCATGCCTCAGCTGGGATGGTACAGATTGGGCATCGCTGGACGCCAAGAGCGGCCTGCGACTCACTTCCCTCACCCGCCCGCGGGACCTCGACCCTTCGCTGGGGCCAGACGCGGATCACTAAATCAAGTAGTCAAAACCGATTCGAGTTTGGCTCGGATAGATGTCAGCTTTGCAATGATCGCAGCGCGGTCTTCCTGAGAGAATAAGGCAGCCGCTTCAGCAGACTGTGCTTGCGGCGCCTCAGATTTATGGGTTGCTTCTGCATCGGCTACAACGCTTTTCGCCGTAGTCCCCTTGGCAGCAAGCGCCTGCTGCGCTCCGCGCACGGTATAGCCCTCTGCGTTCAGCAGCCGGTGAATCCGCCGCACCAGCTCTACATCCTCGGCCCGGTAATAACGGCGATTGCCAGCGCGCTGAAGCGGACGCAGCGCAGGAAAGCGCGTCTCCCAATACCGGAGGATGTGCTGCGGCACATTCAGCTCTGCAGAGAGTTCGCCAATGGTGAGAAATGCGCCGGATTGCTTGCTCATCCGGTCATCTTCTATCGAGTCAGACAGGCACGTCAATCATCCGGCGGATGAAAACAAACTCAGCCCTTGGCGACCTGCTCGCGCATGATCTGGCTCGGGCGGAAGGTGAGCACCCGACGCGGTGTGATCGGTACCTCAATACCGGTCTTCGGGTTACGACCGATGCGTTCGGATTTGTCGCGCAACACGAAGGTGCCGAAGCCGGAAATCTTGACATTCTCGCCACGCGCCAGCGCATCGCTCATCATGTCCAGGATCGTCTCAACCATGCGCGCGGACTCGGCGCGCGACAAGCCAATCTTGCCATGCAGGCTTTCCGCCAGATCGGCACGCGTCAGTGTATCGCTATCCCCCATGTTTGCGGTCTTTCTCTTCTTCCCACTTAGAATTGAGAACCTGATTCCCGATAGTTAGAGGTTTTGCAAGTGCGGGCAGTAAAAACCGTCCTATTTTACACCATTTTGGCACTAAAAGCGGATTGATTTTACAATCATTACATTGTGAGCAAGCATGCGCCCCATGTGAATCCGCCGCCCATCGCTTCCAACACTACTACATCGCCTTGCTTGATACGCCCATCGCGCACCGCAAGATCGAGCGCCAGCGGCACGGATGCTGCGGATGTATTGGCATGGCGGTCGACCGTAATCACAACCTGCTCCGGCGACAGACCCAGCTTGCGTGCGGTCGCGTCGAGGATGCGCGCATTGGCCTGATGCGGCACGACCCAGTCGATGTCCGTCGTCTCCTTGCCCGCCATATCCAGAACCTCGCGCAACACATTGGCGAGATTGGTGACGGCATGGCGGAACACTTCCTGCCCCTTCATGCGCACCTTGCCGACTGTGCCGGTGGTGGATGGCCCGCCATCGACATAAAGCAGCTCGTTGTGGCGACCATCGGCGTGAAGTTTGGTAGCAAGAATTCCCCGCTCCCCGGCTTCGCTCTCTTCCGCGCCGAGCACAATCGCGCCCGCCCCATCACCGAACAAAACGCAGGTGGTGCGGTCTTCCCAGTCGAGAATACGGCTGAAGGTTTCGGCGCCTATCACCAGCGCCTTGTTGGCGGCGCCTGCGCGGATCATGCTGTCCGCCACGCTCACCGCATAGAGAAAGCCGGAGCATACCGCAGCGACATCGAACGCCACGCAATCATTGATGCCAAGTGCGGCCTGCACCTTGGTCGCGCTCGCCGGGAAGGTCTGGTCCGGCGTCGCGGTGGCGAGGATGATGAGATCGATCGCGCTCGCTTCCAGACCTGCTGCCTCGAGCGCCGAACGCGCCGCGTCCGTCGCCAGCGTCGCGGTCGTTTCGCCTTCACCCGCGATATAGCGGTTCGCGATTCCGGTGCGCTCGCGAATCCACTCGTCTGAGGTATCGACACGCTCCGCCAGCTCGGCATTGCTCACGGATTTTGCAGGAAGCGCGGAGCCTGTTCCGAGCACAACCGAACGGCGGATCATCAGGATGCAAGCTCCATTTTGCCAAGCGCATCGATCCGGGCGAGATCGCTGGTGATGCGCTGCGTAATATCTTCTTCCAAAAGCCGTGCGGCGACATGCACCGCGTTGGCGACCCCAGTGGCGTTGGCGCTGCCGTGGCTCTTCACCACCACACCGTTAAGCCCCAGGAACACCGCGCCATTATGCTGATTGGGGTCGAGATGATGCTTCAGCAGGTGCATCGCTGGCTTCGAGATCAGGAAACCGATCTTGGAACGGATCGAGCTGGTGAACGCCTGTTTGAGCAGGTCCGTCACGAAACGCGCCGTACCTTCCGCCGTCTTCAGCGCAATGTTGCCGGAGAAACCATCGCTGACGATCACATCCGCCTCGCCACGCGCGAGCTTGTCGCCCTCGGTAAAACCATCGAAGCGCATCGCGAGCTGCGGGCTGGCCTTAAGGATCGCGGCAGCATCGCGAATCTCGTCGGTACCCTTCAAGTCCTCGGTGCCGATGTTGAGCAGGCGCACACGCGGCTTTTCCAGATCCATCGCCGCACGCGCATAAGCCGCGCCCATCACCGCGAACTGCACGAGGTTGCGCGCATCGCACTCTGTGTTCGCGCCAAGATCGAGCATCACGACATCATTGTCGCCCAATGTCGGTAGCAGCGCCGCAAGTGCAGGCCGGTCTATGCCCGTCATCGTGCGTAGCGCGAGCTTCGCCATCGCCATCAGCGCACCGGTATTACCTGCTGAAACCGCCGCGCCCGCTTGTCCCTGCTTCACCGCATTGATCGCGAGACCCATCGAGGTGGTCTTCGCCTTGCGGATCGCAACGGCGGGCTTCTCGTTGGCATCGACCACGCCATCAGTATGGATGATTTCGGAGGCCGCGCGCAGATTGGGGTGGTTGTCGAGCGCAGCCTTGAGGCGCGTTTCATCGCCAAAGAGGAGGAATTGCAGGCCATCATGCCGACGGCGCGCCTCGGCAACGCCCGCCATCATGACGCGCACGCCTTCATCGCCGCCCATCGCGTCGATTGCGATATGCGGCTTGCCGGTCACAGTTTCCCCCTGAAATTCAGAGCCCGTCAGGCTCCGACGGCGATCACTTCACGGCCGTTATAATGGCCGCAAGCGTTGCACATGTGGTGCGGGCGCTTCAGCTCGCCGCAGTTGGAGCATTCCTGGAACGCTTCGACCTTGAGCGAATCGTGGCTGCGGCGCATGCCGCGCTTGGAAGGAGATGTTTTCCGCTTCGGGACAGCCATGAGGCACCTATTTCCGTATCTTGCAATCAGTTGATGCGACGTTGAGGGAGGTTCAGCATCGGCTGGGCCGACACGGAACCGATTACGCATATGCGCCCCGGCTGTCGCGAAGTCATGCGCCTATAGCGGGTTTTTCCGCGAGGGCAAGGGGTAATGTCTGGTTTCTCCGCACCAGCCCTCACCCCCACCCGACCTCCCAACAGCATAATGGATTGGGAGGTCGGGTGGGGGTGAGGGCTGGTGCGGTATATCCGAAACGTCGCGCAGCGACTTGTTTCGGATCAAATTCTAAGCGCCCTATCCCCAACAAACGGATTGGTCGCCCGCTCATGTCCGAACTGGCTCATCGGCCCATGCCCCGGCACGAACGATACATCGTCGCCCAGCGGCCAGAGGCGCTGCGTAATCGCGTCTATAAGCTGCTGATGATTGCCAAGTGGAAAGTCCGTGCGCCCGATTGAGCCCTGAAACAGCACATCTCCGACCATCGCAAGGCGCGAGGGCGCATGATAAAACACCACATGACCGGGCGTGTGTCCGGGGCAGTGTATGACATCTAGCATCAATTCGCCTACCTGCACCGTATCGCCGCCAACCAGCCAACGATCCGGCTCGAACGGCTTGCCCTCGACGCCATATTTGCGGCCATCGTCTTCCAGCCGCGAGATCCAGAAGCGGTCTTCTTCCTGCGGCCCCTCGATCGGCACACCAAGCTCTTCCGCCAAAATGCCCGCCTGCCCGCAATGATCGATATGCCCATGAGTGACGAGAATCTTCTCGATCGTGACGCCCTGCTTCGTCGCAGCCGCCTTCAGCCGATCAAGATCGCCACCGGGATCGACAAATGCGCCGCGCATGGTAGCGGTGCACCACAACAAGGTGCAGTTCTGCTGCAGCGGCGTGACCGGGATGATCGCCGCGCGCAGCGGCGGTTCTGATGGAGAAGCTGTCATGCCTTGGATGTGGTCGATGCTATTACAGCTTGCAACAGTCTTTCACTGAAAATCTATACGAGCCGCCTGCAACACCAGACGACCCGTCCCACAATATCCACCAAAGCCGGGTCTACATCCTGCCAGCTTGGATAATGCGGATTGTCGCTGGAGATGGTCAGCCCGCCCTGCCCGCGCCGGGGCGAGAGCGCCACGCGTTTCACCATCAGCGCCTCGTCGAGCCGCAAGACATAGATGCCATCGCGCAGTCGCGCCGCGCTATCGCTGCGGTCGACCATGATGCTGTCGCCATTACCAAGCGTTGGGGCCATCGATTCCCCTTTTACATCGATAATGGAGAGATTTTCTGCCGAGAGGCCGAGTTCCTTGAGCCATATCCGGTCAAAGCTGATGGCGCGCACCTCCTCCTCACTCCCGGCAAGCGCGCCATGACCGGCAGACGCCTCTACTGGGAGCCGGGGCACCAACGCGAGATCGTTAAATCTAGGAAATATCCTCGAATCCTGCTTGTTGTCGGAAAGGAGATGCGGCTCCGGCTCGGGAGCCGAGGCGCCCAGCAAAACCTCATCCACCCCGAAATAGCGCGCCAGCGTACGCCTGTCGTCTTCATCGAGTTTTCGCGGCGTTCCACGTTTTATAAACTGTTGTATATAAGCCGCATTTCTTCCCAGAAGCCGGGAGAGAGCACCATAATTCTCACCGCTTTCGGCGATCAGTCTGGCAAGGAATTGACGCGGCCCAGTTTCATCCATTTCGGCACCTTAAGTTTAAGAAATTTCCTAGACATGTTGGATTCAGACCGAAATATAGGATTATTCCTATTTGTCGAATCAGGATCGGCAAGCTGTTGGAAAGAGGAGGGAAATGGATGAGCATATTGCGAAAAATAGAGTCCTTTCTGCGTGACACAGGGATGGCTCCTACTCGGTTTGGGCGCGACGCCGTGCGCGATCCGCGACTCGTATTCGACATAAGAAACGGTCGGGAGCCTAGTCCCAAAATGATACAAAAGATAGAACATTTCATGAACATATTCCGTAATGGAGCAATCAGCCAATGAAGCAACCGCAATGCCTGCCCCAGATATCCGTCCCCTCAACCCGCACCCGCCAGCGCCAGCGCTCGCGCGACTGGCCGCGCGCGCCACGTCGTGATCCGCATGCGCGCATCATAGCACAACTGGTGCAACTCTCAGGCCCAGACATGACCGTTATTGCCAGTTCTTCCCGCCCCTGGGCCAGCGCGACATTCGTCGGCGCGCAGCACCGGGTGGTGCTAAGATTTTCAGGAGGGGATGCGCCTGCAAACGCAGCACGATTCGCCGAACTGCTGCCAGACGTAGAGTTTTCTATTGCGGGTCATATCGTTGCAGATGC
This sequence comes from Sphingomonadaceae bacterium, assembly GCA_046348605.1. Classification (GTDB taxonomy): domain Bacteria; phylum Pseudomonadota; class Alphaproteobacteria; order Sphingomonadales; family Sphingomonadaceae; genus Sphingobium. The sequence continues at coordinate 90,282 of JAXMDW010000001.1, read as the reverse complement.
CTGCGTCGACGAATGGCACAACGACGCAGAGCAATGCGTTACAGGCGACGAACCAGTGGCCGATCAGCCTAGAGGAACGCTCGCCTTACGCGTTACCGTGTTGACTGTAGAAGACTGGTAAGCGCTCACCCGGCCTTGGCGGTGATATTACGCAGCGCCGCCAGGGCCATATCGAGATCAGTGGGCGCGGCGGACGTCTCGGCGTCCTCTTCCTCAGACATAAGATGCGCTTCAGGCACTTGCGGGTCAGCAATTTCAATGCCTGCCTCATCGACTCCACGGAGGCGGGCAAAGCCACGCTCCAGCCGTTCGGTCAATTCGCTGATGCTCGGCTCTGACGTATTAACCTGCTGAACGTCAGGTATCGAGTCGTCTACTGGCCGAAAACTTGCGCCACCCAGCAACCGGTTCATTTCGGTCTCGATCGCTTCCCACGGCAGTGGCTCAGGCACGCGTGGCATCGAGAGGCCGGTAATATCCTCGACTATCGGCCCGCGTGGTTCCTCGCCCAGTATAGGCGAGGCTTCACCCGCCAGATCGCGGCTGACGACCAGAGGCGCGCGCGGCGGCGCATCGGGATGAGCATCGGATCGACGCACCGCTGGCGCCAGCTCGACCGTCGGCTCCTCGAGCTCAACGGCGGCCTCAGCCTCGATCCGCTGCGTATCCTTGCGGAAAAGCCCCGAGAATTTCGATGTCATGAAGCCCATAGTCTCATCCTCTTGTTTTTTGGCAGCGCGGCGGCTTTGCCATGCCAGCACCAGCGCGACCGCGCCGCTTGCCAGCAATGCCGCCAGCCCGATGAAGCCCAGTCGCGCGGTTTCGCCCAAGGGCGGAGCAGCGGCGGGAACATAAGCTGACAAGCCTGACGCGCGCACGGCGAGTTCCAGCATATCGAGCGGGATCGCAGCCGCAGCCACGCCCCCGCCAATGGCGGCAGCCGAAACCAGTATGATATTGGCAACGCGGCGTTTCACGACTTCCGTTCCACAAGGTCAGCGGTTGGCGCTGGCCTTTCCTGCGCCCTGTTGAAGCAGAATATGGTAAACAGGTTCATAACGCGCGACGTTGACGGCCCAGTTGCGTTCGTTCTCGACAAAGGCCTTGGCCGTGGCGCGACGCGCATCCCAACCTGCGCGATCCTCCAGCAAACCCGCCAGTGCATCGGCAATCGCGGCCGGGTCATCGGGCGCGAACAAGGTGCCTGTCACCCCGTCCTCGATCAACTCCTTATGCCCACCGACCGACGACGCCGCGACCAGCCGCCCCTGCGCCATCGCCTCCAATGGCTTCAGCGGCGTCACCAGTTCCGTCAAACGCTGCGCCTTGCGGGGGTAAGCCAGCACGTCCGTCAGCGCGTAATAATTCTCAACCTCTTCATGCGGCACGCGCCCCACAAAACAGATCGCATCCGCCACCGGAGACGCCTCCGCCTGTGCCTTCAATGCCGCCTCCATCGGCCCGCCACCGACCAGAAGGAGCCTCGCCTTGGGCCGCGCCGCCACCAACATCGGCATCGCCGCAATCAGGTCATCCAGCCCCTCATAATCATAGAAACTGCCAATAAAGCCGATTACCTCCGCGCCCTCCAGCCCGAGGCGCGCGCGCAATTCCGCGTCCGGCGGCACCGGATCGCCGAACATCTCCATGTCCACCCCATTGGGCGACACCATGATCTTCGCCGCATCGACCCCGCGCGCCGCGAGATCGCCCTTCAGCCCCTCGCAAATCACCGCGACCGCATCGGCGCGTTTCACAGCCCGCGTCTCCAGCCAGCGCGTCAGCCGATATTGCAGCCCGCCTTCCCGCGCCGTGCCGTTACTCACCGCCGCATCCTCCCAGAAGGCGCGGATTTCATAGAGCACCGGGATTCCATGCCGTCGCGCCACCCGCTGTGCGGCAAGCGCGTTCAGCACCGGCGAGTGGGCATGAATAATATCCGGCCGCCACGCCCGCACCACGCCTTCCATCGCCTGTTCGAGATCGGCAACCTCGCGCAGCTCTTTGACCAGCGGCGGCCCGTCCTTGCGCGCAATCGGCGTACGGAAAAAGGTGAGACCATCGACCGTCTCTATCGCCGGCCCCGCCATGCTATGCCGCTGCCCGGTCAGCCCGCGCACCTCATGCCCAAGAGCCATTTGCGCGCGCAATATCGCCCGCGTGCGGAAGGTATAGCCGCTGTGCAGCGGCAGGCTATGGTCGAGGATGTGCAAGATGCGCGTCATATCGCTCACCCTATTAGCGTCATAATATTTAACGCCGCGTCAACCATGCTAGGGTAAGAAGTTCCCGGAAACCGCCGCGATGATCGACACTTTCTCCCTGCTGCTGAGCCACGCGCTGGTGTTCATCGCCTGCTGGCGGCTGCTGCGTCGGGCCGATCTGGACGATGAAGGCAAGCGGGATGCGTGACATCTTCTTCCTCCTCTTCCTCGGCGCGATGTTCGCTATCGCATTGAAACGCCCGTTCCTGTTCGTCCTCACCTACGCCTATATCGATATCGTATCCCCGCAGCGCCTCAGCTATTTCTTGCTCAATTCCATCCCGATATCACTGCTCGCCTTCGCCGGCGCATTCGGCGGCTGGGTGCTCATTGACAACAAGCGCGACAGCCGCTTCTCGTGGCGACAGCTGTTGATGCTGCTCCTGCTCCTCTGGTGCGCAGCCACCACCGCTCGCGCGGATTTCCCGATCGACGCCGCCGCAAAATGGGCGTGGGTGTGGAAAAGCCTCGTGTTCGCGATCTTCCTACCGCTGACACTCCGCACCCGCCTGCGGATCGAGGCGCTGGCGCTCGTCATGATCCTCTGCGCCAGCACGATCATCGTCACCGGCGGATTAAAGACCGTGTTCGCGGGCGGCGGCTATGGCGAACTGAACCTGATGGTCGAGGACAATAGCGGTCTCTATGAAGGCTCCACCATATCCATGGTCGCCATCGCGATCATTCCGCTCATTTTCTGGCTCGCGAGATATGGCACCATTTTCCGCCCCAGCCGCATGGTCACGCTCTATGCGGTGGCGCTATCGGGCGCGTGCCTGCTCATCCCCATCGGCACCTCGACGCGCACCGGCTTGCTCTGCATCATCCTCTTGGCCGCGCTTGTCCTGTGGCGCAGCAAGAAGCGCATTCAATATGGCCTCGGCATCGCGGCGCTGGCACTGGTGAGCATCCCCTTCCTCCCCTCCGCCTTCACGGAGCGCATGGGCACGATCCAGAACTATCAGGGCGACCAGAGCGCCTCGACGCGCCTCGAAGTGTGGAAATGGACGCTCGATTATGTGAAGACGCACCCCCTTGGCGGCGGGTTCGACGCCTATCGCGCCAACCGCTTCGAATATGACACGCTGCGCACCGAGGGACTGCCCGGCCATCAGCGCGTCTATAAGGAGCATATCATCGAGGAAGGCCGCGCCTATCACAGCGCCTATTTCGAGATGCTGGGCGAGCAGGGCTGGCCGGGCTTCGTGCTGTGGGCGTTGATCCATATCTTCTCGCTGTTCTCGACCCACCGCATCTACGCCCGATACAAGCGCAGCACCGCCGGGCCGGATGCTTGGATCGCACCGCTCGCCCTTGCGCTGCAACAGGGCCACCTGATCTACCTCTTGGGCGCAGCATTCGTCGGCATCGCCTATCAGCCGTTCGTGTTCATGCTGCTGGCACTCCAGATCGGCCTCGCGACGTATCTCGCACGGCTGCGGAAAGCGCAGAGCGCCGTGCCGATCTTCGCCAGTCGGGCAGCGGGCGCGGCATGATAGAGGGGATGAAGTTCAGTCGCCCGCAGCTAGACGGCCTCACCGCCGTGCGCGGGATCGCGGCGTGGTTCGTGGTGCTCTATCACATCCGCGCCAGCACGCCGTGGCTGCCGGATGGCGTTATGGCGCTAGCGCACAAGGGCTATCTCGCGGTCGATTTCTTCTTCCTGCTCTCAGGTTTCGTAATCTGGCTCTCGGCGCGGGAGGATTTTGCAGCACGCGGCCTCGCGGCAACTGGCGCCTTCCTGCGCCGCCGCATGGCGCGGATCTATCCGCTCTATGCGGTGATGCTGGCACTCACAATTCTGTTCGCCGCGCTGGTGCACACCACCGGGCGGGACATGGACAATTATCCGTGGGCCGAGCTGCCGCTGCATATCTTGATGCTCCAGAACTGGGGCTTTACGGACGCGCTAAGCTGGAACCATCCCGCGTGGTCGATCAGCACCGAGCTCGCTGCCTATCTGCTCTTTCCCTTGATCGCGCTGCTCCCGCTGGCCCGCGCGCCACGCTGGACGCTCCTCATCGGCATCGCAATGTTGATCGGCGGGATGGCCGCAGCATTGCACGGCATGGGTTTCCATACGCTTGGGCAAAACATTCCACACACCGGCCTCATCCGCTGCCTCGCCGAGTTCACCGCCGGATGTCTGCTCTGCGCTCTGTGGCAGAAAGGCGTGGATGCGCAGGCTCGGCTGGCCCTTATCGGCACCACTCTCGTCGCGGTTGGCGGTTGGCTGATCAACCCCGCCAACGAGCTCTGGGCCTTCCCGCTGATCGCCACCAGCGCCATCTATCTGATCGCCGATTTCTCCCGCTCCGGGCGCACCATCTGGCGGCCGCTCGTCTTCCTAGGCGAGATCAGCTACGCGACCTATCTCTCCCACTTCATGCTGTTCATCTGGTTCAAGATCGCGTTCGTTAAAGACGCCGCCAACATCCAGCCACACCTCATCGCGCTTTTTCTCGCCCTCACCTTCCTTGCCTCAGTGCTTCTCTATCAATGGGTTGAAGTGCCGGGCCGCCGTCTCGCCCGCAGCGCTACCCAGAAAGCGCGTGACAAGGCGCTCGTGCGCGCCTAAGCGCCGCGGCGTGAGCACCCTGCGCGCCCTTATTCGCGATTATCGCATCCTTGCGCTGTTGCTGCTCGGCTGCGCGTTGATGGCGAAGGCGATTATCCCGCAGGGCTATATGGTCGGCGGCGCGCAGAAGCAGGTGAGCATTCAGCTCTGCCTCGATGGTATCACGCACAAGAGCATCTCGGTCGCGATCCCTACAAAGGGCGACGGCGAGCATGATAAAGGCGGCAGCAAGCCCGCCAACGAGCATTGCGCCTTCAGCTCGCTCTCGATGGGCGCCTTGGGCGGGGCCGATGCGCCGCTCATTGCGCTTGCCTTGCTCTTCATCATCGCGGCCGGTTTCGCGCCGCTATACCGCGTCCTTGAAGGGCGCACGGGCCAGATCCGCCCACCTTTACGCGGACCGCCGCTCACCGCCTGAACTTAGTCTCGATCCGGGTGCAAGCGCCTTAGCGCGCGCCCGGCATATCTCCCTATTCAGGACATTTTCCCATGAAACCATCTTATGCGGCCCTTGCGGCTGCACTCTGCATACCCACCTCCGCGCTCGCGGATGACGCACTCGATGCTTCTGACGCGATCATCGTCGTCGGCCAGCGCGATGCGCCGATCGAGATCGAACCGCGCGGCCTTGCCGTCTCGCTGGGCGAAAAGCAGTTCGCCGCCATCAACGCCTTCAACACCGAAGACCTGATGAAATATGCGCCGGACTTTTTCGTGCGCAAACGCTATGCGGGAGACAGCAACGGCGTCCCCGGCTTTCGCGGCACCCACTCGACCCAGAGCGCGCGCACGCTCGTAATGGTCGATGGATTCGTCGTCTCGAACTTCCTCGGCAATTCGTTCAGCTTCTCGCCCAAATGGGGCATAGTCGGCCCCGGCGAGGTGCAGCAGTTCGACATCGTCTATGGCCCTTACTCCTCGCGCTATGTCGGCAATTCGATGGGCGGCATCGTCAACATCACCACGCGCGAACCCAAAGACACCGAAGCGTTTGTGAAGGTGCAGGGCATGGTGCAGCCCTATAAGCAGTTCGGCACGAAAGACAGCTATTGGGGCGGATCGGCGGAAGGCGGGTTCGGCCTGAAACAGAAAGACGGGCCGTGGTCGCTCCGCGTTACCGCGCGCACTTTCAAGAACGAAGGCCACCCGATGAGCTTTTACGGGCTGGCTCAGGGAGGCGCGGCTGGCACTCCAGTCACAGGAACGATCATTGTCGATCCGAAACAGCATATCGCCAACACGCCGGGTCTTGCTGCCCTGCCGATCTTCGCGGCGCAGTCTCCCGCGCTCATCACCCAACGCCAAGCCAAGCTGAAAATTGGCTATGACGACGGCGCGATCACCGGCCAGCTTCTCTTCGCCTACTGGAACAACCGCGACTATCAGCATGCGCCCGATTGCTATCTGCGTGATGCTTCTGGCGCGTCGGTCTGCGGCGATGGGCAAGTGACGCTGAACGGCGTCAATTACAAGGCTGCGGGGGCCAACTGGTCGCTCACCAAACGCGACGAATTTCTCCTGGGTGCCAAGCTGGCCGCTCCGCTGTGGGGACAATGGATGGCCAGATTAGCACTCTCCACCTATCAAATCGTCCGCAGCGACGGTTTCACGTCGACAGGCTATGCGGCGGGGCAGTCCGGGGGGGCGGGCAAGCTCAGCCGCTCCGGCCCGACCGGCTGGTGGACCGGCGATCTGGTGGTGGAGCGCAAGGGCGGCGTACACGAGGTCGCTATGGGGGCGACCGCCAGCCTGTACCGCACCGATACGCGCAACTATGCGCTATCAAGCTGGCGCAGCAGCGCGTCCGTCACCGCGCTCACGAGCGAGCCATATGGCAAGACGCGCCTCCTGTCCGGCTGGATCGAGGATGTGTGGCACCTCAGCGACGACGCACAGATCACCGCCGGTCTGCGCTACGATGACTGGCGCGCTTATGACGGCGGGCTGCTGACGCCCACTCTCTCCAAGCTCTATCCCGCACGGCACGATAGCGCGCTCTCGCCCACCCTCTCCGGCCAGATCGACCTCGATGGGACTCTGGTGCAACTCAGCCTTGCCATGGCAACCCGCTTCCCGACCGTGGGTGAGCTGTTTCAGGGTAGCCTCTTCGGCAACGGCACCTTCAATCCTGCGAGCTTTGATCCAAACCTCAAGCCCGAAAAGAGCAAGGACGCCAACCTGCTCGTCAGCCGGGGGTTTGGACCGATCAAGCTCACCGGATCGCTGTTCTATCAACGGGTGAAGAACAGCATCTTCTCGTTCAGCCACAGCGTGGTCATTGGCGGCTCTCCCACCACGACCTCCAGCTTCACCAATATCGACCTGACCCGGCAATGGGGCATAGAGGCGATTGCGGAGATTAAGGACTGGCCGCTCCCCGGTATGGACATAGAGGCCAATGCCGCGTGGATCGACAGCAAGACGCTGCGCAACAGCGCCGATAGCCGGGCAAACGGCGTGCAGTTCCCGCGCATCCCGAAATGGCGCATCAATGCCAATGCGCGCTATGCCTTCACGCCCGCACTGCAAGGCTCGGTCGGCATGCGTTATGCCAGCCGCCCCAACACCGACCTTTTGGGCCTCCAGCGCGGCGACACCTATGGTTATACGTCTGAGCTTTTTGCATTGGATGCCAAGCTCAACTGGGATGTGAACGCGCACCTCCGCCTCTCCGCCGGGGTGGACAATATCACCAACACCAAAGCATGGGTCTATCACCCCTATCCGCAACGCACGTTCCTGATCGAAGCGGGCTGGAGGCTGTAAATCATGGCACTAAACCCTGAAAAGACCTCGCTCTATCGCACCATCTGGCGCTGGCATTTCTATGCCGGTCTGTTCGTTGTGCCGATGGTGCTGATCCTCTCGCTTACCGGCGCGCTCTACCTCTTCAAGCCGCAGGTAGAGCGCTGGGAAGAGCGCGCGTTTCAGGGGCTAAGCATCGAGGGGGTGACCGCCCCCTCGGCACAGCGCGACGCCGCCCTTGCCGCTTTCCCCCGCGCACTATTCCACAGCTACCGCCTGCCCGAGCGCCCCGGCGACGCCGCAATGATCCACCTCATGCTTGGCGATGGCAAGACCATGCGCGATGTGTTCGTTTCTCCTCAAGGAGACGTGCTCGGCTCGATCGACCCCGCGCGACGCATCATGGCGATAGACCATGACATCCACGGGCAACTGCTGCTCGGCCCCAAGGGAAGCTGGATCGTCGAGCTGGCGGCAAGCTGGGCGATCGTGATGATTGCAACAGGCCTTTATCTGTGGTGGCCGCGCGGCAGAGGGGTCGCAGGGGTTCTTTATCCGCGCGGCGGCAAGGCCTTTTGGCGCGATATGCACGCTGTAACCGGCTTCTGGGTCTCCGGCCTCGCGATGGTGTTACTCCTCACCGGCTTACCGTGGGCCGATGTGTGGGGCAGCGGTTTCAAAGGGGTGCGCGAGCAGATGGGCTGGGTCAAAGGCGCGCAGGACTGGACCATCGGTGGCCGCGCGCCATCAGCCGCGCCAGATGCGGGCGAACATGCCGAGCATGACCATATGGCGATGATGGCGGGCATGGACCACAGCGCTCACACCAGCCATGCGATGCACATGCCAGACGCGCTCGACGCCATCGTCGCCAAGGCAAGCGCCGAGCATCTACCCTTCCCCGTCATCGTCACCCCACCCGGCGCCCCGCAGGCGTTCGGAGCGAAGGCGACGCCCCTCTGGAGTGTCCGCTCGGATACGCAGAACCGACCGCAGCGCGTCACCATCCGCTATGACGCCACCACCGCCCGCGAAGTCAGCCGCGAAACCTTCGCCGACAAGCATGTGATAGACCGCGTCGTCGGCTATGGCGTCGCGTGGCATGAAGGCGCACTGTTCGGCTGGGTGAACCAGCTCATCGGCCTCCTCACCGCGCTGATGCTGGTGGCGCTATCCGTCACCGGCTTCATATTGTGGTGGCGGAGAAGGCCCGAGCGCGGCCTCGGCGCGCCACCCAAACCGCACGCCCCTGCAAAAAGCCTCGGCATCATGCTGATCGGCGGATTTTTCTTTCTGACGTTGCCGCTGTTCGCCCTGTCGCTGACGGCAGTGTGGCTGATCGACCTGTTGAGCCGGAAAGTCCTGCGCGCGGCCTAGGCTGCGCGCCCTTCCGTATCGTCCTGATAGGACGCCCTCTTGCGCGCATACATATGCGCGTCGGCGCGCTCGATCAGCGCGTCAGATGTGTCGTGCGGCAACACCATCGTCCAGCCGATAGACGCCGACACAGGCAGTTCAACAGACCCATAAAGGCATTTGGTCGAGCGCAACGCTGCGTCGATCTGTTCGGCCTTCGCCTGCGCCTGCGCCTCGTCTACCTCTTCGAGAATGATTGCGAACTCATCGCCGCCAAGCCGCGCGGCGACATCCGTAGCGCGGATTTGCGCCTGCACCAGCTGAGCGGCGTGCACCAGCGCAAAATCTCCTGCGCTATGCCCATGCTCGTCGTTGATCAGCTTCATGCGGTTGATGTCGATAAACAGCACCGCAGCCGTCGCGTCATAGCGCTTGGCGCGGGCAATGCGCTCATAGAGGGCGGTGAGAAAATGGCGACGATTGAACAGCGGCGTCAGCGTATCACAGATCGCGACGCGCTCCAGCTCGTTATTGGCGATGCGCAACAGCCGGTTTTCCCGGCGCAGCGAAGCCACTTCAGCCTTTAGCTCGTCTATCACTGCGGCAGAGAGATCGGCCTCGACAGCCGAAGCCGCCGGGCGCGCCAGGCGCTCGTCGTCCGACGCCGAAAGTTTACGGCCGAGATCAGCCATAGTCCCTCAATTCCTCGCAATTTGGCCCACATGCTGATCCCGCATCATGTTGCGATGCAGAATCACCATAAGCAGCATAATGGCCCATTTCTCCTTTCGGATAGGTGAATAGCGACATCTTTGGGTGCAAAACCATCTTGGCCTTGCCCCTCGCCGCTCGGCTGGCTAAGGCGTTGAAGCTCTACAGGGAGAAGGCAGAGCACATGGCAGGGGAAAGCACCCAGCAGTATCAACCCATCGTCGGCGTCATCATGGGCAGCCGGTCGGACTGGGAGACGATGCGCCATGTGAGCGAGACGCTGACCGCGCTCGAAGTAGCTCATGAGTGCAAGGTTGTTTCCGCACACCGCACACCTCAGCGGCTCTATGATTACGCGACTGGCGCGGTAGGGCGCGGGTTGAAGGCGATCATCGCGGGTGCGGGCGGCGCGGCGCACCTCCCCGGCATGGCGGCGAGCATGACGCGGGTGCCGGTGCTCGGTGTTCCGGTTGAATCGAAAGCGCTCTCCGGCATGGATAGCCTGCTCTCCATCGTCCAGATGCCCGCAGGCATTCCGGTCGGCACCCTCGCCATCGGCAAGGCAGGCGCAGTCAATGCTGCGCTTCTCGCCGCAGCGATGCTCGCCACCACGGACGAAGCGCTGGCCGCACGGCTCGACGCATGGCGCGCCAAGCAGACCGCAGACGTGGCGCAGGAGCCGGAATGAATCCACTCGCTCCGGGATCGACCATCGGCATTATCGGCGGCGGCCAGTTGGGCCGGATGCTCGGCGTTGCGGCGGCGCAGCTCGGCTATCGCGCACATGTCTATGCGCCAGAGGAAAGTGGCCCCGCGGCGGACACCTGCGCGGAATGGACGCAAGGAGCGTATGAAGACGCGGCGCGGCTGGGCGACTTTGCCGATGCGGTCGATGTCGTCACCTATGAGTTCGAAAATGTAGACGGCGGCGCGCTTGAAACATTGAGCCACCACGGGCTGGTGCGCCCCAATGTCGAGGCGCTGCGCATCGCGCAGGATCGTCTCAAGGAAAAGAGTTTCGTCGCGGATCTGGGCGGCGCAACCGCCCCCTTCGCGGAAGTCAACAACCTCGCGGAGCTCGAAGCGGCCATCGCACAGATCGGCACGCCCGCCATCCTCAAGACCAACCGCTTCGGCTATGACGGCAAGGGGCAAGTGCGCCTTACTGGCGTGGCGGGCGAAGCGGCGGCGGCATGGGAGGCTGTCAAAGGCCAGCCCTGCATCCTCGAGGGCTTCGTCAGCTTCGAGGCCGAGTTCTCCGTCATCCTTGTGCGCGGTGCGGACGGGGACATCCGCTTCTGGGATAGCCCCCAGAACGTGCATATCGATGGCATCCTCGCCACTTCCACCCTGCCCGCGCCCGCGCTAATCCAGTCCCAGACCGACACCGCCCGCGCCCTCGCCAGCAAGGTCGCAGACAAGCTCGATTATGTCGGCGTGCTGACGCTGGAATTCTTCGCCACCCCCCAAGGCCCGGTGTTCAACGAAATGGCGCCGCGCGTCCACAACAGCGGCCACTGGACGATCGAAGGCGCGCTCACCAGCCAGTTCGAGAACCATATCCGCGCGGTCTGCGGCTTGCCGCTGGGCGACACCGCCCTCGCCGCCAAAGGCGTCGCCATGCGTAACCTTATCGGGGAACAGGCGCACGAGTGGCAGGAAATCCTTGCCGACCCTGCCAACCACCTGCATCTCTACGGAAAGCATGGCGCGCGGCCCGGTCGCAAGATGGGCCATGTCACGCGGCTGGAGCTATAAGGACAGAGCGATGAACCACCCGGAAATCGTCCTCATCCTCGCCCGCGCCGACAATGGCGTGATCGGCCATCAGGGCCGGCTGCCGTGGCATCTCCCTGCCGATCTGCGCCACTTCAAGGCGCTGACCCAAGGTACACCGATGGTGATGGGTCGCAAGACCTTCGAGAGCCTGCCCGGCCTGCTCGACGGGCGGCGGCACATCGTCCTCACCCGCGATACGGACTGGCAGGAGGACGGCGCGGAAGTGGCCCGCACGGTCGATGACGCACTCCACCTCGCCAACGCGCCGCATATCTCGGTGATCGGCGGCGCGGATATCTATCGCCAGTTTCTCGACCTCGCGGACCGCATCGAACTGACGGAAGTGCATATCGACGCGGAGGGCGACACCAGCATCGACACGCCCGATCCCGCCCATTGGCAAGAAACCGCGCGCGAGGATCACCCCGCCGAGGGCACCCGCCCCGCCTACAGCTTCGTCACCATGAGGAAGCGCGGTGGCTAGCTCCGGGGCGTCCATCGTCCGCATAGACGACAGCGCGCCCGTTCCCGAAGCCCTGCGCGGAAGCATTATGGCGCTCGGCAATTTCGACGGATTTCATCTTGGCCATCAGGCGGTGGCCGGGCGCGCCATAGACTGGGCGCGCGCCGAGGGCCGCCCCGCGGTCGTCGCGACGTTCGATCCGCACCCGATGCGGCTTTTCCGGCCCGATACACCGCCCTTCCGCCTCACCACATTGGACCAGCGCGAGCGTCTGTTCGCTGAGGCGGGCGCGGACGCGATGCTGCTGTTTCATTTCACCGCCGATCTCGCCGCCAAGAGCGCGGAGGAATTCGTCGCTCTACTCGTCGATCATCTCGGCGCGGCAGGCGTAGTGACGGGCGAGGACTTCACCTTCGGCAAGGGGCGCAGCGGCTCGGTCGCTCGGCTCAAGGAGCTGGGCGCACCCCTCGGCCTGCGCGCCGAGGCCGTCCCCGCAGTCGCCGATGAAAGCGGCGAGACTATCTCCTCAAGCCGCATCCGCGCCGCGCTGCGCTCCGGCGATTGCGCCACTGCCACCCGGCTGCTCACCCGGCCCTTCGCGATTGAAGGCGTGGTGCAGCATGGCGACAAGCGCGGCCGCACGATAGACTTTCACACCGCCAATATCGCGCTCAACTCCTATCTCCGCCCGGCCTATGGCGTCTATGCGGTGCGCGGGCGGCTGCCGGATGGCCGCATCGTCGATGGCGTGGCGAACCTTGGCATCCGCCCAATGTTCGATCCACCGGTTGAACTGCTCGAAGCCTATTTCTTTGACTTCTCCGGCGACCTCTATGACCAGATCGTCGAGGTGCAGCTGATCGGCTATATTCGCCCTGAGGAGAAGCTGGAGAGCCTGGAAGCGCTCCAGACCCAGATCGCGCGCGATTGCGAGGCCGCACGGCAAATTCTTGCGCAGACGCCCCGCTTGTCCTGACAGAGTTTTCGCCCTAGAGCGCAGCTTTGCTTTTTTCTCCAAGATTGCCCCAAGATCGAACCATGACCGACGCGCCCGAACCCAAAGACTATAAAGACACCGTCTTCCTGCCCAAGACCGACTTTCCGATGAAGGCGGGCCTCGCGCAAAAGGAACCGGCGATTGCCGCGCAGTGGGAGGCGGACGATCTTTACGGCAAGCTGCGCGCCGCGCGGAAGGGGCGCGAGCGCTTCGTGCTGCACGACGGCCCGCCTTATGCGAACGGCGACATCCATATGGGCCACGCGCTCAACAAGGTGCTGAAGGACATCATCGTCCGCAGCCAGACCCTCGCCGGCAAGGACGCGCCCTACACGCCGGGCTGGGATTGCCACGGCCTCCCCATCGAGTGGAAGATCGAGGAGGAATATCGCAAGAAAAAGCTCAACAAGGACGAGGTTCCAGCAAAAGAGTTCCGCGCCCAGTGCCGCGCCTATGCCGACACATGGGTCGGCGTGCAGAAGGAGCAGTTCAAGCGCCTCGGCGTGATGGGCGATTGGGACAATCCCTATTTGACGATGAAGTATGAGGCCGAGGCGGCTATCGTCGGCGAGCTGCTGAAGTTCGCGGAATCCGGCCAGCTCTATCGCGGCGCGAAGCCGGTGATGTGGTCGCCTGTGGAAAAGACGGCGCTCGCTGAAGCCGAGGTCGAATATGAGGATGTGACGAGCACGCAGATCGACGTCGCGTTCGAGATCGTGGACGCGCCCAACGCGCCAGCTCTGCAAGAGGCGATCAATACAGGGTATCGCCATTATGCAGTGATCTGGACAACCACTCCTTGGACTATTCCAACCAATCAAGGTATCGCCTTCGGAGAAGCTATTGAGTATGTGGTTTCGGAGATTGACGGTCGGCGATACGTCTACGCTCTTAATCTCGAAAAAGCATTTCTGTCACGATTTGGTAGAGATTCTGTAGACAAAGGCTTGGGTTCTCTCGGAGGATCACTAGAGGGAGCCACTGCCCGCCACCCGATGCACGCGCTCGGCGGCTTCTTCGCCAAGCCCCGTCCCTTCCTCCCCGCCCCCCACGTCACCACCGACGCGGGCACCGGCCTCGTCCACATGGCGCCCGATCATGGCGAGGAGGATTTCTTCGCCTGCAAGGCGCTCGGCATAGACCCCGTCTTCGCGGTGACGGACGGCGGCTTCTATCGCGACGACTGGGCATGGCTCGGCGGCCAAGGCTCCGTCATCAACACGAAATTCAACGCGCCCGACGGACCGATCTGCACGGACCTCCGCAACGCAGGCGCCCTCCTCTCGGCCAGCGAATTCCGACACAGCTACCCGCATTCGTGGCGCTCCAAGGCACGGATCATCTACCGCTGCACCCCGCAATGGTTCATCCCCATGGACCGGACGCGCGGTCAGATAGAATTCGACGCCGCGCCTTTGGGCGGGGTTGGCGCGGCCATCGCCGCCACCGTCTCCGGCCACGGTGCAACCTTGCGCGAAACAGCACTCCAGGCGATCGAGGAAACCCGCTGGGTGCCCACGCGCTCGCGCAACCGCATCCACGCGATGGTCAGCGACCGGCCCGACTGGGTCATCAGCCGCCAGCGTGCCTGGGGCGTCCCCATCGCGCTCTACGTAAACCGCCAAACCGGCGATTACCTCCGCGACCCTGCCGTCAACGCCCGCATCCGCGCGGCGTTCGAGCAAGGCGGCGCGGACGCATGGTTCGGCGCGGATCATCAGGCGCTGCTGGGCAATGAATACGCGCTCGACGACTATGAGGTCGTGAACGACATCCTCGACGTGTGGTTCGACAGCGGCTCCACCCACAGTTTCGTGGTCGAGCCGCAATTCGGCGGGCAAGCCGACGACCGCGCCGATCTCTACCTTGAAGGGTCGGATCAGCATCGCGGCTGGTTCCAGTCCTCGCTGCTGGAAAGCTGCGGCACCCGTGGCCGCGCGCCCTACAAGTCCGTCCTCACCCACGGCTTCGCGCTAGACGGGCAAGGCCGCAAGATGTCCAAATCCTTGGGCAATGTCGTCGATCCCCTGAAAATCATGAGCGAGAGCGGCGCTGACATCCTCCGCATGTGGGTCGCGAGCACGGACTATTTCGATGATGTCCGCATCGGCAAGGAAGTGCTCGCGGGGAGCTCAGACGCCTATCGAAAATTGCGCAACACCTTCCGCTACCTCTTGGGCGCGCTCGAAGGCTTCACCGACGCGGAGAAGGTGGACGTCTCCCAAATGCCGGAGCTGGAGCGCTACATGCTCCACAAGCTCGCCGAGCTGGACGCGACGCTGCGCGAGGTGGTGGAGACGCGGGCGAGCGAGAACTGGCTCGAATTCAGCCGCTACACCCGCGCGCTCAATGACTTTGCCAATATCGACCTCTCGGCCTTCTTCTTCGACATCCGCAAGGACTGTTTATACTGCGACGTGAACCCGGAGACGGGCAAACAGACCGACAAGCGCCGCGCCTATCGCACCGTGCTCGATGTGCTCTTCCACGCCCTCGTCCGCTACGCCGCGCCGATCATCCCCTTCACCGCGGAAGAGGTGTGGAAGAGCCGCTTCCCCGATGCGGACAGCGTGCATATGCTGGACTGGCCGGAGGTTGATGGGGAGTGGAAGGATGACAATCTAGGAACAAAGTGGGCAGATGTGCGCCTCGCGCGCTCCTTAGCTAACGAATTGATCGAACCCCTACGTAGAGACAAAAAACTCGGCTCAAGTCTGGAGGCCGATGTTACCATCAGAATGCCAACAGAACAAAGCTTAGAGAACGCTGAATCCGTCGATCTCGTAGAACTTTGCATTGTCGCGTCAGCAGCGGTTGAATTGTCCAGTGATCCAAAATTCTCTGGTATTTCCTTGGCGAAACATACGTCTCACCACAAATGCGGCCGCTGCTGGCGTCACCTGCCCGAAGTGAGCGAAGACGGCGATCTCTGTGACCGCTGCGAGGAAATCCTCGCGTGAGCCCCATCACCCACCTCGTCACCCCGGACTTGATCCGGGGTCCCGCTTTTCTTCTGCTCCCGCCGTACCGTGGGCGAAGGACCCCGGATCAAGCCCGGGGTGACGGAGCGAGGGTATGAACACCGCACCCCTTCTCCCCCCGCTGCACCGCAAGCTCGGCCTATCCCTCGCCGCCATCGTCCTGCTGCTCGATCAGCTCGCCAAATATATCGTCAGCGTACCGCTCAGCCTCGAATCGCGCGGTGACGAGGGGCTGCCTATTCTGCCGATCTTTGCGCTGCGCTGGATCGAGAATCGCGGCATCTCGATGGGCTTTCTGCATGCGGATAATGACACCGCGCGCTGGCTGCTCGTGCTGATGACCGCCGCGATTTCGGTGTTCGTGCTGACATGGATGTGGCGCGAGCGCTCGAAACAGGATGTCACAGCGCTGGGCCTCGTTCTGGGCGGTGCACTCGGCAATATCATCGACCGCGTGCGGCTTGGGTTTGTCATAGATTATGCCGATCTGCACTTTGGCGAGTGGCGGCCATTCCTCATTTTCAACCTTGCAGACGCCGCGATTACAATCGGCGTGCTGATCCTGCTTGCGCGCGCGCTCCTGCTGCGCGAAAAGGACGCAAATTCGGAGAGTCACAATCATGCGTAAAATCGTTGCCGTACCCTGCCTCATCGCCGCCGTCGCGGGCCTGTCCGCCTGTGGCTCCACCGGGTTGTTCAACCGCGCCCGGCCGGACGAGATGCAGGTCACCCGCAACGCCCCGCTGGTCGTGCCGCCCGATTTCGCGCTGGTTCCGCCCGCGCCCGGCGCCGCGCCGACCGTGACGCCAGAGGCCAGCCGTCAGGCGATGGAGGCGCTGTTCGGCCCGCCCGCGCCGCGCTCCGCCGCCGAGAGCGCGACCCTTTCCGCCGCCGGGCGCGATACCGCGTCGCCGGGTATTCGCTCCGCCGTGGGCGATCCTGCGACCAACCTCGTGGACAAAGGCGCGACCACGCGCGACATCCTCACCGCGCCAGAGGGCGACGGGCAGTACGCGCGCACTGCCGCGAACTGATATTTTATAAGTTATTGATATTAAATGATTTTATTTGGGTGGATTTATTCGTTCACCCAAACATAAACCCAAACCAAATAGTGTTCACTCGCCCATAATCGGGCCGGGCTCATTCGCCACGATCTTCAGCACCTCTGTCCAAGCCGCGACATTCTGCTCCAGCATTTTGGGGTCGATTTTGTCCAGCGTATCGTCCGGCGTGTGGTGGATATCGAAATAGCGCGTGCCATCCTGCCCCAGCGAAACACTCGCCAACTTTTGCTTTGCCACAATCGGCTCGACATCGGTGCCGACATCGCCTTCACCCTCCAGCGCGACAATACCGAGCGGATTGAGCGCCGCGACAATGCGTTCCCGCACATCCTTGTTCGCAGCCGCAAGCTTCATCCTGACGTTCCACACACGATCCGCACCGAAATCGCTCTCCATCGCCAGCGCATGCGGCTCGGCGGCATGCTTCACAGCATAAGCTTCGCCACCAAAGCCGCCCAGCTCCTCGCTGCCCGCCCATAATACTCGGATCGTCCGCAGCGCCTGCCCGCCTTGCTGCGCCCTTAGCGCCGCAGTAGTCACGATCGCGCATCCAGCGCCGTCGTCAATCGCGCCGGTACCCAGATCCCAGCTATCAAGATGACACGCGACGAGTATGGCGGGGAGCGTCGTGTCACGTCCCGGCAGCTCGCCGATCACATTGCCTGATGGCATGGCGTCCTTAGTCTGACCCGTCAGCGTCATCGCGATCCGCATCGGCTTGCCAGTTGCCGCGATGCGCGCGATCTGGTCCGCATCCGGGTTGGACACCGCTCCAGCCGGAATGGGTTTAACCCCGTCAGGAAAATTGGTGACGCCGGTATGTGGATTGCGGTGGCTGTCTGTTCCGGCAGAGCGGATCAGTATGCCAACAGCCCCCTTCTTCGCGGCGATACCCGGCCCTTGCCGCCTGACATTACCATAAGGGCCATAGCCGCTGCCATCCTGATTGGCTTTCATCGCATGATCGACAAAGGCGATCTTGCCCTTGAGCGACTCTGCGGGCGCAGCCTTCAGCGCATCCAGCGTATGGAAATAGACGACCTCGCCCTCAATGCCCTTGGCAGTCGTAGCACCGCTATAGCCCAGCGCGGTGATGGCAAGATTTTGCGGATAGGGCGCTGTCAATGTAGCCTGATCTGTTCCGCGCAAATAAGCGCGCATGGTGAAAGGCTCTATCGCGACATTCGCTAAACCAAGGGCAGTCAACCGTGCCTTGGCCCAATCCCGCGCTCGCGCTTCCGCTTCAGTTCCCGCGAGCCGCGGCCCGATCTCAGTCGTCAGGTCAGAGACAATATCCCAGGCGGTGCCGAGTTGGTCGGCAGCTTCTGCTGGCATTGCGGTAGCCAAGGCTATCGCCAAAGAAAAACCTGTCTTCTTCACATTCGGCCTCCCTAATCAGGCAATTTCCAGTCAATCGGTTCTTCCCCATGCGCCTCCAGAAACGCGTTCGCGCGACTGAACGGACGGCTGCCGAGAAAGCCGTTATGCGCCGACAACGGAGAGGGGTGTGCGGATTTGATGACACAATGCCGCCCGCCCTGGCTTACATCTTTCACAAACGCAGCCTTCTTCTGTGCATAGGCACCCCAGAGGATGAACACGATTGGCCGCTCCTGACGCGCCACCACTTCGATCACCGCA
Source organism: Sphingomonadaceae bacterium (assembly GCA_046348605.1). Taxonomy (GTDB): domain Bacteria; phylum Pseudomonadota; class Alphaproteobacteria; order Sphingomonadales; family Sphingomonadaceae; genus Sphingobium. The sequence goes on along the minus strand of JAXMDW010000001.1, from coordinate 71,700 downwards.
TCTGTGAACTTCTCCCAGCCGCGCCCCTGATGGCTTGCCGCCTGGCCCATCTCTACCGTCAGCACGCTGTTCAGCAACAGCACGCCCTGCTCCGCCCAATGCGTGAGGTTGCCGTGGCGTGGCGGATCGATGCCAAGATCGGCTCTCAGCTCCTTGTATATATTGACGAGGCTTGGGGGCGGGCGCACCCCGCGCTGCACTGAGAAACACAGCCCATGCGCCTGCCCCTCGCCATGATAGGGGTCCTGCCCAAGTATCACGACGCGCACCGTGTCGAGCGGAGTGAGATCGAGCGCACGAAAATATTCGCTGCCTTTGGGAAAGATGCGCTTGCCTGCCCGCTTTTCGGCAAGCAGGAATGCACGCAGATTGCTCATCACCGGCGAAGCGAACATATCGGTCAACGGCTCCGCCCAACTCGGATCAAGCTTTGGCGCTTGGCGAGTAGAAGGTTCTGTTGTTTCGGTCATATGCCAGATGTTAAGGAATATTGCCGATAATGCAAAGCCTCGCCCGGCATCTTGAAAGGCAAATGTCATGCATCTGTCTGCTCATTTCGAGAAGATTACCGATCTCGAGACGCTGGGCGTGCGCTGGCAGGCGCTGGAGAGCAAGGCGAATCCGCAATCCTTCTTCCATCGCTGGACATGGATGGGAAGCTGGCTCAGTGCATTGCATGCGGCAGGGATCGAGTGGCCGCAACTGTTCGTCATCGGCAACAGCGCCAGCGACGAGGGACTGGCCCTGATTGGTGAGGGACGGGCAAGACGCAAGCTCGGTTCCGTTCCCGCGCTGTGGCTCAACGAAACCGGTGATACGGACGGCGACCGAGCGTTCATCGAATATAACGGCCTGCTCTGCACGCGTGAGAAGCTGCCGCTCTGTGTTCATGCCTTTTGCGAAGCGATAGAGGCGAGGGACGACTGGTCGGCTCTTTACCTCTCGGGCTTAGGCTTCGGAGCCATGTTGACAGAGGTACATGGCGTGCGGCGACGGGTGATCCGCGATGCTTCGCCCGCTTATTATGTCGATCTTGCAGCGGTCCGAAGCGCAGGCGGAGACTATCTCTCGTTATTGAGCGCCAATACGCGCGGGCAAATCAAGCGCTCACTTAAGGACGAGCCGGGCGAGATCAATGTTGAGAAAGCGAACGATAGGAACACTATTGAGAACTGGCTCGAAGACATGCGGCGCTTCAACATCGACCATCATGCAGACAATGCATGGGAGAGCCGGTTCTTTCGGGATTTCGTGCAGCGCCTTGCGCTCGCCGGGTTGGCAGATAGGTCAGTCGAACTACTGCGCCTGTCGAGCGAAGCTGAGACTCTCGGATATCTGCTGAACTTCGTCTGGGCGGGCCGTGCGATGAACTATCAATCCGCGTTCGCCGTGCCGCGCACAGCCAAATCCAAGCCGGGCCTGATGTGCCATGCGGCGGCGGTCACGCATTATGCCACGCGCGACCTCAAGCACTATTCTTTCCTCGCGGGCAAGGATCGGTACAAGCACAGCCTCTCTACCGGTGCAGAGGAGCTGCACTGGTGGGTTCTGGAGCGGTTCGACTGGAGGCTGGAAGCGGAGGCTGTTTTGCGGAAATTATTCCGCCGTTAAGCGTCCCAACCGAGACGGTTTACCAAACGAAACAACAGCCGCCCAAACCATTGCCTCTCCGGGCTACGACTCACCTTAAGCAAGGGCAACCCACGCTTGCGCAACCGCGCATTGAGGCTGTGCAACTCCCCTTCCGCAACGCTGCGCACCGAACGCCATGTGATCGAGAAACTCACCGAGACGCCGTCGCCATTCTTCACGAAATGCGGGGCCTTGACTGGCATTAACACAGCCTCGCCGGGGGCCAGATGAACCGCCTTTACTCGATCCATGAACCGATCCTGCCATACGAGGTTGCGATGCCCCCCACGCGCGAAGCTCTCGGATTGCTGCGGCGGCACGGTTTCCGCATCATGCGTCGGGAACACATGCATGGTCTTGTCCGAACGGATCTGGAGCAGGATGTTGTGCTCTGGGTCCATGTGAAACGGCGTGACGCTGCCCGGCGAGGTGATGAAGATAAACGCCTCCCGATGCAACATCGGCCCGGTGCGGGCCTCGACAAGTGGGCGTAAATCTTCCAGCGCTGCATCGAGCAATGCGCCATAGGCAGGGTCGCGCTCAACATTCTTCAGCACCGCCCAGCTACCATTGCTATCAATAGTGCGGAGCGTCTCGCTGAGGCTCAGCCCGTTGGCGGGAGTATCCTCAGGGCGAATACCAAGCGGCAGATCCCCACGATTATATTCGACCCTATCCGAGGGCATACGCTCCGCCAGTTGCGCCAGCGCCGTGAGGCTAAGCAGCGGATGATCGGCAATCTGATGCTGTAAATGCGCGGACTCATCGGGATAAGCCGTAGCGAAAGACTCTAAAGCGACGCCATCAAAGGCGAAAGGGCTAACCTTGCCCGGTTGTAGGGTCTGGTGAAAGCTCATGCCCTGTTGCTCCTTAACCGACGCAAACCAGCCTCGGCTCTATCGATGAGTGCAAAGGCGGCACGCCGTTTCGTTGCAGTAAACCCCCGCCCTTTGAGCTGTACCCGATATTGCGTAATTGTACGGCGTTCGCCCCATAAGCCGTCGATCATCGGATGGTTGGGCGCGGCGCAACTGTCCGACCATTCGAGGTTGGAATCGGTGAGTGCGGCGCGCAAAGCGTCAATCTCTATAAGTACTCCGGGAGAGAAACGGGCATAGCGCTCATCAAACGCGATCTTATAGCTGAACGCACCGCTACCCATACGGAAATTGACCAGCATCGCGATCGGCGCGCCTTTAAGTTCGATCCGCAGCATTTCGAGCATCCCGCTTGCGGCGGCTCGGGTCGTTGCTTCATAGAAATAGGCGCGTGTTTCCGCATTGCTGGCAAGCGCCGTGCCTTCCGCGCCTTTCCAGCCTGCCCTTTCTAGCACGAGAAAATCCTCAACCCATTGGCCGACATCATCGGCACCAGAGAGGCTTCGGTGCGTCACCGTGCCCAGATCCTCCAGACGATTGACGAGACGACGCAGTTCCTTGCGCTTCTTGGCGCGCACTTGAGTCCGCCAATAGGCATCTGGATCGAGATCGGAACGCAGCATGGCCCGCTCATGGGTCGCGATGCGCTTGATGCCGCGTCCTTCCAGAGCGCAACACTGCTCCAGTGCGGCAGCGACCGGCCCGTCCACATCCAACCCATCGAGGTGAAGGAAAAGCCCCGCCCCCTTCTCCTCATCGAGCTGACGCAATATTCCATCCCACGCGCGTAATCCATGTCCCTTGCGGATTAGCGGTACGCCATAGAAGCATTGGCCGTGCATCCAGTTGGTGACGTTGGCGACTGGATAGCGGCCATGATGCGCCTTGGTTTCCAACGGCATCAGACCGATAAGCAACCCCGTGTGATCGCGCACCTCGATTATTCTGACCTGCGCATTACTATTGAGGCACCGCAATGCCGGCTCCAAAAGTGCCGGATGATAGAAAGGGTTAGGTTCAGACGCCGTATCAGCCAGCGCGCGCCACTCTTCCTCACGCCCTGCCTCGCCGAGCGGCAAGACAGTGCTGTTCACTGCAGGGGTGGAAGACATGTCCATAGCCGCTTCCATAGCCTGAAAATCTTAGGAAATCATTGGAGCGAAGCTAAAAATCCCTATTTTCCGCTAACGACTTTCACCATGTCGGCGATGTCGGTGAATTTCTCGCGCGGGTTGCCGGGCAGCGCTCGCGCGACCTCTTCAGCATCAATATTCTGCCAGTCCCGGAAGGTGATGACGTCAACGCCTCGCCCAGCCAGCAGCGCATCTAACCCTGGCCGCCCCTGCTTCCCCTCACCTTCACCGATATCTTCGGCGATCTTGTCCGCAATCATCACGCCGTCAGGCTTGTTGGTGCCGATGGTGCCGGTCGGCCCGCGTCGCGCCCAGCCGACGCAATAGAGGCCGGGCAATATGCGCCCCTCATCGCTGGCAAAACGTCCGCGTCCATGCTCATAGGGGACCCCCTCTATTACGGGGGTTTGATAGCCGATCGCACTGATAACTAATGAAGCCTCTATCATGTAGCGCTCGCCGGTGCCGTGACTGTTGCAACGCTCGTCAAGTTCCGTCCGCTCAATGATCACGCGTTGCACATGCCCTTCCCCCTCAATGGCGACAGGCATTGCGTAAAAGTCGAAGTCTATCGTTACAGGCTTCGCCACCGGGTTCGCCGCGAATTCACGCAGCAGGGTTACAGACTTGCGCATGCCCGGCTCCAGTAGCGCGTCCGCACCCGCTTCGGGCAGATCGGCAGGGTCGACATGGGGCGCAGCGCGCTCCAGCTTGCCCAGCTCGCCCAGCTCCTTGGGCGTCATCGCAATCTGGTGCGGCCCGCGCCGTCCGAGCAGTGTGATATGCCGGACATGCGATTGCGCCAGCGCCTCGCGCGCATGGGCGACGATGTCGCTGCCGGTAAATTCCTCAGGCGTCTTGGCGAGTATGCGCGCGACATCCAGCGCGACATTGCCATTGCCGATCACCACCGCATGCGTGCCATGCAGCGAGGGGTTCAAACGCGCATAATCCGGGTGACCATTATACCAGCCAACAAAAGCAGCACTGCCCACTACACCGGGCAGATCGGCCCCAGGAATATCGAGCTTACGGTCATGCGGTGCGCCTGTCGCGATCACCACCGCGTCATAGAGCGATTGCAGCTCGGCCACACTGATATCGCGACCGATAGATACATTGCCGACAAAGCGGACGGTATCTGTCAGCGCCACCGCTTCATACCGTTTCGACACTGCCTTGATCGACTGGTGATCCGGCGCCACGCCAGTCCGGATCAGCCCGAACGGAACGGGCAACCTGTCGATTATGTCGATGCGGGCATTGTCCCCAAATATATTCCGGCATGCCTCAGCGGTATAATATCCCGCCGGCCCTGACCCGATGATCGCTATATGCCGCATCCGATCTCCTGCATTTTTGAATATGCTAGCTTGCGACGCGCGCTCTGCAAGCGGGAATCTTCAACTATGATTTAATGTTGTAAAATCAGATGAATGGAGTGCCACAGAACTGTTCATAAACCCTATGGTAAATGTTTCGCGGCATAGGGTTTCCATGTCAGTCGCACGTCGCAGAATCGAGAACACAGACGCCTATATCCAGCAACCCACAATTTGGGGAACGCTTGGGCTGTCCGATTCCAGCCAGAATTTTGCACCTGTTTGGGTGCTGTCGGGCATTCGCGCTATATCTTCCGCCTGGCCTCTTTTCCTCGCCGCGCAGCTCTGTATCATGCTTGGCGTCGCAAATCCTGCGCGTCTCTTTGAATCCGATAATTACAACCTTTTCATACCTTTAGCTGCATCACTGCTGCTGAGCATCAGCATATGGCAGGTGCCAAATCGGGCATTCATGGACCGACTAAAGCCTCAATATCAAATGTGGCTGATGTGCGGGCTTTCCTTCGCTACCGCAATAGCATCGGGTCTGTGGTTTTCCTTGATACCTAAAGCGTTGATGAGCGGCATGATCGCCCCCTTCGCGGGGCAGATAGCGCTGGCGCTGATTGCAACAAGTCTGTTTGGTCATCAGCGCGCATTGGGCCTCGCATATTGTGTTGGCATGGCGCTATGCGCCTTCAGCCTGTATGGTATGGGCAAGGATCTCATCCTTATCGTCATATTGCTCGCGACCGCGGCATCGATGTTGGTGCAGGCACAATCCGAGCGGGAACGCATCTACACGGCGCAAGCGGAAGAAGTACGGAGCCAGCGCGCCCATCGCCTGTTGCGCGAATATGAGGAATCTGGCCGTGGCTGGTTCTGGGAAACGGACCGCACCGGCGCACTCACCTATATCTCTCCGACACTGGAACGCACCCTCGGCGCACAACGTGATGAGTTGCTCGGCAAAATGTTGACCGATCTTGTGAACATAGGCTCTATCGACGGCACCGAAGGCAAGCGCACATTGGGCTATCACTTCACATCTCGCAGTGCTTTTAGCGATGTGGCCGTGCGCGCGGCGACACAGGGCGACGAGCGCTGGTGGGCGCTGTCCGGTCGACCGATCGTTAACGAATATGGTCAGTTTCAGGGCTTTCGAGGCAGCGGCTCAGACCTCACGGAAACCCGGCGCAGCCAGGCTGAGGTCGAGCGCCTCGCCCAGTTCGACTCTCTCACTGGCCTCGCCAACCGCGTCCAGATGCAGCGTGCCTTGGAGCAGGCTGTAGTCGATGCGCGTGGCGGCGTCGGAGAATGTGCACTTTTCCTGCTCGATCTCGATCGCTTCAAGAACGTCAACGATACTATGGGCCACCCGGCAGGCGACGCGCTGTTGCGTGAAGTCAGCCGCAGGTTGAAGCATGTGGTAGCGGATCGCGGCGTCGTTGGACGTCTGGGCGGTGACGAGTTCAAGGTCGTGTTGCCGGGCCATCCCGACCGCCAGAAACTTGCCGTGCTGGCCGATGCAATCATAGCAACATTATCGCAGCCCTATATGATCGAGGAGACGCAGGTCGTCATTGGCGCTTCCATCGGCATTTCGCTGTGCCCAAACGATGGAGCCACGGCGGACGCTCTGGTGCGCAATGCTGACCTTGCGCTCTATGCCGCCAAAGACGCAGGCCGAGGCGTGCATCGCTTCTACTCGTCAGACATGCATGCAGAGGCGCAAGAACGCCGCCAAATGGAAGATGATCTGCGAAGCGCGCTCGCTGATGATGCGCTCAACTTGGTCTATCAGCCGATCGTCAGCGCCAAGACCGGGCAGATTGTCGGCTTTGAATCACTGCTTCGCTGGAACCATCCGCAACGTGGCGCAATCTCACCGGCCATATTTGTGCCGATCGCAGAAGACGCAGGTTTGATAGGACCGCTAGGCGAATGGGTGCTGCGCACGGCCTGCGAAGCCGCTACGAAATGGCCACCCGACATGCGCGTTGCCGTCAATGTCTCACCGATACAGTTCAGTAATCCTACATTACCCGGGATTGTAATGAACGCCTTGGCGTCCTCTGGCCTTGCACCGCAACGGCTGGAGCTGGAGATCACCGAGAGCTGCTTCATCAATGAAGGCGAAAAGACAGATCAGATGTTCTCCCGCCTGAAGGGGCTCGGTGTACGTCTCGCTCTTGACGATTTCGGCACCGGCTACTCCTCGCTCGGCTATTTGAAGAAAGCGCCATTCGATAAGATCAAGATCGATCAGAGCTTCGTGCGTGGCGCTGCGATGAAGGGCAATCGCAACGCCGCGATTATCAGCTCAATCGTCAGTCTCGCCAATGCTCTTGGGATGGACACCACAGCGGAAGGTGTGGAAACACATGACGAGCTGGAGTTGGTGCGCTCGTTGGGCTGTTCCCAGATTCAGGGCTTCATCTATGGCAAGGGAGCCAGCGCTGAGGAAGTCGCGCGCGGTTTCGCTGATAACGGCGTACTACCTCGACCGTCCGGTTTCCAATCAAGCCGTCCTCCTCGCATGTCGATGCTGCGTTCGGTGGCGATTCATCATCAAGGGCAGCGCTATGTTGGCCGCGTCCGTAATATTTCGGCGGGCGGAGCGATGATCGAGGGGCTTTGGAATGTGCCACCAGAAACCAGCTTTCAGATTGACCTCGCCGAGGGGCTGACAATCGAGGCCGTCGCGCGCTGGTCTGTCGATGATCGCATGGGCGTACAGTTTGCACATCCTATTGACGTGCGGCATGTACAGTCTGCATCGCCAGTGCGTCTGGCAGGGTAGGCGTGCAAAATAAAACGCCCGGCGATTACACCGGGCGCTTCACTCTTGTATTAGATCGAATTATTTTGCTTGCGGAGCTGCCGCTGCCGCATTGTCTGGCAGGCCGCCGAGCTGCGTCACCATCTTGGTATAAGCGTCGAGATAGGCGAGCACGATCACTTGGCCGATGTCGGTGTTCTGATAGCCCGTACCGCCGGCAGCCGCGAGGCCACCCATCCAGCCCAAGCCACCGCCTGCTCCGAAGCTCAGGTCAGACTTGCGGAAATAGCCCTGAGAGAGAACCTCTTCCTCTGTAGTGCGTGCGTTGACGAGCGAAAGAGTAACATTTGCCTCTTTCTTCTTGATCGAGATGCCGCCAAGAAGTGCGCCGCCCAAGCGTCCGCCAAGCATACCCCCCAGCATACCGCCAAAGGCGTTACCACCGCTGTTGTTATTGGTGGTCACAATATCCGGCTGGAGGAAATAGTCCGCCGCTTTCACCTGTCCCTTGCCGAGGTTGGAGCCTGATTGAAGCTCGCCCGAATCCGCCATCGCGCGTTCCATATTGCGGTTCATCATCGAACGACCACGATTGACGAGGCCGAAGCAGCCAGACTGCTGGACAAACATCTTGATGATCGCTTCGGGGCTCCCGAGGCTCAGCTCGCGCCACCACTGGGTATCAGGCTCGACGATCGCGACAGTCCCAAGCTTCTTGGTGCAGTGGGGTATTTCCATCTGCTTCTTTTGCTGGATCTTCTGCCCGGAAGACCCTTTATCCTCTGCCATTGCTGGAGCGGAAATCAAACTCAGTAACGAAAGCGCGCCCACAAGCGCCTTTGCCTTGACCATCATGCTATCCCTTCACAGAAAGAAACGTTTAGTATTGTGCTTATCCCTGCGGACCCTTTGCGGTGCCGATGTCTATCACAGGACCGCAGAATCTCAAGCCTGTTCACCATGATGCAGCGGGGCGTGACAGCATGCTTTCCCGCTGCTATCGGCGCATTCCATGACTGACCTCGCTCATATCCGCAACTTCTCGATCATCGCCCACATCGATCATGGCAAGTCCACTTTGGCGGACCGGCTGATCCAGCGCTGCGGCGGCCTAACCGAGCGCGAGATGACTGCGCAGGTGCTCGATAATATGGACATCGAGAAGGAGCGCGGCATCACCATCAAGGCGCAGACAGTGCGTCTGGATTACACTGCGCGCAACGGCGAGACATATGAACTCAACCTGATGGACACGCCGGGTCATGTCGACTTCGCCTATGAGGTGAGCCGCAGCCTTGCCGCATGCGAGGGCGCGCTGCTGGTGGTAGACGCGGCGCAGGGCGTGGAAGCACAGACGCTCGCCAACGTCTATCAGTCAATCGAGCATGATCATGAGATCGTGCCCGTCATCAACAAAATAGACCTGCCCGCCGCAGAACCTGAGAAGGTGCGCGCCGAGATTGAGGAGGTGATCGGCCTTGATGCGTCGGAGGCAGTGCTGGCCTCTGCCAAATCAGGCATCGGCATTGATGAAATCCTCGAAGCCATCGTCGCCAAGATTCCCGCGCCCAAGGGCGACCGCGACGCGCCGCTGGAGGCAATGCTGGTCGATTCATGGTACGACCCCTATCTCGGCGTCGTCATCCTCGTGCGCGTGATGAACGGCGTACTAAAAAAGGGCCAGCAGATCAAGTTCATGATCGGCGGTACCGAGCATCTGGTCGACCGCGTCGGATGCATGCGCCCAAAGATCGAGCAGTTACCGGAAATCGCGGCAGGCGAAATCGGCTTCATCACAGCGCAGATCAAGGACATCAGCCAAACCCGCGTCGGCGACACGATCACCACGGTCAAAAACGGCGCGGCAAAGCCCCTCCCCGGCTTCAAGGAGGTGCAGCCGGTGGTCTTCTGCGGCCTATTCCCGGTCGATGCGAACGACTTTGAGAAACTACGTGATTCCATTCAGAAATTGCGGCTGAACGATGCGTCTTTCAGCTTCGAGATGGAAACATCCGCCGCGCTGGGCTTCGGCTTCCGCTGCGGTTTCCTCGGCCTGCTGCATTTGGAGATTATTCAGGAGCGCTTGAGCCGCGAATATGATCTCGATCTCATCACCACCGCGCCGTCGGTGGTTTACGACATCCATATGAACAAGGGTGAGGTGCTTCATCTCCACAACCCTGCCGATATGCCGGACCCGACGCATATCGACTTCATGGAAGAGCCGTGGATCGAGGCGACCATCTATGTGCCGGATGAGTATCTCGGCAGCCTGCTCAAGCTCTGTCAGGATCGGCGCGGTATCCAGAAAAACCTGACCTATGTCGGCGGACGCGCGCAGATCACTTACGAGTTGCCTCTCAATGAAGTGGTGTTCGACTTCTACGACCGCCTGAAATCAATCTCGCGCGGCTATGCCAGCTTCGACTATCACCAGATCGGCACGCGCGAGGGCGACCTCGTCAAGATGCAGATCCTCGTCAACAACGAGCCGGTCGATGCGCTCTCGATGATCGTGCACCGCGGCGCAGCGGAAAGCCGTGGGCGCCACATGTGCGAGCGGTTGAAAGATCTGATCCCCCGCCACCTGTTCAAGATACCGATACAGGCGGCGATTGGTGGCAAGGTGATTGCGCGCGAAACGATTGCCGCGCTGCGCAAGGACGTTACGGCCAAATGCTATGGCGGTGACATAACGCGCAAGAAGAAACTGCTGGAAAAGCAGAAGGAAGGCAAAAAGCGAATGCGGGAATATGGCTCGGTCCAGATCCCGCAGGAAGCATTCATCGCCGCGCTGCGCATGGGCGACGAGAACTGAGGCCTGCTTACTGGGCGGGGACGACGGCCTCTGTCGGTGTGGCAGGCGAAGCTGGCGTTGCCGTTTGCGGCACCTCGGTCGCTGAAGGTGCGACAGCAACAGGCATAGTGGCTTCCAACGCAGCGCTTGCTCCCTTCTCGGCTGCCTCGCGCTCCTTACGCGCCTTTTCCTTGGCTTCAGCCTTGGCCTTCTCCTCCGCCGCTACCCGGTCGCGATATTCCTGGCTGTGCAGTGCCAGAATTTCCGCCTTGCGCCGGTTGAGATACCAGGTGCGCTGCGCAGCATAGGGATTGCCGCTTTCCCGTATTTCCTTGAATTCATCCTCATTGTTTGCCCGTTCGTCTAAGGCGCTGAGGCCGCCTTTAGGCAGCGCATAATAAGGCGTGTTGAACGGCTTGCCTGCCACAGCTGGAACAAGGCTCAGATCGAGCACGCGCCCGAACACATCTCGCACGGTGGTCGAGCCGATCAGCGGCAGGAACAGATATGGCCCCGGCCCAACACCATAATAGCCCAGAGTGTCTGCCAAGCCATTGGAAAGCCGCGGCATGTGGAACGGCTTTTTCTTCGCAATGTCCATGATCCCTGCGACACCGACAGTCGAGTTGATTGCAAACCTGCCCACCGTCCTCAGCGCCTTGCCGGGCTTCAGCTGAAGGAGAAAGTTCACGAAAACAATCGGTTCATCGAGGTTATTGATGACATTGCGGATGGCAGAGCGGATCGGCTTGGGCGTCTCTTTCTTATAAGTGCGCGCTACCGGGCCGACTATGGCCTTGTCGATCGCCTGCACCGCCTCGTAGCTCACCTGATTGATGGCCTGAGCGGGATCCTGCCGCCGCGTGCTTTCACCAGTAACGACAATTACGTTGTTTCCTGACGACGGAGGAGTGGGGGCGGCCCCCTGTACGGATTGCGCAGAAGGCTGGGATGCGGCTGAAGCTGTCTCCGATGTCACTTCTGTCGTTGAAGCACTTGGGGCCGGTTGTACCGGTGCAACAGGAACAGAGGGCTGCACAACGCCTCCTGTATCCATCTGATTTTGCATCGTTTGATCGGGATCGGATGCGCCTAGCAGCAACAGGACCGATAGCAATGGAGCGCTCAAATTCTACCCTTCCACGAACGAAAAACCGGCCATCCACTAGGCCGTAGATCCCCCAAGCACTCAGCCGTATGTGTGGAGATATGCGCGGAAAAATTCAGGTCAAGCACCTAATCTTTAACTGCAATAGAATCTGCCATTTTTGCTATGAACGTTGTTACGTTTTTTCAATACTTTATCGCTAGCAAAGAGCTTCACTTAATCTGCCGCATACCAAAACGAAAAGTCGCAATGCCCTGGACCAGACCATCCACCTTCGTGCGCAAGTTCGGCCTGCCGATGATCGGGGTGGTATCCGCGTTTCTCGCCATCGGTCTCTATATGCTGATCTGGATGACCTACGCGCAGGACGAGCTGCAACTGGAACAGGAACGCAATCTCGCCGAGGCAGCGATTGCATCACGCACTGAGTTGCTGACGCGCAATCTGGGTGATTATGGCGTTTGGAATGACGCGGTTAGAAATCTTGTAATTAAACTCGACCCAAAATGGGCAGACACCAATTTCGGCCCTTACCTCTATGGAATGCAGGGCTATGAATATAGTTTCGTGATCGGGCCTGATAACAAAGTTAAATACAGCAGCTATCGTGATCAGAGAAAGACACTGAAGCCAGAGGATGTGCTCGGCAAAGGTTATGCCCGTGTGCTGAGGGAAATGCGCGCCGCTCCCATTGGTCAAGACAAGCGTATCGTCCAGATCACCACCGCACATGGACGACCGGCCTTCATGGCAATGGGAGCAATCGTGCCCAGTGACAATCAGGTACATCTGCCTATGGGACAGAAGGGCAGTTTCATACTTTTCGTTCTGGAAATCGATCAGGCGCTGCTGAGTAAGCTTGGAAAAGACTATAGCCTGAATAATTTACACTTTGTACCCGGCAAACAAACCGATGGTATTCCGCTGCGTGCGGCTAGCGGCAAGGTGATCGGCTCGATCGAGTGGGACTCGGCTCGGCCGGGTAGCCGCTTGAGAGTTGTCGTGCTCCCCTTCTCGTTCGCCTTCGTGTTATGCTTCATACTCGGCATTCTGATGGTGTTGCGCATGAGCCGGGTTGCTCTCGCCCATGCGCAAAGGGTGCATGACAATGTCATCGCCCAGAAAGTGCAGATCGCCGCCGAACACAGTAAGCATGAAGAATTGAAGCTCGCCATCGAGCGGGTGAATACCGAAAATTCCAAACTGATGGCCGAGTCAGCGCAGGCCCATATGCGTGTTGAAGCGGCACGAGATGCAGTAATGAAAGACATAGCTGACCGTATCGATGGCGAGGTCATGGCTTTTGTCGCTTCTCTCTATGATATGGTATCGGAACTGGGCACTAAATCAGGCGATTTGCGTGCTTCCGCAGAATCGACCCACGCATCGGCCACTGATGTTCAGGCGGCAAGCAGTGCTGCCAAGCAGCGGCTCGAAGATGTATTGCGTGCAACCAGCGACCTCTCGCGATCCTGTTCTTCTGTGCAACAGCACACGCACGTCACAGACGAGTCACTGGACGCCGCAATCGACAAGGCGGGCGTGGTGGCAGCACGTATCGGGGATGTAGGTGAAGCGATCAACCGTATCCGCACTATCGCCGAGATGATCGGCGAGATCACATCCCAGACCAATCTTCTCGCCCTCAACGCTACGATTGAGGCCGCGCGCGCAGGTGAGAGTGGGCGCGGCTTTGCAGTAGTCGCGGGAGAAGTCAAAGGGTTGGCCGCGCACACTTCTGGTCTAACACAAGAGGTCAGTCAGCAGCTTGCCGAACTGTCCGAAACCAAGCGCCGTTCTATCGAAGCGATCAACGATCTCATCGGCGCGCTCAGCCCAGCTTCCGCAGCATCGGAAACCATTGAGAATGTGGTGGCAGGTCAATCCCGGTCACTGGGAGAAGTGGACCGCAGCGTGGATCAACTGGTCGCGTTATCGACACAGCTGGAGCAGATCGCCGACATCGCAGGCGAAGCAGCCAACAATGGTATGAAAAATGTTCAAACGGTTTCTCATATCGCCGATGATGTTGCCAGTAATGTCAATGAATTGCGGATGAAAGTTGCATCGCTCACCGATGAGCTACGTCAACCCGCCGCCGCCATTGTTATCTGAAAATCGTGATCGAATTCTGCAGCGAAAATCACATCCGCCTTTTTGGATCAAAATAGTAGCTTACGCAAACTGATCGTGATCGTCCGCCCAAGCGGATCGAGCAACGCAGGGCTATAGGCGGGCGGGGTGATGCCTGTCCCGTCGGTCACCTTCTGCCTGGCGTTGAAAATATTCGTCACACCCACTGATACGCGCGTGCCGAACAGGAACGGATGATCCCTGAGCAGCGAGGGCATCTGCCCCAAATTCACGAATAGCCGCAAATTGAGCGTCGCCAGATCCCCAAAACGAAGATCGCCGCTGGGCAGTCCGCCCGGATCGCTGACATGCGAGGCGCTTTGCCAGTTTCCGGCTAACCGCGCACCCAGCCAGCCGCGCGAATAGCCTGCTGTCACCTCCACTTCATGGCGGGATTGCGGCGCGCCCCCATTCAATGTTCCACCATTGAGCAAATCGATCTCCGGTTGTCCGTCGAGCAAGGTCGCACGCTCAGCGAGATGGATGCTGTGATAGAGCGAGAAACTCAGTCGCCCGCCACCACCGCCTCCACGACCGAAGCCGCCACGCCCGGTGGGCAAGCCCGCAGGCTGTGGCGCTGAGGTTCCTGCTGGAGACGCGCCAGTTGCCCCACCGCCGCCAACGCCCTGCGGGCCACCGGGAAAGCGTTTCGCCATATACGCCCGCATCGCATCGATCTGTGCCTGTGGGGTCTTCAACGTCTTCGAGAAATTGATCCCCCAGCGGAGCACATCGCTGCGCTGATGCGCGATATTGACCGATCGCGCGTCGACGAAAGTAAGATTGCCCATGCTGTCGCGGACGTAACGCGTGGGAAAAGCGGCCTCGCTTGCGGACGTGACGGCGGGCAGCGCCACGATGCCATTGCCTGTCCGCGTTCCGGTGTAATCCACCGAGAGTGTCAGATTGGGTTTATCGAGCGCCTTGATATTAAGACCCAGACGCCATTCGCGCACATCGGCCTTCTCCAGCGCCGCATTGCCGCCTGTCTGATACTGCACCTGCGCGCTCACGCCCTTCACATAGTCGAAAACGCGGACCGAGCCATTGGAAAGCAGCGGATCGCCAAGCTGCTGCATCGTGGGCGCGCTTTCCTCGTCTTTATAGGAGGCCACAAAACTCACCGTCTTTACCGGTGCCCATGTAACACCACCACCAAAGCTGCGCACAGTGCCGAAATCGGAGAGCGTCTGCACTTTGGTATTACCGTTCACAGACAATTTGCCGATCCAGGGCGACGGGCTATCCAACACAGGAAGATCGATACTGAGCGCGCCTAGTCCCAACGAGCGATGCAGTGCCGGGGTCGGCCCGGCCATGCTGCGAGTAGAACTGCTGTCAAAGCTGCTGAACTCACCGCCGATCCGCGCCGTGAGCGAGGCATCCCCCGCTGGCAGGCCGAACAGCGATCCGTTCAGTGTCAGATCGCTTGCCAGCACATCATTGTTGCTGCGCGCCCGGTCTGCGGGCTGGCTGACGCCTTGTATCGTAGCGATCGTCCGCGCCTCGTCATGATCAAGGCTCGTCGTCCATGTGCCGCGCCAGCGTCGCCCATCGAAATTGAGCGTAGTGCCGAGATGAGCGCTCTGGCTGCTCACCGTGCGTGGTTTGTCAGGGCCGAGCAGCGCCCGCGTGCGGTCCGTTGTCAGCTCGCCGTTAATGCTGCCGGACAGCCGATCTGCCAATGGCCGGGCATAGCCCATGTTAAGGGTGAATTCCTGCTCCGAAGCGATGACCGAACGACCAGTGCTAATGATGCCGCGTTCCGCTTCGGTGAGCATCTCCGTGCCGGTATATTCCGCGCTCAAATTGAAGCGTGCAGCGTTGCGAACCGAGAAATAGCTTGCGGAGCCATTGCCGCGATAGGCGCCACCTTCGGTGGCGAACCGACTGCGGCCTTCCAGCGTCCATGCTCGAAACCTCTTGCGCAGCACGAAGTTCACGACCTTCTGATCCGCCGGATAGCCATATTTGAGTGCAACCTGCTCCGATAATATATCGACGCGCGCTATGGCTTCAGCAGGAATCTTGTGAATCTCCTCCGGGCCAGAGACACGATGGCCTTCCAGCAGGATCAAAGGCGGCTTACCACCCGTACCACTGATTTGCGGCGCCAGTTCCGCAAGAATTTCGGTTACGGAGCCAACGCCAAGCGCGCGGACATCTCCTCCCTCCAGCGTCAGTTCTGCCTTGATGTCACCGATGGCACTGCCGCGCTGACGCTGCCCGGTGACAACAATATCTTCTTCGCCCTGATCCTCTTGCTGAGGCTGGGTGGATGCAGCCCCCTGCGCATAGGCCGAAGTCGAAGCCATAAAAAGGGCAGACACGAACAGGTATTTTCGCATGGGAGACAATATCCTCAACTTTAATCGTGCCGATAGCGCATCCCCTCCCGATGCCAAACCACCTGACAGTGCAACACCTTAACCGAGACTGACTGACCTGCGTTCTAAGTCGCCACCAAAGGTCAGCCCAGCACCGAATCAACCGCACAAATTTCTATGATCAGAACCTGGCACTTATATGTCGTGTAATTGTCTACCGATGATGAAGAGAAATAATTTTAAGACGAGTTGAGTGATCAACCTATTTTACTACTCAATAAATAGACATATTATCCGCGTCAGTTCGAAACATCATTTGGCACCCAAAGAGAAGGGCATAAAATGCGACGCAAGTTATTGAAAATAATAGGGTATGGACTCCTGACAGGAGCAACCCTATCCATGGCTGCGGCGCAGGCGATTGCCTCCCCAGTACAACTCCTCAACGTATCGTACGACCCGACACGCGAGCTGTACACCGCGATAAACGGAGCGTTCGCCAAGCAGTATAAGGCACAGAGCGGACAGGATATCACCATTCGCCAGAGCCACGGCGGCTCCGGCAAACAGGCGCGCTCTGTCATCGACGGATTGCAGGCGGATGTGGTTACGCTCGCGCTCGGCTATGACGTGGACGCTATCGCCAAGCGCGGCCTCATCAAGTCGGGCTGGCAGGCGGAACTCCCCCACAACAGCACACCTTATTACTCGACCATCGTGTTCCTCGTCCGCAAGGGCAACCCCAAGGGCATCAAGGACTGGAACGATCTGGCTAAGCCCGGCGTCTCGGTGATCACGCCCAACCCCAAAACCTCCGGCGGCGCGCGCTGGAACTTCCTCGCCGCGTGGGGCTATGGGCAGAAGACCTATGGCTCCGGCGTCAAGGCGTTCGAATTCGTCAGCAAGATACTGAAGAACGTGCCGGTGCTGGATAGCGGCGCGCGCGGTGCAACCACCACCTTTGTCCAGCGTGGACAGGGCGATGTGCTGATCGCGTGGGAGAACGAGGCGCTGCTCGCTACGCAGAAGCTCGGCGCGGGCAAGTTCGAGATCGTCACGCCGTCAATCTCCATACTCGCCGAACCACCGGTTGCGGTGGTGGATGCGAATGTCGATAAGCACGGCACCCGCGCAGCGGCGACCGCATACCTCAAATTCCTGTACACGCCGCAGGCGCAGGAGATCATCGCGCAGAATTATTATCGCCCGCGCGATCCGGGGGTCGCATCGAAATATGCGCGCACATTCAAGAATATACCGCTGCTCAGTATCGATCGTCACTTCGGCGGCTGGAACAAGGCGCAATCGACCTTCTTCAATGACGGCGGCCTGTTCGATCAGGCGTTCGAAGCGGCAAAACGCTGATTGCGGAAACGCTATATTTATACATATATAACGATGGACGTAAAAGCCCGTCTTATGCCACCCGGCGGGACTCGTCCCCCCTTGTTCCGTCCGGGTGGCGCCAAATCCGAAAATGGGGAAATCTAAATGAAACATCTGCTTCTGGCCTCCGCGACCGCTCTCGCCTTGCTACCATCCGCAACATTCGCCCAGACGGCCGATGGCTCGCCCATCGATAGCCTGCTTCCCGCCGACGATAGCGCAGCGACCGTTGCAGCCGCACCGCCAGCCACCACAGGCAACCCGGTTCTAGATCGTCTCAACGCGATGGAAGCGCGCATCCGCCAGCTGGAAGCCCGCAACACGGAACTGGAGCAACAGGCAGCGCAAACGCAAACCCGCGTGCAAAATGTCGAGGTCCGCGCCGCCAAGGCCGCGCAACCGGGTGTCGTGCCTGTCTTCTCTGATGTAAACAGCGACTTCACCTTCAAGCCACGCGGCGTGGTTCAGGTCGATTACGCGACTTATAATGAGCGTCAGGGTGGATATCAGTTCAGCGATGGCACGGACATCCGCCGCGCCCGCTTCGGCTTTGAAGGCACCGCCTACAAGCGCTTCAAATGGCGTGTGGATGCGGAATATGTGAAGCAGTCGGTCAACCTGCTCGATGCATATATTTCTTATGTCATCAACCCCAAGCTAAGCGTCACCGTGGGTCAGCACAAGGCGCCCTATGGGCTAGAGGCCAACACCGCCGACGCCGTCAACACCTTCTTCGAGCGCTCGCTCGCCAGCAACATTTTCGGAGCCGTAGGGGCAGAACGCAGGGTTGGGCTTTCACTCGCCTATAACACTGACAAACTCAATGCGACCGTAGGTATATTTGGCGGAGCTGAAGGCGTAACACGCAACGGAACGACCAAGGACGAACCCTACAGCGTCAACGCCCGTGTCACCTTCGATCCAGTTCTCGACACCGGTCGCGTGGTCCATCTCGGCGCATCGGCTTATCATGTCAGCCATATCGCCGGAGATGCGATAACGCTGTCGGATCGCCCCAACGTCCGCGTGGACGACGGCAGACTCTTCTCAGTCCCGCTCACCAACGTCCGGTCCGGCGATTATCTTGGCGCGGAAGGCGCAGTGGTGTTCGGCCCGTTCTCCGTGCAGGGCGAATATGGCGCGCTGAAACTGGATCGCACTGGCACGTTGTCTTCGCTCGATTTCTCCGGCTTCAACATCGCGGGCAGCTTCTTCATCACCGGCGAATCCCGCAGCTTTAAGGGCGGCAATGTGGACAAGCTGAAGCCGTTCGCCGATTTTGATCCGGCAAATGACAAGTGGGGCGCTGTGGAACTTGCCGCGCGCTACGACGAAATTGACCTGACGGACTCCGCGCTGGCCGCTGTGAACGCCACCAGCAATCCAAATGGCCGTAAGGCGCATACATGGACAGGCGCACTGAACTGGTATCTCAACCCCAATTTCCGTGCCTCGTTCAACTACATCCGCTTCACCGGTCGCAATTCGGGTCTCGTTTCCACCGGTGTTGGCACCAGCAAGGGCGACGCGTTCGCATCGCGCCTGCAAGTCGATTTCTAACGCTTTTCCAAGGGGGGAAAGATGAAAAGACACTCTGCCTTGCCCGGCTTCGGGCTTAGTATGGGGCTGACCCTTTTCTGGGTCAGCGCCATCGTTCTCATACCCTTGAGCGCCGTGTTCATCCGCTCGTTCGGTGATGGCTGGAGCCATTTTCTGGACGCAGGTTTCTCCGCGCGGGCTTTTGCCAGCTATAAGGTTGGCTTTGGCGCGGCGCTTATTTCAGCGGCGATCAATGCGCTTTTCGGCCTCGTCATCGCGTGGGTTCTTGTGAGGCTCAAATTTCCGGGGCGCCGCCTGCTTTCCGCCCTGATCGACCTGCCGTTCGCGCTGCCGACGGCGGTTGCGGGAATTGCGCTCACTACGATCTATGCGGATACCGGCTGGATTGGCAGCATATTGAGCCCGCTCGGTATTCCGGTCGCCTATCATCCGCAGGGCATCGTCGTCGCCTTGACGTTCATCGGCCTGCCTTTCGTGGTGCGGACGATCGAGCCGGTGCTGATGGACCTCGACATCGCCTATGAGGAGGCCGCCGCAACGCTGGGCGCGAGCCGCTATCAGCGCTTCTTCCATGTGGTGTTGCCCGAAATCGCGCCCGCCCTGCTCGCAGGCTGCGCGATGGCTTTTGCGCGCGGGGTCGGCGAATATGGCTCGGTGATCTTCATCGCCGGCAACATGCCGATGGTGTCGGAAATCCCGCCGCTGCTCATCGTCACGCAGCTTGAGCAATATGACTATGCCGGCGCGTCCGCCATCGCGGTGGTAATGCTGCTCTTCTCGTTCGTTGTGCTGGCAGTCGTCAACCGGCTGCAGGCAAAGATCGCCGGGAGGGCCGTGGTATGAGAGCTTTTATGCGCCCCGGCCGCTCGCCGACCGAAGGCCCGTTGTGGCTCCGCACCGGCCTCATCATGCTGGCACTCGGCTATGTCGGCCTGATGCTGCTGCTTCCGCTCGCGACCGTGTTCATGGAAGCATTTCGCGACGGACTCGCGCCCTATCTGGAAGCGCTGAAGGAGCCGGACACCGTGAGCGCGATCAGGCTTACCCTGCTCGTCGCGGCGATCAGCGTGCCGCTGAACCTCGTGATGGGCGTGGTGATGGCATGGGCGGTGACGAAGCATGACTTCCGCTTTAAGTCATGGCTCGTCACGTTCATCGACCTGCCCTTCTCCGTCTCTCCGGTCGTTTCCGGCCTCATCTATGTGCTCGTGTTCGGCGCTCAAGGGTGGATCGGGCCGTGGCTGGAAGAGCGCGGCATCCATGTGATCTTCGCTGTGCCGGGGATCGTGCTAGCGACGGTGTTCGTTACCTTCCCTTTCGTGGTGCGGCAGATCATCCCGCTGATGGAAAGCCAGGGCCGCGCAGCGGAGGAAGCCGCAGTGTCGTTGGGAGCAAACGGCTGGCAGACCTTCTGGCACGTCACCCTGCCGGACATCAAATGGGCGCTGCTTTATGGCGTATTGCTCTGCAACGCCCGCGCGATGGGCGAGTTCGGCGCGGTGTCGGTCGTCTCCGGCCATATCCGCGGCGAAACCAACACCATGCCGCTCCATATCGAGGTGCTGTATGACGACTATAACTTCGTCGGCGCCTTTGCGGTGGCCTCGCTGCTGGCAGGCCTCGCGATCATCACTCTCATCGTCAAGAGCCTGCTCGAATGGTGGCACGGCGACGAAATCAAGGCAAAGGGGCATTAATTATGGCTATAGAAGTCAATAACATCGCCAAAGGTTTTGACGGCCACGCCGCGCTGAAGGATGTGTCGCTCACCTGCGCGCGCGGAGATTTCGTCGCGCTGCTCGGCCCGTCCGGCTCCGGCAAGACGACCTTGCTCCGCATCATCGCGGGTCTCGCCTTCGCGGACAGCGGGCAGGTGCTGATGGGCGGGCAGGACATGACGCACATGCCGGTGCAAGGGCGCGGCATCGGCTTCGTGTTTCAGAACTATGCGCTGTTCCGGCACATGACGGTGGCGAAGAACATCGCCTTCGGCCTCGATATGATGAAGCGCGGCGAGCGGCCGAGCAAAAGCGCGATCCAGTATCGCGTGGCGGAGCTGCTCGATCTGGTGCAGATGCCGGGCCTCGGCGAACGCTACCCCGCACAGCTTTCCGGCGGCCAGCGTCAGCGTGTGGCGCTGGCCCGCGCGGTAGCGCGCAATCCGCGCTATCTGCTGCTCGACGAGCCTTTCGGTGCATTGGACGCCAAGGTGCGGAAAGATCTGCGCGCAGCCCTGCGCGACATTCATGACAAGCTCGGCATCACCACCCTGTTCGTGACCCACGACCGCGACGAAGCCTTCGCGCTCGCAGACAAGGTTGCTATCCTGAACAACGGACATATCGCGCAATATGCGGCACCAAAGGAAATCGAAGCCAACCCGGCGGACGATTTCGTGCGCGAGTTTCTCGCCTGAGCGCGCCGCGCACCACACGCCACCTTGGCAAGCGACGATTTTGGGGTAAGGGGAGTTCTCCTTAACCCATCGTTTGCCGGGAGGTGCCGTGCGCTATTCCAGTCTTGCCACCCGCATCGGCGGCCCCGGCTCCGGCGCGTGGGACAATCATTTCCGCGCTGTCGCCCGAAAGGCAGCGGGCGAGGATGTGATCGTGATGAGCATCGGCGACCCCGATTTCGACACACCGCCTGCGATCACCGACGCTGCCATCGCCGCATTGAAGGCGGGCGACACGCATTACAGCCCGCTTGCGGGGCGGATGCGACTGCGCAAAGCGGTCGCCTCCTATATAGTGCCATTTGCAGGCATTCCTCTGTCGGCAGAAAATGTCGCGATCACCTTCGGCACGCAGAATGCGCTCTATGCAGCCTCCACATTGCTGCTCAATCAGGGTGACGAAGCGCTGGTGCTCGAACCCTGCTTCACCACCTATCGCGCGACGATAGAATCGACCGGTGCGAGGGCGGTGACTGTCCCCTGCCTGCCTGAGCTTGGCTGGCAACCGAACATGAGCACGTTAGAGGCTTCAATAACCCCGCACACCCGCGCTATCTATTTTGCCTCCCCGGCTAACCCCACAGGAGCGGCTATCAGCGAGGCCAACCTCGCCACCATCGCCGAGCTCGCCATCGCGCATGACCTCTGGATCGTGTCGGACGAGATTTATTGCGACTTCATCTTTGACGGCGCGCACCACTCCATTGCTGCGCTGCCCGGCATGGCCGAACGTACCATCATCGTCGGCAGCCTCTCCAAATCCCATGCAATGACCGGATGGCGCGTCGGCTGGGCGATCGGACCGGAAGCGTTCGTGCGGCATGCGACCGCGCTCAACCTCGCGCTGAGCTATGGGGCAGCAGGCTTTATCCAAGAGGCTGCCGCAGTCGCCACCGAACAGCGCCTGCCCGAAGTCGATGCAATACGCGAGCGTTTCCGTGAACGGCGCGATCTGGTGATGGCGGCCTTAAGCAACACGCCGGGCTTGCATCTGCACCGTCCTGCTGCGGGCATGTTCGTGATGATCGACGTGCGCGAAACCGGCATGGATAGCGCGGCGTTCGCGAAGCGGCTCTATGAGGAACAAGCCGTCAGCCTGCTCGATGGAGCCGAGTTCGGTCCATCGGGCGCGGGCTTTGTTCGTTTGAGTTTCGCCACAGACGAGGCGGCGCTCACTGAAGGCTGCCGTCGCATCCGCGTCTTTGCTGAAGGGTTGGCGCGCGCCTCAGCCTAACCGCGACAGCGCCTCCGCAAGCCGCTCCGCCTCCGCCGATTTCTCGGCATGGTCAGCGCGGGCCTTCTCGACCGCTTCCGGCTTCGCTTTCTCAACAAAGGCGGGATTATTGAGGCGGCCTTCCAGCGTCTTCGCCTCCTTGGACACAGCCTCCAGCGCCTTCGCCAGCCGCGCTTTCTCCGCGCCGATGTCGATCACGCCTTCGAGCGAGAACATCAAGGTGTCGCCGGTCGTCACGACCTGAAGAACCGCAGATGATGCGGGCGGCGCATATTCGAATTTCTCGATCCGCCCCATACGCTCCAGCGCGGCGGGATATTTCAGGACGAGCTGCTGCGTCGCTTCGCTGGGATCAGCGATGTTGGCGGTCAATTTAACGCCGGGGGAAATGCCGATTTCGGCGCGCGCGGACCGCACCGCGCTGATCGTTTCGATCAGCAGGTCGATCTCCGCCTTGGCGAGCGCATCCACCGTCGCGTCCGGCTGCGGCCATTGGGCGACGATCAGGTCATAGGGACGCTCACCCAGCCCATGCCACAGTTCCTCGGTAATGAACGGCATGAACGGATGCAGCATCACCAGCATCTGATCGAGCACCCAGCCTGCGACCGCTTTCGTCTCATCATCGAGCGTGCCCTTGATAAGTTCGAGATACCAGTCGCAATAGCTGTCGAACACGAAATGATAGATCATATTGGCGGCGGCATCGAAGCGCAGTTCGGCCATCGCTTTGTCAAGCGCGGCAACGGTTTCCACCACCTCACCGATGATCCATTTGTTGACCGCTAGCGTCGCGGCGGGCGAGGCGACCGAGGTGGACGCGGTGATGCCGTTCGACATCGCAAAGCGGGTCGCGTTCCACAGCTTGGTCGCGAAGTTGCGATAGCCCTCGACGCGCTTTTCATCCATCTTCACGTCGCGGCCCTGGCTCTCCATCGCCGCCATGAAGAAGCGGAGCGCGTCCGCGCCGTAGCTGTCGATGAGGCCGAGCGGATCGACGACATTGCCCTTGGATTTGGACATTTTCTGCCCATCCGCCGCGCGCACCAGCCCATGCAGATAGAGCCGCTTCCACGGCACATCCTGCATGAAGTGGATGCCCTGCATCGCCATGCGCGCATCCCAGAAGAACAGAATGTCGAAGCCGGAAATCAGCAGATCATTGGGGTAATGCTTGGCAACGAGCGGCGCATTTTCTTCCGGCCAGCCCAAAGTCGCGAACGGCCACAGCGCGGACGAGAACCATGTATCGAGGACGTCCTCGTCACGGGTAAGCGGCTTATTATCGGCCAGCGCCAGCGCAGTCTCTTCCGTCTCCGCCACATAAACGCTGCCGTCCGTATCATACCAGGCCGGTATGCGGTGCCCCCACCAGAGCTGCCGCGAGACGCACCACGGCTGGATATTCTCCATCCAGTTGAAATAGGTTTTTTCCCAAGACTTCGGCACGATCTCGATCGCACCGGATTTCACCGCCTCGATCGCGGGCTGGGCGAGTGTCGCGGCTTCAACATACCACTGATCGGTCAGCCACGGCTCGATCACCACGCCGGAGCGGTCGCCATAGGGCGTCTGAATAGTCCGCGGTTCGGCGTCGTGCAGAACCTCGTTGCCTTCCTTGTCCTTCGTGACATGGGGCAAGAGCAGGCCAAGCGCCTTCATCTGCGCGACCACGGCCTTGCGCGCGTCAAAGCGGTCCAGCCCGATAAATTCATCCGGGATTCCGCCGCACTGGATCACCTTCGCATCGGCATCGAGCATGTTCAACATGTCCGCCGCCTTGATGCCCGCGCGCCTGCCTACCTCGAAGTCATTGAAATCATGGCCCGGCGTGATCTTCACCGCGCCGGAACCCAGCTCCGGGTCGGCATGATCGTCCGCGACGATGGGAATACGCCGCCCGGTGATCGGCAGCGTGACGAATTTGCCGATCACCGATTGATAGCGCTCGTCCGCCCCATTCACCGCGACCGCCATATCGGCCAGCATCGTCTCCGGCCGGGTGGTCGCGACCTCAATATAGTCGCGGCCATCGTCCAGCTTCGCGCCATCCGCCAACGGATATTTGAAGTGCCAAAAGCCGCCCTGCACCTCGCGCGTCTCGACTTCCAGATCGGAGATCGCGGTCTTGAGACCCGGATCCCAGTTCACCAGGCGCTTGTCGCGATAGATCAGGCCTTCGTTGTAGAGATCGACGAACACCTTGACGACAGCGCGGGTGAAATGCGGGTCCATCGTGAACTGCTCGCGCGACCAGTCCATCGAGCAACCGAGGCGGCGGAGCTGACCGGTGATGGTGCCGCCGCTCTCCGCCTTCCATTCCCACACCTTGTCGATGAAGGCGTCGCGAGAGTAATCGGTGCGCTTCTCTCCGCGCGCGTTCATCTGCCGCTCGACCACCATCTGCGTCGCGATGCCGGCGTGATCTGTGCCGACCACCCACAGCGCATCCTTGCCGCGCAGGCGCTCGTAGCGGATCACGATGTCCTGCAATGTGTTATCGAGCGCATGGCCGATATGCAGCGAGCCGGTGACGTTCGGTGGCGGGTTGACGATGGTATAGGGCTGCGCGTCCGGGCGCTCCGGGCGGAACAGCCCGTTCCGTTCCCAATGGGCATACCAGCGCGCCTCGATGGACGCAGGATCGAAGGTCTTGGCGAGTTCGGTCATGGGCGAAAGGCCATAACGCCTATTGCCCGCACGTCAATTCGCAGTTGCAGCGATACGCCCCGTTCAGAGCGGGCGGCCGGTGATCCGCGCGATTTCCTTCGCCACCATGCCTTCGACAAGGCGCGGCAGATTGGCGTCCAGCCATTCCTTCATCATCGGACGGAGCATTTCGCGCACCAAACCCTCTAGGGTGTTATCCGCAGCCTCCGGTTCCGCTGGTTTCACCAAAAGCGAGGACAGCGCATCGAGCGACGAACGTGCTGCACCGGCACTTTCCGCGGAGATGATATTTTCATTAATCGCAACAGCGGCCACCGGCGGAGCGATTTCAGGAGTTTCCACGGCAGGCGCAGGCGAAGCTTTCGGCATGGGTGGCGTCTCCTCCATTGCCTCGGCAATTTCAAATGTTTCGGTCAGGTCCAGCGCGGTGTCATCAACCAGATCATCAAGCTCGAAAATATCGGAATCATCGGCAACAGGCTCATCTGCCTGCGGGCTTTTGCCTACCCGGGGCATTTCTTCGGTCAGCTCCAGAACTTCATCGACATAAGACGATGCAACGAGACCTTCATCGGCTTCCTTGGCGAGACTGGCAACTACAGCCTTGCGATGCGATTCGCGTTCGGCGTCACGACGGCCCGGTGACTTCGGCTCTTTGCGAGCGGACGCATCGCCGTCTTCAGCAATTATCCGTTTGATAGAAGACAATATTTCTTCCATTGACGGTTCTTTGCTCATATCACCCATCTGAAGCCCATCTGTTGCCCACGCCCCCGCGCTTTGCGGGCACATTGCCATGGTTAAAATTTGAGTCAAGCGCCCAGCTTAACCGTTAATTTACCTTAATTTCTGCGCTCCGTCAAAAGACGAAATCGGCCTTTTCCGGCTCGAAACCGGCTGCGGGTACCATCTCCATATCGGCAAGGGCAACAAAGCCGACCGCGCCGCCTGCCTTGCGCCCGCTTACCAAGCGCGTCACGCCCCGCTCAGCAAGGCCCATCGCGATCCGACCACCTTCAGCGAGCTGACTGCTTAGTGCCGCCGGAAAGGCATCAACAGCACCCTCGATCACGATCACATCATAGGGCGCATTTTTCGTGTTACCCTTGGCAGGATTGACGCTGACGGCAGTCACCTCCGCGTCCATCGCCTTGAGCAGTGCAGCCGTGTAGCCGGTCGTATCACCAAGCAGCAACACCTTGTCGCCTGCTTCGATTTGTGCGGCTGTGAGCAGGCGCCCGGTGGCGAGCGGCGGGTTCATCATCTGCCCCTCACCCAAAGGGATCGACCGGTCGATATAGCAGGTCTCCTGCCGCCCTGCGGGCACGAAATCCTCGCGCGCGACGCTCGCCATCGCCGCAATGACGGCGGGGTTGTTAACGTCGCTGGTCCGAAGCTGGCTTGCCACCATAGCGGCGCGCATAGCCGCAAAATCACCCTTGCTCATTGTGCCTCCCGAATCGTGACGTATCAGCCACGTTCCAACCGTTCACAGCCATCTAGGATCAAATTATTGCGCGGTCCAGCCGCCATCTACTGAGATGTTCGCCCCAGTAATATTAGCTGCGGCATCGGAAATCAGGAACATCGCGGTCGCAGCGACCTGCTCCACCGTCACGAACTGCTTGGTCGGCTGTCCCGCGAGCAGCACATCATTCATCACCTGCTCACGCGTCATATTGCGCGCCTTCATCGTGTCAGGAATCTGGTTCTCGACCAGTGGTGTCCACACATAGCCGGGCGAGATGCAATTGGCAGTAATCCCAAAGGTCGCGGTTTCCAGCGCGATCGTCTTGGTGAGGCCGGCAAGGCCGTGCTTCGCGGTGACATAGGCCGATTTAAACGGAGACGCAGTGAGAGAATGTGCCGACGCGGTCTGGATGATCCGCCCCCATTTCTGCTGCTTCATATACGGAATGGCGAGGCGACAGGTGTGAAAGGCGGAATTGAGGTTTAGCGCGATGATAAGATCCCATTTGTCGATGGGAAATTCCTCGATCGGCGCAACATGCTGCATCCCGGCATTATTGATGAGAATATCGATCCCGCCAAATGCGTCAGCAGCCTCTTTCATCATCGCCTCGATCTCTTCGGTCTTGGTGAGATCATGGCCTGAGTAGATCGCCTTTGCACCGCTAGCTGCCTCAAGCGCCAGCCGCTCCCTCTCGATAGCGGCCGCATCACCAAAACCGTTTATGACGATGTTCGCGCCCTCCGCCGCCAACGCCCTCGCATAGGCCAAACCGATGCCCGATGTGGAACCAGTAATAAGCGCGGTTTTGCCTTTCAGGGTCATATAGTCTTTTCCTTCATGGTGTTGCGCGCTTGAAGATCGAAGATCGAACTTTTGCCGTTCGCGATGTTCTGCGCGATGAGATCGCCTTTATGGAGCACGGCCGACACCGCCTCCTGCCCCTGAATCCAGTGGTCGCGCATGGTTGAACGCGAAAATTCAAAGTCACGCGCACCGCTCTCCCACTCGCGCGAGCGATAGATGAGATGCACAATGTTGACTGCACCACCCGGGATAAGCGCCTTGAGGCGTTTGACCTCCGGGTCGTCGGCCATTTCTGGTGGCAACTTGGCGAGCAATTTGTTGACGGCCTTGTACAGCTTCATCTGCGCAAGATACTGGTCCGTCACATGGCGGGTACGGCTGGAATATTGGATATCCTTGGTGCGGGACCAGACATCGGTAATCTCCAGCGGCAGCGGCCCTTCCGCCGGAAACAGATCGACCTGAAAGATCAACATGTCACCTTGCTGGTGATCGAGTACATGCGCGAGCGGCGTGTTGGAAACGAGGCCACCATCCCAATAATGCCGACCGTCGATCTGGATTGCGGGCAGACCAGGCGGCAATGCGCCTGAGGCCATGATGTGCCGATGATCGATCCGCACTCGATCTGGCCCGCGTGTATCAAAATAGATGAAATTACCACTCTCGACGTCTACGGCACCTACTGAGAGCCGAACCGGTCCATCGTTCAGCAAATCCCAGTCGATATGGTTGTTCAATGTCGCGATTAGCGGCGAACTATCATAGAGGCTGGTGGCAGACGCACTGCCGGGCTGCGCCATCAGCGTCGGCAGAAAATGGGGATGAAAGAAGCCCGGCACCCCAAACATTGCCACCGCACTCGCTGCCGCCAGATGCGCCACCTCGCGAATTCCGTCATTAGGCATGAACAACAGATCAGGCAGGCTTGCGCTTACCGTATCCCAGAAGGATCGCAGCTTAGCCATACGGTCCTCCGGCGGATTGCCTGCAATGATCGCCGCATTGACCGCTCCGATGGATATGCCCGCGACCCAATCGACTTCTATGCCATTGCGGTCCAACTCCTGATAGACGCCCGCTTGGTAAGAGCCGAGCGCTCCTCCGCCCTGTAGCAACAACGCCACGCACTCCGGCAGCGGCAACGCTGTCTGCTGATCCAATACAGAGGATGTGCGAAGAGCATCCATATTGCACTGCAATATAGACTATTCCAGCCGTATGCCAAGGGGCGCACTTTTCTTGTGCAGCCATTTGCCTTAGTCATGCGTTTGTTGTCCGGCATATATGCCCGGAACCGGATCGAGAGCTTAATAGAGGACGCCACATTATGCGCCTGGACGACGAGCAGGAAAGCAGCAATTTCGAGATTCAACAGGGTGGCGGCGGCATGGGCGGCGGCTTTGGTGGCGGAAATTTGCTTGGCTTTCTGCTACCGATGATCGGCTCGCGCTTTGGCTGCTGGGGCATTGCGGCAGTGCTGCTGATTTTCGCAGTGATGGGCGGCGGATTGAATCTGGGCTCGCTGGGTGGTGGAGGTGGCATTGGAGGCACACCGGGCGTACAGTCCTCACAGGACGCGAACCAACTCACAGAAGTTCAGCACTGGTCGCTGAAAGTGCTGGGATCGACCGAGCGGGTCTGGGGCCAGGTCTTCTCGCAAAACGGGCTTCAGTATCAGCCCACCACTCTTGTCTTCTATTCCCAGAGCGGCATGAGTGGCTGCGGTGCGGCGCAGTCGGCTATGGGGCCTTTCTATTGCCCCAATGACAAGAAGGTCTATCTCGATACAGATTTTTATAGGGAATTGAAGGATCGCTTCGGCTCACCGGGAGATTTCGCGCAGGCCTATGTGATCGCGCATGAGGTGGGCCATCATATTCAGGATCTGGAAGGCACTTTGTCCAAGGTGCATCAGCTTCAGGGCCGCGCCAGCGAAGCGGAGGGCAATGCGCTGCAGGTGCGCGTCGAGCTTCAGGCGGATTGCTATGCCGGCGTTTGGGGTAAGCTCACCGGACTTATGGAAGCGGGCGATTTGCAGGAAGGATTGAAGGCCGCGCAGTCGATCGGCGATGACACGCTCCAGCGCAGCGCCGGACGGACGCCGATGCCCGACAGTTTCACCCATGGCACTTCTGAACAACGCATGCACTGGCTGAAGCAAGGACTGGATAGTGGCAACCCCGCGTCTTGCGACACCTTCAGCGGAGAAGTCTGACACAGCGATCACCCCATAAAAAGAGACCCCCAATCCTTTTCAGGCTTTGGGGGTCTCAGATTTTCAGGGGGAGTGGTCATTGGCATGCGACCCGACAGCAACGCAGCAACTGCCAATGACCGTACCACGTTGCTTGTGGGCTTCGGGAAGGACGTTACGTTGGGATGCCGCGCAAATAGGCGCATGTCATAAAAACGTCATGTCCCGTAACTGCGGGACAGTAAAAATCTTTATAAATCAAAGTTCAATACAAATAAAAAGGGCCGCATTTTTGTATAAATGCGACCCCTTGATAATATAATTATAAATTCAGGCTTAATCCTGTGTCAGAAAATCCGGCAGGCCACCCGGCACTTCGCCTTCATTGTCCGAACCTTCGGAGCGCGAAGCACGATCGCCACGCGGACCGCGATCCCGGTCCCGGCCGCCGCCACGACGACGATCTCCGCCCCGGTCGCCACGGTCGCCACGCGGACCACGATCGCCGCGCGGTTCACGCGGTTCGCGCGCCGGGCGGGTGTCTTCCAGCTCCTCGCCGGTTTCCTGATCGACCACGCGCATGGAGAGGCGCACCTTGCCACGCTGGTCGATCTCCAGCACCTTGACCTTGACCTCCTGGCCTTCGGACACGACATCGCCGGGCTTTTCCACCCGCTCGTTCCGCATCTCGGAGACGTGGACGAGGCCGTCCTTGCCGCCCATGAAGTTCACGAACGCGCCGAAGTCGACGATGTTCACAACCTTGCCGTTGTAGATCTTGCCGACTTCCGGCTCCTCGACGATGCCAAGGATCCATGCCTTCGCCGCCTCGATCTGCTTGATGTCGGACGAGCTGATCTTGATGACGCCCTCGTCGTCGATATCTACTTTGGCGCCGGTTTCGGCGACGATCTCGCGGATCACCTTGCCGCCCGTACCGATGACGTCACGGATCTTCGACTTGTCGATCTGGATCGTCTCGATGCGGGGCGCATGAGCCGAAAGCTCCGAGCGAACCTCGCCCAGCGCCTTGCTCATCTCGCCAAGGATATGCGCGCGGCCTTCGTTCGCCTGAGCCAGAGCAGCCTTGAAGATTTCCTCCGTGATGCCGGCGATCTTGATGTCCATCTGCATCGTCGTGATGCCTTCGGACGTGCCCGCAACCTTGAAATCCATATCGCCCAGATGATCCTCGTCGCCGAGAATGTCGGAGAGAATGGCGAACTCCTTGCCCTCAAGAATGAGGCCCATCGCGATGCCCGAAACCGGACGCTTCAGCGGAACGCCCGCGTCCATCATCGAGAGCGAACCGCCGCACACCGTCGCCATTGACGAAGAGCCGTTGGACTCGGTGATGTCGGAGAGAACGCGGATGGTGTAGGGGAACTCCTCCTTGGTGGGGAGCACCGGGTGCAGCGCGCGCCAGGCGAGCTTGCCATGCCCCACTTCGCGACGGCCCGGAGCGCCGAAGCGACCCACTTCGCCGACCGAATAGGGCGGGAAGTTATAGTGCAGCATGAAGCGCTCGTAATGCAGGCCATCAAGGCCGTCGATCATCTGCTCGGCGTCCTTGGTGCCCAAGGTGGTGGTGCAGATCGACTGCGTTTCGCCGCGGGTGAACAGCGCGGAGCCGTGCGTACGCGGCAGGAAGCCGACGATCGCCTCGATCGGGCGGATCTGCTTGGTGTTGCGGCCGTCGATGCGCTGGCCATCCTTCAGGATCGCGCCGCGAACGATGTCCGCTTCCAGCTTCTTCATGGTCTTGTTGGCGACCATCTGGGTCTGCGGGCTTTCCTCCGCGAACGCCGCCTTCGCCTTGGCGCGGGCTTCGTTCAGAGCGTTGGAGCGCTCGGACTTGTTGGTGAGCTTGTAGGCAGCGGCAATATCCTTGCCGACGAGATCCTTCAGCTTCGCCTTCATCTCGACCGTGTTGTCGGAAAGATCGATCTCCCACGGGTCCTTCGCGGCCTTCTCGGCGAGCTTGATGATCGCGTCGATCACCTTGCGGCTCTCGGCATGGGCGAACATCACCGCGCCGAGCATCTCGGCCTCGGTCAGCTCCTTGGCTTCCGACTCAACCATCATCACCGCGTCCTGCGTCGCGGCAACGACGAGATCGAGGCGGCCTTCAGCCACTTCGGTGAGCGAAGGATTGAGCTGATATTCGCCATCCTTGAAGCCGACGCGCGCCGCACCAATCGGCCCCATGAAGGGCACGCCCGAAATGGTGAGCGCAGCGGACGCCGCGACCATCGCGAGGATATCCGGCTCCGTCTCGCCATCATAGCTCATTACCTGGGCGATGACGTTGATCTCGTTGTAGAAGCCTTCGGGGAACAGCGGGCGCACCGGGCGGTCGATCAGGCGGGAGACAAGCGTCTCCTTCTCGGTCGCGCCGCGCTCACGCTTGAAGAAGCCGCCGGGGATACGCCCTGCGGCAGAATATTTCTCCTGATAGTGAACGGTGAGCGGAAAGAAATCCTGCCCTTCCTTCACCGACTTGGCTGCCGTGACCGCGCACAGCACCACGGTTTCGCCGTAGGTCGCGAGCACCGCGCCATCGGCCTGACGGGCAACGCGGCCCGTTTCGAGCTTGAGGGTTTTTCCGCCCCACTCGATTTCGACTGTCTTTACATCAAACATTGATTTTCCTTCCACCCGCGACGCCCTATTGCGCGGCGGGGCTTACACTTGCGGGCAAAGCCGGCCCGCGGCGGTGCGGAGGCATTCTTCTCGCCCCCTGATGGCAAAGAACCGGATTGTTCTCTCCATCGTCACTCCCGCGAAAGCGGGAGTCCATTTCGAGTGCCGTCTAATCGGCAGCACCGTGGTAACTGGATCCCCGCCTGCGCGGGGATAACGCAATATGTAAACGGCCCGCCGAGGCGGGCCGTACAATTGCGTTACTTGCGAAGGCCCAGCTTTGCAATCAGAGCCTCATAGCGGCCCTGATCTTTCTTCTTCAGATAATCCAGCAGGCTGCGGCGCTTGTTGACCAGCATCAGCAGGCCGCGGCGGCTGTGGTTATCCTTGTGGTGGCCCTTGAAGTGCTCGGTGAGGTTCGAAATGCGCTCCGAGAGGATCGCGACCTGCACTTCCGGCGAACCTGTGTCGCCCGACCCTTGAGCATGTTCCTGAATCAATGCGCTCTTGCGCTCAGCAGTAATCGACATCGGCTTCCTTTCTTAAATCAGAGATTGAAGCCCCGCACGACCTTGATGCCAAGATCGGAACCTTCCACCAGCGCGATGGGCGTTTCGCCCTCCTGCGCCAGCATCAGACCCTGCTTACGGGGGTCTCCCTCAAGTATCTTGCCCTGCTTCAGGGCGAGTGCCTCTTCGGGAGTGACGGACAGAGCCGGGATGTCGTCCAGCCCAACCGTCAACGGCAGCACACACTGCGCGATGTCGCGCGCCTTAGCAGCATCGCTCAATTTGTCCAGCGAAATCGCGGATTCGAGGGTGAATGGCCCCGCCTTCGTGCGGCGTAACATCGTCACATGGCCCACGGCGCCAAGTGCGAGGGCAATATCGCGGGCGAGGCTGCGGATATAGGTGCCCTTGGAAACGGTGGCGGAGAGGGTCGCGCTATCCGCATCGCAGGAGAGCAGTTCGAGCGCGTTGATCGTCACCGCGCGGGTCTTGAGCGCTACCTCCTCCCCCGCCCGTGCGAGATCATAGGCTCGGCGGCCATCGACCTTCAGCGCCGAGTAGGCGGGCGGCATCTGTTCGATCGGGCCAGTGAAGCGAGGCAAGACTGCTTCAACCTCTGCGCCGGTCGGACGCACATCGCTGGTGGCGATCACCGCCCCTTCCGCGTCCAGCGTATCGGTTTGCGCGCCGAATTTCACGCAAAAGTCATAGGCCTTGTCGCTATCGAGCATCCGCCCGGCGAGCTTGGTCGCTTCACCCAAGGCAATCGGCAGCACGCCCTCGGCAAGCGGATCGAGCGTGCCGCCGTGACCGATCTTGGTCTTGGCCTCGCCCGCCTCGCGCAGGCAGCGCTTCACCGCCGCCACCGCCTGTGTGCTGCCCAGCCCATAAGGCTTGTCGAGGATAATCCAGCCGTTGAGCGGCATCAGTGTCCCGTCGCTCGCCAGTCGTCCGCAAGGATCGAATAGAGCGCGGTGTCGCGCACATAGCCGGTCCATGTTACGCGGTTCTTGCGCAATATGCCCTCGCGCACCGCGCCCAGCTTCTCCATTGCTGCCATCGAGCGCGTGTTGCGCGTGTCAACCGTGAACTCGATCCGCCAGAAACCGCAATCAATCGCATGGTCGATCATCAGCTTTTTCATGCGGCGATTGACGTCCGTGCCGCGCATGGCTGGCTCAATATACGTGCCGCCGATCATCACCGTTCCGTTAGCTAAGTCCGGGCTAATGTAGCTCGTCGTGCCAACGACCGCGCCATCCATCAGCACAACGAAGCGCACCCAGCCCTGCTCGCCGTGGAAACGCTTCAGCATCGCCTCAGCGTCACCATCCAGCATATTGACGGGATAAATCTCCCAGATCTCGGTATCTCGCGCGCAGGCTTCGCGCAGCGGTTCGGCATATTCGACCCGGAAGGGAACAAGGCTTAAATTGCCATCCTCCAGCACCGCTTCGAGTGCGCTCATTCGCCGTCCAGATCCCGCGCCACCTTGGGATCGCGCAGCAGCGCCTCGATATGGCTGCCCTCGTCGAAGCTCTCGTCGATGATGAACTTGAGCTTGGCAGCACTCCGCATCTTCACGCGCCGCGCCACCTCACGCTGAAGATAGGCGGTGTTGGTACGCAGCGCCTTCAGCACCGCTTCTTCATCCTTGCCCAACAGCGGCTTCACATAGGCGATGGCGTGCTTCAGGTCAGGGGTCATCCTCACCTCGGTGACGCTCACCATATGACTGGCGAGGGTGTCGTCATGCACATCGCCGCGCTGGAGAATATCCGCCAGCACATGGCGCACCTGCTCGCCGACGCGCAGCACACGGACGGAATGACCTTCGTTACCGGCCATCGCACACCCCCTTCAACCGAGCGTCAAAGAACGCGGGCGCGTTCCTCGACCTCGAACAGCTCCAGCATATCGCCAGCCTTGATGTCGTTGGTGTCCTGCAACACCGCGCCGCACTCCAGCCCCGCGCGGACCTCCAGCACGTCGTCCTTGAAACGGCGTAGCGAGGCGATGATCGTCTTGGAGACGATGACATCGTTGCGGGTAAGGCGAGCGTTGATGCCCTTGCGGATGAAGCCATCGACCACCAGCATACCAGCGGCCTTGTCCTTCTTGCCGGCCGGAAACACTTCCTTGATCTCGGCGCGACCGACAACCGTTTCGATGCGCTCCGGCGCGAGCTGGCCGGCCATCTCACCCCTGATCTCCTCAAGCAGATCATAGATCACGTCATAATAGCGGAGCGAGACCTTGTCGCGCTCGGCGAGTTGGCGGGCCTTGGCATTGGGGCGGACGTTAAACCCGATGAGCGGCGCGCGGGAGGCGGCAGCAAGGGTAACGTCGCTCTCGGTAATCGCGCCAGCACCGGAATGGAGCACGCGCACCTTGATCTCATCCGTGGAAATGCGATTAAGCGAGTTGACGATCGCCTCGACCGATCCTTGCGCATCCGCCTTCACCACGATGGGATATTCGATCTGCGTGGTGTTGAGCGCAGAGAACATATGCTCGAAGCTGGTCGGTGCGGCGGTTGTGCGCTTCATCGTCGCCTGCTCGGCACGATAGGCGGCAACCTCGCGGGCGCGGGCTTCGTTTTCCACCACGGAGAGCTGATCGCCCGCCATCGGCACGCCGGAAAGGCCCAGCACTTCAACCGGCATCGAAGGCCCAGCCTCCTTGATGTTCTGGCCCTTGTCGTTGACCATCGCGCGGACCTTGCCGCTCTGCTCGCCAACGACGAAGATGTCGCCCACGCGCAATGTGCCACGACCGACGAGGATGGTGGCTACCGCGCCACGGCCCTTGTCGAGCTGCGCCTCGATCACACGGCCTTCGGCGGCGCGATCCGGATTGGCCTTCAGCTCCAGCAATTCAGCCTGAAGCAGGATTTTCTCAATGAGTGTATCGAGGCCAGTTTTCTTGAGCGCCGAAACCTCGACATCCTGCACATCGCCGCCCATTTCCTCGACGATCACCTCATGCTCCAGCAAGCGCTCACGCACGCGCTGTGGGTTGGCGGTATCGAGGTCGCACTTGTTGATCGCAACGATCATCGGCACGCCTGCGGCCTTGGTGTGGTTGATCGCCTCGATCGTCTGCGGCATCAGCCCGTCATTCGCCGCGACCACGAGGATCACGATGTCGGTGACGTTAGCGCCGCGAGCGCGCATGTCGGTAAAGGCTTCGTGGCCCGGCGTATCGAGGAAGGTGATGATGTCACCGCCCGCGGTTTTCACCTGATAGGCGCCGATATGCTGGGTGATGCCGCCCGCCTCGCCCGACACGACATCAGTGCCGCGCAGCGCGTCCAGCAGGCTGGTCTTGCCATGATCGACATGGCCCATGATGGTCACGACCGGCGCGCGGGTCTTGAGTGTCTCCGCCGCATCGACATCGGCCTCGGTGTCGATCTCGACGTCGGCATCAGACACGCGCTGGATACGGTGGCCGAACTCCTCGACCAGCAACTCCGCCGTATCCTGATCGATCGTCTGGTTGACAGTGACGGGCATACCCATCTTGAACAGCGCCTTCACCAGATCCGCGCCCTTCTCGGCCATGCGGTTGGCGAGCTCCTGCACCGTAATGCCTTCTGGCACCACGACATCGCGCACCTGCTTTTCACGTGCCTGTTGGCTGCCGGTATGGGTGCGACGATATTCCTTTTCACGCGCACGCTTCAGCGCGGCGAGGCTGCGCGCACGGGCGCTGTCATCATCGGACAGCGCACGATTGACAGTGAGCTTGCCGGACTGGCGACGATCATCGCCGCCACGCTTGGCTGTGCGGTCAGGCTTCGCGGGCTCCGGGCGCTTGATGGGCGCAACCGGCGTAAAGCGGCGCGGCGCGGGGCGTTCATCCGTCGTCTCGTTATCGGTGGTCGCAGCATCTACGTCGCTCGCTTCCGCCGCGACGACAGGAGCCTGAACTTCCGGTTCCTCGGCCTGACGCTGGGCTTCTTCCTGCTCGGCCTTGCGGTTCTCCTCCGCGCGGCGTCTCTCGTCTTCGCTCGCGGCCTGACGCTCGGCCTCCTCGCGGCGACGCGATTCTTCAAGTGCCGACATGCGGGCTTCTTCAGCCTCGCGCAGCAGCTTGGCCTGCATTTCCTGACGGCTCATCAGGTCATTGCGCGGCGGCTGGGGTGGCGCAGGGCGCGGGGCGGGCGCGACGGGCGCGCGAACGGGTTCCGGCACAGCGGCGACCGGCGCGGGAATAACAGGCTCCGCAACACCGACCGGAGCCTCACCGGGCTTGCCGAGGATGCGACGGCGCTTCACCTCGACCACGACCGTGTTCTTCCGGCCATGGCTGAAGCTCTGCTGAACCTGACCCGATTCTACCGTCCGCTTGATGCCCAATGGCTTGCGGCCCAGAATCGGTTTGTCTTCCTTGCTGTCACTCATCGACTTCGTTCAACCTTCTCACTTCAAACGCCAAAATGCGGCCTCGCCCTGCGGGGCTGCCGCTTATTCTTCATGTCCGATGGACATATTCGCCTTGCTTGCCGCCGATCGCGCGTCCGGCGGTATTTCCCTAGTTTCCCCGTTAGCGCATCCGGCATAGCTTTGCCAGCGGCTTAACAGCGCAGAAATACGGGAGGCCGCTGCAGGATCGGTTATTGCAATGTGGACGACATTCTCACGTCCCAATGCTTTAGATAGGGAGTCGCGCCCTGCAGGCAAGATGAATCCGGCAAGATCTTCGCCTTCTGCATCAGAACCGACGCGCCATGCCTGATCGAGCTTACGATTGCCATCCGCCGCAGCATCCGCCGCATGAAGCAGCAGACGCACCTGCCCGCGTCGCGCCGCGACCTCAATTTTTTCCGATCCGGTCAAGAGATTGGACGCCTTGGCTTCCAGGCCCAGCCGCTCCATTGCCTGCCGCTCCAGCGCCTCTGCGATCATATCGGGAAGTTCGGCGGAGATGCTCAGATCGCCGGTCTTGAACGCACGGTTGAGCGCGCCCTTCAGCTTTCCCTTGGCGAGCGCTTGTTCCAGCTCCGCGCGTGACACACCAATCCACGCTCCACGCCCCGGCGCCTTCGCGCGGACATCGGGCATCACGGCGCCATCGGGCGCAACCGCCAGCCGCACCAGATGCTCCGGCGCAGCGCGATCGCCCGTCAGGATGCAGCGGCGCTCCGTCATGAGAGCGCCTCGCTACAGCTGGCCTTTAGTTCAGCAACGCGCCGATCATTGGGAAGCGTCCGCAGCATCTGCGACCTCCCCTGTCTCTGGCTCATCCTCGAACCAGTGCGCGCGCGCGGCCATGATGATCTCGTTGCCCTGCTCTTCGGAGAGGCCATATTCCGCAAGCACCCCGCCCTTATCTTCAGGCGCATCCTTGCCCTTGCGACGGTCGTTCTGACGCTTCTTCGCGATTAGCTCGTCAGTCGCAAGGTCGGCGAGATCGTCCAGCGTCTTGATGCCTGCCTTGCCCAAAGTCACCAGCATCGCCTCGGTGAGGTGCGGAATGTCCGCGAGCGCATCCTCGACGCCCAGGCCACGACGCTCTTCGCGTGCAGCGGCTTCGCGGCGCTCCAGCGCTTCCTGAGCACGGCTCTGCAGCTCTTCGGCCAACTCCTCGTCGAAGCCTTCGATAGCAGCCAGTTCCTCGACGCCGACATAAGCGACTTCTTCCAGCTCGCCGAAGCCCTCGGCAACAAGAAGCTGGGAGAGGGTTTCGTCGACATCCAACTCGTTCTGGAACATTTCGGAGCGCTCGACGAATTCCTTCTGGCGCTTTTCGCTGGCGTCAGCCTCTGTCATGATGTCGATCGCCTTGCCGGTCAGCTGGCTGGCGAGACGCACATTCTGACCGCGGCGACCTATAGCGAGGCTGAGCTGATCATCAGGCACTACCACCTCGATGCGCCCCTCATCCTCGTCGATGACAACGCGCGAAACAGTCGCGGGCTGGAGCGCATTCACGACGAAGGTCGCGGTGTCTTCTGACCACGGAATGATGTCGATCTTCTCGCCCTGCATTTCCTGCACGACCGCCTGCACGCGGCTGCCCTTCATGCCAACGCAGGCGCCTACGGGGTCGATACTACCGTCGCGGCTGATCACGCCGATCTTGGCGCGGCTGCCCGGATCACGCGCCGCAGCCATTATGGTGATGATGCCGTCATAGATTTCCGGCACTTCTTGCGCGAAGAGTTTCTTCATAAACTCAGGGTGCGCGCGGGAGAGGAAAATCTGCGGCCCGCGATTTTCGCGGCGGACATTGAGGATCACCGAGCGGACACGATCGCCGACGCGTACAACCTCGCGCGGGATCTGCTGATCGCGGCGGATCACACCCTCGGCGCGACCAAGGTTCACAACCACATGGCCGAACTCAACCGACTTCACGACGCCGGTGATGATCTCACCAACGCGATCCTTGAATTCCTCGAACTGGCGCTCACGCTCGGCGTCGCGCACCTTCTGGAAAATCACCTGCTTGGCGGACTGCGCATCAATGCGGCCAAGGTCGATGGGAGGCAGCGGATCGACAATAAAATCGCCCAGCGCCGCACCCGCCTGAAGCTTCTGACCCTGCTTAAGGTCCACCTGCTTGAAATAATCCTCGACCGTCTCGACAACCTCGACGACGCGCCACAGGCGGAGATCGCCGGTATCGGGATCGAGCTTCGCACGGATGTCGTTCTCTGCACCATAACGGGCGCGGGCGGCACGCTGGATTGCGTCCTCCATCGCCTCGATGACGATCGCCTTGTCAATCATCTTCTCGGACGCCACCGAATTGGCAATGGCGATCAACTCGGCCTTGTTGGCGGAAATGGCGTTAGCCATCGTGACTCATCCTTCCGTCTCTATGTCGTCCGCCCCGTCTGACGAGAGCGGCATGGTAGCAGAAATTAGCGCATCCGTCAGCACCAGCTTGGCGCTCTGGATATTATTGAAATCTATGGCGACGCGGCCCAGTTTCGGATCGTCGAGCAAAATCGTCTCGCCTTCCAGCCCCGCGAGGCTGGATTTGAACTGCTTCCTCGCCTCAACCGACTCGACCACGGTCACGCGCGCCTCATGCCCTGCCCAGTCGGCAAAATCCTTGAGCCTGGTCAAAGGCCGGTCGATGCCCGGAGAACTAACCTCAAGCCGGTACGCCGTCTCGATCGGATCGCGCCCCTGAGCCTCCAGCTCGTCCAGAATATCGGACAAGCGGCGGGAGATACTCGCGCAATCGTCAATATTAAGCTGGCGTGTATCGGGGCGTTCAGCCATGATCTGCAATGTCTGATCATCCCCGCCGAACAGCTTTACGCGCACGAGATCGAAACCCAAGGCTTTCACCTCCGGCTCAATCAACTGCGTCAGGGCGGCCATATCGACCAGTTTGCATACCTTTCCGAACGATCCCGGCACCATGCCTCTTTGCCGCCGGAGCCTTTCGGTTCCGACCCAACATTTTGGCGATGTCAGGAGAATGATGCGCCACTAGCCTAAAGCGGAAAGCATGACAACCTTATTATGCAAACTGCTCAAGCCCGCTTTGCTGTACTCAGTGGCTCGGATGTAATCGGATAGCCCAGTCCTTCCGGGATACAGAGATGGTCGACGCCGTCACGGGTTTCTATTCGAGGCGTCACGATCTCGACAGGATATTGGTAAGCATGCTCGATCAGAGCTTCAATGCTGTCAGACAGAGCCAGCCGTTCGAGGGTACGTCGAGTAGGAAAGATGATCCTAGCGCGGCCTGCATCAGCTTCTTCCAGAACCTCTCTGGCACTATGCCATGCCAGTCGTACCGACTCGTTTCCATCAGGCCGCAGTTGATCCGCCCCCATGCCTTCTTCCAGCATAGCAAGATAAAAACGGGTATCGAAGCGCTTGGCGCTCATGCGCGGAGATGGACACCAACGGGCAAACGGGACGAGCTGTGCGAAATCGAATTCAATGCCATGGTCATTTGCGACTTCGGCCAATGCCTTACCTGATTTCAATGCATGCCGAAGCAAAGCGGCGGTCACGCCATCAGTGCCATGATTACCCGCGGCGAGAAGCAGGCCGCATTCCTCAATAGTCTCGCGCACAGCAGCTATCCGCGCGGCCATTTCCGCAATGTCTCCGCCTCCATCCAGTAGCTCATGCGCGTGGGAAATGTCAGATTCGTCGACAGCGCCGCCAGGAAACACCATCGCCCCGCCGGCAAAACTCATGCCCTCGGCGCGCTCCTGCATCAGGAATTGCGGCAGGCCGGACGAAGCCCTGCGCGCGATAATCACCGTTGCTGCGGGACGGGCCTCGTCTGACAGCTTCAATCCTCCGGTGCGATGGTGACGCGCAGACCTTCGAGAGCTGCGGTCACAGGCACCTGGCAGGAAAGACGGCTCGCTTCGGTCTTATGATCGGAGCTGTCGAGCAGATCCTCCTCGTCCTCGCTGCGGGGTGGCAAACCGCCTGCAAAATCGGGATCGACATAAACATGGCAGGTCGCGCAGGAGCAGCAGCCGCCGCACAGCGCCAAAAGCTCGTCAAAACCATTGTCGCGGATCACTTCCATCAGGCTCATGCCCTCATCGGCCTCAACCTCGTTGGCCTCGCCCGCACGATTCACAACAACCAGCTTTACCATTCAACCCGCTCCAGAACTGCAATTGATCCACGCCACTTAGACTGTTCGGGCAGGATTTCAAGCTGGCGGTACCGTCAGTCTGTCGCTAACACATATCGATGGTCCATACGTCAGCCACCCTCAACTCATCCATCGACGCGCTCTGCACACTTGAGCCCGGTCTTGCAGAAGCAATTGAGCGGCTCGGCTACCCGGAACCACGTGTACGCGCCACAGGATACGACACACTGCTGCGGACGATAGTCGGCCAGCAGGTTAGCACCGCTGCCGCCGCTTCGGTCTGGGCGAAGCTGGAAGCGCTGCTAGGAGAAGGCTGCCCACCGGATGCGCTGCTAGCGCAAGACTTCGACGCGCTACGTGCTTGCGGCCTATCACGCCAAAAGCAAGGCTACGCGCGGAGTCTGGCGGAGCTGGTGGTATCGGGTGGGATCGACCTGCATAACCTGCCTCGCGACGACGAAGCGGCCATCGCGGAGCTAGTGCAGATCAAGGGCATTGGCCGCTGGTCCGCCGAGATCTATCTGCTGTTCGCGGAAGGGCGTCCGGACATCTGGCCGGCAGGCGATCTTGCCGTGCAGATCGCGATCGGCCAGCTTACCGGCATGGAGGGGCGCCCGGACGAAAAGCAGCTCCGCGCGCGCGCTGAAGGCTGGCGTCCGCACCGCAGCGCAGCGGCGATACTTGCCTGGCACCATTATAATGGCGCGACGCTCTAGCCGATGATCGTGGGGGTCGAGAATCTGGGGTGCGTGCGCGGGGGCAAGCGGCTTTATGCGGGGCTTTCGTTTGGGTTGTCGTTTAGCCAGACGATACGGATTGCGGGGCCGAACGGTGTTGGAAAATCGAGCCTTCTGCGCCAGATATGCGGCCTAATTCCTTGTAACGAAGGCAGAATAGGATTGGAGGCCACCCCCGCCCTCGCCGACGAACGCGCGGCGCTGGATACGGACAAACCCTTGCGCGCCGCCCTGCTCTTCTGGGCGAATATCGACGGTGCCTCCCCCACGCAGCTCGACGCGGCAATGGAGCGCATGGCCCTCACCTCCCTCGCAGACCTCCCCGTCCGCATGCTCTCCACCGGCCAGCGCAAACGCGCCGCGCTCGCCCGCGTTATCGCCTCGCAAGCCAAGCTCTGGCTGCTCGACGAACCCGGCAACGGCCTCGACGACGCCTCGCTCACCGCATTGGGCCAAGCGATGGACGCGCATGTGGCGGCGGGCGGCGCGATCATCGCCGCCTCGCACTTCGACCTGCCGCACCGCTTCTCGCAAACGCTGAACCTTCAGGACTATGCGCCCTGATGCGCGCGCTGCTCCCCATCATCCGCCGTGACTTGCACGCCGCGTGGAG
This sequence comes from Sphingomonadaceae bacterium, assembly GCA_046348605.1. Lineage (GTDB taxonomy): Bacteria > Pseudomonadota > Alphaproteobacteria > Sphingomonadales > Sphingomonadaceae > Sphingobium. The sequence goes on along the minus strand of JAXMDW010000001.1, from coordinate 28,714 downwards.
CGGTGGCGGCGCATGGCTGCCGGTGATCTTCCTGATGCTGGTCGCCAGCCTCTATCCGTTCGCGGTCGGCCCGGATGCGAAACTGCTTAGGCTTACCGGCGGCGGCATGCTGTGGATCGCGGCGCTGCTCGCGGCGCTGCTTCCCATCGAGCGGCTGATCGCGCCCGATGTGCAGAGCGGCCAGTGCGACCAGTATCTGGTGCGCGGGCTTTCGGACGAGAGCATCGCCATCGCCAAGATGATCGCGCACTGGCTGAGCTTCGGACCGCCGCTGATGGTCGCCGCGCTGCCCGCCTCGGCGCTGCTGAAGCTCGATGCCGATACGCTGATGCGGCTGGAGATGGGGCTGGCGATTGGCACCCCCGCTCTCGCCGCGCTGGGTGTGCTGGTCGCGGCGCTGACGGCGGGATTGCGCAGTGCGGGCGCGCTTTCCGGGCTGCTCGCCCTTCCCCTCGCGGTGCCGCTGCTGATCTTCGGCGCGGGTGCGCTGCATGAGGGAAGCGGCGCGGCCTTGAAATTCCTCGCGGCGATCAGCCTGCTCCTCGTGGCGATCACGCCGATAGCCGCAGGCGCAGCGATGCGGGCGGGTCGGGAATGAAAGCTGACTGTCTGGACACGACAACATTGCGGACATCAGAGCCGAAGACTAGCTCCCTCTATGCTCAGGGATTGCCTATAGTCTGCATAAGAAATTCGCGCACTCGTGAACGGTAATCATCACTGTCGAGAATGCTAACATCCTGATGAGATGCACCTTCTATGATCCACAGTGATTTTCGCCCCGCCGCAGCGTCATACATGCTTCGAACCTCACTTGGAGGCGTGAACTGGTCGCCCCCTCCACCAATGATCAGCAAGGGGCCATGATATTTTCGTATTGCCTGAAGTGGCGACAGGCGATCCGGCCAAATCCCAAAACGTGGCTTAGATTGATAGCTGAGCAAAGGTTCAAGCATATTGGCGGCTATATCTGGAACAAACGTCCGAACGCGATTGCGCGTGGCATCCCTGATCGTAGGGAACACGGCTTGCAGGACCATAGCTTGAGCGTTCAACGGACCATTGTCACCCAGCAGACTGGCGGCACCGCCCAGAGAAATTCCAATAACGGCAACGGGAGCATAGTGCTGGCTGCGCTTTAGCCATGCAAATGCAGCCACAGCATCCCTGCTTTCGAACAAGCCGAAGCTGTGCTCAGCCGATTGGGACTGGCCGTGCCCGCGCAGATCGATAGTCAGCACCGCATAGCCGATGCCGCTCAACCACGCCGCGTTTTCCGATGTGGACTGGCGTGAAGCGTTGAGACCATGTAAAATGAGAACTGCTGGTGCATGGGTCGAATGTCCGGGCCAATAGGTGCCTGCCAGCCGCACGTGATCGGCGGTGTAAAGGGTTACGTCCTGAGCCGGTGGCACGGCAGCGTCAACATGCGAGGGGCTTGACGCCATCATCATCGAGCCGAAGCCCCATACCATTATTGTTCCGATGATGGCAAAGACCCCAAAGGTCATCAACCCGGCCAACAATTTACTGCTCATGGAAGGATAGGAACAATCGGATCAGCCTTTCATGCCGACATTGCCGAGCGACTATCTTCGAATGTTACTATGTTCGCAAGCAGGGGCTTTGATTAGACATCCGATATGGCTTATTCTTATGGGCGGCAGCCAAAAGCAGTCCGTCCGCTTACCCCAACAAAGCTGCCATTCAATCCCCACTCCCCCGCGCACGGATCAAGCCGCCGGTTCCACCGCAATTTGCAATATCGCGCCAATGAGCGCATCTTTCCCGCACCGATACTAAACGGGAGAGACATGTCATGGCCGCCAAAAATAATCTCTTGTCGCTGGCGCTGTTTCTGTTCGGAGCCGTGTTCTGTCTGGTCTTGCCGCTTTCGATGGTCTGGCCCTCGGGCTGGTCCTGGCATGAAGGGCCGCCGATGGCCTCACATTATTTCATAATGATCGTGGGCGTGTATGCGACGCTCGGCGTATTTCTGATCCGCGCTGCGCGCAATCCGGGCGCGCACAGATCGCTGATCTGGTTCACCGTGTGGTCGAGTGTGGTGCATGCCGTCATCATGGCGGTGCAGTCCGTCAATGATCCGATGCAAATGGGCCATCTTTATGGCGATGTGCCGGCGTTGCTGCTGGTGGCGATAGTGCTGGGCTATCTGATGCCCAGAAGCACGGAGAGCTGAGCTGCTGCGCGGCGATGCCTAGACCCTGACGCCACATTTGCCGTTCACCGCCACGAGCCAATCCTTGCCCATCCACGCAAGGCAGGCCCAAGGAGGCACGGAGTACGCCCTAACCAAATATTGATATTCTGCTGCTACGGCCAATGCCGAAAAAATAATGATGAGCAGTGGTTGGCAATGCATCAGTCGATGATCCACAACATAGTGCGCACGGCGCGGCGTTCGCTGCTGGCCGCGTTTGCTATGGCTGCTCTGCTCCTCATCATCCTCCCGCTGGAACATGGTTTCACCGATCATACAATTTCAGCCGCCAATGAAAAGGTGCGCGCGGCGGCGGTTATAGCCGAGCAGATAAAGCTGGAGGATGAGCGCCTCACCATGTCCGCATGGATGGCCGCAACAACGGGGGATCAGCGCTGGGTTGACCGCTATAACCTCTATTTGCCAGCTATCGACAGGGAGATAGCCGAGGCCAAGGCCCTCGCGCCAGATGCGCTGTCGAAACGCTTTGACGCAGAAACGAGCAAGGCCAACGAAGCACTGGTTGCGCTGGAAAGCTCCGCATTCGAGGCAATAAAAGCAGGCGATCTTGCGCGTGCACGCGCAATCCTCGACAGCGGAGAATATCGCAAACAAAAGAAAATTCTCTCGGACGGCACGAACAAATTTTCCCACGGACTGTCGGCTTATGCGGCTGCCGAACTCGCGAGCGTCAAAGGGCGCATGCATGTGCTGCTGTTCGTGATGTCGTCACTGGTCGGACTCGGTTTTTTGGTGATGTGGCATCTGCTCAACAAGCATTTGTCGAGACTGGAAGTCGACTACAGCCATACCGAGCGCCGTCTGCATATGCGCGCCGCGCATGATGAGCTTACCGGCCTGCTCAACCGCCGGTCTTTCAACGATAAGGCAACGGAGATGATCGAACGCGCCAACGCATCGGGCGTTGGCCTTACCGTAATCACCATGCTCGATCTCGATAATTTCAAGGATGTGAACGACACACTCGGGCATCAGGTGGGGGATGAGCTGATCCGCGCCGTTGGAAGGCGGATTATGAACCGGCTGCCGGAGAGCGCCATATTGGCGCGGCTGGGCGGCGATGAGTTCGCCATCGCCGCCAACGCGCTCGACGAGGCGCATGCGCAGCGCATTATCGAGGAGGCACTCGGCTGCCTCAAGGAAACATTCGCTCTGCAAAACGAGCATTTGCGCATCTCGACTTCGGCCGGAATGGCGCTCGGCCCAAGTCATGCCGACAATATCGCAGACCTGCTGCGCCTGGCGGACATGGCGCTTTATCGGTCCAAGAGCGATGGCCGCAACAGCATTCATATGTTCTCGCCGGAAATGGACGAGACCGTCCGCATCAGGCGGGAGCTGGAGAGCGATCTGCGCAACGCCATCGCGCATGGCCAGCTTGAGCTTCATTATCAACCTCTGTGCAACACCCCTGAAAGCGCGATCAGCGGCCTCGAAGCGCTGGTACGCTGGAACCACCCCACCAAGGGGATGATCTCCCCGGCGATGTTTGTTCCCATTGCCGAGCGCAACGGGCAGATCAGCGAGTTGGGCGCGTGGGTGATGGAGCGCGCGTTTCAGGATTCGCGCCGCTGGCCGACGATCGTCACCGCGATCAACCTTTCCCCGCGCCAGTTAAAACATCCGGATTTTCTCTCGATCATCAACCGGCTGCTCGAACGGTATCAGGTCGAACCGCGCATGTTCGAGCTGGAAGTAACCGAGAGCCTGTTGCTGGAGGAAAGCGAGCGGGTGCAGAATGTGCTCGCCACCCTAAGCCATATGGGCTTCCGTATCGCACTCGACGATTTCGGGACCGGCTATTCGTCGCTCAGCTATCTGCGCAAGTTCGCCTTTGACAAGATCAAGATCGATCAGAGCTTCATCAAGAGCATCGAGACCTCGACAGAGGCGGCGGAGATTATCCGCTCGGTCGTCAATCTCGGCAACGCGTTACATATGACGATTACGGCCGAGGGTGTGGAGACCAACGAACAGCGTCAGTTCCTTGAGGCGGCGGGTTGCCAGCAATTGCAGGGCTATTTGTTCGGCAGGCCCGATACCGCAGAGGCGATCGAGGATAGGTTGGTTCAGCAACACCGCTCCGTGGCCTGACAGAAGCCGTAACCGGCTTTTACTGACCGCTCCACCGCGCCCAGATCGCGGTGGGGAGCAGCAACCCCCGCGCTTCCTCGCGCACCGCTAGTTCGCCGCATTCGATTGTGCCGGGCAGGTCCGCGAAGATCTGGTTCAGCAGCTCCCCGATGGCGAGCGCAGACATGCGCACTGCATAGACGGTGAGGAAGAGGAAGCGGCTGTCCGCATCCAGCAGCCTGCGGCAATCGGCGACGAGCGGGGCGAGATGCTCTTCGAGCCGCCACACTTCGCCATCTGGCCCACGCCCATATTTAGGCGGATCGAGGATGATGCCGTCATAGCGCCGCCCGCGCCGCACCTCACGCGCGACGAACTTTTGCGCGTCGTCAACAATCCAGCGGACGGGCGCTTCCGCCATGCCGGAGAGCGCGGCATTTTCGCGCGCCGCTGCGACCGACTTTTTCGACGCATCGACGTGCACCATGTTCGCGCCGCCCGCGGAGAGCGCGAGCGTGCCGACGCCGGTATAGCCGAACAGGTTCATCGCGGTGGGCGCGTCCAGCCCATCAAGACGCCCGCGCATCCAGTCCCACACCGGGGCCATATCGGGGAAGAAGCCCAAGTGCCGGAACGGCGTACAGGAAGACGCGAAGCGCACCTCGCGCCACTCCAAGGGCCAGCTTTGCGGCAGCGAGCGGTCAGTCAGATACCAGCGCCCGCCGCCCTCTTCGTCCGACCCCGGCACGAACTCGGCATGTGCCTGCCAGTCATCGGACGCGGGCGCCCACATCGCCTGCGGCTCCGGCCGGATGAAGCGATAGGGGCCATAGCGTTCCAGCTTGCGCCCATCGCCGCTGTCTATGAGGCCATAATCGGCCCACGGCTCACCAACGAGGGTAGTGAGGTTCACTGCTTTGCGGTGGCGAGGCCCGCGATGTGCGCGGTGACCGCCTCATAGGTTCCGGGCAGACGGGTATAGGCCTCCTCGCGATCAAACAGGCTGCCAACACGCGCGGGCATGGACGGGCGCACGCCCGTCGCGCGCTCGACAGCATCGCGGAACTTAGCCGCATGGGCGGTGGCGAGGGTGACGACGGGCACATCAGCGGGAAGGTCGTTCGCCGCCAGCGCCGCAGCGAGGCCGACCGCACTGTGCGGATCGATCACCTGCCCTGCGCCTTCATAGGCCCAGCGCATCGCGAGGTTCATGCCGTCGGCATCGACGCGGTGCGAGGTAAACAGCGCCGACGCGCCCTCGCGCTGCGCATTGGTGAGGCGCATTTTCTTGGTCGCCTCGAAGCCCTTCATCTGCTCGGCCAGCGCCAGCCCGTCGCGCCCGCCGACATCGAACAGCAGGCGCTCGAAGTTGGAGCTGACCTGAATGTCCATGCTCGGCGTCGCGGTTTCCACCACCTTGCCCTGGCTGTAGTCGCCCTGGGAGAGCGCACGGTGGAGGATGTCGTTGACGTTGGTGGCAACGATGAGGCGCGCGACCGGCAAGCCCATTTTCGACGCAACATAGCCCGCGAACACATCGCCGAAATTGCCGGTGGGGACGGAGAAGGCTACCTCTCGCTCCGGCGCACCGAGGCGCACGGCGGCATAGAAATAATAGACCACCTGCGCCATCAGCCGCGCCCAGTTTATGCTGTTCACGGCCGAGAGATTGTAGCGCGCACGGAAATCCGCATCGTTGAACATGGCTTTGACCAGCGCCTGTGCATCGTCAAAGCTGCCGTCTATCGCGATGTTGTGCACATTGGGCGCACGCACCGTCGTCATCTGGCGGCGCTGCACGTCGCTCACCCGGCCATAGGGGTGGAGCATGAAGATATCGACCTTCTCGCGCCCCGCAACCGCATCGATCGCCGCCGATCCGGTGTCGCCCGAGGTCGCGCCGACGATGGTGATGGCGTCATCGCGCCGCGCGAGGAACTTCTCGAATAAAAGGCCGAGGAGCTGGAGCGCGACATCCTTGAACGCCAAGGTCGGGCCGTGAAACAGCTCCAGCATCCAGTGCTGATGGTTGAGCTGGACCAGCGGCGTCACCGCATCATGCGCGAAGCGGCCATAGGCAGCCGTGCAAAGCTCGCGCAGCTCGTCTTCGGTCAGCGATCCCGCGACGAACGGCAGCATCACGCGCACCGCGGTCTCGACATAGGAAAGCCCCGCCATCGCGCGAATATCGTCCGCGCTAAATCCCGGCCAGCTTTCCGGCACGTAAAGGCCGCCATCGCTTGCGAGGCCAGCCAGCGTCACCTGCTCGAAATCCAGCGCCGGGGCGCTTCCGCGTGTGCTTATATATTTCATGGGATTGCCGCCTAGCTTCCAGCGCCGTTTCGGGCAAGTCTTATGAGTCGGCGGGTGCGGTTGAGCTACGCTCGCGCCGCTTCAGCGCCAACACGTAGATGATGAGTGCGATCGCCGCGAAACTGAACCACTGGAAGGCGTAGCTGAGGTGGTTGTTGGGAATATCCTCCACCTTCGGCGGGTTGGAGGATTTAAGCTCCGCTATGGGCGAGGCACCCGCGACCAGCATCGGGCGCAGTACCAGCTCAGGTCCGGTCATCTGCTCGATCAGCGAGCGGTGATCTGGCTCCTTGCTGATCCAGCCCGAGACGGTGCCGCCGGTCCACGCCGGTTTCATGTCAGGTCTGCCGCCGACACCGAGCGCGATGAGCGCGCCTTGTCCCTCGGCTCCGGTCGCACACTGGGCGATATAGCGGAAACCGGAGGTTCCGTCTGCCGCACGGCCCGCCTCAACCTGCCAACCGACCACGCGCAGGCAATGCACCGAGGCGCGGCGGAAAGTCAGCTCCGGTGTGACGGGGCCAGTCTGCGGGAAAGCGCGCGGAGGTAGTGCTGGATTGTGCTCTACTTCGTGGATCAGCGCGTCTTTTTGACCCGCGCGTTTCAGCTGCCATACGCCGAGCATCACCATCGCCAGCGCGGCGAGCGCTACAATCAGCGAGGGGACAAGAGGCCATTTGCGGGGTAGCCAGCTGGTGATCATGCGGCGTCCTTTTCAGGATCCGGCTTTTTGAGCACACCCTCTGCCGCCTTGTTCTTGTATTCGAGCGTCAACAACATCCCCTTTGCCACACGCAGACTGCCTACCACGCAGGCGACCGTCAGCGCGGGCCACAGCAGCAGATGCAGGATGAGGGGCGGATGGACCTTGAATTCTACCGCAAGCGCCAACCCCAATATCACCGCACCGACGATCAGTGTCAGAAACGCGGCGGGGCCATCCCCCACATTGAACTGGCGATAATCGAGGCCGCACATGCGGCAGCTATCGGCAAAACGCACCGGGGAAACGAAAAGGGTCTGCGCGCCGCATTGCGGACACAGACCCTTTGCAGAAGCCGTTAAAAGCGGAGGCTGCGGCGGTACCGGTACAGTCATCGCCGCGCCTTTGTTTAAGAAATCAGCCGCCGTGAACCGGCGCGCCCCAGCCGCCCCATACATAGATGGCAGCGAAGAGGAACAGCCACACCACGTCAACGAAGTGCCAATACCACGCCGCCGCTTCAAAGCCGAAGTGCTGGCGAGGTGTGAAATGCCCCTTGTTGGCGCGCACTAGGCAGACGATCAGGAAAATCGTGCCGACGAGCACATGGAAACCGTGGAAGCCGGTCGCCATGTAGAAAGCCGAAGCATAAGGCGTCTGGCCGAACGGGAACGGCGCGTGCGCATATTCATAAGCCTGGATGCAGGAGAATAGCGCACCCAGCAGGATCGTCGCGAGCAGCCCCTTCTTGAGGCCATCGCGGTCGCCGTGGATCAGCGAGTGATGCGCCCATGTGACCGTGGTGCCGGAGCACAGCAGGATCATTGTATTGAGGAGCGGCAGCTCAAACGCGTTCAGTACCTCGATGCCCTTTGACGGGAAGAGGCCGTTGATCGGCTCCAGCGCGGTCGGGAACAGCGAGAAATCGAAAAAGCTCCAGAACCAGCCGACGAAGAACATCACTTCCGAAGCGATGAACAGGATCATGCCGTAGCGCAGGTGCAGCGACACCACCGGGGTATGATCGCCCGCATGCGCTTCCTTCACCACATCCGCCCACCAGAAGAACATGGTGGCGAGCACGCCCGCGAGCCCTGCAAAGAACACCGATCCGCCATGCGCGGGCATGACATCGGGGTGCATCCAGCAGATTGCGCCGAACGCCATGATCAGCGCCGACATCGAGCCCATCAGCGGCCAGAAGCTGGGCGGGAGAATATGATAATCGTGGTTCTTGGCGCCTGCCATGTGCTCTCTTCCCTGTTCACCAAAAATAGATTTGAAACGTCCTTAGCCTTGCTTTTCGCTCGGCTCAACAGGATTGAATGTGTAACTCAACGTAATCTGCTGCGTATCCTTGTTGTCCTCATCGTCGAGGATCTTGGGATCGACATAATAGATGACCGGCATCCGCACTTCCTCTCCGGGCTGGAGAGTCTGTTGCGTGAAGCAGAAACACTGGATTTTCGCGAAATAGGCGCCCGCCTGCGTGGGCGTAACGTTGAATACCGCCATTCCCGTCACTGGCTTATCGCTCATATTCTTCGCGATGTAGATCGCCATCGAACGTTTGCCGATCTCGATCGTCTGCGTGCGCTGCTCAGGATAGAATTGCCACGGCATGCCCGGAGAAACATTCGAATCAAAGCGCACGGACATCGTCTTGCCCGGCACCGGCGTGATACCAGCCATGCTTTCCACCCGATGCGTCGTGCCGCCGAAACCGGTGGTCTGGCAGAAATAACGATAGAGCGGTACAGCGGCAAAGCCCGCACCAAATGCACCCAGCGCGATACACAGCGCCTTCAGCGCTGTGCTCTTGAGCTTGGCGGGGGAATAGGGAAGCGCTTGCGTCATGATTATCTTCAGCCCTTGCCTGTCATCTTGACGATGGAGATCGCAAACACGAGGATCACGAATGCGCCGAGTGCCAGAGCCATTACCTTGGCGCGGGCGTGCTGGCGCGCGCGGATCTGAACCTCATCAATCATGGGCTTTGGCTCCTCGTTACTCATGCGAATACCCAGCGGTCCACAACCACAGCCCCGAACAGGATGAACAGGTAGAGGATCGAATAGCGGAACAGGGCGCGCTCCGCCTTCATATTATGCGTTTCAAGCTCCAGCGAGCTGAACACACGGAAAGCGAGCACTGCGAACAACAGGGTCGCGATTACCGCAACCGTGCCATAGATCGGCCCGGTAAGACCGAGCAGCACCGGCGCGAACGCCGCCACCGCCATGATCGCGGTATAGCCCCAGATCTGGCGACGCGTCTCGCGCTCGCCCGCGACGACGGGTAGCATCGGGATGCCAGCGGCAGCATAATCGGGCCGCACATAGAGCGCCAGCGCCCAGAAATGCGGCGGCGTCCAGAAGAAGATGAGGCAGAAGAGCGCGATGGGGAGCGCGGAGACGTCGCCCGTCACTGCCGCCCAGCCGATCACCGGGGGGAAGGCACCCGCCGCGCCACCGATCACGATATTCTGCGCGGTGCGCGGCTTCAGCCACAGCGTGTATACGAACACGTAGAACAGGATCGAGAAGGCAAGGATCGCTGCGGCGAACCAGTTCAATGCCAGCCCCATCAGGATCACCGAGAAGAAGCTGAGGCCGACGCCGAAATGCAGCGCGGACTGCCGATCCATCCGCCCGGCGGGCAGTGGGCGGTTGGCGGTGCGCTTCATCAGGCCATCGCTGTCTGCTTCGATCCACTGATTCAAGGCAGCGGCAGCGCCAGCCGCAAGCGCGATGCACAGAATAGCAGTGAACCCCAACACAGGGTGGATATGCCCCGGCGCCGCCAAAAGCCCGCACAGACCAGTGAACACCACGAGCGTCATCACGCGCGGCTTCGTCAGCGCGACAAAATCGCGCCAGTCGGCTGCGGCGGGAAGGTTCGGGTTCATCGTCACGGTTGTCATAATCATACCACCCATAAGAGGCGGATCAAACATGGAGGAGGCGGGCCATCTAGGCCCGCCTTCCGATTTTTGTTCTTGTCCCGCGCCACTTAGTGGTGCGCGCTGTCCTCGATCACCGGCAGCGTTTCGAACTGGTGATAGGGCGGCGGGCTGGAGAGCGTCCATTCGAGCGTGGTTGCACCCTCGCCCCACGGATTACCCTCGGCCTTGGCGCCAAACATCAGCGAGTAAGCGATGTTCACGAACCAGATACCGACGCCAACGGTGAGGATCTCATAGCCGTGGCTGGCGATGCTGTTCCAGTAGGCGAATGCTTCCGGATAGTCGGGGTAGCGACGCGGCATGCCCGAAAGGCCCAGGAAGTGCATCGGGAAGAACAGCACGTTCACGCCGATGAAGAACACCCAGAAGTGCAGCTGGCCGAGAACCTCGCTGTACATCTTGCCGGTCATCTTCGGGAACCAGTAATAGAAACCGGCGAAGAGCGAGAACACAGCGCCGAGCGAGAGCACATAGTGGAAGTGTGCGACGACGTAGTAAGTGTCGTGCAGCACATCGTCCACGCCGCCGTTCGCGAGCACAACGCCGGTGACGCCGCCCACGGTGAACATGAAGATGAAGCCCAGCGCCCATACCATCGGGGTCTTGAAGCTGATCGAGCCGCCCCACATGGTCGCGATCCACGAGAAGATCTTCACGCCGGTCGGCACCGCGATCACCATCGTCGCGGCGGTGAAGTACATCTTCACGTTCACGCTCATGCCGGTGGTGTACATGTGGTGCGCCCACACGACGAAGCCGACTACGCCGATAGCGACCATCGCATAGGCCATGCCGAGATAGCCGAACACCGGCTTGCGGCTGAAGGTCGAGACGATCTGGCTGATGATGCCGAAGCCCGGCAGGATCATGATGTACACTTCGGGGTGGCCGAAGAACCAGAACAGGTGCTGATAAAGCTCCGGATCGCCGCCCTTGAGGCCGTCATAGAAAACGGTGCCGAAGTTGCGGTCGGTGAGCAGCATGGTGATCGCCGCGGCGAGCACGGGAAGCGCGAGCAGCAGCAGGAACGCGGTGACGAGTACCGACCACACGAACAGCGGCATCTTGTGCAGCGTCATGCCCGGTGCGCGCATGTTGAAAATGGTGGTGATGAAGTTGATCGCACCGAGGATCGAGCTTGCGCCCGCAATGTGGAGCGAGAGGATCGCCATGTCCACAGCTGGCCCGGGCGAACCCGAGGTCGAGAGCGGCGCATAGACCGTCCAGCCCGTACCCGCGCCATTACCCGCGCCGCCGGGTACGAAGGTCGAACCCAGAAGCAGCAGGAATGCGGGGATCAGCAGCCAGAAGCTGATGTTGTTCATGCGCGGGAACGCCATATCCGGCGCGCCGATCATGATCGGCACGAACCAGTTGCCGAAGCCGCCGATGATTGCGGGCATTACCATGAAGAACACCATGATGAGGCCGTGCGCGGTGATGAGCACGTTCCACAGGTGATAGGCCTGCGTCAGGTCCGCATCCGGGCCGTCCATCATCTGCGCCCAGGTCTGGAGATACTGGATGCCGGGCTGCGCGAGTTCAACGCGCATCAGGCCCGAGATGAAGCCGCCGATCACACCCGCGATAATCGCGAAGATGAGATAGAGCGTGCCGATGTCCTTGTGGTTGGTCGACATGAACCAGCGGGCGAAGAACGCCGGCTTGTGATCCGCGTCGTGATGATCGTGTGCGTGAGCGTCTGCTGCAATCGTCGTCATGATGAGGAGACCCTTATATCAAATCTTGGCCGGAGCGGCGGGCGCGGGTGCGGCGGCTGTGGTGGCTTCTGCACCACCTTTGCCCTTGGGATCGCCACCCTGCGAGCGGACCCATTGCTCCCATTCAGCCTCGGGACGCGCCTCGATGGCGATCGGCATGAAGCCATGCTTGATGCCGCACAGCTCGGAGCACTGGCCGTAATAGACGCCCGGCTTCTCGATGGTGATGGCACGCTCATTGAGGCGACCCGGAACCGCGTCGAGCTTGAACCAAAGCGAAGGCACCGCAAAGCTGTGGATCACGTCCGCGCCGGTGATGATGAGCTTGATCGGGCGACCGACCGGCAGTACGAGACGGTTATCGACCGCGAGCAGGTTAGGCTCGCCATTTTCCAGCGCCTTTTCGGGCGGCAGGATGTTCGAAACAAACTCCGGAATGCCCTGATCGGGGAACTCATAACCCCAATACCACTGATAACCGGTGATCTTGACGGTGACCGCATCCTTCGGCGCTGGCTTGTACTGCTCGGCGATCAGGCTGATCGACGGCACCGCAATCGCAACGAGGATCAGCACCGGAACGACCGTCCAGATGATCTCGATCAGCGTGTTGTGCGCGGTCTTCGAGGGAACCGGGTTCGCTGCACGGCGGAAGCGCACCATGATATAGAGCATCAGGCCGAGCACGAACAGCGAGATCACCGTGATGATCGGCAGCAACAGATCGTTATGAATCCAAACTGCCTGGCGACCAGTGGGGCTGAACTGCTCCTGGATCTTGTATTCGCCCGGCATCGGCATGCCGATGCCCAGAGTGGGCTTCATGCGCTCAGGAGCGGCGACCTTTTCTTCTGCGGCCGGGGCGGCGGCATTGGTGGCTTCAGCAGGAGCAGCAGCCGATTCGGCAGGCGCCGCTGCGACTGGGGCAGCATCCTGCGCCAGTGCCTGATGTGATACGGCCACTGTCGGCGCCAGCGCCAGCAATCCCGCAGCAAACAGTGATTTCACGATATTCATAGGCGTTTGATACCCCGTTCCCCTTGGCCTTGCCCCTGTTCGCGCGACGCGTGCGTCGCAGGGACATAACTGGCGGGCTTATAGGCACGCTTTCCGCTAGGCTCAAGCCGCAAAACAGCCTTTTTCTTGATGGTTGCAACCGAGCCCCTTCCCCCCTATCTGCACCGCGTAACAGGGACTGGACTCAAGGTACATGAACGAAGACGCAATACTGGCGGAATTTCGTGCGGCGGATGCGCTGCTCGAAGGGCATTTCATCCTCTCCTCGGGCAAGCACAGCGCCTATTATCTGCAATGCGCACGTGTGCTGATGAGCGCGGAGCGTGCCGGGAGACTGGCGCTGGCGCTGGTGCAAAAACTGCCGCGCGACCTGAAATCCGAGATCGATCTGGTGGTCTCGCCCGCGATGGGCGGCCTCATCATCGGCCATGAAATGGGCCGCGCACTCGGCGTCGATGCGATCTTCCTCGAACGCCCCGAGGGCACGTTCACCCTGCGCCGCGGCTTCGCAATCGAGCCGGGGCAGAAGGTTCTGCTGGTCGAGGATGTGGTAACAACGGGCCTTTCATCGCGCGAGGCGATGAAGGCGGTGGAAGCCGAGGGCGGCATCGTGCTCGCCGAGGCATCGCTGGTTGATCGTTCGGCGGGCGAGGCGGACCTCGGAGTGCCGTTCTATCCGCTCGTGTCGCTCAATTTCCCTGTCTATGATGCAGACGCATTGCCGCCCGAACTGGCGGCGATCCCTGCGATGAAGCCAGGCAGCCGGAAGAAGCCCGGCGAGTGACTGGCTTCTCCCCTGCGCCCCTGCGGCTCGGCGTCAACATCGACCATGTGGCGACGATCCGCAACGCGCGCGGAGGAGATCATCCCGATCCGGTGAAGGCGGCGTTGCTTGCAGTGGAGGCGGGAGCGGATGGCATCACTGCGCACCTGCGCGAGGACCGGCGCCATATTCGCGACGAGGATATCGCGAGCCTGATGGCCGCGCTCACTGTGCCGCTGAACCTTGAGATGGCGGCGACAGCGGAGATGTTGGAGATCGCCTTGCGCCACAAGCCGCACGCCGCCTGCATCGTGCCGGAAAAGCGCGAGGAGCGCACCACCGAGGGAGGGTTGGATGCCGCGGGGCAGTTCGAGAATCTCGCGCCGATGGTGAAGACGCTGGGTGATGCGGGCGTGCGCGTCTCGCTGTTCATCGAACCAGACGTCGCGCAGATCGACGCCGCGATCAGATTGGGCGCGCCGGTGGTCGAGTTTCATACCGGTAGCTACGCGCACCTCTCCGGCCAGCCGAGGGCCGACGAATTGCGCCGCATTTCCGAAGCCGCAGCCCTCGCCGCGCGCAACGGGATCGAACCCCATGCGGGGCATGGCCTCACTTTCGAAAATGTAGGCCCGATCGCCGCGATCCCGCAAATCCGCGAACTCAACATCGGGCATTTTCTGGTCGGCGAGGCGATCTTCACCGGGCTGGCGGACGCTATCCAGACCATGCGCGCGCATATGGATGCTGCGCGGTGATAGTGGGCCTCGGCTCAGACCTCTGCAACATCGAGCGCCTGGCGAAGGTGCTGGAAAAACATGGCGAGCGGTTTGAGCAGCGCTGCTTTACTGATGTCGAACGTGCCAAGGCCGCCAAGCGCCCCTACACCAAGGCCGGAACGCTTGCCAAACGCTTCGCCGCCAAGGAAGCCTTCTCCAAGGCCATCGGCACCGGCTTTTCGCGCGGCGTGTTCATGAAGGACATCGGCGTCGTCAATGCGCCCTCCGGCGCGCCCACCCTAGCCCTCACCGGCGGCGCGGCGGCGCGGCTCGTCGAGATGACACCGCCGGGCCACAGCATGCGCGTTCATCTTACGCTCACCGACGATCATCCATGGGCACAGGCGTTCGTCATACTGGAAGCCGTGCCTGACGAACGATGAGCAGGGATGACGAAGAAATGACCAGTGCGACCGAAGCAGCCGAAGCGCCCGCCGCTGCCAAACCGGGCGTAGACTGGTGGGGCGAGATGAAAAGCCTCGCGGTTCTTCTGCTCTGCGTGCTCGGCTTTCATAGCTTCATCGCCAAGCCTTTCTATATTCCCTCCGAATCCATGATGCCGGTGCTGCTGAAGGGCGACCGGCTGGTGGTCAGCAAATATCCCTATGGCTGGTCTTACGCTTCCTTAAGCTTTCACCCGCTTTCGTTCATTCCGGGCCGCGTGCTGGGCCATATGCCGGAGCGCGGCGATGTGGTGATCGTCACGCCGCAGAACAGCCGCGAGGATTATATCAAGCGCGTGATCGGCCTGCCCGGAGACACGATCGAAGTGCGTGGTGGCGAGGTGATATTGAACGGCGTGCCGGTGCCGCAGAAGACGCTGCCGCCGCTGATGCTGCCCGTTGACGCCAACGCCCCTTGCCCGTCTGACCAGTTCCCCGGCGCTTTGGTAGTGGGTGATGACGGCAAGCACTATTGCAAGCTCCCCGTGCGCGAGGAAACGCTTCCCAATGGGAGGCACTACACGATCATCGATATCGGCCCCAGCCCTAGCGGACTTGACTGGTATCCCCCAGTCAAGATCCCCGCGAACCACCTGTTCCTGATGGGCGACAACCGCGACAACAGCGCCGACAGCCGCGCGACCTTGGCCGAGCGGGGCTTGGGCGGTCCGGTGCCGTTCGAAAGCATCGGTGGGCGCGCAGAGTTCATCACCTTCTCGGTCGATGGCTCGACCGGGCTTAATCCGCTAAGCTGGTGGACTTCCCTGCGCGGTGGCCGCGCTGGCGCAAGCCTGCATGCCGAGGGAAACTAAGGGAAATAATCCAAATCGTTGCATCCCAAAGCCGACTATGACAGCGTGTATGGATGAAGATTGACTCTAAGAATTATGAGCGAATGAGAACTTGGTTCCAGCTCATGGCCTCAGAGGTGCTCCCTCAATCCTTCGCAACCCCTAAAAACGATCCGGTCGCTTGCTTGGATGCAATAGCAGCAAAGTCGCCCGCAAAAGCGCGGCAGGGTCTCGGAATGGCGATCAATGACCTGCTTGAAATGACTCACGACTGGTCTGATGGCAAGGTGCAAGAACTGGACAGCGCTCTTTGCTTCAATGGCCTGCCGAGCCTTACTGAAATGCGTATCCGCTTTTCAAAGACACTCCGACGAGTTGTTGCTCGTGGAAGTATTAAAAACGATGTTGAATATTATGCCGTGCTTATTGCTGCCGATCTAACTGACAGCGAGCAATCAGACCTATCGGCATTATTATTGGTATATGAAGCGCAGGCTGAGAAGGCCTAGCCACCCCAATATCAGGGGTGCATGCCCTCGCCCTGCATCTGGTGCATCTGCTGCTGCATCGCCATGATTTCGGCGCGGGATTTGAAATCCAGGAGCTTCACATTGAAGATCAGCACCGAGTTGGCCGGGATCGGGCCTGATTCCTTGTCACCATAAGCGAGCGCGGGCGGGATGAAGAGCTGATATTCACCGCCGCGCTTCATAAGCTGAAGGCCTTCCGAGAAACCGGGGACGACGCCATCGACCGGCATCGCGGTCTGCTCGTTCTGGTCGAACACCTTGCCGTCGGTCAGCGTGCCGGTGTAGCCGACGAGCGCGATGTCGCCGCCGGTCGGGCTCGGACCCTGGCCTTCCTTGATGACCTTGTATTGCAGGCCGCTATCGGTGGTGATGACGCCCGCTTCCTTGCTGTTCTTGGCGAGGAACGCGGCGGGCGAGCCGACCACATTGCGCTGTCCGGCATAAGCGAGACCAGCCGCCGCCAGCGCAACCGCAGCGACGCCAATCCACAAACGGGCGATGGAGCCTTTGGCGATCGGACGAAGCGGAACGGCGGTGACGGACATGGATCAGCCTCTGGTAAACTAGGGGTAAAACGAAAATGCGGACCAGTTCGGCCCGCACTTCAGGAACTTATCGCCGGACTTACCGGACGCCGTCGCGCTCCGCACGCTTGCGCTCCAGCTTGCGGGCGCGGCGCACAGCGGCAGCCTTCTCGCGGGCGCGCTTTTCCGAGGGCTTCTCGTAGTGACGGCGCAGCTTCATCTCCCGATACACGCCTTCACGCTGCAGCTTCTTCTTGAGCGCGCGCAGTGCCTGATCGACGTTATTGTCGCGGACGATGATTTGCATAAGGCCGTCTAACTCCAATCCATCAAGGTTGCGGGGGCGGTGATTCTGCCCGGCGCGCAGCCGTTAAAACACAACAAAAACAAGTACGCCGCAGACATAAGCCTGCGTCGGGATCGGCGCGCCCTACCAGCGAACAGGCTTAACATCAAGCACAAAGCGCGCATTTTGCGACTGGAGCCGCGGCATTTCCGCTGCCATAAGCAACCGCATGACCAGCTTCACGGTGAACGACCGCCCTGTGCATTACAAGATGGACCCGGAGACGCCGTTGCTCTGGGCGCTGCGCGATGCTTCCAATCTCACCGGCACCAAATATGGCTGCGGCACAGGCGATTGCGGTGCGTGCACGGTGGATGTGGATGGCGAGGCTGTGCGCTCCTGTCGCATATCCATCGCCGCGTGCGAGGGGCGGTTCGTCACCACGATCGAGGCGCTGTCGGCGGACCGCAGCCATCCGGTGCAACAGGCGTGGATCGAGGCGAACCTGCCGCAATGCGGCTATTGCCAGCCGGGGATGATCATGGCCGCCGCCGTGTTGCTGCGGAAGAACCGCGCGCCAAGTGACGCGGACATAGACAGCGCGATCACCAATATCTGCCGCTGCGGCACCTATCCGCGTATCCGGGGCGCGATTCGACGCGCGGCGGAGATGCTGTCGGGCGGCGCCCCTGCTCCTTCGGCAACGCCTGCGGTAGAAGGGGTATCAGAAGCCCCTGCCCCCGCGGCCCCAGCCTCAGCCGACTAGGCCTGCGCCCAGTGGCGCATCATATTGTGATAGACATTCGTTAGCCTTAGCACCTCTTCATCGGTGCTTCCGTGACGGATCGTGAGCGCCTGAATCGACTGATCCAGCTCGAACAACATCGCGCGCTGCTCCGCGCTTGCCACCAGCGATTGCATCCAGAAGAAGCAACTGATCCGCTCGCCGCGCGTCACCGGCGTCACCTTGTGCAGGCTGGAGCTAGGGTAGAGCACCATATGCCCTGCGGGAAGCTTGTAGGAGACGCGACCGAACGGCCCCTCTATCTCCAGCTCGCCACCATCATAATCCTCCGGGTCGGTGAGGAAGATCGTGGCAGAGAGATCGGTGCGGATGCGCGTGCCGCTAGCGCCGTGAATCCGCACCGCGTTGTCGACATGGGTGCCGAAGGTCTCGCCCGGCCCATAGCGATTGAACAAAGGCGGAAAGATAGTGTGCGGCAGTGCGGCGGAGAGGAACAGCTCGTTGCTGCTCAGCGCCTGCGCCACCACCTGTTGCGCGGCCTGTGCCGCCGGGCTTTCCTCTGGCAGCTGGCGGTTGAACTTCTTCATGGCCGAGCCGGGACCACTGGTCGCGTTGCCATCGACCCATTCGGCATCGAGGATTTGTGCGCGAAGCGCCAGCGCCGCCTCACGGCTCAGCATATCGGGTATCTGGATCAGCATGCTTATTCTTTCCAGAAGCAAAGAGGATTGAGGTCAGATGGAGCCGAAAAGGTTGATTTTTGAGCATCGGAGCGCAGCGTACTCAAGGTACGTGAGCACCGAAGCGCAGGAAAGCGAGCTTTGCAGGCCCATATGAGCTCAATCCTCATAACCCGGCCCGTCTGCCAACTCCAGCGCTCAAGGTGGGGCGAGGACAGGAGCGGCAAACGGACCGGAAGCGGCGCCAGTGGTCGGCGACGCCGCGTCTCAGGATTGGCATCAGAACGTATAAGAGGCGGTCAAGGTTGCGGACCTACCGGGCGCGACGTAGGAAAAAGGTGAACCGGAGCGGTAAATCGCATCATAATAGCGTTTATCGGTGAGGTTCAGCACATTGAGGCGGAATTCCAGCCGTTCGGTTGGCGCGTAGCGCGCCATCGCATCGAAGCGGACATAGCCGGGGATGGATGCGTTGACCGTCGTTGCCTCGCCGATGATCTTGCTCTGGGCATAGACCTGCCCACCGATCTGGATATGGTCAGTCAGCAGATAATTGGCGAGCAGAGAGCCGCTGTGCTGCGGTATGTTGGCGAAGCGGCGACCAAGGTTGGCAGCGTTGAACGCGCTGGTTTTGGTGATCTTTGCGTCGGTATAAGTGTAGCCTGCGAATATCTGAACACGTGGGCCGATATTGCCGGATGCCCCAAATTCCAGCCCGCGTGAGCGCAGGCGGCCTACGAGGTTGTAAACACCGTTACCCTCGTTCTCGCGGGCATTGTCCTTGGTGATCTGGAACGCAGCGGCGGTGAGCAGCAGCTCGCCGTTGAACGCCTCAACTTTGGCACCCGCTTCCCAGCTCTTGTTGCGCTCCGGCTTCAGATCCTGCGTCTGTACGGCGATGCCGTTATAGCTGGTGCCGTTTCCGTCCACCTGCTCGCCGCTGGGGTTGGACGAGGTTGCCCAGGAGACATAGAGGCTCACCGCCTCCACCGGCTTGTATAGCAAGCTCGCCTGCCAGTTCCAGAAGTCGCTAGTGCTGGCGAGATGCTTGTCGACCGCATTGGTGGCCGAGGGGTTGTCGAACGTCAGGTCATAGCTATCGTAGCGCACGCCCAGTGTCGCAACGAGTTGCGGCGTCAGTTTGATTGTATCGAGCACATAGGCCGAGAGCGACTGGATGCGCGTGCGGCGCGGCGGAATGGCAGTGTTCACGCTCACCGGTACACTGAAGCCCAGCACGGGGTTGGGGTTCAGCAGGTTGCGGAAAAAGCCACTGGTAGATACGAGATTGCCCGACGCATCCTCGGCACTCGCGGCGATGGAAAGCGTATAGGCGTTCACATTCTCGCGGGCGAACTCACCGCCAAGCACGACGGTGTGGTCTATTCCACCTGTAGTGAAGTCCGCCGTCACATCTGTGATGTTCGCCCAATATTCATTGTCCGCCCAGCGGTTCTGAGAGCCGACCGAGACGGTGTATTGATCCTCTGCGACAGGGGTACTGCCGCAGGAGCCGGTCGTAGGGCTGGTCAATGTGCGGCCCGTACGGCAGACAGAGCCCGGCGCGGCGACGAGATAGCGGTTGTAGGTCTTGCCATAGCGGGTGGTGGAACGGAAGTTCAGTTCCGCAATCGGTTCGAATTCCAGCCGCAATGTCGCGACATCCGCGCCATTCCTGATGAAGTCCCGCCCGATAACGCCGTAGAAATTGTCGGGGTTTACCTTATAGGGCTGACCGGTCGTCACATCGAACGGGTGGCCGTAATCGGGGATGCCGTCCATGCGGTAGTAATAATAGTCCGCGCCGATGGAGAGCGTATCCGTCAGGTGCGCGGCGAGTGCGACCGTACCGCCATAGCGCTCGGTCTCGACATAATCCCGACCCGGCGTGTCCGCGCTGTGATAGAGACCGTTGACGCGCACCGCGACGCTGTCAGACAGGCGATAGTTCGCGTCCACGGTACCGCGCCAGTAGTTTTCGGTGCCGACGCCGCCCTCCGCGACGACATAATCATCGATGAAGCTGGGGCGCTTGGATTGCAGGCTGACGAGGCCGCCGGTGGTGCCGCGCCCGCCATAGCTGCTCGATGGACCCTTGACGATTTCGATCTGCTCGACCGCGAAAATCTCACGGCTGGTGACGCCGGGATCGCGTAGGCCGTCGATGTAAACGTCATTACGCGCCTCGAAGCCACGGATGAAGATGCGGTCGCCGAATGCGTTGCCGCCCTCGCCCGTGCCGAGCGTCACGCCGGGGGTTGAACGGACGACTTCGCGGA
Organism: Sphingomonadaceae bacterium; assembly: GCA_046348605.1. GTDB lineage: Bacteria > Pseudomonadota > Alphaproteobacteria > Sphingomonadales > Sphingomonadaceae > Sphingobium. The sequence goes on along the minus strand of JAXMDW010000001.1, from coordinate 7,860 downwards.
AGCTGGTCGCGCCCATATCCTCGATCACTTCCTTGGGGATCGCGGTGATGGTCTTGGGCGTGTCGCGCAGCGGCTCGGTGAATTTGCTGTCGGCCGATTTCTCGACCTTATAGGGCGCGTTGGCGTTGGCATTGGGGTTGGCGTTTGCTTCCCGCACGCCGGTGACGACGATGGAGTCGCGGCCATCTGCGTCTGGTGCCTCATCGGCATGGGCGGCTGGCACGAACGCAAAGGGCATGGCGGCTGCGGCCAACGCGGCGAGCATGGGCCGACGCGAGAGAGTGGGGGCATCAACGGGGCAAAGCGAAATACGAGACATCAATAACAACCTCCTGTTGGAGAGCGCTGTTATTGATAATCATTCGCAGAGTCAATCGCTGTTGCGAACTATTTGCAATAATGATTCCACAGCCAGATACGGATCGCACTGGCGAGGTTTGCGGGATGTGCTTCAGGGGAAAGTGTGCCACCGCGGGCAAGGGAAAGAGCAGCGATACGCGCCTCATCTATCCGCGCGACAAGGGCATGAAGGGTGACACCCTCCTCTTCCGCCGCGCGGCGCAGCGCCGCCCAGAAAACCGGCTCAAGACTGATCGAAGTGCGGTGGCCCGCTATCGTGACGCTGTGCTTCACCGGGCCGGTGAAGATTTGGGCGGATGCGTCGCCTTGCTCGGTCATCGCCATCCGCCCAATGTCCTGTTTAGTACATATGCTGGCCACCGTTGATCGACATGGTCGATCCGGTGACGAAGCCCGCATCCTCGCTGCACAGGAACGCGACGCCGCGCGCGATCTCTTCCGCATGGCCCAGGCGACCGACCGGGATCTTGGCGACGATCTTCTCCAGCACCGGCGCGGGGACCGCCGCCACCATATCCGTATCGATATAGCCCGGCGCGATGGCGTTCACGGTCACGCCATATTTTGCGCCTTCCTGCGCCAGCGCCTTGGTGAAGCCATGGATGCCGGACTTCGCAGCGGCGTAGTTCACCTGACCATATTGCCCAGCCTGCCCGTTCACCGAACCGATATTGACGATCCGGCCCCAACCGCGCTCGCGCATGCTGCCGAAGGTCGCTTTCGCCATGTTGAAGCAGCCGCCGAGGTTGATCCGCATCACGTCGTTCCAGTCGTCGAAGCTCATCTTCTGGAGCACGCCGTCGCGCGTGATGCCGGCATTGTTGACGACAACATCTATCGGCCCAAGGTCCGCCGCGACCTGCGCACACCCATCGAGGCAGGCCTGATGCTCGCCCACGTCCCATTTGTAGCTGGCGATGCCGGTGCGATCGGTAAATTCCTTGGCCTTCTGCTCGTTGCCGGCATAATTTGCGGCCACCTTCATACCCATATCGCGCAGCGCGATACTCATCGCTTCGCCAATGCCACGGGTTCCGCCGGTAACGATTGCAACTCTGCCCATAAGTCCATTCCCCTTCTCAACAATCGATACGAGTCAAATCCACCCGGACAATTCCCGCCGGATCAACCCCACATAACAAGCGATAGCCTCATCCTCCGCGTTCAAACAAGGGATGTAGACTAAAGTCTTGCCTGAATTTTCGAGAAAAATATCTCGCCCACGCAGCATAATTTCCTCCAGAGTTTCAAGGCAATCCGCCGAAAATCCGGGCGCCATTACGGCAAGATTTTGTATTCCCTTGGCTCCCAGTTCTGCGAGCTTGTGCTCTGTCGAGGGTTCAAGCCATTTTGCTCTGCCGAAACGGGACTGGAAACTTATTTCAATCGGTCCGTCGATTTCCCCTGCCAGTTCTTCGCTAAGCAGCCGTGCAGTCTTCAAGCAGTGGCAGTGATAGGGGTCGCCGAGGTGCAAAGTGCGCTCTGGCATGCCGTGGAAGGTCAAGAGCAACGCATCGGGTTTCGAGTCGAGGTTTGCGAGATGACGGCGAGCGCTTGCGGCGAGCGCCTCAATATAAGACGAGTCATCATGATAAGGCGGCAGGGTGCGGACGGCGGGTTGCCAGCGCATCGCCTTCAATGCCACAGCCAGCCCATCCACCGCGCTCGCGGTCGTAGCCCCGCTATATTGCGGATAGAGCGGCGCGAACAGGATACGCTCGCACCCCGCCTCTTTCATCGCCGCGATTTTCGATGCAATCGAGGGATTGCCATAGCGCATCGCCCAATCGACGATCGCGCCCTCGCCGTTCAAGGCTGCACCCAGACGCTCCGCCGTCGCTCTCGTATGTACCGCGAGTGGCGAGCCTTCGCTCGTCCAGACCTGGCTATAGGCATGGGCGGATTTTTTGGGCCGCGTGTTGAGGATGATGCCGCGCAAGATCGGCTGCCACAGGATCGGCGGGATCTCCACCACGCGACGGTCCGAGAGGAACTCGCCCAGATAGCGCTTCACCGCTGCTGGTGTCGGCGCATCCGGCGTCCCCAGATTGACCAGCAACACGCCGACCTTGCCAGAAGCAATAGCAGGATGATTGGCAGGGCGACCGGCAAGGTCAGAGGTCATGGAAACTGGAACAATCCGTTTGGCTTATCGCCTAACCCTAAGCATGGATGTTTACACCCGCAAGTCGCTTTGAGACAGAAAGGGCCATTCATGCAAATATATAGCCCGCATGGCTCATATCCGCTCTGCGCGCGCAAGCACTTGCCATTGCGCGGCGCGATCCCCATAGGGACAGTCCGCCGACTCTGGTATATGGTAAAGAGCGGCAAAGCAGGAGTGACGACAAGTGGCGGTGGCGAACTGGAAGCCGGAAAGCTGGCGCAGCCATGAAGGGCTGCAAATGCCCACCTATAATGATGTCGCGGCACTGAATGCCGCCGAGCAACAGCTGTCGCACTATCCGCCTCTGGTGTTTGCGGGCGAATCGCGCGCGCTGACGGAGGAACTGGCCGCTGTGCAGCGCGGCGAGGCGTTCCTGCTGCAAGGCGGCGACTGCGCCGAGAGCTTTGCCGAATTTCACCCCAACAATATCCGTGACACCTTCCGCGTCCTCCTCCAGATGGCGGTGGTGCTGACCTTCGCTTCCAAGCTGCCGATCGTTAAGGTGGGCCGCATGGCGGGCCAGTTCGCGAAGCCGCGTTCCGCGCCGACCGAAACGGTAGGCGACAAGGAACTACCGAGCTATCGCGGCGACATCATCAACGACATCGCGTTCACGGCGGAAAGCCGCGAGCCGAACCCGCAGCGCATGGTGCAGGCGTATAACCAGTCCGCCGCCACGCTCAATCTGCTGCGCGCATTCTCGAACGGCGGCTATGCCAACCTGCATCAGGTCCACCGCTGGACGCTCGACTATATGGGCCGTAGCCCGTGGGCGAAGAAGTTCGCACAGATGGCGGACCGCATCAGCGAGGCGCTGGATTTCATGCGCGCGTGCGGGATTGACGCAGAAACCGTGCCGCAGCTGAAGTCCACCAGCTTCTATACCAGCCATGAGGCGCTGTTGCTGCCCTATGAGCAGGCGCTGACCCGGCAGGACAGCCTCACCGGCGGCTGGTATGATACGTCTGCGCATATGCTGTGGATTGGCGACCGGACGCGCTTCGAAGGCTCGGCGCATGTCGAGTTTCTGCGCGGCATCGGCAACCCGATCGGAATGAAGTGCGGCCCGTCGCTGGAGCCGGACGCGCTCATTCGCCTGCTCGACGTGCTCAACCCCGACCGCAAGGAAGGCCGCATCACGCTCATCACCCGCTATGGGCATGACAAGATCGAGGCCGGGTTGCCCAAGCTCGTGCGCGCGGTGATGAAGGAAGGCCATCCGGTGCTATGGTCGTGCGACCCGATGCACGGCAACGTCATCAAGGCGGCGAGCGGCTACAAGACGCGCCCGTTCGAGCGCATTCTCGCCGAGGTGCGCGGCTTCTTCGCCGTGCACCGCGCCGAGGGCAGCTTCGGCGGCGGCATCCATGCCGAGATGACCGGCCAGAATGTCACCGAATGCACCGGCGGCGCCATCGCGATCAGCGACGAAGGCCTGGCGGACCGCTATCACACCCATTGCGACCCGCGGTTGAACGCCGCGCAGTCGCTGGAGCTGGCGTTCCTGCTCGCCGAGATGCTGAACGACGAGCTGGCGGAGCGCCGCAAGGCCGCGGCGTAAGCCATGTTCGACTTCGCGCCAGCGGACGCGAGTAATAAGACAGCGCTCTATGCCGAGCTGCGCGCAGCAGCGTTGGCGGTGACCGAAGGCGAGACGGACGCCATCGCCAATATGGCGAATGTTGCGGCGCTCATCTGGCAGTATCTGCCCGATCTCAACTGGGCGGGTTTCTATCGGATGGTGGGTGACGAGCTGGTACTTGGCCCTTTTCAGGGCAAGGCCGCCTGCATCCGCATCCCGCTCGGCAAGGGCGTGTGTGGTACGGCGGCGCAGACGCACGAGACGCAGTGCATCGCCGATGTCCACGCCTTCCCCGGTCATATTGCCTGCGATGCGGCGTCAGAGTCCGAAATCGTTGTGCCGCTGGTCTGCGAAGGACGGTTGCTGGGCGTGCTCGACCTCGACAGCCCCACCCCTGCCCGCTTTGATGCGGAGGACGTCGCAGGGCTGGAGGCGCTCTGCGCGGCGATTGCGCCCGCGCTCGCCGGTTAGCGCGTCAACGCTTCTTCAGCAGCTCCAGAGCAGCGGTGGTCATCGCCTCGGTCGCGGTGAGGATGGTCGGTTCAGGGTCCGGCGCCCAGAAAGGGCTGTGTAGCGAGGGCAACTTGGCACTGTCACCACCCGCCGCATCCCATTTATCCTGCGGCACGCCCCCGACCCAGAACAGCAAGCTCTGGATCTCTTGGCTGTCGCCGGTGCGGAAGCGGCCGAAGTCCTCCGCCGCCATCGTAGGCGGGCGGCGCTTTACCCGGTCGCCGAAGCGCTGCTCGAACGCCGCTATAACGCGCGCGGTGAGCGGCTCGGTGTTGACCGTGGCGGGAACCGGCCCTTCTGCCTGAGTGACGACGGGCATCCTGTCCTCCGGCATCCCCGACGCAATCGCCTCGCCTCTCGCTACCCGCTCGATAGCCGCAAGCAGCTTCTCCCGCGTCGGTTGGGAATAGCTCCGCACCGTCAGCTCCAGCTTGACCTCGTTGGGGATGACATTGCGCTTGGTGCCGCCGCTCAGCTTGCCCACCGTAATCACCGCCGAGTCCTGCGGATCGACCTCGCGCGAGACGATGGTCTGGAGCGCCAGTACGATCTTCGCCGCGAGCACGACCGGGTCGCGCGTGTTGTGCGGATAGGCGCCATGCCCACCCACGCCGCGCACCACTATGTCGACCGAATCGACATTGGCGAAGGTGTAGCCGGGCGAATAACCGATGGTTCCCGCCAGCATGTCCGCCGCGTCATGAAACGCGATCGCCGCCTCGGGCTTCGGGAAGCGGGTGAAGAGTCCGTCCGCCAGCATCGCCTTGGCGCCGCTGCCGGTTTCCTCTGCTGGTTGAGCGATCATGATCAGCGTGCCGGACCATTCGCTTTTCATGGCCGACAAGCGCCGTGCCGCGCCAATCCAGCTCGTCATATGAATGTCATGCCCACAGGCATGCATCACGCCCGGCTCGACGCTGGCGTAAGGCACGCCGGTCGCCTCGCTAACGGGCAGCGCATCCATATCGGTGCGCAGCATGATGACAGGTCCGGGGCCATTTTCCATCACCGCGACGACGCCGGTGCCGCCTACCCCGGTCGTTACCTTGAAACCCAGCTCGTCCATCTGCTTCGCGAGCAGGGCCGCCGTGCGCGTCTCCTTTGATGAAAGCTCCGGGTGGCGATGAAGATCGTGATAAAGGTAGAGCAACGAGGGCAGATCGGCCTGCACATTTTTCGACAGGCTATCTGCTCGCGCCCCATCTGTTCCTGCCAACATCATTGCCGCCGCCATCGCTATTTTCCACATCGCCGGAACTTAGGGAGTGCAATCGACATGCGTCAAGCAAAGCTGTCATCGTGGCACTTGATTATCGGTACCCAAGCGGCTAAGGCGCGCTCTCGCTTCACACGGCGGCATGTCCGCCCAATGAACGGCCCCTTCGTCTAGCGGTCAGGACGCGGCCCTCTCACGGCTGAAACACGGGTTCGATTCCCGTAGGGGTCACCAAAACTCTCTCCCAGAGAGTTCCAGATGATGCCATAACTGGCTGATTTCTGCGGTTTTATTGTGGTATAGGTATCCCATACGGAGCGGCTGTGCGCCACCGGATACCACCATCCTGATGGTATATCTGATGGTAGCGCGGCTCTCCCCGACCAGGAGATACCATCATGGCCCCTTCGACCAGAATCAGGGCTGGACTGACCGCCGTTGCCATCAAGAACGCCAAGGGCCGCGCCAGGCCCTACAAGCTGACCGATAGCGACGGGTTGTTCCTCTATGTCACCCCCAATGGCGGTCGCTACTGGCGGATGAACTATCGCCGCCTCGGCAAGCAGAAGACGCTGGCGTTCGGCGTCTATCCCGACACCAGCCTTGCCGCAGCCCGCGAGCAGCGCGACGCGGCCCGCAAGGTTCTGGCGCGCGGCGGCGATCCGGCCGAGCAGATCAAGCTGGAGAAGATCGCAGCGGCTGTCGCGGCGTCCAACAGCTTCAAGGCCGTTGCCGACGAATGGCTGGTGAAGGTCGAGCGCGAGGGCCGCTCCGGCGTTACCATGAAGAAACTGCGCTGGCTGCTGGACTTCATCAACGAGGCCATCGGCAAGCGTCCCGTCGCCTCCATCACCGCGCAGGAGCTTCTTGTCATGCTCCGCAAGATGGAAGGCAAAGGCCGCTACGAGACCGCCAAGCGGCTGCGCAGCACATGCAGCCAGATATTCCGCTACGCCATCGCCACGGCCCGCGCCGAGCGTGACATTGCCGCCGACCTGCGCGGCGCACTCATTGCCCCCCAGCCCGTCCACCGCGCCGCGATTACCAGCGCCAACGCAGCGGGAGGACTGCTGCGCGCCATCGAGGCGTTCGAGGGGCATGCCAACACAAGGGCAGCGCTACGCCTCCTGCCCCATGTGTTTGTGCGTCCGGGCGAGCTTCGTTACGCGGAATGGAGTGATTTCGACTTCGACAAGGCGATTTGGACTATTCCACCTCACAAAACCAAGATGCGCCGTGCCCACAGCATCCCGCTGTCCTGGCAAGCGCTCGCCATCATCGCAACCATCGAGCATGACGCCGACTATAGCTCTTACCTGTTCCCATCGCTGCGTTCGGTGGATCGCCCCATGTCAGAAAACACAATCAATGCGGCGTTGCGGCGCATGGGCTTCGCGCAAGACGAAATGACGGGCCACGGCTTCCGGGCGATGGCAGCAACGCTTCTGAATGAAATGGGCCTATGGCATCCCGATGCCATCGAACGGCAGCTTGCGCACTGTGACAACAACGCGGTGCGCCGTGCCTACACGCGAGGAGAATATTGGGATGAACGCGTGCGCATGATGCAGCACTGGTCCGACCACCTCGATTTCCTGCGCGACGGTGCGAAGGTCATCAAAGGCGATTCTGCGAAAGCAATGGCCGGGGATTAGCCCGGCCTTTGCCTATTCAGCACGCTCTTCGCGGTATGATGCTGGGTTGGCGATCCAGCGATTGATGGCGGACTCATACCAGCCAGTGCCGTGAACGCTGATGGGCACCCGCCGGGGGAAGGTGCCTTCCGAAATTTTTCGATACATGGTCGAACGCGAAAGCCCGGTGCGCGCGAGAACTGTCTTCAGGCGGATGATTTTTTCAAGGTTGGACATGGGACTTGCTTCCATCGTTTGGTCGTCATTGGCTCCCCACTGGACTGAGCATTCGGCCAAGAAGGAGCGCTGGCAAGAGCATTGTTCCCGCAAGCGAAGGCAGGAGAAGCCAGGGCAACACAGACAGGCGGACGGAAACGAACGGTTAGAG